>NZ_CP195191.1:2500-1452500 GCF_051200875.1 Thioclava sp. FR2
TGACAGTTCGTTATTGTTACCTTCGGGTATCAATAATGGGCTGAGACAGGTATCTTAATCCTGAATACATAGGGGTTTTGAAGCGAACCCGGGGAACTGAAACATCTAAGTACCCGGAGGAAAGGAAATCAATAGAGACTCCGCTAGTAGTGGCGAGCGAACGCGGACCAGCCGAGCCTGGAAGAGTGACTAGAACTGTCTGGAAAGGCAGGCCATAGCGGGTGACAGCCCCGTATAGGAAGCTCCACGGGACATATTAAGTAGGGCGGGACACGTGAAATCCTGTCTGAAGATCGGGGGACCACCCCCGAAGGCTAAGTACTCCTTGCTGACCGATAGCGAACCAGTACCGTGAGGGAAAGGTGAAAAGCACCCCGACGAGGGGAGTGAAACAGTACCTGAAACCGAACGCCTACAAGCAGTCGGAGGAGCCTTGAGCTCTGACGGCGTACCTTTTGTATAATGGGTCAACGACTTGGTCTAACGAGCGAGCTTAAGCCGATAGGTGTAGGCGCAGCGAAAGCGAGTCTTAAAAGGGCGCATGAGTTCGTTGGATCAGACCCGAAACCAGATGATCTAGCCATGTCCAGGATGAAGGTAAGGTAACACTTACTGGAGGTCCGAACCAACACCCGTTGAAAAGGGTCTGGATGAGGTGTGGCTAGGGGTGAAAGGCCAATCAAATCTGGAGATAGCTGGTTCTCCGCGAAAGCTATTTAGGTAGCGCCTCGGACGAATACCATCGGGGGTAGAGCACTACATGGGTGATGGGGTCCCACAGACTTACTGAGCCTAAGTAAACTCCGAATACCGATGAGTACTATCCGGGAGACACACGGCGGGTGCTAACGTCCGTCGTGAAGAGGGAAACAACCCTGACCTGCAGCTAAGGCCCCTAATTCGTAGTTAAGTGGGAAAGCATGTGGGACGGCCAAAACAACCAGGAGGTTGGCTTAGAAGCAGCCATCCTTTAAAGATAGCGTAACAGCTCACTGGTCTAGATAAGCTGTCCTGCGGCGAAGATGTAACGGGGCTCAAACTACGAGCCGAAGCTCAGGATGCACAGCGATGTGCGTGGTAGCGGAGCGTTCTGTGATATAGCTCACTGCCTCTTTCGATCCGCTTGCGGATCCTTGGAGGCAAGGAGCTTTCTGTGAAGCCGGGCTGTAAGGCATCCGGTGGAGAGATCAGAAGCGAGAATGTTGACATGAGTAGCGACAAAGAGGGTGAGAGACCCTCTCGCCGAAAGTCCAAGGGTTCCTGCTTAAAGCTAATCTGAGCAGGGTAAGCCGGCCCCTAAGGCGAGGCCGAAAGGCGTAGTCGATGGGAACCAGGTTAATATTCCTGGGCCAGGAGGATGTGACGGATGTTTACTGTAGTTCGGTCTTATCGGATTGACCGGGCTGCTGCGATGTCCCTGGAAATAGCCCTCCATCAGACCGTACCCTAAACCGACACAGGTGGACTGGTAGAGTATACCAAGGCGCTTGAGAGAACCACGTTAAAGGAACTCGGCAAAATGCTCCCGTAAGTTCGCGAGAAGGGAGCCCCATATGCAGGCAACTGTGTGTGGGGGGCACAAACTAGGGGGTGGCGACTGTTTACTTAAAACACAGGGCTGTGCGAAGCCGTAAGGCGACGTATACAGTCTGACGCCTGCCCGGTGCTGGAAGGTTAAAAGGAGGGGTGCAAGCTCTGAATTGAAGCCCCAGTAAACGGCGGCCGTAACTATAACGGTCCTAAGGTAGCGAAATTCCTTGTCGGGTAAGTTCCGACCTGCACGAATGGCGTAACGATCTCCCCGCTGTCTCTAACGTGGACTCAGCGAAATTGAACTGTGTGTCAAGATGCACACTACCCGCGGTTAGACGGAAAGACCCCATGAACCTTTACTCTAGCTTTGCACTGGCAACAGGAATGTGATGCGCAGGATAGGTGGTAGGCTTTGAAGCCGCGACTCCGGTCGTGGTGGAGCCTCCCTTGAGATACCACCCTTCGCCTTCTTGTTGTCTAACCGCGGCCCGTTATCCGGGTCCGGGACCCTGCATGGTGGGGAGTTTGACTGGGGCGGTCGCCTCCCAAATCGTAACGGAGGCGCGCGAAGGTTGGCTCAGAGCGGTCGGAAATCGCTCGTTGAGTGCAATGGCAGAAGCCAGCCTGACTGCAAGTCTGACAAGACGAGCAGAGACGAAAGTCGGCCATAGTGATCCGGTGGTCCCAAGTGGGAGGGCCATCGCTCAACGGATAAAAGGTACTCTGGGGATAACAGGCTGATGATGCCCAAGAGTCCATATCGACGGCATCGTTTGGCACCTCGATGTCGGCTCATCTCATCCTGGGGCTGGAGCAGGTCCCAAGGGTATGGCTGTTCGCCATTTAAAGAGGTACGTGAGCTGGGTTTAGAACGTCGTGAGACAGTTCGGTCCCTATCTGCCGTGGGTGTAGGAGACTTGAGAAGAGTTGCCCCTAGTACGAGAGGACCGGGGTGAACGAACCACTGGTGGACCAGTTATCGTGCCAACGGTAGTGCTGGGTAGCTATGTTCGGACAGGATAAACGCTGAAGGCATCTAAGCGTGAAGCCCCCTTCAAAACAAGGTCTCCCTTGAGAGCCGTGGAAGACCACCACGTCGATAGGCCAGAGGTGTAAGTGCAGCAATGCATTCAGCTGACTGGTACTAATTGCTCGATTGGCTTGATTTGATCCAGTAAAAGCATGGCAACATGTCTGGAATATCAAAAGATCATGGAACAACACTGATGTTCGGCCCAAACGGGCCATGTCTCTGCTTCGGTTTGGTGGTCATAGCGCTGGCTAAACACCCGATCCCATCCCGAACTCGGCCGTTAAGGGCCAACACGCCAATGGTACTGCGTCTTAAGACGTGGGAGAGTAGGTCACCGCCAAACCTAATCAGAGACAGCTCTCTCAAAACGATACAAATACAACCCTTCCATATCTAGCCCGGAAGGGAATTGGCGCGGGGTGGAGCAGCCCGGTAGCTCGTCAGGCTCATAACCTGAAGGCCGCAGGTTCAAATCCTGCCCCCGCAACCAAAATCTTATAACAACATCAACGACATGCGCCCCGCCAACCAGCGGGGCTTTTTGCGTTCTGCCGCGCGGGTCAACAATAGGTCAACAAACGGACGGATTCCACGTGCAAGATCAGTGGGATAGTAGCCACGCAGGATCAGAAACGCGCGAAAACCGCAGCAGAACGCGTTCACTCGGGACGAAGGTTGATCTGCAGTTGAGCGAGCGCCTCCGGTGCAATCTCGTCCCGCACCTGATCCAGCAAGGCAAGTAGATCGTCCTGCCGCGGTTGACCGAATGCCAGCCGATACAGCGCCACGGATCGGTTCAGCCAGGAAAGCCGCGTCTCTTCACGGCTGAAGGGGAGCGACAGGATATGGCGTTCGACCTTGGTAGGGCCGTCGAGCACCCAGAAAGGCTCAAGATCGCCAGTGCGCCCAGCGTTTCCATGCGCAGCGCTGAACATATCGGCCCAAGGATCAGTGTTCTGCCCGCCCAGCACCGCCACGGAATGTCCTGCTACCAGATTAAGTCGGACAGCGTGGTTCTTGTAGCGATGGACCCGGCCTTCGCGTTGCTCCATGTCGACCGGGTTGCCGGGGAGGTTCCAGTGGACGATCCGGTGGCAGTAGTGATGAAAATCCAGTCCTTCCTGCCCGACCGATGTCGAAGCCAACACGAAGGGCTTGAAGGGAGAGTTGAAAGCCGTTCGGACGAGACCGGTCCGGTTCACGCCGGTCTCGTCTTCACCCTTCTGGGCCAAGCGCATGGCGAAGCGACCGCGCAGGGTGATCGGGTGGGTCTGGACGATACGGCCACGCTGGAGCGCGTAGTGGTTCAGTTCGATCTGGGCCGGTCGCAAGGACAGAGCCTCGGCCATCCGTTCGGCGATGACCCCTATGGCTTTGACCGGCGGATGACCGACTTGGCCCTCGGCTTCCAATAAGACATGGGCATATTCGTCGAGAACCGATTGCAGGTCGTGTTCGGCCGCATGACGCAGGACTGCCCGCCAGTAGACATCCCCTTCGGCGCGCAGCAGAGCCTGGGTTTCGGGCTGGTTGAACAGGGTCCGGAAGGCCATGCCAACCTTGGTTGCCGCCGTCAGCAGCGCGGGATCGTTCAGGGGCAGCGTGGGTGCGATACGGGACAGGGCGCGCAAGGCGCAGGTGGCCGGGCTGCCCAGCGCGACATCCACCAGATGGTTGAGGATCTGGTCGACGTCTTTCTGCCCGATCGGCTGCCGTGCGACTTGCAGCAGTTCGGCCAGATGATCGGGCCAGGCTTCCTCGTCCCCCTCTCCGCGCGGGCCAGAGCCTGCAAGCCATGCGGCAAAGTCAGGGTTCACGACATCAAGGGCGGTGGGGCTGCTCCAATCCCAGCCGCCATCCCCTGCTTCGGCGCTCTGTTCCGCCAGGTCTTGCGCCAAAGGCTGCAAGCGCGCGCGAACCGCTTGACGCAGCGCGTCGAGATCGGAAAAGGGCCCCTCCACTCGCATCAGGGCCAGCGGATCGGCCAGGGCCGCAAGACGGGGTGAGGGGATGACGAGCTGCAGCGCGCGCAGGCCTGCGAGACGGCCTTGGGCGCGGCGGAACTGCAGGGGGCGGGTGGTTGGCGGGTCGGTGTAGGTGTGACCCTTGCCCATGCCCATCTGCCGCTCTGCCTCATAGGACAGGAACCCGGCAATCGCGTCGGGAACCATCGTCCATTCCGAGAAGATCAGCATCTTGCTGACAGGTTGGCTGGTGCCGAAGTAGGGCAAGGAAGGCGCGATCCACAGGCGGCGCGCCATGTCATTCGCGAAGGCGAGATCGGCCAGTTTGCGCATTCGGCCATTGGCGGGGGCAAGGGGCGCATAGCTTTCGACCGCTTGCGGATCGATCTGCAAAAGGATCGCTGCTTTCATGGCGGCGCGAAGGGCGGGCGAGGGAGACTTCGCTTGCTCTTTCAGTAGGTCGGCCAGTTTGTAGCCGCGCATCAGGTTCAGAAGCCAGGGCGAGGATTTCCAGTAGTCCACGGTTCCCGGTGCCCCGGCGGCGGCCGCCACGGCCGCTATGGCGCGCGCCTCGATCAGGTCGGCCGGGGTCACGACAAGTTCATGGCGGAGTTCGCGGATCATGGCGTCGCGACCCGCAGTCTCGGCCACGCGTTCGGTGCGGGCGATGACACGGCGCAACTGGCCTTCGATCCCCTCGCGCAGCGTTCGGGCGTTCTCGAACCCTGCGGGCAGGGCCTGCATCGCCTGACGAAAACGGCGCATCTCCAGCGCGATCTCGTCGCGGCGGCGTTTGCCATCCTCGGCTCCGAACAGGAATTCCAGCACGTCGAGGAAATCGCGGTGATGATCGCCCTCCTCGGGCGCATCGCCTGCCAGTGTCAGCATCCGGTAAGGCGTGGCGGACAGGAGCAACGTCTTGGCCGAATTGCCTGCGCTGTCGACATGGTTGAACAGCTGCCGTGCCAGATCGGCAGCCTCATCGTCGCCATGCAGGAGGTCGTGAAAGCGCTGGAATTCATCAAGGATGATCAGGTCAGGTTCCAGTGACTGGACTGAGGCTTGGGCCAGCATCCCACGCAGTTCGCCGATCAGGGCGGTGCAGGCCTGGCGCAGGTCGCCCTCTACGTTGCGATGCTGGGCGACCTCGGCGCACAGGTCGTCGATCCGCGCGGTCAGACCGGCGCTGTTGGCCACGGCCATCTGGAACCGGGCTGCGATTTCTGGATCAACGGTTTCGGTCGCAACCCGCGCGCGCTCTCGCTCCCAGCCCGGCTCGCCCGACCAACCCTGAAACAGTCGGATCGCGCCCTTTGGGTGGGCGAGTTGCCCTTCCAGAAGCCTCAGGATCAAGGCACGCTCCCGCGCCCAGCCGCCCGAGGATTTCAGGTCAAAGGTCGTGCCGGGTGTCAGGCTGATGAAGTTCACCCGGTTGTGGCGCAGACTGTTTTCTCCGCCCAGCACCAAAGGCAGGAGGGTCAGCCGTGTCGGCAGCACCTGCGCCTCGCGCTCCATCACGTTCAGCCGGGCGAGGTTCTGTGCGGCGATGGCGCCGTTCGAGCAGACATAGATGATGTCGATGCGCGGGACCTTGTCCCAAAGCGCCTCAATCGTGCGGGCGATCACGCCGCGCGCGACCATCGTCTTGCCCAGCCCCACCTCGTCCGCCACCAGGAACTGGCGTGTAGCGTCGGGATCGGTCAGCAGGCGGCGGCAGACGTGATCCACCGTGGCCCTTTGGAAGGCTTTCAGCGGTGCCAGGGCGGCGCCGGGGTCAAAGCGGTTTTCAGCCACGGCGCGCCTCCTTTGGCAAGACGTTGCGGAACACCTCCCAAAGGGCGGCGAAGCGCGGCGGGATGACCGGTTGCCCATCCGCGCCCTTGGCATCGCCCAGCCGCGACATCAGCCGTTCGATATCGCGCAGGCGGCGGCCGTCGCCTGAGAGCGAACGCACCATGTCCTCAAGGATCGGGGCATCGTCGGCAAAGCCAGCAAAGCCCAGGAAACCGCCCTTGCCGCCTTGCAGGATGATCTGGCCCGCCGTCTGCGGATCGCCCAGAAGCAGGCGGATATAGCGCAGGAAGGCCTCGCGGTTCTCGATGATGCTGCGCAGGATTTCGGCGGTGCGCGCCTCGGGCAGGTCCTTGAGCGTGGTGCCCAGGGTGAAGACCAGCTCGGCCCCGGTTTCCAGATCGGTGAGGCGAAGCCCCAGCCAGCGCGTCACATCGGCCAGGGCGAACTCGCCGAGATGCAGGCCAGTGCGGCCGAGCGCCGCTGTCAGCGTCAGGGCGTGGTTCGGGCCAAGGGTCAGTGGCCAAAGCTCTGCCCGCAGAGTGTCGGGGAGGGCTAGGCTGCCGCGCGCGGTCAGGGTCAGGCCGATCCGCCCGTCTTCGGCCAGAGTACAGCGCAAGGTCAGGTCAGCCGCCGCCAGTGCCTTGCGCAACGCATCAAGGCGCGCTTCGGCCGCTAGGGCGGGATCAGGGGCGGGGGCCGTTGTTGGGGCCTGCCAGGGCCGCAGAAACCGGCCCAGCCGTTCTTTTGCGATGTGATCGGCAACCCAGCCCATCCGGCGCGAGGGACCGGACAGGGTGGCAAAGACCTCGACGTTGCTGCCGTTCAGCAGCGCCGCTGCTGTAGCGTTGCCCGATCCGACGGTCAGATCCGTGGTCGATTCAGGCCTTGGGTAACGTTCGGTCACAAAGACCTTGGCATGAAGGCCCAGGGCCGCGGACGCCGCCTCGGCCTCCTCGCCATCTTCGGTTTCGGCCAGGTCGTCCAGAACCATCACCTGCCCGAAGCGGGCCAGCACGTCATGCGGCATCTGCGCCAGTTCCTCGGCCCGGCTCAGGAGCCAGCATTCGGCGGGGTCAAGGTCCTTGGTCAACTGGACCAATGCTTCGGGCGACAAGAAGGGCGAGATGATACCCATGGCTCTGCCGACCTTGGGCCGGAAAGTGGGCTGCCCTAACCCATTGACCGCAAAGCGCAAGCGTCGAGCGCCTTCGGGCAGGGTCCAGACCGTGCGATCAACGTCTCGGGCCAGCGCCTCGGCGATCTTGCGGTTGCGGGCTGGTGTCGGGCGTCCCCGCGCAAGGCCGGGCAGGGCGCGGAGGAGAGCGGAAATCGGGGCATTGTCGGGTTGCACGCTGTCGGTCACTTCGCCGTCAAGCGACAGCGACAGGTCCCAGCTGCGATCGGTCGTCAGGTTGCGCGACAGGATGGCAAGGCGGAGCCGGACCGGCCCCGTGCCAGTCAGGGGCACAAAACGCAGCACCCAGATCTTGGGGTGAAACGCGCCTCCTTGTGGGGCGAGGACCTCGGTCACCGTGTCTTCCAGAAGTGCGGTCAGGCGGTTGGCGGCGCGGGGCTCCGCCGCGATGCGCCCGGCCTCGCAGAAGATCGCCACGCGCTCGGCCAGCCGCTCCAGCCCGTCCAGAAGCGCCAGTGGCGTGTCCAGCACCTGCGCCCGGCTTTCGGCGGCCTGAAAGGCCATCGTCGCGGGGATCACCAGCGCCGTTTCGAAATCCAGCGAATAGGTCGTGGCCAGCGCCATATCGACCTCGTATCCCGGCGGAGCGCGCAGGATTTCGCCGTAAAGCGCACGGTTTTCGGGGTCGAACGGGCTGTCAGACGGCATCGGCAAGGTCCCGCAGATGGCGCTGCACCACCGGCCAGCGATAGGCCAGCACCGCCGCGCCCGAGGCACCGCCCCAACGCGCCAATGCTGCGTCATTGGTCAGCCGCGCCTTGGGCCCCTTCAGCCGGGTTTCCCGCCGCAGGATCAGGGCGCGGGCGGCTGCGTCATCGGCCAGAGGCTGGCCGCGCTGAACCAGGGCCGACCAGTCGGTCACGAAGGCCATGGTCTGGGGGGCCACCCTGTGAATGGTCTGCGAGGTCAGCGACCAGAGCCCCGCAAGGCTCCAGCCCGTGGCAAGGCTGGCGGGGGCCTCGGCCTGCCAAGTGCCCAGGCGCGCGCGGTACTCGGCGGCGAGATCGTGCCAGCGGCCTGTCTCGGCCCCCTGCATGGCAGCGGCCCGTTCGGCCAGCATCAGGTTGTAAAGCAATGCCGCCCCGTTCATCACTCGGGCAAAGCGTTCGGCCTGATCGACGATGGCGATGTTGCGCGCGCTCCAAGTGGCGCGCATCGGGTGCAGCCAGATCGCCCCCGACCCCGCCCGGTCACCCGCCTGCGCCAGTTCGTTGAACAGGCTGTCGCGGGCGGAAACGGCAAGACGGTCGCGCAGGAAGCTGCCTTCCTCGGCTGTCAGGCGGAAGGTTGCCTTGTCCAGCAGGTCATCCGGCGCAACGGGCAGCCCGGGGGACCAGAGGCCAGGGGCGTCGCCCGCGGCCAGCATCTCGGCCCGGCTGCCGGGATGGGTGCGGATGCCCAGCGCCAGAAGACCGGCCCAGTAGACATCGCTTGGCAGCCGCTTCAGGCTGTCGCGCGCCTCGCTGCCGATGACGTTCTCGGTCTCGCCGCCACGCAAGAGGGCCGTGATAAGTTGGAGTTCCAGTTGCCGCGCCTGATCCGCCCGCCCGCCAGACCGGGCGGCCATCCGGTAAAGCCAGGGCACGAAGACCATGTAGCGCAGCCGCGTCTGGATCGTGCTGGTGCCCGGGAACATCAAGTCCGACAGGGCATCGCGGATCGAGCCGAGGCCCAGTTCATCGCGGGAGTCCTCAACCCCGAACAGGTCCATGATCCGGCGCGCGCGGTCGCGGTCGGTCTGGTCGAAGTCAATCCAGGCCAGGGCGGACATCAGGCCACGACCTCCGGCTCAAGGGGCAAGAAGCTGAGGGTGCCCTCGTTCATCCAGTGGATCGCGACGCCGCGCAGGTGATGGGCGGGAAAGGTCAAACGAAGGGCATCGGCATAGGCGGCAAGCTGCGGCCAGTAGGAGGCAAAGCGCGCCATCGGGTCGGGGGCGGGCCCGGTCTTGTGGTCGATGACCAGCATCCTGCCCGGCCCCATCGCCACCGCGTCCAGGATACCCAAGGTTTCCGAGCCATCGGGATGGGTGACGTGGATCGGCACTTCAAGGTGCAGGTCGGGATAACCTTCGCGGGCGAGCCATTCCTTCAGCGCCGCAACCTGTCCGGAGATCGCGGCGAGCGTTGCCGCATCAAGACCAGTGGCGGCAGGTAGTCTGTCGGCCCGGTCGGGGCGACTGGCCAGCACACGAAAGGCCCGGTGCCAGGCCGTGCCACGTTCGGTTGCCGTTTGCGCGCGGCCAGCGCCATGGGCTGGGCCAAGGGGGATTACCTGCGGCGGCGCAGGCAAAGCGGGGCCTTCGGTCAGGCTGGAAGGCCGCCTGCGCCAGGGCGTTGTGCGGGCCTTGACGGGCGTTGGCGAAGGCGCACCGAACCGGAGCAGCGGTTGATCCGCCGCAGGGACCTGCTCCACCCCTTCGCCAGCAGGATCGCGCCAGATGCGCGCCGGGAACTCCTGTCCGCCGACAAGCAGGCCCGCCCCGAGGCTGACCCCCGCCTGCGCCAGCAAGGTCAGGCAGTTTGCCTCCTTGTCCAGCGCCTTCGCTGGCCATTCGATCACAAGCCGGTCACGCGCGCGCGTCAGGGCCACATAGATCAGGTTGCGCGCCTCGGCTTCGGCGGCGGGCTGGCGGTCGGCCAGGAAGACTTCGCGCTGTTCGGGGGTGAAAAGACGCGGGGTGTGGATCAGCCGGGCCGTGTCCAGCACGCGCGACAGGTCCGAGAAATCGGTAAAGAGGGCGCGGGTGGTGTTTTCCCGTTCGCCGACTTGGCCGTCAAGCTCGCAGACCACGACCACGGGCCACTCCCGGCCCTTGGCGGCGTGCCAGGTGACAATCTCGATCCCCGGAGCGGCGCCCCCGCCGGGGTCGGGGTGACGGTCGAAATCGCGTTCTTCCAACCGGCTGGCCAGCCAGCCCAGGAACACTCGCGCCCCCCGTCCGTGAAACCCGGCGGCGGCCATCATGCCGGGGTCAGAGGTGTCGAATTCCTCGGCCAAGGCTTCAAGCCGGGTCAGATCGGCGAGCGCCTGCGCGGCATCGGGCAAGGCCTCGGCCCAAGGGCGCAGATCGGCGGTCACCTTCAGGCACAGGTCGGTCACCGTCCAGCCGGGCGCTGCGGCGGCAAGAGCAAGGATGCCGTGCAATGCTGCATGGTCGGCCAGGGCGCCATCCGCCAGCAGGCGCAAGGCTTCATCAAGGGGAAGCGCGGCGGGGCCAAGCGTCAGGACCACAAGGGCGGCGTGCACATCCTGCGGGTCGGCGGCCAGCGCCATGGCATGGCGTGCGACCAGCACGGCCTGCGCATCATGCCAGCCTGACGCGCTGATCCGCACCGGCAGGCCCAGGCGGCGCAGCGCCTCGGCATAGCGAGCGGCCTCGGCGTGGCGCTGGCACAGGACGGCGATGTCGCCGGGCCGGACCGGGCGCAAAGCGCCGGTTGCACGATCCGTGACCTGTTCGCCCGCCTGTAGCATCGCGGCGATCCTTGCGGCGGTGTGATCGGGCAGTTTCGGCGGCTTGCGCGTGCCGCGAGAGGCTGACAGCGCGATCACCTCCAGCACCGGCTGGCCGGTCTCAACCCGCGTGGGGGCAAGCGGCGTATAGCCCGCACCGAACAGACCCGCCCCGATGGCGTTGATCGCTTCCATCAGGCGCGGATCGCTGCGCCAGTTCTGCCGCAGGGGATCGACCGCGCCGGGGTTGGCCTCGGCCAGCGCCTGCGACAGGCGAGGGTCCGCCCCCTGAAACCCCATGATCGACTGTTTGGCATCGCCCACCAGCAGGCAGCGCGGCGCCCCTGCCGCCAGTTGCCACAAAAGCGCGAATTGCACCGGGTTGGTGTCCTGGAATTCGTCGATGATGACGCAATCGATCTCTCCCAGCACCGAGGCGAGCACCTCGGGGTGTTCTCGCAGCAGGGCCTCGCAGCCCGAGATCATGTCGGCATAGTCGATCACGCCCAGATCGCGCTTGCGTGCCGCGTAGCCCGCCATGATCGCCTGCGCGCCGGTGACCAGCGCGGTCAGGTTGGTGCAGGCGTCGGCAAGGGGGCCGGGATGGCTGACCACGCCCGCCGCCGCCTGCATCACCTGATCAGCCAGCGCGTCATAGCCGGGTGGTGTGGGGGCGCCGCGCTTGGTCTGCCGCAGGCCGCGCAGGTCGTTCCACAGCTTCCAGTCCCGGTCCAGCCGCCCCGGTTCCAGCGCCGCGCGGAGGCGGGCCAGATCGCGGCGGAACTCCTTTTCTGCCGTTGCGTTCTGCCCGGGAGCCAAGGCACCGCCCGGATAGGCGTTCAGCAGGGCCGTGACAGCCTGCGTCAGGCAGTCGCGAATGGGCGCGGGATCGGCGACAACCGGCCCCCAGAGCGTGCGGATGCGATCACAGGCTTCGGGTGCCAGACGATCGGACAGACCGACCTCGCCCAGACCGCGCAGAAGCGCGATCATGTCCAACACGCGGCGCCTCAGCCCGTCTTCGGCACTGGTGGCAAAGGTTGCGGCATGGCCGAAGCGGTCGGGATCGGCGGCAATACCCTCAAGGATCGGGCAGCGTGCCAGTTCCTGGCGGATCAGCAGGTCCTGCTCTGCCTCGTGCAGCAGGCGGGGCTGCGGGGTGGCACCGGAGGCAAGGGCGTGTTCCGTCATCAGCCGCAGGCCAAGGCTGTGGATGGTCGAGACATAGGCCCGCTCCACCGCCATCGCGTCCTCGACCATCCCGGCGGCCAGCAGGCTTTGCCTTATGCGGCCCGACAGTTCGGCGGCGGCGGCCTCGGTGAACGTGACGGCAAGTATGCGGTCGGGGCGCACGACCTTGTCCTTGACCCATGCGGTCAACTGGGTCTGGATGCGGTAGGTCTTGCCCGCGCCCGCGCCTGCCGGGACGATGGTCAGAGTCATGGCGCCTCCTCCTCCTCGTTGGGCTGCAGGTCGATCGACAACCCCTCGACCATGAAGCGGCGCAGAAGGGGGCTCTCATCTAGCGCATAGGCGGTCAGGGCGGCTGTCTTGCCGAAGGCCGCTTCATCCTCGGTGCCGTTGAGGCGGATTGATCCGCCCCCAACCTCGGCCAGCCGGGTCTGCAACAGCGCCACGGCCTTGGCCGAGATGTCGCCCTCCACACCTTCCACCCGCCCGCCCGGGGCGGGATCAAGGCCGCTGGCCAGCACGGTCCCGTCGTTCAGAAGGTGATAGGCGATCGCTGGGCTCTGCTCGGCGACAAGGTCCAGCCCGTCGCCCTCGGCCCTGATCGGGCGGGCCAGAATCGCGCGGTAGAGGCCGATCTGCAGGTCCCAGCCTGCACGCATGCGCATGCGTCGCCGGGTCGATCCGCTTTTCTTGTGGTCGACGATTACCAGCCGCCCGTCGCCCAGTAGCAGGATGCAATCGGCACGGCCGCGGATGTCGATGCCGTGGGCGTTGCCTTCCAGCCGGAACTCGTTCTTTAGGATGCGCGCCCCGGTTTCGCCTAGGATGCGATGCCAGACCTGTGTGGCGCGCAATGCCTCGCGTCGCAGGGTTTCGCGCTCCAACTGCCATTCGGCAGCGGCCAGAAAGGGCGCATGGCGGGTGATGCCTTGGGCCAGATGCGTTTCGGTCAGTCCGGGCAGGTCGGCCGGATCGGGCAAGGCCGCGTCTGGCGCAAAGACGTGTTCCAGCACGTGATGCGCCAGGGTGCCCGCCAGCAAGATGTCAAGCTTTTCGGGCGCCCAAGGGATGTCGGTTGCGTCGGTTTCGCCCAGGAACCAAGCAAGCGGGCTGACTAGCAGCGATTCCAGCCGTGAGGGGGATTGGGGCTTGGCACGGCCCGCTTCGTCCTCATGCAAGCGAAGGAGGTCGCGGCGGCCAAGGTGGACCATGCCACCCTCGGGCAGGGGCGCGGCAGGAGCGGGCAGGGGCGGAACGCTGCGGTGGGCCGTTGGCCAACTGACCGGGGGCAGCGCGGTCAGGTCCTGCACCAACCCTTTCTCGCCCCCTTCCAGAAGGCGGGCGATCAGCGACAGCGTCATCGGAGGGGTTAGCGGGCGGCCCATGCCGTCGCGCTGCGGGCAAAGGATGGTGGCGCTGTCCGAGGCCGCCCCGATTTGCCGTGCGAACAGGGCAAGGCCACGGCGCAGGGCCGCCTCTCGGCTGGGCAGGTGAAGGCCATGGGTGTCGCGGATCAGGGCAACTTCGCTGTCCAGAAAGAACGGCGACGTGGGAACGCCCGATGGATAGGCCCCTGCGGCAAAGCCGGTCACGATCAGATGCCGCGCCCCGCGCCATGGCAGGTCCGACGCGGACAGGAGGCTTACGCCGTCGAGAAGGCGCATGCTGGGTGGGGCTGACGCGGTGGAAAATGTTGCCAGCCGGGACAGCGCCTGCCAGTCGGGCGCGCCATCGCCCACCGCCGCTTGCAAGCGGCGCAAAAGGCCCTGCGCGGCGCTGCGGGCTGGTTCCAGTCCGGGCGGGGCGGTCAGGCTTTCGGCCAGCAGGCCCAGCTTGAAGGCCAGTTGCGCACCCGTGGTCGCGCCGGTCCGCAAGGCCTCCCAAAGCGTAGCAGCCTTGTCCGGCAACAGGTCCGCCGCCTTTGGCTTGTAGTTCCCACGCATCAGATCGCGCGCCAGGGCAGCCCCAGTGGCTGCGGGCCACGGCATCAGGGGCAGGACAGCAAGACTGGCCAGCGCCATTGCAGGCGCAGGCGGGCGCAAGCATCGCAGCGCCAATGTCGCGACTTCGCCCGCCAGATCACGAAGGCCAGCCCCTTCAGTCAGGCCGGACAGGGGCACACCCTGATCCGCAAACGCTTCGGCCAGATGCGCAAGGCGTGTCGGCGTTTCAGGAACCAGAAGGGCAATGTCAGAGGGCTGAGCAGCGCTGCCATCCTCAAGCATCCGACGGGACAGGGCAGCCGCGAATTGCGCTTCAGCCAGGCTGTCGCGCAAAGCGAAGAAACCGAGCGTCGCATCCCTTGCCACGGTCGGTGCACCTCCCAAGAGATTGCGCTGCACATGGGAAAAGGCGCCCGCCGCTGCCCCTTGCGGCTGACTGGCGCGCCAGGCCTCAAGCCGGGCGGACGGCGCTGATCCGTGGTGGCGGCAAAGCTGCGCGGCCAAAGCGGCCTCGGCTGGGGTCGAAAATGGATCGTCGCCAAGGTCGAGAACAGGCAGAGGGGCCACGGCCTGCTCAGCGTCGCACGACAGCACATGACGGATAACGGCCAGATCCTCGGGCAAGGTGCCTGTCGCAGCCCAGATGTTGCGCAGGGCTTCCAGGTGCCGTTTTGCCCGCGACAGGGGCAGGCGATCCGGCTTCAATTCCGCCGGATCAAGGCCGGGTGTTGCTTGCATCACCCCGCGCAGGGCCCGTTCGACCGCGTCTTGCGTCTCTGTGGGTGCAACTTGCAGGCTTTCGGCCCAGGGTGCCGAGGGGTCTGCAAGTGCCCCTCCGATATCCCAGGCATCGGCAATTGGAGCGAGGTAGGTCTCTGACAGAAGGTCGGTCGTGACGGGCATCACTGCGCCGGTCAGCGGGTGGGCATAGAGCAGTGGATCGAGCCTCACGACAGAGCGCCGCCAGCTAAAGGGAGAGTTCCGGGCCGTGCGGGTGCAATGAAAACCAATCTCGAAAACCCAAATGACCTACTTATCAACTGATTCCCCCACTAAGGCAGACCGGCCATGCCTTGACACCTGAGGCAGCTTCGCGCCCAAATGGATTTGGCGCAACCGGAACGAATGTGATGTTTGAAAATAAAGAGAAAACTGTTTCCAAGGTTCTCGAGGCCGCGCGCCGCAAGCTTCTGGATACCGGCACCCGGAACCGGCTGGTGCACGTCAACCGCGCCAATTCCCGTGCCAATTGTCTGAACGTGATCAACGAACATGCCGACGAGGTCTTTTCCATACTGCGGGTCAACGGCCGCAAGATGCGGTTCAAGGCCCTGGGCAAGGACAAGACGGCCGGAGGACAGGAGATGCTGCTGGCCCTGCCTAAGGCTGATCTGCCGTCAACCTCCGATCGGGTCACTGACAGCTTCCTCGAGGTGCCGCTAGGGCCAGAGGCCCTGGCTCGCCGCTTGCTGCGTCTGGCGACGGATGCGCGCACGGCGGAGGAGGAACAGGGTCTCAACATTCTCTACCTCGCCATCGGGTTCCTGCGCTGGCGCGAAAGCCCGTCGTCCGAAGTGGTGCGCGAGTCCCCGCTGGTGTTGCTTCCGGTGCAACTGGTGCGGAACGAACGCACTTCGACCTACGACATTCAGACACGCGAGGATGATATCTCGACCAACCTGCCGCTGCAGGAACGCCTGCGGCAGGATTTTGGACTCCAGCTTCCCGAAGTGGAAGAGGCCGAGGATTGGGCACCGTCAGACTACTTCGCCAAAGTTCAGGATGTGATCGCGGGCAAGCCCGGATGGTCGATCGACGGCGACGGGATGCAACTTGGGTTCTTTTCCTTTGCCAAGCTCTTGATGCACCGCGATCTGGACCCAGGCACCTGGCCGGTGAATGCCTTTGCGGAAAGCGATCTCTTGCGCGGGTTACTGGCCGAAGGGTTCGAAGAAGATGCGCCGATCTTTGGCCCGGACGACAAGCTGGACGACATTCTGGACCCGGCGCAGATCATCCAGGTGATCGACGCGGATGCCAGCCAGACCAAGGTGATCGAGGAAGTGCGTCGTGGTGCGAGCCTTGTGGTGCAGGGGCCGCCCGGAACGGGGAAAAGCCAGACCATCACCAACCTGATCGCGGCGGCGGCGCATGACGGCAAGTCGGTGCTGTTCGTGGCCGAAAAGATGGCAGCGCTGTCAGTGGTACATGACCGGCTTGTGCGGGCGGGACTGCGGGATATCTGCCTCGAACTTCATTCCCGCACGGCCAACAAGAAGGCGCTGGCGCAGGAACTGGGCCGGACCCTGATGGCCAGTGCCAAGGCCCTGCCCGGCGCGGCGGACCCGGCACGGCTGCGCGCAACGCGCGATCAGTTGAACCAGATCGCGGCCTTGCTGCACGATCCCTTGCCGCCGACCGCCGAGACGCCGTTCCGTGCAATTTCGGAAATCGTGGGCCATATCGGCAAGGGGGCACCGCCCCCTTCGATCCCGCTGGATGGGCTGGCCGCGTTGGACCCTGCGGCGCGCACCCGAGCGCTGGGGGCCATCGCCGGGTTCGTGACGGCGCTGGGCCGTGTGGGTTCGCCAGAGGATCATCCCTATCGCGGCACGACCGCGCTTGATCTCCAACCGACCGACCTCGCCCGGCTGGAGGGCGAACTCGCCACCGCGCTGGCGGACATAGATGCCGTGCAGGCCGAGGCTGCGCGGATTTCGCAGGCCCTTCATCTTCCCGTTCCGCAGTCCCTGTCCGACGCGGCCGCGCTGACCGCCGGGCTGAGGTCGCTGGCAAGCCAACCGCCCGGCGCGACTGCCCTGATCCCGACCCTGTTCGATCATGCCGCCCATCCGCGCCTGGCTGAAGCGCTGGGTGCAGGGGCTGATTGGGCCGCGGCGCATAAGGCGGCGCAGGCGCAGTTTGCAGCCCCCGCCTGGAGCACCAACCTAGCCGCGTTGCGCCCGGCGCTGGTGCGCGGGCAGGCCTCGTTCTTTTCGCGCCTCTTTGGCGGCTATCGCCGGGCATCAGCCAAGTTGGCAAGCCTTCTGACTGGCGCCTTGCCGAAGCCCCCGTCTGAGCGGTTGGCCCTTCTTGACCAACTAGCTGACGTGCAGGCTCGCCGAGCGCGGCTGGCTGAGGAGGAGCCTTGGCTGCAAGCCACCCTTGGCCCCGAATGGCGCGGCGAACGTACGTCCTTTGCCGAGGTTCAGGCTGCAGCGCATTGGCTGGCGGCGGTGCGGCGGGCAGGGGCGTTCAACACTGCCGCGCAGCTTGTCGCGTCGCTGGGCGCGCTGCCCGATCCGGGGCGCGCGGCTGCGGACCTGACGGCGCGCATCACGGCGTGCCACGACCGCATCGCGGCCCCGATTGCCAGGTTGCGGCTTGATCTACCACAGGCCGGGCTTGGGGTGGACATCGACACATCGCCTCTCGGCGAACTGCGGGCCGCCTTTGCGCAGATGGCGGCCGATCCGTCGCGTTACGGGGACTGGGCAGGGCTTGCCCGGTCCATCGCCGCGGCTGTGGGCGCGGGGGCTGGCAGCATCGTGGATGCGGTCTCCGAGGGCCGGGTGGAACCGGAGCGGGCCGAACAGGAGTTCGCCTATGCCTGCGCCGAGGCGCGTTGGAATGCCGCTCGAACCGCCCGCCCTGATCTGAACCTTTTGCCGCAACTTGACCGGCACGAACTGGTCACGTTGTTCCGCGATCTGGAAAAGGACCGGATCGAGGCGACCAAGACGCTGATCCTGTCGAACCACTTTGCCCAGATGCCGCGCGGCACGGTGGGCGAGATGGGTGTGATCCGGGGCGAGATTGGGCGCAAGAAGGGGCATAAGCCGATCCGCTGGGTGATGAAGAACGCAGGTTCTATGGTTCAGCGGATCAAGCCCGTGATGCTGATGAGCCCGATCTCTGTCGCGCAGTTCTTGCCGCCGGGCTGCGTGACCTTCGATCTTTTGGTGATCGACGAGGCCTCGCAGATCCGGCCCGAGGATGCGCTGGGCGTGATTGCACGCGCCCGGCAGATTGTCGTGGTCGGCGATCAGAAACAGCTTCCGCCTACGTCCTTCTTCGACCGCCTTGTCGATGATGTGGAGGAGAACGACGAGGACGAGGAGGCTCCCGTCGGCGCCACCGCCGCCGATATGGAAAGCATCCTGTCGCTGTGCGAGGCGCGGGGGCTGCGGCAGCGCATGCTCGAATGGCACTACCGGTCGCGCGATCCCTCGCTGATCCGGGTGTCGAACGCCGAATTCTACGGCGACGGGCTGGTCCTGCCGCCATCGCCCCTCCAGCTTGACCCGGACTATGGGCTGAAGTTCCGTCGGGTGCCGGGCGTCTATGCGCGCGGCGGAAGCGGCCTTGGGCGGCAAGGGACCAACCGCATCGAGGCCGAGGCGGTGGTCAAGGCGATGGCTGACCATGCCCGCGCCTGGCCCGACCTGTCGCTCGGTGCCGTGGCCTTTTCCAAGGCCCAGGCCGACATGCTGACCGAGGTGCTGGAACTGCACCGCCGCCGCGACCCGGTTCTGGACGCCTACCTGCGTGAGGGCAAATCTGAGGACGTCTTTGTCAAGAACATCGAGAATGTGCAGGGCGACGAGCGCGACGTGATCCTGATTTCCGTTGGCTACGGCCCGCAGGAACCGGGCGGGCGGCTGCCCTCCATGTCCTTCGGCCCGGTGAATGGGGAGGGCGGCGAGCGGCGACTAAATGTTCTCTTCTCGCGCGCCCGCGTCCGGTGCGAGGTTTTCGCCTCTTTCGATCCGGGCGATATCGACCCGTCGCGCGTCAGCCGCGATGGGCCGCGCGTGCTGAAGCGCTTCCTCGACTATGCCAAGACCGGGATCATGGACGTTCGCGCGCCCACCGGGCTAGAAGCTGATAGCCCGTTTGAGGAGGATGTGGCCGCAGTCATCACCTCGCTTGGGTTTCTGGCGGACACACAGGTCGGCAGTGCAGGGTTCCGCATCGACATTGGCGTGCGCCACCCGGACCGGCCGGGGCAGTATCTGGTCGCGGTGGAATGCGACGGTGCCGCCTATCACAGCGCCCTGTGGGCGCGGGAACGCGACAGGCTGCGGCAGGACATCCTGGAAAACCTCGGTTGGCGCTTCCATCGGATCTGGAGCACCGACTGGTTCCATCACCGCAAGCGCGAGATCGAACGGCTGAAGGCTGCGCTGGAGCGTGCGCGCGAACAGATCGAGACCGGCATCCGCGTGCGCGGCGCCAATCATGCCAGTGCGCGTCCCCAGATCGAGGCACCTGCCGAACCCGAGCCGGGGCCGTTAGACATCGATCACCTGACCCTCAAGATGCCTGCTTATGTCCGGGCCGAGCTTACGGTCCGATCTACCGTCGAGCCGCATGAGGCTCCAGTCGCCCAACTCGCAGAGTTGGTGAGCAAGATCGTGGTCATCGAAGGCCCGATCCATATCGACGAGGTCGCCCGCCGGATCACGACGGCCTTCGGCAAGACCAAGGCGGGCAGCCGGATTGTCGAGGCGACTGGCAGGGCAGTCCGGCAAGCACTCCGGCAGGACCCCATCCTGATCCAGGACGGTTCTTTCCTCATGACGCAGGCGCAGGCAGCGGCCCCGCCTGTCAGGGACCGTTCGGCCGAAACAGGCAGCTTGCTGAAGGCTGCCTATATTCCGACATGCGAGATCGTGGCGGCCGCGGCACTCGTGCGTCAGGAAAGCGGAGACGTTGATGGTGATGACCTCATCCGCGCAATCGCCCGGCTCTTGGGTTTCCTGAGGGTTGGAAGCGAGTTGTCTACCGTGATCGCAGAGGCGGTGTCCGAATAGGGCTACCGCTGCTTGGCAGATGCAACGTTGCAAGCCACAGCCCATTGCAGTGCTGTGGCTTATGAAGTGTCTCTGCCGCCTTCAGGGTTGAGAAGGCAGCAGCGTCCTCGCTATCGGGGCTTCTGATACTGCCATCGACGGACAGCTTCGAAACCGCGCTTCAATCCTGATCCGCCCCGCGGCGATGGCCTAGCGCACAGCACTTTCATGCACCCCGCGCAAGGCGGCATAGGCGCGCCGCGACAGCCCCATCTTGCGACATTATCCAATTAAGTCAGTGATTTGGACTTGCTCTTCGGATGGTCTCGGCAATGTCTGCGACACCTTGAAACGGAGGTTTCCGATGCCCGCCAAGACTACCCCGATGACCGGCTTTGAGGCCAATTGCCTCGCCGCCGCCGACCATTTCATCGCCTGCCGCGGGTCGAAACCCGCGACCCGCATCCGCGCCCGGTTCGATGGGATCGATCAGGCCGAGGCTTTTGCCGCAACCTTCGGCGACAGCCGCACGATGATCTACGCGGTCACCGCCGAAGGCCGCTCCGCCCACATCAAGAACGCGTGAAGGAGGCCCCGATGTTCACCAACCTCTCCGCCGTCCAGATCAACCGCCTCGCCCAGCGCCTGAGCGAGGCCCCCTTGGGGCGCAGCGCCAGCGTGGCCGCCGCCGCCGAACGGTTCGAGCGGCTACTGGCCGCCAAGATCGGTGCCGATCGCGCCCCCAAGGCGGTCAAGGCGATCCTGACCGCTCCGGGCTTCGAGACCGCCGAGGGGCGGCTAGTGGCTGAAATCGACACCTGCGAGCCGCAGGCCCCGGTAGAACCGGTGCCGCCCCGGTTCGCGCCGGAACCGGCCCAAGAACCTGCCCCGATTGCCGAGGCCGAACCCGCCGCCGCGTCCAGCGCCCCGCGTCGCCGCCGGGATGCCGACCTCGAGGCCAAGGCCAGAGAAGGCGAACTGCCCCCTCCTCCCGATTTCTCCGCCGCGACCCATGCTCGCTTCCGCGCCAAGCTCGCCGCGCTGGTGGAGATGGCCGGAAAGGCGGATGCCACCGGGTTGCGCGCCATTCCAATCAATCCGGTCTCTTCCAGCCCGAAGGCGTTGGCCCGATACCGCGACCTCGCTGTGCTGGCGATCGAAGCCCGGGAGGGCGCTCCCTTTGTCACCAGTGTTGGCGGATGAGCCCCCGCTTCGGTGGTCTTTGTCGCAGAACTAACGGTCGTTGAGGCGGGCACGAGCGACCTGTTCGGAGCGGAGAAGCTCTATCCCCCCTTGTCGCGGGACTACCACAATCAACTATTCCGATTGCAGGCACACAGCTGCCGGAGGATGAAGGTTGCCGAGAGTCTGCGACCCACTGATTATCAAAGTGCCTTCCCGATGAACGGGGCGGGCGTTACGGTTGTTTAAACTTTGGAGGCTTGTTGTTGAACGAAAAAATCCCGCAGGCAGACAGTCAAGAGTCGCCGAATACCGATGTCGCATCGCACCGGGCGTCTGCTCCACTTGGGCGGTCCATCCCATATCGTGCGAACCTGCTGGGAAACATCGAGCAGGCGCTGAAGGGGCTCCAAGGCTACGGCATCATGGCACTGGAGCTCATCCAGAATGCTGACGATGCGGGGGCGACGAACCTCTCCTTCGATGCGCGCGATGAAGCATTGGTCGTCGAGAATGGAGCAACTTTTTCAAGCTGTGGGATGCACGATCCAGAGTGCCCATGGCGCAAGAGCGGAGACCCTAAAGGTCTGCATCGCCCTTGCAACTTCCATGCGATCGCCGAAATGGGCAGCCGAAGCAAGATTCAAGATCAGGACCAGATCGGTAGGTTCGGAATTGGCTTTGTATCGGTGTATCAGATTACTGATACTCCAACGATTCGATCTGGTGCCATAGAGCTGCAGTTGAATCCGCAAACTCAAGAGGTCATGAGGAATGAAATTCCGCATTTCCATGGCACCCAGTTCGTCTTGCCTTGGGCGTTGACCGCATCGGAGGTACGGACCGGGCTGAACGCCTCGCCAACACCGCCCGACGTGGCAGACAAGGTTGTTGTCGAAATCGGGCAGGTTTTGAAGAGCAGCCTTCTTTTTCTTAGGCACCTGAGTCGAGTGGAGCTTCGGCGTAACGGGGAGATTGTGGTCGAGGTTGCTATCGATAGATCTGCAGAAGAAGTGATGCTCGATTTCAAGCCGTCCGGTGACCTTCAGCACTGGCTGCTGCTCTCGCGAACCGCCGACGATATCCTCGTGGAACTAGGCCTGCGCGAGAAATACGAGGCACTGAATCGTCTCGAGCGCGCCACGAAGGTCAGCGTGGCGGTTCCTTTAACATCAGAAACGATCGAGGGCTTGCTTTACGCTTATCTCCCAACACGCCAGACGACAGGCATGCCTGTCCACGTTAATGGCGACTTTTTCCCCCACGCGAGTCGCCAAGCAATTGTTTTGGAAGGGGAGCAACACGACCGGTACTGGAATGAGGCGCTGATCGCGGCTGCAGCGGCAGCGCTTGCGGAGAACTTTGTTCGTTTGCGCGATTTGCTCGGTCCGACCCGGCTTTGGACACTCGCTCTAGCTGCCTTTCAGAGAAGGACCGAAAAAGCGTTCAGTGCATTCTGGGAGAAGTTGAGCAAGGTCGTCTCGGTCACCCCTTCGGTGTGGAGTACGCGAGGTACATGGTGCTTGCCGAACCAAGCAGCATTGCCGCCAGAGGATATGACAACCCTAGATCAGGATGCGATCGCAGAACTGGGCCTACCGCTCATTCACGGAGATATTCGGCCATTTTGGACAGTGCTCAGCAGTGTTGGATCGCAACAACTGAGGCTATCCGTAGTGGTGACGGCTCTCGAAGAAGGAAGGCAGGCTGAGGGTGGATCTGGCTTCCTACCAAGGCTTTGGCCTGCCATCGACCTGCTCATTGGAGCGTCCAAAGACCGAAGCGGACTGCAGACGGTACTTGCGAGACTGAAGGCAGTTGAGGTCCTTCTCGACGTCGAGAAACGGCCGGTCAGCGCCAATGGTGCACGCAAAATCCCCGCAGGCGTGTTCGTAAGAGAACTCCTCAAGGTCATTCCAACATGCCGGGTGGCGCACCCTGACGTTCTGTCATTCCCTAACCTTTCTGCCCTTGTGAAGGAGTACCTGCTGGATGATCTGTCCGTCGATTTGGCAAAAGTGATCTCGGATGAAGCTTCTGCGGAGGCGGTCATTGGACTGGCCGAGAGCGACATCCGCCGGTTCTACGGGCTGCTTACTGCGTTTCCGCGGGATCGGGGCAACGACGACGTAGCAGAGACCTTGCGGGATGTCCCCATTCTTCGGACGCGGTCCGAGTTCGTCAGCCCTTCACGCGGCCAACTGCCTGGAGGTTTTCGTGACCCGGTTGGGCATTTCCAGGTCGTCGATGTGGACTTGTTCGCGCCGGGAACGTGGGAATTTGCGAAAGAGGTTTTGGATGTCGATGTCCTTACATTCCGGCGTTATGTGGAGGATCATCTAGAAGCGCTGCTCGGGGACGATCTGACACGCGAAGAGTACCGCCAACTAATGACGGAGGTACTGAACCACCGGTCGCAATTGGATGAGGACGGGACCCTTCGGGCCCTGGCCAAGATCCCGTTCGTCCGAACACGGGCCGGTGAGTTCGTGATGGCCAGCCAAGCATATTTTTGGACTGCGCCGCTCTCATTGATCCTTGGCGATGAGCCAGCCCTATGGGTGGACGAAAGCTGGTTCCCTGAGGTCGCCCGCGCAAAAGACCTCCTCGAGAGGCTGGGGATGCCGTTCTCGGTAGCGCCGCAGCACATCGTCGATCGCATAGAAACGCTCGCGGAGTCAGGCGCTGGCCTTGATGAAGTCGTCAAAGGGACGACTCGCATCATCAAGCACGTCCTAGACCGGTGGAGCCATTTCGACGACGATGATCGATTGGTACTGAGCGGTCTGAGCGAGATCTTCTTTCTGACAGCAATTGCGGACGGGGCGTTGGACAAGGGTCAGCTGTATACCCCAACCAGTGTCTATAGGGCCGGACGAGCTGCTGGCTTTGCCTCGCAGGTGCCGGTCGTGGAGATGACGGCTCTCCGCCAGTCGACGTCCGTGGTCAACGAATTTCTCGACTTGATCGGCATGCCATCGGAGCCTCCGACAGAGACCATCGTGGCACATCTCGAGCAATGCATGGCATCGGGCCTGCCAGTTCACGACTTCACCTACCAGATCCTCAGTGAGCGTTTGGAGAAGGACGATGCCGGTTGTATTGACCGACTCGTTGGAACCGAATTCATCCATTTCTCAGATGTCGGGTTCATCAGTGCCGAGGAGGTGTTCTGGGAGCCGCCGCCTTTTGGGGGATACTGGCACTCGGCGAGCAACCGAATGCGCCAGCGCGACCAACTCTATCGGCGACTAGGGGTCGTCGACTCCCCTGAGCCGCGCCACTACTCAGCGCTGGCACTTAAGATCGCCAGTGGCCACGAAGTATCGATCGCTGATATCGCCGTTCACGGCCGCTGCCTCGCAGCAACTGCCGAGGCTCTCGAACGTGAGGACGAGGGCGCTACTGAGGCCGTCGACCTTCTTGCCGGGGAGGCTGCATTCCTCAACGTCGACGGCGATCCGATGTTTACGGATGATGCAATTTGGCTGGACTCGCAGCATTTGGCAGACGCGTTTGGGTCAGAACTGAACCACCGGCTTTTCCGATTGGACACGAGCCGTTCGGCCTCAACACGGCTCCTGAAGCGCCTAGACATCTTGGCGCTCTCGGACATCGCTCAGTTTCGTCTTGCGGAGCCTCCAGATGGGAACCAAGCCCCTGGCGCCACTGAGTTACTTCGAACGCGCATCGATTTGCTGCTTTGGTTGGCACCAAACAGGGCGACCCTCGTTGCCATGAACAGTCTGTTGCAGCGCCTAGAGATCAGTTTTTCCAAGAGGTTGCTAGTGAATGCCGAGATTGACGTGTTCGAACCCCCCGTCCGCTCGCTGCCATCAGAAGCACCCGCCTTTCTTGACCAGGAAACTGCCATTCTCCATCTCAAGGCACCTAATGGGTATCCAGACTGGGTAGCCGCTTTCCGGGCCATCTTTGCAGCGGTCGAGCGGCACTGTCCGGCCACGGACATTCGTCCGCTGTGTCTTACGGCGGCGTACATCATGTCTTGCAGTGACCGATCCGACGCAGAGCAAGCGTTGCGGACATCGGACTACAAGCCGCCGTTGGACGCTGGAGTTGAGTTCAAGGTGGGACAAGAACTCCAAGACGAGGTTGGGTCGGATCAGGTCGAAGAAGACGAGAACTGCGACGATTCCGCCGAGGTGGCATTCAAAAGCCAGAACCGTTCAGTAGGGGAAGTTGCCGCCGAAGGTCTGGGTGTTTCGCACACTAAAGACAAAGCGGAGGCCGCAACCGAAAGGGCCCAAGGTGGCAGCGAACTAATTGGCCGTCAAATCCATGACGTGGAAGGTTACGGACCGGACGACAACTCAAATGATACCGGAGACACAGACCTCGACGCAGACGACGAATATGGCTCCGCCACACGCCGCGAGGAATTTGGTGCCGAGCGCAGCGAAATCGGGACCACTGCAGGTGTCGAGTCTGCCGCTGGAAGTCGCTCTTCTGTAGCCCAAAGCCCCACTTCACGCCCTCGAACGACTGTGGCCAAAGAGGCAGTGGCAGATCGTGAGGCGCGCCGTTCGCGCATGCTTTCGTATGTCGCTCGCAGCGGCGCAAGGGGCGAGGGGGATGCCACGGTGGCATCTGGCACTGGCGACCTGTCCGATCAGATTGATGCTGCGGCAATGAAGGCAGCCCTGAGCTACGAAGAGGCGCGAGGCTGGGTGCCGGAACGCCAACCGCACTTCAATCCTGGATTTGATATCGTTTCCAAGTCACCTAGTGGTCAGCGGCGCCTTATTGAGGTAAAGGGCTTGGAGAATGAGTGGACGGAGCGCGGCATAAAGCTCAGTCAAGTCCAGTTTTCTATGGCTCGTGAGCATCCGGGGGAGTTCTGGATTTATGTCGTTGAGCATGCGCGCGATTTGGAGCGACAGAGGGTTACAGCCATTGCTAACCCGTTCAGCAAGGTCGATGAGTACTGGTTCGATCACAATTGGCGTGAAATGTCCGAGGAGCGAGCGTCTGCTAGGGAAGTTTACCTTAAGGTAGGTCTCAAGGTCGAGCATAAGCTCTGGAAGAAAGGTACCATCGTTGAGATCAAGTCGCGCGGCGCTATACCGAGCGTCGTCGTAGATTTCGGTACAATAGAGGGGAAACGTTTTCTCCCCTTCAATGCCCAACTAAAGATAATCGACTGATGGCTAGGTGTTTCCCTGAACCGACAAGGGCGGCATCGGACTCGAAGGCAGAGCTTGAGCTCTTCAAGAGTCTAGGTGAGCAGCTCGGACCCGAGTTCGTGGTTCTTCACTCCGTCGCGTGGATAGCGCGACCCGGTGGCACCGGCCCGAGGGAGGGGGAGACCGACATTCTGATCCTCCACCCAATGCACGGCGTGCTTGTCGTCGAAGTAAAGGGCGGACGGGTGTCGCTGGATTACCGTGACCGAATCTGGAGATCCACAGACAGGCACGGGGTCGAGCACGAGATTAAGAATCCGTTCGACCAGGCCAGGCGTGGAAAGTTCTCAATACTGGAGAAGATCAATGAGAGTCGCGCCTGGAAGAAGCTCGCCGTCGGACGTTTCGTGGTCGGTTACGCGGCCTTCTTTCCAGATGTTGGTGATGCCGACCGCTTGAGGGGTCCGGATGCTCCGGGCGAGTTAATTGGCGACCGCAGCAACCTGAATGCGCTGAGCGCCTGGGTAAATCAAGCGTTCAGCTACTGGGCGGACGGAGATGGTACGGTCAGGCCGATCGGCAGGAACGGGGTCGACGTTTTAGTCGCTCTTTTCGCGCGAGCAGCCACTACGAGGCCCCTCCTTTCGGCACGTATCGCGGATGAAGATGTGGCGAGGCTGACCTTGACCGAACGGCAGGCTTCGATCCTGGATGTCCTGAGGCGGCAGCGACGCGTCATGATCGCAGGTGGTGCTGGCACAGGGAAAACGTTGATAGCTCGCGAGAAGGGCACTCGTTTGGCGGCCGAGGGCTTGCGAACGTTGCTGGTGTGCTACAATCGCGGTCTTGCGGATCATCTTCGGGAGCAGTCCGTCGGCATCGAAGGGCTTGATGTCGCGACATTCCATCAGGTCTGCCATCGATGGATCGCGAGGGCGAAGGAAAAACTCGGACGCGACTTGCTGTTAGAGGCGAGAAACGACTTGCCGGGCGCTGATGAGTTCCAACAGCAGATGCCGTTGGCACTAGCGAACGCCGTCGATGCTCTGGGGCCTCGCTACGATGCCATCGTCGTCGATGAGGCGCAGGATTTTGGTGACGAGTATTGGCTCCCGCTCGAAATGATGCTGACGAAGCCGGATGAGGCCATGCTGTACGTGTTCCTCGACGAGAATCAGGACATCTACCGCCGCTCGTCGAACATCCCCGTTCCGGGCGAGCCTATGGTGCTGGACAGGAATTGCAGAAACACCGACGCCATTCACGCCGCAGCTTACAGACATTACAGGGGGGCGCCGGTAGAACCACCCCAGATATCAGGCGTCGCCGTCGAATGTATCGTCGCTGCGGACTTGACTGCGCAGGCCAAGGCGATTTGTGGTGTGGTGACAAGGCTCCTGACCGATGAGGCGGTGGAGCCGCATGATGTCGCCATACTTCTCTGCGATCCGAGCGACCGGCTTGAGCGAGAGAGAGCGCTGAAGAGTTTTCCACTGCCCAAGACCGCCACGCTTGGCAGAATAGAGGACTTCGAAAAGGGGCGTCTGACCGTCGATACAGTTGCACGGTTCAAAGGGCTTGAACGCGGCGTGATCATTCTCTGGGCTTTTGACCGCCCCAATCTGACCGCGGATCGCGAAACTCTTTATGTGGGCATGTCCCGCGCCAAGTCGGTGTTATACCTGTGTGGAACACGCACGGCATGTGACCGACTCTTTGTGCCGCAGACCTGATGATGGACGGCATCGTTTGGTTGGTTTTCAAGCAATCACCTATGTTCTGAACGCTAGATGACATGGACACAGCGTGCGCTCTTGGCGATGCGAAAGAAGTCGTCAACCGGCCGAAACGAGGGCGGCAACGATAGATTTCAACGAACTCCCCTTGCCCGCAGGCGTTCCGGCGTGACGAGGCCGCGGGACATCATGGCGTCGCGGATGGTGTTGCTGATGGTGTTGGCGGGCAGGAAGCCGTCCGAGTTGACCATGTTGGCGTAGAAGGCCGCGATCTCGTCGGTGCTGGGCCGGGGTCCGTGACTCGGCTTGGACTGCCGCTTGCCGTTCGATGGTTTCGGAGATGCCGCCGAAGTTTGCGAGTTATGCTTCGCAGCCCGTTCCATCGCCCGGTCCAGCGCCTTGGGGCCATCGGGCGGGGCAGGGTGCTCCAGCCGGGTTGCCCTGGCGGTTTCGATGATCTGGTCTTCCGTCAGGCCGAGATCGTCGATCCAGCGGCGCACGTGGGCCCTGGCTGGCCAGCCTTGCCACCAAACGGGCAGGTCGCCTTCGGGATCGAGGCCTAGCGCTGTCAGCAGCTCCTCGAAAAGCTGATCGAGTTCGGTCTCGCGCGCCTGCGCGCCCTCCTCCTCCTTTACTGGTTTACTTAAAGGTTCCCTTACAAGGTTATTCTCCGGATTCCGGAGATGGCTTTTGGCAAAATCCGGAGATGGATCGCCCGCAAATCCGGAGATGGCCCCATCTGTGCTTTCCGGAGATGGGGTGTCATTTTCGCCTGGGTTTTGCGCAAAGCCATCTCCGCTTTCCGGCGTTGGGTCTTGCGGAAACCCCTTCTCGAAGCCGAGGATGTAGCGCGTGGGCATGCGCCGGTGCGTGTGCGGATCGTGGGTGCGGATTCGGCGGATCAGGCCAAGCCGCTCCAGCGTTGCCAGATGGTCGTTCAGGGCCGAGATGGACATCTCTGCGTCCTCGGCCAACCGCGCCTGGGTGGGAAAGCAGCCGTAGTCCGGGTTGTGGCGGTCGCAGAGCAGCCACAGGACGATCTTGGTTGCAGGCTTCAGCCCGCGCTGGGCGATGGCCCAGTTGGTGGCAGCGTGGCTCATGGGGGGCTCCAGAAACGAAAAAAGGCCCGGTGATGAACACCGGGCCGGATGAGGTGGACGGGGGGCGGAGGCGCCGCATGGGGCGGCGCGATGCCCTGGGTGGGGCAGGGGAGTGGTGGCGGGAGGGCCTCCGGGTACGCGGTGCGCCCTCAGGTGCGCACCCGCGCACCCAAAGCGCGCACCCAAGGCGCGGACCCAGATTTTTGTTCTGTCACTAGCGGTTAGTCGCGCCTAGGCCCCCCGCATACGTCTCCTTTCCGGGAGAACCTAACGCGGGGGGCCGAGCCCAAGAGCGGCGGCGGGAGCAGGGGTGAGGGCTTGGAGTGAAGCGATCAGTCGCCTGCACCCTTCGCCATCTTGCCCTTTTTATGCATCAAAACCCGGGAAAGTGTCGCGCCCGAAGTTCGACGGATCGGGCCGGTTGTCCTCGGTTTCTGCGCCGCTTTCGCGCGGGGTTGCGCGGGTGGTTGCAGTGAGGGGTTTTGCGCCCTTGCCTTTGCCCTTTGATTTGTCGAGCTTTTCCAGCTTCTTCGAGATGGTCAGAAGAGCGGCCACCCAGCGGCGCCAGGCGGTCGATCGCACCACCCCGGCGCGAATACAGACCTGCCGCCAGCGGGCGCCCTCGGCCCGGAGCCAGACGATCCGGGCATCCTCGGGGTCCAGCATCAGCAGCCAGTCTAAGCATTCCTCCATCCGGCTGATGGCGGCGGCGCTGGGGATCACCCGCATCGGGCGTTCGGGTGTGTAACCGTAGGCGTGCTTGGCATCGTGCACCACCGGCGGCCAGGAATTGCCGTAACCGCGGGGGCGGTCATTCTCGGGTAGGTTCCGCAGGGTGTAGGCAGCTTCTTCGAGGCGATCCTCGATCTCGCGGGGCGTCAGGCGCAATGGGGGCTCCTTCGGGTCAGGGGGCAGGGCTAGTAGATTTGGTGGGCGCGCAGGGCGGCCTCGGTGACAAGGCCCGCCCGCAGCAGGGCGTCGCGCTGGGTATTCGTGACGGCGCTGGGCGGCACATAGGCGCCCGAGTTCAGCCAGGCGGCCAGACGCGCCAGTCGATCTTCGGGCGTGACGGCAGGGCCCGCGCCAGCTTCCCCAGCACCTTTCGGCCTTGCCGCCTGGGCGATCCGCTTGGCGTGGCGCGCCGCGATCGCCTGGGAAAAGTAATCCCACGTCCGGATCGGGCTTCCCCGGGGCTTGGCCGTGCGCTCGGCGATCACCGGCAAGACGTCCAGTTCGAGGTCGTAGCTCGCCGCCAACCAAGCGCCGATCGTCGCCGTGGTGGCAATGATCGCCGCCCGCGCTGCCGGTGCCATGCCTTCGCCGCAGGCGGCAAGACAGGCGGCCTCTGCCGCGTCCAGATCGGGGCCCTCGTCGTAGGTCGAAGCGTCAGCCGGGCCCTCGCGCGTCGCGCCCGCGTCACGCGCGGTAGTAATTACTGGTTCTTTACTTACAGGGTTATTGTCCAGATTCTGGACATGGCTTTTCGCGAAATCTGGACACGGCTTTTGCCCATTACCATGTCTGCATTCTGGACATGGGTCGGGCCGGTTTTCGGCCGCCAACGGCAGTTCCGCCTGCGCCGAAAACTCCGGCTCGAAGGCCAGGAAGTACCGGGTCGATTGCCGCCTATGGGCGCCCTCAGAATGGCGCCGTTCGCGGCGGATCAGCCCGGCCTGTTCAAGCTTGTCGAGGTGCACATTCAAGCTGGCGCGGGAGATTTCGGCATCGGCCGCCAACTGGTCCTGCGACGGGAAGCACCCGTAATCCGGGTTGTGCCGGTCGCAGAGATGCCAGAGGACGAGCTTGGTCGCAGGCGCCAACCCGCGCTGCTGGATCGCCCAGTTGGTGGCTCGATGGCTCATGAGCTTGCCGTCACCGTGAGGCGTTTGACGATCGCCTCCATCAGTGCGATCCGCAGATGCGCATCGTCCTGGCGCATCTTTCCGGCCCGGACCCGGGCCCAGTAGAACTGGCGCCGTAGGTCAAGTTCGCGCTGGGCCTCGGCGATCAGGGCAGGGACCGGAAACCGGCCCTCGGGGGTGAGTTTGGTCATCGGCGCCCCCACCTCAGCGCCGCCCGGCCACGGCCTTGTGCTGGCCGGTTTTGCGGGCTTCCTGCTCCTTCAGCCAGTCGCGGACGGCCTCCTTCCGGTAGAGCACTTTGCGGCCGACGCGGACGCAGGGCGGCCCGACTCGCCGGGTTTCCCAGCGCTGCAACGTGTCGACGGAAAGGGCCAGTTGCCGGGCCAGTTCCGCCCGGTCAAGCCAGCCATCCAGAAGCGCCGGATCGGCGCCCGCCTCCTTCAAGGGATTGGTATCCATGGGTTTCTCCTCGCGCCGCCGCCCCGGGGATCGGGGCTGGTCATCGGCGAGGAGAGGCAAGCACGGGGCAGGGACCGGCGAAGAGGCGGAAACCGGCGGAAAGGAAAAGGGAATTACGCCGCTCCCGTTCAACCGTGGTTCAAACCGCAAAACGCGTGCTGCAACCGGCTTGCTTGGCGACAGGTTTATGACAATCTGAAGGGGAGCAGTTCACAACAGATTCGCCACAACGTCACCGCGCCCAGAAGGGCGAGGTGCGCCCCCTCTGTGTTTGGGGCGTCCAACAAGAAAGGCGGTGACCGGAGGCAGGTGATGGGGTTTCCGCCCAAGGAATTCTATACCGTCGACGAATTGGCGAGCCGGTGGGACACCCCGCCGCTGAAGATCATCGAGTGGGCGATGGGCCGCAAGATCGAGCTGGTGGTGGCCTTACCCGAAGCCGAGTTCGAAGATGGCCAGGAAGCCGAATACGCGGCCGTGCGCGCATCGCAGGTGCGCCCCTTGTTCCGATCTTATGCCGATGCGGAGCGCTCTGTGCTGATCTGCCGGGCAACGCCTCCGGGCGCTGACGCACCCTTGCGGATCGTCAAGCCGCCTGACGGGGCCAGGATCATGGCCGCCGATGTGATGGCGGTTCTGGCCGAAGTCGAGAGGTTCGAAGAGGAGAATGATCTTGTGCGCCGCGTTGTCGTCGGGCCCGGGGCGCCAACGCGCCACAACTGGGAGCGATTCTACGTTGAACTCTGTGTCCGCATTCACCAGCACGGCTTGCCCGAGACCCAGAAAGAGCTGGTCCAGGACATGGAGGACTGGATTATGGACGATCCGAACTGGGGTGAGCCTCCCGATCCGTCCACAATTCGGAAGAAAGTCAAAGTGGTATGGCAACGGCTCAAGCCCGAATAGCCCCAACCCCGCCCAGCGCCGCTCTGACCGGCGTAATTCTCAGGACCTTTCCGCCGGTTTCCGCCTCTGCGCCGGTTTGGCCCGAATGAGACATTGCTCCGCGCCGCGGGTCGTCGCTGACTGCGGGTGAAAGGAGCGTCGAATGAAGGCAAAACTCTCAGAACGCGTTGTAAAGGCTGCTGAAATCGGAAGCCGCAAGTACGTCCTCTTCGATGAGGATACCCCCGGCTTCGGGCTCTGCGTCTATACCACCGGGCGCAAGGGGTTCGTGCTGATCTACCGGATCGCAGGCCAGCAGAAGCGCTTTACCATCGGGGTATGGCCGACATGGTCGGTCACCGCGGCCCGGGATGAGGCCAAGCGCCTGATCCGTGAAATCGACCGCGGGGAAGACCCCCTCGACACCCGCAAGGCGGCACGCGGGGCGCCCACGGTCAAAGAACTGGCCGAGCGCTTCATCGAAGAACACCTGCCGAAGCTGGCCCCGACCAACGCCTCAGACCAGAAGAGCATGCTGGAAAAGCTGGTTCTGCCGGAATGGAAAAACCGCAAAGTGGCCGACATCACGCCCACCGACGTTGATCGCCTGCTGACCAAGATCGCCGCGGGCCGCGCCCGCCCGTCCAAGAAGAAACCTACCCAGAAGCGACGCAAGAAACTGGCCCCGCCCAAGCCCACGCCGGTGCGCGCCAACCGCGCGGGCGAAATGCTGCGCAAGATGTTCAATCTGGCCATGCTGTGGAAGATGCGCACCGACAACCCGGCCTTCGGCTTCCGCCGCCGCCCCGAGGTCGCCCGCGATCGGTTCCTGTCCTTCGAAGAGATCGAACGCCTGGCGCAGGCGCTGGCCGCCGATGAAGATCAGCGCGCCGCCAGCATCATCCGCCTCTGCATGCTGACCGGTGCCCGGCTGGGCGAGGTCCGCACCGCCACCTTCGACCAGTTCAACCTCGATCTTGCCATCTGGACCAAGCAGGCCGCGTACACCAAACAGCGCCGCATCCACCGCGTGCCGATCTCGCACGAGGCGGTCGCCCTGATCCGCCTGCGCCGGGAAATCGTGCCGAAGGGCTGCCCGTTCCTCTTCCCCGGCGACGTGCCCGACCAGCCGGTCGGCGATCCAAAGCGCTTCTGGCCCAAGATGCAGAAGGTGGCCCAGATCCCCGACGTCCGCATCCATGACCTGCGCCACACCTTCGCGTCCCTGCTGGTCTCCGGCGGCGCCTCGCTGGAAATGATCGGCCGCCTCCTCGGCCACACCCAGATCGGCACCACCCAGCGCTATGCCCACCTGATCGACGCCCCCCTGCGGGCGGGGGTCAACGCCGTGGGTGAGATGCTGAAGCCGCGGTTGCGGGTGGTGGGGGAGTAAGGCGCAGCCTGCAAGCCGGGCCGACAGTAGCGCGGTCCGAATGATTGTGGTTCAATGCCCTGCATGCCGCGCAACCTCTTGTTGCACGACGATTGTGCTGTAAAGGTTATCTGGCAAGAAATTTGCTCGGAGGTGCAGTGGGTGGGAGTAGGCAGGATTGATGAACCGTCATGCTCAGCCGAGGTTTCCGGCATAGCATGAAACCGAACGAGTCCAATTTCGGATTTTTGCAACCCCACGAACCGCAGCTTTACAGGTTGGGGACCCTTGCGGAACGCTATTTTTCCGAAGACCCGAACACATGCAATATTAAGCTGCGGCAGTTTTCGGAATTGGTTGCGCAGTTTACGGCAAGCAGATTGGGTCTTTCTGTTGCACAGTCGGACAACCTTGCAGACCTGCTTCGTTTACTCAAGATCGAGTGCAGCCTTCCAAAACAAGTCATTGAAATACTTCACAGCTTGCGAATCGCAGGCAACCAGGCAGCGCATCAAAATACCGATGATCACTCAACTGCTCTGAGCGGTCTCAAACTCGCCCGCCAATTGGCGATCTGGTATTTCAGAACATTCCACAAGCCTTCTGGCGGTTTTGGCCCCTTCATTCCGCCAGAAAGACCCAAGGACGTCTCAGATTCGATCGTCTTGGAGTTGGAAAGGCTAAAGGCAGAATTAGAGGCCTCACTCACTGAAGCAGATCGACTTCGTGAAGCGGCAAGGCAGGCGGAAATTGAAAGGCAAAGCGCCGCAGATCGCGCGGAGCAAGAGCGAGTTGACCGCGAAACTTGGGAGAAGCTTGCGGAAGAGGCGGAGGAAGATCGCAGGGCTCTTTCCTCACAGCTTCAATCATTGCAACTTCAGGCGTCCTCTAGGGACGCTCCAGCGGTTGAGGCTGTCACCGAACTGGCTCGGGATGCTGCCAGCAAAATCAACCTGGACGAAGCGGACACCCGGGTTCTCATCGATAAGCAGCTGCGCGATGCTGGATGGGAGGTGGACACGAAACAACTTCGATACGCATCCGGTAGTCGCCCTATGAAGGGCCGAAATCGCGCGATCAGTGAATGGCCGACCGAGAGTGGACCGGCCGATTACGCACTCTTCTGCGGCATGGTCTTGGTGGGAACCGTAGAAGCAAAGCGGCAGAACCGTAATGTCATGGAGGTCTTGCGGCAGGCAGAACGGTACTCAGCGGGCTTCAAGTTGACTGAAGCTGAACTGGCAGAAGGTGCCCCTTGGGCAGGTTTCAAAGCACCCTTCGCGTTCTCGACAAACGGTCGGCCCTACCTGAAGCAGGTCGAAACCTTGTCTGGCATCTGGCGGCGGGATCTGCGTGATGCCAACAACCCTGCTGAAGTCCTCGTAGGGTGGCCTTCGCCTCGAGGGCTGCTTGAGCGACTTGCGGTGAACAAATCCGCTGCTCACCATGACCTTGCATCGCAGCCTTTCGATTTCGGTTTTCCATTGCGGCCGTATCAACACAAGGCGATCGAGGCAGTCGAAAAAGCACTGCTTGATGATCGGCGGGCGATGCTCGTCGCTATGGCAACAGGGACGGGGAAGACAAAACTCGCGATCGCTATGCTGTACCGGTTGATCGCCGCAAAGCGGTTCCGCCGCGTCTGCTTCATTGTGGATAGAAGCGCGCTGGGTGAGCAGACCGAGAGCGAGTTCACCACGACCAAGGTGGTCAACGGCAAGGCTTTTGCGGACATCTTTGGCCTTAAGGGACTTGATCATGTGGTCCCCGATGACGAAACTCGCATCCATATCTGCACGATCCAGGGGCTGGTGCGCCGCGTGCTCTATGCGGCTGATGAGGCTGAAGCGCCGACGGTTGACCAGTATGACCTGATCGTGGTGGACGAATGCCATCGCGGGTATCTGCTGGACCGCGAGATGTCCGAGGGCGACATCACGTTTCGCAGCCAAGACGACTACATTTCGAAGTACCGCCGGGTCCTCGAGTACTTCGATGCGGTCAAGATTGGCCTGACGGCCACACCAGCGCTACACACCACTGAAATCTTTGGTCTTCCAGTTTTCACCTATTCCTATCGTGAAGCGGTGGTTGACGGTTACCTTGTGGATCACGAACCGCCTGTGCGGATCGGCACGCTGTTGTCTGAGGGTGGTATCCATTTCTCCCGCGACGACCAAGTTGACTTCATCCACCCCACAAGTGGAGCCATTCAACCCGCCACTTTGCCAGACGACATTGACTTCGAGGTTGACCAGTTCAACAAGGGCGTCATCACCGTCCCGTTCAATCGAGCTATCGCGCAAGAGCTCACCAAGTTCATCGATCCAAGCTTGCCAGATAAGACGCTGGTCTTTGCTGTGTCCGACGCGCACGCGGATATCCTCGTGAACGAGCTGCGGGTCGCTTTCCGTTCGGCATTTGGTGCGCTGCCTGATGCAACTGTGGAGAAGATCACGGGGAAGGTCGATAAGGTCGGGAAGTTGATCCGCTCGTTCCGCAACGATCCACTGCCCAAGGTGGCGGTGACCGTAGACCTTCTGACGACTGGTATCGACGTCCCTCGAATCAGCAATCTGGTGTTCATGCGCCGCGTCAACAGCCGTATCCTTTACGAACAGATGCTTGGCCGCGCCACCAGGCTATGTCCGGAGATCGACAAGGAGACTTTTCGCATCTTTGACGCGGTTGACCTCTACGCCCATTTGCAGAATCTCACCGACATGCGGCCCGTGGCAGCGGACCCAAGCTTCACACTCACAAAGCTGTTCGAAGAACTCAGCCAACGCGGTGATGCGGTCCATAAAGAGCGGGTGCGTGAGCAAATCGTCGTTCGCCTCCGTCGCAAGCTGCGGCGCTTGTCGCCAGAGGCACGGGCCCGATTTGAAAAGGCTGCGGGTGAAACTCCAGAAGAAAGCCTGCAGCGTTTTATCTCTGGTGATGCTAGCGCGCTTGCGGAATGGGCGGCTGAGCGACCTTCACTAGGCCCGATCCTTGATTGGACCTCGGAGGATGGCACGCCGAACTTTATCCCGATCTCTGAACATCCCGATCGGGTGACGACCGTTTCGCGCGGCTATGGCACAGCAGATCGGCCTGAGGACTTTCTGGACGCTTTCGCCACTTTTGTCCGTTCCAATGTTAATACCATCGCTGCCCTGAAGATCGTCGTTCAGCGTCCCCAAGAACTGACCCGCGAAGAACTCCGGCAATTGCGCCTTGAGCTGGACGCGGCAGGCTTCACCGATAGCAAGATCAGGCGCGCTTGGGCTGATGCCAACAACGTGGAAATCGCGGCCTCAATTATCGGCTATATCCGCCAGGCGGCGCTGGGTGATCCGCTCATTCCCTATTCTGAACGCGTTCGGCATGCCGTGGATACGATCTTGCGCCAACGGCAATGGACCGACGTGCAACGCAGGTGGATCGACCGGATAGGGCGGCAGCTGGACCTTGAAACCATAGTAGATCGAGCCGCCTTCGATGCCGAGCCATTTGCGTCCCTAGGGGGTTGGTCTCGGATTGACCGCGTGTTTAATGGCGAACTGGCGCAAGTGGTTCGCGACCTTAACGAAAACATCTGGAAAGACGCAGGCTGATGAACGGAACAAGAGCACGGGAAACCGTTCAAAAGCTTTGGAACGCCAGCAAGAGTTTGCAGGGTGGTGGCGTAAGTTATTACGAGTACGTGACGGAACTGACCTACCTGCTGCTCCTGAAGATGCTCGAAGAGGTCAAGCGCAACGGGATCAAGCTGGAAGAGCGCCTACCGCCGAACCTGCGCTGGGGGGAGTTGAAACGACTTGAGGGCGAGCAGCGGCTGGTCCGCTACCGTGCCATGCTGCTGGAGTTGGGCACCTCCGACAAGTTCAACTTCCCGCTCGTCAAACAGGTTTTCACGGACGCGAAAACCTCGCTGACCAAGGCGACGGCCCTAACCAGTCTGATCACCACCATCGACACGGTCGACTGGTATGCGGCCGAAGAGGACGGTTTGGGCGATCTCTACGAAGGCTTGCTCGAGCGCACCACTTCTGAACGAAAGTCCAAGGCCGGGCAGTATTTCACCCCGCGTCCGTTGATCGAAGCTATCATCCACTTGATGAAGCCCAAAGTTGGCGAGGTCATCCAAGACCCCGCGGCGGGAACCGGTGGCTTTCTGATTGCCGCCCACCGCGCCATCATGCGCGACACTGATGAACTGACCAATGTTCCCACGGAAGTCGGCTTTGCCCAACGAAACGGCAAGTATCAGGGCGCTGAACTGATCACAGGCACCCACCGCCTGAACACCATGAACCTGCTCTTGCATGGGATTGATCAGCCGATCGACTGCATCGATGCGCTCACGTCGGACGCCCAAAAATTCGATCCTGCCGACCTTATCCTCACCAACCCGCCATTCAACAAGTTTCCCGAACGGGTCTCGCGCTCTGACTTCGTGATCACGGCCTCGGCGGCCAAGGGCCCGCTTCCCTTTGTCGAACATGTCGTCCGCGGGCTGAAGGTTGGCGGGCGCGCGGCGATCGTTGTGCCCGACAACACCCTCTTCGAAGACAACATGGGCCGCGATCTGCGCAACTGGATGATGGACCTCTGCGATCTGCACACCATCCTTCGCCTGCCGACTGGCATCTTCTACGCCCAGGGCGTCAAGACCAATGTGATCTTCCTGACCAAGAAGTCAGAGGAGCGGGTTGGGGCAACTAAGGCGGTCTGGTTCTACGACCTGCGCGCCCAGATGCCGAACTTTGGCAAAACCCGCACACTGACGACCGCTGATTTCCAACCCTTCATTGCCGCCTACGGGGATGACCCCCACGGCAAATCTCCTCGCGTCGATGAGGGCGAGTCCGGGCGTTTCCGCAAGTTCACACGCGACGAGATCGCAAAGCGCAACGACAACCTCGATATCACTTGGCTGCTCGATGATGTCGAAGTGGTCGAAGAAGGGCTGACCGAACCTGACGACATCGCCGCCGCGATCATCGGGCATCTTCGCGCTGCGCTCGAAGAGATCGAAGCTGTGGCCGATGAGCTTGCCGAAGTGGCCGAGGCTGACGAATGACCGCCGCTGAAACCTTTGGCCGCACGATCCAGCTTTTCCTCGTCGACGGCACCCCGAACGGCCTGCGCAAGGCAACCATCCACGGCTGGACCGGTCTGATCTTTGTCGCCACGACCTCCACCTTCGGCGCTCTGACCTCCCGCAGGGAACTCGATCGCACCGGAATCTACCTGCTGGCGGGGCCCGACCCAGAAAAAGAGGGCGGCACCCGGGTCTACATCGGATCAGCCAACAGCGTGCAGGAACGGATCAAGCAAAGCGCGGTCCAGCGCGACTTTTGGGAGATCGCGATCGCCGTCACAACCAGCGACGATGACCTTTCGAAAGGCCATGTCGAATACCTCGAGGCGCGGTTGATCGAACTGGCCACCCAAGCCCAGCGGGTGGCCCTGGACAACGGGAACAATCCCGCCAGCCAGCGCAGACGGCTGCCCGAGGCTGATCAGGCCAACATGGAACAGTTCCTCGCCAATCTGAAGATCATGCTGCCTGTGATCGGGCTGGACCTGCTGAAACCGCAACCGCGCGCTGCGTCACTGGTCAGCACTCCGGTCGAACAGCGCACCTCGGGCGAAGTCAAGTTCGAGATGCGGCACAAGACCGGGGTGCAGGCCACGGCGGTTGAGGAAGACGGTGAGTTCATCGTGCTGGAAGGCTCGCAGGCCCTGATCAACACCGGCCATGTCCAGCAAAGCTATGGCAGGCTGAAGAAAAGCCTTGTCGATCAGGGCATCCTTGTCCCGTCTGCCCCGAACATGCTGGTTTTTGCCAAGCCCCACGCGTTCAACAGCCCCTCGGCGGCAGCGGCCGTTGTGTTGGATCGAAACAGCAACGGGCGGATCGAATGGAAGGTGCAGGGATCACGGCAGAGCTACCACGAGTGGCAGCAAGCACGGATCGCGGTTGATGGGGTGAGCGCATGAGCGGGCTGCCACAAGGATGGGCCAAAACCACATTGGGGGAAATTGCCTCACTCCGGGGCGAAAAGACTTCGCCCGCTTCAGTGCCTGAGGCACCGTTCATCGGTTTGGAAGACATTGAGCCCAACACGTCCAGAATCCTGAAAGTTGGGAAGGCATCGGACGTCAAAAGTTCTGTAGCGGTATTCTCCGCCGGTGATGTTCTCTACAGTCGCCTTCGGCCCTACCTGAACAAGGTCGCGGTTGCTGAGTTTGACGGGGTCGCTTCCGCGGAAATCCTAGTGATGCGGCCAACCGAAGCAACGACTGCCGAATTCATCCGTCGTCGGATCATGACTCAAGAGTTCCTGGATTTCGCCGCGCTACTTGACAAGGGAGACCGCCCACGTGTCAACTACACCGAGATTTCTCGGTTTCCAATAAATCTTCCACCGCTCCGGGAACAAAAAAGAATAGTGGCCAAGGTGGATGGGTTGATCGCCCGCACCTCCCGCGCACGCACCGACCTTGACCGCATCCCCACCCTCATCGCCCGCTACAAACAACGCCTCCTCGCCCTCGCGTTCTCGGGTGAGTTGACCGGGGGAAAACACGGCTGGAAAGAAGCATCGATAGGAGATGTCGCACATACCCAACTCGGGAAAATGCTGGACAAAGCAAAGAATCGTGGCTTGTCAACTAAGTACCTACGAAACATCAATGTTCGTTGGTATGACTTTCAGCTTGAAGACGTTCTTGAAATGCCAATGTCGAAGGAAGAACGATTAAAATTCGACATACGTGACGGCGACGTGCTTGTTTGCGAAGGTGGTGAGCCGGGCCGATCCGCAGTTTGGTCGGACGGAGCGACAGACCTGGCTTTTCAGAAGGCTCTTATTCGTGTCAGACCGAAAAAGGACAGTCTTCTTCCCATCATCTTGGTGCACTATCTAAGACACCTTTCCGATACAAAGAAGCTCGAAGCGCACTTTACTGGTTCGACGATCAAGCATCTGCCCCAGCGCGCATTGCAGTCTATTGAATTATCTTTGCCGCCATTAAGCCAGCAAGTCGAAATTGCCCAGCGCATCGCATCTGCCTTCAACTGGCTGGACCGCATGGCCGCCGACCATGCCGCCGCTTCGAACCTCCTCCCCAAGCTCGACGCTGCCATCCTCGCCAAAGCCTTCCGCGGTGAACTCGTCCCGCAAGACCCAAACGATGAACCTGCCAGCGCTTTGTTAACGCGTATCAATGCGAAAGAGGCCGTCGGTGGAGCGCGAAGGCGTAGAATGCGCGACATTTTGGTCAAGCCGCTCGGACCATTTGTTGTGACCAACCTGCGTCTAGAATCAACCGAAGAAACAGTGATGCACGTGAAACCGATTGCCGGAGCAAGCGCCATGACCAAAAGCCGCCAAGATGATGATGTGATGGGCAAACCCTATCTGGCGAATTTGCTGAAGGCGGGTCACGGCGCCTCGGCGCAGGATCTGTTCAAGGCAGCCGATCTGCCGGTTGCCGATTTCTACAAGCAGCTAGCCTGGGAAGTCGCCCAAAAGCACATCCGCGATGACGATGAAAAGCTGGAAGCGCTCTGATGCGGATCGATCAAGTATACATCGACGGCTTCCGCAACCTGAAGGACGTTGAAGCGGACTTTGACGAAGGCTGCCTGACAACGGTCATCATCGGCCAGAATGGCGCAGGTAAATCGAACCTGATCGAAGCGATCGTCGAAATTTTCCGCCACCTTGACCCGCCCACCAGCAAGCACGGCGGCAAGCTGCGCTTCACCTTCGAGATCGACTACATCATCAAAGGCCGCAAAGTGCGCGCGGGTAACCGGGACGGGTCAACCAAGGTGGAGGTTGACGGCGAGCCGATGCCTATGGGCCGGTTTCAGGAGAGCAAAGGCGAGCTCTTCCCCGATCTGGTCTTTGGCTACTATTCTGGCACCGGAAGGCGGCTGGAAAAGCTATTCGACGACCATCAGGCCCGGTACTACAACGTCATCAACAAAGACAAGCCAGAGGCCGAGTACGATGCCGCCCGCACCGCCCGCCGCCTGTTCTATTGCCGACCCGTACACGGAGTGTTCGCGCTGCTCAGCCATTTCGCGAAACCGAGCGGTAAGGCAGATTCATCCAACCTGCTCAGCGAGAAACTGGGGATCACGGGCTTTCATTCCTCGCTTGCTCATTTCAAAGAGCCTTCTTGGTTTGACCAAGACAGATGGAGGAAGGAGCGCGCTGAAGGGCTGAGCGCGCCAATTCGCGGCCGCCGGAGTCACAAAGAAATGCGCGAACAGGCAGAAGATGTCTGGGGTGCAAAGGGACCCGCAGGAATTTGTGCTCGAACACTACGAGAGATAGCGTTTCACCCTTTGGCAGTCGCAGGAAAGGTCGTGGACGACTATCGTGACAAGCCGAAGGAGGAGGCACAGCTTGCCTGCTTCCTCCGCGACAAGGCAGCCCTGCACAAGTTCGCTGCGAGGTACGAAACAGATCAGGAGATGTTCGCGGCACTTGAAGCCGCCGACATCTCCGACCTTTTCCGCGAGATGCTGGTGTGGGTCACGCGCGATGGCAACGACAGTGGCGACGTCAGCTTCAGCGACCTTTCGGACGGCGAACGGCAGCTGCTGATGGTGCTGGGCCTGATCCGGGTGTCGCGCGGCAAGGAAGCGCTGTTCCTCTTGGACGAACCCGACACGCACCTGAACCCTGCCTGGCAGCTGACCTACCTCGAGCTGATCAAGGAGTGGACAGAGGTGGCCGCGGACAAGGATCGCTGTCAGATCATCATGACCTCGCACAATCCGCTGACCATTGCCTCGCTTTCCAAACAAGAGGTCCGTGTGATGCAACAAAGCGACGCCGCTCGGCTGGTCATTTCGGAGCCATTTGCGGACCCACGCGGCATGGGCTTCACCGCCACTCTGACTCAGATTTTCGGTCTTTCCACGACCTTGGACTTGGCGACGCAGCAACAGATAGATGATCGGAACGCCCTTGCCCGCATCGAACAGCGCAGCGAGGAACAGCAGAAAGAGCTGATCGCCATCAATGAGAAGCTTAATCGGCTAGGCTTCATGAATGAAAGCCGCGAACCCCTGTACCAAGAGTTCCTGAGCGCCTGGCAAGACGTGCGCTACGCAGATCGGCCACCCTTGACACCAGAGGCAATCGCGAAACGCCATGAAGCGATGAAGGATCTGATAAGAAGATTAACGACTAAGGCGGGGCAGACGCATTGATCTACGTTCGTCGTGACCCCGCTCTCATTCCCGAGAAGCTGCTAAAGGTTGCTGAGCGCGCTCAGGCGACGCTTGAAACCCTGCCGCCCGATCAGCGAGTGGCGTTTATCAAGAAGAAGTCTCACGTTTGGACTGGTTTCAAGAAGTACTTGTCCAAGATGTCTTATGGGAAGTGTTGGTACTCGGAGAGTTCGGACCCTCAGTCATTCTTTGATGTCGATCACTTTCGACCCAAAGCCGAAGCTCAGAGAGGGGAGGGAGGGGAAAAAGACGAAGGGTATCCTTGGCTGGCATTCGACTGGGAGAACTTCAGGTACTCCTCGGGCCGATCCAACCGCCATAGCACCGACGAAGATACGGAGGAAGTAGTAGGTAAGGGGAGCTGGTTCCCACTTTGTCCGGGAAGCCCGTGCGCCACGTGGGAGAACCGAGCCTTGGCGGCAGAGAAACCGGTCCTGCTCGACCCGACGAATGTAGGTGACATGCGCCTTGTCAAGATTGGTTCATCTGGATCGGTCGAGCCCAGCGGCATCTGTGTCGGCACTAACCGTGAACGCGTAGCAAAGTCGGTCAAGTACTATGGGCTTGATTTGCCAGCATTAAAGGAAGCTAGGCTTCAAGTTATGCGCGAGGTTCAAGAAATGTTTGAAGTCCTAGTGCAAACTGTAGCCGCAGCGAATGAGGTTCCAGCCGCAGCTGATCTCTTACCCGTGCCAAAAGAAGCAGAGTTGATAACGGCAAAGACAATGCCGAACAGTCCTTACGCCCTGGCAGCTCGAAGCCGATTGATCGAACTCGGGATGCCTGAATTGATTGCTCGGCCGGAGGACTACCCTGCGCCCGTTATATAGCGAATGGACAAGTTGCGGTTTCCGGGTCAACAATAGGTCAACCGGTCGACCTACCTCGTTCACGGTTTGGGCTACGGTCGCTTCCGTCGGTTGCGGTTGAGAGCGGCAAGGTAATCAAGCGAGATCAATGAGTTGGCGCGTAAGTGGTTGATATCTAACGGTCCGTTGTTCTCCTTTTGGTCCGCCTCATAACCTGAAGGCCGCAGGTTCAAATCCTGCCCCCGCAACCAAAAATAACACGCCAGATCAACGATATGCGCCCCGCCATCCAGCGGGGCTTTTTGCTGTCCAAGCACAAGTGTTATTGGCGGCCGCGGGCGGGCTACAAGGAGCGAGCGTTTGTGCGAGCAGGTCCAGGGCCTTGAAAAGAAGGGCCTGGACCTGCACCACCAGACTTTTCGCTTTGCCCGCGATGCCTGGCATCGCGGCTTTCTGGGGTGATGGCGAACTACAGGAAATAAATGTCGTCGATATAGAATTCGTCTCCAGCGCCTGCCTCAACCGTGAACTGCTGGACATTCGAGGCATTGGTGAATTCGACCACGCCATCGGCGTTGAGGTCGGCCGCGGTTACGGTTACCGAACCGATCGCATTGCCCGAGGCATCAGCGAATGTGAAAATCACCACTTCTCCTTCGTCCAGCCCGATGATGGTCATCCCGCCCAGATCGAAGGCTTCTCCCGTCGCATGGGTGATGTTCATCTCATGCGTGGTGCCATTGGCCTCGGTCCAGACACGAAACTCGTCATCGCCATCGCTGTCATAGTCAAAGTCGCCGCCGGCCGCGACATCGCGGACTTCGAACCAACCGGTGGCACTGGACAACTGACTGACGATATAGCTACCATCCGGCCCGTCGTAATAGTAATTGTAGCCAAGCCAGGCCTCGCTCAGTGGACTGAGAGCCGGGGTCATCGTCTCAAAGTCGATATCGCCAACCGGTGGCGGATAGCTGACGGCAAAAGTCACGTCGCCATATTCGGTAGAGCTGCCGTTCGACGCCTCGTACCAGAATGAAATCGCTGGGGTTTCCCCTGGGTTCATGTCATAAACGCCGTTCGGATCCCACGTCATCGTCCCATCGGCTGTGACGGTCAGGATCGACCCATCAAGGAGAAGCACTCCATTTGCATAATCCTCGAACGCGAGTGTTTCGTCGATAAGATTTGTGTCCCAATGGCCATCGCCATCCAGATCAAGCTGAATGTCGGTAATGGCCGTGACCGTCAGACCTTCGCCAAGGTTTCCACCTTCGAGATAGTCGTTCTCTAGAACATTGATGGTCACTGTAGAGTCGTAGGGAACGAAGGTGAAATCGCCTTGCGTGGTGATCGCCCCGGGCGGAGGAATGACTACCACCGTTACGCTGGAAACGTTGGTGATATAATCGACATCGCCAGAGCCGTCGTTTTTCGTGACTTCGTAGCCGACGATTTCCTCGGTCACTTTCTTGCCGCGGGTGACGGTCGCGGTGATTGCTGTGATGGTGTAGTCAGACAGGTTTTCTGCGTAATAGATGACGGCATTGACGCCAGCCCCGCCGTCGATGGTGTCGCTGCCAGCGCTGCCGATAAAGAGATCCCCTCCGTCGCCGCCATTCAGAATGTCGTCACCGTCGCCGCCGTCGATTGTGTCATTTCCAGCGCCGCCTTCGATCGAGTCGTTGCCGCCAGAGCCAAGTAGTTCATCGTCTCCGCCAAGACCCCAGATGATTTCATCCGCACCCGTGCCCGCAAGGAAATCTGCGAGATCGGTTCCGACCACGGCGCCCTCGGGTGGCGGCGGAGATGTGGTTTTTCCGTTTCCTCCACCGGCTCCATCAAGTTTTGGCATAGCGTTCCTCCAGCTACTTGGCCCCGCTCCCAGACAAATGTCAGGGAAATCGTGGCACAAGCTGTTCAGAAAATTACCTTTTATTTTCCCATTGTTGACGAAGTGAAGCCAAAGCAGTGCGGCACCAGTGCATTGTTCGGCAATATGCGGGCGCGATGGGGCTGCGGGCCGTCGACGGCGTCACCGCTGCGCCGCAAATCTTGTGTCTCTCGCCAAAGTTGCGACTCGATTCGGCTTTTCCACTCTGGCTGACTGTCACATCAGTGGGGCAACCGTGCTGCCCTAGACGACAGTGTTGAAGCCCGTCAAAGGCCCTACTGCTTATTGCCGCAGAATGAAGAACCGGTTGCCGCGCTCATTTCTTGCACCCTGACAGCGGGTGCAGTGGGCGGGCAACGGGATCATGCGGCAATGGTGCGGTCCAGCAGAGAGAACCAGTTTTCATGGCAAAGTTTGTTCAACAATGCGTCGTCAAAACCATTGGCTCGCATGGCATCGACCAAGCGCTGCAATCCGGCCACATCGCCCAGCACTTCTGGGATCTCGGCCCCATCAAAATCAGAGCCGAGACCGACGTGATCTTCCCCCAGTGACGAAATCAGATGATCCAGATGGCGCAGCATCGGGTCCCAACCGCAGGTCGCATCCTTGCGCCCGTCTGCGTTCAAAAAGCCGACCGCATAGTTCAAACCCACCATCCCCCCGGTATCGCGGATCATGTGCAATTGTCGGTCGGTCAGGTTTCGCGAAGACGGGCAAAGCGCATGGGCGTTTGAATGCGTGGCGACCAGCGGGGCAGTCGACAGGGACGCAACATCGTTGAATCCGGCTTCGTTCATATGGCTCAGGTCAATCATGATCTGAAGCTGATTGCATTCTTTGATAAGCCGCTTTCCGGCGTCTGTCAGGCCCGGCCCTGTGTCTGGCGAGTGCGGGTAGGCAAAGGGAACGCCGTGGCCGAAAATGGTTGGCCTGCTCCAGACCGGGCCGAGCGAGCGCAAACCCATCGCATGGAAGGCGTGAAGGTTGTCCAGCCCCTCGTCAATAGCCTCGGCCCCCTCCATATGCATGATGCCCGAGATCACACCTTTGGAAAGGCAGTCCCGGACTTCCGACGCGCGGCGGCATATCTTGAACTGGCCCTCCGAACTCCGCTCCATCCACAATAACAATGCGGCCTCGGTAAATCCGGTTCCAAGGCCCTCAGTGACGGAAATCAAATCCGGCAGGGGAAGTTTGTAGGGGGGTGTCTGCATTGCAGCCATGTATGAGGCTGAATCATGGGCAACGGGCGAGGGCACATAGATCGCGAAAAAACCACCCGCAAAGCCGCCTTGCTTCATACGCGGCAGATCAAGATGTCCCTTTCCTTCGCCGGTCAGCCAGATCGCCTCTCGGTTCTCAGGTGCCAGCAGCAACCGCAGAAGAATGTCATTGTGGCCATCGAACACGGGTATCATTCGTTGATCTTTCCAATTGGAAGTGGTGCATCAGGGCAAGGCGCCGGAAAAGCCTGCGCCAAAGGCATTGTCATCGTTCACCCTAGCATTCGGTCGGCAGAGGCGTTGAACAGACTGCGGGCATAATCCGTTTTCATGTTGGCGGCAGCGAGGTCGATGCGCGACAATTCCTCGACAGATTTTCCATGTTGCATGACCAGAATGCGGTCGCACATATGGTCAATCACCGCCAGATCGTGACTGACCATCAGAAAGGTCAGGTCGCGTTCGGCCCGAAGACGTGACAACAGGTTCAAGACCTCTGCCTGCACAGACGCATCAAGCGCGCTGGTCGGTTCGTCCAACAAAAGGATTTTCGGTTCCAGCATCAATGCGCGCGCAATGGCGACGCGCTGGCGCTGACCACCAGAAAGTTGGTGCGGGTAACGAAATCGGAAATTCGCGGGAAGACCGACATCTTCCAAGGCGCGCTTTACCTTGGCGTCTGAGCCCGACAGGCCATGAATTGCCAGCGGTTCCGAAAGTGTCCGGTCGATGGTGTGGCGCGGATGCAAACTGGCGTAGGGGTCTTGGAAAACCATCTGCACTTGCGCAGAAAAAGCCTTGCCCCTTGGCGTTGGCACAGGGATGCCACCGATCCGGATCTCGCCACCCGACACCGGCGCAAGGCCGCAGATCGCCCGCAGGATGGTGGATTTGCCAGAGCCGCTTTCGCCCACAAGGCCATAACTTTCGCTGGCCTTCACAGACAGGCTGACATTTTCCACCGCGCGGACGGTGCGCCCCTTGGTGTTGAACGTAACCGACAGGTTTTCAATTTCGATCAGGTCAGTCATTGGCCCAATCCCCCGTTCGGTCCAATCCGGGCAGGGGGTCGCGTGACCCTCCGATCCGAGGCAGACAATTCAACAGGCCGCGTGTGTAGGGATGCTTGGCCTGCATCAGGTCGCGCGCGGCCAGTTCCTCGACCACACGGCCCTTGTACATGACCAGCACACGGTCGCAAAAGCGGGCGACCAGACGCAGATCGTGACTGATGAAAATCAGCCCCATCCCGCGCTCGCGGACGAGTTTGTCCAAAATGGCAAGAACCTCTGCCTGAACGGTCACGTCCAATGCACTGGTGGGTTCATCCGCGATCAGAAGGTCAGGTTCCGGGATCAGCATCATCGCGATCATCACGCGCTGTCCCATGCCGCCCGACAACTCGTGCGGATAGGCCTCCATCACGCGTTCCGGATCCCGGATTTGAACGGCCTCCAGCGCGGCCAAGGCTTTCTTTCGGGCCTCGGCATTGCCCAAGCGGTCGCGGCGCCGCAGCCCTTCGGTAAGTTGGTCTCCGACTTTCATGACCGGGTTCAGCGAATACTTGGGATCTTGCATCACCATTGCGATCCTCGGCCCCCGCAGTGCACGCATTTCGCGCTCGCTGGCGGCCATCAGGTCGCGGCCATCGAACATCATCCTGTCTGCCGATATTCGCCCCGGAGGGCGGATAAGCCGCAAAACGGCCCGCCCCGTCATGGTCTTGCCCGAACCGCTTTCTCCGACGATGCCAAGGCGTTCGCGGTCCAGTTTGAAAGACACGCCGCGCACAGCCTGAACCGGCCCGGTTTCGGTATCAAACGTCACTCGCAGATTTTCAATCTCCAGAAGGCTCATCGAGAAGCGCTCCTTGGATCAAGAACATCGCGCAGGCCGTCGCCCAAGAGATTGAAGCCAAGCGAGACGACAAAGATGGCAAGGCCCGGCATTGTGGCAACCCACCATTGTTCGAACAGGAATTTGCGGCCGGAACTGATCATCAGCCCCCATTCCGGCAAAGGCGGCTGTACCCCAAGCCCCAGAAAGCCAAGTCCGGCGGCGATCAGGATGACCCCGGCCATATCCAAGGTCACCCGAATGATGACCGAAGGCAGGCACATCGGCACCACATGCCCCCAGATGATCCGGCCCGCGCCCGCGCCTTGCAGGCGGACGGCGGCGATATAGTCCGAATTTCTGACCGTCAGAGTTTCAGCCCGTGCCACGCGGGCATAGGGGGGCCACGCTGTCAGCGCGATGGCCAGAACGGCATTGATGATGCCGGGACCTAGAACCGCGACCAGTGCCAGGGCGAGGATCAGACGTGGAAAGGCAAGGAAGATATCCGTGATCCGCATCAAGACCTCGTCGACCCAACCCCCGAAGTAGCCGGCCACGGTGCCGATCAGCAGCCCAAGGATCGGAGCGGTCAAGGCAACCAGCGCAACGATGTAAAGAGTGATCCGCGCACCAAAGACGATCCGGCTCCAGATGTCCCGGCCAAAATCGTCCGTTCCCAGAAAATGACCGGGTGTCAGCGGCGGCAAAAGGCGCTGCGACAGGTTTTGGACATAAGGATCATGCGTGGCAAAGAACGGCGCAAAGGCGGCCAGCGTCAACAGGATCACGACGATGAAAAGCCCCGATATGGCCAGTGGATTGCGGCGCAAACGCAACCATGCCAGCCACATTTGTCCAAGCTTGGCCTGACGGCGAGAGGAGGGGTTCGGGTCGGTCAGATACTCGGTCAGCGTGCTCATCCGCGTGCCCTCGGGTCGACCAAACGGTAAAGGATGTCGGACAGCATGTTCAGCGTCACAAAGACCACGCCGACAACGATCGTGCCACCCAGAACGGCGGGCATGTCGGCAGTGAACAGCGCATCGGTGATATAGCTTCCCAGTCCCGGCCACGCGAAGATGGTTTCAGTCAGAACAGCGCCTTCCAGAAGATAGGCATAGCTCAGCGCGATCACGGTGATCAGCGGCACCAGGACGTTGCGCATGGCATGGACCCATATCACCCGCCATTCCGGCATGCCTTTGACGCGGGCAGTGGTGATATATTCTTGGCCCAACTCGTTCATCATGAAGCTGCGCGTCATCCGGCTGATATAGGCCATTGAGACATAGCCCAAGATCCCCGCAGGCAGCACGATATGGGACAGGGCATTGGCAAACACATCCCAAGCACCGTTCAAGGCGGTGTCGATCAGGATTGCGCCGGTGTATTGGGTCAGCGTGAATTCCATCATCATCTCATAGGCGGGGTCCAAACGGCCGGGGCCGCCCACCCAGCCAAGATGGCCGTAAAAGACCAAAAGCCCGATCAGGCCCAGCCAGAACACCGGCATCGAATAGCCCATCAGACCAACGATCCTTACGATCTGGTCGGCAAAACTGCCGGGGCGTGTTGCGGCCAAAACGCCAGCCGGCACCCCGAACAGCACACCAAACAGCGTGCCAAGCGTGGCAAGTTCAAGCGTTGCGGGGAAATAGCGGGCAATTTCAGACGAAATCGGTTCGCGCGTGCGGATCGACTGCCCCAAATCGCCTTGCAGCGCATCGGCGACATAGATGCCGAACTGCTTCCACAGCGGCTCATCCAATCCCAGCGCGTCGCGTGCGGTCTGATATTGCTCGGCAGTCGCGCGTTCGCCAACGATTGAAAGGACCGGGTCGATAGGAACCACCCGTCCAATGAAAAAGGTAACCATCAGCAGGCCGATTAGGGTGATCAACAACGTGACCATGCCGCCTGCAAGCTGACGAAAGATACCGGAACGGTGCCCGGAGGACGTGTCGGGGAGTGATGCCATTGAAATGGAGGTGCCGCCGCCCGCCGATCACAGCGCGCGGCGGCTGGTCCTTACTTTGTCACAAGCCAGTAAACGACCGAGTCGGTCGCGCCGCCGGTGTAGAAGTTCTGCACATTGTTGCGCAGACCGGTCTGGCTCTTTTGCTGGAACATCAGAACGAAGGCCGAGCTGTCACGATGCTTGCGCTGGATTTCTTCGTACATCGCCTTGCGCTTATCGCCGTCTTTTTCAACGACCGCTGCTTCGGTCATCGGGCCCAGCTCTGCCGGATCCCACGCGGTACGCCACGCAAGGAAGCCAGTTGCACCGGCCTCATCGCTGTTGTCAGGGTTCATGGCAAAGGTTGAGGCGTTGGTATGAGGGTCAGGATAGTCCGGGCCCCAGGTTTGCAGGGTGATGTCATGCTGACGTGCGCGATACTTGCCCAGCACGGTCTTGCCATCGCCCACGTCGAGCGTGACGTTGATGCCGATCTGGCCAAAGGTGTTCTGGATCGACTGGGCGATATCCATGCGTTCCTGATCATTGCGGACAGTCAGCCCCACTTCCAGCGGCAAGGTCACACCGGATTCGGCAAGAAGCGCTTTCGCCTTTTCGACGTCCAGGCTGTAGGGATTGTCGGTCAACGCCCCAAGGAAACCTTCGGGCAGGAAGGCCTGGTGCACGCCCCACTGGCCCTTCAGGATCGTATCGGTCATGCCCTGATAATCGACAGCCCAACGCATCGCCTCAAGCACCTTGGGGTTCGCGAGTTCGGCCTTTTTCTGGTTCATGGCCAGGTAATAAACCTGCCCGCCGACGTCATCCTGAATGCGGACATCGGCATTTCCTGTCAGCCCGTCGACATCCGTCGGGGTCAGGCCACGGGCCACGTCAATATCGCCCTTTTCCAACAGAAGACGCTGCGTCGCCGGTTCCGGGATGTGGCGCATGAAGATGTTTTTCAGCGTTGCATCCCCGCGCCAGTGACCCGAGCGCGCCTCAAGAATATAGCCTTCATTCGGCTTGTAGGACTTCAGGACATAGGCTCCTGTCCCGGCTGAATTGGACTTCAGCCATTCATTGCCCATGTCGCCATTGGCTTCATTTGCCATCACGGTCGTCATGTCGACGATATTGGCGACGCCTGCGGTCAGGCAGTTATAGACGAAGGTTGGCGCATAAGCCTTGTCGGTTTTCAGGACCATCGTGTCACCCTCAACGGTGATCATCTGATCAACGTTTTCAGGGGTGAAACCGAACTGGGTCAGGATAAAGGCGGGAGTCTTGTTCAGCTTGACCACACGGCGCAAGGACCCTGCTGCATCTTCGGCGGTCAGCGGATTCCCGGACGAGAATGTCACGCCCGATTTGATCTTGAAACGGTAGGTGACGCCGTCATCGTCGACAGACCAGCTTTCGGCCAAGCCGGGAACCAACTCGCCGGGTTTCAGCGGATCAAGCTCGACCAGAGTGTCATAGAGGTTGTTGTTCAGATCGACGCCCGAGAATTCAAAGGCTTCGTGCGGGTCGATCGACACAATGTCGTCAATCGCATCGGCAACCACCAATGTGTCTGCGGGTGTTGCAGCAAAAAGGGCAGCAGGCGCACTGCACGCCAAAAGGGCTGCCAAAGCAATTCTTGGCAATTGGGTCGTCATATTCATCAAAGATACTCCCGGTTGTGTTGGAATTTTTGTGCAGCTTATCCCAGAACCGCGATCTGAAAAGAAAAAAGTTGATCACTTGGTCAAGTTATGTGCGCAGACCAAAATGCGCACAAGAAACTTGCGTCTTGCCAGAGAAGCCGCCGATTTTGAGACGGTGATGTGTCACGTCATCTCAACCCCAGTCTCCCGGCGTGGCCGGGCCTTTGGGGCGGTCGCTTTAAGGAACAACTGACCCAAAGCCCCAAGCCCTGTGCATCTGTGCAAAAGCGGAAAGCCCGGTTCAAACCGCGACCCAAGAGCGGGGGGCTGTCTGCCCCCCTTCGGGATTTCGCAGGCGAAATCCCTGCCCCCCGAGGATATTTTGGGACAGAAAAGGAAGAGAGGCGCTTTCCTTTTGCCGACCCGACCCTTCACCCCGAAGGTCAGCAGATGCGGGGAAGCTGTTCGCCCACAAGCATGTCGACGATCCGGCTGCCGCCAAAAGCCGTTCGCAGCGTCACACGGCCGGGTTGGCCCCTGCGGGCGCGGCCTATGACTTTCGCGCCTTCGCCTTCGGGCAGGGAGCGCATGGCGGCAAGGGCCGCTTCGGCCTGATCTTCCGGGCAAAACAGGACCAGCCGCCCTTCATTCGCCAGATAAAGCGGGTCCAGCCCAAGGATTTCACAAACGCCCACCACCTCGGTTCTCAGCGGCAGAAGGGTTTCTTCAATCTCGATCGACAGGCCCGCAGCCTCGGCCATTTCGTTCAACGCCGAGGCCAGGCCCCCGCGCGTGCAATCGCGGGCCGCCGAGATGCTGGGGGCCGCCGCCAAGGCCGCTTGCATCAGATGGCCAAGGCCCGCGCAATCTGACGAAAGGTCCGTCGACAGAGCAAGATCGCCCCGTGCCGCCAGAATGGCCGCGCCGTGATCGCCCAGGACGCCATTGACGATGGCCACATCGCCCTCTTGGATACGTGCGGCCCCGATCTCCAGCTCTGCAGGGATGACCCCGATCCCCGAGGTGGTGATGAACACGCCATCGCCCTTGCCGCGTTCCACGACTTTCGTGTCTCCGGTGACGATCCGTACACCCGCAAGTTCGGCCTCATGCGCCATCGTCGAGACGATCCGGCGCAAAAGCGCAATCTCGCAGCCTTCCTCGATCACAAAGGCCGCGGACAACCACAGGGGGCGTGCCCCACCGACAGCCAGATCATTAACCGTGCCGCAAACCGCCAGCTTGCCGATATCGCCGCCCGGAAATTCCAAGGGCGTCATCACGAAACTGTCGGTGGTAAAGGCCAGACGCGCACCGGGTTCGCGCAGCGCCTCGCTCATCAGGCGGGCTTGGTCTTCCGATCCCGGCGGCTGAAAGACGCTGGTAAAGACCTCGTCAATCAGGTCGCGCATCGCCTTGCCGCCGCCACCATGGGCCATGGTCACATGGGTGTCGCGCAGGGTCATTCCGCGGCCACCCTTGCGCCGGCATATTGCCAATAGGCGGCGCAGGCCCCTTCGGATGACACCATCAAGGCCCCCAAGGGCATTTCCGGCGTGCATCCCTTGCCGAATTGCGGGCATTGGGTGGGTTTCATTTTGCCCGTCATCACCGAGCCACAGGCGCAGCCTTCGATTTCAGGAACATTGCGCGTGCCTGCCGCGTAGCCGATGCCGAATTTCTCCTCGGCATCGAAGGCTGCGTATTTTGCGCGGATCCGAAGGCCCGAGGCGTCAATCTCGCCCAAGCCGCGCCATTCGAAACTGGGCCGGCGTTCATAGACATCGGCAATCGCCGCAAGGGAGACCGCGTTGCCATGTTCGGGCACCACGCGGGCATATTGGTTTTCCACCGCGGCTCGGCCATCAGCGATCTGGGTCAGCACCATCAGCACCGATTGCAAAAGGTCGGTCGGTTCAAACCCGGCCACAACAAGCGGCTTGTGGTAATCCTCTGCAATGAAATCATAGGGATGTGTGCCGATGACCATGCTGACATGGCCCGGCCCGATGAACCCGTCCAGCACCATATCGGGGTCATCCAGCAGCGCCTTGATCGGTTCTGGCACCGTGATGTGGTTGCAAAAGACGCTGAAATTCTTCAGCTCCTCTCGCGCCGCCTGCTGGATCGAGAGCGCGGTCGAGGGCGTTGTGGTTTCAAAGCCAAGGCCGAAGAACACCACCTCGCAGCCCGGATTGCGCCGTGCCAGTTCCAGCGCGTCCAAGGGCGAGTAGACCATGCGGATATCTGCCCCGGCCGATTTCGCCTGCATCAGCGATTTCTTGTGGCCCGGCACCCGCATCGCATCGCCAAAGGTGGTAAAGATCACCCCCGGCCGTTCGGCGATTTCCACGCATTCATCCACCCGCGCCATCGGCAAGACGCAGACCGGGCAGCCGGGGCCATGGATGAATTCCACGCCCTCATGGATCAGCCTGTCCAAGCCATAGCGAAAAATCGAATGGGTGTGGCCGCCGCAAATCTCCATGATATGCACGGGTTTTTCGCGGGTGGCCTCGATCTCATCGGCCTTGGCCGCAATCGCCGCCAAAAGCGAACGCGCGGCAACCGGGTCGCGGAATTCGGATGCGAATTTCATTGCAGGGCCTCCTGAGACAAAGCCATCTGTTCCAGCGTTTCTTGCGCCTCACCCAGATCGCGCAGGGCCTGAAGTGTCTTTTCGGCCTCGTCCTCGTCGATCAGCGACATGGCGAAACCGACATGGATCAGCGCCCATTGGCCGACCAGATCCTCGGGTGTCTCGCCACAGATGCAGGCGATGTTTACCTCGCGCCGCACGCCCGAGACCTCGGCCATGGCCATCTGGCGGCCTGCATCGGTGATGGCCGTGATCCGGCCGGGAATGCCTAGGCACATGGGTTAAGCCTCCTCTTCTTCATGGTTGCGCCCCGAAGGGTCGGCAATGCCGTAACGGTCCAGCTTGGCCCGCAGGCCCACCCGCGAAAGGCCCAGTTCCGCGGCCGCGCGCGACTTGTTCCAGCGATGCCGGGTCAAGGTCTCGCGCAGGATGCGCATTTCGATCAGGTCGGTCCGATCTTTCAGCGTGCCGCTGGCGGTCAGCGCAGCCTCACCCGTGGGGTCGCAGCCCATGACATAGGGCGCGGCCTGCAAGATCGGGCGCGAGATCAGTTCGGCCCCCAGCATCGGGACTTGGGCAAAGACCAACATCCGGGTGACCTCGTTCTGCAATTCCTGCAAATTCCCCGGCCAATCCCAGTTTTCCAGAAACTCCAAAGCCTCGGGCGTAAAGCCATGCGCGGCCTTGCCGACCGGATCAGCGTGATGAACCAAGGCAAGATCGTGCAGGCGGCTTCGCCGATCGAGGTTTACCGCAACCCGGCAGCCGAATTCGTGGCGGGTTTCATTGGCAATCCGCCGATGAATTTCCTGCCCGCAGAGCCCAAGGGCGGTGGCAAATGGTCGGTTGCAGGACAGACCGTGAATGGCCCAACCTGGTCTGCGCCGCTGAAATTCGCGATCCGCCCCGAAGATGTGCGCCCCGGTGACCATGGGCTTCCGGCGACGGTTCGTCTGGTGGAGCCACTTGGGGCGCATCTGCTGGTCACATGCGACATCGGAGGCACCATGTTCCGTGCCGTTCTGGACAGCGATTTGACCCTGAAACCGGGCGACAGCCTGACTTTGACCCCACAAGAGGACCGCCTGCGCTGGTTCGACCCCGCCACCAGTTTGGCTGTTGCCTGAGGAGAGCAATATGAGACAAGATTTGATCAATCAGGCCGTCGCTGTGATCCGAACCAATGACAGGGGAGCCTACACGGTGCCGACCCAAGGGCTTTATCCATTCCAATGGAATTGGGACAGCGCCTTGGTGTCCCTTGGCATGTCCCATTTCGACGAAAACCGCGCTCTCACCGAAATCGAAACGCTGCTTGCCCATCAGTGGGAAGACGGAATGGTGCCTCATATCATCTTTCACCAGCATGATTACGGCTACTTTCCGGGGCCCGAGGTTTGGAACACCGGGCGAAAGGTGCCGACATCAGGCATTACCCAGCCGGCCGTTGCGGGATTTGCATTGAAACGCCTGATGGATCGCTCATCGCGGCCAGATGCACTGAAGGCGCGCGCTGTGGTTTCGCTACGCAAGATCCATGCGTGGCACGAATGGTTCTTCCGCACCCGTGACCCAGAGGGAACGGGTCTGGTCGCGATCATCCATCCTTGGGAATCCGGGCGGGACAATTCGGTGGATTGGGACGACGCCTTTACGCGAGTGCCTACCGACGGAGTGGCGCCTTTCAAGCGCCGGGATACCAGCCATGCCAATCCCGCGCATCGTCCGACGGACGAGCAATACAAACGCTATATTTATCTCGTGCAACTGTTCCGGTCCTTGGGTTGGGACAATGCGAAACTACATGATGCGTCGCCCTTCCGGGTCGTTGATCCGGGGTTCAACGCCATTCTCTTGCGGTCTTGCTCGGATCTGGCCGCCTTGGCCCGCGACTTGGGTGAGGCTGCCATCGCCGAACAGTCACAGGCTTTTGCCAACCGTGGCATCGCAGCGATGGAGACATTGTGGGATAAGGAGCTTGGGCAATATTTCTGCTACGACCGGGTCGCCAATCGCCTGATCGAAAGCCCCTCTGTCGGCGGCTTATTGGCTGCCTTCTGCGCGGTGCCTCCAACAAGAGCCAAAGCCATTGCCGCGCGAATTGCCGACATCGCAAACCATTGCCGTTTTCTTGTGCCCAGCCATGACCCCAGAAGCCCTGACTTTGATGGCACCCGCTATTGGCGTGGCCCGGTCTGGCTGGTCGTGAATTACATGATCGCAGATGGTCTGTTTGCCGCTGGCGAAACCACGATTGCGGCAAGGATCGAAGCAGATAGTATTCGCCTGATCGAAGAAAGTGGTTTTGCTGAATACTACGATCCCATCACGGCAGAGCCCTGTGGCGGCGGCAGCTTTACCTGGACTGCTGCAATGGTGATTGAAATGCTGAGTTCGGGTAAGATCGCCGCATGAAACGCTCGACCATCAATGCAATTATGGCAGAGGCGCAAGAGATGATCTTGCGCTACGGCTTTGTTTTACCCCCTTTTGCGGATTGGACCCCGGACGAATTCCGGAAGCGGGCGAAAGCAGCCGAGCATATTGTCGGTTCTCGCTGTGGATGGGACATCACCGATTTCGGTGGGGGCAAGTTCGACCGCATGGGCCTGTTTCTTTTCACCCTGCGCAACGGGCTTTTGTCTGATCTGAAAAGCGGAGGCGGGATGTGCTATGCCGAAAAGCTGTTGATTTCGAAACAGGATCAACTGACGCCGATGCACACCCATGCCATCAAGGCCGAAGACATCATCAATCGCGGCGGCGCGACCTTGGTGGTTCAGCTTTATGGCTCTGACGACTTGGGGCGTTTCGCCGAAGACCGCGGCGGTGCCGTTTGGTGCGACGGTATCCGCCGTGATTATGCAGCCGGGGAAAAGTTGCGCCTTGCGCCCGGGGAAAGCGTTACCCTTCGTCCGGGGGATTGGCATGCCTTCTGGGGCGAGGGCGGGGATGTGCTGGTTGGCGAAGTTTCTACCGTCAACGATGACGAAACCGACAATATCTTCCGCGATCCGGTTGGCCGCTTTGCCACCGTTGAGGAAGATGTGGCTCCGACCCATTTGCTGGTTTCAGATTACGCAACTTGGCTTGAAAGCGTTTGACCTTGACCACTAGCGCTCATTTACGCGTTCTTGCCAAAGACGGGCATAGTCCAGATGCTGCGAAGAAGGCGGAACCCACAGTCGAGGGCTGGTCCGCGCAAGCTGACCCGCACAAAGCATGGCCGCGCCGATTGCCGTTCCGGTCCTTGCAGAAGAGGTCTGAACCTCACGCCCTGTCGCCGTTGCCAACATTTCAAGATACTGTCGGTTTTGGGCGAACGGTCCTTCGACTACGGCTGGACCTTCGGCACCGATATTCTTCAGGCACTCTGCCGTCATCAGCGCTAGATAATAGCCAAGTGCGGCTGCCAGTTCTCCGTCGCTGGCTGGCGGCGAGGTCCATTCATGTTTCAGGTCCGGAAACGGTCCGCAATCTGACACAACCGATGGCATCAGCATCACCCGTTTCGTAAGAACCGCTGCTTCATCTTCATCTGAACAGGTCAAAGTGCGACCAGCACTGATCAGGGCGTATTCCCGCCCTCCCATGAAACGCGCCGAGGGGACAGACGAACCGAAAGCATCGACATTGATCAGAGTATCACGCGATGGGTCAAGATTTTCCGCCCGGCCGCCGATCGCCATCGAAATAACCCAAGTTCCCGTTGAAACAACGGAAAACGGCCGAGGCTGGTTGCGAAGATGCGGCAGCAGAGAGGCATTTGAATCGTGAATGCCGACGTAGACCGGCACAGTGCCCAAGCCCAACTCTCTTTGGCAGTCAGGTCTCAGGGTACCCAGAAGGTCCGTCGCTTTGCGCGGTGGTGCCATCGCTGATGCGATCCCCAGCTTGGACACAAGCGTTGACCACTGGCCGTTATGGGGGTTCCAAAGATCGGTATGGCACCCCAAGGAAGAAAGATCACAGGCCAGATTGCCGGTAAGCAGATATCCCCAATATTGCGGCCAAGTGACTACGCAAGAAAGCCTGCCGCGCAGCGATGCGTCCGTGGCCAACATGTAATGCAATTGCGCCCCAAGGTTCAGCCCCATGGGCAAGGAAGGGCTTCCTGTTTCGGCGAACGCTGGCCGGATGGCGTCATAGTCCCGGCGAAGAAGATCGGGGCCCGTGAACTCATAATCCAATACAGGCGCAGCCAGATTGCCGGCACCGTCCAGCAAGGCCGCGCAGGCACCGTGCGTTGTAACGGAAATTGCGTCAATCGAATGGGAAAGCGCCAGTTTGCGTAACCCTTTGAAAAGGAAATCCCGTTGAGCAGGAACATCGAAATGCGGCCAAGGTCCGGTCGCATCTACGCGATTGGGCGCCGTTTCAACCGCGATTTCGGATAGCGTCTCAAGATCGACCAAAGCCACCTTGAGATTGGTCTTGCCAATGTCCAGAACGGCGACTTTGGTCATGGCATGTGAAAGACCGGAACCAGCGGCAAGGCGACCGGTTCGTTGTTCGCATGGGTTTCCATGATATCTGCCATATGCGCCCACCAACGCTTCATGACCGGATGGTTGGGAAGCGCCGTCATGCCGTGATCTTCGGGACGCCACAGAACTCCGAACAGAATATTGGTCTCGGGGTCGAGATGAATGGAGTAATCTTTGACGCCGGCATCTTGCAAAAGCGTCACAAGCTCCGGCCAGATCTCGTCATGGCGCTTGCGGTATTCTGCTTCCATGCCGGGGTTCAGCCGCATCTTGAAGGCGTATTTCTCCATCATTTCCTCCGCAACAGGCGTGGCAATGCGATGACCCCAATCAAGAGCACACCCAAAAAGATGCTCATCACGATACCCGGCACGTTCAACAGGCCAAAGCCAAAGGTCACCATGCCCATGATCAGCGCGGCAAGCACGACACCAGGAATGCTGCCGGAACCCCCTAGGATATTCACACCGCCAAGAACGACCATCGTCACCACTTCCAACTCCCATCCCGTCGCAATGGATGGTCGGGTCGAGCCAAGGCGAGACGTCAGGCAAACGGCGGCAAGACCGCTCATGATGCCTGTCAGAAGGAACAGGATAAACCTTACGCGCTGGACGCGGATACCCGAAAACTGCGCGGCGGTGGCGTTGTTGCCAATGGCAAAGACGGCCCGCCCAAAGGTGCTGCGATGCAAGATCGCCCAATAGAGCAGGGCGCAGATGGCGAATAGGACCAGTTCGAACGAGATCACCCACCAGACATAACCCTGCCCGAAATAAGCGAAATCAGACGGGTATCCGGTAAAGGCCTTGTCACCCAGCACGATGAAAGCGATGCCGCGAAAAATGCTCATCGTGCCGATCGTGACAACGATCGAGGGTAGGCCAAGTCCAGCCACCAGAAACCCGTTCACAGCGCCACAGATCAGCCCCGTAAGAAGGCCAACCAAAACGATCACCGGCACAGCAGCGCCAGCGGTCATTGCCATGCCCATGGCCGTTGAAGCCAAAGCGATGATGGACGCGACCGACAGGTCAATCTCGCCCGCGATAATCAGCATGGCCATGGCAAAGGCGATCAGGGCCTTTTCCGTGAAGTTGAAGGTCGCGTCGGACAGGTTCCAAGCGTTGAGAAAATACGGGGACAGAAAGCTGTTCAGGATAAAGACCGCGATGAACACGGCCACTAGAATGGCTTCCCAGCTTTTCAAAGCGCGCGAAGCTGAAGAATGCAGCCGATCTGGAATTTGCCGGGATGAAGCAACGGTCATTGGTTAGCCTCGCGCAGAATGATGCGGCCTTTCGGGCGTGATTGGGCGGCGTTGAACACCACGGCCAGAATGATGGCGCTGCCCGAGATCGCCATTTGCCAGAAAGGAGAAATTCCAACGACTGGCAGGGCGTTCTTGATGACGCCAAGAAAAAGCGCGCCAAGTATCGCGCCCCAGATGCTGCCAGCCCCGCCGGCGATTGCGATGCCCCCAATCACACAGGCTGCCACCACATCCAATTCAAACCCACCAGCAATATCGACATAAGCCACGGCATAGCGTGCAACCCAAAGATATCCGGTCAAACCGGCCAGCATCCCCGAAAAGACAAAGGCCATGAATTGCGTGCGACCTACGTCTATTCCGGCATAAACGGCTGCATGCGGGTTGCCGCCGACGGCAAAGAAGGATCGACCAAGGGCGGTACGGCCAAGAACGACCGCAAAGATCAGGATCACGCCAACGGCGACCCAACTCATGACAGGAAGTCCAAGCAGAATGGTTCGCGGCAGCGCCTTGAAACCATCCGTCATCTCATGCGCGTTCACCCATTTCCCGGCGGTCATCAAAAAGATGACGCCACGGAAAATGGTCATCGTGCCAAGCGTCACGACGATGGACGGGATGCCGACTTTCCAGATCAGCAGTCCGTTCACAGCCCCAAGCGCCGCACCCATCGCCAGAACAGTCAGAAGGACCATGGGGAGCGGGACGCCAGCGCCGTTCATCAGGGCGGCAACCATTCCGGTCAGGGCCAGATTGGCGGCAACCGACAGGTCGATACATTTGGTCAGGATGACCATCATCTGGCCAACCGCCAAGATCATCAGTGGCGCGGTATCGTTGAAAACATTGGCCAAATTTCCGGGTCTGATGAAGGCAGGAAAACGCAGGGCGATCACGCCCATTGTGACCAAGATGGCAAGCCCAAGCAGTGCCTCGCGGTTTTTCAGAACTTTCATGCTGCCACCGCCAGTCCGGCTGCGGCCCGGACCAAGGTTTCCGGGGTCATCCGTTCACCGCTGACTTCATCGACAATACGGCCCTCGCGCATCACTATGACACGATCCGACATCCCAAGAACCTCGGGGATTTCGGAACTGACCATCAGGATCGACAAGCCCTGCGCAGCCAGCTCTGCCATGAAAGAGTGCACAGCGGCCTTTGACCCGATGTCGATGCCCTTGGTCGGCTCGTCCAGAATGATCACGCGCGGTTTCGTGGCCAGCCACTTGGCAATGACCACTTTTTGCTGGTTGCCACCAGACAAAAGCCCGACGTCCTGATCCAAGGCCGCCGCACGCAGATCAAGCCGTGAGGTATATTCGCGGGCAAGCGCGAATTCTTCTGCCATCTGCAAGAACCCCCGACTGCTGACGGCACCCAGACTGGGCAGCGTGACGTTCTGAAAGATTGGCAAGCCCTTGACCGCACCTTGCCGCCCCCGGTCCTCGGGCACATAGACGATCCCGGCATTGACAGCTTCGGCTGTGGAGCGGATCACCCGCACTTGGTCATCAATTCGGATTGCGCCTTTCGACGGCTGCGTAATGCCGAACAGTGCCTGCATGACTTCGGACCGACCGGCCCCAACCAACCCATAAAAGCCAAGGATCTCTCCGCGATGCAGGGTAAATCCGATATCGGCGAATTCTGTAGGGTGGCTGTAGCCTGCAAGGGTCAGAACCGGCGCTCCGATGTTGTGGTCCCGGGCGGGGAAGATCTGATCGACCGAGCGGCCCACCATCATGGTTACAAGCTCGGCCTCGCTGGTTTCGGACATCGCGCCCTCGGCTACGAATTGACCATCACGGAACACAGTAAAGCGGTCGGCAATGCGAAAAATTTCGTCGAACTTGTGCGAGATGAAAAGGATGGCCTTCCCCTGCGCCTTCAGCGTTTCGACCAGTTCGTAAAGCTCATGAATTTCTTTATGTGACAGGGCCGCAGTGGGTTCATCAAGTATGACGACCCGTGCCTCAATCGACAAGGCGCGCGCAATTGCGACCATGTGCCGAGAGGCGATGCCCAATTCGCCTAGCTTTTGATCCGGGTTCAACTTGGCGCCAATTTCGGTCAACAGGCGCATCGCGCCTTCGCGCATCGCTGCCCGGTCGATCAGTCCAAATCGGCCGCGTGGCGCGTGGCCCAGCCAAATGTTTTCTGCGACCGAAAGTTCATCAAATAGCACCGTTTCTTGGTGGATCGCGGTGACGCCGGCTTGCGAGGCCGCATCAGCGTTGGCGAAATGGACCGCGCTTCCGTCCAGTTCAACTGTCCCGCCATCAGGCTGGTATATACCCGTCAGCACCTTGACGATGGTAGATTTTCCGGCCCCATTTTCGCCGATCAACGCCGTGACCTGACCGGGATAAAGATCAAGTTGCACTTCTGACAGCGCCTTGACCCCCGGAAATGACTTGGAAATGCCGCGCAGGCGCAGGACAGGTTGCATCTTCATCTCGATCTGGAAAGAGAAATCCCCGGGCAGGGGAGCAATCCGCCCGGGGGACGTCTGCTCAGAAAATCGACTTAAACTGGTCGATGTTCGAGGAATCGTAGGTGAACGGATCCGACATTGCGGCCTCGTTGCCGTCGTCAAGCGTTGCGTTGCCCATGCGGCCCATGCCGATGGAAGCGCCTGCCTCTGCCTTGGCGTTGCCCTTGACGAGGTTGTAGGAAATCATCGTTGCAGCATAACCAAGGTCGATCGGGTTCCAGATCGCGAAGGATTTGGTCGCGCCCGAAGCAACGGCGCCGGCCATTTCCGACGGAAGTCCAAGGCCGGTGACGTTGATCTCGCCAATCTTGCCAGCGTCGGTGATGGCCTGCGAAGCCGCAAGGATACCAACCGTGGTCGGCGCGATGATGGCCTTCAGGTCGGGATAGGTTGCCATCAGGCCTTGCGCTTCGCGATAAGACTTGTCTGCAAGGTCATCGCCATAAACGGTGGCAACAAGGTTGATGCCTGCATAGTTCGGCAGAACTTTCTTGGCCTCTTCGATCCAGATGTTCTGGTTGGTGGCGGTGGCCGAGGCCGACAGTATGGCGACGTCACCGCCTTCAGGCAGGTGGTCAGCGGCCAGCTTGATGATCGTGTTGCCGATCAGCGCGTTTGATGACGGGTTCAGGTGCATCGCCCGGCCTTCTTTGGCCACGCCCGAATCCCACGAAATCACGGTAATGCCGCGATCCATCGCCTTTTGCAGGGTCGGAACCAGAGCGTCCTTGTCATTGGCCGAAACCGCAATGGCGTTGACGCCCTGTGCGATCAGGCTGTTGATCACTTCGATCTGGCCCTCTGCCGTGGTATCCGTTGGGCCGGTGTAGATGATTTCCACATCGCCCAGTTCTGCAGCGGCCTCTTCAGCGCCTTTTGCGGCCGCTTCAAAGAAGCCGATCCCAAGCGCTTTGACCACCAGAGCGATTTTCACATTTTCCGCGGCAGCGGTTTGCGCCATCAGCGCGGTGGCCACCGCAGCAGTGGCCAGTGCCTTCTTCAGAATGCTCATATTTTCCTCCCATAGAGCCGTTCTTTTCCGCTTCAGGCTTGGCCCAAGCGGTCTTCCCTTCTGTCCGCAGCGCCGACACGCGCCACGATCAGCCTGACCTCTGCTGCCTCCAACATGGCAGCATCGCGGTCGGTGATGCCTTCGTCTGTAATCACGGTGTGTATGCGCTTCAGCGGGCAAAGAAGCAGGCTGGAGCGCGCCGCGAACTTGGTGCTGTCGGCCAGAACCACGAGCTCCTCGGCCTGGCCAATCAGTTTCTGTTCGGCTTGCGCCAAAAGCGGGTCACCCTCCATCAGGCCCAACGAGCTTAGTCCGCGGCAGCCCATGAACATGCGGCGAGCCGAGAAGTGACGGCTTCCGTCTTCGTCAAAGGGTGAAAGGATGATGTTTTGCTCGCGGTAAATCGCGCCTGCGGGCAAGAGCACCGTGTTCTTCGAATGCTTCAGCAGATGTTCGGCAATCGGAAAGCTGTTGGTGAAAACCTGACAGCGTTTTGCAGACAGGAGATGCACCATCTGAAAGGTCGTTGTGCCGCCGTTCACGATAATCGGCTCGCCATCTTCGACCATCTCAACGGCCGCTCGGGCAATCGCTCGCTTCTCGGCCAGTCGGATGCCCTCATTCACGCTGAAGGGGCGGGCGTTGATCCCCACGAATTGCGGCGGCGCAATTGACTCCGCCCCTCCACGCACCCGACGCAGTTTCTTTTGCACATGAAGTGCTGCGATGTCGCGGCGGATCGTGGCCTCAGATGCGCCGGTCAGCGTTACAAGGTCGGCCACCGTTACCACGGGCCGTCCTTCAATCGCCGACAGAATGATCCGGTGCCGTTCACTTTCGTGCATATCGCTCTCCCTTGCCTGCGACGTTTTCACCCAATTCGATCACTGTCAATCATTTTCGATCAATTATTGCAATTCTGCAGTGCAGCATGATTGAAAATGATTGTTTGTGATTGACTTTCGCATGTTCCTCGGCACAGTTGGCGCAATGGACGAGGGAGGAACACCATGACCGCAACGGGAAACCGTCTGGAAAACCTGTGGGATGACGCCCGTGCGAGTGGCATGAGCGAGTCGGAGAAATTGCTTTACCGCTCGAATCTGCTTGGCTCGGACAAGCGCGTGACGAATTTCGGCGGCGGTAACACCTCGGCCAAAGTGATGGAGCGGGATCCGCTCACTGGCCAGTTGGTCGAAGTGCTGTGGGTCAAGGGCTCGGGCGGGGACATCGGCTCGATGAAGATGGATGGCTTCTCGACCCTTTACATGGACAAGCTGCACGCCCTGAAAGGCATGTATCGGGGTGTTGCCCATGAAGATGAAATGGTGGGTTACCTGCCGCATTGCACGTTCAATCTGAACCCGCGCGCAGCCAGCATCGACACCCCCCTTCACGCCTATGTTCCGCGCAAGCATGTCGATCACGTCCACTCCGATGCGATTATTGCGATCGCCGCTTCGGTCAATTCCAGGGCGCTGACTGCCGAGATTTTCGGCAATGAAATCGGTTGGTTGCCTTGGAAGAAGCCGGGCTATGAGCTTGGCCTGTGGCTGGAAAAACTTGCAAAAGAAAATCCGCAGATGCGGGGGGCGGTTCTGGAAGGCCACGGTCTTTTTACCTGGGCTGACGACGCCAAAGATTGCTATCTGACTACGCTGGAAATCATCAACAAGGCATCGGATTGGCTGGCGGCGAAATCTGCTGCAAAGTCAGCATTTGGCGGTCAAAAGCTGCCGGCCTTGCCAGCCGATCAGCGCCGTGATGTCGCGTCGCGCCTGATGCCGCTGATCCGTGGCCTGATCTCGAAAGATCGCCACAAGGTTGGACATTTCGATGACAGCCCTGCAGTACTGGAATTTGTCGGTTCGCATCAGATGAACGAATTGGCCCCGTTGGGCACGTCTTGCCCTGACCACTTTCTGCGGACGAAAATTCGGCCGTTGGTGGTTGCCTTTGATCCGACTGCACCCGATCTGGACCAAACCGCCGAGGGCTTGCCCGATGCAATAGCCGCCTATCGCGCCGACTATGCAGCCTATTATGACCGCTGCAAACACCCTGACAGCCCGGCGCTGCGTGATCCGAATGCGGTCGTCTATCTTGTGCCGGGCGTCGGGATGATCACCTTTGCGCTTGACAAGGCCACCGCGCGGATCGCTGGTGAGTTTTATATCAACGCCATCAACGTGATGCGTGGGGCCAACACGGTTTCCACCTATCAGGGTCTGCCAGAACAAGAGGCATTCGACATCGAATACTGGCTGTTGGAAGAGGCCAAGCTGCAACGCATGCCGAAGCCCAAGTCTTTGGCGGGCCGCGTTGCTTTGGTTACGGGTGGGGCAGGGGGAATCGGTTCCTCGACGGCTGATCGGCTGCTGGCCGAAGGGGCCTGTGTCATGCTGGCCGATATCGACGAGACGGCGCTTTCCGCTGCTGCCGACGGCCTAGCAGCCCGGCATGGGCGCGACGTGGTTCGGCGTGTTGTAATGGATGTGACCAAGGAATCAGCTGTGGCCGAGGCATTTGCCGCGATTTCGGTAGAATTTGGCGGCCTTGATATTCTGGTTTCGAATGCAGGTATCGCAAGTTCTGCAGCAGTTGAGGATACTTCGCTCGCGCTGTGGAACCGGAACATGGATATTCTGTCGACCGGCTATTTCCTTGTGAGTCGCGATGCCTTTAGGCTGATGCGTGGGCAAGGCATTGGCGGCGCCGTGATCTTTGTCGCGTCAAAGAATGGTTTGGCCGCCAGCCCGAATGCCAGCGCATATTGCACTGCCAAAGCGGCCGAGATTCACCTTGCCCGCTGCCTTGCCCTAGAGGGGGCAGAGGCAGGAATCAGGGTCAATGTGGTGAACCCCGATGCTGTCTTGCGCGGATCAAAGATCTGGTCTGGCGAGTGGCTGGACCAGCGCGCAGCGACCTACAAGACCGATAAGGAAGGCCTTGAAGAAATGTACCGCCAGCGGTCGTTGTTGAAGCGCTCGGTTCTGCCGGAAGACATTGCCGAAGGCGTTTACTTCTTTGCCAGCGACCTTTCGGCCAAATCAACGGGCAATATCCTGAACGTCGACGCTGGAAACAAAGAAGCCTTCACGCGCTGAAGCACGCAAGAAAGGGGGGGCGTTCATGTCCAAGAGTTTCGATCAGGCCAAGGCGCAATTTGCAGATTGGCAAGTGGATGCCGAGGCAGCCCTTGCCGCGCTATCGGCAATTTCCATCTCGGTCCATTGCTGGCAAGGCGATGATGTGGGCGGTTTTGAGCGTAAGTCCGGCACTTCGGGCGGCGGCATTCAGGCCACTGGTAACCATCCAGGTCGTGCGCGCACCCCCGAAGAACTGCGCGCGGATCTCGATTTCGCCTTTTCACGCATTCCGGGCCGGCATCGTCTTAACCTTCATGCCTTTTACATGGATACGGACGAGTCACCCGACCGTGACCAGATCGAATATCGCCATTTCCGTCCTTGGGTAGAATGGGCGCGGGATCGGGGCCTTGGTCTTGATTTCAACCCCACCTTTTTTGCCCATGCCAAGGCGGACGATAACCTAACCTTGGCTCATCCCGATGCGGGGATCCGCGATTTTTGGATCGAACACGGCGCCCGCACGCGGGACATTGCGGCACAGATCGGGGCCGAACTGGGCAGCCAATGCGTGAACAACATCTGGGTTCCAGATGGGTTCAAGGATATCCCGGTTGATCGAATGGCCGCGCGGGAACGCCTGTGGCAGTCGCTTGACCGGATGATGGCCAAGCCGCAAGTCCGGGCGCAGATGCTGGATGCGGTGGAATCCAAGCTGTTTGGCATCGGGGTCGAGGCCTGCACCGTGGGCAGTCACGAGTTCTATCTGGGCTATGCCGCAAAGAAGGATGTGGCTTTGTGTCTGGACATGGGCCATTTCCACCCCACTGAAAACGTGGCGGACAAGCTTTCTTCTGTATCGTTGGCCGTGCAAGATATTCTGCTTCATGTCTCGCGCCCGATGCGGTGGGACAGCGACCATGTGATCTTGATGAATGATGATGTCATGGCCATGGCGCAGGAACTGGTTTTCTCCGGTCTTTTGCCGCGCACCAAGATTGGCCTCGATTACTTTGATGCCACTATCAGCCGGACAACCGCTTGGGTGATCGGCGTCCGCAATATGCAAAAGGCGCTGTTGCGGGCACTGTTGTTGCCTCAGTCCCGATTAAAAGAGATCGAGCGCAAGATGGACAACACTGCCCGCCTGATCCTGGCCGAAGAGGCGCGCGATCTGCCCTTTGCGGCGGTTTGGGCCGAATTCTGCGCGCGCGCTGATGCGCCGACGGGTCTTTCCCTGATGAAAGATCTGGAAACCTATCAGGCGAAGGTTGCAGGGCGGGGCTAAGCCCCGCCTTTCACTCCGGCTGCGTCCCGCCAATCGCCTCGGTCACATGCCGGGCTGCCGCGGTGACCAAGCCGCCAATCCGCGCCGATTGCGAAATGTCCATTCGGAACACCGGACCCGAGATAGAGATGCCTGCTATAGGCTCTCCGTGAACGTTGAAAATGGGGGCTGCAATGCAGCGCATCCCCTCTGCGCGCTCTTGCTCGTCGATGGAATATCCGCGCGCCCGAATAAGGGCCAAATCTTCCATCAACGACCGCTCTGACTGGTGGCTGTGGCGCGTGTACGAGGTCAGGCCCTGCCGTGTTAGAATACCTTTCACCTTACCCGGATCAAACCACGCAAGCAGCGCCTTGCCGATCCCGGAAACATGCATGGGCGACCGCGTTCCCGGCGGGAAAAAGGCACGGATCGCCTCATGCGTTTCCACCTGAGACAGGAACAGCACCTGATCCTGTGTCTCGATCCCCAGATTGGCGGTTTCGCCCGTGTCGCGCATCAACTGGTCCATCGCCTGCCTTGCGCGTTCAACGACCTTTGTACGCCGCAAGAAGGCAGATCCCGTTTTGAATGCGCCGGGACCGATGTGCCAAAGCTGACCCGGCTCTTCGCATTCCACCATGCCCCGCCCCTGCAAGGTGACAAGCGCGCGATAGACGGTGGCCACCGCTTGCCCGCTTTCGCCGGCCAGCTCTGACAGCGTCAGCCCCGGTTGAGCCGCAATGGTTTCCAACAGTCCCAAAGCCCGATCCAGGGCCTGAATCGTGTTCTGTTCGGTCTTGTCGTGAAAGGCCTTGGGGCGTCCTCTGGGACGAACTGTCTCTGCCATGTCGCGACCTCTTTTCTTGCCCGATTGCGGTGCTTGATTTCAGGTGAAAAACATCAAACGTTTGAAATAAATGGATTTAAACTATTTTTTCAAACAGTGAAAAAGTTTTTCGAAAAAATAGGAGACTGTCAAGCTCCTTGCTATGGTCAGCCCATCCAGATCGGAGGAGGCCGACCATGTCTTATCAGAACCCCGTTTTCATTCCGGGACCAACCAATATGCCCGAGGTCGTCCGTAAGGCCTGTGACATGCCAACGATCGACCATCGCAGCCCGGCTTTCGCGCGGATGTTTCAGCCTGCCGTGGCCGGAGTGCGCCGGGTTCTGAAGATGGAGGCGGGTGAAGTGATCTTGCTGCCGTCCACCGGAACCGGCGGGTGGGAGGCCGCGATCAGCAACACTCTTTCCCCGGGTGATACCGTTCTGGCCGCGCGTTTTGGCATGTTCAGCCATCGCTGGATCGACATGTGCCAGCGTCACGGGTTGAATGTGCAGATCATCGAAACCCCTTGGGGGCAGGGCGCGCCGCTTGACCAAATTGAGGCCGCGTTGCGCGCCGACAGGTCTGGCAAGATCAAGGCCGTTCTGGCCACCCATAACGAAACGGCAACTGGCGTGCGGTCGGACATTGCAGGCATCCGCAAGGCGATGGATGCAGCGGACCATAGCGCGCAGTTGTTCGTGGACGGCGTGTCCTCGATTGCGTCCATGCCGTTTGAATTTAGCCATTGGGGCGTGGATATCGCTGTCGCAGGAAGTCAAAAGGGCTTCATGCTGCCTGCTGGTCTGGCCATTCTGGGCGTTTCCCCCAAGGCACTTACGGCGATGGAAACGGCAAAGCTGCCGCGCACCTTTTTTGATTTCCGTGATATGCTGAACTCCTATGCTGCGGGCGGCTATCCCTATACGCCCGCTGTGGGGCTTATCTCGGGCTTGGCCAAGGCGATTGAGTTGCTGGAGGGCGAGGGGTTGGAGGCGGTTTATGCCCGCCATCACCGCCTTGCCGAAGGCGTTCGCCGTGCCGTTCTGGCTTGGGGTATGTCGCCTTGCGCGGCATCGCCTGACCTCTATTCGGACACGATCACCGCAGTCGTCGTGCCAAAAGGCTGCAACGGGACCGACCTGGTAAAACTGGCGGCCGAGAAATACGGCGTGGCCTTTGGGGTTGGTCTTGGAGAGGTCGCGGGCAAGGTCTTTCGGATCGGCCATCTGGGCATGCTGACCGATGTGATGGTTCTGGCGGGTCTGGCCACGGCCGAGATGTGCATGGCCGATCTGGGCTGGCCGATAAAACTGGGCTCTGGCGTGGCCGCGGCGCAAGAGTACTACCGAGGTTCCACGGGCCAGATGGCGATGGCCGCAGAATGAACGCCGAAGAAGGCCGGGGGCCAGCCCCCGGACCCCCGGGATATTTAAAGACAGAAAATGAGGCCCAAAATGAAGGACCTGATACCGATGTATGTGCCAACATTCGATGACGTGCTGGCTGCGCATGACCGAATTCGCCCTTATGTCCATCGCACGCCTGTTCTGACCTCGACCTATTTCAATGAACTGACCGGGGCGGAATTGTTCTTCAAATGCGAGAACTTTCAAAAGGCCGGCGCTTTCAAGGTGCGCGGCGCGTCGAATGCGGTTTTTGGCCTGAGTGAAGATCAGGCAAAGCTGGGGGTTTGCACCCATTCCAGCGGAAATCATGCGCTGTCGCTGTCTTATGCGGCGGGCCGGCGTGGTATTCCTTGCAATGTTGTCATGCCGCGCACGGCGCCGCAGGCGAAAAAGGATGCGGTGCGGGGCTATGGCGGCGTGATTACCGAATGCGAGCCTTCGACCTCATCGCGCGAAGCCGTTTTTGCCGAAGTTCAAGCCCGAACCGGCGGCGAATTCGTGCATCCCTATAACGATCCGCGTGTGATTGCGGGGCAGGCCACATGCTCCCGCGAGATGCTGGAACAGGTTGACGGCTTGGACGCGATCATCGCGCCGATTGGTGGGGGAGGGATGATTTCGGGTACTTGCCTGACGATTTCCTCGATTGCGCCACACGTTAAGATTTTTGCTGCCGAGCCGCAAAATGCCGATGATGCCTATCGCAGTTTCAAGGCCGGACACATCATTGCCGATGATGCACCAGATACCGTTGCAGATGGGTTAAAGGTGCCGTTGAAAGATTTGACGTGGCATTTCGTGAAAAACCACGTGACCGATGTTCTGACGGCGACCGAAGATGAAATCATTGATGCAATGAAGCTGACGTGGAAGCGCATGAAGATCGTGATGGAGCCGAGTTGTGCCGTGCCCTTGGCGACGATCTTGAAAAACAAGGAAATTTTCCGAGGCCGCCGTGTCGGTGTGGTGATCACCGGGGGCAATGTGGATCTGGACAACCTGCCGTGGATGAAGGGCTAAGATGATGAATTCGCATGTGAAACTTGATGGTCTTGAAGTCGGCTATGACATTCCCGCGCTGCCCGGCATGGCCGAGGCCGAGATCCAGACCCCCTGCCTGGTGCTGGATCTGGATGCTTTAGAGCGCAATATCAAGAAGATGGGCGATTATGCCCGAGCGCATGGGATGCGGCACCGGGTGCATGGCAAGATGCACAAGTCGGTGGATGTGGCGCTGTTGCAGGAACGGTTGGGCGGGTCCTGTGGCGTGTGTTGCCAGAAGGTGAGCGAGGCCGAGGTCTTTGCCCGGGGCGGGATCAAGGATGTGCTGGTGTCGAACCAAGTGCGCGATCCGGCAAAGATTGACCGTTTGGCCCGTATCCCGAAATTTGGCGCAAGAACAATTGTTTGCGTGGATGATCTGGCCAATGTCGCCGATCTTTCGGCGGCGGCGCAAAAGCACGGAACGACGATTGAATGCCTTGTGGAAATTGACTGTGGGGCAGGGCGTTGCGGGGTCAAGTCGGCTGAAGAAGCGCTGGAGATCGCAAAAGAAATCTCTGCGTCAGTGGGGCTGAAATTTGCGGGCATTCAGGCCTATCAGGGTGCGATGCAGCACATGGACAATTATGAAGATCGCAAGGCTAAAATCGACCTTGCGGTGGCGCAGGTGAAAGAGGCGGTCGATCTGCTGGCGGCCAATGGTCTGACTTGCGACATCGTTGGCGGCGGTGGCACCGGAAGCTATTATTTCGAAAGCACTTCAGGGGTTTACAACGAACTTCAATGCGGCTCTTACGCCTTTATGGATGCCGATTACGGGCGCATTCTGGACAAAGATGGCAAGCGGATTGACCAGGGGGAATGGGAGAACGCCCTGTTCATCCTGACCTCTGTCATGAGCCATGTGAAGGAGGACCGCGCCATTGTGGATGCGGGGCTGAAGGCGCAGTCGGTGGATAGTGGTCTGCCGGTAGTCTATGGGCGGACGGATGTGAAATACATCAAATGCTCGGACGAGCACGGCGTTGTGGAAGACCCGGATAACGTTCTGAAAGTGAACGATAAACTGAAGCTTGTTCCGGGCCATTGCGACCCGACTTGCAACGTTCACGATTGGTATGTGGGCCTGCGCGGCGGCAAGGTGGAGGTCGTCTGGCCGGTCTCGGCCCGTGGCAAAGCGTACTGAGCGCTCGCTGCTTTTACCCTAGCAAAGGACAGGGAAAAACAGGCTTTTTCCCTGTCTGCCATTTGTACACCCCCTGTACACCCCCCGTGCAGACAGGCGTCGCATCGGGTCGGTCCTGAAACAGGGTTAACACGACCGGGCGACAAGGCCCGAAAGGAGTGCCGATGCTGATCGTTCCCGAGGCGCTGATTGCCGATCTGGTCTCTGCCGAAGATGCCTTTACCGCCGTCGAGGCGACCTTTGCCGCAATGTCGAAGAAGGATGCATATAACTTTCCGGTGGTGCGCGAGGCGCTGGGCGAGGGGCGGCAATACGGGTTCAAATCCGGGTTGGACCGGGCCGGCGCGGTTCTGGGCGTGAAGGCTGGGGGTTATTTCCCCGGCAATGCAGCAAAGGGTATGATCAACCACCAGTCCAGCGTCTTTCTGTTCGATCCGGATACCGGGCGGCCTCAGGCGATGGTGGGGGGCAATTTGCTGACGGCTTTGCGCACGGCGGCGGCAAGCGCGATTTCGATTGATCGCTTGGCGCGGGGGGATGCGCGGGTACTGGGCATGGTTGGGGCCGGGCATCAGGCCACGTTCCAATTGCGGGCAGCGGCACGGGTGCGGAAGTTCGAGAAAGTGATCGCGTGGAACCTGCACCCCGAGATGTTGCCAAAGCTGGGGGCGATTGCGGCGGAGTTGGGACTGCCGTTTGAAGCGGTCGATTTGCCGGGAATGATTGAGGCGGATGTGATTGTGACGATTACGTCCTCTCCGGCTGCCAGCCTGATGGCCGCGCATGTGCGCCCGGGCGCCCATCTGGCCTGTATGGGCACCGATACCGTTGGCAAGCAGGAGGTCGAGGCGGCTCTGGTCGCCAAGGCGCGGGTTTTTACGGACGAGGTTGCGCAATCGGTGACAATTGGCGAGGCGCAGCACGCGATCAAGGCCGGGTTGATTGCAGCGGATCAGATCACGCCGATTGGCGATGTGATCACCGGACGCGCGGCAGGTCGCAAGAGTGCAGACGAGATCACGCTGTTTGACGGAACCGGGGTTGGCTTGCAGGATCTGGCGGTGGCCAGCCGTGCAGTTGAGCGCGCCCGTGAGCGGGGCGTGGGGCAAAGCGTGACGGTTTGATCACCCGGCGGGGCGGTCGTTCAGCCAGGTCACAATGGCCTCGACGACCGTTGACAAGGGCTGGTCGCTGTTCAGCGACAGGGCCTCATCTGCCGAAGGTGGTTCCAGCGCGTCTAGCTGGCTGTCGAGGAGGGAAACCGGCATGTAGTGGCCCCGCCGTGCCGCCATGCGGGCCGCAAGGGTGGCCTTGTCGCCCGTCAGGTGGACAAAGGCCACCGGGCCACCAGCCCCGGCGCGGATCCGATCTCGATAGCGCAGGCGCAGGGCGGAACAGCCGACAATGACCGGCGCCGTTGTCGCCAAGACCTGAGCGACCCTGTCCAGCCAAGGCCAGCGGTCGTCATCCGTCAGCGGAATGCTGGAGCGCATCTTTTCGATATTCGTCTGCGGATGCAGCTCGTCCGCATCCTGATAGCGGATGCCAAGGCGCTGGCCGAGGGCCGTGCCGACGGTGGATTTGCCGCAACCCGCCACGCCCATGATGACAATGCGTAGGGTCATAGCGAGGCCGTAATGCCGCCGTCGACGTAAAGGATATGACCGTTGACGAAACTGGCGGCATCCGAGGCAAGGAAGATGCAGGCGCCCTGCAATTCCTCGACGCGGCCCCAGCGGCCCGCGGGGGTGCGCTTTTCAAGCCAAGCCGAAAAGGTTTCGTCGGCCACCAAGGCGGCGTTCAGGGGCGTGTCGAAATAGCCCGGCGCGATGGCGTTGCAGTTCAGGCCGTGTTTGGCCCAATCGGTGGCCATGCCCTTGGTCAGGTTGCCAACAGCGCCCTTGGTGGCGGTATAGGGGGCAATCGAGGGACGGGCGAGGGCGGTTTGCACCGAAGCGATGTTGATGATCTTGCCGCGGCCACGGGCGATCATGTGGCGGGCACAGGCTTGGCCGACATGGAAGACGCTGGCGATATTGGTTTGCAGCAGGCGGTCAAAGGCTTCGGCGGGAAAATCCTCAAGCGGGGCGCGGTGCTGCATTCCGGCATTGTTGACCAGAATGTCGATCGGGTTGCCTGCGGCCTCGAAGTCATCGACCGCGCGGCGGACGGCTTGATGGTCGGTTGCGTCAAAGGCCAGCGTCTGGGCGCCGGGGATTTTCGCGGCGGCCTCGGCCAGTTTTGCGGCGTCACGGCCATTCAGCACCACTTGCGCGCCGGCAGCGGCAAGGCCTTGGGCAAGGGCAAAGCCGATCCCCTGCGATGAGCCGGTGATCAGGGCGCGACGCCCGGTCAAATCGAACAGCGGAAATGCCACCGGTCTGGTCTCCTTGCTTTGCGCTCGACAAGTCTTTGCGCGGCTGTCTATGTTACCGATAACAGATAACAAGGGGTGTGGCCCGTCAAGTCCACATGCCTTGTCCAAGGCGAGGGGCGCCTTGTTCTGCCGGGAGATGCCATGAAAGCCATTGTCATTCACGCCGCAAAGGATTTGCGGATCGAAGACCACCCAGAGGAGGTTCCGGGGCCGGGACAGGTGCGGCTGCGTCTGGCTGCGGGTGGGGTCTGCGGGTCGGACCTGCATTACTATAACCACGGTGGCTTTGGCGCGGTGCGGCTGAAAGAGCCGATGATCTTGGGGCATGAGGTTTCCGCCTATGTCGAGGCTTTGGGACCGGGAGTTTCCGGGCTGACAAAGGGGCAATTGGTGGCGGTCTCGCCCTCGCGGCCCTGTGGGGGGTGCAAGTTCTGCCTTGAAGGCTTGCCGAACCAATGCCTGAACATGCGTTTTTACGGCAGCGCCATGCCCTTCCCACATATCCAGGGGGCGTTCCGCGAAGTGCTGGTCGCGGATGCCAGCCAATGCATTGATGCGACGGGTCTAAGCGCGGGCGAAGCGGCGATGGCCGAACCGCTGGCCGTGACGCTGCACGCAACCGCGCGGGGCGGGTCGTTGCTGGGCAAGCGGGTTCTGGTCACGGGCTGCGGGCCGATTGGAGTCTTGTCGATTTTGGCCGCGCGACGGGCGGGGGCCGCGGAAATCGTGGCGACCGATCTTTCCGACTTTACCCTGTCCCTTGCGGCGAAGGTCGGCGCGGATCGGGTGATCAACAGCGCGAAGGAGCCCGATGCGCTTGCGGCCTATGCCTCGGACAAGGGCTATTTCGATGTGCTTTATGAATGCACCGGCGTTGCGGCGGCCTTGGCGGGCGGGATTGCCGCGCTGCGCCCGCGCGGGGTGATCCTGCAACTGGGCCTTGGCGGGGATATGGCGGTGCCGATGATGGCCATCACGGCCAAGGAACTGGAACTGCGCGGCTCTTTCCGGTTTCATGCGGAATATGCCATCGGGGTCGGCCTGATGCAAAAGGGGCTGATCGACGTCAAGCCGCTGATCACCCATAGCCTTGGGCTGGATCAGGCCGAAGAGGCGTTCAAGCTGGCCAGTGACCGGACACAGGCGATGAAGGCCCAGATCGTCTTTTCCGAATAAGGGGCTTTGCATGTCGTTCTTTGAGGTTCACGACCCTGCTTTTGCCGCCTTTGTCATCGGCAACGCCCCTGTGAAAAAGCTGGCCACGGGCTTTGACTGGGCCGAAGGGCCGGTCTGGTTTGGCGATGCTGGCTGTCTTTTGTTTTCCGACATTCCGAACAACCGCATTCTGCGCTGGACGGAAGAGGGGCTGACCACCTTTCGCGCCCCTTCGAATTACGCCAACGGCCATACCCGCGACCGCCAAGGACGGCTGATCAGTTGCGAGCACGGGACACGCCGCGTGACCCGCACCGAATGGGATGGCAGCCTTACGGTTCTGGCCGATGGTCACGCGGGTAAACGACTGAACAGCCCCAATGATGTGGTCGTGGCCCGCGATGGCAGTGTCTGGTTTTCCGACCCGCATTACGGGATCATGACCGATTACGAAGGTTTTCGGGGTGAGGAAGAACAACCCTGCGCGGTCTACCGCATTGACCCGGATGGCGGCATCGAAGCGGTGATCACCGATATGCAATGCCCGAACGGGCTTGCCTTCAGCCCAGATGAAAGCCTGCTTTATGTGGCCGATACCGGGCGGATGCATTCTAACGATCCGCAGCATATTCGCGTCTATGACATGGTTGCGGGCCGCCCCCGGAACGGGCGGCTGTTTCACAAGATCAGCCCCGGTTGCGCGGATGGCATTCGCGTCGATAGCGACGGCAATCTGTGGTCCTCGGCCGGGGATGGGGTGCATTGTATCGCGCCTGACGGGCATTTGATGGGCAAGATCCTTGTCCCGGAACTTGTGTCGAATATCTGCTTTGGCGGTCGCGCCAAGCATCGGCTGTTCATCACCGCGACGACCAGCCTTTACTCTGTCATTCTGAATCGAAAGGGCATCCAATGGCCATGATGAAACCCCAATTCGGCCTGATCGGTCTTGGCACGATGGGCGCGGCGCTTGCCCTGAATATCGCGGAAAAGGGCTTTCCCTTGGCGGTGTGGAACCGAACCGCCTCGGTCACGGCTGATTTTCATGCCGGCGCGGGGGCTTTGGCCGACCGTATCACCACCACGAAAACGCTGGAAGAAATGGTGGGGGCGATGGCTGAACCCCGGGCGATCATCCTGATGGTTCCGGCGGGGCAGGTGGTGGATGACCAGTTGCAGGCCTTGGCCCCGCTTCTGGGTGCGGATGATCTGGTGATTGATGCGGGCAACGCAAATTTCCATGACACCAACCGCCGGGCGCAAGCGGGCCTGCCGTTCCGGTTCATGGGTATTGGTGTGTCAGGCGGCGAAGAAGGCGCGCGCCACGGACCTGCGATCATGGCGGGGGGCGCGGGCGAGGATTGGCAGCGCATGGCCCCGGTGTTGCAGGCGATTGCGGCACGGGCCGAAGATGGCACACCTTGCGCCGACCATATGGGGCCGGAAGGGGCGGGCCATTTCGTCAAGGCCGTGCATAACGGCATCGAATATGCCGATATGCAGATGATTGCCGAAACCTATGGCGTGATGCGCGATGGTATGGGCATGGCGGCCGATGCCGTCGGACAGGTTTTCCGGAAATGGAATGACGGTATTCTGCGGTCTTACCTGATCGAAATTTCGGGCGAAGTGGCCTTGGCTGCCGACCCGGTCAAAGGTGGCCCGCTTTTGGATATGATCGTGGATTCTGCGGGCCAGAAAGGCACGGGGCGCTGGACGGCAGTCGAGGCGCAGCATTTGTCAGCCCCGATCCCGGTGATCGAGGCGGCGGTGATGGCCCGCAACGTTTCGGCCCGACGCGAGGAACGGGCCAAGGGCGAGGCGGCTTATGGCGCGGCCCCTGTGGCGCTGGACGGGCAGGTGACGCTTGAGGATCTGGAGCAGGCGCTGACGGCAGGCAAGATCCTGTGCTATGCGCAGGGCTTTGCCATGATGACGGCGGCAGGCGCCGAATTCGGCTGGGCGCTGGATATGCCTGCGATTGCGCGGGTCTGGCGGGCGGGTTGTATCATCCGCTCGGCCATGCTGAACGACATGGCCAAGGCCTTGTCCGAAGACCCGGCGCGGAACCTGATTTTGGCCCCTTATTTCGCGGATCACCTGCGGCGCTGCGTTCCGGCCCTGCGCCGGGTGGTGGCTGCGGGGGCGATGAACGGGTTGGCCCTTCCGGCGCTGGGCGCGGGGCTTGCCTGGTTTGACATGATGCGTACCGCGCGCGGGACGGCGAATATGATCCAGGGACAGCGCGATTACTTTGGCCTGCACGGGTTCAAGCGGCTGGACGGGGTGGATCGCCCGCACGGGCCTTGGGCCAAGGGCTGATCAGCCCCGGCCGAGGCCCATGATCTTGTCCCAAAGCGCGTCGGGTACGTCGACGCTGTCTGCGGCTTTTCGGTTCTGACCGGGAAGCCGCGCGCCCTCATCTTCGGCCACCGCCTGCGCCAACCGGGCGAAACGTGCGCCGAACCGGTCGGTGAAACTGCCTGTGTCCATCAGAAGATACATCTGCCCCAGACGATGTGGCGGACCATCGGGCAGTTTCAACCCCGCGACATCCAGCGAATTGACTGACCCTGTCATGGCGGCGGCCATCAATTCCGCCATCAGCCCCAAACCCCAGCCGCGATACCCGCCCGCACTGACGATCGAGCCTTTCAGCGCGGCCTCTGGGTTGGTCGTGGGGTGGCCTTCGGAATCTAGCGCCCACCCTTCGGGGATGGGGCGGCCATCATATTTGGCCATGGCGATCTTGCCCAAAGCGACGGCAGAGGTGGAAAAGTCGAAATGCATCGCCAGCCCCTCTTCGCCATCGGGCACTGACATGGCGATGGGGTTGGTGCCGATCACGCGGGTTTTGCCGCCCGGAGCGGCGACCACGGGCGAGGCATTGGTAAAGCCGATGCCGATGAGGCCGGCCTGCGCGATCTGTTCGGTGAAATAGCCAAGCGAGGTGCAGGTGTGGCTTTGCGCCACCGCCAGCATGGCAATGCCGGTTTCGCGGGTCAGCGCAACTGCTCGGGGCAGGGCCGCGGCAAAGGCGGGTTGGGCGAAGCCACATTTCGCGTCTGACAACAGGGCTGCGGCGCGTGGCTGGCTGATTTCGGGCATGACGCGGCCATCGACGCGGCCTGATGCCAGTTGCAGGCAATAGCTTTCCACATATTGCAGCCCGCAGATCACATTGCCATGCGCCTCGGAATGCGCTGTGGCCTTGGCCACCTCATCCGCCTGCCAGTCCCCCGCGCCATGGGCAATAAGAGCCTGTTTGGTCGCCGCGTGAATTTGCGAAATAGTCTGGACCGCCATAGTGCCCCCTTGTGCGATGTGCGAACTGTGGGGGATTAAAACTGACGGCTCAAGCGGGGAATGGGCCTTTTCCGGCCCGCGCCGCCTTTTTCGTTTTATCCGCCGATCAGTGGCTTTTCCTCAACCGCGCTGCCGTTTTCCACAGTGTCAGCGGGATGCACGATGACGGTTGCGCCCTCTGTCAGACCATCCAGAACCTCGGCGAATTCATCGTTGCGTCTGCCAAGGGAAACGATCTGCAAAGCGGCCTTCCCATCCTCAACGGAATAGACGGCCCAATCGCCTTTGGATCGGAAGAGAGCAGAAACCGGAACACGCAAGATGTTCTGCGCCATGTCGATTGTGATCCTTGCCGTCACCCGGAACCCGTGGCCAAGGGCTGGCGGCGCTGGCGCAAGCAGGGAGAGGCGCACCTCGACCCTTTGTTCTTCGATCCCAAGGGCCGAGATCTTTGTCGTGGCCCCGGGTTCGACACGCTCGACCCGTGCGGCAAGATCCGGTCCTCCCCAACCGGTGATCGTTGCCTCTGCGCCTTCTGCGATGTTCACAGCCTCACGCGAGAGGACGCTGACCATGATTTCCAGATCCTGAAGATCGCCGACTTCCATGATCGGAGTACCGGCCTGAAGCACCTGTTCATCCTCGGTCCTGACCCCCAGGATGCGGCCTGTGACGGGCGATGTCACATGGATGCAGCAAGCCGTATCTTCAGCGTAATCGCCGTTCAGCATGGCTTTGGCGCTGTCCAGCTCCTTTTCTCGGACCGCAAGGTTGGCGCGAGCACTGGCCAGTGTCGCCTCGGCGGTGCGTTCGGCAAGGACCGCATCATCCAGCATCCTTTGCGAAAGGGCCGCACGTTCGAAAAGGGCGCGGGTACGATCCGCCTCGGCCCGTGCGAAGGTGAGAGAGGCTTCGGCCTGCACCAATTGACTGCGGGCGAGTTCGACAGCGGCAGCGGCGGCGGCGGCTGTCGACTCGGCCACGGCGCGGGCGCGAGAGTCGAGCAAGGCTGGCGTAACGGGGCCGATCTGTGCAAGCACTTGACCTGCGGTCACGGCGTCGCCGGGGTGAAGGGTGACGCGCTGCAAAAGCCCGGTGATCGGGGCCGAGATCACAACGACCTCTCGGACGCGGGCCTCACCTTCCGCCTCGACACGAACAGTCACATCGCCGCGTGTGATCGGGGCTGTTTCGACCGGGACGGGATCTGGCAGGAACACCCACACGAGAACGGCGCAAGTTGCGATGAAGGCTGCAATACTGATCAAGTGGCGCATGGTCACTCCCTTGTCTTCAGAACGGCAATGAGGTCGAGACGCTCGATCCTGCCACGGATGGCTAGGGCCGAAAGCAGTGAGGCGGCGATGACGATCAGGCTTGCGGTGCCATAGACTTCGCGGCCCATGACGAAGGGCACGCGATACAGGTCAGACGAAAAAGCGGCCACCATCGCCCGGCCTATGCCATAGCCAATCAGCCAGCCAAGGGGTTGCGCCAGCAGCACGACGATCGCCAGTTCCGAGAAAATGACAGCCGAGACCTCGGCACGGGTGAAGCCAAGAACACGCAAACTGGCCAGTTCGCGCCCCTGTTCCGAAAGCGCTATGCGTGAAAAGTTGTAGACGACCCCCAGCGAGATGATGGCGGCCAACGCCACATAGACAGTGACCATCACGACGATGTTTTCCGCCAATGTGGCGCGAAATCGTGCCACGGTCTGAGCAGTGACATTCAGGAAGCCTGTCTTTGGCGCGGCAGCGGCGGCCGCATAGAATGCTGTGGCCTCGGCCTCGTCCAAAAGGATGTTTGCGCCGGAAATCAGCGGCCCTTCGCCCGTAGCGCGACCAAGGGATTTCAGATCCATAGCGGCACTGAGCCCGACATAGCCCAAAGAGATGCCACTGACCGGCAGTTCAATCGTCGCGCGACGACCTTCAAGGAATTCAACGGTTACGCGGTCACCCGTGCGAAGCTGAAGCGCATTTGCCAATGCTTCGCTGACAATCAAGCCGGCCTCGGGCATCGGCATTGGGTCCAGTTCCGGGGAAAGGACGCGGGAAATGCGCGCATCATCGGGCCGCCCTTCCACGGCCAGCCGTTTTGAGAATGTGCCATGCGTCAGCTTGGCCGGAACTATGCGAAAGGCCTCTGCGGCCATTACCCCCGGCATGTGCCGAATGTCTGCCAAGGCGGCTGGGGGTTCGGGCGAAATGAACACCATTTTCGCATCCTGGCGATCAGCCAGTTGAAACGTGACATTGATCATGTGGTCTATGGACCCAAAGGACCAGAGCGAGGCCACAAGGATGGCAACGGCCATTGCCGTGCCAAGCACGCTTGAAAGGGTGCGAAAGGGCCAATGCAGAAGGTGGCGCGCGACCATCCGCTTGGTTTGACGCAGTCGAACCGACCGCAAGAGCCTGCCTGCGCCGCTTTGATAATCGGCTGGGGCTGGTGGGGCCATTGCCACAGCAGGGGGCAATGACAGGACCGCGCGTAACGATTGCAGCGCGCCACCCGCTGCCGCGATCGTCGTGACCAAGGCGGCAAGGCCGTAGACCCGGAAGTCTGTTCCGAAATCGAGGAAGGGGAAGGAGAAGAACTTGGCATAAAGCCGTGCCAAGCCCGCCCCCAACCATGCGCCCGTAACGAAGCCGATCAGGATGCCTGCAAAGGCGATGATCAGAACGAATTCAAGGTAGTGCTGCGCGATCTGTCTGGGCATATAGCCAAGCGCCTTGAGCAGGCCGATCTGTTCGCGTTCCAAGGTGATCAGGCGAGACAAGGTCATATGCACCAGCATCGCTGCAACCAAAAGAAAGATCGGTGGCAGAACTTTCACCATCGCGCCGAGTTGCATGAGTTCGGCATCCAGAAAGGCATGGGATGTCTGCTCGGCCCTTCCAGTTGCCCCACCGCCGCCATAGGGGGCGGTCAGGCGGTCAACGGCTGCGATGACCTTGGCCTCGGACACACCCGGTGCCAGTCGAAGGACAAGGTTGGAAAAAGCGCCTTTCAGGTCGAATGCCTGTTCAAGTGCTGGGCGCGGCATCCAGACCACGCCAAAGCGACGCGGATCGGGCATCATTTCGCCCGGGCCCAAGGCATAGATGTACTCTGGCGACAGGGCGATGCCAAGGACCTGCAAGTCGCGTCGATTGCCGTTCATCACCACGGTCAGCCGCGAGCCGGGCCGGATACCATGCGCCGAGGCGAAATCCTGAGACACGACGATTTCCGTCGAGGCGTCGGGCTCTGGCAAGCGACCTTCCCGCAGGTGCAGGCGGTTCTGGCCGTCTGGCTTTGGCAGGCTGACCATCAGCAAGGAGGCGGGTTCGCGCATGCCTTCGATTTCGTGCCGTCCAAGCTTTACGATGCGGGGTTCCGCCTGAAGCACACCCTCAATGGCTCGAATATCCTGAACCAAGGATAGGGGTGCCCGAACGACGTCGCTGAAAAGGTTGGAGAAGTTGTAGTCGGCATAGTAGCGGTCGCGCGTGTCTGACAGGGCTTGGTGTGCCCCGTTGCCAAGGATCAGCGTCGCGACCCCGGCGGCAAGCACAAGCGCAATGGCCAAGGCTTGGCCCCAAAGCCTTCGCAGATCGCGCAATGACTTGCGCCGGAGAGGAGAGATCACCATGACATCTGATCCGGGCGTTTGCGTGTGGGGTTTGAAACCTCTTCCACAATGCGCCCGTCTGCAAAGCGCAGTGTGCGATCGCCAATCTGCTGGATGGTTGCGTTATGGGTGATGATCAGCGTCGTCGCGCCCGTCGAGCGGTTCGCCTCTGCCAAAGCCTCTAGCACCAAGACACCGGTCGCGCTGTCCAAGGCCCCGGTCGGTTCATCGCAGAACAACAGTTGCGGATGTTTCGCGATCGCGCGGGCGATGGCCACACGCTGTTGCTCGCCCCCCGAAAGCTGGGCGGGGAAGTGATTGAGGCGCGCCGACAGGCCGACTATATCCAGCGCCTCTTCGGGCCGCATCGGATTGGCGGCGATTTCTGTCACAAGCGCCACGTTTTCGAGTGCGGTCAGGCTGGGGACGAGATTGTAGAACTGAAAAACAAAGCCCACATGATCGCGTCGATACCGGGTCAGGTCCGCATCGCCGAAGGCCGTAATGTCCTGCCCTTCAAAATGGATGGACCCAGAAGTGGCGTGATCTATGCCGCCAAGGATGTTCAGAAAGGTGGATTTCCCGGATCCCGAAGGGCCAAGGACGACGATGAATTCACCACGGCGTGCCGTGAAATCGACATCTCGGAGAGCCTGCACCTTTCTTGGGCCGTTCCGATAGGTCTTGGTCAGCCCCTGCGCTTCGATGACGAATTCGCCAGATGTCACGCCACCCTCCGCATTGCGTTGCAGATGCGACCATAAGCAAAACCCGGAATATGGCTTTGACGCAAGTCAACGCCCAACAACAATAGACTGACTTTGGCTGACACCAAGCGCCTTTCGCGGCCGCAAAGGCATGTTGGTGCTCTTGTCTATGTGCCGATGAGTGCGGCGGGTTCGAATGGGGCTAAGTCGTTTGGATTGAAGACATCTGTCCTTGGGGTCAGGACTCCTTCTGGTATCGTTGCCAGACCATAACGATAGCCGCGAGGGTGACGGCCGAGAGGAAGACCTTTGATCTGTCGTAGTGAGTTGCGAACCGTCGTCCGACTTTCAACGTGCCGAACATGGTCATCGACGCGGGGCCCGCTATGGCTCTTGGGAAGGCTTTACCTCCAGACACCTGCGCTCGGTCGCACGGCATTCGGTTGCGATCACCGCGCCGAAAACCGGGCGAAGCAGTTGGTTCAGGGTGCCGAACGCTTCAAGCGAGACATAGATTCTTGCACGTCCCCGATAAGCCTCCACTGCATGTTTACCGACGAAGATCAGTCTTTCTTGCTCGCGCCGCTCCCATTCAAAGACATGGGGTGGGTCGAACTGTGTAATCTGCCATGTGGCGGCTGGCTGAAGTGGCTGTTTCAACCTGTAACGGCTTCCGATTGCCATTGGCAAAGGAGGGACCGGTGTCACTTGCCGAACTGTCGGCATCCACGACGGCCATCGAGCGACATCGCTTATCACCGACCACACCAGTTCCGGTTGCGCATCAATCTCATGCCATCGTTCAACCTTCATCAGTTTGCTCCCTCTCATGAGCTGCTTGGTCGTGCCTAGACCGACCGCGGGTGAGGTCGGGGGCCCCCGCCCCGAAGGCCGGGGGCTTGCTTCGATCAGCCGACAGGAACGTCGGCTGCTTTGCCGTTTGCCCGGACGAAGATGATGGCGACTATGCTGGCAAGCAGTCCGGCAAGAGCGGCGCCAAGGAAAGCGGCGCGGTAGCCGGAAAGAACATCGACAGCCTCATGTGGTGCGCCAGCCAATTGGGACGCGGCCACTGACACCATGATCGCAAGACCAAGAGCCGAGCCTACCTGATAGGTCGTGTTGATCAAGCCAGAGGCCAGACCCATATCCTCGGGCGCCGCCCCTGCCATGCCGGTCATCGTGACCGGAATATAGGCAAGCGACATGCCAAGCGCCGCGATCAGTGACGCCGGCAGGACCGAGGCCAGATAGGTGCCGTCGGCGGGGATCGCCGAAAGCAGGCCGAGCGCACCGCTCAGAGCCAGCAGGCCAATGACCATGACAGGCTTTACGCCAAAACGGCCGATCAGCGGACCCGTCAGCTTTACCATGAAGACCATGATGACCAGCGTCATCGGCAAAAGCGCGAGGCCCGAGCCAAATGCAGACAGGTTGAGAACAGACTGGAGGTAGAGGTTCAGGAAGAACCATAGTGGAATCCATGCCGCCCCAAGAAGCGCCATGACAAGGTTGCCCGCCGCAAGACCGGGTGCCCGGAACAGGCGCAGAGGCAGAAGCGGTGCACGCGACATAGCCTGAATGATCAGGAAAAGCACGAGAAGACCGACGGCCCCGCCCAGCAGCGAGAGGGTCTGAGGCACCAGCCAGCCAACCTGCTCGCCTGTCACGATGCCGTAAACCGCGGCCACAATGGCAACCGTGACCAAAGCCGAGTCGATAATGCCGATCTTTCCGCGCGAGCCGGCGACGGAGCGAAGAACGACTGGCCCAAGGGCCAGCACGGCAAGGCCCAGCGGGACGTTCACAAGGAAAGTCCAGGTCCAGCTCATCCACTCGGTGATGACGCCGCCCAGAAACACGCCAGCGGTTCCGCCAGCGGCGGCGGACGCCCCCCAGAAGCCGAAGGCGCGACCAAGTTCAGCCGGGCGCGCGCCGAAGAGGCGCATCAAGATTGACAGCGCGGCGGGCGCAATCAACGCGGCCCCGACGCCCTGCAAGGCACGGCCAGCAAGGAGAACGGATTGGGTCTCGGCGAGTCCGGCGATCAGTGAAGAAGCTGTGAGCAGGGCAAAGCCGGACATGAAGATACGGCGCGCACCAAAGACATCGGACAGTTTCCCGCCGAGAAGGAGCAAGCCGCCAAAGGCGATAACATAAGCGTTGAAGATCCAGCTCAGACCGTCGTCGGTGAAGCCGAGATCGGCCTGAATGGCGGGAAGTGCGACACCGATAATCGAAGTGTCGAGAATGACGATGAATTGCGCGGCGCACAAGAGCGCCAGCGCCTTCCACCGCTTGGGGTCAGGATTGGAAAGTGACATCGGAAGAGTTCCTCTGGTTGCTATTGGCCCGCAACGATTCGTGCGGATAGCTCGGCTCCTCAGGTGTCCAATGCTGGTAGGGTCAACACACCTCCCAGCATGTCAGGGTGCAGGCTGAGCGTTCCTTCTGCGGGTGCCTTGCCCGCCTTCGGTTTTCGCATTGACCCTCCCTGCATGGGAGGCCGGAGAAGGCGATTCGAAAGAAGCCAATCTCCAGGAGACTGCAATGACACACCTGACCTCCCCCCCTGCCCAAAGATCACTGATCGGACATCTGCTTCAGATCCTCCGGTCAGCAACCCTTGAACGTTTGGCCCTGCCCGATGTTGAGGGAAAGGAAATGGATGAGCATATTCTTCTGGAATCCTACCTTGTCCGGACGCCGCCTGAACTGTTCGCTGCGCCAAAGGCACCGTTCCTGTAGGTGTAAAGGCCAAACAGGATGAAGGCCGATACGGCACCCGAAGGATTACAGTCCAGCAGGCGAACCTTTGGCTTGTCCTGTCTTCATCTTGCTACGGCGCCAATCGAACCGGCAATGACCTCGGGCAGCATTTCGTCCGTCGCCTGCGGCCATCATCCGCAATTTCGAATAAGGTACTTGTGATGAAAGAAGAGATGACAATTGACGAAATCTTCGCGCATGTCCTCCGGTCCTGTGATGGCGTGATAGAAGACAGGAACTGGGGAGAACGAGGAATTTTCTACAACCCGGGGAAAGTGCTGCCCAAGAGTATCTATGTCCTTACAATCAAGGACAAGGACAGCCCGAATGACAAGGCATCACAGGTCAATCGCCCCGGCGTCTTTCGGCTCAATCTGGGGATATCAAGACCCGCATTCACAAAGCTCTTCGGAGACGTTCCTTCGCGACCTACCTGAAGGCGCACCGCACGGCGTCAAGCCTGTGGGTGAAAAAGGGGGGGCGACGATCAACGCGGGCGCCTGATCTGGCGCACAAAGGGAGGGCTGAACACCAAGCTGCATGCCGTGACCGATGCCAAGGGACGGCCCCTGAAGTTGTTCATGACTGCGGGCCAAGTCAGCGACTACACCGGCGCCGCCGCCCTGCTGGCCAGCCTGTCCGGCGCCGAATGGCTGATTGCCGACAGGGGTTACGATGCCGAATGGTTCAGGGAAGCGTTGAAAGACAAGGGGATAAAGCCACGCATCCCAGGCCGAAAGTCTCGCGGCAAGGCCTCCACTACGACAAGCGCCGCTACAAACGGCGCAACCGCATCGAGATCATGTTCGGCAGGCTCAAGGACTGGCGTCGCGTCGCTACTCGCTACGATAGATGCGCGAAGACCTTCCTCGCCGCCGTCGCCCTGGCCGCAACCGTCGTGTTCTGGCTTTGACGATCAATGAGTCTGGGCCCTAGACCGAAACGAAGCTGAAGCGCCCTTGATTTGAACATTGTTGATCGTCAACATTCTGATTGACAGGGTCGAGGTGGCATTCGAGAAGTGCGTGAAAGCAGGACATTGTTCAGAACCAACGGGAGATATCCCTTGTCATGAGTTTTGCATTGCGTCTGGATACTTTTGGCCGAACAATTTTGTGGGTTGCCGCGGGGCCTATTCTTGCGTGGCCAATCATAATTATCATTCATGCGGTTCTCTCGTGGTATTTTGCCGACCAAGGTGGAGGCGCATATTTGGCAAATGCTAAAGAGGCCGACTCACTGCGTCTATTTACATGGCTTGCAGTCACTCCTTCTGTTTATGCGCTCTGGCGTATTATACGTAACCAAGACGGATTTTCAGAAGTTGGTCTAATTGCGACAATCTTCCTGTGGTTAATATGCTTTGGATGTAGTGTTCTAATTGTTGGCTTGTCCGGGCTCTGGTGGTTTGGCTATTGAGAAGAAATGCCTCAAAGAGGGATAATTATTCACCACAATCCCCAAATCTACCGTCTTACTCCACTGCTTTTACCTGATTTCCCAACTCCAGTTGAGCTACAGCCGAAAGGTCAGTAGCGTTCAAGAGAAATTATCTTGATTCAAATTTTATATTTTATGTGGCACTTACCCTCACGCCTGCGCTGTGCTTTAGGGTCCAAACTCATTGATCGTCAAAGCCAGAACAGGACGGTTGCGGCCAGGGCGACGGCGGAGAGGACGGTCTTCGCGCATCTATGGTAGCGAGTAGCGACGCGACGCCAGTGACTGCAGCGGTCGGGTGCCATCTTCCCACCATTGGCAACTTGTAGTAGCCACCCGTTTCCGTAGTGGCTACAGCCGAGTTTCCGCAAACTTGGGAAATCCAAAAAGAAAACACTTCCTTTGCTGTAAAATCCGACTGACGACGGGTGATGAGTTGGTCACTTCATTCGTTTTGCGTGTCAACTTGAGCCGAAATCACTCGGTCCCTTATTGGCCGGTACCCACCGAACTCGACCACCCGCTTGAGCACACCCTCCAGCCTGAACTCCGCCACGCCTGAGATCTCGCCGCACCCGGTTTACGGCTGGATGTCCTGGATCGCGGTTCTAAACCCAAGCCGGGTGACATTTGCGACTCTCGTGCCACTGATAGATGAGGCGGTTGGCATCGCGGCGGAAAAGTTCAAAAGGCGCAAGCGATAAGAACCAATCTTGGCGTCCACGGATGCGTCAGCCACGGCCCTGCGCCTTTGCCTGTCATACCGATCTGATTGCGCGACAAGGCTATTGACCCTCCAATAGTGGGAGCGTGCAGAAACGATTCGATCCCGGACAGACCGGAAACGAATGGAGCCAAGCCATGAATATCGGAGAAGCCTCGAAGGCGACCGGCATCTCGGTCAAGATGCTGCGCTATTATGAAGAAATCGGTCTCGTCCGTCCTGCATTGCGGGAATATTCTGGGTACCGCGTTTATTCCGACAAGAACATCGCGGTCCTACGTTTTGTTCGAAGGGCGCGCGACCTTGGCTTTCAGGTAAAGCAGATCGCGGCCCTTCTCGATCTCTGGCAAGACGGAAGCCGGGCCAGTGCCGACGTGAAATCGCTGGCGATGGACCATGTTCGCGAACTTGAGCAGCGTCGCCGCGAACTTGACGAGATGATTGCCACGCTTGAGCACCTTGCCCATCATTGCCACGGCGATGCCCGGCCCGACTGCCCGATCCTGACGGGCCTCAGCGCCGAGGAAGAAATGCTGGCGAAGGCAAAAGCGAAAAGCAAACCGCGCCGGAAATTCGCCGCGGCGGGGTGAAACCCTTTAGGCATTTCAGTCGGGAAGAGCGATCCTTCGGCCAATAGCTTTGGGATGTGAGGCTGTGACGCTTGGCCTTTGCGAAAGGCTTGCCCCACGCGCGATGGCAAGAGGCGGAATGGACAGAGCGTTCTTGGCAGGGAAAGCCCCGTGTCGCCCCGTCCTCGGCACCGCTCAATCAGCGGCGACGATTTCCTCGCTCCTGGTCACGCTTTCGGGTGTGAAGAATACATCGGCATGAAGGTCTTGCGGACGCAGGCCCAAGGATGAAACAGTTTGTGAAAGCGCGTCGATCATGGCTGGCGGACCGGCCGTGTAGCATGTCCAGCCATCCAGATCGGACAAGTCCGCAGCAACGGCATCATGCACGAATCCTGTTCGCCGTGTCATCTGCCCCTTTGGCGCTGACAGCACTGGTGTCACCGTCAGATCGCCATGCCGCTCTGCCAGCTTCGCCAGCCGATCAAGGCCGTATAGGTCGCGCTCCTCACGCACCCCCAGATACACCCGGATCGGCTGCTTCATTCCATGTGCCACTGCGCTCTCTAGGATCGAGAGGATCGGCGCAAGACCAGACCCGCCCGCGACCGCGAGGATCTGCCCTGTATGGCCTGTCCGCAGATGCGCCGAGCCGCGAGGGCCAGTCACGCGCAGATGTTCGCCGATGCGGACACGTTTATGGATGGCCGACGAAGTTCGGCCACCTGGCACGCGACGAATATGGAACTCCAGCTCGTTCGCGCCCGGTTCATTCGCCATAGAATAATCGCGTGCCGGCACGCCCGGAAAGGCAAGCGTCGCATATTGGCCAGCCGAAAACTGCAGGGTCTCGCCATCCACTCTCAGACGAAGGCGCAGGATGTCATGGGTCAGCAGTTCGGCCCCCACGACAAACGCGTCCAAATCCCGAAGGGGATGACTTGTCGCATCATCCTCCAACCAGAAAACGCTTGCCTCGCCCTTTGGCACGGCTCGACAGGTCAGGATCAAACCGCTGTCGCGCTCGATAGGGGGAAGAGCAAAGCGCGAATGATCAAGATGCTCCACCTCTCCTTCGGCGAGACGTGATTTGCAGTTTCCGCAACGGCCGGACTTGCACCCATGCGGGTAGTCGATGCCCTGTGCGAGCGCTGCAGAAAGGATGGTTTGACCGTCCGGAACGGTGATCTTCCGGCCAATGTTAAGAAGGGTGATGTCAGGCATTTCTGCTTACTCCATCGCAGGAAAGGGTGCACGCAGGGGTGCAGATGACGATGCCGGTGCCGCTTGCGGCGGCGCAGGCGCAGAGAGTTTCGGTGAGAGTGGCGGCTTGCGCGGGCGAAGGGCGGCTAAGGACTGCAAAGGACAGGGCCGCAGACAGCAGCGGTGCGACGAACGATACGGAAAGCGAGATGCCAGTGCCGAGATACGACTGCAGGGTGCCGATACCGAAATACATGAGGCCAGCCAGCGAGGAACCAAGTCCAAAGACCATGCCCGAGGCCGTCGCACCCGCACGGGGTGCAAGATCCTGAGCTGCAACGACCAGGATCGGGCTTGCAGCATAGCTCAGAGCGCCGGCGGCAGAGAGCATAAAGACGAAACCGCCCGTTTCCGGTGACATCCACAGAAGTCCAAGGAATGCCGGAACACTGGCAGTCAAGATTGTAGCCAATAGCCAATTCCGGGGTAGACGCGTGGCGAGAAACCCGACACCGATACCACCGGCCGCGGCGGCCAGGGAAAAGGTGCCCAGAGTGCCGGCAATCGCCGGATGTGTCTCTGAAAGGCCGTGACGTTCGATCAGGAACAGAGGTAGTCCGTTCAGAACAGTGGTGAAGGGAAGAAAGGCCAAGGCAGCGGCAAGGGTGATCACGCCAACGGGTCCCCAGACAATTTCCCAATCAATCCGTCTTGCCGCAACCGGCGTCTGAGAGGTTGGTTCTTCTTGTCGAGGGGCAAGCGCCAGAATGGCTGCCGCGGCGACGGCGCCGGGAAGCATCAGAGCCAGGGGGAGCATTTCTTCGAAATAGCTTCGAGCAATGGCAAGTAGCGACGGGCCAACCGCATAGCCCAGCATGCCCCCAGAGGCGAAGATGGCAACGGCAAGTTCCGGGCGCGAAGCGCCCCGACGGACCAGCATGGAACCCGCCGGATGGATCGCTGCTGAGCCGAAACCTGCAAACGCGACCAGCGCAAACAACAGTGTGACGCTGGGCGTCAACGCCAAGAGGCTTAGCAAGATAGCGCTGAACAGGACACTTGCGGCAGTCACGACGGCTTCGCCATAGCGGTCTGAAAGCCTGCCGAGGAAAGGTCCGGGAAGAGACGCCGACAGCGCAAAGACGGCGACAAGCCCGGCGAGTGTAGCTTCATCCAGTCCAAGCTGGAGGTGAAACATGGGAAGCATCGCTGGCAGGAAGGCCGTGTAGGCGTCGTTGACCAGATGCCCGACTGCGCCGAGAGTGAGTGAACGGCGTCCAGTATGCGATCGCGGCGGATCGAGTGTCAGATCGGCCATATCCCCAACTCCTTCAAGCGTGCCTCGATCCGGGGTTTTTGGTCCTCGAATGTGCCGTAAGTGAACCACGCGCCAATTTCGGTGATGGGAGCCACGCGCACGCCAAAGCGGAGCTTGGCTTCGTCCATCACCGCCTGTTCGGTCAGGTCGCGTTCGGCGTAGTCGATGCCAAGGCGGGCTAGCCAGGCCTTCAATGTGCGGCAATCGGGGCAGGTCGGCGTGGAATAGACGATGACAGGGCTACTCATGGCAGATCTCCTTTTCTGGGGGGGGGGGTGGCTTGATGATGCGTCCCCGGAAGCCGGGGACGCATTTCGGGGTCAGCTTGCCGCTTCGGCCATCGGCGCGGCGAACCGGCGCAGCCTTAGCGCGTTGCCAAGGACGAACACCGAAGACAGAGCCATGGCGCCGGCGGCGAAGACGGGCGAGAGAAGGATGCCAGCAACTGGCCACAGCGCCCCGGCGGCAACCGGGATGAGCGCGGCATTGTAGGCGAAGGCCCAGAACAGGTTCTGCCGGATGTTCCGCATGGTCGCGCGGGACAGTGCGATCGCGTTCGGAACACCTTTCAGACTGCCCGACATCAGCACCACGTCGGCGGCTTCGATGGCGACATCCGTGCCGGTGCCGATCGCAAGGCCCACATCTGCCTCGGCCAGTGCCGGGGCGTCGTTGATGCCGTCACCAACGAAGGCAACCGAGCCCAGTGCCTTCAGCCGTTTGATTGCAGCAACCTTACCGTCTGGCAGCACCTCGGCCACCACCTCGTCGATCCCGAGCTTGCGTCCGATCGCTTCGGCCGTGCGGCGGTTGTCACCCGTGATCATGGCGACCTTGAGCCCCAAGGCATGCAGTGCACGAATTGCCTCTGGCGTGGTCGGCTTGATCGGGTCAGCTACCGCGATGATCGCCGCCAGACGCCCGCCAATCGCTGCATAGAGAGGCGATTTTCCTTCGTCGGCAAGTCGCGCGGCGGTATCGCTGAAGGCCGTTACATCAAGGCCAAGCTTGGCCATGTAACGGTCGGCACCGATCTCGACGCGGATGCCTCCGGCCTCGGCGGACACGCCGTAACCGGTAACACTCTCGAACGATGCCAGAGCGGGCAGGGCCAGTCCGTCAGCTTCGGCCGCCTCGACGATTGCGCGGGCAATCGGGTGTTCGGATTTGGCTTCGACAGCGGCAATCCGCGACAGAACCTCGGCGCGATCGAAACCGTCGGCAAGAACCAGATCCGTCAGGGTCGGCTTGCCCTCGGTCAGGGTGCCGGTCTTGTCCAGCGCGACGACCTTGGCATTCTGAAGTCCCTGAAGCGCATCGCCCTTGCGGAAGAGGACTCCAAGTTCAGCGCCCCTTCCCGTTCCCACCATGATCGAGGTTGGCGTGGCAAGGCCCATGGCACAGGGGCAGGCGATGATCAGCACCGCAACAGCGTTCACCAGCCCGAAGGTGAGTGCAGGATCGGGACCGAAGAAGAACCACACGCCGAAGGTCAGCGCGGCAAGCGTCATCACTGCCGGCACGAACCACATGGTGATCTTGTCGACAAGACCTTGGATCGGAAGCTTGGACCCTTGTGCCTCTTCGACCATGCGGATGATCTGGGCGAGCATGGTATCCCCGCCGACAGCCGTGGCGCGGAAGGCAAAGGCGCCGGTCTGGTTGACGGTGCCGCCCGTGACCAAAGTTCCTGCGGATTTCGCAACAGGCAACGGCTCGCCGGTGATCATCGACTCGTCGATCCAGCTTTCGCCCTCGATGACTTCGCCATCGACGGGTACGCGTTCGCCGGGACGTACTTCGATGATATCGCCCGGAGCGACGTTCGACACCTCGATTTCTACGACAGCCCCGCCGCGCCGGACGCGGGCGGTCTTTGCCTGCAACCCGACAAGACGCTTGATCGCCTCGGAGGTGCGGCCCTTGGCCCTTGCCTCAAGCACGCGACCGAGCAGGATCAACGAAACGATGACGGCGGCCGCTTCGTAATAAACGTTCACCGTGCCCTCGGGCAGCAGGCCCGGCGCGAAGGTGGCGACCAACGAATAGGCATAAGCTGCCAGAGTGCCGACAGCGACAAGGCTGTTCATGTCAGGGGCCGCACGCAACAAGGCGGGAATGCCCTTCTGGTAAAAGCGGATTCCAGGGAAGGCCAGAACCAAGGTCGTCAGCGCGAACTGGATCAGCCAACTGGCCGTCATCCCGATGGTCGAGGCAATCAGATGATGCATCCCCGGGATCACATGGCTGCCCATCTCAAGGATAAAGACCGGCAAGGTAAGGCCAGCAGCCACCATCAGATCCCGCGACAGAACGCGATGCTCTTCTGCTTTTTGGGCCTCTGCTTCCGCTTGTGCTATGCCGCTGCGATCCACAACGCGGGCATCGTAGCCTGCGTCTGCAATTGCAGCGATCAGCGTGGCGGCATCCGCGCTTCCCTTGACGGTGGCACGCTCGGTGGCAAGATTGACGGTGGCCTCGGCCACCCCCGGAACGGCGCGCAACGCGCGTTCTACCCGGCCAACGCATGAGGCACAGGTCATTCCGTCGATCGCAAGTTCCACTGCCGACGTGGTCACTGTATAGCCCACGTCTTCGACCGCCCGGATCAGATCGGCGCGTGCAACCGGTTCGCCAAGGCTAACCTCGGCCCGCTCTGTCGCGAGATTGACTGTGGCATTCACGACGCCCGGTACAGCCCGCAGGGCGCGTTCTACACGGCCGACGCAGGACGCACATGTCATGCCTTCAATGGGTAGGGAAACACTTTCTCTGATGAGTTTTGCTGGCGCATTCATGGCTGATTCCCTTCGGATTAGCGTTGATGCGCAAAGAAATGGGATCTCCCATCATGGGAGGGTCAACAGCCATTTTGAAATTTCCTTGAAAAGCCGATCCTGCCTCGCACGCGTGCGTTCCCACGATGTGCAGGACAAGATCCCAGACGTTGACCGACCCGAAAAATATTCGGAATTTACCTCTTGACCCTCCAATACTGGGAACGCCCACCTCTTGTCTCGCCAAGCAAACAAAGGAGGCAAAAATGCAATTCCACATCGAAAACATGACCTGCTTCGGTTGCGCAAAAAGCGTGACCAAGGCGATCCAGTCCGTTGATGCGGGCGCCCTGATCAAGACCGATCCGGAGACCCGGAAGGTTGAGGTAGAGACATCGGCCGCACGTGCCGAGATCGAGGCCGTTCTTGCTGAGGCGGGTTATCCCGCTTTGCGCGAAACCGCGTGACGGAGAGGCATCATGCCACGTCTTTCGATTTTGTTTCTCGGAACCTCGCTCGCCACGGCGTTCTGTCTGACGCTGCTGCAATCTCAGATCGCCACGGCCGGGTCCGGCAAAGACAGTCAGTCGAACCAAGTGCATCGTCAGGCGGTCGGGCATGGCGCCGATCATCAGGCCGATTGATGCGGCAAATGATGGGCCGCTTCAGAAAAGAGCGGCCCATCGCTGTAAAGGAACGAAGACTTGATGGCACTTTGACCGCAAACGGCGTTAAGTAGAGACCATGAAGCAACTCTGTGTTCTGGCACTTACGATCCTTTTGGTGGCGATGCTTGGGTCGGCGCGTATGACTCATGCCGAGAAGTCTGCCGCGGCAGAGGATCATATGGTCATGCACAGCGCAGACCAAAGGTCTGACCGATTTGCCCCTGACACCTGGCCGCTTCAGGACCACGGCTCTCTGAACTGTCAGGTCTTATGCGGTGCGATCGCTGAGGTTCATTCGGTTCGACCAGTTCCGCGTCAGATGCTTTGGCACCATGATGTCTTTGTTATGGGCCTTGGCGTCTTGTCGACAGGAATTGCACCGGAAGTGGCTGAACGCCCGCCGAAAAAAGTCTTCGTCTGATCGAGAACGGTCGCACGCGACCAGACAATCGCAATTCATTTGGGCCCTGTGATGGTCCACGGAGACGAAGATGACGACATTCACGAGACGCGGCCTTTTGGCTGCCGGTGCCGCTGCCTGCGCGGCGTCCCAGTTGCCCACTCTAGCGCGGGCACAGACACCGACGCCAATCGCCCTTTCAGCGGCGCGCAGAACCATCGAGGTCAATGGTCGCTCCGCCAGCGTATGGGGTCTTTTGCGCCCCGACGGGGGGCAAGGCATCGTGCTGGACCCCGGCGCACCGTTTCATGTTGCGCTGACCAACGGCCTTGATCACCCCACAAGCATTCATTGGCACGGTCAAATCCCACCCAATGCGCAGGATGGGGTGCCCGACATGCCGCGCCCGGCGCTCGCGCCCGGCGAGACCCGCATCTACGACTTTGCAGCGCGCCCCGGTACGCATTGGATGCACAGCCACATCCCGGTGCAGGAGATGCGCCTGCTTGCCGCGCCGCTGATCGTTCGCTCTTCAGAGGATGTCGCGGCGGATCGGCAAGAGGTTGTCCTTTTGCTGCACGACTTCTCGTTCAAGGAACCGGAGGAAGTGCTGGCAGACATCATCGGCGGCGATGGTGGCGGTCATGGAGCCCATGGCGCCCATGGCATGGCACCCTCCGCGCCAGCGGACCATGCCACCATGGGGCACAACATGGGCGGCATGGCGATGGGGGGCATGGCAATGGACCTCAACGACTATGAGTGGGACGCCTATCTTGCGAATGACCGGACGTTGGCTGACCCCGAGGTCGTAACGGTGGAACGTGGCGGACGTGTTCGCCTGCGCGTGATCAACGCAGCCGCCGCGACTGTCTTCTGGGTAGATACTGGCTCGGCCGATGCCCGCCTTGTGGCGGTGGACGGCCATGCAGTCCGTCCGCTTGCGGGCAACCGCTTCGGATTGGCAATGGGGCAGCGCATCGACATCGACGTTGATCTGCCAAGCGAGGGTGGCGCATGGCCGATCCTTGCCCTGCGGGAAGGTGCGCGGGAACGCACCGGTCTTGTTCTCGCCACAGCAGGGGCAGAGGTCCGGCGGATCGACCCCCTGACCGAAGAAGCGGCACCGGCCTTCGACATCGACCTTGCGCAGGAAGTGCGCCTTGCCGCTATTGATGGCCTTCCGGCCCGCCCTGTAGATCGCGGCCGCATGATCATGCTGGGCGGCTCGATGCAGCCTTACGTCTGGACGATCGACGGCAAGACCTGGGGCGATCACGACCCTGTCCGCGCACGGCCGGGAGAACGTGTGGAACTCATGTTCCACAATATGTCGATGATGGGTCACCCGATGCACCTGCATGGGCATGTCTTTCAAGTAGTCGAGATCAATGGCCGCCGCATCTCGGGCGCCATGCGCGATACTGTCTATGTCCCGCCGATGTCGATGGTCACTGTTGCTCTTGATGCAGGCGAAGCCGCGCGATGGATGCTGCACTGTCACCACATGCCGCATCTGACCACGGGCATGATGACCGAATTCGCGGTCTCGACCTCGGTCTGATCGCGGGTCGGACGTCAATGACGCAAAGCCCCTTGGCGACGCCGCCGTCGCCTGGGGGACCAGCCTGTATCCGGACGCGTTTGAGTGTGGGCTGTGCTCAGGCTTGCTTCGCACGCACTGCTTGCGTGATATGCTCTTACCAATCGCGCGTTCACCGCACCGAACATCTGCCAGAACTAGCGATGCAATTGGAAGGGTCACGGGGGCCGCTAGTAGGGGGGATATGGACCGTGGTCACTCGAAACACATGCACAGGACCAACAAGCCAAATGAAAACGCCGCAACCGATCCGGTCTGCGGCATGCAGGGCGAAAGGCGCGACCTTGGCGGCCAGACCTACTGGATCTGCTCGGACGGTTGCCAGACGAAATTCGATGCCGGCCCCTAATTCTACGCTTCGGGAAATTCCGCCAAGGCAAGATTCTTTTTCGACAGTATGACCGCCGAAGGGACAGCTGATTGCCAAGCCGTTCGCACTAACCCCTTATTGATGCTATTGCTTCGAGAAAGTGCCGAATAAGAAACCAGTCGGGCCCAACTGATTGAAGACGAGAATGGACAAGCTTTCCGTCATGAACGCCTTCCGCCGCATCGTCGAGCGCGGCAGTTTCGCTAAAGCGGCGGAGGATCTCTGTGTCTCCCCGGCGCTGCTCAGCCGCGAGATCAAGCTGCTGGAAGAAAGCCTTGGCACGACATTATTGACCCGCACGACGCGTTCCATGTCTCTGACAGATGCGGGACGTCTCTATTACGACGAGGCGACCGGGATCCTTTCCGCCGTGACCGAGGTGGAGTCACGCATTCGCGATGGTGCTGGCGCGGTGCGTGGCCATTTGAAGGTGAACGCCTCCAGCTCCTTTGGTCAGACGGTGATCGCGCCCCTGTTGCCAAGGTTTCTTGCTTCTTACCCTGATCTCAGGTTGACCCTTTCCATGGACGACCGGGTGGTCGATATGGTCGAGGGCGGATTTGATGTATCTATCCGCATTCGATCAGCGATGCCGAATTCGGCGCTGATCACCCGAAAATTGGGCTCCATCCGTCAACGCATCTTCGCATCGCCTGCCTATATTGAAAAGGTGGGCGCACCGCGCGACCCGGAGGACATCCGCAATCATAGGGTCGTAGGTTTTCTGCTCGCCGATCATCTGAACGCATGGACGCTGCAGGGACCAGCCGGCAAGATCACGATTGAACTTGATCCTCCGGTTCGTGTGGGCAACAGCCTTGTTCTTCGCGATCTGCTGATCAACGGTCAGGGGATCGGCACGCTGCCGGACTTCGTCTCAAACGCCCCCGAGGCCCGAGGCCAACTCGTTCGGGTCTTGCCTGACTGGGAACTTCCGGCGCCCGAGATCTTTGCCGTGACGGCCTCCAGACTGGGCATGGACACGAAGGTTACTGCGTTCCTCGACCATCTGCGCGCTGCCCTGCGCGCCTGACATTATTCAACCTGTGTAAATAATGAAGTGAGCGCGGGCCGGTTATTCCGCCCCGGGCAATGCCCCATCCTCTCAGGCAACGAAACCTTGCAGCCTTGAGAGGAACCTATGACCCGCGTTCTCGTTCTCTACTATTCCAGTTACGGCCATGTCCGCGCGCTTGCGCAGGCCGAAGCCGAAGGTGCCCGTAGCGTGCCCGGCACTCAGGTCGACCTGCGCCGCGTGCCAGAGACCGTGACCGAAGAAATCCGGCAAAAGGCCGGATTCGTGATCGACGACACACCCACGGCTTCCCCGGCCGATCTGGAAGCCTACGATGCCATCATCTTCGGCACGCCAACCCTGTTCGGCATGATGGCCGGGCAGATGAAGTCCTTCCTCGATCAGGCCGGCGGGTTGTGGGCGCGTAATGCACTGGTTGGCAAAGTTGCCGCCGTTTTCGCCTCCACCGGCTCGCAGCATGGCGGGCATGAGGCAACGCTGCTTTCGACCCAGATCCCACTTCAGCATTTCGGGATGCTGATCGCGGGTATGCCTTACTCTTTCGCAGGGCAGACGACTGCAGAAGGCATCGTTGGCGGCGCACCTTATGGCGCTGGCACAATAGCCGGTGCCGATGGTGCGCGTGTGCCGACCGAAACCGACCTCGCCGGCGCGCGGTTCCAGGGCGCCCATGTGGCACGGATCGCTGCCCGCCTGGCCGGCGCAAATCTTGCCGAGGAGGCCGCGTGATGGCCTCCCTTACCATTGATTTCTTCCACGACGTGGTCTGCTGCTGGTGTTTCAACATCTCGTCGCGGATGCGAAAACTCGCCACAGAGTTCGATCTTGATATCCGGCACCGCAGCTTTGTCCTGCAGGCCAGCCGGGCCGAAATGGCCGCGCGCTGGGGCTCACCCAAAGGCGCCCGCGAGACCATTCTGGGTCATTGGGCCGCCTGCCGCGCGTCAAGCGACAGGCCGGACCTTGTCGACATCGGCGCCATGCGTGCGGCGCCGTTCGACTATTCCCACGGGATGACCGCCGCGCGCGGATGCAAGGCGGCCGAGCGGATCGGCGGACAGGCAGCGCACTGGGACATGTTCGACCGGCTGCAGCGCGCGCATCTGACCGAGGCAAGGAACATCGCTGACTCAAAGATCATTCTGCAGGCCGCGCGAGAGTTGGGCTTCGACCCTGCGGCCTTTGCCGAAATTTTCGACGATCAGGCGACGGTGCTGGCCGTAGAGGCCGACCGCCAACGCGCCCGCGCGCTTCAGATCAAGTCCGTCCCGAGCCTTATGATCCGAGAGACCGGCACAGTCCTCGTTAATGGCCCCCTTGATGACATGGCTGCGCAATTGCGCTCGGCCATCGACCTCGCCGCTTGAAAGGAACCCCAATGACCATCCTGTTTCTTCGCCGTCCAGATATGGATCGCAGGCGCATCCTCCGCGATGTGCCCCGCAATCTTTCCCCGCGCCTGATGCGCGATATCGGCCTTGATCCTTGGCCCGAATGTCCACGCTTGCCGTTCTATTCGTTGTGGTGAACCCGACAGGAGATGCACCCATGTCACGCACGTCCGATGTCCTGCTCACGGCGCTTGCTCCTGCTGTTTGGGGCAGCACATACCTCGTCACGACCGAAGCACTTCCCGCCGGCTATCCGATCACTATGGCGGCGCTGCGCGCCCTGCCTGCGGGCTTGTTGCTGCTCACCCTGACACGATGCCTGCCGCCGCGCGGCTGGATTCTTCGCAGCTTCGTTCTCGGAAGCCTGAACTTCGCTGTGTTCTGGGCGCTGTTGTTCGTGGCCGCGTACAGGCTCCCCGGCGGGGTTGCTGCCACGCTCGGCGCGTTGCAGGCGCTGATGGTGATCCTCTTGGCTCGCGGCTGGCTTGGCACGCCCATAAGGGCCAGCGCCATTGCGGCAGCGGCAAGCGGTGTCTTGGGCGTGGCACTTCTGCTCTTGGGCCCCGAGGCGAGGCTTGACCCCATAGGTGTGATTGCGGGCTTGGGTGGGGCTGTGTCGATGGCCGCCGGCACAGTTCTCAGCCGGAAATGGCAGCCACCCGTCTCGGCACTAAGTTTCACAGCTTGGCAATTGACTGCCGGTGGCCTGATCCTTGTGCCTTTTGCGCTGATCCTCGAACCCGCGTTGCCCGCCCTCACGACAACGAATCTCGCCGGTTTGGCTTGGCTTGGCCTTATCGGTGCTGCCGCGAGTTATGCGCTCTGGTTTCGGGGAATAGCCCGGATCGAACCCGGAGCCGTCTCGATGCTCGGCATGATGAGCCCTGTCACCGCGGTGGTTCTGGGGTGGGTTTGGTTGGGCCAGTCCCTTTCCATGCTGCAATCCACCGGTGCCATCATCGTCATCGCCGCGGTCTTGGCCGGTCAACGCGCAAACCGGCCCAGAGCGAATGCTAACCCTTTGGCCGCCCCGCCATTACGGGCAACGGCCAGCTGATCTGTCGTCCTGAAAGGAACCCGCGTATGTCCCATAGCGAAACATCCGCCGATCTTGTCCGTCACGCTCGCCTTTCCGGACTGCTCTATATTGTGATCATCCTCTGTGGTCTGGGTGCAGAGCTTGTCTTGCGTGGCCCGTTGATCGACTTCGAAGATGCCGTCGGCACAGCAACGGCAATCCTGGCCGAACCAGGCCGGTTTCGCCTGGCAATCGCGGCAGACCTTGTAATGGCTCTCAGCGACGCAGGCCTTGCCATCACGCTCTACCTTATGTTTCACGCCTTTGGGCCGGGATTGGCGCTTTCGGCTTTGGTGTTCCGCTTGATCCAGACGGTCCTGATCGTGGTAAGCCTCATGGCCCTAATGGCTGCGTGCCTCGTGCTGACCCTCACCGATGCACCGGCTGATGCCGCTTCTCTCGCTCTGCTGTTTCTCGACCTGCATGCGGATGGCTACGATCTGGGATTGATCTTCTTCGGTGTGAACAGCTTGATTATGGCCGCTCTGGTCTGGCGTTCTGGCTTCTTTGCCAAGGCATTTGGCGCCGGTTTGGCATTGGCCGGTGTCGTCTATATCACCGGAAGCTCTCTGCGCTTCTTTGCACCTGACCTGTCCAGTGCTTTCGCACCGGCCTATGGGTTGCCCATCCTCGCCGAGACTGCGTTTTGTCTGCGCCTTCTTCTTCAGCGACGCGTTGCATGAACGGTTCGATGTGCAGAATGCGCGGCTCGGTCCCCGCGCCTCTTGCGGTCGGGCCGGATGGTCATAATTTTTTTTGCAGCAGTGGTCTCTGCCCAGCCGCTTTGAGGGCGGGTGTCACCGTTGGTTCCGATTCAGCTAACCCTCTGCAGGTTTGCTTGCGGTCTTTTTGCCCCGGCAGACCGGCTGTTGCAGGCAACGGTCTTCTGTTGTGAAGCCCTTCTCTAGGGTCAGGATTCATAACCAGTAGATGACGACAGCCGCGAGGGCGACGGCTGAAAGGAATACCTTGGGGCATCGGTCATAGCGGGTCGCCACGCGCCTCCAGTCCTTGAGCCTGCCGAACATGATCTCGATGCGGTTTCGCCGCTTGTAGCGGCGCTTGTCGTATTTGGCCGGGGTCTTTCGCTGCTTCCGACCGGGGATGCAGGCGCGTATCCCCTTGTCTTGCAATGCTTCTCTGAACCAGTCGGCGTCGCAACCGCGATCCCCGAGCAGCCATTCGACGTTGGGTAGGCCGCTCAGCAACGCCCGCGCGCCGATGTAGTCGCTCACTTGCCCGGCGGTGACGAACAGGTCGATCGGGCGTCCCAGGCTGTCGCAGACGGCGTGCAGCTTGGTGTTCATGCCGCCTTTCGTGCGACCGATGAGGCGACCGCGCCCCCCTTTTTGGCGGCCATGCTGGTCGCGGTGCGGTGCGCTTTCAGGTAGGTCGCGTCGATCATCACGGTCTGCTTCTCGCCGTGTTCGGCCGCGAGGCCGATCATCATCCGCCCGAAGATGCCTTTCTCGCTCCAACGTTTCCATCGACTGTAGAGGGTCTTGTGCGGTCCGTAGGCTTCCGGGGCGTCGCGCCAGCGCAACCCATTGCGGTTGATGAAGATTATTCCGCTCAAAACCCGCCGGTCATCAACACGCGCCTTGCCGTGGGACTTCGGGAAGAAGGGGGAAAGCTTGGCCATCTGCGCGTCGGTCAGCCAGAAAAGGTCGCTCATGTCACTGCTCCGTTTTCCGAGCCGTGAATCACGCAGCGCGTTGAAAATCAATGCATCCTGAGCCTAGGAGTGGGTGGGATAGATCCTTGGAAGGCAATTCACAGGGACCGGCGTTGGGGAGGTTTTTCTATTGCGTGTCAAAATTCGGACCGGGGGGTGTGGGGGCAGGAATGAGAGTGTTTTCGGAGGATATGGAAAGTGAGAATGAGCCCCCCTCCATCCATGACCCGGGATTGGACTGTTACTCAGGAGGTGAGGAAATGCGTGGGCGCAAGGCAAAGCAGACAGCACTCAAGACCATAGAAGGTAATTGCTGATGTCGGCCATTGAACGATCTTGAGCCGGAGCTGCCTACAGATCTGCCAGCCTGCCCATCGCACCTTGAGGCCGAAGCGAAATCTGAGCGTAACAGGCTTGCATCCGCTCTGAACGACGTGGGTGAACGGGACGCTGCTCTGCACGTAACTTATGCCCGTGAACTGATCACTGCTAGGGTCAAAGACCACAAGACCGCGCGACCCCATTCAGCCCTCGGCCACCTATCACCGCAGTCTTCGCTCTGCACTTGACCACCGCAACAGCCCGGCCCGCTCGGCGAAAGTTCAATGGCAAGTCAGACACCCGCAGCCAAGATCACAAGCTTACTGTACCGGGCGACAAGGGCAGGCCCTCTCGACCAAACATCGACAAAGTGCCGATTCCGTCCGAAGAAGTCCGAAAGATTGCTATCCGAGACGATTGCGCCTCGTAACAACAGGAGGCTCGTACGGGCGCATCTATGAGCGAACTCTCCCATGCCGGGCGAATGCAGCTCCACTGACACCAAAGAACAAGAGGTGGTCACCAGAAGAGCTGCACTTCACGGTCAGCATATAGCCTTAACCACGGAACAAGTCTTGCGGCACTCCGGCTTTGTCCATCAGGTAGTCACGGCTCGCCTCCAGCTCTGCTCGCAGCTTTGCCAGGTCATGGCCCAGCATAGCCCCGCGCCACTTTCGCACTTGCCCCGCACAAATCACGGTTGCCACGTTCGACCGCTCCATTAGCGTGACCACGGCACCCGGCACATGGTTCAAAGGCGCAACGTTCAGCGCGTTGGCGTCCAAGAGCACGATGTCGGCCTCCTTCCCGGGCGTCAGACTGCCGGTTTTGTGGTCCAGCCTCAGTCCCTTTGCTCCGCCGATCGTCGCCATCTCGATCGCATCCATTGCCGACATAAGCCTGGGATAGTCCTGTCCATTCAACGCCAGATTGTTTGCGAACATCCGCTGCAAGGTGATCGCCGACCGCATCTGAGTGAAGGGGTCGGCGGTCATGGTGCATTCGACGTCCGACGAGAGCGAGGGTAGCATCCCGAGGTCAAGGCACTTCTGGATCGGTGGCAAGCCATGACGCATTTGCATCTCAATTGGCACCGACAGCGATACATGAGCCCCCGCGTCGGCCGCTTTTTGCCACGCCATGTCTGACATGCCGGTCATATGGATGAAGATACAGTCCGGACCGAACTGTCCGGCTTCGGCCAGCGCGTCGAAGGTGGGCGCCATGCCGAAGGTGCCGACGATGTGCATGGCAAGTGGGATGCCCAGCTCGCGTCCGGTAGCCCAAGCGGCTTCATAGCCGGGCAGATAGATCTCGGCGCCCATCACCATCGTCAGAAGTTGGTCGTCGGATGCGAAATGCTGCGCTTTGATGCGGCGGGCATCGGTCGGGTACTGTGCCCTTTCGCCCCAACCCTCAAAATAACCAAAAACTGCACGGCGGCCTGCATCGCCCAGAGCGCTGATCGCGGCGTCGGAATGTTCCGGACTGTGATGGATCTGGCTGACGTCCATGACCGTCGTCACACCCGCATCGATCTGGCTGATCGAGCCGAAGAGTTCCGAGATGTACACATCTTCAGGCCGGTAGAGGACACTAAACTTCTGCAGCATCCATTCATAGTAGTTGGCCGCACTTTCGGGACGACCGTCGTTCACAAGGATCGCATCGGCAAGGATCGAGCGCAGCGCCGTTTCGAACTGGTGATGGTGGGTGTCAATGAAACCCGGCATGACTACATGGCCGGTCGCGTCGATCACCGCAGCCTCACCTGCGTCAAGGTTAGCGCCGACCGCACGGATCTTTGCCCCCTCGATCAGCACATCGCCCTTGGCGAAATTACCGACCTTTGGGTCCATCGACAGAACCGATCCACCGCGGATCAGCGTCTTGCGCCCAGGCTGGCCAATGCCTGCAGGCACGGCCAAGTTCGCCGGGCCAGACGAGGTTCCGCCGGTATCGGCTGGCGCGCGGGTAAGTGCAGTGCGGGTTGCGTCACAGAACTTGCACATGGTGTCTCCTCCCAGAGAGCGTCTGGCTGCCGGTCGCAGCCGGTTTCGGTGTTCAGCGGCTGTCGAATGCAGCCGAAAGTGCGGGAATGCGGCTCGCCGCCGCCGACAACCGCGCAGCAGCAGCGCGCAGATCGCCCAGACGGGCCGCCACCAGGTCGTCCGGTGTCACCATGCCGGTGTAGCCTGATGAGTTCAGCGCCGCGACGACCCGTCCGTCCGCCGACCTGATCGGCACGGCCAGCGCAGTAATGCCGTAGTCCAACTGATCGACGGTCGTCGCATAGCCATCGGCACGCACCTTCAGGATCAAGCGGCGCAGTTCGGCCTTGTCGATAATCGTGCGCGAGGTCAGCGGCACCGGCTCCATCCGCGCCAGCAACGCATCCAGCGCAGCATCCTGCAGATCGGCCAGCAGAACTCGCCCCATGCTTGTAGCATGCGCTGGGTAGCGCGCGCCCACCACAGCCGTTGCTCGCCTTGCGCGCTGGGTGGAATGGTGTGCGATATAGACCACATCCGTGCCATCCAGCATCGCGACCGACGAGGCATCGCCGAATGTCTCCACGATCTGGCGCAGTTCCGGCAGCATGAACTCTTCGATACGCGCACCGAAATAGAACCCGGAGCCCAGCGACATGACCTTGGGCCGCAGGTGGAAACGCTTCCCGGTCTGACCGACATAGCCCAGCACCGACAGGGTGATCAGGCTGCGCCGAGCGGCGGCCGGGCTGACCCCGACACGGCGGGCAATCTCGGACAGGGTCAGGTCGGGATGTGCCGCGTCAAACGTCTCCAGCACCGCCAGACCCTTGGCCAGGGCATCGACGAATTCCGCCGGGCGATCCGCATCCTCTGCCGCGTCCAAGGCTCAGCCTGCCGGCGCGAGGACGAAGTCGAAATGGCACTTCGCGTCTGGCTTTTTCTCGGTCGGGGGCAGCACATCGCCCGCCTTTACCGAGTCGATCTTGGTGATCAGCGACTTTCGCACTCCAAAGACCGCGTCGTTGTCGAGGTAATCGGTGTTTTCAAAGAATATCTCGGTCGTGATCGCACGGTAGCCTTCTGCCCGGATGATGTAATGCAGGTGCGACGCGCGCCAAGCATGCCGGTTCCCGGCCCGCAAAAGCTGCCCCACCGGGCCGTCATATGGCACGGTATACGGCTTGGGCAGCACGGTTGTGTACCAGTAATTGCCCTTCTCATCTGCCGTGAAGATGCCGCGCAGGTCGTATTTGTCCTGACCGCTCGCCTGCTCCTGGATCGGGTAGGTTCCTGCGCTGTCGGCCTGCCACGTATCGATCACCGCTCCCGGCACCGGGTTCCCCAGCGAATCGCGCACCTGCCCTTGCACAAGGAGCACCGCCCCGTCGCGCCCTTTGCCCAAGTCCGCGCCCAGTTCAAAGCGCGGCGCGTCGTCCAGGTAGAACGGCCCTAGGTTCGACCCCTCTGTTGCCCCGCCACGCGAGTTGATCATGTCGACCAGCGCTGAGAAGCCCAGGACGTCCGACAACAGAATGAACTCATGCCGCTCGGGCGTGGAAATCTTTCCGCAATCATACAAGAACATGAGGATGCCCATCCATTCCTCATGCGTCATGTTCACTTCGCGGGTGTAGTCGTGCAGGTGCTGGATGAAGGTCTCCAACAGGAACTTCAACCGGCTACCATCTTCGGTCTTGAACGACTTCTTAACCGCTTCGGTAATCGTGAACTGGTTGATGTCGCGCATGTCTGACCTCTCTTGATTTCTCTGTTGACGCAAAGCTAATGCAGCCCATATTATTCGACAAGAGAAAATATTTTCGCAATACGAAAAAAGGTGCGCCATGAGGATCGGTAAGCAGGACAACGCCTTCACGGCGATTGCGACGTCGGATGAGCATTCTATCACCGTGCGGGGGCATGATCTGGTGGGCGAACTGATCGGGAAGGTCGACTTCACCGATTACTTCTGGCTTCTGGTTTGCGGTCACCGACCGACCGAGCCTCAGAAGGCGATGATGAACGCCTGTCTCGTGGCCATCGCCGAACATGGCCTCGTGCCGTCCGTCCAAGCCGCGCGGATGACATTGGCTGCCGCGCCCGAAGCCTGGCAGGGCGCAATGGCCGCCGGCCTTTTGGGCATGGGCACGGTCGTCGCCGGATCATCGGAAATAGCCGGCCGCTTTCTGGCCGAGGTTGTCGCCGCAGGTGGCGATGAAGCAGCAGCGATCAAGGCGCTGGACGGGCTGAGGGCCGCGCGGAAGAAGGTGCCCGGTCTGGGCCATCCGCAGCATTCCTCGGGCGACCCGCGTGCCGACAAGCTGTTGGAGATCGCCGACCATTTGGGCGTCGCGGGCCCTCATGTCGCGGCGCTGCGCCACCTTGGCAAGCGCGCTCCCCAGATCATGAACCGCCCGCTGCCGATCAATGTCTCGGGTGCGATCCCGGCCGTCATTCTTGATGCCGGCTGGCCGTTGGAGGCGCTGAAAGCCGTCCCGCTTCTCGCCCGCGCCGGTGGCTTGGCCGCGCATCTTTACGAAGAAAGTCGCCGCCCGATCGGCTTCATCCTCTCGCACAACGCCGACCTCGCCATTGCCTATGACGGAGAACCTGTGAAATGATGCCCTTGCGCAATATCCGCGTGGTTGAGATGGGGACCTACATCACTGGTCCCGCCGCCGCAATGCAGCTTGCCGACCTTGGCGCCGATGTTATCAAGGTTGAACGTCCTGGCGAAGGCGACCCGTTTCGCGCCTTTAAGGGCGGGCTCTACAGCCCACATTTCCAGACATACAACCGCAACAAACGCTCCATCGCGCTGGATACGAAAAAACCCAACGACCTTGCCACATTCAACGCCTTGATCGAAGGCGCGGACGTGTTCATCCAGAACTTCCGCCCCGGTGTGGCCGAGAAACTGGGAGCGGGCGAGGCCGACCTGCGCAAGATCAACCCGAAGATCATCTACTGCGCAATTTCTGGCTTCGGCACCTCCGGCCCTGCCCGCGACCGTCCGACCTATGATACTGTGGCGCAAGCGGCGAGCGGGTTCCTACGTCTGATGACGCCGCCTGTGAGTCCACGCGTGATCGGCCCCGCCATCGCGGATGCAGTTACTGGCCACTATGCGGCCACCGGCATCCTCGCGGCCCTGGTAGAGCGCGGGATCACAGGGCAGGGGCGACGGCTCGACATCTCTATGCTGGAGGCCATGTGCCACTTCAACCTCGACAGCTTCACCCACTACTTCAGCGTAGGTGAGGTGATGGGACCACTCTCGCGCCCCGTGGTCAGCCAGTCCTACACCTTTGAATGTTCTGACGGAAAATGGGTGGCGATCCACATGTCCAGCCCGCCCAAGTTCTGGAGCGGATTTCTTGAGGCCACCGGGCAGGAGCACCTCGCCAGCGACCCCCGTTTTGCCGAACGGCTTGAACGGATCAAGCATCAGGACGACCTGATTCAGATCATGACCCCGGTCTTCAAGACTAAACCCCGCGACCATTGGTGCGCGGCGCTCGAGGCGGCGGAGGTACCCTATTCCCCGGCCTACGACAGCGACGAGGCTCTGGAGGACCCGCAGGCCGAGCATCTTGGCATCAAGGTGTCGGCCGACCATGCCCTGATGGGCCGCTTCACAACCGTCCGCGCCCCCTACGCCTTTGACGGCGAGATCAATCGCAAGGTCCTGCCGCCGCCAATGCTGGATGAACATGGAGAGAACATCCGCGCAGAACTGCAACAGCGTAAGGCAGGCTGACCCGCTTATACACCACCTGGGAGGAGACCAGAAATGAACCTGAAAGCCATCCTGTTGGCCTCGGCCATGCTAATTCCTGGCGCGACCTTCGCGCAGGAGAACATAGACCTGACCATCGCAGCCAGCCACCCGACGGCGATTCCATGGGTCGGCATGATGCAGACCCATTTCATGGCCGAGACTGATCGTCTTTTGGCTGAAACTGGGAACTACAAGATCACTTGGAACGAGGCTTTTGGCGGCGCGCTTTACAAGGCCAACGCGACGTTGTCTTCGGTCGAGGATGGTGTGACCGATATCGGTTGGGTCTTCTCGCTTCTTGAAGGTGCCGAACTCCCCTTGTCGCAGGTGTCCAGCTACGCGCCCTTCGCCACCAACAATCCGCCTGTCCAGCTTGCCGTGATGCAGGAACTGATCGACACGGTGCCAGAGCTGAAGGCCGAATGGGAAGGTCACAACATTGTTGTTCTCGGCCTGACCGGGACCGACAGCTATGACCTCTATGCCAAGAAACCCATCGCAAGCGTTGCCGACCTCAACGGCATGAAGATAAGCGCACCGGGCGTGTTGGGCACCTGGCTTTCGGGCACTGGGGCCAATCCGGTCGATGGCTCGCTGACGACCTATTACACCGACATCCAGACCGGAGTGTCCGATGGTGTGCTTTCGCTGGCGCTGGGGGTGTTTCCCGCCAAGATCTATGAAGTTGCACCGTATGTGACCAAGGTCCAGATGGGCACCGCCTTTTCCGGGGCCATCGCGATCAACAAAGACAGCTGGGACGCTCTGCCTGCCGAAGTGCAGGAAGCAATGAAGAAGGCCGGGGCCTATTACACGGAAGCACACGGCAAGGACCTTCTGGAACGCCCCGTCGCGGTGATGCAGAAGATCGTCGAGGCCGGGGCGACGCAAGACCCTCCGGTCACCGTTGCGGACCTGCCGCAGGATCAGCGCGAGGCTTGGGTGAACGCGCTTCCCGACCTCGCCGGAAACTGGGCCCGTGACATGGATGCTAAGGGCCTGCCTGGGTCGACCGTGCTGAACGCTTACATGGCGGGCCTAAAGGGACGCGGCGAAACTCCGGTCCGCGACTGGAAGGTCGAGTAACATGACCAGCCTCGGCGACGAGGTCCGGACGACGGGACCGGTTGGGCGCGCGCTGGCCTGGGCGGGGGACGGTCTTGCGGCCGTCTCCACCCTGCTGATCGCTGTCTTGATGCTCGTCATCTGCGCCGATGCCTTTGCGCGCAACACCATGGGCGCCTCGTTGCCCCTAGTCTCAGAACTTGGGGCCGCGCTTTTGGTCACTATCGTTTACTTGGCGCTCGCGACCACGATCCGCACCAATCGGCTGGCGCGGACTGATATGGTGCTGGGCGCGTTGGCGCTGTTCAGGCCGCGGTTCGCCGCAGTGCTCTCCGCGCTCTATGACCTGATCGGGGCCGTGCTACTTGGTTTGATCTGCTGGGCCGGTCTTCTGACCCTTGCCAAGGACTACCGAGGCGACCTCTACATCGGCATCCAGGGCGTGCTGACTTTCCCCACTTGGCCCTTCAGCCTCGCTATTGTTCTTGGTCTCGCGGTCGCTGTCCTGCAGTTCCTTTACCAGTCCTGGCAGGCCATTCGCGGCGGTCAGGCGCGCACGGGCGGGGGGCTGGAATGACAGGAATCGAAATCGGCATCTTCGCTGTCGTGGTGCTGCTCGTCCTGATACTGGTCGGCATGCCGATCGGCGTTGCCATGCTTGCCGTGTCGTTCAGCGGCGTCTCCCTCATTCGCAACGAAGGCGTGGCCTTCCGCATGGCTGGTTCGGTCGCCCGCGATAGTCTGCAGGATTATCTCTTTGCCGTCGTGCCGCTGTTCGTTCTGATGGGCCTCCTTGTCACCGTCTCGGGTGTGGGCAAAGATACCTTCGATGTCTTTCAATCCGCGCTCCGCCGTGTCCGAGCGGGCTTGGGCATCGCCACGGTCTTCGCCAACGCGGTCTTCGCCTCGATCACGGGCATTTCCATAGCTTCTGCCAGCGTCTTCTCTCGTGTGGCCGTGCCCGAAATGGTACGCCATGGATACCACAAAGGCTTTGCCACCGGCGTCGTCGCGGGCTCCTCCGTCCTCGGCATGTTGATCCCGCCGTCACTTCTGATGATCGTCTACGCCGTCCAAGCCGAGGAATCGGTCGGCCGAATGTTCCTGGCAGGCGTCGGCCCGGGCCTCCTTCTATCGGGGCTTTTTGTCCTGACCATCTTTCTTATGTCTCATCTTCGCCCCACAGCAGTCTTCACACTAGAGGCTGACCAAAGCGACCTGCCGACCCTGACAGCTGCCCAGACCGCGCGCAAGGCGCTGCCGATCATGGCTCTCATGGGGATGGTTCTCGGCGGCCTTTATGGCGGCTTTCTGAACCCGACCGAGGCAGGGGCCGCCGGGGCGCTTGGCGCCCTCTTCATCGCCTTGCTGCGCCGATCGCTGGGTCAGGGCAGGCTTTGGCAGATCCTGGTTGAAACCGGACAGATCACCGTATCGGTCCTGTTCCTTGTTATGGCCGCCAGCTTCTTCTCGCGCATGCTTACGATGTCTGGCCTGCCCGCAGCGCTTGGCGAAACGCTGCTCTCTGGTCCGATCGGGCCATGGGGCTTTCTGGTGATCTACCTTCTGGTGGTCATTCTTCTGGGCTGCATCATCGACAGTATCTCGATCATGCTAATCCTTTTGCCCATTGCGATCCCCGTCGCGAGGGCGGCAGGCTTCGACATGATTTGGTTCGGGGTGATGACCGTCATCGCGGTCGAGATCGGGCTTTTGACCCCGCCTTTCGGCCTTTCAGTTTTTACCATCAAATCCGCGATCAACGACCCGGGCCTGCCGGTCGGAACCATCTTCCGCGGCGCACTTCCTTTCGTGGGTGCGATGGTCGCGGCGCTTGTGATCCTTGTCCTCTTTCCCGCCATCGCCACTTGGTTGGCCCGCATTTAATCAGGACCGATGATGACCCAGCTACTCTTCTTCCCTGGCTCGCTTCGTGCTGAGGCCTCTTCCACCGCCCTGATGAATGCGCTGATCGCACGCCTGCCCGATGGAGTAACTGCCGAGACGGCCGACATCGGGTCGCTGCCGCACTACAATGCCGATCATGACGGAGGCCCTGCGGTCGCAACCCTTCTGGCCCAGGTCAAGTCAGCAAATGGCGTGGTTTTCGTTACGCCGGAATATAACTACTCCATCCCCGGTGTGCTTAAGAACGCCATCGATTGGGCCTCACGACCGGGCTACAATTCAGTTTTCAAAGCGAAACCTTGCCTGGTCATCACCACCTCCGGCGGCGCCCTCGGCGGGGTACGGGCCCAGGGCCATCTCAAACAGATTCTCTCGGCGATGTTGGCCGAGCTTTTGCCCTGGCAAGAGATCGTGGTCCCACAAGCACCAATAAAAGTAGTACACGGGGCGTTCCAAGACCAAGCGGTCATAGACTTTGCAGGAAATGCAATAGCGGCCCTTCTGGACCGAACTTAACAGCAAGGGAGTTCCCGGGACTGCGATCGGGCCGGAGTATGGTGTTATCAGGATAACTTGGCTTTCCGCCGGACAGATCGCCCGGCTAGTCTCACGGGATCGGCAAACGCCCTCCTTTCCGCTATTTCAATACGAGCCCCGAGATCATCCGCCTGGCGGTGAAATTGTACATTCGCTTCCAGTTGTTGCTTCGCAACGTAGAGGATCTTTTGCACGAGCGCGGCATCGAGTTCAGCCGAGAGACGATGCGGCACGGGTGGAACAGGTTCGGTCCGATGTTCGCTGCAGAAATCAGGAACAAGCGCGTCGATGCCATGGCCGGGGCGGCGCATGAGGATACGCATTTCGTGCTCAGGAGGTTGGAGCGACTTCGAAGGCTCGTGGCAGTTGAAAGCCGAATTGAACCATTTTTGAACAACTGGCTTCAAAGGCGCTGGTTCGTGATTGCTAAGTTGCTGATATTTATGGTGCTGCAAGAGAGGATTGAACTCTCGACCTCTCCCTTACCAAGGGAGTGCTCTACCACTGAGCTACTGCAGCGCCGGGTCACCGTGTGCCGGTGCGATGGGCGGCTGATTAGAGGGAAACGTCGGGCAGCACAACCCCCTTTTTCGCTCTCTCTGGACCCAATCCTCTAGCTGCGATATGACGGCGCCTATGACGCAGGACAAAGCCCCTTCCAAAGCTGGCAAATCTTCCGATTCCCGTAAGCCCACGCGGGAAGATCGCTTGAAAGCCGCGCTGAAGGCCAATATGGCGCGCCGCAAGGCGCAGGCCAAGGCGCGGGGGGCGGCTGTGGCGTCTGGAATAGATTCGGGCAATGCGGCGGGCCAAGACCCGCAAGATGTAGAGTAGGGCAGTTCAATGGATTCGATTCTGGTCAAGGGCAACGGGGCGCTGAACGGGGTGATCCCGATCGCGGGTGCAAAGAATGCCTGTCTGACGCTGATGCCGGCCACGCTTTTAAGCGAAGAGCCGCTGACGCTGACCAATGCGCCGCGCCTGTCGGACATCCGCACCATGACCCAGCTTTTGCAGTCTCTGGGGGCCGAGGTTGCGAGCCTGCAAGACGGACTTGTGCTGGCGATGTCCAGCCATTCGATCGACAACCACACCGCCGACTATGACATCGTTCGCAAGATGCGCGCGTCGATCCTTGTCCTTGGCCCGATGCTGGCGCGGGATGGTCACGCCGTGGTGTCGCTGCCCGGTGGCTGTGCCATCGGCGCGCGTCCGGTGGATTTGCACCTGAAGGCGCTGGAGGCGATGGGGGCCGAGCTGGACCTGCGCGATGGTTATGTTCATGCCAAGGCCCCCGGTGGCCGGTTGAAGGGCGCAGTGTTTGACTTCCCCTTTGTCTCTGTCGGGGCGACGGAAAATGCGCTGATGGCGGCAACGCTGGCCAAGGGAACGACGGTTCTGAACAACGCCGCGCGTGAGCCTGAGATTGTCGATCTTGCCCACTGCCTGCGCAAGATGGGCGCCGAGATCGAGGGCGAGGGCACCTCGACCATCACCATTCAGGGCGTGGACCGTCTGCATGGCGCGACCCATCCCGTCGTGACCGACCGGATCGAGTTGGGCACCTATATGCTGGTTCCGGCGATTTGCGGTGGTGAAGTCGAATGCCTTGGCGGGCGGATGGATCTCGTCGCGGCCTTCGCCGAAAAGCTGGATGAGGCGGGCGTGTCGGTGACGGAAACCGAACGTGGTCTGAAGGTCAGCCGCAAGAATGGCCGCGTCAAGGCGGTCAATGTCACGACCGAGCCTTTCCCGGGCTTCCCGACCGACCTTCAGGCGCAGATGATGGCCCTGCTGTGCACCGCCGAAGGCACCAGCGTTCTGGAAGAGAAAATCTTTGAAAACCGCTTCATGCATGCGCCGGAACTGATGCGCATGGGGGCAAAGATCGATGTTCATGGCGGTCATGCAACGGTGACGGGCGTGGACAAGCTGCGCGGCGCGCCGGTGATGGCAACGGACCTGCGGGCCAGTGTCAGCCTGATCCTTGCGGGCCTTGCGGCCGAAGGCGAGACCTTGGTGAACCGTGTCTATCACCTTGATCGCGGCTACGAGAAGGTTGAGGAAAAGCTGTCGGCCTGCGGGGCCAAGATCGAACGCGTGAAGGGCAACTGATGGCGGATGCGCGCTTTGAAGATGGCGATGAAGGGCCGCTGCGGCTGATAGCTCAATCGGCGGACGACCTTTCCGTTCTGTCGGCACTGGTTCAGGATGCCGTTTTTCCGGCAACCGAAATGCGGCTTGATCGCAAGGCGCGCCGCTTTGCCATTCTTCTGAATCGCTTTCGGTGGGAAGACGAGGCCGCGTCCAAGGCCGCTGGTCGCCCCTATGAACGCGTCCGCAGCCTTTTGGTCATCGACGACGTCCTGAAGGTTCGGACGCAAGGGGTTTATCCCCGGGACAAGGACTTGGTCCTGTCGCTGCTCTCGATCAGTTTCACCGAAACGACCGAAGGGGCCGGAACGGTGATGTTGGTTCTGGCAGGGGATGGCGCAGTTGCGGTCGATGTCGAGGTGCTTGACCTGCGATTGGACGATGTGACCAAGCCCTATATTGCGCCGTCCCGTCAGATGCCACAGCACAAGGATTGATCGGCGGACATTGATCGGCGGCGGGGTTACTTTCCGCCGCTCTCTTCGTCGCCCGCTTTCATCAAACGGTCAGCCTTCTTGCGCACCAGGACTGTGCGAAGATCATGCATGGCCAGAAGCAAAGGGTCGGTAACCTTTTCCAACTGCTCGTCGGTGGCCTTGGACTGTGCCCATTGCGTTGTCAGATTCATGTGATCAACAGCCCGAAGGATGTCATCGACATCCCGTGCCGCGAGCAGGGCCAACCGCTCGCTGAGCCATATGTTGATGGCGTCCAACTCTTCCGGGCTAAGTTTCCGATCGCCATGCGGCTTTATGTTGCCGTTCTTGACGTTGACGATGGCGATCTCTTCCATTTCGATCCGCCGCTGCCGGTTCTCGGTATCGACCTTGAACACGGCTGCGCCGTTTTCGCGAATACGAAAATAGAAATCAGGTAGATCGCCTGTCATTCGTCACCCTTACGCCAAGGAACTGCAGAACCGCTGAATGCGGCTACAGGCCTCTCTTAGCACATCATCTGACGTTGCGTAACTTACGCGGAAGTTCGGGGAAAGGCCAAAAGCCGCACCAAAGACGACGGCAACACCGGTCTCTTCCAGCAAAGCGGTCGCAAACACCTCGTCATTGGTGATGATGGTGCCGCCGGGCGTGGCCTTGCCGATGCAACCCGAGATGTCGGGATAGACGTAGAAGGCGCCTTCCGGGTTGGGACAGGTGACGCCTTCGGCTGCGTTCAGCATGGACACCACCAAATCGCGGCGGCGTTCAAACAGCTTGCGGTTTTCGGCCAGAAAATCCTGTGGGCCGGTCAGGGCTTCAAGCGCCGCGTACTGGCTGACCGAGCAAGGGTTCGAGGTGGATTGCGACTGGATCGTGCCCATCGCCTTGATCAGTGCCACAGGACCGCCTGCATAGCCAATCCGCCAGCCGGTCATGGCATAGGATTTGGAGACGCCGTTGCAGGTCAGTGTACGGTCATAAAGCGCGGGTTCGACCTGCGCCGGGGTGCAGAATTTGAAATCGCCAAAGACGAGGTGTTCATACATGTCATCCGACATGATCCAGACCTGCGGGTGGCGCATCAGCACATCGCAGAGGCCGCGCAGCTCATCCCAAGTATAGCCCGCCCCGGTGGGGTTCGAAGGGCTGTTGAAGATGAACCACTTGGTCTTGGGCGTGATCGCGGCCTCAAGCTGTTCTGGCGTCAGTTTGAAGTTCGTCTCGATCCCGGCCACGACCGGCACGGGCGCTCCGCCGGCCAGCAGCACCATATCGGGATAGCTGACCCAATAAGGGGCTGGGATGATCACTTCGTCGCCCGGATTGCAGGTCGCCATCAGCGCGTTGTAAAGGATCTGCTTGCCGCCCGTGCCGACGGTGATCTGGTTCGGCGTATAGGTCAGGCCGTTTTCACGCAGGAACTTGCCGCAGATTGCGGCCTTGAGTTCGGGGATGCCATCCACTGCCGTATACTTGGTCTTGCCGCTGGCAATCGCGCGCACCGCCGCATCCTTGATGTTCTGCGGCGTGTCAAAATCCGGCTCGCCCGCGCCAAGGCCGATCACGTCTTTTCCCTCGGCCTTCAATGCTTGGGCTTTGGTGGTGACGGCGATGGTCGGCGAGGGTTTCACGCGGGCCAGAGTGTCGGACAGGAAGGGCATCTTGGGCTCCTGGTTTGTCTTTTCCGGCTCAAGCTCTTATGGTCCGCCCGAAATGCGTTCAAGCATTATCGAAGAAAAGGAGAAGCCGATGGCAGATTCCAGCGATTGGTATGCACAAGACGTGGCGACTTTCGGCGACAGGCTGGCCGCCGCCCGGGAAGCCGCAGGTTTGACGCAAGAAGAACTGGCAAAGCGGCTGGGTGTTCGGTTGACCTCCATCAAGGCTTGGGAAGACGATTCCTCTGAACCGCGGGCAAACCGTTTGCAGATGATGGCGGGGATGCTGAATGTCTCGATCCGTTGGATGCTGACCGGCGAAGGCGAAGGCTTGGATGGGCCTGCCGAGTTTGCGCCGCTGTCAGATGACGTACAGATGGCACTGAAGGACATTTCCCGTATGCGGAGCCAGATGCTTGCCTTGTCGAATGAGATGGGCCAGATGGAAAAACGTCTTCGCAAACTGCTTCGGAAAGAAGGATAAGCCCATGGAAACGCCAGAGGCGCGCCTGAAACGGATGAAGATGCGGTCCTGGCGGCGCGGCACCAAGGAAATGGACTTGGTGCTGGGGCCTTGGGCCGACGCGCATTTGGCAGGCCTTTCTGAAGCGCGGCTGGATTTGTATGACCAGCTTCTGACCGAGAATGACCAAGACCTGATGGCGTGGATCCTTGGCAATGCCGCGGCCCCGCCCCATCTGGCGGCTTTCCTGACCGAAATCGCAGATTTCGCGCGGGAGAGATTAAAGCGAAACTGACGAAAGTTCTTCGCAAGTTTACCGAATGTTTCCTGTTTGTGCCGATTCTCCTCGCCAGTCACACTGGTGGAGAGGAACAATGACGCTTCATACCCCGGTTTCTACACCGGTTCTGGACGGCACGGCGCAGATGCTGCTTACGGGTTATCTTGACAATCTTGCCATGGTTGAACGGCTGCATCGTCTGCTTCTGGACGTGATCAAGGACGAATTTGAGCGCCTGACACTTCTGGAAATCAATTCGGTGCAGGCGCTTTTGCTGTTCAACATCGGCGATAACGAGGTGACGGCGGGCGAACTGAAATCGCGCGGTTACTATCAGGGGTCGAATGTCAGCTATAACCTTAAAAAGCTGGTCGATATGGGCTATATGCACCATCAACGATCAGAGCTTGACCGCAGATCTGTAAGGGTTCGTTTGACGGAAAAGGGCAGGGCGGTGCGTTCGGTGCTGAACGAACTGTTTGCCCGCCACGTCGATGTGTTGATGAAAAAAAACATCATAGATGCCGCCGGCATGGAGGACGTGAACCGGTCGCTGAAACGGTTGGAGCGGTTCTGGACGGATCAAATTCGATATATCTACTAGCGCCAAAGCCGGGCGTGGGTTGCAAGACGCCCCTGCAGTTTAGAAAGCACCCTGTTCAGCGGGCCGGGATGCGGGATCTCGCCCTTGGCCAGCCGGTCCAGGGCCACTTCGGGCGGGCAGGGACGGTTGCTGACGGGGTCGTAATAGCGCGGATAGGCGATCAGTGTGGCATAGACCAAAGCGTCCAGATCCGGGCGCGGCAGAGGAGAACCATCTGCCCTCCGCCTGCGCCGTCCGGGAACCGGCCCAAGATCCTGCGTCAAGCCCCAGCCCGCATAGAAGGGGGCGCCAAGGCAGGTGACTTTTTTGCCCCGGATCAGGGCTTCAAAGCCAAGAAGACTGGTCATCGTCCAGACCTCATCGCATTGATTGATCAGAGAAAGCGGGTCAGCGTGATCTGCAATCACGTCTGCCAGACCTTCAAGCGCGGCTCTTTCAATCTTTCCCGGCCGCAAACCGGCTTCGACATCGGGATGAGGTTTGTAGATGATGACTGCATCTTGATTGGCCAGACGCGCGGCCTGCACCAAGGCAAGGTTCGTTGCGACTTCGTCCGTCGCTTTCAGGATCGAGGCATCGTCCTCGACCTGTCCGGGCACTAGGATCTTGCGGCCCGGCGGCAGATCAAGCTGGTGTCCGGCAAGATTGTATTTGGTGATCCCTAGGGAAATCAGGCGTTCTTTCAGCGCCGCGGCGCGACGTTTCGCTTCGTCTGAAATCGGCGAAAGCAGCAGGCTTTCCAGACGGCTGGGCTGCGTGGGGTCGTAATAGGTGCCTTGGTCATCGGTGACGAGAGACAGAGGCGGCACCAATTCCGCACCCAGCCCGCGCGACCGCAGAAACCCATCTTCAACGCGCCGGATGACAAGACCAGCCTGGACGTCGGGCAAGGAATGGCTGCCCCAAAGCAGTATACCCTTTCCGGACCTCTCTGCAATTTCAACAGCTTTTGCGGAGTTCTTTACAAATTGCAGCGGTTTGACCTTGCCGAAGATGGCTTGTAGGCGCCCACGTTTCCACAGGCGCATTCCAACAGCTACATGACCCTTGCGATCCTCGCGAAAGGCCCGAACTTCGGCTTCCAGTTGGTCAAGCGCCTCTTCAAAGCTGCATAGTCTGTCGCGGCATGGATCATACCATGTTGGGGCCAAGATCATTGCCCCAGCAAAAAGCTGGGCGCGGGTCAGGCGGCGCCCTCTGCGAGGCACTGGGTTTCGATCATGGGTTAGGCCCCAACCGGCGTAAAACGGTTGACCAAAGACATGTGGCTTGTGGCCGGCAAGAATGGCCTCAAACCCCAACTGCGAGGACACGGTGTAAACCGAAATCGCGCCATCCAGCAAAGCCCATGGGGAAACGGGTGAAGAAATCAGGGACACGCGAGCATCGCTCAATGCAGTCTGCAGATGGCCTGATCGAAGCCCTAAGGCCGTTTCGGGATGCGTCTTCATGATGATGCGTGAATTGGGATTTTCGGTCTGCGCTGCAACCAACATTTCGGCAAATGTTGCGGCGGCTGCGCCACCGTGTCTGATCGAGGCATCCCCGGCAGTCTGGTCGACGACCAGAACATAGCCCGGATCCGGAACAGGCAGGTCGCTGTCATGAATGTTGTATTTTGATAAGTCTGCCGACTTTAGGCGCGCAATTCCTGCCTTTGCACGCTGCAAAAGGTTCGAATCGTCCAATGGAACTGTTGCCAGGATGTGCTCTAGCCAAGACGGTGCAGAGCTGTCGAAATGCACGCCAAGCGGGTCGATCAGTAGCCCAAGCGGGGCGTCCCCTTGCCTGCCGGGGCGGATCGACCGTAGAAACGCATCTTCCACACGAACTATCGGTACGCCAAGGCGGGATGCCATCGTCTCGCCACGATGGGCATAGGGGCTACGGCCCCAGACCACCACGCCGTCGTCCGGTCCGGGGCGGCCAAGGGCCAATTCGTGGCCGGCAAGCGCAAGAATGCGGCGAATGCGCCGATCGCGTAAGAAACCCAAGTTGTAGAAATAGAGCCGCCGGGGAATCACCCCGGCGACCTCTTCCTTTTCATCCGGCAAAGGAGCCATCTGGCGTCAGCCGCCTGTCCCGACCGTCGCCACCGAGTCGGCAGCGCCTACGGTTCCGGTGATCGCCGAAAGTGTCTTTTGCCACTGAACGAACGGCGCTTCCGTGACATAGACAGTGTCGCCGTCGCGCACGACGAAATCACGCGCTTCAAACATGCCAGTGGGTTGGGTCAGATCCAGCACATAGACCATCCGCTGATCGCCCTGAAGATCTTTGCGGCCCAGCACCGCATTCGCGATTTCCGCAGGTTCATTGCGGAACACAAAGACACCGGTGGGATCGGCAAGCGAGGTATTCAGGCCGCCGACAATGGCAATCGCCTCGATCGCTGACAGGGTTTGCGTTTCGAACGGAACGCGGTTCTGCGATCCGGTTGCGCCAAGCGCCACGAAGGCACGGGTGTCGCGCTCGACCACGATCTTGTCACCGGGGCGAAGCGCTACATCAAGCGAAGGATTTGCATAAAGATCCTGCAACCACACGCTTCCGGTTTGCTTGCCGCGCGTCACGCGGATGATCGCAACCTCGGGTTCAATCGCGACGCCGCCTGCGCGGGCGATCATGGCCGAAAGCGTTCGGGTCGGGCGTTCAATCGGATAGACGCCATTCGCGCCAACCGCCCCCTGAACCGAAACGGCAGAACCGTCCCCCGCCAGCCGCTGAACCGAAACCTGAGGATCGGGCGTCTGAGCATCAAGTTTGCGCGTGATCGCCTGACGCAGGCCGTCAGGTGTCTGGCCTGCGGCCTTTATCCGGCCCGCATAGGGCACAAAGATGTACCCTTGGCCATCGACCTGCACTTCGGTCAGGGCCGAGACACGCTGGCCGGTATTGCCCAAAAGCGGATCGTCCCGAACGTTTTCAAAGATCGTCAGCCCCAGCGTATCGCCGGGCGAGATCGTGTCCGACCCGATCACGCCGGCGTTCTGGAAGGCCGAAGAAAAACCAAGCGCGGGAATAACCGCGGTGGCGCGAGTAACGCGCTGATTGACGGTGACGATGAACGCATCGCCTTCCCGAAGGACGGATCCTTTGAAGATTTCGGCCTTGTTCGGGCCTGAACGGGGCAGGCCGCAGGCTGCCGTGCTGACAAGCAGCATGGCAAGGGCCGCGGCTTTCACCGCCCTTGAAGTCATCACTTTCACTGCTCGGGCTCCTTTGACTGGATTTGCCTCAAGTTTTGCCTGCAAGGCTACAGAAAGGCGGAATAAAATGCCAGTCTTGGGTGACGCGATCAGTTTACGAGGCGCAACTGTTGCCGAGGTGCCGCGTTTCCAGAGACCAAAGCATCATAAGGGTCTTCGGCGGCCAGCATCATATCTACAACCTGTCGTAGCAATTCGCGCCGACCACGCGAACTGTAGAAGCCGCCGGTGATTTGGCTGGTTTCCAGCAGGTAGTGGCGATAATCGCGATAAGCCCGGCTGTCTGGGCGATTTGGTCGCGCGAAGAATTCGGTCAAAGGCTGAACCGAGACGAATTCCGGCTTTGCATACACCGCCGCGCCAAAACATTTCAGGGCCATTCCGCGCCAAAGCACCTGCTGCGCAGCGGTCGAATTCACGGTTACCGCGCTTCGGGCGTGGTTCAAAAGCTGGGCCAGCTTCCCGCCACGGACAAAGTGAACGCGGCCTTCGACACCATGTTCGCGGGCAAGACGGCGAATGTCCCGGGAAATCGGGGCGCGGCCATCCTCCAGCGGATGGGCCTTGAAAACCAGATGGTGATGAGGTGGTGCGCCCTTGGCAAAGCCTTCCATCACAACGGCCAAGAATTCGCCCATCGTGGAAAAGGGTGAATGCATCTGAAAGCTGGCATCATGTTCCAGTTGCAGCAGGACCAGATGATAGGGGAAGCCGCCGTGTCGAATGCGAAATTCGGCAATCATGCGTTCCCAGCGGTGGAAGGGCAGCAGCATCAGACGCTTGATATAAAGCAGGAATTCCTGACGGACCGTCAGTTTGCGATGGGGGCGGAAATTGCGGTAATCCCAAAAGCCGATCATGACGAAGAAATGATAAAGCGCGCCCCAGAAGATGTGTTGGCGCATATCGCCCCAACGGGCCGGGGCTTCAGGCTGGTCAATCTCGGCCTTGTCGAGCGCGGCCTGCATCTGGCTGACGGACATGTTCATCAACCGAGAATGTCCATTAGACCCGTTCCGTTCATAGGTCACCCAATGTGGGCGGAGATAGCCTTCCTCAAAGACATGGATCGTAATCCCGGCAGCCCGCGCGTCAGCAACAGCCTGAGCATGGATCGGCCTTGTGTCGCCATAAAGTACGAGGTCGGTGATGGCCTTTTCGTTGAAAACGGCGTTGACATAGGCGGGCCAGTCTTCGGGTTTGCCCTTGTAAGGCAGATAGGTCTCCTCGCTGGGCCACATCGCCCGATCCCCGCGGTTAAACCCGATGCGCCAGACCTCTGCTTCCGCCGTTTGCAGCATAAGGCCCAAACGATGGAAGAAGGGCCCGTGAGGCCCTTGCAGAAACAGAAAACGGCGGTTCTTCCCAGTGATCGTCATAGTGCCTTTTCCCGGCAGCCCGTCCCGGCGTCAATGGTGAGGCTGTGTTGGGATAAAGAATAGAGCCAAACCGCGGCGATTTTTGGGCAAGCAGCAAAGCGGAGTTGTCGTAGATCCCGCGTGATCTTGCGTAATGGGGAAGGCCAAGTTACCTCTGGGCCAAAGGAGAGGTCCAATGTTTACAGGCATCGTCACCGACATCGGCGAAATCTTGGAAACCGAACAGAAAGGCGACCTGCGCGCCCGGATCGGAACGGACTATGACGTGGCCGGGATCGACATTGGGGCGTCCATTGCGTCCGACGGCGTTTGCCTGACCGTGATCGCGACCGGAACGGCGCCAAGAAACTGGTATGACGTTCAAATTTCGGCGGAAACGGTTTCGAAAACCAACCTTGCCACTTGGACGCCCGGCAAGCGGGTCAATCTGGAACGCGCGCTGAAAGTGGGCGATGAATTGGGCGGCCATATCGTTTCCGGCCATGTCGACGGGGTTGCAACCGTGGTCAAAGTTCGGCCCGAGGGCGATAGCCTTAGGGTCACCTTCCGTGCGCCGACGGATTTGGCAAAATTCATTGCCCCGAAAGGGTCCGTTGCGTTGAACGGCACCTCTTTGACCGTTAATGAAGTCGAGGGCTGCGATTTCGGGATCAATTTCATCCCGCACACTCAGCAGGCGACGACATGGGGCGGGGTGAAAGAAGGCGATCTGGCCAATCTCGAGGTGGATACGATGGCGCGCTATGTGGCGCGGCTTCGGGATTGGGCCTGAACCTATGACTGGCGCAGGCATCGGGCATAACGGCGGACCCGAGATGACCGGCCTTTCTTGGCGCAGTCATTGCTGGAAATTGGCACGGGCCCGTCTGCTGCCGACGCTGCCGATTGAAGTGGTGCGCTTGCGCGTCCGTCGGGCGGCCGAGCTTGGTCTGGACTACAAGACTTATGCCGGCATTCGCGCAAGCACCGGCCATGACCTCGTGGCCTTTCTCTTTTCCTCCAACGCCTTGCGCGTCTTGCGCAAAGCGCAGCTCCTGCCGGTTGACCGTGCCTCCAAGCTTTCGACCATTCAGGCTGGTTGCATCGGGCTGGCGTCGCGTCCCCTCACACCAGCTGATCTGGCCCTAGCTGCACCCATTCTGAGCGAGGTTTTTGCCGCACCAAACCACCTCTCCTCCTTTGCTGAGGCGAGGAGAGCTTTGCGTCAGGCCGTCGGACGGCGCCCCAGCGATACGGTTGTCTTGGTTGGAGATCATTCGCTAGAGGCCGAATGGTGCGCGGCTGGCCGCTTGGCAGGCTATCTGTCGGCTGACCGCTACTTCGGCGCAGAGGCCAAAATCCTTTAAAAGGATTTTGCAATTTTCTTTGAAGAAAATTGGTTGCCTTTTGCAGCCGCTGTCCTGTTTTCAGGAAAAATCCAGTGACGTGACGCTCTGCACATCTGCTGTGCCGCCCTTGCATCTGGCTTTTGGTCACGCAAGGCGCTAGAGGTCACGCCGAGCTTACAGGAACGCCTGCCGGGAATCCCACATGACCGACGCAAAGACCGACTACTCTGCTGCCATTTCTTCGATCGAAGAAATCATCGACGATGCCCGCAATGGGCGCATGTTTATTCTGGTCGATCACGAAGACCGGGAGAACGAGGGGGATCTGGTGATCCCGGCTCAGATGTGCACGCCGCAAGCGGTGAACTTCATGGCGATGCACGGGCGCGGCCTGATTTGTCTGGCGCTTCCTGCGGCACGGATTGATGCGCTTGGTCTGCCTTTGATGAGCCCCAAGAATTCCAGCCGTCACGAAACTGCTTTCACGCTGTCGATTGAAGCGCGTGAAGGTGTATCGACGGGTATTTCGGCCGCTGACCGCGCCCGCACCATCAGCGTCGCGATTGATCCGACGAAGGGCGGCGCCGATATCGCCACGCCGGGCCATGTGTTCCCGCTGCGCGCGCGCGACGGCGGTGTTCTGGTCCGTGCAGGTCATACCGAAGCTGCTGTCGATGTCAGCCGTCTGGCGGGTCTGAACCCGTCGGGCGTGATCTGCGAGATCATGAATGAAGATGGAACAATGGCCCGACTGCCGGACCTGATCTCCTTTGCCCAAAAGCACGGTCTGAAGATCGGTACGATTTCTGACCTGATCGCCTATCGCCGTCGTCACGACAATCTGGTCAAGGTCACGGCCGAACGCACCATTACTTCGGAATTCGGCGGTGATTGGCAAATGCGGATCTACACCGACATGACCGAAGGGGCCGAGCATGTTGTGCTGATCAAGGGCGACATCAGCTCGCCGGGGCCAGTTCTGACGCGCATGCACACACTTGACCCGCTGATGGATGTGGTGGGCCTTGGCCCGACCGGGCGAACAGCGGAATTCGGCGATGCGATGAAACTGATCGCGCGCGAAGGCCGTGGTGTTCTGGTTCTGTTGCGCGACCTGCACATGAAACTTGCCGATGACAGCGATGTGTCGCCGCAGACGCTTCGCCAATACGGTCTGGGTGCCCAGATCCTCGTGTCTCTGGGTCTGCACGAGCTCGTGCTTTTGACCAACTCGCCAAAGCCAAAGGTCGTGGGCCTTGATGCCTATGGTCTGTCGATCACCGGTACGCGACGCATCACGGAGTAAGCCATGGCCACTGCTGAGACACATTACACGCTCCCTCTGCCGGTCTTTGATAAGCCAGTCAGATTGCTGATCGTCGTCGCCCCCTATTACAAGGACATCGCCGACAATATGGTGGCAGGCGCGCGGGCGACGGCTGCGGCCTGCGGGGCCGAGGTCGACCTGATCGAAGTGCCCGGCGCTTTGGAAGTTCCCACCGCCATTGCGATGGCCGAACGGCTGGCTGATTACGATGGCTATGTCGCCATTGGCTGTGTCATCCGCGGGGAAACCACGCATTACGACACGGTCTGCAACGACAGTTCGCGCGGGATCACCCTCCTTGGGCTGCAAGGCGCCTGCATTGGCAATGGCATTCTGACGGTCGAAAACCGCAAGCAAGCCGAAGTCCGAGCCGACCCGAATGGCCAGAACAAGGGCGGCGGCGCAGCCGCTGCGGCCTTGCACCTGATCGCGCTTTCGCGCAAATGGGCCGCCCAGACCAAGGGAATCGGATTCAAGGCATGACCTCGGGTAAGCCCACGCGCGACGAAAAGAAACAAATGCGCTCAGCCGCACGGCTTTACGCTGTGCAGGCCCTGTTTCAGATGGAAACGTCCGGGCAGACGATCAACGCGATCTGCCGCGAATTCGAAGTGCACCGTTTTGGCGCTACTTACGAAGAGATCGGGGAATTTGTCGAAGGGGATGCAGAGCATTTTCGGGCGCTTGTCGATCATGCCGTGAACTATCAGGCCCTGATTGACCAGATGACGGACCGGGCCTTGGTTGCGGCCTGGCCGATTGACCGGATTGATCCGGTGATCCGCGCATTGTTCCGCGCTGCCGGGGCTGAACTGACGCAGATGGATACCCCGCCAAAAGTCACGATCACCGAATTCGTAGATGTGGCCAAGGCGTTCTTCCCGGGCGGCAAAGAATCGAAATTTGTCAACGCTGTGCTTGATCACATGGCGCGCGAGGCCAAGCCTTCTGCTTTTTGATGCGTCATAGCGATATGATCGTGTGAAAAGGAGTTGTCTGTGTCCCGCAAAATCGCTGTTGCCTTAGTCGTCGCTATCCTTGCCAACTTGCCAGTCTCTGGCTTTGCACAGACCGACGAAACCCTCTGGAAGCTGATCGAACTCGATGGAAAGGCCTTTGCAGCCGAGGCGCAACTGACCCTTCCACAGGGAGGGCTGATCCGGGGGCGAGGCCCGTGCAACAGCTTTTTCGCATCTGTTGAGGGCGATCTGCCGGCTTTGGTGATCGGCCCTGTGGCCTCGACCAAAATGGCCTGCCCTGATCTGGGTCTGGAAAGCCAGTTCTTTGCAGCCCTTTCTGAAACCGTCTGGGCAGAACGAACTAGGGACGAAGCGTTGATCCTTGGTGATGCGAAAAGCCCGCGGATGGTTTTCGTCCGGATTTCTCAGTAAATCTCAGCCGCAAATGGCGGGATTTTGCAGCTGCGGCAGAATGGGCCTTTTCCTTTGCTGCAACTGCGTTACATTTTTGTGACGCAGAGGGGAATCGCCATGCCAAAGCTCGTCCGTCTTTACATCGTGAATGTCGCCATCGGATTTGCGATTTCCGCGGCGTTTGTTGTGGCCTTGGTCGCGCTGGATGTAGCAGGGCTGCGCCATCTGATCCTTGGAACGGATATGGGCCCATTGGCCGCCCTGATGATTTTCATGTTTCAGGGCGTTGTCTTTGCGGGCGTTCAATTCGCCATTGCCGTGATGCGGATGGCCGAAGACGACGATCACGGTCCGCGCGGCGGCCTGAGCCAACATGGTGATCTGGTTCCGGTCAAGGTCGCACAGCACTCGGCGCATTCGATGCGTCGCAACATCCGGCGCTAAGGCTTTCGCCCGTCTGGGCGGTCCAAGCCCGCAGGCTTCATTCACATAAAAAACAAAGCGCAGGCGAACCTGCGCTTTTGTCTTTTGTGGTCTTGGGTGGCGGGCCCGCAGCAATCGTGGGCGACATTGTTTTCCCGAGAGCCAGAGGTCTCAGGTGGGCGCCAGGTAGCAGGACCAGGATCCTGCCAGAGCCAGCCCCCGTTCGCTTGCTTATCGGCCACTGGAAAAGGTGTCCCAACACGCAAAGAGCAGCACCCGCCGTCACACAAAATAGGCGCGGCAGGGGCAGGGGACAAGGGGCTTAGTCGCCCGTCTTGCGAACCATGCTGGTGACGGACCAGCGACAGACGCCTTCTTCGTTGCGTCCTTCGACATCCCAATCCATCCGAAAGCTCCTCGGAGAGAGTAGAACCATCCGTGAGGACGAGGTCAGGCCTTCAAGACTGTCCCGGCTGGTGACTTCAATTTCCGAAACACGGGTCCATGTCGGGTGCGACGCCTCTGGGTCCGGATTGGCCGCAAGCCATGCCTTTCGAAAGGTTTCGCCGTCAAACACGCCACCCCAGGTGACACGGGCTGGTTTCTCGCGGTTCAGGTTGCCCGTCAGGATCTGTTGCATCATGGCCGTGCCAGAGCCACATGAGACGCTGTTGACCTTGGAAGAAGAGGCCCAGACCCCATCTTCGGGCTGCAATTGGCCTGCACAGGAACCGTCGCCACCTGCGGTAATGTCGATATCTTCGATCGAAAGCTGAGACCAAGTTCCGGTCCCGTCAAAGATCACGAAGACATAGCCCGTCGTATCCGCTGGTGTATCAAGCCCGAAGGTCACGCTAAGTTCGTCGTCGGTCAAGGGCGAGGGAGCGCAAGAGCAACCAGCGGCAGAGGTGCAATCGGCCACGGTAACAGCCAAGGCCCCAGAGAAGGACAGGCAAAGGGGGAGGGAAAACAACAGAGTGCGAAGACAACTGGACGGCATGCAAAGCTCCTGAAACCAAATGCGAAATCATTGGCCTCTGTCTGGGATTGCGTCAAGACAGCAGTTTCTCTTGCCGAATGTTTCCTTTTTGTTCATATTTGTGAAATGGAGCTTTCACCCGATCTCACGCCCAATCTTACCCCCGGCCAGCGTCTTGCGCGGGGCGTCGCGCGTGCGCTTCGGTCGATGGATTTTGTTACGGTCGAAGAACTGGTGCCAACTCAAGGCCTGCGCGTCGATCTGATGGCTCTTGGCCCAAAGGGAGAGGTCTGGATCATCGAATGCAAATCCAGCCGCGCCGATTTCATGTCAGACCAGAAATGGCAGGGCTATCTGGAATGGAGCGACCGCTTTTTCTGGGCTGTCGATTCCGATTTCCCGACCGAGCTTCTCCCCCAAGAGCACGGTCTAATTCTTGCCGATGCCTATGACGCCGAAATTGTCCGGATGTCGCCTGAAACGCCGCTGGCTGCGGCTCGGCGCAAGGTGATGGTGCAGAAATTCGCCCGCCACGCCGCCAGCCGGTTACAGGTGTTGCGCGATCCCGCGGCGCAGATCAGCGCTTGGGCTTAGGCTTCGATGATCCCATCGCCCGGGCAGCTTCCGAAGCGGCGCGCAGTTCCTCGGCAATTTCTTCGGCTTCTTCCGGGTCAAAATCCAAGGGCAGTTCAATGCCGCCTTCGGCCTCGACATAGATCCGGACCATTCCTGCGCTGGTCGGACCAATCTGAAGGTTTGCGGCGATGTCGCTTTCCTTGTCGATGCCCATCGTAATGCCCTTTCCTGACGCTTTGCCTTGCCCTAGCGCCGATTTCAATTTGGTGCAAGCAACAGGGCTTGGCAGCCCGCCATCTGCATGGTCAGATACACAGATGGAGCGAACGAAACTCGATCTTTTTACACGGAATGACGCGCAGTGGCTGGTTGATCGCCATGCAGAGCTATACGCGCAGGAAGAGGGATATGACGCCAGCTTCCCGCAGTTGGTTGCCAAGATCATTGCCGAGTTTCTGGACGGGCATGACCCGGTCAGCGAACGGGGATGGGTGGCCATTCTGGATGGCAAGCGTGTTGGTTCGATCTTTTGCGTCAAGGACAGCGAAGACGAGTCGGGCCAAACTGCAAAACTGCGACTCTTTTTGCTGGAACCCTCGGCACGCGGCACGGGTCTCTCGAAACGTCTGATCGAAACCTGCCTGCAATTCGCTCGTGAAGCAGGATATCAGCACATGCGGCTTTGGACCCATGCCAGTCACGCAGCGGCCTGCCGACTTTATGAAAAATATGGGTTTTCTTGCACCAAAAGCTGGGGCGAGCACACCTTCGGCCAAGATGTTATTTCTCAAATCTGGGAACGCCCACTTTAAGGCGAAAGCCCGCTTGCAATCCGGGCGCAGGGCGGCTAAACGACCGCCAAGTGCCGACTTAGCTCAGTTGGTTAGAGCACCAGATTGTGGATCTGGGGGTCCCCCGTTCGAGCCGGGGAGTCGGTACCATCAAAATCAAAGGGCTCAGGTCGCAGGGCCTGAGCCCTTTGATTTTATTGCCGCTCATCCATCCACACTAGAAAAGATTTCGCAACGCCAACACTTATTCTCTGCGGTGTTTATCTTCGCGCTGGTAGTTGAGGCGTAGACTCAACGGGTCGGCCACGTGCGGAAATCGGCAACCGGGTAAGGCGTTGAAACCGGTGGAAATGGTCGGACCGGCTTAAAGGGCCAGAGGGCATGAAAGCTCCGCGCACCGGAAGGGTGCTGGGCGACTGACGTGGTCAAATATTTCGATCTATTGCCCTTTGCGTGAATGGAAGGGTCATTGCTCTGCGAGCGTACTGCGTTTCCGGTGCGCCGCCGCTGAAAGATATTGAGCCATTTGCCCCTGTGGGGGCCTTAGGCCTTCTTAGATCGGTTGGATCGGCACGAGAACGTCTGCCATGGCCTTGTGTGCGGCCACAGGATTGCCCTTGTCGATGGCCTGAATCAGACGCTCATAATGTTCTGCCTTTGCTTCGGCCAGTCCTTCGGGTGGGGCGCCAAGGTCTTTGCTTAATCGTGCCAATGTGGAATATGCGACACCAAATTCCATGATAGCCGATGTTGATCGCAAGAACGGATTTCCCGATGCCTCGGCAATCACGCGGTGAATTTCGAACTCCGCCAAGGCAAATGGTTCTGGTTGAAACGACATTTGCATCCGTTGGTTCTGCCAGTAGAGGAGGAGCCGCATGTGTTCCGCCTCGCGGTTTTCCGAAGCCAACTGGGCCGTTTGCACCTCTAGGCTCTCGCGAACGATCTGAAAGGAACGCAAGAAAGCTGGACTAGGACCGCTTTCCAACTTCCACGCCAGAATCTGCCTATCAAACAGGTTCCATCGCGATTGTGGCAATACGCGTGTTCCAACCTTGGCGCGAGCCTCGACAAGCCCTTTGGCCTCCAGCGTCTTGAGCGCCTCTCGCAGGACCGTGCGAGAAACACCAAACCGATCCATCATCTCGGCATCACCCGGAAGGCTGCTGCCTACGGGCATCTCTCCAGCAACGATGGCGCGGCCAACCTCGTTGATCACATAGGAGTGAAAGTTCCGCGCTGCTTGCCGCCCGGAGAGCGTTCGGATCAGGCTCCCGGGTTCGCTCATGTCTGCGTATCCAGTACTTCAGGTTCTGCGCGGCGTCGCCCGGAACACCAAGCGCTGCAGCACAATGAACATAAACAAAAGCACGCCGACGACAATCTTGGTCCACCAACTGGACAAGGTTCCGTCAAAGACGATGTAGGTTTGCACCAATCCTTGCAGCATGACCCCGATGAAAGTGCCTGCAACAAAGCCATATCCGCCAGTCAGAAGAGTTCCCCCGATTACGACGGCGGCGATCGCATCGAGTTCAACACCAAGAGCATTCAAAGAGTAGCCAGCAGAGGTGTACAGCGAGAAAACGACGCCAGCGAGACCTGCCAAAAAGCTGGACAGGGCGTAGATGCCAATCGTTGTGCGTGCGACCGGCACGCCCATAAGTGCAGCCGAGGTTTCCGAGCCGCCAAGTGCATAAATGTTTGAGCCGAATTTGGTGCGGTGCGCTAAAAGAATGGCGACTGCAAAGACCAACAGCATGATCAAACCTACCACCGTCAGCCGCCCGCCACCGGGTAGGAGAAAATAGCTTTTTGAGGCCGCGGAATAGAAGGCATGGTTGATCCCGATGCTGTCAGGCGACAGAACCGAGGCTCCGCCTCTTGCCAGAAACATGCCCGCAAGTGTCACGATAAAGCTGGGTACTTTCAGGTAGTGGATCGCCATTCCCATGATCGCTCCAAAAGACGCAGCAACCACAAGCGTAATAGCAAAGGCCAAAAGCGGGTGCAGGTTCAGCCACATGATCAGAACGGCAATCAAGACCGTACTAAAGCCGATCACAGCGCCGACCGAAAGATCTATTCCCCCGGACAGGATAACGAAGGTCATGCCGACCGCTGCAATGCCAAGAAAGGCATTGTCTGTCATGAAGTTACCCAGAACTCGGGTTGAAAACATGGCGGGATGCTGCAGAACCGCTGCTGCATAGGCAAAAAGGAAGATCAAGGCAGTTGCCACCAAAGGCCTTAGGCTTCTGTTCATTTTGATTTTCCGCGAACGGTCCGACGGCGGAAGACTTGTGCCGACAGGGGTGATTGCAGGATGAGGATCACGATGATCACGGCGGATTTCACGACTAGGTTGAACTGAGGGCTGAAACCCGAAATCAGAATGCCGGTATTCATGGCCTGAATGATCATCGCCCCTAGTACCGCCATCGGGATCGAGAACCTGCCCCCGATCAGAGACGTGCCCCCGATCACCACAGCGAGGATTGCGTCAAGCTCAAGCCAGAGGCCCGCGTTGTTCGCGTCTGCGCCGCGGATATCGCCCGCGACGATCAGGCCGGCAATGGCGGCGCAAAACCCAGCAAATGTGTAAACCGTAAGAAGCAGGGTGTTTGCCGACAGTCCGGCAAAGCGTGCGGCAGAACGGTTGACGCCGACGGCTTCGATCAGAAGGCCCAAAGCTGTGCGTCTAACGATCACAGACGCAAGGATCATGAGTGTAATGGCGATGACCACAGGCATCGGAAGGCCAAGGAAAGATCCAGTGCCTATGAAGATCAACAGCGGGTCCGAGAAGGTAACGATATAGCCTTCGGTCACCAGCTGCGCGAGGCCACGCCCCGCGACCATGAGGACAAGAGTCGCAATGATCGGTTGGATTTCAAGAAGCGTCACCAAAAGCCCGTTCCAGAGGCCGCAGACAAGACCGGCACCCACGGCGGCTAGGACAGCCATCCATGCGGGATATCCTGAGGTGACCATGACAGCGGCAATCGCTCCAGAGATTGCCATCACCGCACCGACCGAGAGGTCCACCCCTTTGGTTGCAATCACCATTGTCATGCCAATGGCCAAAATCGCGACGGGTGCGCCACGGTTCAAGACGTCTATAAGACTGCCGAAAAGCCGCCCGTCTTGCCATGTAATGGTGAAAAAGCCGGGGAACAGCAGCCAATTGACCAAAAGCACGGCGAAGAGGGCAATCACCTGCGGCCGGGTGAAAAAATGGGCAATTGGCTTGGCAGGTGGCATAGGTGGTTGGGTCGTGGGCCGGATGTCAGCTTGGGGGCGGGTCACGCGTGCGCCTCCGTTTCTGGGGTTCCTGCGATGGCCTGAACGATGGCTTCCGGAGAAATATTATCACCCGAAAGTTCCGTCACCATATTGCGGTCGCGCATCACAACGACGCGGTTCGAATAGGCAACCACTTCGTCCAATTCCGACGAGATGACGAACAGGGCAAGTCCTTCTTCGCGCAACCTGTTGATGGTGCGGACAATCTCGGCATGTGCGCCGACGTCGATGCCGCGAGTGGGTTCATCAAGGATTAGGAAGGTTGGATCAATTGCCAGCCAACGCGCAAGAATGACCTTTTGCTGATTGCCGCCCGACAAGAGTTTCACCGGCATGTCGTGATTTGCAGCGCGGATATCCAGCGCCTCGGCATAGCGACCGGCCAGTTCGACCTGATCGTCGCGATTCAAGACCTTGAACCACCCCAACTTGGCTTGAAGTGCAATGATAATGTTCTCTCGAACCGATAGATCGCCGAAGATCCCGTCGATCTTCCGATCTTCTGGGCAAAAACCAAATCCGGCAGCAACAGCCTGTGCAGGGGTGCGGAGTGTAACCGGCTCCCCATCGACGTGGATCACACCAGTTTCCGCCGCATCAATTCCAAACATCAGCCGGGCCATCTCAGTCCTGCCCGAGCCGAGTAGTCCCGCGACGCCCACCACTTCCCCTTCGTGAAGGGCGAGATTGAAGGCGGGCATACCTTTGCGTGAGATATCCTGAAACTGCACGCGAAGCTTGCCTTTGACTCCTCCGGCCAGCGCAGTGGGATGATGATCAAAAGCCACGTCTTTGCCCAACATCATCCGCACGACATCGGTGGTGTTCAGGGTGTTTAAAGCCTGTGTCGAAACTTTTCTGCCGTTCCTAAGGATGGTCACGCGATCGGCCAGTTCAAAGACCTGATCAAGGAAATGGGTGATGAAGATGATGGCAAGGCCCTTGGCTTTCAGCGCCCGGACCACATCAAAAAGACGTTCAACTTCGTTTCTGTCAAGGCTGGCCGTCGGTTCATCAAGGACCAGAACCTTTCCGGACAGCTCGACTGCGCGTGCGATGGCCACGATCTGCTGGACCGCCACAGAATACTCTGAAAGCTCCGCTCGCACGTCAATATCAAGACCATATCGCGCCAAAAGTTGACGCGCGGCAGTATCTATAGCTTTTCGGTCAACATAGCCAAAGCGCGTCGGTTGGCGTCCGAGGAAAAGATTCTCAGAAACAGAACGGTTGGGGAGCAGGTTCACCTCTTGATAAACCGTCCCGATCCCGCAACTTTGACCATGCAGTGGGTCACGCAGGGCCAATGGCTGGCCATCCAGCAGCAAGCTACCCTCATCAGGCTGGTAGGCCCCGGTCAGAATCTTGATCAATGTGGATTTGCCCGCGCCATTTTCACCCAAAAGCGCGTGAACTTCCCCTGGAAATGCGGAAAAATCCACATCGTCCAAGGCACGATGCTGGCCAAAGATTTTGATGATTCCGCGTGCCTCAAGCACGGGCGCATTTGCAGCGTCTGAAATGGCCATGCCTTCCTCCCCTGATTTTCTGTAACTGTCTGCTTGTCCCGCAGATAAAGCAATTCCGCCGGGCAACGGCAGGGCCACAACCCGGCGGTGGTCTTGGGGAGGAAACTAGTAGCCAAGACCTTTGCGGCGGTCGTATTCACCCTGCGGATCATCTGCCGGGGTAAAAAGCTTCGACTCGGTGATGATGAACTTTTCCGGCAAGGTGCCCGCATTCAGATAGGCATCAAGCGCCGCAAACGCCGGACCTGCCATATTCGGCGTGAGCTCGACTGTAGCGTTGGCTTCCCCCGAGACCATTGCAGCAAAGATATCAGGAACGGCGTCGATCGACACGACGAGAATATCCGTTCCCGGCCTCAGGCCTGCATCCTTGATGGCCTGAATGGCACCAACGGCCATATCGTCATTGTGTGCATAGACGGCGCAAATGTTTTTGCCTCCGTCCTCAGCCTTGATGAAGCCTTCCATGACTTCCTTCCCCTTAGAGCGAGTGAAGTCTCCCGTCTGGCTGCGGGTAATCGTCAGGTTGGCCTTGCCAGAAAGCGCTTCTTCGAAGCCTTGCTTGCGGTTGATGGCTGGGGAAGAACCCACAGTACCTTGCAGCTCAACAACGTTGCACTGTTTGTCGCCAACAGCGCCCACCAGCCACTCTCCGGCCACACGGCCCTCTTTGACTTGATCCGAAGCGACCGAGGTCAAGTAGAGGTCTTCTGGCCCTTCGATGCCACGGTCCAGAAGGACGACGGGAATGCCGGCCTCTTTGGCCTCGGTCAGAACTTCTTCCCAACCGGTCGCCACAACCGGGGCCACCAGAATGGCGTCAACGCCTTGTGCAACAAAACCGCGGATCGCCTTGATCTGGTTTTCCTGTTTCTGCTGTGCATCTGCAAACTTCAGGTCAACGCCCAAATCTGCGGCAACTTGCTTAGTGACACTCGTCTCGGCAGCGCGCCAGCCGGACTCCGACCCGATCTGCGAAAAGCCAATGACTTTTCCTTGCAGACCTTCAGCATTGGCTGTCGAAAACAACAAACCGCTTAGTCCCGCGCCAAGCGCGAGAGTCTTGAAAATATTCATGATTTTCCTCCCAGTGGAACCCTTGGCCACTCTCCTCAGGTGGCTCAGATGACGTTATCAAAAGTAATACTATATGCAACAGTTCCGTTCGTAAGGCCGTACTTTTGTTGGCCTCGTGGGCTGCAAATGCGGCGCGATCTGGCGAAATCCGTTGAAAGACAGGCGGTTGCAGTTGTCGTTGCACTCTGCGCTGCTGCATCAATTCTGCGGGGATTGAGATAGTTGTTCTGCAATCAATCCAAATGCCCGTGGTCTCTGTATGATGGCCCGCGGAATGTGACTGAAAGAAGCCAACTTGAACGGAACTAGGCGAATCAGATGTGCGCGGTGTTCGGCCAGTTCTCTCCGAAATGCAGAGGTCAATGTAACGGGGCAGAACAGGATTTTATCTGATACAAAGCTTCTTTGCCTCTGCTCGACAATTTGACCCATAACGATTTTCCCCAAACCGGGGTCTCTTCGGTCTGGGCAAAGATTTAGTTGCGACCATGTTGGAGGCTTGCCTGTGCTGCTATTCAGCCCATTCCCTGGGCAGCAAAGCGGCTGGCATGTTCTGGAAGGCCACAGGGCGCAGCCAACGACGGATTGACATGGTCCCTACAGAAGTTGCGCCGAAATTGGTTGATGCCGGGTAAGGCCCGCCGTGCACCTGTGAATCCACGACCTCCACACCAGTTGGGAAGCCATTGGCCAGAATGCGGCCCGCCTTGCGTTCAAGAATTGGCATCAGCGAGCGGCCAAGATCTTGGTCGGCATCATCCAAATGCAGAGTGCAGGTCAATTGACCTTGAAGGCTGCGGGCGATTTCAAGCATTTCCGCAGAATGGCGAACGCGAACGATCAAACCAAGAGGGCCGAAGACCTCTTCTGCGAGCATGTGATCGGCCAACCAATCTGCGCCTGCAACCTCGAACAAATACGGGGTGGCATTGCGCAGATCGCAGGTGGTTGTCAGGACAGCGCGAACGCCCGTTCCTGCGGCCACGCGGTCACGGCCTGAGCGGAAGGCTGCCGCAATACCATCGGTCAACATGGTCTGTGCGCCAACAGATCCAATGGAAGCCTTTGCGGTTTCAACGAAGCGATCCGCATCTTCTCCGTCTATCACGATGGCAATACCGGGGTTGGTGCAGAACTGACCGGCACCCATGGTGAGTGAAGCTGCCCAACCTTGTGCGATGGCATCACACCGGCTGGCAAGAGCCGAGGGCAAAAGGAACATCGGATTGACCGAGCCCAATTCGCCAAAGAACGGGATAGGTTCGGGCCGTGCAGCGCAAAGATTGAACAGGGCCCGGCCTCCGGCAAGGCTGCCGGTAAAACCGACTGCCTTGATCATCGGGTTCTGAACCAGCGCCTCGCCCACGTCTCGCTTGCCACCCTGAACAAGGGAGAAAACACCAGAAGGCATTCCCGTTGCCCGGATCGCAGCATCAATCGCTTGGGCGACAATTTCGCCGGTGCCCGGATGGGCAGAGTGTCCCTTGACCACAACAGGACAGCCCGCAGCAAGGGCGGAGGCAGTGTCCCCACCAGCCACTGAGAAGGCGAGCGGAAAATTCGATGCACCAAAGACAGCAACCGGCCCAATCGGGCGTTGAACCAGTTTAAGGTCAGGGCGCGGCGCGGGCTGGCGATCAGGCAAAGCGGGGTCATGGCGGCGGTCCAGCCAGTCATCTTTCAGAATATGGCTGGCAAAAAGCCGCAGCTGCATGGTGGTGCGCCCGCGTTCCCCTTCCAATCGTGCGGCCGGAAGCCCCGTTTCCTGCGTGCCGATTTCGGTGATGGCTGCACCTCTCGCCTCAATCTCATCCGCGATGCGATTCAGAAAGGCGGCTCGGTCGGCACGGGTCTTTACTACATAGACCGAAAAAGCTGCTTCGGCGGCATCGCAGGCTGCCGCCACATGCGCGGGGGTGCCAACAGTGAATTGGTGCGACGGGCCATGGGCGGGCGTTGATGCGAAGCGATCCTCGCTCCCGATCCACTCGCCTGCGATCAGGTGTTTTCCGGTCAGCATGGGTGTCTCCTTCAGAAGTCGAAAGCGTCGGTTATGATCCGTTCACCAAGGGTCAGGGCATCAGCAACATGGACCATCGGTGACAGATCGACCTCTGATCGGCCTGCAAGGACGAGATCCGCCATCCGGGCGTAAAGCGCGGGATATTCGCCCATGATGCTATTTTCACCGGCCATCGCTTTGCCGTCGATCTCAAGCACATTGCCGCCCATGCGAAGGGCCAGATTGCCTTTGTTTGTCGCAACCTCAATGTCCCAGGTTTGCGGGCCCTCTTGGCGCCAGTCGAAATCAGCCGTGACATTGTCCGAGAATGTCAGTTGGGCTGCGATGGGGGTCTGGCGGTTCGACGGAAATTCCAATCTTGCGGATTTCAGATGGACTGGATTTGGCAAGATCTCCGTCATGATCGACAGGGCGTTGATGCCTGGGTCAAAGACACCCATTCCGCCCGGTTCGAACACCCAATCCTGACCCGGGTGCCATTTGCGAACATCTTCTCGCCAGGTGATATGTGCACGGATCACGGATTTTCCCTGCAGCCATGCTTTGGCAGGCGCAACGGCATGCGCCATGCGGCTGTGCCAAGTCGCGAAAAGGGACAAATTCCGGTCTGCCGCCATTGCTTGCAGAGCATGTGTCTCCGCCAGTGTTGCTCCCGGCGGCTTTTCCAGCATCACATGGCGTCCAGCCCTCAGTGCCGCAGCCGCATAGGCAAAGCGCGGAACCGGAGGCAGAGCCAGCGAGACGACCGAGACATCAGGCCGTTCCGCCAACATCTCCTCGATCGAGGTGAACGCCTGCACCCCATCCACATTCCCCTTGCGGCTGACCGTACAGGCCAATTCCCAGTCAGGGCTCGCGCTTATTGCAGGGACATGCTGGTCGATTGCGATTTTGCCAATACCCGCAAGGGCGACCTTCAACCGTTCGGGCATCAATGGCTCTCCCGCGCCACTGCGTTTCCGCGACAGCCGACAAGGAAGTCCATATCGGCCCCTTTGTCAGCGCCTTGAACATGATCGTGATACAGTTTCGCATAACCGCCACTGGGCGGTTCCACGGCGGGTTTCCATGCGGCAAGCCTCGCCTGCAATTCGGCCTCCGGGATGTCGAGGTGCAAGCGACGGTTTTCGACATCCAGTTCGATGAAGTCGCCGTTGCGGACAATGGCAAGCGGCCCGCCCCGCGCAGCTTCGGGTGAGGTGTGCAAGACAACGGTGCCATAGGCCGTGCCCGACATTCTGGCGTCCGAAATTCTGACCATATCGGTGATGCCCTTGCGCAAGACCTTTGGCGGCAGACCCATATTGCCGACCTCTGCCATACCCGGATAGCCGCGCGGGCCGCAGTTTTTCAGGACCATGACGCAGGTTTCGTCGATATCCAGAGATTCGTCGTTTATGCGGGCTTTGTAGTCGTCGATATCTTCGAACACGACGGCTCTGCCGCGATGCTGCATCAGGGCCGGGGTCGCGGCTGATGGTTTCAACACAGCGCCATCCGGCGCAAGATTGCCCTTTACCACCACAATCCCACCCGACTGGGCCAGCGCTTTTTCTGTCGGCAGGATCACATCGTCATTGTGGCTGCGGACATCCTTGACTTCATCCCAAATGGCGCCACCCGATACGGTCAGTGCGTCTTTGTTCAAAACCCCTGTTTCCCCCAGTCGTTTGATGACTGCGGGCAGACCGCCGGCGTAGAAAAATTCCTCCATCAGGTATTTTCCTGAAGGCATCAGGTTCACGATCGTAGGCACATCGCGGCCCCATTCGTCCCAGTCGTTCAGGGTCAGATCAATACCGCAGCGCCCGGCGATGGCCAGCAAGTGAATGACCGCGTTTGTGGACCCGCCGATGGCAGCATTGGTGCGGATTGCATTCTGGAATGCCTCACGGGTCAGGATGTCAGAGGGCTTCAGGTCATCTTTGACCATCTGCACGATCCTTCGACCGGTCAGCTGCGCCATCACGCGGCGACGGCTGTCAACGGCGGGGATCGCGGCATTTCCAGACAGGGTCATGCCCAATGCCTCGACCATGGATGCCATGGAGCTGGCCGTGCCCATCGTGTTGCAGGATCCAGGGCTGCGCGACATCGAGGCTTCAGCTTCGACAAAATCTTCCGCTGTCATTTCCCCGGCTTTCACGGCTTCGGAAAACTTCCAAAGATGAGTGCCCGAACCGACGCGCTCCCCACGGAAATATCCGTTCAGCATCGGCCCACCCGACACCATGATCGTCGGAAGATCGACCGAGGCCGCCCCCATCAACAGGCTCGGCGTGGTCTTGTCACAACCGACGAGACAGACGACGCCGTCCATTTGTTGACCGCGGATCGTTTCTTCGACCGCCATGGCGGCCAAATTGCGAAACATCATAGCGGTGGGACGGAATGAGTTTTCGCTCGCGGAAAAGACCGGGACGATGACGGGGAAGCCACCCGCCTCGTAGACCCCATGTTTCACACGTTCGGCCAAGTCGTTCAGGTGGGCGTTGCAGGGGGTCAGTTCGCTGAAGGTGTTCAGGATGCCGATCACGGGGCGACCATCGAAAAGATCGGCCGGCAGTCCTTGGTTCTTCATCCATGATCTGTGGTAGATCGCGTCCTTGCTGGTTCCCGCAAACCACTCTTGCGAGCGGAGTTTTCGAGGCCAAGCGGCAGGTTTGAACTTGGTCAATTCGTCTTATCCTTACAATGCGCGAACTTTGGCAGTGCCGGGGACAGGGGCCGCAAAGCTGAGGTGGTTTCTAAGAGGCTGGCCAAATTCTGGCACGGCAATTTCAAACACATCGCCGGGCTCTGTCTTGATCCCATCGGCAAAGGACAGGGTAGCGGTCCCAAAGTAATGGACATGCAAGTCGCCGGGCTGGCGGAAGATGTCATATTTGAAGTGGTGGTGTTCCAGATTGGCAAAGCTGTGCGACATGTTCGCTTCGCCCGACAAAAACGGCTTTTCCCAAAGCGTTTTGCCGTTTCGAATGATGGCACTGGTCCCGCGAATATCCGTTGGCAGATCGCCGACAAGAATTTCAGGGCCATAAGACGCCACTCGCAGTTTGGAATGTGCGAGCCAAAGGTAATTCACACGTTCAGTGACATGGTCTGAAAATTCATTGCCCAAGGCCCAGCCAATCCGATGTGGCGTCCCGTCGGGACCGATCAGGTAAATTCCGGCAATCTCTGGTTCTTCCCCACCATCTTCGGCAAAGCCCGGGGCCTTCAGGTCTGCACCGGGGGCGATGGCTGCGTGGCCGTTGCCTTTGTAAAACCACTCCGGTTGTGCCCCGACCTCACCCTCTGGCGGACGACCGCCTTCCAGCCCCATGCGGAACATCTTCATGCTATCCGTCAGGGTTTCCGCGCCAGCAAGTTTGGCATGCATGGCATCACGGGCCGAAGCCGACCCAAGATGGGTCAGACCCGTGCCTGTCAGATGCAGATGTGCAGGATCGGGATGGCTGACCGGCAGATCAAAAGTTGCTGTAGCTAAGTCAACCGTCGCACCAAGCCCGCGCCTTTCGACCTCGGTCTTAAGGTCGTGGCCTGCCAGAATAGCTGCGTTCGCCAACTCATAAACGGATGCCGTATTCAGGACGATCCTGGCTGCGTCGCCTTGGCGGGCCACAACACCCGCGCCTTTTACTGTCGAAAGATGCATGTTCTTGCTCACTTATTCTTATTGTAGACGTCAAAGACAACGGCAGCCAAAAGCACCAAGCCCTTGATCATCTGCTGATAGTCGATGCCGACGCCAAGGATCGACATGCCCATGTTCATGACGCCCATGATCAGGGCGCCAATCACCACGCCGATGATCTTGCCCGATCCGCCTGCCATGGATGCCCCACCAATGAAGACGGCGGCGATAGCATCCAGTTCAAATCCTGTTCCGGCCTTTGGAGTTGCGCTGTTCAGGCGGGCCGTCACCATCATCCCGGCCAAAGCCGCCAGCATCCCCATGTTGACAAAGCAGAAGAACACCAGCCTCTCGGTCCGAATTCCCGAAAGCTTGGCAGCCTTTTCGTTGCCCCCGACGGCATAGATCCTGCGTCCCTGCACGGTGTTTTCCGTGAAGAAAGCATAGATGACGATCAGCACGGCAAGCACGACCAGCACGTTTGGCAGGCCGCGGAAGCTGGCCAATTGCCAACCCACAAAGGCCATGGCAGCCGCGATGATGGCGGTGCGGCCCCAGAACAGGCCATTCGGTTCAGGCGTGATCCCGAATTCCATGTCGCGCCGCCGTGCCCTAAGGCCAATCCAGACCACGATGCAAATCGCAATGGCCGCAATCATCAGGGTCAGCCCATGCGGCTTTGTCAGCCCGGTCAAGTCCGGGATAAAGCCCGATGACATCGCCTGAAACTCTTTGGGGAAGGGGCCGATGTTCTGGCCACCCAAGAGCCAAAGGGTAGCCCCCCGAAAGACCAGCATTCCGGCAAGGGTGACGATGAAACTCGGAATGCGCCAATAGGCGACCCAATAGCCCTGTGCGGCCCCGATCAGGGCTCCGACGCATAGGGTCAGCGGAATGACCGCATAGACGGGCAGCTTCAGGTCAACGGTCAGCCATGCGGCAACCGCCCCCGTAAAGGCAGCGACAGACCCCACCGAAAGGTCGATATGCCCGGCGACGATGATCAGAAGCATCCCAAGTGCAAGGATGATCACATGACCATTCTGCAAAAAGATATTGGTGATGTTCGGCGCCTGCAGGAACATCGGCTTGCCCTGCAGTCCCACCAGAACTGAAAACAGGACCACAATCGCAACCAATGCCAAAAGCATTCCATTTTCGCGCAGGTGTCCGCCAAGCGCACTCTGTTTGCCATCTGCCATTCTAAGCCACCTTCTCCGCGTCTTTTCCGACGTCTTTTACAATCAAAGCCATGATCTTTTCCTGGCTCGCTTCTTCGCGGGTCAGTTCGCCGACGATGCGGCCTTCGTTCATCACATAAATACGGTCGCACATGCCCAACAGTTCGGGCATTTCGCTGCTGATCATCAGAACGCCGCGGCCCTGTTCGGCCAGTTCTTTCATGATCGTATAAATTTCGAACTTGGCCCCCACGTCGATCCCGCGCGTGGGCTCGTCAAGGATAAGCAGTTCCGGGTTTGTAAACAGCCACTTGGACAGCACGACCTTTTGCTGATTGCCTCCGGAAAGGTTCACGACCTTCTGGTAGACACCGGGGGTCCGGATGGCCAATTGCTGGCGATATCCCTCGGCCACCTGCGCTTCCCGACGCTTGTCCAGAACAGATCGGGTTGCGATACCGAAAAGGTTTGCGAGGCTGATGTTCTTGAGGATGGGTTCTTCAAGGATCAAGCCCAAGGCTTTGCGATCCTCGGTCACATAGGAAATGCCGGCCTCAATCGCCTTTGGCACCGTCGAGACATCGACGGGCTTCCCGTTCATCTTGACTGTTCCGGAATGACCTTTGCCATAGCTCCCACCAAAGAGAGACATGGCCAGTTCCGTGCGTCCCGTGCCCATAAGGCCCGCAATGCCAACGATTTCGCCCTTGCGGACATTCAGCGACACGCCCTTGATCATTTGCCGCCCGGATTGCTCGGGATGCCAGCATGACCAATTCTCGACCTCGAACAGAACGTTCCCCGGATTAGGGCTGCGTTCCGGATAACGATGCGCCATGTCGCGGCCCACCATGTCTCGGATAATGCGGTCTTCCGAGATTTCATCCTTTGACAGGGTCGAGACCGAGGTCCCGTCCCGGATCACCGTGATCCGGTCTGCGACACGGGCAATTTCATTCAGCTTGTGACTGATGATGATTTGCGTCACGCCGCGGCCTTTCAGTTCCAGCATGAGTTCAAGAAGCCGGTCGGCATCGGCTTCCTGCAGGGCAGCAGTAGGTTCATCAAGGATCAAAAGCTTGACGTTCTTGGAAAGCGCCTTTGCGATTTCGATCAACTGCTGTTTGCCGACGCCAAGCTTGCCAACAATCGCGCTGGGTGGTTCGCGCAAGCCAACTTGACGCAGCAGGGCTTCGGTTTTCTGAAATGCCATCGGCCATGAAATCACACCACGGGATGCCACTTCGTTGCCCATGAACAGGTTCTCGGCGATCGACAACAAAGGGATCAGCGCAAGTTCCTGATGGATGATGATAATGCCTTTTTCTTCGCTGTCGCGAATAGAGCGATTGCGAAGTGGCTGACCAAGATAGCGTATTTCGCCGTCAAAGCTGCCGTGTGGATAGACACCTGACAGCACCTTCATCAAGGTCGATTTGCCGGCACCGTTTTCCCCGCAAATCGCGTGGATTTCGCCAGCCTCGACCGTCAGGCTAACCTGATCAAGCGCCTTTACGCCTGGGAAGACCTTCGAGATCTCCCGCATTTCCAGAAGTGTGGACATGTTTCCTCCCCCCAAGGGGAACCCGCCTGCACGGGAGCATGTGCAGGCGGATCCCGGAGATCAGCTTAGTTCAGCTGATCAGCGGTATAATAACCCGAACCGACAAGGACGGCCTCATAGTTCGAAAGATTTACGGAAACCGGCTCCAGCAGGTACGACGGTACGACTTTGACACCGTTGTCATAGGTCGATGTGTCGTTGATCTGCGGCTCACCACCGCTCAGCACAGCGTCAACCATGCCAACCGTTACTTTCGCCAGTTCGCGCGTGTCTTTGAAGATGGTCGAATACTGCTCGCCCGCGATCATCGACTTGACCGAGGGGATTTCTGCGTCCTGACCCGTCACGATCGGGGTTTTTAGATCGCCCGAGCCATAGCCCACGCCCTTAACTGAGGACAGGATCCCGATTGACAGGCCATCATAGGGTGACAGCACTCCATGCAGGGTCTTGTCGCCGTAGTTGGACGACAAAAGGTTGTCCATGCGGGCCTGAGCAACAGCCCCGTCCCAACGCAGGGTTCCGACCACATCCATACCCATTTGGCCCGACGGGATAACAATGTCGCCCGATGCAATCAGCGGATCCAGAACGGACATTGCGCCATTGTAGAAGAAGAAGGCGTTGTTGTCGTCCGGCGAGCCGCCAAACAGTTCCACGTTCCATGGCTTCACATCACCAAACCGCTCTTTCAGGCCAGCAACGAGGGACTCTGCCTGCTGTACGCCAACCTTGAAGTTGTCGAAGGTCGCGTAATAGTCGACCGAACCGGAATCACGAATCAGACGGTCATAGGCGATGACCTTGATCCCTTGGGCGGCGGCGTTATCGAGAGCATTCGACAGGGTGGTTCCGTCGATTGCAGCAATTACCAGCGCCTTGACGCCCGACGAGATCATGTTTTCGATTTGCGCCAACTGGGTTGGAATGTCGTCTTCGGCATATTGCAGGTCGGCAACGTAACCTGCGTCGGTGAAGGCCTTCACCATCGATTCCCCGTCTGAAATCCAGCGCGAAGAAGATTTGGTTGGCATGGCAATCCCGACGGTGCCCTTGTCTTGGGCAAAGACCGGCATTGCGGCCAAAACGGCGGTGGAGCCGGCAAGAGCCATAAGGCCGCGGCGTGTCAAATTCATCTGTTTCCTCCCGATGAGTTCGTCAGTGCATCCGGTTTGGGCGGAGTTGCATGTCCCTGCCAACGGATGGGCAGAAATTGACTCCAAGTCATATACCTGTCAAATACTGATGCTCGATATATTCATATCGGAAATGTCATGAGTCAGACGAGCAGAAGCCTTGTATCCTCCCTTCGTCGGTTAAAGCCCACGCAGCTACGCTTGATGGCGGCTCTTGGGGATGGGGACGATTTGGGGCGCTGTGCCGAAAGGATTGGCGTTTCGCAGCCAGCGGCCTCGCGCCTACTTGCCGAAATGGAAGAAGTCTTGGGTCTTCCTCTGCATGAGCGTCAGGGCCGTGGAATCCGGCTGACTGTAGCTGGTTTGGCGCTTGCCCGCCGTGCTGCGCGAATTCAAATCGAACTGACCGATGCAGCCCGAGAAGTGTCAGAGGCTGCAACGGGCAGTGCTGGTACCGTCAGGGTAGGTGCCGTGACCGGCCCCGCGCTGAGTATCGTGATGCCTGCAATCATTGAACTGCAGGAAAGTTTTCCAAGCATCCTCGTCGAGGTCACCGTCGCGACGTCGGTTGCGCTTTGCGAGCAATTGCGCGCGGGTCATCTTGATTTCGCGCTTGCACGGCCCGGCACGAATGACGTCATGCTTGAGGCCAAGATGATCGGTGACGAGCCGCTTTCCATTGCGGTACGCCGCGGCCACCCACTTGTCATGCTTCCTGAGATCAGAGTTGATGATCTTCTGGCCTACGACTGGATTCTTGGTCCCGATGACACTTTGCTTACGCAGACGGTCATGACTCGGTTGGCCGAATTGGACCTGCCTGGACCAAAACGGCGAATTTCGACCTCGTCGTTCCTGTTTACGCTGGCCCTCCTGAACCAGACCAACGCCATCGCACCCTTGGCCCGATCAGTTGTAGAGAGCTTTTCTGGTAATCCCTCTATGCCCTTTGTTGCCTTACCAATGGATCTTGGCCTAAACGTCGCGCCCTTCAATATGGTCACGCGGATTGATTCACGCCTTACTCCTTCTGCGCACCGCCTGATGGAAGCAATTCTTGCCCGTACAGACGCTGTTCGGCCAAGTCAGAACTTGGTCTGATACTCTGAAACTGATCATGGCTGATCAAAAGCAAGTCCGATGCCCCAGTGGTTTTCGCCGCGCCGGGGTGCTGTTTGTCTATTTCTCAAATCGCCCTAAAACCCGAATCTAAGAGGAAAGGGCTTCGTTCGGTTTTTACCCGATCTCGTCAAAACAATGCCCGACCAGATCCAATTTGTTGTGGAAAACAAGTGCGGTAACTTTCAAGTAATCTGTAGGATTGTTGTCGGTGGCACCCGTTACGAAATTTGGTTTGATTGTTCTGCTGCAAAATTCCGTACCAATGCCCCCAGGCACATCCGCTTCTCCGCGCCGTGAAGATTTATCAGAAAGGTCGAGGAAGGCGATTTTAAGAGTAAGGGCGTCCCCACTCTTCCTGCAGCTTCCGTGGCGCGCTCTGCACCGACTCCCGATACAGTTGATCGCACGCTTGCCACGTCTTCAGGGCGCAGGTGGGCTTGTGTCGTAGTTCCCATTTGTCATTCCTCAGTTCTGGAGCGGCCTATCGCTGATATTGGTCAAAAAATATTGCCAATTCGGCAATTTTGTGTAAGCGCTTGGCTCGAATGGGGGCTGATATGCAGAAACCGATCCTTGACCATGCCCGAGTCGTTGCACGCCTGACAGGTACGTTGCCTGATGGTGGCTATGAGGAAGACACACCGATCTACGCGGTGGACCTGCCAGACCTTCTTCGGCCAGAAAACGCCCCGCAACCGCATCGTGAAGAGGTCGACTTGGGTGGCAAGCTTGCCTTTACCCTTGAGGACGTCGCCACGCGTGAGGAATGCGCCCACTTGATCGCCGTGACCGAGGCACTTGGGTTTCGCGATGCAGCACCGGGCATCAACACGCCGCCCGGGATGCGCCGCAACAAGACGGTGCATTGGATCGCCCCAAAGATGGTCATGGCAGAGCTTTACCGCCGCGTTGCTCCTTTGCTCCCGCAAGAGATTGATGGCCGAAAGCTTTCACCGCTTCTAAGCCATCGGATCAACACCTATCGCTATGATAAGGGCGATGAATTCAACCTTCATATTGATGGCGATTGGCCCGGCTTTGGACTGTCTCAAGATGGGTCGTCCATGGTGCAATGGGCGGGCACGCATTCCATGCTGACGATGCTTCTTTACCTGAATGGTGCAGAGGACGGTTTGCAGGGCGGCAGCACCACCCTTTACGATCAGGGGGAACTGCGGGCCACAGTCACCCCGAAAACCGGGCGCTCCCTGTTCTTCCGGCATGGATCGAACCGCGATACGGTATTGCATGCTGGTGACCGCCTGACTGGCGACGTCCCCAAATATGTCGCCCGCATCAATGTGATGTACGATTTCTAGGACCGGTCGGGGCGATGGTCGCACGGCCTCCGGCCTTTGACTGCGCCGGAGGACAATTTTGCGCATGTCTTTGAACCGAGCCTCGGTGTAACAAAGGGGCGTGCCACAAAATCAGGGATAACGCATTGGCATTCTGGAAACAGGCGTCCACACCTGCCGTCGCTCATGAACCGCCCGCATGGTTCGAAGAATTCACTTCGGCCCGGCTTTACGCCCGCCACCTGGTTTTGACGGGCAATATCCGTGACATTTACCCGGTGTGGGCTGGCCATTCGGTCGAGTTTGTCGATGCCTTCGGGGCCATTGCCCGCCTGACGCGTGCCGAGGGGCAAGAGGCAACCTCCATCTTGCGCTTCGACCCCGTCGATGGTCTCAGCTCGGTCGGGGCGATCAGCGATGCGGTTTCGGCCTTTCTCGCCGAAGATCCGGCAAAGGGCTGGGTGTCGCCCCTTGACCAACTTAAAGACATTCACGCCCGACTTGCTGCGCGCCCTGATCTATCGGTTGCGCTTGTTGTCGACTACGCCTCGCATCTGGCCACAGGCGACGATGCCGATCTCGACTCCTTTTTCGTTGCGATCGACAAGCTCTCTTATGCCACGGAAAAGGACGCGCAGATTTCTCCCTCTCGCTGCGTGACCGTCTGGCTGGCCGACGAGATCGGCGATCTTCCAGCGTGGTTCACGATCGGCAATTCCGCCCTGCGCGAGGTCAATATTGATCTGCCCGATCTCGAGGCCCGCTTTCACTTTGCTGACCGCCTTGCCCGAGACACGGGAATCGAAAGTGGCGGCAACGATCCGGGGCGCCAATGGGCGCTTCAACAATTCGCCCTTGAAAGCGATGGGGAAACCCTGTCTGCCATGCGCGCCATCGCCACGGTGGCCCGGTTCGAAGGCATCAGTCTCGCCCATATTTCAGATGCAATCCGCATCTACCGCACCGGTTTGCGCCGCAATCCTTGGGGCTCTCAGGTGCTTGCCGACCGGGTCCGCCATGCGCAATCCCTGCTTGGGCAGCGGATCAAGGGGCAAGACCACGCGCTTGAACGTACCGTCGATATCCTCTCGCGTTCGCTTGTCGGCTTGTCCGGGGCGCAAAGCGGGGCGCGCCATTCCAAGCCGCGCGGCGTGATGTTCTTCGCTGGTCCCACGGGTGTCGGCAAGACCGAGCTTGCCAAGGCTCTGACAGAACTCTTGTTCGGCGATGAAACCGCATGTCATCGGTTCGATATGTCGGAATTCATGCAAGAGGCGGCCGTCACCCGTCTGATCGGCGCGCCCCCGGGTCATCCCGGCCATGACCGTGGGGGCGAGCTGGTAAACGCCGCGCTGCACCGCCCTTTCAGCGTTTTTCTCTTTGACGAGGTGGAAAAGGCTCATCCTCGCGTTCTCGACATCTTCCTTCAGATCATCGACGAAGGCCGCCTGACCGATGCCCGTGGTGCTACCGCTCATTTTTCTGAGGCGCTCATCATTTTCACCTCGAATATCGGCGTGATGAGCGGATCAAGCGAGACCAACCTCGGCATGAATATCCTGCCCTCAGACAGTCATCAGGAACTGGAGGACAAAATTCAGTCGGCCATCCGTGACCATTTCCGCAGAAAGCTGCAAAGGCCCGAACTGCTGAACCGGATCGGACCGAATATCATCGTCTTCGACTTCCTGTCCGGCGAGGCCGCGCTTGAAATCTTTGACGCCATCCTTGCGCGGGTAATCAAGGCGGTCAAAATCGAACGCGGGATCGCGGTCAACATCGACCCAAAGGCCCGCGAAACGCTTCGCTTCCTCTGCATCGAAGATTTCTTCGAAGGCGGGCGCGGCATCGGCAACCGGATAGAACGTTATTTCGTAAACCCACTGTCGCGAGAGATATTTGATCGTGACATCCGCACAGATTTCGATGTGCTTGACCTCTCCCTTGATGGGGACCGAACCAAGCTCACGCTGCATCAGCCCTGACTGTCAGGTAGGACATTCAGGCCAGCTTGTGATCGCGCAGTGATGACAACAGCGTTTCCTTCGATGTGGTCAAATGCGCCCGCGCAGCGGCCATGGCGGTGGGTTTGTCACGTTCTGCCAGCGCGTTGATGATCTGCAAATGCTCGCGAATGGCGGCCTCGTTTCGATGCCGTTCCAAGGCTTTGTCCCATTGATAATGGTAATGGAAAATCAGGCTGATCACCTTTTGAAACTCAGCCACGAAGCGGTTCTTCACCACCGAATTCAACAGACTATGAAATTGCCCATCCAGCGGCGAAAAGTCGTGAAAATCGGTTTCGATGCGTGCCAAGAGGTCAAGATGTTCTGTCCTGATCGTCTCCAGTTCTCCCCAAACGGAGTGCGTTTTCGGAAGTGCGATCAGCGTTGATAGCGCGTTGAGTTCAAGAACCTCGCGAAACTCCGAAAGCTCAATCGCGTAATCGGCCGTGAAGCCGACCAGAAGCCACCCCCCTTGTGGCCGACGCTCCACCAGCCCCGATTGCGAAAGGCTCGCCAGAAATTCCTGCAATTGATAGGGCAGCACGTTAAACTGACGGGCTAGTTGCGTCACATTCAGGGTCGTGCCGGCAGGCACATCAAACCGCAGAACCCAATCCAGAAATCGGCTCTCCAGCTCTTCACGACCGATGTAATCCTCCCGCAAGGAGAGGCTGTCCTTGGCATTCGGCGCGCGCAAAAGGCGTTTGTTTCGCCCATCGATTTCAATCACGCCAATTTCCGCCAATCGTGCCATAATGGCCCGCACCACGGTGCGCGAAACGCCAAGTTGCTCTGCCAGCTTCACTTCCGACGGCAGAGTGGCACCAACCGTCCCTTCCTGAAGAGTTTTCAGCAAGTCGTTGAAAGATTGCCGAAATCTCGTATCGCTTCGTGCCAAACCTCGTCCTCTCCCACTGCGGCTGACCCACCGTAAACTGTATTTATGATCTAAAAAATTAAAAACAGTTGGCAAGCCCTTTTCGTGCCTTCATGGTGTCGGCAATGGAGGATCCGGCCGCAGAGTCGGACAGAGGGTTAGGGAGGACGATCTATGGACGGCGGCGCCGCAGCAACAATGCTGTGCGGAACCTGTATGGCTCCGGGTCAGTTTGAGCTGGAGCCTCGTGCCGTGCCGTCCGAGGCACCTTCGGGCTGGGTCTTGGTGGATATCGACCGCGTCGGCCTTTGCGGCACCGATTACCATATCTTCGAGGGCAAGCATCCGTTCCTTGAATATCCCCGCGTCATCGGGCACGAACTTTCCGGCCACATCGCCCTGTCAGCAGAGGGCTGGCAAAAGGGGCAGGCGGTTGCGATCAACCCCTATGTGTCCTGTGGAACCTGCACCGCCTGTGCCAAGGGCAAACCGAATTGCTGCACCAGGATCTCGGTTTTGGGCGTGCATCGCGATGGTGGACTTTGCGCCCGTATCGCCGTGCCTGCGGGCAATCTGTATGACGCCGCGCAGATGCCGTCCGATCTGATCGTGCTGACCGAGTTTCTTGCCATCGGTGCCCATGCGGCGCGGCGTTCGCAACTTGGCGCGGGTGATCGCGTGCTTGTCACCGGGGCAGGGCCCATCGGCCTTGGCACGGCGCTTTTCGCACGGTTGCGCGGCGGCCATGTCACGCTGCGCGACATGTCGGAAAAGCGGCTTGCGGCGATGCAAGACTTCGGTTTTCACGAACTGCTGGGGCCGGACGCAGAATTGCCTGCCGATGGCTTTGATGTGGTCTTTGACTGCACCGGCAATGCCCGCGCCATTGAGGCAGGCTTTGCTCATGTGGCCCATGGCGGCACCTATGTCCTCGTCTCGGTCGTCAAGGACAACATCTCCTTTGCAGACCCTGAATTTCACAAGCGCGAAATGACCCTGATGGGCAGCCGCAACGCCACCGCCGAGGATTTCCAGACCGTCATGTCGGCCTTGGCCGAGGGCAAGATTGATGGCGCCAAGATCATCTCGTCCACGCTATCCTTGGCCGATCTGCCAGAGGCATTCCCGCGACTCGTCTCAGACCGAGAGACCCTGATCAAGGTCGTTATCCAAACCGGAGGCCAGCCATGACCGAATTGGTCAAGATGACCGCAATCGACAAGCATTTCCCGGGTGTTCACGCGCTGAAATCCGTGCATTTCAATCTGGTCGCAGGCGAGGTCCATGCGCTGATGGGCGAAAACGGCGCGGGCAAATCCACGCTGATGAAAATTCTGTCCGGCATCTACCAGCCCGATGGCGGCACACTGGAAGTCATGGGCAAGCAGGTGACCATCGACGGCCCGCAAGAGGCTCAGGCGCTTGGGATTGGCATCATCCATCAGGAACTCGCCCTGATGAACGATCTGACGGTCGCGCAGAACATGTTCATCGGCCGCGAACCGCGCCGCACCTTCGGCATGTTCACGGATGAAGCCCAGATGAACAAGGATGCGGCCGCCATCTTCAATCACATGAAGGTCGATATCGCCCCCGATACCGAGGTTGGCACCTTGACCGTCGCCCGTCAGCAATTGGTCGAAATCGCCAAGGCCCTGTCCTACAACGCCTCGGTCCTGATCATGGACGAACCGACCTCCGCCCTGAACGACACCGAGGTCGCCCACCTCTTCACCATCATCGACGAATTGAAATCCAAGGGCGTGGGCATCATCTACATCACCCACAAGATGGATGAGGTAAAGAGGATCGCCGACCGCGTCACGGTGATGCGCGACGGCGCCTATATCGACACGCTTCCTGCTGCGGAAACGCCGATGGCCACCGTCATTCAACTGATGGTCGGGCGCGAATTGGCCGATGTGCATCGGGCGGAAGGCGCGGGCACGTCGGAAGAAGTGCTGCGCGTAACCGGGCTGAACCGGGGGCGCGCGGTCCGCGATGTGAACTTCTCGCTGAACAAGGGCGAAATCCTTGGTTTTGCCGGGCTTATGGGGGCAGGGCGCACCGAAGTCGCGCGGGCCATCTTTGGCGCCGATCCGATCGACTCGGGGGAAATCCAGATCCACGGCAAAAAGGTCAAGATCGACCAGCCCAAAGACGCCGTCGGTCATGGCATTGCCTATCTGTCCGAGGACCGCAAACATTTCGGCCTCGTGACGGGCATGTCGGTGCGCGACAATGTAACGATGGCGTCATGGGATCGCTTCCGGTCAAAACTCGGCTTCATGCGTGACAATGATCTTCGCACGGTTGCCCGCGAATATGTGGCGAAACTGAAGGTAAAGACCCCCTCTATCGAGCAGGAAACCCGCCTCCTTTCCGGCGGCAATCAACAAAAGGTCGTCATCGCGAAATGGCTTTTGCGTGATTGCGACATCCTGATCTTCGACGAACCCACGCGCGGCATCGACGTGGGCGCAAAAGCCGAAATCTACCGCCTGCTGGAAAGCCTCGCGGCTGAAGGAAAGGCGATCATCGTGATCTCGTCCGAACTGCCAGAGATCCTGAGGCTGTCTCATCGTGTCGTGGTCATGTGCGAAGGCCGGATCACGGGGGAATTGGACGGCAAGACCACGACACAAGAAGAGATCATGACGCTTGCGACCAAGCGTCAGGCTTCCGCTGCCTGAACAGAAAGACAAGAGCATGTCCAACACTCAAAGCCAGACCGTCGCCACAGCCAAACCCGGAGTGCTGACGACCGCGACCTTGCAAAAGGCCGTTGCCTTCGTTGTGCTGGTCAGCCTGCTGATGTTCTTCTCCATTTTCGCGGCGAATTTCGCGGCGTGGAACAATATGGTCAACATCATGCAGGCCACGGCCGTGAACGGGGTGCTGGGGGTCGCTGTGACCTTTGTCATCATCTCGGGCGGCATTGATCTTTCCGTCGGCACCATGATGACGCTGACCGCCGTGTTTTCGGGCCTGATCCTGACCAATGCAGGTCTGCCTTTGCCCTTCGGCATCTTCGGGGCCATCGCGGGCGGCGGCATCATGGGGGCCATTTCCGGCACCGCCATCGCCAAGATGAAAATCCCGCCCTTTATCGCCACGCTGGGAATGATGCAGATTGCCCGCGGCCTTGCGCTGGTGTTTTCGGGCGCAAAGCCGATCTATTTCAACTCGACGCCCAGCTATCTTTACATCTCGTCCGAAAGCTCGATCACCCATCTGATCCCGGGGCTTGAGATCCCGAATGGCGTCATCATCATGTTTGTCGTGGCGATCATATCCTCTATCGTGCTGACGCGGTCGGTCCTCGGGCGATACATCTTTGCGTTGGGGTCAAACGAAGAGGCCGCGCGTCTGTCGGGCGTCAATGTCGACCGCTGGAAAATCATCACCTATGCGATCAGCGGCATGATCTGCGGTGTTGCGGGTCTTTTGGTCTCGTCGCGCCTGAATTCGGCCCAGCCTGCGCTCGGGCTTGGCTATGAACTCGATGCCATCGCCGCAGCCGTCATTGGCGGCACCTCGCTCTCGGGCGGGCGGGGCAGCATCACTGGCACCATCATCGGCGCCTTTATCATGTCTGTCCTGACCAATGGCCTACGGGTCATGGGGGTGCAGGAGGAATGGAAGATTGTCGTAACCGGTCTCATCATCATCGTGGCCGTCTACGTCGATATCGTGCTTCGCAAGAAGGCATGAAACCGGGCACGGGCGCCATCAAGACGCCCCCCCAACCAGCGAAGGCTAAACGCCTTTACCAACGTTCCCAGGGAGGAGAACACAAATGAAAAAGACTATGTTGACCTCGGTCATCGCGCTGACGGCGGGCATGTTTGCTGCCTCGGCTCAGGCCGAAACCTATTTCCCAATCATCGCCAAGGGCTTCAGCCACCAGTTCTGGCAGGCTGTAAAGGCCGGTGCGGAAGAAGCCGCTGCCCGCAATGGCGTGACCATCACCTTCGAAGGCCCGAACACCGAAGCCGAAATCGACAAGCAGACCGACATCCTGAACGCCGCCATCGCCAAGCAGCCAGCCGGTCTCGGCTTCGCCGCTCTGGACAGCCAAGCTCAGGTTCCCGCCCTGCAAAAGGCCGCTGATGCAGGCATCCCGATCGTCGCCTTCGACTCGGGCGTGGAAAGCGACCTGCCGCTGACCACCTGCACCACCGACAACCTGAACGCAGCCGGCGCGGCTGCCGACAAGATGGCCGAAGCCATCGGCGGCGAAGGTGAAATCGCGCTGGAAATCCACGACCAGACCTCGGCCACGGGCATCGGCCGTCGCGATGGCTTCGTGAACCGCATTCAGGAAAAATATCCCAACATCACCATCGTCGACATCAAATATGCCAACGATGCTCTGAAAGCGGCTGACGACATCAAGGCCACCCTGCAGGCTTATCCGAACCTGAAGGGCATCTTCGCCTCGAACGAAGGCGCAGCCATCGGCCTCGCCGTTGCCAAAAAGGAAACCGGTTCGCAGGTCGTCGCCATCGGCTACGACTCGGGCAAGACCCAAAAGGACGCCATCATGGATGGCACCCTGCTCGGTTCGATCACCCAGAACCCGGTCGGCATCGGCCAGTGCGTTGTAGACAGCCTTGCCAAGGCGCTGAAGGGCGAAACCCTGCCGAAGGTCGTCGACACCGGCTACTACTGGTACGACGCCACGAACATGAATGACCCGCAGGTGGCTGCGGTTCTTTACGACTGAGATCCCTCCCAAGGGAAAACCCGGGCGGCCCTGCGCGTTCCACGACAGTGGGGCCGCCCAACCAAAAAGGAAGACAAGAATGGATCTGGGCCTTCAGGGCAAAACCGTCATCGTCACCGGCGGGGCCTCGGGCATCGGGGCCGCGATCTCCATGGCGTTGGCCGAAGAAGGGGCGGTGCCTGTCATCTTCGCCCGCTCGACCCCATCTGACGATTTTCTGGCCAAACTCACCGCACTCTCCCCCCGGTCGGGCTGGGTGCACGCCGATCTTTCGCGCGATGACAACTGCCGCTCGGCGGTTGACCAGACCCGTGCGAAATGGGGCGCGATCTACGGCCTTGTGAACAATGCTGGCGCCAATGACGGCGTGGGCCTTGATGCCGGCCCCGAGGCGTTTCGCGCCTCGCTGGAACAAAACCTGATCCATTATTACACGCTGACCCACCTTTTGCGCGACGATCTGCGCGCCAGCAAAGGCGCCATCGTCAACATCAGTTCCAAAACCGCTGTCACCGGGCAGGGCGGCACCTCGGCCTATGTCGCGGCCAAGGCGGCGCAACTGGGCCTGACCCGCGAATGGGCCGCGGCCTTTGCCGCCGATGGCGTCCGCGTCAATGCGGTCATCCCGGCCGAAGTGATGACGCCGCTTTACCGCCGCTGGCTGGATACACTCCCCGATCCCGAGGCGAAGCTGGCCGAAATCACCGCCCGCATCCCGCTTGAGGCGCGGATGACGCTTGATACCGAAATGGCCGCCACCGTGGTCTTTTCGCTCTCCCCCAAAGCTGGTCATACCACTGGCCAATGGCTGTTTGTTGATGGCGGTTACACCCATCTCGACCGTGCCCTTTCGACCCTTGCCCCGCATTCCTAAAGGTTTTCCATGCCCATCTCCATTCGTCTGAACGCTGATGACAATGTCGATATCGCCTTGGCCGATCTGTTGCCGGGAACCGAAAACCTTGGCGTCACCACAACCGAGCGCATCGCGCGCGGCCATAAATTCGCCAACCGTGACATTGCCACGGGCGAGAACATCCGTCGCTATGGCCAGATCATCGGCGCTGCCACGCAAGACATTGCCAAGGGCGCGCATGTCCATGTCCACAACATCGCCATGTCGGACCATGCACAGGATTACGCCTTTTCTTCCGAAGTCCGTCCTTTGCCCAAACCCAGCGAACAGCGCACCTTCATGGGCTATCGCCGCCCCGATGGCACAGCGGGCACCCGCAATTATCTTGGCGTGCTGACCTCGGTAAACTGCTCTGGCTCGGTCGCCCGGTTCATCGCGGAAGAGGCCGAAAAGACCGACTGGTTCAAGGCGCTGAAGAACGTCGATGGCATCGTGCCGATCGCGCATGGCTCGGGCTGCGGCATGTCCGGCACGGATGAGGGCTATCAGACCCTGATGCGCACCCTGCAAGGCTATGCCCGCAACCCCAATTTCGGCGGCATCCTGCTGGTCGGCCTTGGCTGTGAAGTGCTGCAAATCCCCGATCTGGTCGGCAAAGGCCGGATGCGGGCCGATAACAACTTCCGCCATATGACCATTCAGCAAACCGGCGGCACCCGCCGCACCGTCGAACGCGGGATCGAAGCGTTGCGCGAAATGGCCGAGGTCGCCAATGCCTATGCCCGAGAACCCATCCCCGTGTCCGAACTGGTCATCGGCATGCAATGCGGCGGGTCCGATGGCTATTCCGGCATCACGGCAAACCCGGCGCTGGGCGTTGCCTCTGACCTGCTGGTCGCTCATGGCGGCACCACGATCCTGTCCGAAACCTCGGAAATCTACGGCGCCGAACATCTGCTGACCCGCCGGGCGGTTACGCCCGAGGTCGGGCAAAAGCTGATCGACCGCATCCTGTGGTGGGAAGATTACTGCGCCCGCAACAAAGGCGAGATGAACAACAATCCCAGCCCCGGCAATAAACGCGGCGGCTTGACCACGATCCTTGAAAAATCCTTGGGTGCGGTTGCCAAGGGCGGGTCGGCCCCGCTGGAAGACGTTTATCTTTTCGCCGAACAGGTCACGAAAAAGGGCTTCGTCTTTATGGACAGCCCCGGCTATGACCCAACCTCGGTGACGGGCCAGATCGCCTCTGGGTCCAACCTGATCGTCTTTACCACCGGGCGTGGCTCGGTTTCCGGCTACAAACCTGTTCCCTGCATCAAGGTCGCCACCAATTCCGAAATGTTCCGGCACATGGAAGAAGACATGGACCTGAACACGGGCGACATCATTGATCAGGGCGTCAGTCTGGAAGAGAAGGGCCGCGAGTTGTTCGAGATGTTCATTCGTGTGGCCAGTGGTGAGCAAACGAAATCCGAAGCGCTTGGTTTTGGCGGGGCCGAATTCGTGCCTTGGCAGATTGGCGCGGTGATGTGATCGTCGCCCTCTGTCCTTTCCGGCGTCAGCAATCTGTCTGCACGGGGGGTGTACAGGGGGTGTACAGAAGGCAGACAGGAAAAAACGATGGCAAGACTAGCAGGAAAGACGGCGCTGGTGACGGCGGCAGGGCAGGGGATCGGGCGGGCATCGGCCCTTGCCATGGCCCGCGAAGGCGCCCGTGTGATCGCCACGGATATCAACGCCGATGCGCTGCAAGCCCTTTCTGATCAAGGGCTTGAGACCCGCGTTCTGAATGTGCGCGACACTGGTGCCGTTCAGGCCTTGGCGGCAGAGCTGGGCGCGGTGGATGTACTTTTCAACTGCGCGGGCTTTGTCGCAAATGGCACGATCCTCGATTGTTCCGAAGACGAATGGGACTTTTCCTTCGATCTGAACGTCAAGGCTATGTATCGGATGAACAAGGCTTTTTTGCCGGTCATGATCGCGGCGGGCGGGGGCTCTATCATCAATATGGCTTCTGTCGCTTCTTCGATAATCGCGGCGCCAAACCGCTTTGTTTATGGCGCCACAAAGGCCGCCGTGATCGGCATGACCAAAGCCTTGGCCGCTGATTTCATTGGCAAAAACATCCGCTGCAACGCCATCTGTCCCGGCACGGTTGACACCCCCAGCCTGAACGACAGAATGCGCGCCAGTGGCGATTACGAGGCCGCGCGAAAAGCCTTCCTCGCCCGCCAACCCACTGGAAAGCTTGCACAAGCTGAAGATATCGCAGGTCTGATCGTGTTTCTCGCCTCAGACGAATCCGCCTTTGTCACCGGGGTCGCGCATGTGATCGACGGTGGCTGGAGCAATACCTGAAAGGACGACCCATGAAACTACTTCGCCATGGCCCTCGCGGCGCTGAACGCCCCGGTCTTTTGCATTCCGATGGCACCATCCGTGACCTGACAGGCATTGTCCCCGACATCGGCGGCGCTGTGCTTTCCGACGCGGGGCTTTCGGCCCTTCGCGGTATCGAGGCGGAAAAATTGCCCGTAGTTCAAGCTGATACGCGCCTTGGGGCCTGTGTGGCAGGAACCGGAAAATTCATCTGTATCGGTTTGAACTATGCCGACCACGCAGCAGAATCCGGAATGGCCGTGCCGCCCGAACCGGTAATCTTTATGAAAGCGACAAGCGCTATCTGTGGTCCGAATGACCCGATCATCATTCCGCGCGGGTCTGAAAAGACCGATTGGGAGGTTGAGTTGGGTGTCATCATAGGCACCAAGGCAAAATACGTCTCGGAAGCCGACGCAATGAACTATGTCGCCGGGTATTGCGTGTCGAACGACGTCTCGGAACGCGCCTTCCAAACTGAACGCGCCGGTCAATGGACCAAGGGCAAAAGCTGCGACAACTTTGGCCAGATCGGCCCATGGCTGGTCACCCGCGATGAAGTGGCGGACCCGCAGAACCTGAAGATGTGGCTGACCGTGAATGGCCAGACCATGCAAAATGGTTCAACAAAGACAATGGTTTACGGTGTGGCTCACGTCGTCAGCTACTTGTCGCAGTTCATGACGCTTCATCCCGGCGACGTGATTTCGACCGGCACTCCGCCCGGCGTCGGCATGGGGATGAAGCCGCCGCGTTACCTGAAAGCCGGCGAAGTCGTGGAACTTGGCATCGAAGGTCTGGGCCAGCAGCGGCAGGACGTCATCGCCGACTGACCATGCAGCTGATTGACACACATCAGCATCTGATCCTGCGCGGTCGTCTGGGATATTCCTGGACGGCCGGCATTCCGGCTTTGGCGGAAAAGGCTTTTACGCCAGAGGATTACGCGGCGCTAACGCGCGATAAGGGCTTTATCGGAACGGTCTTTATGGAGGCCGGAGTTGACGATGCCGATTATCAGGCAGAGGCGCGCTACGTTGCCGGTTTGGTCGGGCAGGGTGGCATGTTGGGCCAGATTGCCTCGTGCAGACCAGAGCTGGATGAAGGCTTTGATGCGTGGATCGAGGAATGTGATCGCCTACATGTTGTCGGTTTTCGCCGCATCCTGCACGTTGTTGATGAGGCCATCTCGCAGTCTGAAACCTTCCGGCGCAATCTTCGGAAAATTGGCCGAAAGGGATTGCCTTTTGACCTTTGCTTCTTCGCGCGTCAGCACGGACTTGCCGAGGATCTGCTAATGGCCTGCCCGGATCAGGTTTTTGTGCTCGATCACTGCGGCAACCCCGACATCGCCTCGGGGGCCTTCGCGTCCTGGGCAGAAAGCCTAAAGCGTCTGGCAGAATTTCCCAATCTTTACATAAAGTTCTCGGGTATTCCGACAAATTGCGCGGCGCGGCCCGTCACGGCGGAAATGCTTCGACCTTACACGGATCATTTGCTTGCCTGTTTTGGCCCGGAAAGAACGCTCTGGGGCGGAGATTGGCCTGTGGTCGACATTAATGCCAGCCTGCCAGAGTGGATTGATCTGACGCGGGAGTTGTGTCGCGACCTTTCGGCTGACGAACAACGATCACTGGGCGTCGACACGGCTCGGCGCGTTTATCGGGTCTGAATTCAGGTTCGTTAAAGTGCTTTGTGAATGTCCAACGTACAGACGAATGGCGTTTTCAGTTACTCCGTGGACGCACGGCCTCGCTGCGCGTGCCGGCGCGAAGCGCCTTGAATAGCTTCGCGTGACCCTTTTCCTCGGCTGGCTCCCCAGCTATTGTCCCGATCCCGAACTGACCAAGGACAAACAATGACGCCCGAAACCAGCCGCCGCATCGCCCTTACTATCGCCAACGAAATCGGTGCTTCGGCTCAACAGGTTGCATCGGCCGTTGCGCTGTTGGATGAGGGGGCGACAGTGCCGTTTATCGCCCGATACCGTAAAGAGGTGACGGGTGGGCTGGACGATACCCAGTTGCGTAACCTCTCGGAAAGACTGGCTTATCTGCGAGAGATGGAAGCACGGCGGGTCGCCATTGTGCAATCCATCACCGAACAGGGCAAACTGACCGACGAACTCGCCTTGTCGCTGTCGAAGGCGGTTACAAAAGCGGAATTGGAAGACATCTACCTGCCCTACAAGCCAAAGCGCCGGACCAAAGCGATGATTGCGCGGGAAAACGGCTTGCAGCCCTTGGTCGACGCCATTCTTGCCGATCGTTTTGCCGAGCCGGAGCAATTGGCAAAGGCCTATATCTCCGAAAATGTTCCCGACACGAAAGCGGCCTTGGAAGGCGCGCGGGATATCGTGGCCGAGGGCCTGAGCGAGAATGCCAGCCTGCTGGGCCGCCTTCGTGAACATATGAAAAAGGCAGGCGTTCTGGCGGCGCGGGTGGTAGACGGAAAGCAGGCTGAAGGTGCCAAATTCAGTGACTATTTTGACCACCGGGAAAACTGGGAAACCGCTCCCAGCCATCGTGTCCTGGCGATGCTCCGGGGGCGCAATGAAGGCGTCCTTCTGATTGATCTGGAAGTTGATGCTGATGCACCGCGGGGAGAAAGTCCTTCGGAACGGGCTGCGGCAGCGTCGTTGAATGCGTCGGGGGCCGGGGCAGGTGACCGCTGGCTGCGCGACGCGGCGGCATGGGCATGGCGGGTAAAACTAAAGACCTCGCTGACGCTGGACTTGATGTCGGAGCTTCGTGATCGGGCAGAGGCCGAGGCGATCAACGTTTTTGCGCGCAATCTGAAGGACTTGCTATTGGCCGCCCCGGCGGGTGGGAAAGCGACGATGGGGCTTGATCCGGGCATTCGGACAGGTGTGAAAGTTGCGGTTGTCGATGCCACGGGCAAGGTGGTTGCCACGGATACAGTCTATCCATTCCAGCCCAAGAACGACTTGCGCGGTGCTCAGATCGCCCTTGCGCGGTTGATCGGAAGCCATGGGGTCAAACTGATCGCGATTGGCAACGGCACGGCAAGCCGCGAGACGGAAAAGCTGGTCGGTGATTTGCTGGCGCACTTGCCTGCTGGCGCTGCAAAGCCAACGAAAGTGATCGTTTCCGAGGCCGGGGCTTCGGTCTATTCCGCTTCGGAACTGGCGGCAAAGGAATTCCCTGAGCTTGATGTTTCTTTGCGCGGGGCGGTTTCGATTGCCCGTCGACTGCAAGACCCGTTGGCGGAATTGGTCAAGATCGAGCCAAAATCTATTGGAGTCGGTCAGTATCAGCATGATGTGGACCAGACACGTCTGGCGCGTCAATTGGATGCGGTGGTCGAAGATGCCGTGAACGCGGTTGGGGTTGATCTGAATACCGCCTCTAGCCCGCTGCTTGCGCGGGTTTCCGGTTTGGGGACGGGGCTCGCCGATGCTATTGTCGCACATCGTAACGTGAACGGCCCCTTTGCAACCCGGCGCGATCTGCTGAAAGTTTCCCGCTTGGGGCCAAAGGCCTTTGAACAGGCCGCGGGCTTTTTGCGGATCCCTGACGGAAAGGAACCGCTGGACTCAAGTGCTGTCCACCCTGAAGCCTATGATCTGGTGCGCAAGATCGTTTCAGATTGCGGGCGCGACATTCGCAGCCTGATGGGCGACAGCGCGGCCCTTCAACGGCTGGACCCGCGAAAGTTCATTGATGATCGGTTTGGTCTGCCGACGGTGAAAGATATTCTGAGCGAATTGGAAAAGCCGGGGCGCGACCCACGGCCCAGCTTCAAGACCGCGACCTTTGCCGAAGGTGTTGACGAGATCACCGACCTGAAACCGGGCATGATGCTGGAAGGCACGGTTACCAATGTGGCGGCCTTTGGGGCCTTTGTGGATATCGGCGTGCATCAGGATGGATTGGTTCATGTCAGCCAATTGGCCGACAGGTTCATCAAAGACCCGCATGAAGTGGTCAAGGCAGGCGATGTGGTACAAGTTCGCGTGGTTGAAGTTGATGTCGCACGCAAGCGCATTGGTCTTTCGATGAAGAAGGACACATCTGAAGCGCGGGAAAACGTGAAAGAGCGGCAAGCCGATCGCGCAAGCAAACCCGCCGCCAAACAGCATGCACCGAAAATGTCTTCTGCCCCTTCGGCAAGCTCTTCAGGCAGCAATGCCTTTGCTGACGCACTTCGCGGCAAGTTCGGAAAATAGGATTTCGTATGGGCCCGGAGGAAGAAAGGCAGGTTTCCTGCCTTTCTCCCCCATTTTCGAGCCTAGTTCGATTTGCGTTTGGGAAGGAAGGGAAGGGGCGCGACCGGAATGCCGTCTTCGATCAGCTTTCGCGCTTCCTCGGGTTTGGCTTCACCGTAAATCGAACGCTCTGGCGCATCGCCAGCGTGCATCTTCCTGGCTTCAGCAACGAAATTCACGCCGACATAATCAGAATTCGCTTCGATTTGGGCGCGCATTGCAGCCAATGCGGTTTCGACCTCTGTCGCGGGCTTTTGCAGGCTTGGACGTTCATCTGCCGAGGTTTGCGCCGCCGCACGTGCAGGGCGAACGGCAGGGGCCATCAGAAGCTTTTCCACTTGTGTCTCGCCGCAAACGGGGCATCCTACATGCCCTTGCGCAAGCAATGCGTCAAAGGCACTGGCGGATTGGAACCAGCTTTCAAACTCATGTGATCTGGCGCATTTAAGCGCGTATTTGATCATTGGGCTTTTCCGAGGAATGTCAGAAGATCAAAGCGGGATTTAGCCAGTTTGGACCAAATTACAAGCCGGGTCTATGACTATGGGCCATCACGCTTTCTGGCTGATCTTGGCTAACAGGTCGCTTTTCCCCTGAACATTGGCAAGGATTTCTCTCAGCTCTGGCTCATCGACAAGTCTGGCTGCTTTCTTGGCGGAAAACCACTTGCGCTTGCGCTGCTTTCGCTCAGGGAATTTTTCGGCCAAACGGCTGACATGTAGGGGAAAGACCGTGACCAAGCACGGCAGCGGTGGCAATGGGGTGCGTCGCTTTGGGTAGGTGTAGGTTCCCAAGGGTTCCGTACTGACGTCCCCTTCGACGCCAGCTTCCTCCCACGCTTCCTTGGCAGCGGACTGGGGGGCAGGAAGCGATTTGCATGGCCATCCCTTTGGGATGACCCAACGCCCGGTGTCGCGGCTGGTGACCAGAAGAACTTCCACAGAGCCGCGTTTCAAACGCCAGCACATAGCACCATGCTGGCTGTAGCGCTCGGTCGCGTTTCCGTCGTCGTCTGTCTCTTTGACTTCCTTCAAGGGCTTGCCTGTAAGTTGGTGCTCTGAGCGGTCTCAGATGCGGGCTTTTCAGAAATATGACATAGATTTTTAAAAGTTTACAGTCGCTCGGCCAACAGGATTGCCGATTTGGAAATTGGGCCTAGTTCTAAAGCAATCAGTAGAGAGATCGCCAAATGTCCAAGCGCGTCGAAATCGCAACTGTGATTGCCCTTTTTCTAAGCTCTGCTGCCGGCGCTGCCTTCGCGGCGAGCAAAGGGTTCACGTTTGACTCTATAGATGGCGGCACGATGGCGTTGGAGGACTGGCAGGGAAACCCGGTGCTGGTGGTCAACACGGCCTCGCTTTGCGGATTCACGCCGCAATATGACGGACTTCAAGCCCTTCATGACGAGTTTGCAGGGCGTGGATTGGTCGTTCTTGCCATCCCGTCAGATGATTTCCGGCAGGAACTCGGGTCTGCTGAGGAAGTCAAAGAATTCTGTGCCGTCAACTTCGATCTAACCATACCCATGACTGAAATCACCCATGTGAAGGGCAGTGAGGCGCATCCGTTTTACAAATGGCTTGCGGCTGAGCATGGCTTTACGCCGGGATGGAATTTCAACAAGGTGTTGTTAGGGCCAGACGGTGAAGTGGTGGGAACATGGGGATCATCGGTGAAGCCTCAGTCCAAGGCAATTGTCTCGAAGATCGAGCCGCTGCTCAACTGACCGGGCCGCTTTTTATCGGGTCAGAGATTTACCGTGGCTCATCCTATGGCGCAAATCACCCCCTAAGGGTTCCGCGCGTCTCGACAGTCATGGACCTGTCCCGCGCCCTTGGGTGGCTGCCTTCAGGACGTTTTCGGTCCAGCCCAACCGCAAAGCCCGCTGCGCTGACGGCTTGGCATAGTTCTGATTATGTAACGGCCCTGAAAAAGGCAGAACAGACCGGCGATTTGAGTGCCGAGGAGAAAAGCCGGCACCAGCTTGGCACCTTGTCGAACCCGATCTTCCCGCAGATTTATTCGCGACCGGCAACCGGTGTTGGGGGCGTTCTTTTAGCGGCAGAGCTTTTGGCTCAGACGCCGGGCGCGATCCACGTTCCGGGCGGTGGAACACATCATGGGATGCCTGATCGGGCGAATGGTTTCTGCTATATGAACGACCCTGTCCTTGCCATGCTTGCTTTTCGCAGGCTGGGATTGCGACGGATCGCCTATGTCGACATCGACGCGCACCATTGTGATGGCGTGCAATTCGCCTTCGCCGGGGATAGTGACGCGTTGTTGATTTCGACGCATGAGGAAAATCGCTGGCCTATGACCGGCGCGCTGAATGATCATGGTGGAGGCAACTGCTTTAATCTGCCCGTTCCACGCGGGTTCAATGACAGCGAGATGCGGGCAGCATTGCACGAACTGATTTTGCCGAGGGTCGAGGCGTTTCAGCCAGATGTCATTGTTTTGCAGGCCGGAGCGGATGGAGTTGAGGAAGACCCGCTGGCGCGACTTGCTTTGTCCAACAACGCTCATATTGAAGTCCTGCGCGCGCTGCGTCCTTTAACGGCGCGATTTCTACTGTTGGGGGGAGGCGGCTATAATCCGTGGACCGTCGGGCGCTGTTGGACAGCCCTTTGGGCGGTTCTCGCTGGGTTTGAGATCCCGGATCGACTGCCGACCGAAGCAACAAAAGTTCTTTCGTCCCTCGGTTGGGGCGGTGGTGGCAGACCGCCACCCGACCCGCAGCTTTTGACGACCCTGCGGGATTCCCCCCGGGAAGGCGTTGTCAGGGAAGAAATCCGAAGACGTTTGGCAACGTTGGCGCAGCGGGAGTTTCCGCTGTGATACGCTCGTTTATTGGCATTGCGATACCTGACGACGTTCGATCTGCACTTGCTGTGCAGCAGTTTCTCTTGCCACTTCCACGTCGCGTACTTCCCGAGGCGTTTCACTTGACCTTGGCGTTTCTTGGCGAAATCGATCCCGATGTGCTGGAGACAACACATGAGGCACTCTTGACCCTAAAAGCGGAAAAGTTTCAGCTTTCGCTTTCCGGCTTGGGTTTGTTCGGGTCAGATCGGCCGCGAGCCGCTTGGGCCGGGGTATGCCAAAGTGATCCTTTGACGAACTTGCAGGCCAAGGTCGAACGTCTTGCGCGGCAGGCGGGTTGTACTGTGGAACATCGCCGCTTTGTGCCGCATGTGACCTTGGGACGGTTTTCCCCACCGCCAAAAGAGGAGGCAATGCGCCTTGAAAGAGCCGTTGCGCTTGGCGCCAGTTTTTCCAGCCCGGCTTGGGAAGTGCAGGAAGTTACGCTTTGGCAAAGCCATCTGGGCGGCAAGACACCCTTTTACGAAGAACTGGCATCTTATCCATTGATGCCGAATACTTTATTCGGCCACTGACATGATCTCTAATTCCTGACGCAAAGAGCCGTCATGGTTGAAGATTTGGATATGATTGTCTGATGTGACGACCGCGATCCAATCGGCATGCATTGTCACAGCAACTGCAGTCGCGCCGTTCAACAGTTTGATTTCAGATGGCAGCAAAGGTTCGGTCGATGCGCCCGGCATCCGGGTGACAAGCAAGCCAACCACGGTTATGACACCGACAATCATGGTGACCATCAAGACGATCACCAACCATTTCAGAAAGGCGAGCGAGGGCGGCAAGCTTTCGGGAGCGGGAGTAGTGTCCATGGCGGGCCTATACGATGACGGCGATGATGAAAGCGGCGAGGATGGCATTGAGGCGCAAACCCTGACTGTCCTTCTTCCGGACGGCCCTGCCGATAGACTTGATAAGGTGCTTGCCCGTGCAGTTCCAGAGGAAGCGGCTCTTTCGCGAACAAGACTGTCGCGAATGATCGCTGATGGAGATGTCCTGATCGGAGGTGTGGCGGTCACTGACGGGAAGGCAAAGATCGACGGCGGTATCGAAGTGGTCTTGCGATTGGCACCTCCCGAGAGTGTTGAGACCTTGGCCGAGGACATCCCTCTAAACGTGGTTTATGAAGATGCTGATTTGATTGTCATCGACAAGCCCGTTGGCATGGTGGTTCACCCCGCGCCAGGGTCGCCTTCGGGTACTTTGGTCAATGCCCTTCTGCATCACTGCGGCGACAGCCTGTCTGGGATAGGTGGTGAGCGTCGACCGGGTATCGTGCATCGTATCGACAAAGACACGACCGGGCTGTTGGTGGCTGCAAAGTCGGATCGGGCGCATCACGGCTTGGCCGCACAATTCGAACGGCACAGTGTCACCCGGCATTACATCGCGCTCGTCCACGGGCTTCCGGATGCGGCGGACCCGCGCCTGCGCGGGATCAAGGGCGTCAGTTTTGAAGCGGGTGGGATCATCAAGATCGCAACCCTTCTGGCGCGTCACAAGACGGATCGCCAGCGGCAGGCAGTGGTCTGGCAAGATGGACGGCATGCTGTAACCCGTGTTCGAGTGCTGGAGGCATTCGCGGATCAGGCGGCCTTGGTTGAATGCTGGTTAGAAACCGGTCGCACTCATCAGATCCGGGTGCACATGTCCTATGCAGGCTACGGTCTGTTGGGCGATGAAACTTATGGCGGAAAGCGGAAACTATCTTCCAGAGCCGTCGGCGAAGTCGCCGCAGAGATGGGAAATGGTTTTTCTCGGCAAGCCCTACATGCAGCGACGTTGGGGTTCGATCATCCGGTAACCGGCGAAAGACTGGAGTTCACCAGTCCGCTGCCTAAGGACATGTCGAGTTTGCTGGACGCACTCCGAGCCCTGAAATAAGCGGTAGCGCTGACATTCCTGTGATTGGCCCGTCACAAACCTTCTTTCTTTCGTCGGAAATGCATTGATCCAACGTTAAGAAAGATGTGATAGGCCCCGGCACTTGCAACTTGGGGTCACGATCCTTAGGTTTGGCAGTCCCTCGGGGGCTGATGGCACCGGGGTAAGACAGGGGGCAAAGAATGAGCACCTATACGAACCTTCCCGCACCAAGTCCTGAACAGGGCTTGAACCGGTATTTGCAGGAAATCCGGAAGTTTCCGCTTCTTGAGCCGGAAGAAGAATACATGCTGGCCAAGGCTTGGGTCGAGCGGCAGGACAGCACCGCTGCGCACAGGCTGGTCACGTCACACCTGCGCTTGGCCGCCAAGATTGCGATGGGTTATCGCGGTTATGGGCTTCCGCAGGCCGAAGTGATCTCGGAAGCGAATGTCGGGTTGATGCAGGCCGTAAAACGGTTTGACCCCGAAAAAGGCTTCCGCCTGGCTACTTATGCCATGTGGTGGATCCGTGCCGCTATTCAGGAATACATTTTGCGGTCGTGGAGCCTGGTAAAGCTGGGAACGACTTCGGCACAGAAGAAACTGTTCTTCAATCTGCGCAAAGCCAAAGCAAAGGTCGGCGCGCTTGAGGATGGTGACCTGCGCCCGGAGAACCTTGCCCAGATCGCAAAGGATCTTTCAGTTTCTGAAAACGAAGTCGTGGAAATGAACCGCCGACTTTCGGGTTCGGATGCGTCTTTGAATGCGACCGTTGGGTCTGAAGATGGCGGCGCTCAGTGGCAGGATTGGCTAGAAGACGAAGATAGCGATCAGGCTGAAGCCTATGCCGAGCAAGACGAGATGGATGCGCGCCGGTCGATGCTGGTCGAAGCGATGTCAGTTCTGAATGAGCGTGAGAGAGACATCCTGATGCAACGTCGCTTGGCTGACGAGCCCGTGACATTGGAAGACCTGTCCGCAAGCTACGGGGTGAGCCGCGAACGTATTCGGCAAATCGAGGTGCGTGCCTTTGAGAAACTGCAGGAAAAGATGCGCGAACTTGCCAAGGGGAAGGGCATGGCCATCCCCGCTTGAGGCCCCCCTTGGCCTTTTAAGCAGACAGGTTTAGGACAATTGCACAGGCGGAAGGCAAAAGGCTTTCCGCCTGACGTTTTTGTTTTCTGATGCGTCGTTTTTGTTTGCCAGACTGGCAGGCAAAAGCTACGACCTCGACCTGTGGTTGAAAGGACCAGACCTGCGATGAAGATGACCGACACATTCATAAAGCCGATGCATCCCGAAGGCCGAAAGTTTGTTGCGATCTTTGCGGCGATCTCGTTAGTTCTGTTCCTGATTTGGGATCCGCTGGGCTGGCTGGGGATGGGCCTGACGGTTTGGTGCTATTACTTCTTCCGTGATCCAAAGCGGGCAGTGCCGCAGGGCGCGGGATTGATCGTTTCGCCTGCGGATGGGGTTATCTCACTGATCGAAAAGGCAGTCCCGCCACAAGAATTGGGAATGGGGCCAGAAGCGCTGACGCGTGTCTCGGTGTTCATGTCGGTCTTCAACTGCCATGTGAACAGAGCCCCTGTTGCCGGAACGATTGGTGCAATGTCCTATCGACCCGGGAAATTTCTGAATGCTTCCCTGGACAAGGCGTCTGAGGATAATGAACGCAATTCACTGCGAATTGACCTTGCAGATGGTCGCCAAATTGCTGTCGTCCAAATTGCTGGCTTGGTCGCCCGCCGGATCATGTGGTGGGTTAGTGAAGGACAGAGCGTGCGCACCGGCGAACGCTTTGGTTTGATCCGTTTCGGTTCGCGCCTTGACGTCTATCTTCCGGAAGGTGTTCATCCGCAGGTCGCACTAGGGCAGACGATGGTTGCCGGTGAAACCGTGATTGCGGTTTTGGGGCGTGAACTGCCAGCGGCTGTGGGTCTGGTCGAATGAGCGACGACGATCATGCACAGGCTCCCCGGCGCAGGATGCACATCCTGCAGCTCTTGCCGAACCTTATATCTATCCTCGCGCTTTGCTCTGGTTTGACCGCAATCCGAATGGCCGTCGAAGGGCAGTTTGGCCTATCGGTGGGCCTTATCGGTTTGGCAGCTGCCCTCGACGGGATTGATGGTCGTTTGGCGCGGATGCTGAAGTCCGAAAGTGCGATCGGGGCAGAATTGGATAGCCTGTGTGATCTCGTGAATTTCGGAGTGACGCCAGCCCTTGTCCTTTATTATTGGGGCATGCGGGCAGACACTTCTCTGGGGTGGATTGCCGTGCTGATCTATGCGGTCTGCTGTATGCTACGACTTGCACGTTTCAACGTTGGCCAGCGTGTTTCTGATGCCGAGGAAAAACCAAATGGGTTTGTCGGTGTGCCATCGCCCGCGGGTGCGATGCTTGCTCTTGGTCCCATCTATCTGACCTACGCGTTCGGTCCAGAACTCAAGCCGCCGGCCTTTGCCATCGCAATCTGGATGGTATTTGTCGGGGCTTTGATGATTTCTCGAATGCCGACCCCCAGCTTCAAGGGCGTGCGGATCTATGCCGAGAATGCGCGCTTTATTCTCGTTGGCTCGGTTGCCCTCATGGCGTCACTCCTGACCTATCCTTGGGTCACGCTGATGTTGCTTGATATCGTTTATCTTATTGCAATCATTGTACTCTGGCGCCGAAGTGCCAAGTCGTTAAGGAGTGTGGTGTGAATGGATATCCAAGCGGTTCGTAAGTCCTATGCCCGTTGGGCGCCCATCTATGACAGAACATTCGGGGCGATCACTGGGCATGGACGGCGACGCGCAGCGGATGTTCTGAATGGTCTAGGTGGCCGGATCCTTGAGGTTGGGGTGGGCACTGGTCTTTCCTTGCCCAATTACCGGCCAGAGGTGCTTGTGACTGGAATTGACGCCAGTGCAGAGATGTTGGCGAAGGCGCAGAAGAAGGTCGACGAACTGTCTCTCAGACATGTCGAAGAGTTGCTTCTCATGGATGCACGCGCGATGGAGTTTGGCGACGGCAGTTTCGACCATGTCAGCGCAATGCACATTCTGTCCGTGGTGCCCGAGCCTGAGCGTGTAATGTCGGAAATTGCACGGGTCCTTCGTCCGGGCGGGACGGTTGTGGTGGTCAACCACTTCGCACGGGATGCAGCTGGCGAAAAGGCTTTGACGCTGATTGAGCGCGCAGCGGCGCCATTTGCTGACTGGCTTGGATGGCATTCCGATTTTGATCGGAGCAGGATCATGCAAGTACCTCAACTCACGCTTATCGAAGAACAGCGGTTACCTCCTTTGGGGATGATGACCCTTCTCCGCTTCCGAAAAGATTGATCGGAAAAGAGTGATGGGCCCGATCGCACTTCGACGATTGGGCCCCGCATCTGACCTTTTCCTTCCGCCCTTGATTGGTTAGCGTGGTAGCGCAATCAGGGAGGCTTAGGCCGATGAAAACCATTCGTTGGGGCGTGCTTGGCGCCGCTAAATTCGCACGAGAACACATGGCACCGGCCATTCACGCAGCCGAGGGGGCCGAGTTGTTTGCTTTGGCCACATCCGACCCTGCGAAGGCAGTGGGTTTCAAAGCCTTCTGTCCGACTCTGAAGGTGCATAACTCGTATGAGGCTTTGCTATCTGACGCAGACGTTGATGCTGTCTACATACCGCTGCCAAACCATCTTCACGTCGAATGGACATTGAAGGCGCTTGCTGCTGGAAAGCACGTCCTGACGGAAAAGCCGATGACGCTGCATGCCAGTGAGTTTGATCAGCTGATTGCGGCACGCGATGCATCGGGCCTGCTGGCGGCCGAGGCATTCATGATCGTCCATCATCCGCAATGGCAGCGGGCGAAAGAATGGCTGGAAGCCGGAGAGATCGGCCAACTTCGCCATGTAGATGCGGCCTTTAGTTTTAACAACGAAGCCGAACCGGGCAATATCCGCAATCGTCCGGATACCGGCGGCGGCAGCTTGCGTGACATCGGCGTGTACACGTTTGGCTCTTGTCGATTTGTGACTGGTGCCGAGCCTGTTGATGTTTCGTCGCGCATTCGTCGCGAAAATGGAGTTGAGGTCTTTGCCCATGTGCAGGCCTTGATGGTAGGTCCAAAGGGGCGGTTTACCTATGGCTCGATGACGTCAATGCGTCTGGTCAACCGTCAGGAAGTGACGTTCCAGGGGGATAAAGGCATGATCCGTGTCGCCTCTGCCCCGTTCAATGCCAATGTCCACGACGTTGCTGAAGTTGAACTGCACAAGCCGGGTCAAAGGGTGATCACAGATCGTTTCCCAACGGCGAACCATTATAAATTGCAGGTTGAAGCGTTTGGGCGTTCGGTCCGGGACGGTGTTGCCTATCCTTGCCCTCTGGAGTTCGTCAAAGGAACGCAGGCCATGATGGACATGGCCTACGACAATGCTGTGGAAGTGTCGATCTGACGAAGTCGGACCGGGGTAAACCCCGGTCCACTCGTTATTCTTCCATCGACTCAAGTTCGTCGATGAAGCCTGCGATCATTGAAAGACCTTTGTTCCAGAAGGCCGGGTCGGAAAGATCCAGACCGAATGGGGCAAGCAGTTCTTTGTGATGCTTTGAGCCACCGGCTGCCAGCATCGCAAAGTACTTTTCCTTAAAATCAGGCAGCCCGTCGGCATAGGCCGCATAGAGGGCATTCACCAAGCCATCGCCAAACGCATAGGCATAAACGTAGAACGGTGAATGGACAAAGTGCGGAATATAGGCCCAGAAGGTCTCGTAGCCATCCATGAAGTTGAAGGCCGGTCCAAGGCTCTCTGCCTGAACGCTCATCCACAGGGCATTGATGTCGTCAGGTGTCAGTTCGCCCTCCGCCCGTGCTGCATGCAGTTTGCATTCAAAGTCATAAAAGGCGATCTGGCGCACGACCGTGTTGATCATGTCCTCGACCTTGCCAGCCAACAGTGTTTTCCGTTCGGCCTTTGTCTTCGCGCCGTCCAGCAGCTTGCGGAAGGTCAGCATTTCACCAAAAACAGAGGCCGTTTCGGCCAGTGTGAGTGGGGTTGAAGACAGAAGTTCCCCTTGCCCGGCAGCCAAGACCTGATGAACGCCGTGTCCCAATTCGTGGGCTAGTGTCATCACGTCACGGGGTTTGCCGAGATAGTTCAGCATCACATACGGGTGGACTGTCGTTACCGTCGGATGCGCAAAGGCCCCCGGTGCTTTTCCAGGCTTGACCCCTGCATCAATCCAACCCTTTTCAAAGAAAGGCTTGGCAAGGTCGGCCATTTTCGGATCAAAAGCAGCATAGGCCTCGGAAACCGTTCGCCGCGCTGTTTGCCAATCCACCGTCTTGGGAACTTCGATCGGAAGCGGGGCATTGCGATCCCACACTTCCAACTGCTCCAACCCCATCCATTTTGCTTTCAACGCATAATAGCGATGAGACAGCTTTGGATAGGCGGCAACGACCGCATTACGGAGTGCTTCAACAACCTCTGGCTCGACATGGTTGGAAAGGTGCCGGCCGTGTTGCGGACTTGGCATTTTGCGCCAACGGTCATGGACCTCTTTCTCCTTGGCCAAAGTGTTGTGAATACGAGCAAAGAGCTTGATGTTGCGGTCAAAGACGGCCGCTAAGGCCCGCGCACCGGCCTCGCGCCGCGCCCGATCTGAGTCGGTCAACAGATTGAGCGTGGCTTCAAGGTTAAGTTCTTCCTCTTCCCCATCCACCTTGAACATCAGACCTGCCATGGTCTCATCGAACAGCTTGTTCCAAGCACTTGCGCCGACGACGCTTTCGTCATGCAAGAAGCGTTCAAGTTCGTCAGACAGCTGGTGCGGGCGCATTGCGCGCATGCGATCAAATACCGGCTTATACCGGGCCAATTCCTTGTTTGCGTCGAGAAGTGCCTTTAGCCGATCGTCCTCCAGCCGGTTGAATTCCAACGAAAAGAAGACAAGCGGAGTGGTGAAGGTCGTGATCTTGTCCTGCGCGTCCGCCATGAATTTCGCGCGGTCGCTGTCCATGGTGTTCTGATAATAACGCAAGCCGGCAAATGACATGATCCGACCTGCGATGACGTCAATCTGCTCATAGGCTTTCACACAGTCGAGCATCTCGGTGGCCGAAAGGATTTCGAGTTTTCCTTCGTACCGGGTTGCAAAGTCTGAACAGGCCGTTTCCAGCCACGCCATGTCATTCTTCAGGGCTTTGGCATCTGGCGACTCGTAAAGATCGCGCAGATCCCATTCTGGAAGATCCCCCAACCCCTTACCGGAAGCATTGGCATCAAACACGGGGCTAGGCAGGGGCAGGGTCATCGGTGGTATCCTTGGAAACATGTTTGAATGTCATCTAGGGCGCTTGAGGGGCAAAGCGCAACCTCACCCCCGCGATTTCTATTTGGAAATAAGTGCCATCAACCAACTTGGGCAGAGGCGTGCACGGTCAATTCGGCTTACCTGCCTGATTGAGCAGCGCGTGCAAACCGTCCATTGTGTCAATATCCGCAACAGTCTTGTCCTTCCGCCACCGAAGAATGCGCGGAAAGCGCACGGCAATTCCCGATTTGTGCCGTGAACTTTCCTGAAGTCCCTCGAATGCCAGTTCAAAGACCAACTCAGGTGGCACACGCCGAACCGGTCCAAACTTTTCCAGACTGTTCTTTTGAACCCATCGCGTGATTTCGCTGAATTCAGCGTCGGTCAGGCCGGAATAGGCTTTTGCAAAGGGGGTAAGATCATTGCCGTTCCGCAGGGCAAACGTAAAATCCGAATAAAGGTTCGCACGCCGACCGTGGCCGGATTGGGCATAGATCATTACGGCATCAATTGTGTAGGGATCGACTTTCCATTTCCACCAGTCACCGCGCTGCCGACCTGTGAAATAGGGTGAACTGACCCGTTTGAGCATTAGACCTTCTGCACCGTTTTCTCTGGACACCCTTCGATGTTCCGCCAGGCCTTCCCAACCACTTGCTTGGACAAGCGGAGAAACATTGATGGGCAGAGTTGTGGGAAGATGGTTGATGATCGATTCAAGTTCTTTGCGTCTGTGAGAAAACGGTCGGGAGCGAAGATCAACGCCTTCGCGTTCCAATAGGTCGTAGGCAACAAAATGGATCGGGGCCTCGGCCAGTAATCGTTTCGGAACAGTCTTCCGACCTATACGTTTCTGCAAGTCTGCAAAGGGCAAGGGACGACCGTTGTTCCAGCTGAGGATCTCTCCGTCCAGAACCGTTCCTGCGGGTATGAAATCTAGCAGTGTCGAAAATTCGGGGAAACGATCTGTGAGTAATTCCTCACCTCGGCTCCAGACAAAGAGTTCTTGGTTTCGAAAGACCAGTTGGCCCCTGATACCGTCCCATTTCCATTCGGCGGCCCAATCGTCCGACGTTCCGAGAGCTTCTGGTGAACTTTCCAGCGGACTTGCCAAGGCAAAGGGGTAGGGGCGCCCGATATTGTCACCCATTCCCGACACAAGGGCATCGAACTCTGTAAACTTGGGCTCCCAATTCCCCATCAATCGTTGTGCAAGCGCGCTTTCTTCGATCCCTGTTGATTGGGCCAAAGCTTTTCTGACCAAGCCTTGGCTGACGCCCATGCGAAATCCTCCGGTGAGCAACTTATTGAAAACGAACCGCTCGACATGGCGAAGCTGACTCCATTCTAGAAGAATAGCGGCTTTTCGTACGTCTTCGGGCCTTCCTGTCAGATCCATTAACGTATGCATTGTTTCAGTCAGGCTTTTGCCTTGGTCACCGACGGGTTCCGGCAGGACGAGTGAGATCGTTTCCGCCAGGTCGCCAGTCACTGCGTAGCTTTCCTCGAAAAGCCAAAGGGGAAGGCCAGCAACTTCTGCTGCCCATATCCGCAATTCTGTGCTGGTTGCGCAGCGCTTCGGGCGCTTTCCAGACAGCAGCGCGATTGTCCAAACCCTGTCTTTCTTGGGGGCCGATTGAAGATAGCGAACGAGTGCTGCGACTTTTTCCCCAGTCTTTGTGGTACGATCCAGTTCCAAGAAAAGCTCTGCGAATGCTTTCATGGCTGGGCAATTTCTATCGGTTCTTCTGCCTCGCCACCGTATTCGGTTTGAACGATCCCTGCGTCATATCCTTGGCTATCAAGCCACTGTCTGAATGGGTCGGTGTAGCCATGGGTGACAAAAACGCGCGAGGCGCCGGTCTCTCGGATGGCGTGGTTCAATCCATCCCAGTCGGCATGGTCAGAAATGATGAATCCCGTTCCATAACCACGCCTGCGTCGAATGCCGCGTATGGCCATCCAGCCGCTTGCAAATCCCACTTCGACCTGACCAAACCGACGGGACCAAGCCGAGTCTACGGCGGATGGAGGTGCAATGACCAAGGCACCGGGATGCGTTGACGCGTCGGTGTTCCGCGTAACCGGAATGGTTGGTGGGATCTTATAGCCTTGATTGCGCAGAATTTTGGTCGTTTCCTCAACGGCACCGTGTGTAAGGATGGGGCCGGCCCCCGTTAGCATCGTGATGATGCGTTGTGCCTTTCCCAGTCCATAGGCCGCCAGAATGGAAACTCGGCCCTTTTCTCTATTTTCCTGCCACCACGCTGTGATTTGATCTGCAACTCTTGTCTGATCCTGCCATCGAAAGATGGGCAGGCCAAAGGTGCACTCACTTATGAATGAGTGGCAAGGCACCGGTTCGAAGGGTTCAGAAAGGCCATCGGCAGCAACCTTGTAATCGCCTGAAACAACCCAAACTTCCCCGCGGTATTCAACACGGACTTGCGCGGAACCAGGAACATGCCCTGCGGGGACAAAACGCAGCGCCACGCCGTTGATTGTGACGGTTTCGCCAAAGGCAGCGCCCTGAGCAGAGATAGGACCCAAACGATGTCGGATCACGGGCAAAGCAGCGTCCGTGGCAAGATAGCGTGCGTGACCGCCTCGGGCATGATCCGAGTGGCCATGGGTAATGACGGCCCGGTCCACCGGTCGCCAAGGATCTATGAAGAAATCACCTTGCGGGCAATAGATGCCCCGATCGGTAAAGGTAAGGAGTCTCTCGCTCATTCGGCAGAAGATAGCACGCCGTCGCATTTGGCAAAGGACAGAGTGTCATTCGAGCATTGCCTAAAAAATAGGCGTCCACCGTACTTTTGGGTGCTAATACTTCGGTTTGGGCCTTCCGCCTTCTGACAGAGGCTGTTTAACTGACCCTATTGCGGGGAAGAGAGCGGTATGACCTCCTATTTTAATGAAATGTTCGAAAGTGGGGACGTTCGCCCCCCCTATGCTCGACTGCAAGACTGGATGGCTTCAATGCCGGCAGAGTTGCGGCAAATGAAGCAGGCCGAGGCTGAGGCCCTTTTCCGACGCATAGGTATCACGTTCGCCGTTTATGGTGAGGGCGGAGATCCAGATCGCCTCATACCATTCGATATGTTCCCACGCGTTTTCAGTGCCAGCGAATGGGCGCGATTGGAGCGTGGCATCAAGCAGCGCGCACGCGCGCTGAATGCCTTTTTGGTCGACGTATATGGCCGCGGAGAAATCGTGCGGTCGGGACGCATACCTGCTCGGCTGGTTTATCAGAACGAGGCTTATGAAAAGGCTGTCGTAGGGTTTGTTCCACCGAAGGGTGTCTATTCACATATCGTCGGGATTGATCTGGTCCGAACCGGACCAGACGAGTTTTTTGTGCTGGAAGACAATTGCCGCACGCCTTCTGGTGTCAGCTACATGCTGGAAAACCGCGAAATTATGATGCGGATGTTTCCCGATCTATTTCGAGAGAACCGGATCGAGCCGGTTGAAAACTACCCCGAAATTCTACGCAGGACGCTTGCCAGCGTTGCGCCCGCAAAGTGCGACCGCGACCCGACGGTTGCCATTCTGACACCAGGACATTTTAACAGTGCTTATTACGAACATTCGTTTCTTGCCGACCTTATGGGCGTCGAGCTGGTGGAAGGCCAAGATCTGTTCGTCGAGGGCGAATTTGTCTTTATGCGAACGACTGAGGGTCCAAAGCGCGTAGATGTCATTTACAGGCGGATTGACGACGCATTCATAGACCCTCTGTGTTTCCGCCCAGACTCGATGCTGGGTGTTCCGGGACTGATGGACGTATACCGCTCTGGCGGTGTTTCGATCTGCTCTGCTCCAGGGGCAGGGGTGGCTGACGACAAGGCAGTTTATACCTTTGTTCCGGAAATGATCCGTTTCTACCTTGGGGAAGAGCCCATCTTGCAGAATGTGCCGACTTGGCAATGTGCGAAGTCTGACGATCTTAAGTACGTCTTAGACCATTTGCCTGAGCTCGTGGTGAAAGAAGTCCATGGCTCGGGCGGTTACGGCATGTTGGTTGGTCCCAAAGCAACGAAAGAACAGGTCAACGCTTTCAGGATGAAAATTGAAGCCGATCCAGAAAACTATATCGCACAACCAACTCTCGCGCTTTCGACAACTCCAACTTTTGTAGCTGAGGGTGTCGCGCCTCGGCATGTCGACCTGCGTCCGTATTGCCTAGTCGGAGAGCGGATCGAACTCGTGCCGGGCGGTCTAACGCGCGTGGCGCTGACAGAGGGCAGTCTTGTCGTAAACTCGTCTCAGGGCGGGGGAGTCAAGGATACTTGGGTTCTGGCGGAGTGATGAAGACATGCTGAGCAGAACCGCAGATAATCTTTTTTGGATCGCACGTTATATCGAAAGGGCCGAAACGGCGGCACGACTGCTGGAAGTGGGCGCACGCATTGCACTTTTGCCGTCGGCCGCTGGATATCGAAACGAATGGGACTCGCTTCTCTCTGCAAGTGGGACGGCCTACGCCTTTTCACAAAAATACGGCACCGCCGTGCAGCGCAATTTGGAAAGCTGGTTCTTCTTTGACCGTGACAACCCTTCCTCTGTCGCAAGCTGTATAACAAATGCTCGCGAGAATGGCAGGATCGTCAGGACGGCTTTGACAACCTTGGTTTGGGATGCGCTGAATACCGCCTTTCAAGAGTTGAAGGCATTGGAGCGAACTCCGAGGAGCGAACTCGAACTCAGTGTACTGACCGATTGGACGATACGTCATGCAGCATTGATCCGAGGAGCCATTGACGCCACTTTGCTGCGAAATGATGGTTGGGACTTCCTGAATCTTGGCTTCTATCTGGAAAGGGCTGACAACACCGCCCGCCTGATGGATGTGAAATACTATGTGCTCTTGCCGAAGGTGGAATTTGTCGGTTCAGGCATAGACAACTATCAATGGTCCACCTTGTTGCGCGCAATGTCGGCTCATAGGGCCTTTCATTGGGCCTATGGGGGCGAAGTGACGTCGGCAAAGATTGCCCATTTTCTGATCCTCAATACCCAATGTCCCCGCAGTCTGACCACATGTGTCGAGGAAATGACGACGCATTTGGATAGGCTTGCCCGCGGGTATCAGCGGAAAACCGCAGCGCAAGAAAAGGCGAGGGCGATGTTGACAGAGCTTTCCAGCCAAAGCGTCGATGCAATTTTTGACGAAGGCCTGCACGAGTATCTGACTCGCTTCATCGGAGAAATAAGTAAACTCGGATCTGTCGTTCACGACTGTTACCTGAACGGGGATGTGCGCTGATGCTGCTGACGGTCGATCATGTAACGCGGTACATTTACGATCAGCCTGTCCGTGCAGTTGTGCAAAGCCATCGTCTGACTCCGTCGGTCTTTGAGGGCCAGAGAACCCTGCGTTGGGAGGTTACGGTCAGCGATGGAATGCGAGGCGGAACCTTCAAAGATGGTGCAGGTGATTGGATAGAGGGTTGGTCTGTGCAAGGCCCTGTGAGCGAAATCACCGTTCGCGTTCAAGGCGAGGTTGAAACACGAGACTTGGCGGGTGTCTTAAAAGGACACCGAGAAGTCATCAGTCCTGAAGCCTACCTCCGCAAGACGATAGCAACGGAAGTTGACACCGAACTGGCCAAGTTGGCCGTGGGGCTTGCAACTGATGAGAACCCCCTTTCTGCGGCGCACGAACTGTCAAGCCGGATTGCTGAAGCGATTGAATATACTGCTGGCAGCACGACCAGTTCTACGACCGCGGCCGAAGCAATGGCGCTTGGGCGAGGTGTCTGTCAGGATCATGCCCATGCGCTTATCGCGGTCGCGCGCCACATCGGTATGCCGGCCCGCTACGTCTCAGGGTATTTGTTGGCCGACAACGAGGGAAAGAAACACGAGGCAGCGCATGCTTGGGCAGAGATCTATATCTCAAGCCTAGGTTGGGTGGGCTTTGATCCGTCAAACAGCTGTTGTCCTGATGACCGCTATATCCGGCTTGGTTCCGGCTTTGATGCACAGGACGCGGCCCCTATTCGCGGCACCACGCGAGGACCAGGCGAGGAAAGTTTGGCCGTAATTGTTTCGGTGCAAACCCAGCAGTAATTGCCACAAATCAGGCAGAAATGTCTTCTTCCTGCCTGATCCGCGACACCGGCGGCACATATCTTGCTCTCAGGAGTTGTTCATCCTGGGGTGCGGATCCATGACACTGAATTACGACTTCGACATCTTCGACTTGGCACCAAAAGGGGAGCCAAACGACCCGGAACTACACGATTTCCTTTCAAAGGCCGGCTTGTCGAAGGACAACGATGAGGGGGCCGTGGCTTTGTTTCGGCATCAGGAAACGGTTGATGCTCTGTGTCGGGCGCCTGAAAGCCTTCGGGAGTATTTTCTGCAGTCTGGCTTTGGCCTGAACACTTTTGATTCAGGGGCTCCGTCTGGGCGGTATCCTGTAGGTGATGAGGATACCCGTCTTGCCATTATCGAAAGACTGACAGAAAACGCTGGCCGTTGCATCTTGCCTCAAGAGCCGGGCAAAAACGCATTCAGATTAGAGGATTTCATTGCCCAGTTGGCTGCCGCGCGCCCCTACAAGGAAGTGACAGTTCAGTATCCGCAAGATGCGGTCAGTCCGGCAACGTCAAAGTCCGCTAGTCAAGACGGTGATAGAACTAGGCATTCAATTGCGTCGATGACAAAGCGAGTTTTGGGAGGAATGCCTTTGTTAAGGCAATTTCGCCGTCCGCAAAGCGTAATTTAAGGAAATCTTGTCGCGGCCAGCATCAGGACGTCGCGTTCGCCCTTTTAAACTCCCAAAAGCGTCGTTAGCAGTAATTTAACGATCTTGGGGAAGAACATGACCTATTGCGTGGGCCTCTTGCTGAATGACGGAATGGTGCTTCTGTCAGATACTCGCACCAATGCTGGGCTCGATAATATCGCAACCTATCGCAAAATGTTTCACTTCGAAGACAAGGGTGAACGCGTCATCACAATCATGACGGCGGGTAGTCTGTCTGTGACTCAAACCACGATAGCCCGTCTGAGAGAAGCGATTGACGATGACGAGGCGACGGCCGAAACGTCAATTCTCTTGGCCCCGACCATGCTGAAAGTCGCCGACATCGTTGGCAACACTTTGGCGAACGTCCGTCGCGAAATCGATGAGAAGATGGCAATGTCTCAGGGCGCCAGTGCGACGATGATCGTTGCGGGGCAGCGCCGGGGTGGGGCGATGCGCATGTTTCTTATCTATCCTGAAGGGAACTTTATCGAGGCAACCGAAGATACGCCTTTCCTGCAAATCGGAGAGCACAAATACGGAAAGCCCATCCTTGACCGTGTAGTTCGGCCGGAAACCAGTTTGGCAGACGCCCAAAAGGCAGTTCTTCTAAGCATGGATTCGACGTTGCGATCCAACCTCTCGGTCGGCATGCCGCTGGACCTTTGCATCATAGAACGGGACGCATGTTCTGTGAGCTCGACGCGCAGAATTGAGGCGGGCGATGATTCTTTCCGCGCGATGAGTGAGGCTTGGTCGCAGGCTCTGCGGGACGGCTTCACTCAAATCCAAGTGTGACATCAGGGATTTTCGTCGAAGAGCTTTGCCGCCGAGGCAAAAAAGCGTTCCCGGTGGGCAGGTGTTTCCATGATGATTTCGTGTTCGGCGCCTTGGTAGATGTCAAGACGACCGTCCTGCCACCGCGACATACGCATATGGATAGGGGCTGGATCCACGACTTTTTCGGCGGTTCCAAGGCCTGTGATCGCCGGAATCGCCGGTGACGGCGCAAGGGACAACAATGCACATTCCGAAAGCGCCTCACTAAGCCAGCCAAGCGATGGTCCCCCAAGAGAAAGCTCGGGATGGTCCATGATTTGACGCCGCATATATCGCCACATTTCGGGATCAGTTGTCAGGACGTTCCCGGCAAAAGCGGCATCAGCAACATAGGATTTTTCCGAAGTCCCAGGGGCAAACCTGTGTCTTTGGCCAACCCACCCTGAAACTTGACTGACAACCATCGCGACGGGCCGCATCCACGCAGCCATCAATATGCCCCACATGGGTGCCGAAAACGCCGCGGCCTTGAACGGCAACCGATTCACAAGTGCTCTTAGGCCGATACAGCCTCCCATGGAATGGGAAAGCATGTAGTACGGCGTCGGAAGTCCGAGCCGGTTGGCCATGTGGAGCATAGCGGCCACATCGTCCTGATACTCGTCAAATCGCCCCACATGTCCGGTCATTCGATCAGTCAATGCACGATCTGCTAGACCTTGGCCGCGCCAATCTATTGATATCACAGCGTAATCGAGTGCCACCAAGTCGCCAGCGGCGCGGCCGTATTTCTCGATATACTCTGTGCGACCAGGCAGTAGAAAAACGGTTCCCTTTGACCCACTAGGCCAAACGCCAATGCGCAGTCGAACGCCGTCCTTTGCTGTAACCCAGAAGGCTTCAGCATTTTCGGGGCCGTCTGCGACATCGGCGAAGAAAGGGGCGGAATGGAACCGTTCTTGTTTCAACTGAGCACCGATCCCAACTGCATCGCCATTCCCATATTCCCGTCGACAGAAAGTTTGCCCGACATGAAGGCCGTCGTCGGGTTCAGATCTCCTTCGAGGATCTGCTGAAACACATCTGCTGACGCTGTGAGGGTAACGTCGGCGTCATCATCTCCTGCGCGAACGCCATCGGCGTCCAGCATGATCGCGCCTTCGCCTTCAATTACGAATTTTGCAGAACCCGCAAACCCGCCGTTCAACTTCTCCGAAAGTACCCGGACTGCCTCGTTTACAACGTCGCTCATGTTTTCCCTTCCATCTCCGACTCGTGACGGGGAATAATATGGTCTTCCCCCACCAATGCGCTAACATGCAAGGTATGAAACCCTTACTCCGACTACTCAACAGTACCGTTGCGGCATTTGTAGCAGTTTTTTTGCTAGCTGGTGGAGTATTGGCGGATGAAACCAAGTTGGATGATCTGTTCAATCGGCTGAAAGAAGCCGATGCCGGTGCCGCAGGCCGAATTGAGCGAGAGATATGGAACGAATGGTCCAAAAGCGGCTCTCCTGCCATGGATCTTTTGTTGCAACGCGGTCGCGATGCGATGAGTGCGGGGAATACTGATGAGGCAATCGACCATCTGACCGCTTTGGTTGATCATGCGCCTGAGTTTGCGGAAGGTTGGAATGCCCGCGCAACCGCATATTACAGCGCTGGTCTGTTTGGCCCATCGGTTGCCGATATTGCCGAAACACTGAAGCGCAATCCCCGCCATTTCGGGGCTTTGGCAGGGTTGGGTGCCATCATGGAAGAGTTGGGGAAGCCCGAAAAGGCTCTGCAGGTCTACAGGGCGGCTTTGGCTATACATCCCCATCTTCAAGGCCTAACAGACGCCATAAGTCGGCTTGAAAAAGAAGTCGCAGGAACCGACCTCTAGGGCGACGGAATGATGAGTGAAAGTCGCCGAGTGACGGCGGTCCTCGGGCCGACAAACACAGGCAAGACACATTACGCAATCGAACGGATGCTGGCACACAGAACAGGTGTGATCGGCTTGCCGCTGCGTCTTTTGGCGCGCGAGGTGTATGATCGCATCGTGGCGCAACGCGGGCCTTCCGTCGTGGCGCTCGTCACCGGCGAGGAGCGCATCGTTCCCGACAGAACTCAATATTGGGTCTGCACGGTTGAGGCTATGCCGCTTGAGATTGGTGCTGATTTCGTCGCAATTGACGAAATTCAGATGTGCGCGGATCCCGAGCGTGGCCATGTGTTCACGGATCGTCTTCTGCGTGCCAGAGGGCTTTTTGAGACCCTTTTCATGGGGGCGGAGACGATGCGGCAAGTGATTGCGCATCTGGTTCCGGGCGTCACATTTCTGAAACGAGAGCGTTTCAGCGAATTGACCTACACAGGTTCGAAAAAGATAAGTCGTATGCCACCAAGAAGCGCCATAGTCGGCTTTTCTGTTGAAAATGTGTATGCGATTGCCGAATTAATCCGCCGCCAAAAAGGCGGATGTGCTGTGGTCATGGGGGCGCTTTCACCCCGAACGCGCAATGCTCAGGTCGAACTCTATCAAAACGGCGATGTAGATTATCTTGTGGCAACCGATGCAATTGGCATGGGGCTGAATCTGGATATCAAGCACGTCGCATTTTCTGCATCAGCAAAGTTCGATGGACGGCGGATGCGGCAACTTTATCCACAGGAACTTGCTCAGATTGCTGGTCGTGCGGGGCGACATACCGAAAATGGGACGTTTGGTGTTACCGGCGAAGCCCGTCCGTTTGATGAAGAAATCGTTACCGCGATCGAAGAGCATAAGTTTGCACCTGTCAGAAAGCTGATGTGGCGGAGCTCTGATCTTGATTTTGGAACAGCCGAAAAGTTGATCCGCAGCCTTGAGGCCCCGACGAGCAACGAATGGCTTAGCCGAGCGCGTGATGCGGATGATGTCGTCTCGTTAAAAGCGATGATCCAGTTGCCTGAGGTGGCTGAAAAGCTGACAGGCCCGAAACGTGTGCAGCTTCTATGGGATGTCTGCCGCATCCCGGACTTTCGCGGGTTATCGACGACCGAACATGTCACCCTTCTGTCGCGGATTTTCGAGTTTCTGGTTGGAAGGGGCCTTGGCGGAGGGCGCGTCCCCAGTGATTGGCTCGCAACCGCCATCAAGCGTATCGACCGGACTGATGGCGATATTGATGCAATTTCAAAGAGACTGTCCTATATCCGTACTTGGACGTATGTTGCGCAGCGCAAAGGCTGGGTTGATGATGAAACCCATTGGCGCGGCGAAACGCGCGCTGTAGAAGACCGGCTGTCGGATGCATTGCACGACCGACTGACACAAAGATTTGTTGATCGGCGGACCAGCGTCCTGCTTCGCCGATTGAAGCAGAAGGAGACCCTCGTGTCCGAGGTGAATGATAAAGGCGAAGTGACCGTCGAAGGCGAATTCGTGGGGCGGCTCGAAGGGTTCCGCTTCCGTCAGGATGCTTCCGGTTCGGCGGACGAGGCGCGGGTCATGCGGCAAGCAGCCGTTCAGGCGCTGCGTCCAGAGTTCCATTTGCGCGCTGACCGTTTTTACAACGCGCCAGATACTGAAATGGACTTTACCGAACAAGGTGGCCTGATGTGGGGAACCACAGCTGTCGGCAAGCTTGTCAAAGGTGCAGACGTGATGCGCCCGTCGGTCGAAGCATTCGTTGATGAAGAAGCAGGCGATGAGGTCGCTGAAAAAGTGCGCCGCCGCCTTCAGCATTTCATTGATCGCAAGATTGCTGCGCTCTTTGAACCTTTGACCGCCATGTCTAAGGATGAAGGGCTCCAGGGCCTTGCGCGGGGCTTTGCGTTCCGTCTGGTCGAGGCATTGGGCGTGTTGCCGCGCGATGGCGTTGGCAATGAAGTGAAAGAACTGGATCAGGAAGCTCGTGGCGCCCTTCGTAAACATGGCGTCCGCTTCGGCCAGTTCACAATTTTCCTTCCCTTGATGTTGAAGCCTGCACCAACGAGATTACGGCTCGTGCTGTGGAGTCTCTGGAATGGCCTTTCGGAATTTCCTGAAAGTCCGCCGCCCGGTTTGGTGACCATCCCGAATGTGCCCGAGGTGCCCAAGCAGCATTATACCTTGGCTGGATATCACCCAGCCGGTACTCGCGCGATCCGCATCGACATGCTCGAGCGGCTTGCTGATCTTCTTCGGCAGAAGGACAGCCGCGCGGGCTTTGAAGCCTCGCCCGATATGCTGTCAATCACCGGAATGACGCTGGAGCAGTTTGCTGACCTGATGGGCGGTTTGGGCTATAAAGGCGAGAAGGGCGAGCGTGAAAAAGTTAAGGCTGCGCCAGAGCCTTTGCCGATTGACCCGAGCCAACCTCAGAACCCGATTCCGGAAGAGGTCTCTGTCTTGGCTCCTCCTGGAGATGATGCGCTGGCTGCGCCAGAAACCGAGGTGTTCTACACGTTCACTTGGGCACCTAAGCCACGGTTCCAACGTCCGGAACGGACCGCACGCACTGGCCAGGGTGAAAAGCGAGATCGGCCACAGGGAGAACGTCCGCAAGGTGACCGTTCGCGTCAGCAGGACCGTCCGAAAGTCGATAGGCCGAAGTCCGACCAAAACTCAGGAGAGCGGAAGGACGGCAAAGGCGGTCGTCCACATGGCAAGAAGGGTGGAAAGCCGGAGCGGAATGACAAGCCTCGCAATTTCGAAGCGCGGCCACCACGCCCCGAAAAGCCAATCGACCCCGATAATCCATTCGCGGCCCTGCTGGCCTTGAAGGGCAAGGTCTAATATTTGGCGGGGCCAGGAGGAAAATCGGTTGTCGGGGCGCCGCCCAAGCTGCGTCTCGACAAATGGTTATGGCAGGCTCGCTTCTTTAAAACGCGAACAATGGCTGCAGATGTCGTCGAAAGTGGCCATTGTCGTCTGAACGGGCAACGCGTGACCAAACCCGGACATGGAATTTCCGAGGGTGACGTGCTGACCTTTGCCCAAGCGGGTAGAATTCGTTTGATCCGGGTTCTCGCGATTGGTTTCCGCCGAGGGCCCGCTTCCGAAGCGCGCGAGCTATATTTTGATTTGGACCCAATTCCTGACGACGAGACGTCAACTCGGCTTGAATGATCCCGACGCTTGTTCTAGCTAAGGTCGCAACGACGAAAGAGGCCTGATCCGATGACCTATGTTGTGATCGATAACTGTATCGCATGCAAATACACCGATTGCGTGGAAGTCTGCCCAGTGGACTGCTTCTACGAAGGCGAGAACATGTTGGTTATTCACCCGGATGAGTGCATCGATTGCGGTGTCTGTGAACCCGAATGCCCTGCGGATGCTATTCGCCCGGATACGGAACCGGATATGGAGGAGTGGGTGTCGTTCAACCGCAAATACTCCGAACTTTGGCCCGTCATAACCGTCAAGAAAGACCCGCTTCCGGGTGCTGAAGATCGTGATGGTGAAACAGGAAAACGAGACAAATACTTCTCGGAAGCTCCCGGCGAGGGCAGTTAATAATTCTGTCGCCGATTCGCGTCTAAAGTCACTTCGAATCGGTTTAGAAACAGAAAATTGAATATTTTCAGGCGACGAATCCGCCTTTACCGCTGCTGTGGCAGTTGGAATCAGGGCATTTTCGTGGTATACCTTGTGCATCAACAAGCATGGATGCCTGACGCCAGCTCAGCGCTGCTCGCCTGAGACGGCTAATTTTGTGACAACGCGTAGCATCGCCTAAAGCGAAAGCTTTAGGTCGGTGATTTGTCGCCGGATCAGGTACCAGATGGTAGAAAGCGACCTGAATGACCAAGTCTAAAAAGCCTGAATTTCGTCCGAACGAGTTCGTCGTTTATCCAGCACATGGTGTAGGCCAGATCGTGTCAATCGAAGAGCAGGAAGTGGCTGGCTTTAAGCTGGAACTCTTCGTCATCACCTTCGAAAAGGACAAGATGACTTTGCGTGTGCCGACGCATAAGGCAACGGAAATCGGTATGCGGCCGCTTTCGGCGCCTGATGTCGTTTCAAAGGCGTTGGACACGCTCAAGGGCAAAGCCAAGGTTAAGCGGGCGATGTGGTCTCGCCGGGCGCAGGAATACGAACAAAAAATCAACTCAGGTGATCTGATGGCGATTGCTGAGGTTGTTCGTGACCTCCACCGTCACGATGATCAGCGCGAGCAATCTTATTCAGAACGTCAGCTTTACGAGGCTGCACTTGAGCGTTTGACCCGCGAAGTTGCTGCCGTTTCGGGAGTGGACACGGGCGCCGCAGCGAAAAAGGTCGACGACGTTTTGCTCAGCCGCGCTGCTTGATTTTCGAAAAACTGAAGTGAAAAGCGGCCCATCTCGGGCCGCTTTTTTCATATTTGGGCCACGGTAATAGCGCAGAGGAGGGCAATCTGTTGCGCCGCGCCCAAGATGTCGCCCGTTTGTCCTCCAATCTTGCGATTTGCAACCAATCCAATTGCGGTCGTCGCGATGATTACGGCAAGGACCATGGCGGCCAGGGTCACTAGGTCGTCGAGCAACAAGCCTGAAAGGACTAAAGACAACAAAACGGACACCAAAGCAGCCCATCTAGCCGGTTTGCCGACCGTTGATGAAAGTCCGGATCGCCTCGCATTCGGCATGGCGGTCATCAGCACCGCCATCGGCGGTCGCGACAAAATCATCGCTGCAATGATCGTTTTCCAGTCGGCCACCCCGAGAAGCGCGCTGTATGAAGACCATAGGGCCAGTTGCACCAGGATTAGCGCCAGCGTGCCATAGCTTCCGATATGGCTGTCTTTCATAATCTCAAGGCGTCGTTCTTGGGTCCATCCTCCAAAGAGCCCGTCTGCGGTATCGGCCAATCCGTCCTCATGCATGGCGCCCGACAAGACGATACTCAGCGTGAGCAGAAGGATGGCGGCTGAAGCCGGTGGCGCGCCAATAGCAATCAATAGCATTGCGGGAATAACAGAGAGCGCAGCAATCATTCCACCGATGATTGGCCAGCACCAAGCTGCCTCTGGACGGTGGCGCGTGGTGCTTGGCACAGGCAAACGCGTCAGCAACCCAAATGCGGAAAGAAGGTCGTGAAAAGGTTGTGACGCGGTGTCGCGTTCGGGCATGAAGCTGTCCCTTTCAGTCTGGCCTTTAGCCTAGTCTGTCTGTAGCCAAGGGACGGCGGTCATGCAATGAAGGAAGTCTCATGTCAGTCTCATTCAACGATCTGGACCAGTTTCGGGCAATCATCTCCCGTCTGCCAAGTCCCGATGAAGAGGCAAAAACAGCGGCAGAAGCCCGGAATGGGCACCTGACCAAGCCGCCCGGCGCATTGGGGCGCCTCGAAGAGATCGCGATCTGGATGGCAGCGTGGCAGGGGCGGGAAAAACCAGCCACTGAAAATATTCAGGTGGTCATTTTTGCAGGAAATCACGGGGTTGCAGCCCGCGGCGTTAGTGCGTTTCCGCCTGAAGTCACGGTACAAATGGTTGCCAATTTCCAGCACGGCGGCGCTGCCATCAACCAGCTGTCCAAAGCTTTTGGTGCTGACATGACGGTACGCGCTCTGCGGCTGAATGAACCCACCGCCGATTTTACGCAAGCGCCAGCAATGACCGCTGACGAGCTTTGTGAGGCATTGAATGAGGGATGGGCGGCGGTCAATCCAGAGGCCGATCTCTTTGTGACCGGCGAAATGGGGATCGGTAACACCACCTCTGCAGCGGCCATCGCCGCAGCTTTGCTAGGCGGCACAGCCGCCGATTGGGTTGGGCGTGGAACCGGCGTGGATGATGAAGGACTAGAGCGCAAGCGTACGACACTCGATGCTGCTTTGAAATTACATGCGAATGTGCTGGATGACCCGCTTTCCGTTTTGCAGTGTTTGGGTGGGCGCGAGATTGCGGCTATGGCGGGGGCCATTTTGCGAGCACGTGTTGAGGGTGTGCCCGTGATTCTTGACGGCTTCATTTGCTGCGCGGCCGCTTTGGTGCTGCAACGTCTGACTTCAGATGCCCTGGATCACTGCATTGCAGGGCATGTGAGTGCCGAGGCTGCGCATGCGCGTTTGCTTTCTGGTCTGAAGAAAGAGCCGATCCTGTCGCTTGGCTTGCGCCTTGGAGAAGGGTCTGGCGCCGCCCTTGCAATCGGAGTCGTTAAGGGGGCCGTTGCATGTCACTCGGGGATGGCAACTTTTGCAGAGGCAGGGGTTAGCGACGGGTAACTGATCAACCCTTCGGCATGGTTAGCGAGACGAGGCGACCGCCCTTTTGATACCGGACTTCATTCGTGGTTATGGCTTTGACGGTTCCCCCATCAAAGCTGTCACCAACGCGCACCTTCTTGTACCGACCGTTCGATTGGCGGATCAAGGCGTAGCGCTTTGACTGCGTGCCATAGACCCCGATCAAATTGATCTTGGATAGATTAATTGCGTTCACATAAGTCGCCTGTTTAGCGACCGTTGCTCGCGTCGGAATGCGTGGCGCCGCGCTCGCTGTTTCCGGCTCGTCATCGCCCTCTTCTGATGCGCTTGGAGGCGTTGGATCAGGGGCAGCTTTGCGATTGCTCGGCTGAACCGCGGCAGCGACCGCCGCTTCAACGGCGCGGCTGAGATCGCGTGGCCGAGGCGCAGGAACCCGCGAAACTGCAACGGCCATTGGGCTGATCGAGCCATCGGAGTTGGCCTCTGCAACGGCGGCATTCGCTGCAGCACTCAGGGCCGCCTGGGTGGCAAGGGAGGCCTTTTCTGCCGCAAGCCGCGATTCTTCACCGGCTGCCAGAATGGCTGCTGGGCGAAGACGTGGGCGGAGGCTTGCAAACCGGCTGTCTTCGGCGGGGGCGAGGGAAGCATCATCCTCGCCCGCGGCGGGGGCAGCCGGTGTCAGATCTTCAGGGCGGATGCGCGGACGAGAGTCAGCGAGTGTTGGATCAGCGGCAAAGGTTTCGGCTGGGGTAAGCGGAGATTCTACAGCGACGACCGTTTCAACAGGGCTTGGCGCGACAGCTGCTGCCGCCGCTGTCACGGTCTCGGGTCGGGCTGGCGGAACTAGCGGTGGCTTTCCTGAAACCAGCATCACCCCCTCGGGCGTTACTATACCTTCGGTCGTCGGAACGATGCGGCCATTTTCATCAAACTGATAAACTGTTCCAAAAGGTGGCGGTGGCATTGGCTGTTCAGGCAAGATATCGCCGGCCGCCGCAGGTGCGGGCAAGGTCAACGGATCGCTTGAAGAGGGCGGCGTGTCCATCCCGGCCAAAAAGATTTCATCTTGCTCGGGGCTACCGGGCACAGATGAGGCAGCAACGTCACTCTCAACGCCGGTTTCGGGCGCAGGTTCTGACGTCGGCGTTTCTGCGGCCTCATTGGCAGGTTCAGCGGCCGCTAGGGATATGGCGTTTTGGTCGGCTGGCTCGGTCGCAGTCACGACTTCGCCATCTGCGGCCGCTTCGTCATCAACACTAGGAAGTTCTGGTTCTACTGCGATTGGCGCAGCGACGGTTTGGAGATCAGCTTCAGCTTCAGCTTGAGGCGACGGGCTGGAAGCTCTGGCGCTTTCAATCTGATCGCTGTCAGTTGGTTCCGCATTCTGGGTCAGGTAGATGGATGACCAAGCTGCGACGATGGCAAGCATCAACAGCAGAACGCCTGTCATGATAAGGCCAAGATATTTTGGCTTTCCGCGTTGAGGGGCTCTTCTTGCTCCAAGTCCGCGGGCCAGACTATCAGGATTGACGGCGGTCGTATTTGATTCAGACGGGTTGATCGCCTGTTGCGTCTGCTTTTGCGCGGCAGGCTTTTTAGCTTTTGCGCCCGGAATGCCCGGAGCGGTCACGAGATTGCCAAGAGCACGCAAGGATTTTTGCGGCTTTGGCGGCGCTGCCATCGGCGCAACTGGAGGGTCGCCCGGCATGCGAGGCGGTGGTGGCACCGGATCATCGTAGCTGAACTTCGGCGGTGGCTTAGCCCCTGCTGGGCGTTCTACCGTTGGAGCTTTTCCTGTTGCGGGTCGGGCAGCAAGCGCTTGATCCGCTGCAGTCTTTGCGTGTCCTCCGGCATTCGCCTGAACTTTCGGCGCGGTCACTTTGCTCGCCGGAGCGTTTTCAGGGGAGCGGCGGCTTGCAAAGGCCATACGCGCAGCATTCGAAAGCGGCGGCGGAAGGTCGTCGTCAGACGGGGCTTCTACCGATGTAACCCGTGATTGGAGATGCGCAGGCATTGGCGGAACGTCATCTTCCGGCTGCACATCGATTGCCATGGGGGCTTCTTCGATGTCGAGACGTCCCGATGAATCTGCCGCCATCAACGGCTCTACAGATACAGTGGAAGTCTTTTCTGCTGTCGGGGGCGCCACTGGCTCTGTCCGCAGATCAATCGACGAAAATCCAGTTTCGACCTTAGACGTTGGCTCAACATCGACAGTAAAGGCCGCTTCGGTCGCATCTTCATTTGCGTTGCCATCTATCATGCCGTCTTGCAGGACGTGATCAGCAGCGTCTTCCGCCAAAGGAAATTGCGCAGTAGCCCCCGTGTCGGAAAGCGAAGAAGAGGTCAAATCCGAAGCAATTGACGTCTGAAAGTTGACTGTTTCAACAGGTTCGCTGATGGTCTCTACCGGCTGTTTTTCCGTTTCCAGCGTATCTTCGTGCTCAACCGCTGAAACGCTTACCGACTGCGGTGGAGTTTCCAGCTCGGGTTGTGGCTCTGGTTTTTCTTCCGCCGATCTCGCGGGTTCGCGTGAAACGACTTGGATGATCTCCTCGTCGGGTTCAATTCGCTGCGATCCGGAAAGGTTTGCGGCAGCCGAGGCAGCGATGCCCAAGAAGGGCTCTTTGTCGAAACCTGCCTCGGGAATGGCAACGAACGAAACCGGGTTGAACCGATGTTCTGCAGCAAAGGCCTCTGCTTCGGAAAGGGTTTCCTTCGCGACAACCGCAACATTGACCTGTGATCCGCTACTCGACCAGTCAAAACTCAACTCGTCGACGGAATATGGCGTTCTGCCTTCCAGCGCCGCTCGAATTTGAGATTCCCGATCTTCGTCGCTTGGGCCGGGGGCCTCGAGTGTCAGGAAGAGAATCTGACTGTTGGGAATGACCAGTTTTGTTGCAATGCCTTTGGGCGACAGTCCCATCGCGGTGCTGCGAAGGTAGTCCAAGGCCGCTGTAAAATCTGGGTCAGCGAAGTCGGCGCGACCAACGTCCATCCATCCCCGCGCAGTGCGGTGAAGAAGTGTGACGCCATCGTCTGACAAGTTAAGTGCAAAACTCGGTTTCATATCCGGCGTCTAGCATGTGCAAGGGGGGCGCGGAAACGGTCCCGCGCGGGTCAAATCTTCCTACAGCAGCTTTTTGCCGAAAGAAAGAAAAAGCCCGTGATCGGACCAAGGATCAGCTTGCTGCAAGCGTCTTATCACCCGATTGTGCAAGACCTGAGCCAAGGAGGTTTACTCATGTCGTTGTTTCGAGCCGTTGTTCTGGCTGCCCCGTTTCTTCTGCCCCTGACGTCCGAAGCCTTTGCCGAGTCCCTGCCGACCATTACGGTTGTCGGAGAGGGCTCGATCGAAGGTGCGCCTGATATGGCTGTGCTTTCCCTGGGGGTGACGACAGAAGGTGCAACTGCTGCCGAGGCAATGTCTGCCAATACAGCATCACTTAAAATCGTTCTGGAACGAATGAAATCCGCAGGAATTGCTGAAAGGGATGTGCAGACATCCAACCTGTCCTTGAATCCGAATTGGACAGGTTATGACAGCGGCGCCACGCCGAAGATCGCCGGTTACACTGCCAGCAATCAGGTGATGATCCGAATTCGCGACCTGCTGAGACTTGGCGAAGTGCTGGATGCTGCGATCACGGACGGGGCGAACACATTGAACGGATTGTCTTTCGGTCTGTCGAACCCACGTCCGGCGATGGATCTTGCGAGGGCGGAAGCTGTGGCCGATGCACATGCGCGGGCAACCTTGCTGGTCGAAGCCGCAGGAGCCAAGGTGGGAAAGATTGTGTCGATCAGCGAAAACGGCGGCTACTCACAGCCCGCGCCCATGTTTCGGACAGCGGGAGACGCTATGCCTGAGGCCGTTCCCGTTCAAGGTGGAGAGGTTGCAACCCTAGCGAACGTCACTGTGGTTTACGAAATCGTCCAGTAACGCAAAGAAGGGCGCACCGATTATCGGTGCGCCCAGACTTATCAGGAATGTGCTGCGGCCAAGGCCTGATCAAGATCGGCGATGATGTCTTTCACATCCTCAATGCCGATAGAGACCCGAACAACATTCGGGGCCGCGCCAGCTTTGATCTGTTGTTCTTCTGTCAGCTGACGGTGCGTGGTCGAGGCGGAATGAATGATCAGGCTTCGCGTATCTCCCAGGTTCGCCACATGGCTGAACAGTTTGAGATTATTGATCAATTTTACGCAGGAATCGTACCCACCCTTAAGTGCAAAGGTGAACAGCGCCCCCGCACCATTTGGGCAAATACGGCTTACACGATCATAGTATTTGCTGCTTTCCAGCCCAGCATAGGTGACGTATTCGACGCGTGGATCATTTTCCAGCCATTTGGCAACCGCCTTGGCGTTTTCGACATGGCGCTGCATGCGAAGGCTAAGCGTTTCGATCCCCATCAACGTGTAATGGGCGCCTTGTGGGTTCATGGTCATGCCCAGATCGCGCAGACCAACAGCGACTGAATGGAACGTAAACGCCATCGCGCCAAGCGCCGGGTGGAAGGCCAGACCGTGATAAGCCGGTTCTGGTTCTGAAAGCGAAGGGAACTTGCCGCTTGCGGACCAGTCAAATTTGCCTGAATCCACAACCGCGCCGCCGGTGACCGTTCCGTTGCCGGTCAGATACTTGGTCGTAGAATGAACCACCAGCGTGGCGCCATGTTTTATGGGATTGCAAAGGTAGGGCGAAGCACTTGTGTTATCGACGATAAGGGGCAAGCCAACCTTATCGGCAACAGCGGAAACAGTATCTAGATCAGTGATGTAGCCGCCCGGATTGGCGATGGACTCACAGAAAATGGCACGGGTATCATCGTCTACTGCAGACTCCAGTGCAGCAAGATCGTCAAAATCTACGAATTTCGCTGACCAGCCAAACCGCTTAATCGTCTGGCTGAACTGAGTCATCGTCCCGCCATAAAGGCGCGTGCTGGCGATGATGTTCTTGCCGGGGCTCATCAGTGGAAAGAGAGCCATGATTTGAGCAGCATGCCCGGACGAGCAGCAGATCGCACCAGCGCCACCTTCCAATGCGCAAATTCGATTGGCTAAGGCGCTGACTGTGGGGTTTGTCAGGCGGGAATAAATGTAGCCAACTTCCTGCAAATTGAACAATCGGGCCGCGTGGTCAGCATCTTTGAAGACATAGGCCGTTGTTTGGTAGATCGGAACTTGTCTCGCCCCGGTGGCCGGGTCCGGTTCCGTTCCAGCATGGATGGCTAAAGTGTCAAACCCGTAATTCGGGGCATCGGTCATGGAATCCTCCCTAAGTTTTACGAAACTTTAGGGGGCTGCCGCCTTTGCATCAACGGGAAAGGCTGTTGAAGGCGGGTGCTTTTCAAGTAGTTTTCGGGCACAGATAGGGAGAACCGGTATGCTTACGCCTTTTCACTTGGCAATCCACGTTACTGACCTTGAAAGGACTCGGCATTTCTATGGCACTGTCTTGGGATGTGAAGAGGGAAGATCTACTGCAACTTGGGTGGATTTCTCGTTCTTTGGCCATCAGTTGAGCCTGCACCTGGGAGCGCCCTTTGCAAATGATGCAACGGGTAAAGTCGGCGACAAGATGGTACCCATGCCGCATTTCGGGGTGGTTTTGCATCTTGATGACTGGCGGAAACTGGCTGACCGCCTCGTCAATGCCGGGGTGCCTTTCGTGCTACCTCCTTCCGTTCGATTTGAAGGGGAACCCGGAGAGCAATGGACGATGTTCTTTCGGGATCCAAGTGGGAATCCCATCGAAGTCAAGGGTTTCCCGTCCATGGACGGTGTCTTTGCTCACTGATCATTTCGAAGGGTCAGGAAGCGGTCCGCGCTGCCAATGATTTGACCGAAATTTTCGCTTCGTCCGGCTACTTCTTTGTCCGGGTCAAGGATGCAGCTTGGATCAAGTTTTCTGCTATGTAATCAAGTTCTTCTGTTGAAAGTTGGGCTGGAAGGCGAACGTCGCAGGCCCGCATCAGCATATTTCTCGTCTGAGGAAGTTCAGGAAGATCGTCAAGGAATTGCCAATTCCAGTAAGCACGCGCATTCCCCTGAGAAAGACCAAAAACTTGCACAGAGACACGGTTTTCCTTGGCAATCGACTGGAACTGCCGCGCGGCTTCGTCGCTCCACGCCCCCACAAAGTTGAACTGAATTGAGTCCGGAGCCCGTTCTTCTTGGGGGAGTGCATCTGGGACCGAGAAATAGCCGCTATCATTCAGGATCTTGGCAACATAATCGTGGTTGCGGCGCCCATCCCTCACACGACGTTCGATCTCTGGCAATTGTGCCCGAATGACCACCGCCGAAAGGTTTTGCATGCGCAGATTGTAAAGCGGCAATCGGTTCTGCCAATTACAAAAGCTGTTCTGAAAACCCGGATGTTTCTTCCAATTCTCTTCATAAGCACCAGACATGATCACTGCGCGCGCAGCTATCTCTGGGTCGTCGGTAATCAGCATCCCGCCTTCACCGCCATTGACGAGCTTGTAAGATTGAAAGCTGAAGCAGCCAATCTTCCCGAGCGTCCCGATTTTTCGTCCTGACCAGAGTGTTCCAAGAGAATGTGCCGCGTCTTCAATGACGGGGATGCCGGCAATGTCGGCTTCGCGCAAGATGTGGTCCATGTCCGAGGTGTGGCCGCGCATATGGCTGATCATCACCGCGTCCGCATCCACGAGCTTTTTGGAAAAGTCTTCAAGATCAATTCTGTAGTTATCTTTGACCTCAACCAAGACCGGCACGCAATCTGCGTGCACGACAGCTGATGGCACGGCAGCAAACGTAAAGGCGGGTATCAGAACGCGTGCGCCGCGGGGCAGATCAAGTGCCTTGAGCGACAGGAACAAAGCCGCCGAGCAGGACGACACTGCAAGCGCATAGCGCGTGCCCATGTGTTCTGCAAAATCTCGTTCAAGCAGGCTGACCGCGGCATCAGCTTCTGCTGTGTATCGAAAAAGGTCACCTGTGGCCAACAATCTCTCGATTTCTGGAAGGACTCCCGAAGGGATCGGTTCTGCCGAGTAGGTCTTCGGAGCCGCCAGTGCACCTATTTTCATTTCGATTGCCTTAAGATCACATTAATTATGTTTTAATATAATCACCCACACTGAACCAGTTACAAGTTGATGACAGGAGCAGGCGTTAAAGGCCAAGCCTGTCGCGCAGGGAAAACCACGTCATGGCCAGAACCAGCAAAGGCCATCGAAATGCGACGCCACCAGGGAACCGGGATTGCGGGAGCGAAGCCATCACATCGAACTGCTGTGCTTGACCGGAAACCGCCATCGCCATCAATTTTCCAGCCAAAGTTGCCATCGCAACGCCATGCCCAGAATATCCAGAGGCCGAAAGAACATTCGATGCGGGTCGCATAAGGCAAGGCATGCGGTTCATAGTTATGGCCAATGTCCCCCCCCAAGCAAAATCAAGGCGCGTGTCCTTAAGCTGAGGGTAGACTTCAAGCATCGGTTTCGAAACGGTTTTTACGATATCAGGGAAGCGGTACCCATAGCTTTCGCCCCCCCCGAACAAGAGCCTGTTGTCCTCGGATAATCGCCAGTAATTGACGACGAACTTGGTGTCGGCAACGGCGACAGGCTGGGCAAGAATACTTTTGGCAGACTCGCCAAGCGGCTCTGTTGCGACGATGAAATTGTTGATTGGCATCACTCGTGCTGCGACTTGGGGTTCAAGCCCGCCAAGATAGCCATTGCACGCGAGGATGAGTTGATCGCAGGTGACACGCCCTGAGTGGGTGCTGACGACGTGCGTCTTGCCCCGATGAATGTGGTGAACCTCAGACCGCTCAAACAAATGCGCGCCTGCTGCCGACGCCGCTTTTGCCATGCCGATCGCGAAGTTCAACGGGTGCAGATGGCCCGCGCCCATGTCGATATCGCCACCTTTGTACGAGCGAGATCCGATTAAGTCTCGGATTTCGACCTGATCAAGCGGCTGGATGTGATCATAGCCATATTCTTTGCGGAGTTTATCGGCGTAAGTGTGGCTATGACGCACCTCACTGTCGGTCCAGCACGCATGGGCCACACCGGGATAGAAGGTGACCGGCATCTGATGCCGGGCAATCATCTCCTTAACAAGTGCCTTTGCATCTTCGCCCAAAGACCAAAGCAACTTTGCGACATCATGACCGTACTGTTTCTCTAGCCAGTCTTGTTCTTGGCGTTGACCAGAGCCAACCTGGCCGCCGTTGCGACCAGAGGCTCCGAAGCCAACCCGATGAGCCTCCAGCAGGACGACATCCAGCCCAGACTCTGCCAAATGGAGCGCGGCAGAGAGCCCTGTGTATCCGCCGCCGATGATGCAGACATCTGCGCGTCGTTCGCCTTTCAGAATTGGAAAACGGTCATAGGCTGTCGCTGTCGCGGCGTAGTAGGATTTGGCGGGGTATTCACCCGCCTTATCGTTGACATGCAGAAGGTTCATACGTTCAACAAGAGGTGTTCGCGTTCCCAGGGGCTGATGACCTGAAGGAACTCTTTGTATTCATTGCGCTTTACGCTGTCATAGACAGCGCAAAAATCGGTGCCCAAAATCTCTTTCAGGGCCGCATCCTCATCCAGCAGATCCAATGCATCGCCAAGGTTCACCGGGATTTCATCGCTGTCGATGTAGGCCGACCCAACAAATTCAGGTCGCGCGGCCTTTTGCTCCATCAGCCCTAAATAACCGCAGGCCAAAGTCGCGGCGATACCGAGATAGGGGTTGCAGTCCATCCCCGGAAGGCGGTTTTCTACACGCCGCGCTGCGGGGGAGGAGATCGGAATGCGAAGCCCGGTCGTACGGTTGTCGCGTCCCCATTCCAGATTGATGGGCGCCGCGAAATCAGGGACATAGCGGCGATAGCTGTTCACGTAGGGGGCCATCAGCGCCACTGCAGCAGCCATGTGATTTTGCATCCCGCCGATGAAGTGGTTGAACGCCTCAGTTTCCACGCCCTTTGGGCCCGCAAAAATGTTTTTCCCCGTTTCGATATCAACGACCGAGGTGTGGATATGCATGGCACTGCCGGGTTCGCCTGCAATAGGCTTTGCCATGAAGGTTGCAAAACAATCGTGTCGCAGGGCCGCTTCACGGATCAGCCGTTTGAAAAAGAAAACGTCATCGGCCAGACGAACAGGGTCACCATGGGCTAGGTTCAATTCAATTTGTCCGGCTCCACCTTCTTGAAGAATGCCGTCAATCTCTAGCCCCTGTGCCTCGGCGAAATCGTAAATGTCGTCGATAACTTTGCCGTATTCATCAACGGCAGACATTGAGTATGCCTGTTTGCCCGCTGCACGGCGACCGGAACGCCCCATCGGGGGTTGCACTGGCATGTTCGGGTCGGTGTTGCGGGCCGTCAGAAAGAATTCCATCTCTGGAGCGACAACAGGGCGCCAGCCCTGTGCCTCATAAAGCTTTACGATCCGGCGAAGCACGTTGCGCGGAGCAAAGGGCACAAGATTGCCTTCTTGGTCTTTTGCATCATGGATCACCTGCAAGGTCACGTCAGCCGTCCATGGTGCAGCCGTCGCAGTTGACCAATCCGGCTCTAGTATCATGTCTGGCTCGGTGAAGGCGTCAAAAGGATTGTCCGCCCATTCTCCCGTAATCGTTTGAAGGAAAATGGAATTCGGCAGAAAGTAACTGGTCTGTGTGCCAAATTTTGCAGCAGGCATTGCCTTGCCACGCGCCACACCGGCAATGTCGCCGATGATACATTCAACCTCGTCGACGCGCCGATTTGCAATGAATTCCAGTGCCGCCTCTGGCAGCTTATCCGTCCAATTGGACATGGGTCACACTCTTTATTTGCCCGCCGGGCATTAGGCCCGTGGTGCCTTGAAGAAAGCCGCGATCTGCGCGGCAATTGTCTTGTCATGAAGGGGACGATCCAGTCGCTCAGCCGCTTCGGCCATCAGCGCATCGGGTACGACGCCCTTGCCCCGTGTCTTCATCAACCCATCAACGAATTCGGGGCGGAATTCGGGATGGGCCTGTACCGTGAATGCGCGATCGTCATAAAGAAGCGCAGCGTTTGTACAGAATTCGTTCGTTGCTACGACCTTTGCACCCTCGGGAACTTTGGTCACCTGATCGCGGTGCCAGGCGTTGAGGGTGATGGTGTCGCCGCCAAAGTCATAATCGGTCGCTCCGACAGCCCAGCCATCTGCATAACGCTCGACCTTGCCACCCATGGCCTGCGCGATGATCTGGTGCCCAAAACAGATGCCGACGACAGGCACATGTGCCGCAAAGGCATCGCGAATGAACTGTTCGAGTGGAGCGATCCACGGATGATCTTCGTAAACACCGTGGCGCGACCCAGTGATCAGCCAGCCGTCGCAATCTTTCACCGAATTTGGAAACTCGCCCTCGACAACGCGAAAGGTCTTGAAGGTAAAGCCATTTCCATCAAGGAGCCGGGCAAACATGTCCGGATAGTCACCCATTTGAGGGGCGAGGTTTTCGGGGGCAAGCCCGGTCTGCAAAATGCCGATCAGCATGTTGTCCTGTGCGCAATATTGCCAAAGTCTAGCGTGAAGGCCCTGGGGGAGGTCAAGCGTTTCGAAAGAGCCTGACCTCCGAAGCTAGGCGTCAAACGGTATCGAGATAGAGCTCGACCCGCTCCGATTCAGAAAGATCCTCAATGTAGTGCAGCTCCTGACGCTTGGTTTGCACCATGTTGCGGATCAATTCCTTGTGCAGGAAACGCGGAAGGATTTTCGACTGTTCAAACGCATCAATCGCTGCCAACCAAGTCGACGGGATCTGCTGTAAATCCTCAACTGCATAGGCGTTTCCGGTTACCGGCGACGGTGGTTCCATCTCGTGTTCGATGCCATCCAATGCCGCGCCAAGAATAACCGCAAGCATCAGATAGGGGTTCACGTCGCCGCCTGCCACGCGATGTTCAATCCTACGGGCGGCAGGGCTGCCAGCCGGAATGCGAATGGCCGCAGTGCGGTTTTCATAGCCCCAGCAAATGGCGGTAGGTGCGTGCTTGTCTGGAACAAGACGTTCGTAGCTGTTCTGGTGGGGCGCAAAAAGCAATGTCGAGTCATGCATCGCATTCAGACAACCCGCAACCGCATTGCGCAGCATTGCGGTGCCCTTGGGGCCGCCGGAGTCAAAGACATTGTCGCCATTGTTGTCGATGACGCTGAAATGTGTGTGCAAACCCGAACCTGAATATTCAGAATAGGGCTTTGCCATGAAGCTTGCGGCAAAGCCGTGACGGCGGGCCAAGCCTTTGACAAGCATTTTGAAAAGCCATGCATCGTCTGCCGCACGAAGGGCATCGTCGCAATGCATCAGGTTCACTTCGAACTGACCAAGACCGGTTTCAGAGGTCGAGGTGTCTGCCGGAATATCCATCGCCTCGCAGGCGTCGTAGAGATCGGTAAAGAAAGTGTCAAAGGCATCCAGAGCGCGGATCGACAAGGTCTCGGCTGCCTTGCGGCGCTTTCCTGAGCGGGGGGACAGTGGCACCTGAAGGTTCTTGCCCGAATCGTCGATCAGAAAGAATTCCAGTTCCATAGCCACAACGGGTGTCAGGCCGCGGGCTTTGTAGCGCTGCACAACGGCGTTCAAGGCGTGGCGCGGATCGCCTTCGTAGGGCTGGCCATTTTCGCGAAACATCCAGATCGGCAAAAGCGCGGTCGGGGCTTCTAGCCATGGCATAGGCATGAAGCCGCGTTCAGTGGGCTTCAGAACGCCATCTTGGTCGCCTTGTTCGAAAACCAGTGGGCTGTCGTCAATGTCCTCCCCCCAGATGTCGAGGTTCAGGACCGAAAAGGGGAAACGGGTTCCGTCTTTTACCACCTTGTCGGCAAATCGCGCCGGGATGCGCTTCCCTCGAGCCTGACCGTTCAGGTCAGCGGCGGCCACTCGGATCGTACGCACTTGCGGGTGCTTCCGCAGATAATCCTTCATCATGATCGTTTCTCACCGGCAGCCCTGAAAAGGACCGCCTGAGTTCGTCCCTGTATTGATCCTTGAATCCCGTCCTAAGACAGGTCCAGGCGGGTGCCTGAATAATTTGATCAAATGTAGCGTACTACCGGACCAGTTGCGGACGCAAGCGAATTTTGCCACCCATGTTCGAAGGCAAGTGGCGGTTGAGCCGTTTGTTGATCAGCCCAAAGATGGTGATCAGGATCAGCGTCAATATAATGAAGTACACAGCCACAATCGGGTAGGGTATGAACGGGTTGAACGTCTTATCGGCGAAGTAATTCGCGTAATACAGCGCGTCGCCCCGTTGCTGGAACGCAGGAAAGCCCGAAAAGAAGACAAGCGCTGTCGAGTGAAACAGAAAGATCGCTTCATTGGTGTAGGCGGGCCAGGCAAGGCGCAGCATCGTTGGCCATTGAATGCGGATAAATCGGTTCCAGCCAGTAATGCCATAGGCATCGGCTGCTTCCAAATCACCCTTCGGAATGGACCGAAGCGCGCCATAAAAGATTTCGGCAGAATAGGCCGCCGTGTTCAGGAACAGAACAAACAAAGCGCCAGCCCAAGCCTTGGTCGTCCATGCGGTTTGTACTGTAATGCCAAAGATTTCTATCCCCGCCTTGGGCAAAAGCTGAAGCGCCTCGTAGGCCAAAAAGAACTGGATGAACAATGGCGAGCCGCGGAAGATAAAGATGAACCATTCTGCCGGTTTGCGGGCATAGGCATGTGACGAGGCCTTTGCCATTGCCAGGGCATTGGCAAGGAAAAAGCCGAAGAACAGAGCCAAGAGACCGAAATAGATGTTCCAGATCAAGCCCGAGCCGATCAAAGTGAACTGTTGGCACAGCGTAAAATCCGTCCGCGGCAGCAAACGTTCGCCGTAGCCAAGCGACCGGAACGCGTATGCGCCGATGGTTTCAAGACAGGTCATGCCGCCGCCTTTCGCATCGCCTCACCTGCGGCCGTGGCTTGCCCTTTGGAAAGCCGCGCCGCCACGCGGTTCAGGGCCACCTCCGAAACCTTGGTAAAGGCAAGGTAAAAGACCAAAAGGAACAGGAAGTACCACAGTCGCCAATCGGGATGCGGATATTCATAAGCGCTGGTTTTTGCGCCCCCCAACTCTCGGGCCCAATAGACGATGTCTTGGACGCCCAACAAGAAAAGCAAAGGCGTTGCCTTAATCAGGATCATCCAGAGGTTGGACAATCCGGGCAGGGCATAGACCCACATTTGCGGCACGAGAATTCGCCGGAACACCTGACGATGGGACATGCCATAGGCTTCGGCGGTTTCCAGTTGCGCCCGCGGCACTGCCAACATTGCCCCGTATAGGACATTGGCTGCAAAGGCGCCGAACACCAGCGCAAAGGTCACGACTGCCAAGCCAAAGCCATAGAGCTTGTGGACCGTTTGCGGAGAGCTGTTCAAAGGCACCTTGGCCTCGGGACAAACCCTGAATTCAAGACCCTGACGCACGGGCTCAGTCCAGTCAGGGCATTGAATCTGGTGGTTCAACCACTCGATCCCTTGATCAAGGGCTATCACGAAAAATAGGAAAAAGACGATATCAGGCACGCCGCGAACCATACCGGTGTACCCTTTGCCCAAGATCCGCAACGGCAGGAAATGACTGCGTGCCGCCATCGCGCCACCAAATCCGAACGCCAAGGCGACGGGTGCCGTCACCGCAAGAAGCGTGAGGACGGTGACAAAGGACCAATAGAACTCAACATGCTTGCCTGTGGTCAGGTAGCAGAGCAGCCATTGAAGGCCTTCAATCGATTTGGGATCGGCGCAAGCTGAAAACATGGGGCTGGTCCGGTCCGCGCCCATCAGAATGAGCGCGGACCGTCTTTAGATCAGAACACAGCGGCTTCTTCGCCGAACCACTTTTTGATCATGGTGTTCAGCGAACCATCATCCTTCAGAGTCTGGATGGCAGCGTTGAACTTCTCTTTCAGCTCGGTGTCGCTTTCACGCAGACCCATGCCAACGCCACCGCCAAGCTGTACTTCTTCAGCCAGAAGAACAAGTGCGCCGCCCGATTCGGCCGCGACCGGAGCGAGGTAGTCCTTATCCGCGAAAACAGCGTCAGCTTCGCCATTTTTCACGGCAGCAACGGTTTCGTCCGGGGTTGCGAATTCCAGCAGCGTTGCGCCCGACTCGGCGACATAGCCTGCTTGGATCGTGCCAACCTGAGCGGCGATCACCGCGCCTTCGCCAATCTTTGCGTCAGCGGTCAGCGCCATGTAGGCCGACGAAGCTGGTGGGATGTAGTTCTGGGTGAAGTCGATCACCTTTTCGCGCTCGTCAGTGATCGACATGCCAGCGATGATGGTGTCGTAGTTGCCAGACTGCAGGTTCGGAATGATCGAGTCCCAATCATTTGTAACCCATTCACAGGTCAGGCCGGCCAGTTCGCAGAGCTTGTCTCCCAGTTCGCGCTCGAACCCGTCAACTTCGCCCTTGTCGTTGATGAAGTTGTAGGGAGGGTAGGCGCCCTCGGTGCCCATACGGACGGTTTGGGCCATCGAGGCCCCTGCAGTCAGCGCCAGAAGCGCGGTGGCAAGCATCAGCTTTTTCATGGATGTCTCCCCTGTGGTAGCTGTTGTTATGGGTTCAGTCTAGTTTCCCGGTCGAAGAAAGGAAGCCACGCAGGCGTTCCGATTTTGGCGCCCCGAACAGGCTTTCGGGTGGGCCTTCTTCTTCGATCTTTCCCTGATGCAGGAAAATGACATGGTCTGACACGTCAGCGGCCAGTTTCATGTCATGGGTAACAAGGATCATGGTGCGGCCTTCGTCTGCCAAGGCTTTGATCACCTTGACGACTTCTTGTTCCAGTTCAGGATCCAGGGCACTGGTCGGTTCATCGAACAAAAGTGCGCGCGGTTCCATGCAAAGGGCGCGGGCGATTGCGGCGCGTTGCTGTTGACCGCCTGAAAGCTGGGCAGGCCATGCATCGCATTTGTCCACGATGCCAACTTTGGCCAGATATTCCCGGGCCTTGGCTTCAACCTCTTTCGGGTCGCGCTTCATGACCGTGACCGGGGCTTCCATGACGTTTTGCAAGATCGTCATGTGGGACCAGAGATTGAACTGCTGAAAAACCATCGAAAGGTTCGTGCGCATCCGGGTGACTTGCGCTTTGTCGGCCGGGTGCCGTGCCATGCCCTGACCTTTCCAGCGCACCGCTTCGCCTTCGAAGCGAATCTCGCCCTGCTGGCTTTCTTCTAGCAAATTGCAGCACCGCAAAAGCGTGGATTTGCCGGAACCCGACGAGCCGATCAGGCTGACAACATGCCCACGATGCGCCGTAAGATCCACGCCCTTTAACACCTCAAGGCTGCCATAGGCCTTGTGCAGGTCATGGATTTCAATGACGGGTGTGTCGGCAGTGTCTGTCACGTTGGTTCGCGGCTTTCGTTGGTCAGTTGATCAAATAGGGCGCAATAAGTGGCAGTTTGCAACGGCATTTCTGACGCGCTCAGGGCCAAAACCGAAGAAATTGATCAAAACGTCTGCTCATTCTGATCAGGTGCTGCTGGGATGGGCAAAGCAAGGTAGGCCGTTTCGGGAATAAAGGTGATCCCGCGCAGACGCAGGACACGCCGATCGTCCTGAGAAAGCCGGTCGAAAGCGGCCTCAACAGCGCCGCGACACAGCGACGCGTCATTCCCCAGTGCCGTAATGTAGGGAAGCCCCGGAGTCGGGTCGGACAACCCGACCACCCGAAGATCCTTCGCCCAGTACGTAGCAGCCGAGAGGAGTTCCCAGGTAACGGCATCAAGGGCGGCAAAGTCGGCCTTTCCATCCACAACAGCTTGGGCTGATGCAGCGTGAGATCCGGTCCGCAATCTTGGCAAGAGGGGCAGGTTGCGAGCATCAAACCACGCCTTTACCGCGGCCCAGCCAGATTGCGAAAGGCCTTCATTGAAAGCGAAATCTGCTTGGCTGAAATCGTCGGGAAAGCTGCGCGCGTCTTCTCTTCTGACCACAAAAACAGACCGGTAATACCCAGGCGGACAACCTGCGACGCCATAGTCAGGCGTACAGACAAGGGTGACGTGGTCGTGCAACTTTGCCCGGAACGGCAGGCCGCAGGTCTGCGAAAAAACAAGATCAGGCGATTCCCATGTCGCCCAATAGGCGTCATCGCCACGGGTCAGCCCTGCCGGAGCAGAAATGCCCCGGCTGCGCAACTCATCTCGGATCAGCGCCCAAAAGCGGTCGTTCGCCGCGTGCATTTCCGGGCGGTCGTACATGGCGAGGGACGCAATCATTCCTTGGCAGCCCTTTGTCGAGCAAGGGCACTGTCTACGTCGCGCAAGCCAAGAAGATCTGAAACGAGGCGCAAAAGCGCGTCTTCTTCTGAGTCCCGCAGACCATCCGCCAAGGCGACAGACCAAAGCGCCTGCATCATCGCGGCTCGATCCTCTGGGTCCGTCGCAGCTTTCAGCGCACGGGTGAACCGCACAGTGTCCGGAGCCGCGGCTTCCAGCTCTTCCGCTTCGGTCCGCAATGCTGCGGCTTGGAACGGGGAAAGGCGGTGATGTTCAGCCAAGACCTTGTCGATGCGTGCAGTTTCGGCAGCGTCGTATTTTCCATCAGCCTTTGCGACCCGAACCATCAATGCGGCAAGAGCGATGCGCGCATCCGGTTCGGGAAGACGTTCAGGGGCGGGGGCCAAGAGGCGGTTGAGCAAGCTTTGGATCATTAACCTGACATACGCAGGCAGCGACCGTTCAGCAAGTGGGGCGCCCGATTTGCGATTGGCTCAATCGTCAAATCGGGGGCCTCGCTAGGTTAGCCTTGGCAATAGGGCTGGCTCTTGGTCCATGCCGCCATATCAGCACGCTTGGAGGCGCTGCGGAACGGTGCCCAGTCACGTCCGATCCCGCGGTTACCACCGCCTGCCACCAGTCCGTCTTTCGCCACTTGGGACGACATGATCCGAATAGCACAAGCCAGATTGGCCGAACCGTTCTTCAATTCAGAAACGGTTTTTGCAGAACAGCCATAGTTCTTTGCCGTACGTGGGTCGATCTGCATAAGGCCAATCCATTTCCCACCGCCGCCCGAAGCATTCGGGTTCCAAGTGCTTTCATGTTTGGCGGTCGCTGACAGCAGACCCACCCAAAATGCGCGGCGGTCTTTGACCGAAGCGGTTTTGTAGCCGGGGCACCAGCCTTCGATGTCAGCCGGAATTTGCTCTGCCAGCTTGTCGTCGGCCATAGCCACCACGTTCATCGAGCTTTTGGTCCATTCCGTTGCTTCAGGGCGGTGATCCCACCGCATGGCAGGCAACGAGTCGGTTTCGGTCGAAGGCTTGGAAGCAGCGACGCATCCCGTCAGGGACACGGTTGCGACGAGAATGGCAGCAAGGGCAAAACGCATTTTAAAGGCACATCTGTTACACCGCCCGTCAGGTGGACGACCCGGCGGATTCACCCTGTTCTTGCGATTCAGACAAGCCTAGCTTGGTCGTATCGGCGGCATTCCGCCTTTGCAGGCCTTGCTCCTCGCCTTCCGGCCCCCTAAAGAACGCAGAAGACCAAAGGGAGACGACCCATGCTGGACCTAACCTATGAAGCCCCGACGCCCAAGGTGATCGCTGGCGCAAAGCATGATTGGGAACTTGTGATCGGGATGGAAATCCACGCGCAGGTCAGCTCGAATTCCAAGCTGTTTTCCGGGGCCTCGACCCAATTCGGGAATGAGCCGAACTCGAACGTTTCGTTCGTTGATTGCGCGATGCCGGGTATGTTGCCGGTTATCAACGAATATTGCGTGGAACAGGCCGTTAAATCGGGCCTTGGACTTAAGGCGAAGATCAACCTGTTTTCGGCTTTCGACCGAAAGAACTATTTCTACCCGGACCTGCCGCAAGGATACCAGATTTCGCAGCTTTACCATCCCATCGTGGGCGAGGGCGAAGTGATCGTGGAAATGGGCCCCGGCGCAGCGCGTCGCGTACGGATTGAGCGCATCCACCTTGAGCAGGACGCTGGCAAGTCGATCCATGACATGGATCCGAACATGTCTTTCGTCGATTTCAACCGGACGGGCGTGGCCCTGATGGAAATCGTCAGCCGTCCCGATATTCGCGGGCCGGAAGAGGCTGCGGCCTATGTTTCGAAATTGCGCCAGATCCTGCGCTATCTGGGCACTTGTGATGGCAACATGCAGAACGGCAACCTTCGGGCTGACGTGAACGTGTCGGTCTGCCGTCCCGGCGCCTATGAGAAGTATCAGGAAACACAAGATTTCTCGCATCTTGGGACGCGCTGCGAGATCAAGAACATGAATTCGCTGCGCTTCATCCAGCAGGCCATCGACTACGAGGCCCGCCGCCAGATCGCCATTTTGGAAGATGGCGGCAAGGTCGATCAGGAAACCCGGCTTTACGATCCCGACAAGGGTGAAACGCGGTCGATGCGGTCCAAGGAAGAGGCCTATGACTACCGCTATTTCCCTTGCCCCGATCTGCTGCCACTGGAGATTGAACAGGGTTGGGTCGACGACATCGCTGCACGGATGCCGGAATTGCCCGATGCCAAGAAAGCCCGCTTCATGCAGGACTTCGGCCTGACCGATTACGATGCCAATGTGCTGACAGCGGAACTGGATGCCGCGAATTTCTTTGACGAAGTAGCCAAGGGCCGTGACGGCAAAGTGGCCGCCAACTGGATCATCAACGAACTGTTCGGGCGATTGAACAAGGAAGGCAAGTCGATCTCGGAAACTCCGGTAACGGCCGCGCAACTTGGCGGAATGATTGATCTTTTGGCCAAAGGTGAGATCACCGGAAAGATGGCCAAGGACCTGTTCGAACTCTTGTGGACCGAAGGCGGAGACCCTGCCGAGGTGGCGGCAAAGCATGGCATGAAGGCCGTGACCGACACCGGGGCAATCGAAAAGGCGCTGGACGACCTGATCGCGGCGAACCCGGAACAGGTGGAAAAGGCCAAGGTCAACGCCAAGTTGGCAGGCTGGTTTACGGGCCAAGTTCTGAAAGCTACGGGTGGCAAGGCCAACCCGGCTGTGGTGAACCAGATGGTGGCACAGAAACTGGGGATCTAACTTCTTTCTCACTGCTGAGTTTTGTTGAAGCCCCCGTTTTTCGGGGGCTTTTTCATTGCTTTGGCTTCCGCAGGAATTACGCTGCGCAGGTGTGTATTTTTGAGGGTACTATGTCGGCAACGATTTATTATTCCCGCAATCCAAATCCGCGACTTGCAGTCGCTACGGCGCGCTATCTGAATGCCCCGGTGGACTTGGTCTGGGCCGCGCCCTTTGACCCTTCCCAGTCTGATTTCTTTCGCAAACTCAACCCGATGCTGCGGATCCCTATTCTGGTTGAAAACGGGAAGTCGCTTTGGGAGGCGGATGCGATTGCATGTCGTCTTTCCCAAATGGTGCGCTCTGATTTCTGGAGAATGGATGATGAGATGCCGGAACTGATCCGTTGGATCAGTTGGGGTAGGGCCAATTTCGTGCAGGCTTGCGATATGGTGAGCTTTGAGTTGGGAACGAAGCTGCGCTATCGCATTGGCCCTGTCGACCCCGAGAAAGAGAAGGAGGGACGGGAGTTCTTTGCAGAAACGGCGGCTGTCCTGAACGATCATTTGACTGGCCGGGACTACCTGCTGGAGAGCGGGATCAGCTATGCCGATTTTCGGATGGCAACATTCTTGCCGTTCAATGACGTGATGAACCTGCCGTTGGCAGACTTCCCTGGTCTCTCGCGGTGGTATGATCGGCTGTTGGACCTGCCTTTCTGGAATGACCCATTCGTGGGAATGAATGCACCAGAATTGCCCGAAATTCCGCAGAAAAACCCATAAATTGCGGTTTGGCGCAGCGGTTCCCACCATATGAAGCGCTGTTGCGCCCGCGCCCTTTTGGTTCGAAAATATAAAGCCAAGCCATGGACTTATGAGGCGTTGCTACTATCCTGTGTAACGATATGCGGGGAGAACATTCGATGCAGCGCTTTCAGTACAAGGTCATTCCGGCACCTCGTCGTGGGGAAAAAGCCAAGGGAGCGAAAACCACCGAAGAGCGCTTTGCCGTTGCCTTGACCCAAGTGATGAATGAGTTGGGCGCCGAAGGTTGGGAATATGTTCGCGCCGATACCTTGCCATGTGATGAACGGGCAGGGCTGACGGGCACCAAGACGAGCTATCAGAACCTTCTCGTGTTCCGCAGGCCCTTGGAAATTGGCGAAACAACCCATGCGCCGGAACCGGCGCCTGTGCTGACAACTGTTGCGCCTGAAGGCCCGAAGCGGTCTGTTGGGGCTGCCAATCCGCCCGAAGGATTGGCCCCGAAAGTCGGTGGGGCCACGACCGATATGGCGGCAGAATAGGTCTAGTTTGCGGCCGTTATGGCCAGAGGCAGAACCTCTTCCAAAATGCCCAGCGCCGCATCGTCGCCCAGAGAGATGCGGATACAGCGGTCCAGCGGGGCGACGCCGGGCATCCGGATAAAGACGCCTCGCGCCACAGTTTCGCGCAAGACGGCGCGGGCGTAATCGCCATCGCGACCGCAATCGACCGTCACGAAATTGGTTGCGGATTCAAGAGGTTGCAATCCGTTCTGATGGGCGATCTCGGCGACGCGGGCGCGGCCATGGGCGATCTTTTCGCGAACCTGGTCAAGCCAGGGCTGATCTTGCAGGGCTGCCAAAGCGCCGATCTGGCTGATCCGGCCCATGCCAAAATGGTTGCGCACCTTGTCGAAGGCAGTGGCAAGGTCGGGATTGGTGATCGCATAACCGACACGGGCGCCAGCCATGCCATAACCCTTTGAAAAGGTGCGGAAACGGATCACCTGAGGGTGGTTCGGGTCGATCTGCGGAATGGTTCCCGCGGGGGCAAGGTCGGAATAGGCTTCGTCCAGCACCAGAAGGCTGTGCTCGGGCAGGTTGGCGACCATGTCTTCGATGACTTCGGCACGGTGAACAGAACCCATCGGGTTGTCTGGGTTTGCAAAATAAATGAGCCTTGCCAAAGACTTGTGAGCCGCATCCAGCAGCGTCTGCGGGTCTTCGTGATCGCCCTTGTAGGGCACGCGCGTGAGCGCACCGCCGAAGCCCGCGACATGGAAGTTGAAGGTCGGATACGCACCCAGAGAAGTGACCACGGGCGTGCCGGCTTCCAGCGTCAAGCGGCAGATCAGCCCCAAAAGACCGTCAATACCGCCCCCGACAGCAATATGCGCGGGCGTCACCCCATGATGGGCGGCAAGTGCTTGTTTCAGATCATGATTTTCTGGATCGGCGTATTTCCAGACCTCTTCTGCTGCAGCATGCATCGCGGCAATCGCCTTTGGCGAGGGGCCGAAAAGTGACTCATTCGCGCCAAGGCGGGCACGAAACGGGAAGCCTTGCAGGCGCTCTTGCGTCTCTGGCCCCACGAAGGGCACGGTGGAGGGCAGGGCGGCGGCGTGGGGTGTGAGAAATCTGGTCATGATGGGCGGAGATTGGCGGGAAAGGGCGGGTCGGGCAAGCCCCCGTTTGCGGTGATCGCCCCGTGGTCTTCCCGTGGTTAATATGTATGTTTTGCGTGGTTTATCCGTGGTCACAGCCATGCCACGGGAGATAAGGGGTTTTGCCGATCGGTCGGGTTGGGATTTGTGGTGAAATCTTTGCCAAGGCCGAGTGCCGCTGACGGCATCCGCCCAGCCAAGTCGCGAGGGAGCAAGTCCGGATATAGTGCGACACTTGGGACACCCCACCTTTGCATCAGCGCCCGTTAATGGCCTTCGTCGTTTGATTTACTGGACCCGCGGCCCCCGGATAATCTAGGATGACGGTAAGGCAGTTTTGTCTTGCGTCGTTTGAACCGGTCTTGCGGATGATGGGTTGGGCCGTGCATTAGGATAGAACTGTGCTGGAAATCTGGGTCGCCGCTGGGTCACGATTTCCTGAGACGAACCTATTATACTTTTGAAATTTCGTGGTTTTGTGTAATCTGTAATTAATTTGAATTGGGAGTTCTGGTAATGTCCGCTCGAAATTTGTTCGTTGCGTCGATGCTTTCGGCCCTGATTGTTTTCCCGTCCGCTGAGGCGAATGCGGCGGGAGAGACCACCGATGCAAGCCTTCGGTCTTCTTATTCTGCCGCTGAAACAGCCCGCGAAGATGCGAAGACGCCCGCTGAGATGCTTGCTGTGATTGGGCAGTATGAAACCCTTGCCGCTGCTGGCCATGCCTCATCTGCTCTTCGGCTTGGAGATATCTACTTGCAGGGAACGCTGGTAGACCAAGATCTGAACAAGGCGGCTGCCAATTACCAGCGCGCAGTCGATCTGGGGCATACATTGGCGCTTTCCAAATTGGGCAGATCCTTGCTGGACGCCGGACGTCCTGAAGAAGCCTTTACGGTCTATGAGCGCGCGGTCAGGGAAGGGGTTCCCGGAGTATCAATTGTTTGGGCCAAGCTGCATTTGCGCAATGCTTTTGGTGCCAAGTCCGATCCGGCGCTGGGTTTAAGTGAGCTGGAACGGCTGTGGGCCGAGGGCGAAGAGCAGGCCGGCGTTGCGCTAGCTGAGGCTTATCGTGTCGGTTCGGATGGCGACACGGAACTGAAAGAGAGCATTCAGATTCTGGAGAGATTGGCGCAGGGCGGCGATCCATTGGCCACCGAGAAACTGGCTTTGTACTACCGTCAGGGCTATGGCGTTGAAGGCGATCTGGGTAAGGCAATTTCGCTATACCAAGAGGCCGTTGCCAAGGGACGGACGTCGGCATTGATTGGGCTTGGCACAACGCAACTCAAGGCGGGTGATGGCCCTGCCGCGCTGGCAAGTTTTCAAAAGGCGCAGGATGCCGGGTTCAAAGACGTGGGACTGAGAATTGCCGTTGGGCATATCACCAAGGCGTTCGGTTCGGCGTCGAATGTACAGGCGGGTATCGACGTCCTTCGCCCTGCCGCAGAAGCCGGTGACGCGAATTATGCGAAAGCGGCGCTTGATTTGCTGGCTGATGGCAAGAAGTTCTTGCTGGATATTCCGAAAGTCATGCAGACCGCCGAAGAGGCTGCCGCGAATGGCGATGGCGGTGCCGCCTCGGCTTTGATGAAGTTTGCCCGGCAGAAACCGCGGCTGGTCGACAACCCGGTGGAAGCGCGGAAGCAGTATCTGGAAAAGTACCGTGACATTCTTCCGGAAAGGGCACTGGCGACAGAAGAAGTGGCACTTGTCTTTGAGGGGCGGTCGTCGCGGGCTGCGCGTCCTGAGTTGTCAAAGTTGCTTGGAGGTTACACCGGCGACACCTACCAATACGGGCTTCAGCAAGTGTTCTTTCGCGACAAGGAGGCTTATACCTACCTCGTTCAGCAGGAACTGTCGAAACTTGGGGTCTATAGTGGGCCGGTCTCTGGGCGTTTGAGCAGCAGAACGATCAGGGCCATTCTACGGTTCTGTAATTCGAACGGCATCTATGATGAATGCATCCACGGCCCGATGCGAGGGACGGCAATGCGTCAGATTGTTGATGCGATCGGTCGCGCACGTCCGGCGGTGGACGGCTGAAACATCCAGGGCGCCGGGTCAGGGCTAAATCTTGACCCGGGCCGTTACCACCAGTTTCTGGGTCAGGAAATCGCGATCCGTCAGATTTGGATAACGTGCCCTGATTTCATCGGTCAGCCGAAGGCCGCCGTTTTCGGGCTGTGTCGGGATCTCTTCAGAAGTTTCGATGTCGAAATACCGAGAAGTTACTTCTAAAATGTCGTCCAGACGGATCCGGTTCAGCCCCCGAGCGATATAATGCGTCGGGTCCGGTTCGTAAGCGATGTGCGCCCAATCTATATAGTCTTTTTGCTCTATATTCTTGGGGTCAATCGCGTTGAGGCTTTTGGGCGAAAGATTATGCCCGTTCCATGCGTAGAAATTTTGATGATTATAGAAAATCTTTCCGCCTTCGCGGAGACGCGAGGCTATTGCTTGGAACACCTCGTCGATTTGAAGCAGATGTTCAGTGACATTGTGCAGCGTTGCAATGTCAAAGTTACGTTCATTCGGCAGGGATTGAATCGGCTCTGGCGTGATTTTCCAGGGATGAAGCAATGCTGCTATTTCGCGTGGTGTCCAGCCAAAGGCTTCTTTTGTCTTTTCCGTTAGGTTTTTAACCCGATCCTTGTCCAGGTTAATAATCGGATCAATTCCAAAATAGCTTTTTGCGCCGGCCGCAAGATAGCCAATGCCATGAAGTCCGGAACCGCAGCCGACATCTAATACATCTTTTCCGCGAACAAGCTCCTGAATTTTCTCTGGCCATTTTATGTAACCGTAAGAAAGGGCTTGTTCCATAAGGGCCGGTTGGAAACACTGGCCACGCCACGGTTTGTCTGAATTATTCACCCAATAGGCGCGCATCATATGGGCCAGACTGCGTGCCATATTGATTGCACCGGGCTGGGTACCAAGGCTTGTGTGGTGGAATGAAAACATCTCGTTGAACAAGTCAAGACGATCAGTTGGTACATCCCGGACCATCAATCTTTTTGCCGCTGCGTCCCAGATGACGATTGAATTCGGATCCTGGGGCATATCGGACAGCAATTCATAAGCGCCGATCCAGTTACCATTACCGATATGTTGGATCATGGATGCGACCTGCACCACAACGCTTCCTTCGGTGCTTCCTGTGGCGGGAGCCGACACCAAAGACTGTTTTGCATGCGCGTCAAGATGATCGAATTCCGGGCCGGGCCTGAAAGCGAGCGTATTGCAATTTTTGTGCGCTGGAATGTCGCTGCGGACAATCGCGCCAGCATCCAGCAATTGATGCACCATTAGAACGAGATCAGGAATCGAGGCAGAAAGGGCGTTCTTGAAAAGAACAATGGTTTCAGGTTTTACGTTTCCCTGCAGTTTCTTAAGCACAGCAAGCGCCATTTCCGGGGTCTTGGGTGCGTCGATCATGCAAAAATCAATCGGCCCGCCCGACCATTCGAAATCGAGCATGTCGGTTTCATGCACGGTGACCGAATGGTTGCGTGACTGCATGTTCTTCTCGAAGAACGAACGGAAGGACTGCCCGGCTTCTGTCAGTCCCGGAACCTTCTTCGCGTGATCGGAGGTCCAAAGGAAATTGTCGACCACATGGACGTGGCCATGCGCGGCCAGTCGGCTTGTGACGCTGCCCAGCCAAGGGCCAAATTCAAGGATCACTGCGTCTGGCGGAAGCGAGCTTAGATGCTTTTCAAGTAGATCGATATCGACTTTACCGATCATGCTGGGAATCTCGACAGGAATTGCCGTCTTGATTGACTTGCGAGTTCTGCTTGGTTGAGCCATATTCTGAGGAAGTCTCTGGGAGATCATTTTGGCAGACCATACGCCATCTCTGACTTTGGCACAAGTTCGCTCAATTCTTGTAGATCTTTGTCGCGAAAATAATACTGCAAAGGCACTTGCGACGCTTTCGTCGTCTGGTTTCAATGTTTTGGAGCAGCCCAGCCTTTGGGAGATTGTTGCAAGAGCTTGCCTTAGAGTAGGCGATATTAAAACAGCTGAGATTTGTTGTGAGGCGCTATTTGATTCCGATCACCTTCATGGCGATTTAGCAGTTTCATACGGAAACATATTGCTTGGACTTGGAGAGCTTTCCCAAGCCGAGAACGTTATTGGAAGAGTTTTTGGAAGCGCGCCTTCTTATGGCCCGGCACAACTCGTATTATTCAAGGTTTACGCGGCCTCTGATCCTGACCGGGCGCTTTCGCTTGTCTCCTCGATAAAGGATAGATCAATTGACGTGGGGATATTGCATTTCGATCTGTTGCGAAATCAGAACCGCATCGAGGAAGCAAGCACCCTATTGAATGAGCTTCAGAAAAGATTTCCTGACGAGCGGCGTGTTGCCATTCGCACGGCAAGACTTGAGGAACGACGCAGGGATTGGGCGGCTGCGATTGAACTCTGGGAGGACATTGCAAAAAGGTTCCCCCAATTAGCGACGGAAGCGCGACTGAAAATCATTCAGCTTCATGCGCGGTTTGAACAAATGGAACGCTCGGCGCGATCGGCTGCCGAGATACTGATTTCATCGGATAAGACGCAGCCAGACCTTGATCTTATTTCGCGCATCAATTTGCTTTCAAGTTTTTCCCAATCTGGCGCAATCATTGATACGATTGTGAACGCTGCGTCTGTTCATGATCGGCACCGCCATTCGCCAGAGACATGGGACGATCTGGCGACGTTCCTTCTTGATTCAGGGCAAGTTGGCATGGCTGCCTGGCTTGCAGGGCAGGGGGTGAATGTCGGGGGCGCGGCTAGGGCGGTACTGGAAGAGGCGCGGCCCTATTTCAATCTGGACCGCAGGTCGATGGACCGTGCGGATATAATGTCCCAAGTCATTAGTCCCGCAATTCTTTTGTCGGATATTGACCGAATTGCGGTGCCGGAGGACGTGTCTGACCCTGCGGCCCCGATGCTGCTGATTAACGCGACTTTGGCGGCCGGTGGTGCGGAACGCCAGTTTGTTCTGCTGGTCAAATCTCTGCTGGAGGCTGGTCTGGCTCCTGAGCGGGTTCACGTTGGGCTTTTTTCAACGGCAGCGGATCGGGGGCATGCCCATTTCAAGCCTGCGCTCGAGTCTTTAGGGGTCACGGTTCATGATCTTGAGGCGCGAACGGTAATTTATGGGGCGTTGGATCAAGAGGAGCGGGCACGGCTTGGTTTAATGCCCTTGCGTATTCGGGCCGATGTCGCCCCCGTCATTGATTTGTGCCGGGAATTGCGTCCCGCCGTTATTCATGGCTGGCAGGACCGATCCTCTATCGCCGCCGGCTTGGCTGGCGTCATGGCGCAGGTGAACCGGATTGTTCTGGCCGCCCGAAATATGCAGCCGGATCGCAGGATGCTTCAGGATCGTGACGCGTTTCGGGACATCTATGGAATGCTGTGCAAGCGTCCAAACGTGGTGATGACGGCGAATTCCGAGGCGGGCGCACGCGACTATGAAAACTGGATCGGGCTTGAGCGTCATACGATCACGGTGACGAGCAACGCCATTGATCTGAGCGAATTCCCGGTTCTTGCGGGCAAGCCGCTGAGGGGTAGAAAGCGCCCTATTGTTCGGATTTTGGGGGTTTTCAGACTGGCGGCGAACAAGCGCCCGGAGCTTTGGATGCGGACGGTTGCCGAATTGCGTCGGCGTGGCAATTTGGAGGTCCGGCCCCGCATTGTGGGGAATGGGCCGTTCTTGAGTGAAATTGAAGCCCTTCGAGAAGAATTGGGTCTGAAAGACCTGAAGATCGAGAGCCATTTGTCGAAAGCAGAGGCGATCTATGGAGGCGCAGATGTTCTGCTGTTGATGTCGCGCGTCGAGGGGACGCCGAATGTGGTGATCGAGGCGCAATGCTGCGGATTGGCGGTCGCTGCCTGTGACGTGGGGGGCGTGCGTGAGGCGATGATGCCGGGCAATCTTGTTCTGGACCCGGATATTGAAGCCGAAGCGGCCGCTGTTGAAATTGAGAATTGGATCAGAAGCCTGGACACTGCCCAACGGGCGGAAAATGTAAAAGAGGTGCGGCGCAAGTATGACATTTCGACCTTGGCGCAAAGGGCCTTGGGTCTTTACGGAATTCAGTCTGCAGGTGGTGATATTTGATGGAGGTTGGAAGCGAGAGGCCCAGACTGAGCCTGTACTGCGAAACCAATGACCGCCTTGTCCCCATATTGGTGGACGACTTGGAGATTTGTCGCGCCAGCGAAGTTTATATGGCGTCAGAGCAGGTCGGCATGGACGTTGGGGTCAGCCTTTTCGCAAGTCAGACGGCGTTCTTGAGCCGTGTTTTTGCCGGGCAGGTCAAAGGCCGGTTTGAAATTGTGCTGCGCCGGTGTTCCAAAACCGGCACGCCCGTCGAATGGGAGCAGGGGTTGATGCTCTTGTCGGCTGTTTTGGACAGGATGCCGCCAGAACACTACGTCTTGCACGCGTTGACCCCTGATTCAGCAGCCGAGTTCGCAGGGCATTTGAAGCACCCCGTCCGCGCCCTGACGGCATCGGCGGAGAGGCGCGCGGATGATCCTCGCAAAGCCGTGACGGTGGATGAGGCCCGGGGCTCTCTGTACTGGAATGGGGCGGGCGTTGATCTGGATGCCTGGAACTGGTCGCGGCTTCGCCGGGCGGTGCGGTTCGACCTGAGCAGTGCGATGAGCGATGACCTGCGGGACATTTGCGAATACTGCAATGAACACCCAAACCCATCACATCGGCCCGCACAGGCAACCTATCTGATTGTTGTGCCGAACGGGGTGGGGCTTGGCCATCTGACCCGGATGATGGCCATTGCAGATGAGCTCATGGCCGAGAAGGGTGCTGGAAGGATCGAGTTCTGGTCCTTTTCGCAAGCCGCGGGCGTGATTGATCGCGCGGGATACCCGGTCCATTTGCGGCACAGTGTAAAGCTGTTGGGCTGCAACGTGGATGACTGGCATTTTTGGGAAAAGGCCGATCTGGTGCAAACCCTTCGGCGTTTGAAACCGAGAGCGGTATTGGTCGACGGGAGTGAGCTGGATCTGAGCGTCATTGAGGCGATCAGGGACCCATTATGCGGTGCGCCCGATCTGGTTTGGGTTCGCCGCGGGATGTGGAACAAACGTAGCAGCCGTGTGACCCTTGGCGGGGCGCAATATGCAACTTCTGTTCTTGTGCCTGGCGATCTGGCTGAGGCAGTGGATGATGGCCCGACGGTTGACGTCGATCCTTTGACCCAAGGACTGTCGACGACTTGGAAGACCGCTCCGGTCATCCTGTCTCTTGGCAATGAGCCGATGGCGCGAACAGATGCAAAGTCGGCACTGAAGATCAGCCGGTTCAAGTTTCGGAAAACATGTCTGGTCAGTTTGGGCGGCGATGCCTTTGATCTTTTGGGCAGGCTGACCGAAGATATCCGCGACGCGGCGCACGAGGCCCGAGTGGACTTGATCTGGGCGCAATCGCCTTTGGCTCCGGTGCCCGATATCTTGGCGGGACTACCCAATGTTCGAAAGATTTATCCCTTGGGGCGCTTTCTAAATGCCTTTGACGGGGCGATTTCCGCGACTGGGTACAACAGTTTCCATGAATTGCTGTGTCTGACCGAATTTCCGGTGCTTTTCGTTCCGATGGTCGATCAGCGGTTGGACAGCCAAAGCAATCGGGCCATTTATGCCGCAGCTCAAGGTTGGTCTGATGTCTTGATCTCTCAGAACCGCGCAGAGATCCGTCCAAGTTTGGCACGGTTCTTCGAAAAAGTGCGGCGTGGCGAACGGATGGCGTCACGCCCGCGACCGGAAAATGGCGCCATTGAAATGGCACAGCGCATCGCAGAACTGGGGGGGAGGGGTTAACATGGCAGAAGGTCTTGACGATCCCCGTGTCCCATTCGTGACGTTGGACCAGCAGTTGCAGCGCAGCAGGCGGCTGGCGCAGTACGAATTCCGCTCAATGCTGCAAGAACTCAAATCTGGCTTTGCGTTGGATCTGGAGGTCAGTTTCGGTTCTCGTGACGCGGTCACAAGGCCGATTGAGCCGATTTCCACAATCCAAAGCAGGGCGCAACCCGGGGCACGCCCGTTGCAGCCGCCATTGGGGGCCATCGTGTCCCATATGACGACTGGCGTCGATTTGGTGGCCGGGATTTTGATTGAGGAAACGGACAAAACGCAACTGGCCCTTAGCCTGACCGATTTCCTGACCGAACATAACCATGAGCCATTCTTGCGCCCGATCTTCTTCTGCAAGAGCTATGCGCCAATCCCATTGCTGGCTCGGTATGGTTTCCTATGCGTGCCGGTTCGCGAGGAAGATCCTGTTGATGTGGCGCGGGCTCTTGCCGATAGATTCGGTATTTCGCAGCTTCGGCGGCTGCGCGATGGCCGGCTTTTGTGGCAAAAAAACCAGCCATAATTCGATCCTGATTTCCTTTCTTTGGTCTTAACCCAGCCGAAAGGATGCCTCATTCACCCTTCATCTATGCGTATGGACACCAGCGTTATACCGCTGTGCGGTCCTTATGTCGCAAGTCTGAGCGTAGGATGGCCTCATTCGAAAGTCGGGCTTCATATGAGGAGAGATATCTAATGAAGGCACTTTATTTTTCGCTTCTTCTGGCGGGCCTTTCAGGGATGGCCGGGGCCGCTTCAGCTGCCACCTGCGCCAATAGCCGCGCCGTTGAAGCACGTTTGGAAACCAAATTCGGTGAACGTCTGGCCTATGTTGGTCAGGGCCGCGAAAACCACGAGGTTCTGGTCTATGCCTCGGCAAAGACCGGTCGCTGGACCATGATGGTGGCCACGCCCGATGGCTATAGCTGCCTGATTGCAACCGGCCGTGGTGAAGCGTCGCTGGACAAGCGTCTTGGCAAGCGGACAGACGTCGTCTTTCGCTGAACTGGGCAGACTTATGATCGTTTGAGCGAAATGATCGGTCTAAGTGACCGATCACGCTCTTGAGACCTAAGTCAAGGATCGTTACCTTGGCCTTCGTCGCTAGTTCCGTTGCCGCCGCCACCGCCGAGGCCGACGCCGCAATTCCCACTGCCACCGCCGGAATAGCAATGGCCGTTCGCTTTGAGCAGCCACTGGTCAAGGTATTCCTGCCGCGTGTTCGGCTGGGTTTCGCCGGAAAGGCGGGCGATCACTTCCGCGCGAACCTTGATGAACACTTCGGCATCAGCATCGTTTCCGGACGCTCCAACGAAGGTTACCCAATGTGCGTCGAGGGCAAGCCATTCCGAACTTGGGACGCGTGAGTAAGAGTCTGCGATGGCTTCAGCCAGAGGCAGGCGCACGCTTTCCGAGGCGAGCCAGTGATCAAGGCTGATTGCGCCCTGATTATGGTCGAACCGCTCGATTTCGCGGCGCACATTCGACCATGCGTTATTCTCATGGTTGATTTGCGGGACCGCTGGCATTGCCGAGGCTGCCGTCCGGCCCACGATCAGCGTGCCGAAAACGACTTTGGTGAAAATGGTTACGAAAATCTTTTTCATGGCAGCACGATGACCCCCGAGACAGAGAACTCGTTGCTGGACCCAAAGGGTGCAGTGAAGATGATCTCATCGACGCTGATCGGGCTGTTCAGATATGCCGCGACTTCGCCGTTCGACAGATCTGATCCGTTCCGCATCGCCTTGCTGTTCTGGTATAGGTTTTCAAGCGCAAGCGGGCTGCTGGCAAGGCCGGCCACATGATCCTCATTGTGTTCGCCGACCGGGAACAGGACGACGCCGTCAATCATGGAAAGCAGTCGTTGTGTGTCGATCTCGATTGTCGGCAGACCTGCGAACAGATCCTGCTTGTCGGCATCAATGATCCCGTCGCCACCATTCAGCGGACCGACGCGCTGCACCCCGGTGGCAGAGACCAGACGCACGTCATTGTTGCGAATGATCACGCGGTGAAGGAGGTCCCCGTTCTTGGAGAAGACTGCAGGGTCAAGTTCCGCATTAAACGTGCGTGTCGGCAGATCGGCATCTGCATTCACGATCAGCTGTGTTTTCGACACGCCCCCGCGCCGCATGTCCATCTGTCCGATCTCGCCATCGACCCCGGCAGTGGCGGTCGCGTTGTAACGACCGGACTCGCTGACAAACAGATCGCTGAGCCAGGCACCTGAAACACGCTGAGCGTTGGCGAAAGTGACGATCAAGGTCTCGTCAAAATCAATCTCGTCGTTCTGGGCCCCGTCTTGAACCCCGAAACCGTCGACCGGATCCCAATAGATCGTCGCATCAACCGTTGCACCGGTGGCGTCCTCGCGGAAGGCCGCGACGGTAATGCCACTGACCGTGCAAGTCTGTTGTCCAAGACAGCCAGCAAATACGGGGTTGCGGAAATCAGTGACACCCTGCAGGTCGCGGTCAATCGCGGTCCGAGATTGCTGTGCGGAGGCTGCAGAGGCCACCGTCAGCGCCGAAATGGCGCAAATCGAATATATATTAAGTTTGATAAGCATGGCGTTTCATCGCCCTCTTGGTCCAGAAGTGTGGAGAAAAGTAAAACTTTGGTCCTCTACCTATACTTTAGATCTAATTTTAGACGTTGGGCTAGAGAATCTGGAAATTATGGTCAAAATTCAACTAAGGGTTGCGGCAATTTGCCATTGTCGTGCCGCAATTCAACCATTTTTCCGAGTTTTTGCCGCCCGGACGACGGTTTTTAATATGGAAACGATTCGTTTCCGGGTTGCGATTCGCGATTTTTCGCGCCATCTCGTGTTAAAAAAATCATTCTAGATACATACTTTAGGATGTAACCTTAAACCGGATTCCGAACTGGGCGTGGCGGATCCTTTGTCACCGGCTTCCCTATTAAAAAAGCGTTTCCAGCAGGGCAATTTTCCCCACAAAAAGACTTATCATCACCCGCTTTCCGCGAGCGCCCGTGGTGTCACGAGACGGCTTCATCCTTGCACTGGGCGGTCAAAGGTCGGCCGTCAGCAACCTGAACAGACCTTTGGAAAGGTTGCCTGTGGCGGTGCCGGATGCCTTTTCTGTCTTTCTGAATTGGAAGAAAGAAGGGGGGCTGTCTGCCCCCCTAACGCGGTTTGCCGACGGCAAACCGCTGCCCCCCGAGGATATTTTCAGACAGAAAATGGAGCGGTTCTTTTCTGTCCTTAAATATCCCCGCCGGAGGCATATAAGGCTGCGGCGGGGAGGTGGCTTTAGCCGATTTCGGCAAGCCGTGCGAGGGCGGCAGAGAGTTGGGCGGCTTCGCCTTCGCGGGCTTCGAGATTGCTGCGGGCTTCTTCCACCACCTCTTCCGGGGCCGAAGCCGCGAAGTTCGGGTTGTTCAGTCGGCCTTTCAATCCGCCGATTTCCTTGGCCAGCTTGTCGAGTGACTTTTGCAGCCGGGCCTTTTCCTCGGCGATGTCGATGACACCTTCGAGCGGGATGGCGAAACTTGCGCCCTCGGCCGGGACGGTAATCGAGCCTTTCGGGGCGGAATCCGCGCGGGTCAGGCTTTCGATCCGGGCGAGGCGCTTGATCAGCGTCTCATTCCGGTCCCAAGCGCCTTGGGAGGCGTCGTCCATTTGGGTGGCGACGATGTCGAGTTTCAGGCCGACGGGAACATGGACTTGGGCGCGGGCCGAGCGGATCGAGTCGATCAACCCGGTCACCCAGGTCATTTCCTGCATGGCGGCGGCGTCGATCAGGCTGTCCGACAGTTGTGGCCAGTCGGCATGGACGATCATTGAGCCGCGGGTGCCGGTGGTGGCCCAGAGTTCTTCGGTGATGAAGGGCATCATCGGGTGCAGAAGGATCATGCACTGATCCAGCACCCAAGCCATGGTTTCACGGGTTTCCTGCGCCTGATCGCCGTCGAACAGCGGCTTGGCGAATTCGACATACCAGTCGCAGACCTTGCCCCAGACGAATTTGTAAAGCGCGTCAGCGGCGGTGTCGAAGCGGAACTCGGTCAGGGCCGCATCCACCTCGGCCAGCGTCTTTACCGTCTCGCCAATGATCCAGCGGTTCACGGTGGCCTGTGGGGCCGGGGGCTGACTTTGGGTCTTGTGGCCTTCCCACACGCCGTTCATTTCGGCAAAGCGGCAGGCGTTCCAGAGTTTAGTGCCGAAATTGCGGTAGCCGGCGATGCGCGCTGTGTCGAGTTTCAGCACGCCGCCAAGCGAAGCCATGGCTGCGTTGGTGAAGCGCAGGGCATCGGCGCCGTATTCGTCGATGATCTCCAGCGGGTCGATGACGTTGCCGAGAGATTTCGACATCTTCTTGCCCTTGGCGTCGCGGACAAGGCCATGCAGGTAGACGGTGTGGAATGGAATCTCATCCACCACGGCCAACTGCATCATCATCATCCGGGCGACCCAGAAGAACAGGATGTCTGCCCCGGTGATCAGGACCGAGGTGGGGAAATATTTGTTCAGTTCCGGGGTCTGTTCTGGCCAGCCGAGCGTTCCGATGGGCCAGAGGCCCGAGGAGAACCATGTGTCGAGGACGTCGGGGTCGCGCCAGATAGGGTACACTAAATCGTCGGAAGATTTGCTAAAAACAAAGGCACGAACACCTTTTAGGAACGCGTCGTTAGCCTCAGCACGATTCTGAACTTCAATGACCCTCATAGAATTCAAAATATGAGGGTACTGAGTAACTTCATCTCTAACAAATTGTGAGGCGGCCTCTCCCGGTGTCGATGCGCACTTAAATATAGTGTCGACGGTCACTTCGTAGTTGATGTCTGCAGCTACTTCCCGAAGTTGTTCCGCACCGAAGGTGTAGTCTCCGTCTTCGCGTTCCTTTATGCCCTCAAAGTTGAAGCCATACCACACCGGGATCTGGTGGCCCCACCAAAGCTGGCGGCTGATGCACCAAGGTTCGATGTTTTCCAGCCAGTGGTAATAGGTTTTTTCTCCCGAATCCGGGATGATCTTGGTCTTGCCGGTCCGCACGGCCTCCAGCGCCGGTTCCACGATTTTCGCGGTGTCGACGAACCATTGGTCGGTCAACATCGGCTCGATCACCACTTTTGAGCGGTCGCCGAAGGGCTGCATGATCTTTTTCGCCTCGACCAGCGGGACGAGGGCATCGGCGCCTTCGGCATCCGGCTTCAGCGCGGCTTTGCCAAGGCGAGGATCGGTGGCGAGGGTCATCACGGCGAGGCCCTCGGCGGTGATTTCCTCGACCACGCTGCGGCGGGCCTCCATCCGGTCAAGCCCGCGCAGGTGATCGGGGACGAGATTCAGGGCGTCGGCTTCGCTCTCGGTCAGCGTTTTCTCGCCGCGCGAGACGGCGCCAGCGATGGCGGCGGCCTGATCATAGGGGGCGCCATCGGCGCGCATCTGGGCGCGGGTGTCCATCAGGCGGTAGCAGGGGATATTGCCGCGCTTGGCCACGCCGTAATCGTTGAAGTCATGCGCGCCGGTGATCTTGACTGCGCCCGAGCCGAAATTGGGGTCGGGGTATTCATCGACGATGATCGGGATCAGGCGGCGGTGCTCTTTCGGCCCCACCGGAATTTCGCAGAGTTGGCCCACGATGGGGGCATAGCGTTCGTCTGACGGATGCACGGCAACCGCGCCGTCGCCCAGCATGGTTTCGGGCCGTGTGGTGGCGATCGAGATGTAATCGCGCGTCTCGCGCAGGGTCACATTCCCTTCGGCATCCTTTTCGACATATTCATAGGTGGCGCCGCCCGCGAGCGGGTATTTGAAGTGCCACATATGGCCGTCGACCTCGATATTCTCGACCTCAAGATCGGAAATCGCTGTTTCGAAATGGGGATCCCAGTTCACGAGACGCTTGCCGCGGTAGATCAGACCCTTGTTGTACATATCCACAAAGACCTTGATCACGGCGTCGTGGAAGTTGGGGCCATTTCCGATATCCGGGTCACCTTGGGCGCCGCCCATGGTGAAGGCCTCACGGTCCCAGTCGCAGGAGGCGCCGAGGCGCTTCAACTGGCCGATGATGGTGCCGCGGGATTTGACTTTCTGCTGCCAGACGCGGTCGAGGAACTTTTCGCGCCCCATTTCACGGCGGGTGGGTTCGCCGTTCTTGGCCATTTCGCGTTCGGTCACCATTTGGGTCGCGATTCCCGCGTGGTCGGTACCGGGCTGCCAAAGAGTGTCGTCGCCCTTCATCCGGTGCCAGCGGGTCAGGATGTCTTGCAGCGTGTTGTTGAAGGCGTGGCCCATATGCAGGCTGCCGGTGACGTTTGGCGGGGGGATGACAATGGAGAAGCTTGGTGCACCGGGTTTAGCATGGGCACCAGCGGCGAAAGCTTTGGTGTCGAGCCATTGCTGCGAGATGCGGGCTTCGGCCTCGGCGGCGTTGAAGTTCTTTTCCATCGGCATGGTCGGGATCCCTTTATTCATCGAGCGAGGGAATAGCCAATCGGCGCGGCGAGGGAAAGACTTGTCGAAGCCGTGGGAACATGGGCCGATATCGGATCAGCCTAGTTGAGCAGCTTCGGGGCGGGCCGAGAACGCGTCATATTTCGAGCTTTTACTATTCGATGGGGGTAGTGGCCTACGACTGGGGCGTAGAGCTGGCAGAGACCGAACATTTGCAGATCAATCCGCAAGTCGGGAAGTGTCTGGACATTTGGTATGATTCCGAGCGGTCGGAAACCGCTATGCATGACTTGGGCGACCCGGGCGCGAATGCTTGGCTGCTACTGCAAGCATGGCTGGCTTTCGCCCTGCTTGCCGGGTTTGGTTTCGGTTTGATCCGGGCGGTTCGAGGCTAGGCTCCGCCGACAAGCGAAAAGGTGACGCCTTGGTCGTCTTTGACGGTTGCGACAAAGGCGCCACCTGGAACCGGGTCGGGGCCGCTGAGCAGTGACCCGCCCGCCCTTTCCACCGTCGCGAGTGACTGAGTGGCACTGGCGACGCCGAAGAAGGGGCGCCAATGGGAGGGCGTGTCTGGCTGGAACGGCTCCATAATGCCTCCGAATTCTTGGCCTTGGGCGGCGATGATCCGATAGGGACTATGATCCCCCATCGGGTGCGTGCGCGTTTCGGCCCAGCCCAGCAGATCGCTGTAGAACGCCAGCGCCGCCGCGGGATCGGCGGCTTCAAGTTGGTGCCAACAGCCATGACCTTCCAGCATTGCGGCATAGGCTTTGCCGGAGTCGCCCGCATTGGGTTGCAACATGCCAAAGACCGCGCCCTGCGGGTCGGTCACGATGGCAAAGCGGCCTGTTCCGGGAATGTCGGCCGGGGCTTTATGAACATTTCCACCTAGCGCTGCCACTTTGGCGGCAGCGGCGTCGCAATCATCGACAACAAAATAGACCATCCAGAAACAGGGCATCGCGGATTCGGGGGCGAAAAGTCCGGCCACCATGTCATCGCCACTTTTCGCCAAGGTGTAGTCGAACCCGGGCACACCGGCATCAACAAAAGTCCAACCACAGACCTGACCATAGAATCTTGCGGAGGCTTTAAGATCGGTCGAGGTCAGTTCATACCAGCAGGGCAGACCGTGATTGCTCATAGCGTGGTTCCTTCGACAAGAATGGGCGTGAAACCACCGTGGATCAAACGCCGGCCATCGAAGGGCATGTCAGCCATATCGGCAGGATCCATGTCTGCCAGCATCTTTGCGTAGGCGGTTTGGCGGGTTTCCTTGTTGGGCCAGGTCATCCAGGCAAAGACCACGGTTTCATCCTCAGTCGCGTCAACAGCGCGCAAGAAGTCTGTGTGCTTGCCCGCTGGCACCTCATCGCCCCATGCGACGACCAGCGATGTTGCGCCGCTTTTCTTGAAATATGGCCACCATTTTGCTTCGTGGGCGCGGTAATCTTCACGCCGAGAAGTGGGGACCGGAATGACAAATCCATCAATGTAAGGCATTGGTTACTCCTATCACTTGTTTGGGCAGGCTGGCAGGTGTAGTTATAAAAAGCAACTATAAGTTAGAAAAAGTGACCAAATCTAAACGCAGCTATGATGAAGGGTGCATCGCCGCCCATGCCCTAGACCTGATCGGGGACCGCTGGGCTTTGCTGATCGTGCGCGAGTTGATGCTTGGCCCGCGACGGTTCAATGCACTTCGCGAGGGGCTGCCCGGGATAAGCGCAAATGTTCTAACGGTTCGACTGGGAGAGTTGGAGGCTACTGGGGTCATCCTGCGTGAGGAATTGCCTGCGCCCGTTGCGATTACCGTTTACGGATTGACGGCCGCCGGGGAAGCGCTTTGGCCGGTGATTAAAGCCTTGTGCATATGGGGAGCCAGACAAGAGGGACATGACCCGACCTTGTTCATCAGCCCGACGGCGCTGATGCTGTCGATGCGGGCAATGTGCGCCCGCGATAGAGCCAAAGACCATGTTGTGAATGTACTTGCTGCGGACGAGCCATTTTCGATCAGAACGAAAGAGGGCCACTACGCAGTGCGGCGCGGCATGGACGGGGCGGCGCATCTGACATTTGAGGGCGGCACCAATGCACTGGCCTCCGCGATCTATGGGCGTGTGCCGTTGGCGCAGACGGCGCAAGGCCTGATCGGATTCGAAGGGGACCTTGGGGAAGGGCAGGACTTTGTCGACCTGTTCTCGCTGCGGGTCTAGACCGCACGGTCGATCTTTGTCGAAAGGTGGATCAGGCTTTCCGAGGAGTGCACACCCGTCATCGCGCCGATCTGATCCAGCACTTGGTCCAGAACCTGCGTGTTTGGGCAGGCGATCTGCAAAAGCAAATCGACGCGGCCCGAGGTAGTGAAGACGCGCTCGATCTCGGAAATTGCCTTTAATCTTTGCACGACAGCGGCCTGAGTGCGGGGCTCGATTGTCAGCATAACCGTTGCCCGAAGGCGGTTTGGGTCGGCACCTTCGCCCAGTTTCAAGGTGTAGCCCGCGATGGTTCCATTCACTTCCAACCGTTCAAGGCGCGTCTGAACGGTGGAACGCGCAACCTTTAGTCGCCGCGCCAGAGTCGCCAACGATAGGCGGGCATCGGCGCGCAAAAGGGCTATAATGTTTCTATCGAGATCATCCATGAAATTTGACCGGTGTTTTCGTCATTATAACGGGGTTTCGCTACAAATATACAGTTTTGTTCGGTGAAAATGTGCCCCATATGGCGCATGCTGATTGCAGGAAAAGGGCGGCTCATACGCACCTGGCCTGGTTCAAAGAAACCACGCTGGTGCCCGGCCCCGTTGCATGCAACGGCAAGGGACTTGCGTCTTATTGGCAGGGAAGGAAACGCCGATGGGACTCTCCAAAACGATCTGGACCAATCCGACCGAGTATCTGCGCGTCCAGCAGCCAGACAACCCAGTGTTGTTCTTTGCGCCGACTGCCGTGCAGGCTGCCGCTCGCCGTTTCATTGACGGTTTTCCGGGCATGGTGACCTATGCAGTCAAGTCAAACCCGACCGAAGCCGTTATTGAAAACCTCGCCGCCGCAGGTGTGCGCGGTTATGACTGTGCCAGCGGTTTCGAGATCGACCTGATCCGCCGCTTGGCCCCCGATGCCGCCATTCACTACAACAACCCGGTGCGCGCGCGCCACGAAATCGCCTATGCTGTTGAGCGTGGGGTGAAGTCCTACAGCGTTGATTCCGCTTCGGAACTGGCCAAACTGGTGGAACTGGTCCCTTCGGAAGGGACCGAGATTTCGGTGCGCTTCAAATTGCCGGTGGCAGGTGCCGCCTATAACTTTGGCGCGAAGTTCGGTGCGACGGCCGAGCTGGCAACCGATCTGCTGAAGACCGTGGCAGAGGCTGGTTTCATTCCGTCGATCACCTTCCACCCCGGTACGCAATGCACGGACCCCCATGCTTGGGAATCATACATTCGTGAGGCTGCTGAGATCGCCAAGCGTGCAGGTGTCAGTATTGCCCGACTGAACGTGGGTGGTGGCTTTCCGAACCATCGTCTGAACGGTGTTGTTCCCCAGCTGGAAGAAACCTTCCAGTTGATTGACCGCGTCGCGACCGAAGCCTTTGGCGAAAACCGTCCGCTGCTGATCTGCGAGCCGGGTCGTGCGATGTGTGGCGACGCCTTTACGCTGGCTGCAAAGGTCAAGTCGGTGCGCGATGGCGAACATGTCTTTCTGAACGACGGTGTCTATGGATCGCTGGCAGAGCTGCCGCTGATCGGTGTGATCGACCGGATGGAAGTTCTGTCGCCCGAGGGCGAGCAGCGCATGGGTGAGACCGTGCCACGCATCGTCTTTGGCCCGACCTGCGATTCGGTTGACCGTCTGCCGGGCGACATCCCGCTTCCGGGCGACATTGCCGAGGGTGATTACATCATCGTTCACGGCATGGGCGCCTATTCTGTGGTGACCAACTCGCGCTTTAACGGCTTTGGCGAATTGCAGCTGGCGACGGTGCTTTCGCAAAAGATCTGACCGAAACGGCTTTTAAGGACGCCCCCGGCTGGACAAACCCAGCCGGGGGCGTAGTTTTTCCTGCGGACAGGCAGGGAGAACGAGATGGTGGAAGCGGCGAAATTCGGTAAAGCACAACCTGCTGGGCGGTTGGAAGATCGGCGTTTCCTGACCGGGCAGGGCAGGTATGTTGATGACATCGCGCCCGCAGGTGCTTTGTATGCCTATTTTCTGCGTTCAAATCAGGCGCATGGTCGGATTACAGCCCTTGATTTGGATGCTGCCCGAGAGATGCCAGGCGTGCGTCTTGTGCTGGATGCGGCGGGTTTGGAGGGCTTGGGTGTCACGCTGGGTATGCGAGGCGCGGTCCTGACCAATCGTGATGGCTTCAAGGGGGCCGCGCCGGAACGCCCGGTTTTGGCGAGAGGTATTGTGCGCCACGTCGGAGAAGCGGTCGCCGTCATCGTCGCCGAGACCATGGCGCAGGCGCTGGATGCGGCTGAGGCGATCTGGCTGGAAATCGAGGATGAGCCGGTTTCGCTGGCGCTCAAACCGGGAGGCCCGACCATCCATCCCGAGGCGCCGGGAAATCTGGCTTACGACTGGGGCATAGGCAATGAGCCAGCGGCGGAGGCGGCTTTTGCGTCGGCGGTTCATGTCGTTACGCTTGAAGTGGTGCACAACCGGGTTATCGTGAACCCGATGGAGCCGCGTGGCTGTTATGCCGAGTGGGACGGGGCGCGGTTGCACCTTTGCGTGAACGGGCAGGGAGTATGGAACCAGCGCAATGAAACCGCGCGAATGTTGGGCCTGCCGCGTGAGGCCATCCGGGTGACAAACCCCGATGTCGGCGGGGGGTTTGGCATGAAGGCCATGACTTACCCGGAATATATCGTCGTCGCAGCGGCTGCACTGACCTTGGGCCAAGCCGTCCGCTGGACCGCAGGGCGCACCGAGTCAATGCTGACCGACAATGCGGGGCGCGATCTGGTTGCGCTGGCGGAACTTGCTTTGGATGCCGGTCACAGGATCACCGGATATCGCGTTAACCTTGTCTCCAACCTTGGCGCCTACAACTCGCAATTCGCCCAGCCCATTCAGTCGGAGCTTTTTTCCAAGGTGTTGACCGGAACCTATGACATCCAGGCGGCTTATATGCGGGCAGTGGGGGTTTATACCAACACCGCGCCTGTGGACGCCTATCGGGGCGCTGGGCGGCCGGAGGCGATTTTAACCCTGGAAAGGGTGATGGATGAAGCTGCGCGGGTGCTTGGCCTAGATCCGTTTGAGTTCCGGGAAAAGAACGTGATCCGCACCTTCCCTTATCGGACAGTCGTCGGGGAAGTGATTGATGTAGGAGACTTCCCGCGCATTCTTTCGGTTGCGAAAGCACGCGGAGATGTTGCCGGCTTTGCCGCGCGCAAGGCGGAAAGTGCCTCGCGGGGTAAGTTGCGGGGCTTGGGGGTCGCCACCTATATCGAATGTATTCTGGGCGATCCGAGTGAAACGGCCCGTCTGGTTCTAGAGCCGGAGGGGGCCTCGACCCTTTATGTTGGTACCCAATCTAACGGGCAGGGCCATGAGACGGTCTATGCGCGTATGGTGGCAGATCAAACGGGACTGGACCCGGAAAAGGTGCGCGTCGTGCAGGGCGACTCTGACGCCATTCCAACTGGTGGGGGAACGGGCGGTTCGCGGTCAGTCACCGTGCAGGGCACGGCAATGAAAGCGACGATCAACGCATTATTGACAAGTTTTGCCGCATTTTTGACTGAGGAGTGGGATATTCCGGAAGTGACCTTTGATGGGCAGTCGTTTGGTGGGACCGGCACAAACAAGCGAATGACGCTGGCCGAAGCTGCCGATCTTGCCCGGACGAAGGGAAGACAGGATTTGTTGGATACGAGCCGTCAAATCACCTTGGAGGGGCGTAGTTTCCCCAACGGCGCGCATCTCGCAGAAATTGAAATTGATCCAGAGACGGGAAGTCTGGTTCTGGATCGTTATACGGTGGTCGACGATTTCGGGGTGCTGATAGCCCCTGAACTAGCGATCGGGCAGGTGCATGGAGGCGTGGTGCAGGGGTTTGGTCAGGCAGTCACGGAGAACGCGGTTCATGACGCGGCAGGGCAGTTGCTCACGGCGAGTTTCATGGACTATGCGATGCCGCGGGCCGATGATCTGCCAATGATCGATATTGGCTTTGAACCTGTTCCGTCCGTTGCAAACCCGCTGGGCATGAAAGGCTGTGGCGAGGCCGGAACCGTTGGTGCTCTTGGTGCCGTGTCAAATGCCGTTCGGGATGCCTTGGCCGAGGCCGGGGTGAAAAAGGTGGACATGCCCTTCACGCCGTCGCGCGTCTGGCACTGGCTGATGGAGGCCCAAAACGGCACTGATTGACCGCATAAGCCGATGGATTCGCCGCCATCCAGTGGTGGCGACCCAAGGGTCTGCACCCGACGCAAAGACACGGGGCTCGGTCGATTTGATTGTAATTCTGGATGGGACGATGTCGACCCTTGAGCCGGGGTTGGAGACGAATGCTGGCCTAACCTTCAGGCTGTTGTCGGGGGAGGGACCGGGGCCGGGGCGGCGCGTCTATTATGAGCCGGGCCTGCAATGGGAAGGCTGGAAGCGCTGGGTCGATGTCGCCATTGGGCGCGGCATAAACCGCCAGATCCGGCGGGCTTACGGATGGCTGGCAAGCCGCTATCGGCCCGGAGATCGGATTTTCCTTTTTGGTTATTCACGCGGGGCCTATGCTGTCCGGTCCTTGGCGGGCGTGATCGACCGGATTGGTTTGCTGAAGGCCGAAGAGGCAACAGAGCGCAATGTGACCATGGCTTATCGGCACTATCAGCTTGGTCCGGCAACACGGTCGGCACAAATATTCGCGCAAAACCACTGCCATGACGAATGCCCGATCGAGATGGTCGGCGTTTGGGACACGGTCAAGGCGCTTGGGTGGAGGCTGCCGGGACTTTGGGTTTTGACCGACAACGCACATGATTTCCATAATCACCATCTGGGCCCGTCGATCCGGCATGGGTTTCATGCTTTGGCGCATGACGAAACCCGCGCGGTGTTTGAACCTGTTCTCTGGGATTGTCCGGAGGGGTGGGAAGGTAATGTCGAGCAAGTTTGGTTCCGAGGCGCCCATGCGGATGTGGGCGGCCAGATCGGTGCCTGCATTGAGGCTCGGCCCCTTTCAAACATTCCCTTGGTCTGGATGTTGGAGCGTGCTGAAGCCTGCGGGCTGACGCTGCCGGAAAACTGGCGGATGCTTTTCCCATGCGACGCGACCGCGCCAATGGTTGGCACATGGCGATCTTGGGGGAAGCTTTTCCTGCTGCGTCGCCGCAGGTGGGTGGGAGTGGACCGAAGCGAGAAGCTTCACCCCTCGGTCGAAGCGCCAAAGACATGGCGTTCAGTGTTGACTTCAACCTTGCGCGCGGGGCGTCTTCGTCGTTCAGTCTAGGTTCCGATAGAGGAGGGACCTATGAGCCGGAGCGTGACTGTTGCAGCTACCCAGTTTTCCTGTTCATGGGACTTGGAAGCAAACCTTGATGCAGCCGAAAGGGTGATCCGAGAGGCAGCAGGCAGGGGCGCTCAGATGATCCTTGTGCAAGAGCTATTTGCAACACCCTATTTCTGCATCACACAGCGTTCAGAGTATTTCCGCTATGCAATGCCGGTCGACGGCAATCCGATTATCGCACGGTTTTCCGATCTGGCGCGCGTATTGGGTGTCGTGCTGCCATGCTCGTTCTTTGAAAAGGCTGGGCAGGCACATTTCAATTCAGTCGCGATGATTGATGCAGGTGGAAGAAACTTGGGCCTTTATCGCAAGAGCCATATTCCCCAAGGGCCGGGTTACGAGGAAAAGTATTATTTCTCGCCCGGCGATACGGGGTTCAAAGTTTGGGAAACGGCCTTTGGTCGTATCGGGCTTGGCATCTGCTGGGATCAATGGTTTCCCGAAGCAGCGCGGGCTATGGCGCTGCAGGGGGCAGAGATGCTGCTTTATCCGACCGCCATCGGATCAGAGCCGCCAGCGCCGGGATATGACAGCCAACCGCATTGGGAGATGGTGATGCGGGGACATGCTGCCGCCAATATCATGCCGGTTATTGCGTCAAACCGGATCGGCCGTGAAACCGCGCCTGAGGGGACGGAAGTAACCTTCTACGGGTCAAGTTTCATTACCGATCATCAAGGGCAGCTTTTGGCGAAGGCACGCCGTGAGGCTGAAGATGTGCTGACGGCCAAAATTGACTTGGACGCGGTGGCCGAACTGCGTGCAACTTGGGGACTTTTTCGGGATCGTCGAGTTGACCTTTATGGGGCTGTTGGCACGTTGGATGGCCGTTTCTGACATAACCAACTATCGCAAATGAAAAAGGCGGCCCCGGGGGACCGCCTTTTTTATTTTGGGTGTTAGATCAGCGGTGGCGCACGTCTACGTATTTGCGCTGCTTCTCACCAACGTAAAGCTGACGCGGGCGGCCGATCTTCTGGTTCTTTTCGCCGATCATTTCTTTCCACTGCGAGATCCAGCCGACAGTCCGCGACAGCGCGAAGATCGGGGTGAACATCGAGGTGGGGAAGCCCATGGCATCAAGAATGATGCCTGAGTAGAAGTCCACGTTCGGGTAAAGTTTCTTCGAAACGAAGTAGTCGTCTTCCAGAGCAATGCGCTCCAGTTCCTTGGCAACTTGCAGCGTCGGATTGTTTTCGATGCCCAGAAGGCCCAACACTTCGTCGGCCGATTCCTTCATGACCTTGGCGCGCGGGTCAAAGTTCTTGTAGACCCGGTGGCCAAAGCCCATCAGGCGGAACGGATCGTTCTTGTCCTTTGCGCGGGCAACATATTCCGGGATACGGTCAACCGAGCCGATTTCGCGCAGCATTTCAAGGCAAGCCTGGTTTGCGCCACCATGTGCAGGTCCCCAAAGGCAAGCGATGCCAGCGGCGATACATGCAAAAGGATTGGCGCCCGAAGACCCGGCCAGACGTACGGTCGAGGTCGATGCGTTCTGCTCGTGGTCGGCATGCAGCATCATGATCCGATCCATCGCTTTTTCGAGGATCGGGTTAACTACATAGTCTTCAGCCGGAACCGAGAAGCACATGTGCAGGAAGTTGCCCGCATAGCTGTGCGCGTTCTTCGGATAAACGAAGGGCTGACCAATCGAATACTTGTAGGCCATGGCCGCAATGGTCGGCAGCTTGGCAATCATGCGGATCGCCGACACTTCACGGTGCCACGGGTCATTGATGTCCAACGAGTCGTGGTAGAAGGCCGACATCGCACCGACAACGCCCACCATCGTCGCCATCGGATGGCTGTCACGGCGGAACCCACGGAAGAAGTTGTGCATCTGTTCATGCACCATCGTGTGACGTGTCACGCGACCTTCGAAATCGTTCATTTGCGCCGCAGTCGGAAGTTCGCCGTAAAGAAGCAAATAGCAAACTTCGAGGAAGTGCGAGTGTTCCGCAAGCTGCTCGATGGGGTAACCGCGGTGCAGCAGTTCGCCCTTGTCGCCGTCTATATAGGTGATGGCGCTTTCGCACGCAGCGGTAGAGGTGAAACCGGGGTCAAAGGTAAAGACGTCGGCTTCGGCATAGAGTTTGCGGATGTCTAGAACATCCGGTCCGAGGGTCGGCGAGTGAACGGGAAGATCATAGCTCTTTCCATCCAGCGTCAGGGTTGCAGTCTTTGTCGTCTCGGCCATCTCTCACTTCCCTCTATGCGGTCCCGTGGAACCTTTGTTGGTTAGTCTTTCCCGCATCGGTGCGGTAAAGACAGGAGTCAGCATGCGGTCGGCGCAGGCGGTCAGGCCGCCGCATCCGAGAGCCGCGCAATCGTTTCGTCCTGACCGATGACCAGCATCATGTCAAAGACGCTTGGGGTCGCAGTGCGTCCGGCAAGCGCCGCCCGCAAAGGAGCGGCCAGCTTTCCGAATCCGATCCCGTGGGCCGCGGCGATCTCGTTCAGGATGGGCTCTAGCACCTCTTTCGTCCAGCTAGCATTTCGCAGGCGCGGCGTCAATTCATTCAGTATACCACGGGATACCGAGTCAAGATTCTTTGCCGCGGCCTCGTCAGCCAAGACTGGCCGTGAAATCAGAGCAAAGTGAGCCTTATCAATCAGTTCTGGGAAAGTCTTCGCTCGATCCTTGACGCAATATAATGCACGCGACAGGAGGTCGCGCTGTTTCCCGGTCAGCGCAGGAAGATCAGCCGCAGCCAAGTAAGCCTCTAGTTCATGCAGCAGTGCAGCATCATCGGCGTGAGAGATATGCCAGCCGCAGGTTGATTCCAGCTTTTTGAAATCAAGCCGAGCCGGGCTGCGGCCGATCCCCTCAAGACTGAACATTTTCATGGCCTCTTCACTTGTGAAGAGTTCGGCATCACCATGGCCCCAGCCGAGGCGGGTCAGATAGTTCCGCATGCCCGCGGCTGGAAATCCCTGAATCTGATAATCGCCAACTGCAGTCGCACCATGCCTTTTGGACAACTTTTTCCCATCCGGCCCATGAATAAGTGGGATATGCGCCCAAACAGGAATGTCCCAGCCCATGGCTTGATAGACCATGCTTTGGCGAGCGGCGTTGTTCAGATGGTCATCGCCGCGAATGACATGGGTCACGCCCATATCGTGATCGTCGACGACGACGGCCAGCATATAGGTAGGGGTACCATCAGAGCGTAGGACGATCATGTCATCCAATTGATCGTTGCGGAAGGTTACCTTTCCCTGAACAGAATCTTCGATGACGGTTTCACCCTCCCTCGGTGCCTTCATCCGAATGACATAAGGCGCATTCGGGTGGGAGGCAGGGTCCACATCGCGCCAAGGGCTTTGAAAGACCGCGTAACTCACACCTTTGGCCTCCTGCTCTGCGCGGAAATTGGCAATCTCTTCGGTAGTGGAAAAACACTTGTAGGCGGTTCCGCGCGCCAACATTTCGTGGGCGACTTCGGCATGGCGATCTTTGCGGGCGAATTGGCTGACCGCGTCACCATCCCAATCCAGCCCTAGCCATTTCAAGCCTTGTAGAATGGCGGCAGTCGCCTCAGGCGTAGACCGTTCCTGGTCGGTATCTTCGATACGAAGCAAGAATTTGCCACCACGCCCACGGGCAAACAACCAATTGAAAAGGGCCGTCCGAGCGCCGCCGATGTGCAGATAGCCAGTCGGTGAGGGGGCAAAGCGGGTGACGATCTGGGACATGACGGTCATTAACCTTTCGGAAACCATGGCTAGAGATGCTTGGACGCGGTTCTAGGGCTTGGAAGGGCGGGAAACAAGGTGCCGGTCTGGTCTACCGCGTCGATGGGCAATTGGGCCTTTGGAGTGCTCAGGGCACTTTCAGGCGCAAGGGACGCGCTTTTCTTGTGGTCTCCGCTGATTATCGGGTCCGCAATTGCCCTATGGTTTTCTTTGCCCGATGAGCCCGGATTGCAGACCTATGCTGTTGCCGCCATCAGCGCGCTGATCGGAATAATTGCTATTCTGCGAGGGCCGGACCTTCAGTTTCCCTTTGCCATGATCGTGCTTTCGATAGCGATTGGTTGGCTGGCTTGTGGCGTAAGGGTTCTGTCTGTCGCCAGCCCGATTATGGAGTTTCGATACTATGGTCCCGTTACGGGCCGCGTGGTGGAAATCGACCGCAGCCAGACAGATGCGCTACGGGTGACTTTGGACCGCGTTTGGATGGATCGCGTGCGCCCTGAAAAAATGCCAGTGCGTGTGCGCGTCTCTTTGCGCGCCAAGGAAGAAGGCCACAAGCCGAAACCCGGAGAGGTCGTGATGCTGACTGCACATCTTTCCGCTCCGCAAGGGCCGGCAGAACCCGATGCCTTCGACTTTCGCAGGATGGCCTTCTTTGACCAATTGGGGGCCGTCGGCTACAGCACCGTCCCTGTTATGCTTTGGCAGCATGCCGAGGGCGGGGAATTACCCATCGACCGGCTTCGAAGCTATTTATCAGGGGCGATGTTGGCGGCAATGCCAAGCCAAGCGGGTGCTTTCGCGACGGGGGCGATGACGGGGGACCGTTCCGCCATTGCGCAAGAGACCGTTCAAGACCTGCGCGACTCGTCCCTCGCGCATCTGTTGGCGATTTCGGGAATGAACCTTGCCTTTCTAATTGGGTTTGTTTTTGCGTTCTTGCGCTATGGAATTGCCCTTGTCCCTTGGCTGGCCCTCCGCGTGAATAGCAAGAAGGTTGCGGCAATTGCCTCCCTGGGTGTTGCGGCCTTCTATCTCGCCTTGTCGGGGGCCAATGTTGCGACTGAGCGCGCTTTTATTATGGTTAGCGTGATGCTGGGCGCGGTCTTGCTGGACAGAAAAGCCCTTACCCTGCGATCTGTCGCCATTGCGGGTATCATCCTTCTGATCTGGAAGCCGGAATCGCTTCTTGAGCCGGGCTTTCAGATGTCCTTTGCCGCCACGATCGCCCTGATTGCAGGTTTTCGCGAAGTTGATCGACTGGTCGTCGTGGGACGGATGCCAAAGTGGATGCGGCCGGTCTTTACGTTAGTGCTTTCCAGCCTGATCGGTGGCTTCGCGACAGCGCCCTATGCGGCAGCGCACTTCAATCGGTTTACGGATTACGGGCTGATCGCGAATATCCTCACGGTGCCAATAATGGGCAGCATTGTGATGCCAGCCGGGGCCATTGCAGCGCTGTTGGCCCCGTTTGGCTTGGCTGCGATTCCTCTTTGGGCAATGGAACAAGGATCGCGCTGGATACTTTGGGCCGCGCATTGGGTGGCAAGTTGGGAAGGGGCCGTGACGGCTATTCCAGCGCCACCCGCGGGTGTTCTCTCCCTTATCACCCTCGCAGGCGCGGCTGCTATACTCTGCTCTGGATGGTGGCGTGGCGCAGCGCTGGTGCCTTTGCTTATTGCGGTGGGTATTTGGGCGACGGGTTCAAGGCCAGATGTGTTGATTTCGTCAGATGGGGTGCTTGTGGGGGTGCTTGGCACCGATGGGCGAGCGCTTTCGGTGACGCGGGCAGGTAGGTTTTCGGCCAAAAGTTGGCTGGAAAACGATGGCGACCTCGCAACACAGGCGGAAGCCTCTGGAAGAACTGCAATGCAAGGCCCGGAAGGTGCGCGCATCTTCGAACTTGGGCCTTTGCGCGGCGCGGCATTAAAGGGCAGGGGGGCTGTCGACGCGCTAGCGTCCATTTGCGACAATGTTGATTTGGCCGTCATCGCAGCCGAGGTTTCCGCTCCGTCGACCGGATGCCTGGTTCTGGACCAGACCAAACTGGCTGAAACCGGGGCTCTGGCGCTCTATCTCACCGCGGAAGGTGTGACAGTGGTGGCAACCTCAGACCGCCAGAGAATATGGTCAAGGCCCGGCACAGGAAAGGCCGGGCCAGAAATTACAGTTGCACTGAAATCGGCAGCCCGTCGGCTAGACCGCCGTTTGGCACTGGAAAACGGGGATCAATAGCTTCGGATTAGGCCAACAAGCCGGCCTTGCACCTTTACGAGATGATCTGGAAAGACGCGTGTTTCATAGACCGGGTTTGCAGCCTCAAGCGCGATCATACCACCTTTCCGTCGGAAGTATTTCAGCGTGGCCTCGTTATCTTCGACAATCGCAACGACGATGTCACCGTTTTCGGCCGTAACCTGTTCGCGGATCACGACAATATCACCGTCGTTGATGCCAGCTTCGATCATCGAGTCGCCTTTGACCTCCAGCGCATAATGGGCGCCGCGCCCAGACAGCATGGAGCCCGGTACTGCCACATGGTGACTGATTTCCGAAATAGCCTCAATCGGAACACCAGCCGCAATGCGCCCCATGACCGGAAGTTCCAGTGCGTGAACCGCTTCAATCGGCATGGCACCACGAGGCGGTGCAGGAGGAGCAGCTGGTTTAGTCCCTTCAATGACCCGAGGCGAGAAGCCCGACTTTTCCATCGCATCCGGCAACTTGATGATTTCTAGCGCACGGGCACGATGGGCCAATCGACGGATGAAGCCGCGTTCTTCCAAAGCGGTGATCAATCGGTGAATCCCGGATTTAGAGCGCAAATCGAGCGCATCTTTCATTTCATCAAAAGACGGCGGCACGCCATCGCGTTCCATCCGCTGTTTGATGAAATCCAAAAGTTCCAGCTGTTTGCGTGTCAGCATTCCGGCACCCCAAGCCATACATGTTGACGCTATGTTCTGCCCGTGTTCCTGTTTTGTGTCAACAAGAAATCGAATCGAGCCTTAGATCGGTATGTAATCGACAACTTCTCCGGCACTGCGCTCAACATCACCGATAGGGCGTATCAACAGGGCATTGGCATCCGCCAAGACGGTCAAAAGGGAACTGTCCTGTCTGGCGAAAGCGGTAATGCGGGGCAGGCCTTCTGCTTCAACCAGACGGGCGCGCATGTAATGGGTGCGTGGCCCGTTCTGTTCCACAGCTTCGGCTAGGCGGGCTTTGCGTGGTTGGACCGACAGACAATCTACAGCGTGGCCAAGCATCTTACGGATCATGGGCAAGATGAACAGATGCGCGCAGACGATCGACGAAACCGGGTTGCCGGGCAGGCCAAGCATGGCCGCCCCACCCATGCGGCCCGCCATCAAGGGTTTGCCAGGGCGCATTGCCAGCTTCCAGAATTTTCGTTCCATGCCAAGGTCTTGCGCAACGCGGCCGACCAGATCGTGATCGCCAACTGAGGCCCCGCCTGTGGTCACTACCAAGTCGGCCCCCGCTGCAAGGCCAAATACTGTCCGCAAGGCCGGCTCATTGTCTCGTGCGATGGGAAGCAGCCGAACCTCTGCGCCTTCGGCCTCGAACATAGCTTTTAATGCAAAAGAGTTTGAGGCGATGATCTGGTCGTCTGCCGGAATTTCGCCAGGCATTACCAGTTCGTCTCCCGTCGCAATCAGCGCAACAATAGGTCGACGTGTCACCAGAACCCTGGGATGGTTCATGGCCGCCAGCAAAGCCAGATCGGTCGGACGCAAAAGGCGGGGTGTCAGTGCTTGCCCTTCTTGGAAATCCTGCCCCTTTGGACGCACATGCGTCGCGGAATCTGCTCCATCCTTAATGGTGATCCGGTCGGCCGAGCGGATGACATCTTCCTGAATAATGACGCGGTTCGAGCCGGAAGGAAGGGGTGCGCCCGTAAAAATCCTTAGTGCTTCGCCCAGTTCCAACTGGCCGCACCAGCGGTGGCCGGCTCCTGCTTCTCCGACCACTGTCAGGGTAGAGCCGGCAGGTGGATTTCCTACGACCGCATAACCATCCATGGCCGAGGCGTCGAAAGGTGGCTGTGCGCGACCAGCAACCGCTGCCTGCGGCATGTACCGGCCAGCTGCTTGTGAAAGCGGAACAGTTTCTTCGTCAAGTGGCGCAACGAGGGCAAGGCAGTGCTGCAGTGCCTCTTCGACCGAGATCATTGCCCCGGCTCCACCGCCGCCTCGTAGCGACCGGATTTGCCGCCATCCTTCAACACTAGCCTGATCCCTTCGATCCGCATCGACTTTTCGACGGCCTTAACCATGTCGTAAACGGTCAGGCAGGCCACCGAAACAGCGGTCAAAGCCTCCATCTCGACCCCGGTCTGCCCGCCGGTCTTGACGGTCGCCTCGACAACAATTCCGGGCAAACTGGGATCCGGGACCAAATCAAGCGCCACTTTGGTAATCGGTAGGGGGTGGCATAGCGGGATTAGATCCGACGTCTTCTTGGCGCCCATAATCCCCGCCAGTCGCGCCACGCCCAAAACGTCACCTTTTTTCGCCTGACCTGAGGTAATTAACGCAAGTGTTTCCGCCGTCATGACAACAGAACCACGCGCCACCGCGACACGCGCAGTGACCGGTTTGTCGGAAACGTCGACCATATGGGCATGGCCCTCGGTGTCAAAATGCGTAAGTCCGGTCATGAGGCGCCTCTTTGGTCAGATGCCGCCCTGAGAAGTCAGCGGGTTGGAAAGCAGGTTGCGAGTTGCGGCGGCAACATCCTCTTGGCGCATCAGGCTTTCGCCGATCAGGAAGCACCGCGCTCCGAATTGCGCCATATCGGCCAAATCAGCAGGGGAGAACAGGCCGGATTCGGACACGATCAGACGGTCTTCTGGCACGCGCCGAGCCAAGTCGCGGGTGGTATCCAGCGTCACTTCGAAGCTGTGCAAATTCCGGTTGTTGATCCCGATCAGCGGCGATTTCAGCCGAGTGGCGCGTTCCAATTCCTCACGGTCGTGCACCTCGATCAGCACGTCCATTCCCCAGTCGAACGCCGCGGCCTCAAGTTCAGCGGCCTGTTCGTCGGAAAGAGAGGCCATGATGATTAGGATGCAGTCTGCGGAAAGAGCTCGGGATTCGGCAACCTGATAGGGATCATATAGAAAATCCTTGCGAAGGCAGGGCAGCTGCGTCGCATCATGCGCTTGAACCAGAAAGTCATCAGCGCCTTGAAAGCTCGGTGTGTCCGTCAAGACCGAAAGGCAGGTCGCTCCGCCCTGTTCATAGGCGCGTGCCAAGGCGGGCGGGTCAAAATCAGGCCTGATCAACCCTTTGGAGGGGCTGGCTTTTTTAATTTCTGCGATCAGGCCGTATCCCGAGGCCGAAGCCGTCGAAAGCGCATTGGCAAATCCGCGAGGTGCAGGGGCCGCCTTTGCGGCCTCGTCGACATCGGCAAGCGGACGCTGCGCTTTGCGGGCTGCAACTTCCTCCAACTTGTAGGTCTTAATTCGATCGAGAATTGTCGGCATCGGTCGGTCCTGACTGCGGCTGTAGCAGCGGTTGGTTCGCACCACCGCGCCCCCGCGGGATATTTTTCCCAAGATAAAGGCGGTCGGGCTTGGTCTAGCGCGGGTGGCGTAGGAAGAAAAGGGTTCAGGCGCTCCAGTCGATTGTGGGTTCATTCTGCGCGGTAAGCCATCGGTTGATCTGGCTAAACGGTCGCGAGCCAAAGAAGCCGCGATATGCAGAGAGCGGAGAGGGGTGGGGCGTTTCAACGAAGAGATGGCCCTTGCGGTCTAGGCCACGGCAAAGCTTTTGCGCTGGAAGCCCCCAAAGCAGGAATGCCCGTGGGCCGTCTGAAGCGGTTGCTTGTAGTATTTGCTGCACCAGAGGCGCCCAGCCAAGTGATTTGTGGCCATTGGCCTGACCCAAGGGCACGGTCAGACATGCGTTCAAAAGCAGCACACCTTGTCGTGCCCAGCCTGACAGATCGCCTGACGAGCGGACCTGACCAGTGTCGCTCTCTACCTCTGTCAGAATGTTTCGCAGCGAATCGCGCGGTGTTTGGCCGGAGGGGAATGAAAATGCCAGACCTGTCGCGCGACCCGGGGTCGGATAGGGGTCTTGGCCAAGGATAACCACTCGGACTTTTGAACGGGGGGTTAGGTCAAGTGCGCGAAAGATATTTTCGGGTTCAGGCTGCCAGTCGGGCAAAGATTGAAGTCTTTCCCAAAGCGCGGGCCAATCAGAACTGAAAAATGGCAGATCCGACCATGATGGGGGAAGGACGGGACGGTTAGTATCTGGCAAAGCCTTAGCCGTTGGTCAGGCGGGCAAGCGCATCGACCTTGGCGCGTGCTGCACCAGAGTCGATTGAGGTGCGGGCCATTTCGACGCCTTCCTTGAGGTTTGATGCTTTGTCCGCGACGACAAGTGCCGCCGCTGCATTCAACAGTACCGCATCGCGATAGGCACCTTGCTCACCCTGAAGCAGGGCGCGGAACGCTTGGGCGTTTTCGGCAGGCGTTCCCCCCATGATCTTTTCGAATGGGTGATAGGGAAGGCCGGCATCCTCCGGGTGAATGGTGAATTCTTTCACAATGCCAGAATCTACTGCCGCGACCTTTGTGGGGGCGGCGATCGAGATTTCGTCCGTCCCGTCTCCACCGTGAACAAGCCAAGCCTTGATTGTGCCAAGCGCCAGCAAGGTTTCCGCCATTGGACGGATCAAGGCATCCGAAAATGCGCCGGTCAACTGTCGGCGAACACCGGCTGGATTGGTCAATGGCCCCAGAATGTTGAAGATGGTCCGTGTTCCAAGCTCCTGACGCACGGGCATTACATGGCGTGTTGCTGGATGGTGCATCGGAGCCATCATGAAGCCGATCCCGGCTTCGGAAAGGCATTTTTCCACCACCTCCGGCCCGACCATGACATTCAGTCCCATTTCGGTCAGGGCGTCGGCCGCGCCGGATTTCGATGAAAGGTTACGGTTGCCGTGTTTGGCGACAACAACGCCAGCTCCTGCGACGACAAAGGCCGTTGCTGTCGAAATGTTCAACGTGCCTTTCCCATCCCCACCTGTTCCGACGATGTCCATCGCCCCTTCGGGTGCACGCACAGAATTGCATTTTGCCCGCATTGCGCTGGCAGCCGCGGCGTATTCGTCTACGGTTTCTCCACGGGTTCGTAGGGCCATAAGGAATCCGCCCATCTGGGCAGGTGTGCCTTGCCCGTCGAACAGAGCGCCGAAGGCAGCATCCGCTTCTGCGCGTGTGAGCGGTCTGGAGGCAGCGATGCCGATAAGAGGTCTAAGAATGTCGCTCATGCTGTCACCTTGACTTCGGCTTCCTCAAGAAAGTTCCGAAGCAGTTGGTGGCCATGTTCGCTTGCGATGCTTTCGGGGTGGAATTGCACGCCCTCAATCAAAGCGGACTTGTGTCTTAAACCCATGATCGTTCCGTCTTCCAACTCGGCGGTGATCTCCAGACAATCAGGCAGGCTCTCGCGCTCTACGATCAGTGAATGGTAGCGCGTCGCCTGAAATGGCGAAGGAAGGCCACGGAAAACCCCTTTGCCGGTGTGATACATTGCGCCCATTTTTCCATGAACGATCTCATGACAGCGCACGACTTTCCCGCCGAAGGCTTCGCCGATGGTCTGGTGGCCAAGGCAAACACCCATCAACGGAATCTTCGCTTCATAGGCTGCCGCTGTCAGCGGCAAGCAAATGCCCGCCTGAGCAGGGTCGCAAGGACCCGGCGACAGAATGATGGCCTGAGGTTTCAGCGCCAGCACATCCTGAACGTTCAGGGCGTCATTGCGGCGGACGACGACTTCTGCCCCCAGCTCGCCGAAATAGTGGACGAGGTTGTAGGTAAAGCTGTCATAGTTGTCGATCAGAAGCAGCATCTTGCTTGGACCCTTAGGATAGGGGAGAAAGCCCTTGTCGGGCCACGCTATACATGGTCAGACCGGAAAAGGGGCGTCAAGGCCGAAAGGCCGAAAGATGCACGAGACGAAAGGGCAGACCATTGGCGGGGTTCATTCGCGGTATCTTGTGGGGCGGTGTCGTGGCCCTGGGCGGGTTGGTGGCTGTGTCGCAGCTTGTGCCGACCTCGACTGCTTCCAAAGATGGGGGCCTGAAAGACCTTGTGCCCGATCAGCCGGCAAACATTGCGCCAGCTCCCGTTGATGCGCGAGCGCCGGTATCGGAGGAATCTGCGACCGCGCCTGCTTCAGTTCCCGAAACCAAACCTCAGACGGAAAATGAAACACCGTCCGAGACAGCAGTAGTGCCTGTTGAAGCACCGACAGTCGAGCCATCCGCCCCGGAAGGTCAAGTGATCGCGTCAACAGAACCTGCACCTACCGTTCCGGCTGCGACGGCAGTTGATACGCCGACCGCAGGCGGCAACCCTGCTTTGGCTGATCCCGCCGCGGCAGATGATGTGGCGGCTCAACCAGCCCAACCTCAAGAAGCCCCGAGCCAACCGCCAAGCGCAGCGCCAACTGATGCGATGTCAGAGCTTTTGCCCGCCATTGATCCAGCCGCAGATCTTCCGGCGTCGGAAGCTGGCGCGCCAGCGGCCGGAACTGCGATGGCTCCTTCTGTGCCTTCAAGCGATCCGGATCCGCAAACTGCTGAGTTGCCGCCTCCTCCGCCTTTAGGCGCGGAGGAAGAAGCTCTCTTGCAGCCCGCACCGGTCGAGCCGGCCCCCGAGGCAAGCGCGTCAATCGTGACGCCTGTTGAACCGGCTCAGCCGCCTGCCAGCGTCCTTCAGCCCTCTCCGGGCCTGACAGATGCGGCCGAAGGCGTAATCACCGGGCGCTTGCCACGAATTGGCGAGCCTTCAGCAGGCGCTGAGCCGGCAGTTGAAAGCCTTCCCGCGACCGAAACTGAAGCAGACCCCGCACAGGATCAAAGCCTGCCGCCGCTTCAAAGGTATGCCCGTCCCTTTGAAAACCCCGAACAAAAACCAGTTTTTGCGATATTGCTTGAGGATCGGGGCGAAGACGTGAACCGCGCCGAATTGGCCGCAATGGATATCGCTTTGACGGTGGTGATTGATCCGCTGTCGGACGGGGCGGCCGACCGCGCGGCAATCTGGCGGTCAGGCGGGCAGGAGGTTGTGCTTTCAGCAGAAAGTCTACCCGAAGGTGCCACACCCGGCGACCTTGAACAGATTTTCCAGGCTCTCGCCTCGCGTATGCCTGAGTCTGTCGCGGTGATCGATGTCACTGCAAACGTTTTCCAAAACAATCGACCGCTTGCTACCCAAATCGTGCCGATTTTAGCGGATCAGGGCCGGGGTCTGGTCACCTTTGATCAGGGGCTGAATGCGGCAGATCAGGTCGCACGTCGTGAAGGCCTTGCATCGGCGACGATCTTCCGCCGCTTTGACCCGGATGATGCGACCGGGCCCGCTGTGAAGCGTTACTTGGACCGTGCGGTTTTCAAGGCAGCACAAGAAGGCCATGTTGCTGTCATCGGAACCTTGCGGCCCGAAACCATCACCGGGCTTTTGGAATGGGCCGTAGAAGGACGCGCCTCGACAGTCGCAATCGCGCCGATCTCGGTCCTGCTGTCGCGCTAGGCCACCATCGGTCTTAGCCGGCCAAGAACGGCACGAAGGATCAAAAGGCTGGCCAAGCCGAAAGGCGCGGCCAAATTGTATTCCAGCATGCCGGGCAGAAGCGTGCCTATGGCGAGCCCGACCAAGCCTGCCGGAATCCAGCCAAACCAACCAAGCCGAATGAGGTACGATGCGACCGGAACGGCAAGGATCATTCCGGACACCGCAAGGAAAGGAGAGAGCAGCAAGACTGTTCCCCCTATCCAAAGCGATAGCGCAAACTCCTCGGAAAAAACATTCCCGGCGACATTGAAGACCCCAAGCATCGCCGCGCCCAAGGCCGCGGGAATGACCAAGGCGGCAACTGCCGCGTAAAACAGATCTTTGAACGGTATCTTTTCGTGTGGCAGGAAAAAAACAAGGCTCACGTCGCTGAACCGCCGACCGTCAGGCCGCCAATCATCAGGGTGGGCTGGCCGACTCCGACTGGGACCCACTGGCCTGCCTTGCCGCAATTTCCAATGCCCGGATCAAGTTTCAGGTCGTTTCCAATCGCGCGGATCTGTTTAAGGGCTGTTGCGCCATCGCCAATCAACGTTGCACCTTTTACGGGGGCGCCAACCTTGCCGTTTTTGACCCGGTAGGCCTCGGTGCAGGAAAAGACGAATTTGCCATTGGTGATATCAACCTGACCGCCGCCAAACCCAACGGCGTAAATACCATCTTTTAAACCTGCCAAAATGTCCTTTGGGTCATCCTGACCAGCCAGCATGTAGGTGTTCGTCATTCGCGGCATCGGGATATGAGCAAAGCTTTCACGTCGCCCATTGCCCGTGGGCTTGACCCCCATCAGACGCGCATTCTGACGGTCTTGCATATAGCCGACCAATACGCCGTCTTCGATCAAGACGTTCTTCCCCGAAGGTGTGCCTTCGTCGTCTACACTGATCGACCCGCGCCTGTTTGGGATTGTGCCGTCATCTAGAACCGTCACTCCCCTTGCCGCAATCTGCTGCCCCATAAGGCCGGCAAAGGCCGACGTCTTCTTGCGGTTGAAGTCGCCTTCGAGGCCGTGACCGATGGCTTCATGCAGCAAGATTCCGGGCCAGCCGGGGCCAAGGACCACATCCATGATTCCCGCAGGTGCAGCTTCCGCCTCAAGATTAACCAAGGCAATTCTTAGCGCTTCGGCCACCATCGGTTTCCAGTGGTCTGGTTCCAGAAGGCCGGAAAGGCCAAACCGGCCACCCCCACCCATGCCACCCTGTTCGCGATGCCCCTTGTCTTCGACAATGACGCTTACATTCAGCCGCGCCATTGGGCGAATGTCGGTAAACCGAAGTCCTTCGGGCCGCAGAATCTCAATTTCCTGATAAGAGGCTGAAATTGTAGCTGAAACCTGCACGATCCGAGGGTCCAGCCCACGGGCGTAGGCATCAATTTCGCGCAGCATGTCCAGCTTTACAGGGAAACTCGCATCCGCGATCGGGTCGGCATCGCCGTAAAGCTTTACATTTGTTCTTTGCGGGGCAGGGGCCAAGACGCCGCCCCCAGATCCAACGGCAAGCCGCGCCGTCTCTGACGCCCTGAGAAGCGCTTTTTCACTGATTTCAGTGGCATGCGCATAGCCCGCGACTTCTCCGTTCACCGCGCGAAGTCCAAAACCCTCTGACGCATCATAAGAAGCCGTCTTGATCCGCCCGTCATCAAGAACGATGGCCTCGGACCGACGCCGTTCAAGGAACAATTCCCCGTCTTCCGCGCCGGCTGTTGTTTCGCGCAAAACGCGCAGCGCTGCCGCCTCGTCGAGATGGGTCTCAAAGGGACGGAAAGGCTGATCGGTCATAGGTACTGTCCTTGATCTGTGTCAAATGGCGCTGCTTTGTCGCAACGGTTTTGCTTGTAGCTGGGCGCACAATATGGTTTCAGGGCAACTGGAAACAACGGGATTCTGCCCGGGGTCACGGTGACGTGGCCGGGTAAGCCTGGAAAGCGGTGGAAAGCCGCAAAGCTGGACGGGAATTGAACATGCGTCTTATGACTTCCTTGGGCGGTTTCGCCGCCGGTGTTGTGGCAACGGTGATGGGCAGCGCTGCAATGGCGCAGGGCCTGGAAATCGTCGGCCGCCCGCACGACAAACTGATGGGCTTCCAGCCCGCAGCAACCGAATTGGCCCGCGACCTTCAGGGTCTGGACCACATGATCCTGATCATCATTTCGGTTATCACTGTCTTCGTGACCGGTCTGTTGATCTGGGTGATCATTCGCTACAACGAAAAGCGCAATGCAAAGCCCGCGACCTTCACCCACAACTCTCCGCTGGAAGTTGCGTGGACGGTTATTCCGATCGTGATCCTTGTGTTCATTGGTGCTTTCTCGCTGCCGGTTCTGTTCAAGCAGCAGGAAATCCCCGAAGGTGACATCACCATCAAGGTCACCGGCTATCAGTGGTACTGGGGCTATGAATATGTTGATGATGGCCTGACAACCGAAGAAGGCGCCGAGCCAGTTGCGTTCGACAGCTACATGATCGGCGCTCCTGCAACGGGCGGTGACAACCGTCTGACCCCGGAAGTTTCGGCTCAGTTGGCCGAAGCGGGCTACACCGATGACGAATTCCTGCTGGCAACCGACACTGCCGTTGTCGTTCCGGTTGGCAAAACCATCGTGATGCAGGTGACCGGTGCCGACGTTATCCATTCGTGGACCATCCCGGCCTTTGGCGTGAAGCAAGACGCCGTCCCTGGCCGTTTGGCACATCTTTGGTTCAACGCCGAGCGCGAAGGCATCTACTTTGGCCAGTGCTCGGAACTCTGCGGTATTGCTCACGCCTATATGCCGATCACGGTCAAGGTTGTGTCGGAAGAGGTCTATGCTCAGTGGCTGGCTGCTGCCAAAGCAGGCGACGTCGTGCTGTCTGCGGCTGATGTCGAAGCCTACTCGGCCGTGAAGGTTGCTGCGAACAACTGATCGCAGCCGATCCAAAGACAACGGAGCGGCCCCGAGGGATCGGGGCCTTTTCCAAAATCGGGACCAAGGTGATGAGCGATATCCAAGGCTACAGTCAGACCGGCGAGGCGCAGTTTGGCGATTACGTCCAGCTGCTGAAACCGCGCGTGATGTCTCTGGTGGTCTTTACTGCTTTGGTCGGCCTTCTGGTTGCGCCTGTTTCGGTTCATCCGGTCGAAGGTTTTGCCATCATTTTGTTCATTGCTTTAGGCGGCGGCGCCTCTGGCGCGCTGAACATGTGGTGGGACGCCGATATTGACCGGGTTATGAACCGCACCAAAGGTCGTCCGATCCCTGCCGGAAAGGTTGAAGCAGGCGAAGCCTTGGCACTCGGTTTGGCCCTGTCGGGCATTTCGGTCGTGATGCTTGGCCTTGCGTCAAATATCATGGCGGCAGCACTGCTGGCCTTTACAATATTCTTTTACGCCGTCGTTTATTCGATGTGGCTGAAACGCTCGACGCCGCAAAACATCGTCATCGGCGGCGCTGCCGGCGCGTTCCCTCCCATGATCGGCTGGGTTGCCGCCACGGGCAGCGTTTCGATCGAAGCTTTCCTGATGTTCATGTTGATCTTCATGTGGACGCCGCCCCATTTCTGGGCCTTGGCATTGTTCATGAAAGAAGACTATTCGAACGCCGGCGTTCCAATGCTGACCGTGACCCACGGCCGCAAGGAAACACGCAAACAGATCTTGATTTACACGATCCTGCTTACCCCTTTCGCCATCTGGGCGGCTCTGACCTCGATCGGTGGGCCTTTGACACTGGCGACCGCCGTTGTCTTGAACGCGATGTTCCTCAAGGGCGCGTGGGATATTTACAATCGGGATGAGGTGGTGGCCGAGGCCGATCGCTATGCCGTGGAAAAAAAGGTCTTCACTTTCTCACTTGCCTATCTGTTCCTTCATTTTGCAGCCTTCCTACTGGAAGCCCTCCTGAAGACATTCGGGCTTGGAGGCTGGTGAGATGAGCTTCCGCCCTGAACATGAACTGCACCGTCGGCGCTTTTCCCGAAACGTTGGGCTGGGTCTGACACTGGTTGCCTTTGTCGCCTTGGTCTTTGCGCTGACGGTTGTGAAGGTCACGCGCGGTGACCCGATGCAGGCGTTTGACCACGTTGCGCGACCTGAACTCGAAACTGCCAAGCAAAAGGAGGCTGGCCAATGAATTCCACAAACAAGACAGCCGCCAAACTGGTTGGCGTCGCCGTTTTGATGGCAAGTCTTTCGTTCGCGGCCGTGCCGTTTTACGATTGGTTCTGCCGGGTTACGGGGTTTGGTGGGACCACTCTGGTTGCCGAGGAAGCCCCGGATCAGATCCTTGAGCAGACGATCAAGATCCGTTTCGATGCTTCGACCGAAGTGGGCATGCCTTGGGAATTCAAACCTTCGCAGCGCACCATGACCGTCCGCATTGGGGAGACGGCCTTGGCTTTCTACGAAGCGTATAACCCAACCAGCCGTCCGGTTGCTGGGACGGCCAGCTATAACGTCACGCCAGACGCTGCAGGTGGCTTCTTCTCGAAGATTGCCTGCTTCTGCTTTACCGAACAGGTTCTGCAACCCGGAGAGCGGGTTGAGATGCCCGTCAGCTTTTTTGTCGATCCCGAGATCGTCAAGGATCGCGAAGGAAAGTTCGTGAAGGAAATCACGCTTTCCTATACTTTCTACGAAACACCCTTGCCTGAAGAACAAGCCGCGTTGACAACGGCTGCTGATGGCAAGGTAAACTGAACGAAGAAGAACCGAGGGAACCAAGATGGCCCACGCCAAGAACCACGACTACCACATTCTGCCGCCGTCGATCTGGCCACTTATGGGCGCTGCTTCGGCTTTCATCATGCTGTTCGGTGCTGTGCTGTGGATGCACGGCTCGGGCCCTTGGATGGGTTTGATCGGCTTTGTCGGCGTCCTTTACGTCATGTTCGGCTGGTGGGCCGAGATGGTGGCGGAGGGTGAAGGCGGCGTGGATCATACTCCGGTTGTCCGCATCGGCCTGCGCTATGGCTTCATCATGTTCATCATGTCGGAAGTCATGTTCTTCGCGGCTTGGTTCTGGTCGTTCTTCAAGCACGCCATGTATCCGATGGGGCCGCTGTCGCCGGCCGTTGATGGCGTTTGGCCGCCGGCTGGCATCGAAACCTTCGACCCGTGGCACCTACCGCTGATCAACACCCTGATCCTGCTCTGCTCGGGTGCTGCGGCGACTTGGGCTCACCACGCCCTCGTGCACGAAAACAACCGCAAGGACCTCGTGAACGGTCTGGTTCTGGCCATCATCCTCGGCCTGTTCTTCACCGTGCTTCAGGTTTACGAATATAGCCACGCCGCCTTTGGTTTCGCTGGCAACATCTACGGCGCAAACTTCTTCATGGCGACCGGCTTCCACGGCTTCCACGTCATCATCGGGACGATCTTCCTGACCGTGTGTCTGATCCGTGCGCTGAAGGGCCACTTCACGCCTGAAAAGCACCTCGGCTTCGAAGCTGCAGCTTGGTACTGGCACTTCGTTGACGTGGTCTGGCTGTTCCTCTTTGCCGCCGTCTACGTCTGGGGCCAATAAGCCCTACTGAGCGTGACCGGTTGACAGTTCTTGGGGCGCGGGCCATGTGGTTCGCGCCCCTTTTCCTTGAAACGAAGGCCCAGTTGAATGTCCCGCCGCATGATCTTTCCGCTCCTCTTGGGTGTGATCGGCACCGCGATCCTGATTTCGCTTGGGGTCTGGCAATTGCAGCGGCTTGCATGGAAAGAGGGTCTGCTGGCCCAGATTGACGCCCGTATAGCGGCAGCCCCCGTCACGGTCCCGTCCCAGCCTGATCCAGACGCAGATAAATATCTTCCGGTGATCGCCGAAGGGCGTCTGACAGGGGAACATCTGGATGTTCTGGTTAGCCGCAAACAACTTGGGGCAGGGGTGCGCGTAATCGAAGTTTTTGAATCCGAGGGGCGTCGACTGTTGGTCGACCGAGGTTTCATCCCAGAAGCACAGCGCTCAGACCCACGCGACCAATCTGTTTCCCAGATCGTCGGCAATCTGCACTGGCCCGAAGAAGTGGACGGTTTCACCCCTCTGCCGGATCAGAAGACGGGTCTTTGGTTCGCGCGCGATCTTCCGGCGATGGCGACGGAACTTAATGCCGAACCGGTGCTGATCGTCGCACGCTCATCGACAGGAAATGGCATCGAGCCGATGCCTGTCGACAATTCCGACACCCCGAACGATCATCTAGGCTACGCAATTCAGTGGTTTGGCCTCGCCTTGGTCTGGTTGGGGATGACAGGCTATCTTCTGTGGCGTATCAGTCGCCGAACGGTCTAAGGACGAGTCTCTCAATGAACTATATCTCTACACGCGGCGCTGCACCGATCCTGAGTTTCGGGGAAGCCATGATGACCGGTCTTGCCCGTGATGGCGGCCTGTATCTGCCCGAGGTCGTGCCGCAGTTCTCAGCTGATGAAATCGCCCAAATGGCGGGCCTTGGCTACGAAGAGATTGCGTTCCGCGTGATGAAGCCGTTCATGGGGGACACATTCTCTGATGACGAATTCAAAGCCCTGATTGCCAAGGCTTATGCGGGCTTTGGTCACGCGGCGCGTGCTCCACTGGTTCAACTGGGGCCAAACCATTTCCTGCTGGAACTCTTCCACGGTCCGACCTTGGCGTTCAAAGACTTTGCCATGCAGCTCATCGGCCAGATGATGCAGGCCGCATTGGCCAAGACAGGCGAGCGCATCACCATCGTCGGCGCGACGTCGGGCGATACCGGCTCGGCGGCGATCGAGGCGTTCCGCGGTCTGTCGAACGTGGATGTTTTCATCCTCTTCCCGCATGGCCGCGTGTCCGAAGTGCAGCGCCGTCAGATGACTACGCCGTCCGAAGCGAATGTCCACGCACTTGCCATGGACGGCGACTTTGACGATTGTCAGGCGCGTGTGAAAGACATGTTCAATGACTTCGACTTCCGGGACGGTGTGCGGCTGGCCGGGGTCAACAGCATCAACTGGGCGCGCGTTCTTGCGCAGGTTGTTTATTACTTCTCCTCGGCTGTCAGTCTAGGTGCGCCGCATCGCAAGGTCAGCTTCACTGTGCCTACGGGCAATTTCGGTGATATCTTCGCAGGCTATATCGCCAAGAAGATGGGGCTTCCGATTGATCAGCTGGTGGTCGCAACCAACCAGAACGACATTCTGCATCGGGCGCTTTCCAGCGGTGACTACAAGACCGACGGCGTAAAGCCTTCGATCAGCCCGTCGATGGATATTCAAGTGTCGTCCAACTTCGAACGCGCGCTATTCGACGCCTATGGCCGCGATGGCGGGGCTGTGGCGCAGTTGATGGCGGAGCTGAAATCCGGTGGTTTCCGCATCAGCCAAGGCGCGCTGGAAATGCTGCGCGCAACGTTCGTTTCGGGCCGCTGCTCCGAAGACGAAACCCGCGCGACGATCCGCGCCCAGTTCGCCAAGACGGGCGAGGTGCTTTGCCCGCACAGTGCAGTCGGCGTGAAAGTAGCCGAAGATCATCTGGGCACTGTGCCCATGATCACGCTGGCGACGGCGCATCCGGCGAAGTTCCCTGACGCCGTCGAAACCGCCACGGGCATCCGTCCGAACTTGCCGCCACGGATGGCCGATCTATTTGATCGCCCCGAACGTGTTACGCGTGTCGCCAATGACCTTGGCGCTCTGCAAGCCCTTGTTCGCGAAAGGATCGCGCGTTGAGCCTTCAGATCTCGACCCTGCCGAACGGCCTTAGGATCGTGACCGAGCACATGTCGGGCCTGAAATCGGCCTCGGTGGGCTTGTGGGTGCAGGCGGGCGGGCGGCATGAGCGGCCCGAGCAGAATGGCATAGCGCATTTCCTTGAACACATGGCCTTCAAGGGAACCACGCGGCGGACCTCGCTTCAGATCGCCGAAGAGATCGAGGATGTGGGGGGCTATATCAACGCCTACACCTCCAAAGAGATGACGGCCTATTACGCCCGTTGCCTTTCGGCTGATGTGCCGCTGGCGTTGGACGTGATCGCCGATATCGTTCTGAATCCGATCTTTGACCAGAAAGAGATTGAGACAGAGCGCCATGTGATCTTGCAAGAGATCGGCCAGGCCTTGGACACGCCCGACGACATCATCTTCGATTGGTTGCAAGAGGTAAGCTACCCTGACCAGCCCTTCGGGCGCACCATCCTTGGCCCTTCCGAGCGTGTCAGTTCTTTTACTCGTGACGACTTTATTGATTTCGTCGGCGCCCATTACGGCCCGGATCAGATCATTCTTTCGGCCTCTGGTGGCGTGGATCACGAAGCCATCGTCCATCAGGCCCGAGAAATCTTTGGCAACCTGAGGCCGGTTGGGACAGCGGAATTGGTACCTGCACAGTTCATCGGCGGCGAACGCCGGGTGGTCAAGAAACTAGAGCAGGTCCATTTCGCCATGTCGTTGGAAGCCCCCGGCTTCCGCGACCCGAATGTCTATGCCGCGCAGGTCTATGCAATGGCGATGGGTGGGGGCATGTCGTCGCGTCTGTTCCAGAAGATCAGGGAAGAGCGCGGCCTGTGCTATTCTATTTTCGCTCAGGCCGGGGCCTACGAAGACACAGGCTCGGTCACAATCTATGCCGGCACGTCCAAGGATGAAATCTCTGCTCTCACTCAACTGACCGTGGACGAAATGAAACGCGCCGCCGAAGACATGACCGAGGCCGAAGTGGCTCGGGCGAGGGCACAGTTGAAGGCGGGGCTGCTCATGGGCATGGAAAGCCCTTCGACGCGCGCCGAGCGAAACGCCCGCATGTTGTCGGTCTGGGGACGCGTTCCCACTGTCGAAGAGGCAGTTGGAAAGATTGACGCGGTCTCAATGCAAGATGTCCGCAACTTTGCAGCAACCCTGGTTGGCGCCCGAGCGGCCGTTGCGCTTTACGGTCCCGTGGCAAAGGCCAAGGGGCTGGAGGCGATCCGGGAAAGGCTCGCTGCCTGATGCTGCCGTTCCGCCGTCGTCCAAAGCTGGAAACCGAGCGCATGACCCTGCGCCTGCCCCAGCATCAGGATTGGCGGGCTTGGGCCGAATTGCGCGAGGAAAGCGCAACCTTCCTTACGCCTTGGGAGCCAACATGGGCTGCCGATCACCTGACGCGCCGGGCCTTTACCAATCGTGTCTATTGGGCGCAAAGGGCCGAAGCACAAGGCACCGCCGTTCCCTTCCTCTTGATCCGCCGCGATGATCAGCAGCTTTTGGGCGCGATCACCATGGACAATATCCGGCGCGGTCCTGCGCAATGCGGAACGATCGGCTACTGGATTGGCGAACGCTTCAGCCGTCGCGGTTATATGCGAGAGGCCATTCAGGCGGTCGTTCATCACGCATTTTCGGTCTTGGACTTAAGCCGGGTCGAAGCCGCCTGCCTACCCGAAAACACCGCCAGCCGGGGCGTTCTGGAAAAGTCAGGCTTCAAATACGAAGGCGTGGCGCAAAGCTACCTTCAGATCAATGGCCGATGGCGTAACCATGTGCTCTACGCTTCGCTGCGGGGGGATCGTCGCGGCAAAACGGATATTGGCTGATGCGCCACATCGCGCTTTTCCGTGGCGTGAATGTGGGCGGCGCGGGAAAACTGGCTATGTCCGAATTTCGCGAGATGCTGACCGGAATGGGCTTCGAGCGCGTTCGCACCTGTATCCAAAGCGGCAATGCAATTTTTGACGCTGCAGACGAACCCTATCAAGTGGCTGCAAAGATCGTCAAAGGCGTGGAGGCGCGGTTTGGTTTTTGCCCGTCCGTCATCATGCGTCGCCCGGAAGAGATGGAGCAGATTCTAAGGGATCAACTTTTTCAGGACGCACCGATTTCGGCTCTACACATCTTTTGCTGCTCTGAAGACCAAATGCAGGTTGATCGGTCAGCAATTTCGGCTTTGGCCGCGGATGGTGAGGATTGGGCAATTTTGGGTCGCCACTTTGTTCTCTTTGCTCCGGCCGGGATAGGAAAATCCAAGCTGGCAGAACGACTTCCCAAATTGCTTCGCGGCGATGTGACTACACGAAATATGAGAACTGTCCGCGCAATCTTGGATATCGCCCTAACGAATCCGTGATCTGCCAAGGGCGCTGACATGGGCCTACATCGTGCTATCGTCTTATCTAAAGATGGAGGGAATGATGCGGCTGACACTTCTTCCCGCGCTCATGCTGGCTTGGCCTGTGATGGCCCAAGAGCGCATACCAAGCCATTGCCATGCCATTGCGCAAGGGCCAGAACGGCTGTTTCGCGCGGGCCTCGGCGATGCGCTGGAACAGGATCACGTCCGCATTCATTACATTGATCATTCCAGTTTCGTGATCGAAACGCCGGGAGGGGTGACTGCGGTGACCGACTATAACGGTTACACCGGGCGAAAGGATTGGGTGCCTGACGTGGTCACCATGAACAACGCCCATATCACCCATTGGTCGGCCTATCCTGATCCGCGCATCCCCAACGTTTTGGAAGGATGGGCTGGCGCGGCCGGACCGATCCAGCACGAGCTTGATTTGGGTGAAATGCTTGTGCGTAACGTCCACACCGATGTCCGCTCGCGCTCTGGAGCTGTTCGCGAGAATGGAAATTCGGTTTTCGTTTTTGAGGCTGGGGGGCTCTGCATCGGGCATCTGGGCCACCTGCATCACCCGCCGGATGATGCACAATATGCCAGCATCGGTCGACTGGACGTGATCTTGGTTCCGGTCGACGGTGGATATACCATGGCGACGGAGGAAATGGCCGAAGTGGTCAAACGTTTCCGGTCGTCTATCGTGATCCCAATGCACTGGTTCTCGGGCAGTTCCCTTGAGGTGTTTCTGGCCGATATCGACGGTGCCTTTGATGTCGTCCGTCCGGGAATTTCCGAATTGGTAGTATCATTGGGTGATCTGCCGCGGCGGCCGACAATTATGGTCTTGGAACCCGACGAGATCGACTGAGTGGTTCCGTTTCCTTCTGGGCTGCCGTAAGCAGGGCGCGAAGGAGTGCCGCCATGCTGAATCCGATTTCGCCCGAGTTTCTTCAAACACTAAGTGCCGCGATTCCGGGCCTTCTTCGGGACGCCGAACCGCGTGATCTGGAAGAACCTCGCGGGCGTTGGGTTGGGCAGGGCAGGGCCGTCGCCTGCCCGCGTACGACGGCAGAGGTGTCTGCCGTGGTCAAAGCCTGTGCAGATGCTCGGGTCGGGATCGTGCCGCTTGGAGGCGGGACCGGATTGGTGGGTGGGCAGTTGTCGCCCGACGGGCCAGAGCCGCTTATCCTGTCGCTGGAACGGATGACGGCCCTGCGTGGGGCCTATCCCTCAGAAAACGTTCTGGTCGTCGAGGCTGGGATGATCCTGCAAAACGTGCAGGAGGAAGCCGAGAAACTGGGGCGGCTCTTTCCGCTTTCTCTCGCCTCGGAAGGCTCGGCGCGGATTGGTGGCAATCTTGCGGCTAATGCGGGCGGGGTAAATGTTCTTCGCTATGGCAATACCCGCGATCTGGTTCTGGGGATCGAGGCGGTGATGCCGGATGGCTCGATCTTCAACGGGCTGAAGAGGCTTCGGAAGGACAATACGGGATATGATTTGCGCCACCTTCTGATCGGCTCGGAAGGGACGCTTGGGATCATCACAGCGGTCAGCCTGCGGCTGTTCCCTCGGCCTGCATCGCGGGTTTCGGCACTGGTTGCCGTGCCCTCGCCGGATGCGGCTCTGAAACTCTTGGCTTTGGCCGAGGGGCGGTTGTCGGGCATGATCTCGGCCTTTGAACTGATCCACCGGGCCGGGTATGAGTTCATCGAGGAAACCATGCCCCAGACCACGGTGCCGCTGTCTCCGCTTCCGGAATGGTCTGTGCTGCTGGATCTGGGCCTGCCGCGCGAGATCGAGGCCGAAGAAGCGCTCGCCATGCTTTATGCCGAGGCGGATGATGCGGGGCTGGTCACTGATGGGGTGATTGCCGCCAATGAGGCGCAGCGGGCGGCGTTGTGGAAGATCCGCGAGACGATCCCGCAGGCGAACCGCAAGATCGGCGCGATTTCCAGCCATGATATCAGCCTGCCGCTGTCCGAGATCGCGGGGTTCATCCCGCGGGCAACGGAAGCCCTGTCCAAGATCGGCCAGTTCCGGATCAACTGCTTTGGTCACCTTGGCGATGGGAACCTGCATTTCAATGTCTTTCCGGTGCCGGGGAAAAGCCGCAAGGATCACGAGCATCAGCGCGATCAGATCAAGGCTTGCGTCCATGATATCGTCGATGAGTTGGGCGGGTCGGTCAGTGCCGAGCATGGGATCGGGCGGTTGAAAGTGTCGGACCTTGAGAAATACGGCGACCCCGCAAAACTGGCTGCGATGCGGGCGATAAAGGTGGCGCTGGACCCGTTGGGGATCATGAATCCGGGGGCTGTTTTGCAAGCCTGAAAAGAGCGTCCCCGTCGGGGACGTTTTTTATTATAAGATAAATCAGTGGGTTATCTTCGGGGATTTACGGATTTTTAAGGATTGGGGGCGGTGAGCGGGCTGCCAGCCTGTTTCTCTGTGCGAAGATCGTCTGAAAATGTCAATTGAGCGCCAAGTGGTAAATGATGTCGCTCGGCTTGATGCTCGGTTTTAACGTTTCCACCGACCAACATATCTACGGGCTAGGCCCGTTCTCGTATCGCCGCCAATACACGTCCGGACCCTAGACGATCGCGTGCGCTCGCCGGAATGCTTGTATTGATGCAAATGCAAAAGGAAGGCCCAGAAAGAGAACAACCCAACCTGTTGGAAAAATTGCGACGCAAAATATGAGAGATAGGATGAAAAAAACTATCTTGCTTCGGGATAGAGTGTAGGTGAAGGCAAAAGCGAGAATATAGTCGATTATATTTAATAGCATGAAGAAGATTGCGAGGCTCAATATATCAGAACCTTCAGCAATTGATCCAACCGACGATATTAATGCGTTGATCATCAATGAAATCAATAATGAAGCAGCGGCAAGTGACAAGAGTAGGTATTTTGAAACATTACTTTTCATTTCCCAGCCTCTCGTTTCTTAATGAGCGATCCGCCCTGTTTCATTCATTTTTCTTGCACAGGGTAACATCTACGGCGGCCAGACGGGTCGTTTGCGGCTTTGTAACTGCAAGGCAAATTGCGCATATTTAGTTGAGATGCCATCGAACAATTTTAGCAAAGAAACAGCAGATTCTCTATCTGCCTCGTGACTTCAAGGAGATTTTGAAGCCGTCGTAACTTTCGCTTTTTCGTTTCTGTGGGCGCTTCTCTGTTCCGGCCAACTGGTTGACTCTGTTTGACCCGGATCGGTCTTTTGTGGGCCTTTGGGGGAAGCGAGGTGCGTTCGGGAGTGAGGCAGGTTCTCACCTATACTCACGGTTTCGGGCTGAAGCCCGACCTACGGCGCGGAGAAGGGGAAAGTGCAGGTTTCTGTTGCCAGGTACCTGCGAACCCCGCCTTAGGCGGCTAAGCGTAAGGACTTAAGTTTCGATCTTTCGAGCTGCTTACGCAGCCAGAGCGACCGGAGCACGGTTGTCGTTGGCAACTGTACTTTTGCACCGATAACGGTGGTAGCTCACCGAGCGAAAGCTGGCCTCTTTGAACGTTCGTCGATCCTATTTCGGCCCCAAGCCCCCGCAACGTCGGGTGATTTGGTGGAGCCGCCGGGTACCGCCCCCGGGTCCGAGCCGTCTATTCCAGGTGCGTTTATCGCCATAGTCCGGGCGAACCCGAACAGGGGGAATATAGGGCGGGCGACGGGCGGCCACAAGCCGCCACAAAGAAAAACGGCCACCACAAAGAAAAACGCCCGAGGTTTCCCCCGGGCGTTCTTTGCGATGCTGGGAAGATCAGAAGCCCGACTTGATCAGTTCGAATTCGTTGATCATCTTTTCACGGAATTCAGCCGAAACCGGGGTCTGGGCCAGAACGGTGGTGGTGATCGGGTCAACGAAGGCGGCTTTCATCTCTTCTTCCGAGATGGTGGCCATGGCGGCGTTGTTCGAATGGGCATATCCCAGTTCGTCCAAGAGAGCCTTGGCCGAGCCATGGGCGAGCAGCGAGTTGATGAAGTCGTAGGCCTTGTCTTCGTTGCCCGGGCCGTCCTTGAAGTTCACGAAACCGCAGAACCAGGTCGACGAGCCTTCGGCGGGCGAGCGTTCAAAGCCAACCGGGAAGCCTTCGGCCTGCAGGAGCGCCACGCCGTCATTCCACGACCACGACACCAGCACTTCGCCGGTGGCCATCAGTTGCGACATTTCTGCCGGGTCCGACCAATAGGCGCGGACGTTCTTGTGGGCTTCGCGCAGCCAAGCGCCGGCGGCAGCGAACTGCTCATCCGTGACGTTCGACCAGTCGGTGACGCCGGTGGCAAGGAAGGCGAGCGACCAGATGTCATCGGACGAGTCCGGCAGCGAGATGCGGCCCGCATATTTCGGATTGGTGAAAACGCTGAGCGAAGCGACGTCTTCGGCCGGAACCTGATCTTTGTTATAGGCGGTGGCGGTATAGGCGTAGTCGGTCGGGATGAACCAGACGCCGCCATCATCCTTGATGAGGTTCGAGTTCAGAAGGTTCGGTGCGATGTTGCCGAATTCGGTGATTTTCGAGGTATCCCACGGCTCGATCAGGCCAGCTTCGCGATAGCGCGGCAGCGAGGCGACGCAGGGGTGGCCGACATCTGCCTTGAAGCCCGACGAGACCTTTTGGAAGGCTTCGTCATCATCGCCGAAGAAGGAATAGGTCGGATTCTGGCCATGCTTGGCCACATAGTCGGTCAGAACGCCTTCGATTTCCCAACCGGCCCAGTCGAAGACCAGCAGGTCTGCGTCGGCGGCCTGTGCGGCCGAGGTCAAGGTCAGGGCCGAAATGGCGCCAGCGAAAAGAGTGGTTTTGATCTTCAAGTTCGTACTCCTGTCTGTTGGACGTCTGGCCGCAATTCCCCATCTGTTACGGCCTTGGTGGGAAGCTAGTGCAGGATTTGCAGTCTCACAAGCTATGGGTTCGATATAGCAAAAAAATGATCAAATTCCCAAGCGGGAATTCTTGAATCTGCTTTCTGACAGGCAAACCTGGACGTTAGGGGGTTCCTTTTGCCTGCTGAATGCGCTGAAAATTGGCGCGACTGAAAACGAGATGGGCCTTTGGGCAAGGGAGGATTCGCATGCGCGCCTTGGTGATGGAAAAGGGTGAAGATGGACTGGCCAAGGCCCGGGTTGGCGAGGTGAGCGAAGATCTCTTGCCTGTGGGGGATGTGACCGTGCGTGTGGAGTTTTCAACCCTGAACTACAAGGACGGTCTGTGCCTTTCGGCCAATGGTGGGGGCCTCGTGCGCAATTATCCGCATGTGCCGGGGATCGACTTTGCGGGCGTGGTCGAGGCGTCAACGGATGCAAGATATGCGCCGGGCGACCGGGTTGTGCTGACTGGTTGGCGCGTGGGCGAGGTGCATTGGGGCGGTTATGCCGAAAAGGCGCGGGTCAAGGCTGATTGGCTGGTGCCACTGCCCGACGGAATTTCGGCGCGTCAGGCGATGGCGGTGGGAACTGCGGGCTTTACCTCGATGCTGGCGGTAATGGCGCTGGAAGATCACGGGCTGACACCGGAAAAGGGAGAGGTTCTGGTGACGGGCGCGGCCGGCGGCGTGGGGTCGGTGGCCGTGGCGATCCTGGCGCGGCTTGGCTATCAGGTGGCGGCTGTGACCGGGCGGCCCGAGACGGCGGATTATCTGACCAGCCTTGGCGCAAGTCGGATCGTCGCGCGGGAGGAATTGGCCGAGACGGTGAAGCGCCCGCTGGAAACGGAAACCTGGGCCGGATGTGTGGATGCCGTGGGGGGCGCGATGCTGGCCCGCGTTTTGGGGCAGATGAAATATGGCGCCTCGGTCGCTGCGGTTGGATTGGCGGGAGGCGCCGCTTTGCCGGCGACGGTGGTTCCCTTCCTGTTGCGTGGCGTGAACCTGCTGGGCATCGATTCCGTTATGCGCCCCTATGAGGACCGGGTGCGTGCCTGGGGCCGCATAGCGTCGGACCTGCCGATGGACAAGCTGGAGGCGATGATCCGCCCTGCCGGGCTGTCTGATTTGCCTGAACTGGGGGCCGCGATCCTGAAAGGCGGGGTGCAGGGGCGTGTCGTTGTTGATGTGACGCGCTGAGGCTTGCGGGCGGGCCATTCGCCCGCTACCACTTTGGGTGATCCCGCGTTGCGGGGTCTGGTCGGCGGGGAGACACCCGCCGGTCTGGCTGGAAGACCTGCCGCAGCCTTGGGTTTCCCAGCTGTGCGGCAGCTTGGGCCAAGGGGCGGCACAGAAATGGTGCAGAACATGGCCCTTGATCTTAATTTCGTTCGTTCGCAGTTCCCGGCGTTTCAGTCGCCGGTCCTGTCCTCGCATGCGTTCTTTGAAAACGCAGGAGGCAGCTATCCTTGTCAGCAGGTGGTGGATCGGCTGCATCGGTTCTATCTGGACCGGAAGGTGCAACCCTATGGGCCCTATCCGGGGGCGCAGGCCGGTGGGGCAGAGATGGATGAGGCGCGGACCCGTCTGGCCGCGATGATGGGAGTGGCGCGCGAAGAAGTGTCGTTCGGGCCTTCGACCAGTGCCAATACCTATGTGCTGGCCCAAGCGGTGCGGCAGTGGCTGCGCGGGGCAAATGCCGCGATCATCGTGACGGACCAAGACCATGAGGCGAATTCCGGCGTCTGGCGGCGTTTGGCGGAGGAAGGGATTGAGGTGCGCGAATGGCGGGTTGATCCCGGCACGGGCAGTTTGAACCCGGAAGATCTGACCGATCTGATGGCCGATGGCCGTGTGCAGATGATGGCTTTTCCGCATTGCTCGAATGTGATTGCCGAGATCAATGACGTGGCCGCGATCTGCAAGATTGCCAAGGCGCATGGCGTGCGAACGGTGGTCGATGGCGTGTCTTATGCGCCGCATGGCTTTCCGAACATCCCAAGCCTTGGCTGCGATGTTTACCTGTTTTCGGCCTACAAGACCTATGGCCCGCATCAGGGGATCATGGTTCTGGGCCGTGACTGGGGGATGGAACTGCCGGGGCAGGCGCATTTCTTCAACCACGGCACGCTTTACAAGCGTCATACGCCCGCGGGGCCGGATCATGCCCAGATAGCGGCTTGTGCCGGGATGGCGGATTACATCGAGGCCGTCGCCAAGTCGCATGGAATTATCGGCGATGCGGCCGCGCAGAACCAAGGCGTGCATGATCTGATGCGAGCGCAAGAGGTGGCGGTGATTGCGCCCCTGTTGGACTATCTAGGCAACCGCAATGACCTGCGCTTGTTGGGTCCGGCAGAGGCGGGGCGGCGGGCGCCGACCGTGGCTGTGGAGTTGAACCGCGCAGCGGAGCCTGTGTCAGAGGAATTGGGCCGCCACGGCATTGCCTGCTGGGCGGGGGATTTCTATGCCGTGCGTCCGTTGACCGCCTTGGGGATTGACCTTGAAAAGGGTGTCCTGCGGATGAGCGCCACGCATTACACCGGTGCCGAAGATGTGCAGCGCCTGATTTCTGCGCTGGACCGCGTGCTTTGACGGACATCCCCTTGCTTGCCGATATGGTCGAGCAAGGGGACCGTTTGTGCTATTCTCTCGCTGTGTTGAAATTTGATCAGCCGAATGATCCAACCTTCGGTTCGCCGCGTATCTTTAGAAATCAACCGGATGAGACCTGATGACTTCTTCTCCTCTGCTTCTGTGGTTCCGTCGGGATCTGCGTCTGGACGACAACCCGATGCTGGTAGAGGCCGCATCTTCTGGCCGCCCGATCATCCCGGTTTTCATTCTTGATCCTGAAACTGAAAGCCTTGGGGCGGCGCCGAAATGGCGACTGGGTTTGGGGGTTGAGTATCTTGCAAAGTCGCTGGGGAAACTCGGGTCGACCTTGATCCTGCGGCGTGGGCCGGCGCTGGACGTTTTGGAGACTCTGATCGCTGAGACCGGCGCAACATCGGTTTGGTGGGGGCGTCAATATGATGCCAAGGCTGTCGCGCGCGATGCGGCGGTGAAATCCGCCTTGAAGGCCAAGGGGCTGGAGGCCCGCAGTTTTGCCGGGCATCTGCTGTTTGAGCCGTGGACGGTGGAAACCGGGCAGGGGGGCTTTTATCGGGTCTATACCCCATTCTGGAAAGCCGTTCGGGGGCGTTCGGTTGAAGAGCCTGTCGCGGCGGCGCCGTCAAAGCTTTCCTCGCCCGATCAGATGCCGCGATCTGAGGCGTTGAAGGACTGGGCGCTGGGCGCTGCGATGAAGCGCGGGGCCGCAGTGGTGCTGCCGCATCTTCATGTCGGCGAAGAGGCTGCCTCGGCGCGGTTACACCGTTTCATCGACGAAAATGTCGATCTTTATTCCGAGTTGCGGGACTTTCCGGCGCGGGATGTAACCTCGGGCCTGTCGGAAAACCTGGCTTGGGGTGAAATCAGCCCCCGGCGCATCTGGTATGCAGGCTGGCGCGCGCTGGAAGACGGAGCAAAAGGGGCGGAGCATTTCCTGAAGGAATTGGTCTGGCGCGAGTTTGCCTATCACTTGATGCACCATACGCCGCAGATCACCACTGAAAACTGGAAGCAAGAATGGGACCAGTTCCCGTGGCGCGACGATAACAAAGAGGCCGAATACTGGCGCCGTGGCATGACGGGGGAGCCTTTCGTCGATGCCGGGATGCGCGAGCTTTACGTCACCGGACGGATGCACAATCGGGTTCGGATGATTGTGGCAAGCTACCTGACCAAGCACCTTTTGACCCATTGGAAGGTAGGCTTGGACTGGTTTGCCGACTGCTTGATTGACTGGGATCCGGCGGCAAATGCGATGGGATGGCAATGGGTTGCGGGATCTGGGCCAGATGCGGCCCCCTATTTCCGCGTGTTCAATCCGGCGACGCAGGCAGAAAAGTTTGATCCCCAAAACGCCTATCGCCACCGCTTTGTAGCCGAGCTTTCCCGCACACCGGGCCCAGAGGCGCTGTCGTTCTTTGAGGCGGCCCCCCGGTCGTGGAAGCTGGACCCGAACCGCCGTTATCCCGAGCCGCTGATCGACCTGTCGGCGGGACGGGAGCGCGCTCTTGAAGCTTATGGAGGACGAAACTCGTGAAAGATTGGCGCGCAGATGAGGCTGAGATTGCCGTTGATCCGTCCCGCGATCAGGGCGTTGTTCTGACCACGACCAAGGGCCAATCCGGCTTGCCGCGCTATTTCGGCGCGGCGTTCGAGGTGGCCCGACGTCTGGAAGAGGGGCAATTGGATTTCGTGCTGTCCGATGGGCGCAAATTCCGGCTGGTCGGCAAGAACCCCGGGATTGCTGCTGAAATCCATATTCACAACGATGATTTGTTCGCCCGTCTGGTGCGCGAAGGCGATCTGGGCTTCTGTGACGCCTATCTGGAAGGCTGGTGGAGCACGCCGGATCTTCAGGCCTTTCTGGACCTGATCCAGTTGCCCGCGAATAATGCCGTCAATGACGGCTTTCCAGGGATGCGCCTGTTGCGGGCCTATGAGCGGTTCCGGTTCTGGATGCAGTCCAACTCCAAGCGGCAAGCGCGCAAGAACATTCAGTTCCATTATGATCTGGGCAACGACTTTTATAGTCTGTGGCTGGACAAGACCATGACCTATTCCAGCGCCCTGTTCCAAAGCGGGTCCGAGAGTCTGGAAAAGGCCCAAGAGCAGAAATACGCAAGCATGCTTGACCAGATTGGTGCGGTGCCGGGCGACCATATTCTGGAAATTGGTTGTGGCTGGGGCGGCTTTGCCGAATATGCGGCACGCACGCGCGGGGTTCGGGTGACGGCGCTGACGATCTCGCAAGCGCAATATGACTTTGCCGTGGCCCGCATCGCAAAGGCGGGGCTGAGCGACAAGGTCACGATCAAGCTGCAGGACTACCGCGATGAGCGCGGGCAATATGATGGCATTGCCAGCATCGAGATGTTCGAAGCCGTTGGGGAAGGCTATTGGCCCACCTATTTCGAAAAGCTGCATCAGTGCCTGAAGCCTGGTCGCCACGCGACCTTGCAGATCATCACGGTTCCCGATCACCGTTGGAACACCTATCGCCGCGGCGTGGACTTTATCCAGAAATACATCTTCCCGGGGGGCATGTTGCCCGCGCCCTTCCGTCTGAATGACGAGGCGCGTCGGGCCGGCCTGACAGTGCGCGGCTGGCTTGATTTCGGCGAAAGCTACAGCAAGACGCTGCGGATCTGGCATGAGCTTTTCAATGCCCGTTGGGACGAAATTTCTGCCATGGGCTTTGATGAACGCTTTCGAAGAATGTGGAACTTTTACCTTGCCTCTTGCGCTGGCGCTTTCCGCGGCGGTAACTGTGGAGTAACGCAATTCACAGTGACGCGCCCTGTTTGATCCGGGCGAACGTGCCAGACGGAAGGAAACAGGATGCCAACAGCAGCCAAGTTGGTTGCCGCCTTGCTCTTCGCAGTCATCGCCTATGTCGCGGCGGATCAATATGCGTTCGTGGTTCCTGATGGTCGACCGGCAGGCCCGTTGCGTGAGGTTTCTGCCCTAGTTGGTCTTTTGACGGGTTGGTTCGTGATGGGCGAATTCGTGATGAAGCCGCGCGGAACGGTTGAGGCCATGGGAACGGGGGTGCGCTGCTCGGTGACCTTGGCTTTCGTTGTTCTGGTAATCTATTCGATCTGGGAGATGCTGGGCCGGGCGCTGGATGGCCGTTACAAGGGCCTGCAAGACGCGCTGCTGGATATCTTTGCCCGTGCTTTGGCCTTGGGAACCCCGATCTTCACGCCCGGTGTTCTGGGCGTCCTGCTGCTGGGGGGGCTGCTTGGCGGGGCATTGGCGAAGTTCGCGGCAGATCGCTGGAAATAAGCGGACAGGGTTTCAGTAAATGCCGGTGAGCATGTTTTTCTATGGCACCCTGTGCCATGCGCCACTGCTGGAAATCGTTCTGGGCCGGAAGGTCGATTTGGTCCCCGCAACGCTTTCCGGTTGGGCGGCCCATTGGGCCAAGGGACGGCCGCACCCAATGCTGGTGGCCTCCCCGGCCGGGGTGGTGCAGGGCTTTGTCGTGACAAAGCTAAGCCCATCGGATCAAGACCGTCTTGATTACTACGAAGGTGGTTTTGATTTTCTGACGCGTGAGGTGACGGTCGAAACCAAGTCTGGCCCGAAGAGGGCGCTTGCCTTCTTCACCTCTCCGGGTGTGTTCGAACCTGCAGATCCTTGGGACATCGGGGTCTGGGCGTCACGCTATGGGGATGCCGTGACGGCGACAGCGCGGGACGTGATGCGCCTGATGGGGAAAGTCCCTGCCGAGGATGTTCTGGCCCGCTATCCGATGATGTTGGTGCGGGGCGACAGCCGGGTTCGCGCCGCGCGTGATCCATCGCCCACGGCCTTGCGACGACAGGCAAAAGCGGATGATGTTGCGCTGATGGCCTTTCATCAGCCTTATGCCCATTTCTTTGCGGTGGAGGAATACGATCTGCGCTTTCGCAGGTTCGATGGCGGACTAAGCGCGCCGGTCAATCGGGCGGTCTTCATTTCGGGCGATGCCGTGACGGTTCTGCCCTATGATCCGGCACGGGACCGGGTCTTGCTGGTCGAACAATTCCGCGCGGGGCCATATGCGCGCGGTGATCGCAATCCTTGGTCGCTAGAGGCGATTGCCGGTCGTATTGATCCGGGCGAAACGGCGGAAGACTGCGCCCGCCGAGAAGCGATAGAAGAAGCTGGACTTGCGCTGGGCCAACTGCTGCCTGTGACACAGTTCTACCCGTCTCCGGGGGCAAAATCCGAATATCTTTATAATTTTGTCGCGCTTTGCGACCTGCCAGACGGTGTCGAGGGCGTCTTTGGCGTTGCAGAGGAAGCCGAGGATATCAGAGGCCATCTCTTGTCCTTTGATAAGCTGATGTCACTGGTCGAAACGGCCGAAATCTCAAATGGCCCGTTGATGCTGACAGCCTTCTGGCTGCAACGCGAACGGGCGCGCTTGCGTTCGGGCCAACCCTGCTAGGGCCGGCCCGTTCACTTGGGACGGGTCAGAGGTTCAATTTTACCCAAGCGGCGTTGCGCGCGCTGGACCGTACACAGGCCTCGACGAAGGCGACGCCTTCCACGCCTTCGGCCAGTCCGGGGAAGGTGACTGCCGGATCAACGCTTTGACCGTCGCGCCGGGCAAGAATGGCGCGGGCGGCTTCCGCATAGATATTGGCAAAGCCTTCCAGATAGCCTTCTGGGTGTCCCGGAGGGATGCGCGTCATGCGCGCCGCTGCCGGACCAGACCCTCCGCCGCCACGGGTGATCCGTCGCCGCTCGCCCCCAAGCGGGGTCACGAAAAGGTAGTTCGGGTCTTCTTGTGACCATTCGATTCCGGCCTTGGTGCCAAAGACCCGCAGCCGCAAACCGTTTTCGCATCCCGCCGCCACCTGACTGCACCACAGCATCCCGCGCGCGCCACCTTCAAAGCGCAAAAGCACATGGCCGTTGTCATCCACGCGGCGGCCCGGAACAAAGCTTTGCAGATCGGCAGACAATTCGGCCAGTGTCAGACCCGAAACAAAGCGGGCAAGGTTATAGGCATGGGTGCCGATATCGCCGGTTGAACCGCCTGCGCCGGACCGGGCCGGATCGGTGCGCCAATCGGCTTGCTTCTGACCCGAGGCTTCCAATGGTTCGGCCAGCCAGTCTTGCGGATACTCAACCTGCACAAGGCGGATTTCGCCCAACTCCCCTGCATCGACCATCGCCTTGGCTTGCCGGATCATCGGATAGCCGGTGTAATTGTGGGTCAAGGCAAAGACCACACCACTCGCCTCGGCGGCTCTGGCAAGCTTTTTGGCCTCGGGCAGGCTGTGGGTTAACGGCTTGTCGCAAATGACATGGACGCCGCGTTTCAGGAATTGCATCGCCACCGGGGCATGCATGTGATTGGGCGTGACGATGGCCACCGCCTCGATTCCATCCTTGCGGCGTGACTCGCGCGCGGCCATCTCGGCAAAGCTGGTATAGGCTCGACCCACCCCCAGATCTGCCGCCGAAGCCAGCGATTTTTCGGCGTTGGACGAAAAACACCCCGCCACCAGATCATATTGATCGTCGATCCGCGCCGCGATGCGATGCACGGCTCCGATAAAAGCGTCACGCCCGCCGCCCACCATGCCAAGGCGAATGCGCGGCGCCCGCGCCACATGTGCTGCCGTGATGGCCATCGTCAGAAACTCCCTGTCATTTTCTGTCTTCAAATATCCCGGGGGCAGTGTCTTGGCTTGGCCAAGACACGCTCGGGGGGCAGAGCCCCCCGCCTTTGCCCGGTGTCAATCCAGTCCCAGCATCTTGCGGTTTGCAGCCCGGTCGGTGCCAGCGCCCGCAAAATCGTCAAAGGCCTTTTCCGTAACCCGGATCATATGCGCGCGCACGAAATCTGATCCTTCCCGAGCCCCGTCCTCGGGGTGCTTCAGGCAGCATTCCCATTCCACGACAGCCCAGCCGTCAAAACCATACTGGGTGAGCTTCGAGAAGATTCCACCGAAATCGACTTGCCCGTCACCAAGGCTGCGGAAGCGTCCGGCCCGGTTGACCCAAGACTGGAAGCCGCCGTAAACACCCTGCCGTCCCGTGGGGTTCAGTTCGGCATCCTTGACGTGGAACATGCGGATCCGGTCGTGGTAGATGTCGATATTTTCCAGATAATCAAGGTGTTGCAGCACATAGTGGCTGGGGTCGTACAACATGTTCGCCCGGGCGTGGCCTTTGACGCGATCAAGGAACATCTCATAACTGATGCCGTCATGCAGGTCTTCGCCGGGGTGGATTTCGTAGCACAGGTCCACACCGCAGTCTTCGGCATGGTCCAGGATCGGCATCCAACGGCGCGCCAACTCGTCAAAGGCTTCTTCGACCAGTCCCGCCGGACGCTGTGGCCACGGATAGACATAGGGCCAGGCGAGCGCGCCAGAGAACGTGGCCTGAGCGGTCAGGCCCAGGTTTTTTGATGCGGTCAGCGCCTTCTTGACCTGATCGACCGCCCATTCCGCCCGCGCTTTCGGGTTGCCGCGAACGGCAGGCGCGGCAAAGCCATCAAAGGCCGTGTCATAGGCGGGGTGAACGGCGACCAACTGACCCTGAAGGTGGGTGGAAAGTTCTGTAATTGCGATTCCATTCGCCGCAGCAACCCCGGTGATTTCGTCGCAATAGGTTTTTGAGCTGGCTGCTTTTTCCAGATCAAACAGACGGCCATCCCAACTGGGGATCTGAACACCGACATAACCGCAGTCCGCCGCCCATTCGGTGATGGACTCCCAGCTGTTGAACGGGGCCTCGTCGCCCGCGAATTGCGCCAGAAAGAGCGCCGGTCCTTTAATTGCCTTCAACTATCTTCTCCCTCGGTATCGCTGGCCCGTTCCACCGCTGTCGGCGTCTCGAGGCCCTGCATTTCGGTTTCCGTATTCTTTTCGATGGCCGCGACGACCGCATGGGCCAGAAAATCGCCCGCCCGCCCAACGTCTTCGTGGACGATCAATATCTCGCGGCGGAAGCGGCGCAAAAAGCGGATGGCCTCTTTCGCAACGATGTCGATCTCTTTGCCCAGTGTCAGCCCGGATCGCTCTGCAGCCGAGACCATCGCCATTGCCGAATTGGTTGAGCCGCAAACGATGCCATCGGGTCTGGGGGATTGGGCCAGCCGCTTCATCATCGCGGCTTCGACTTCGGCACTGCCGCTGTCCGAGCTGACCTCGGTCACCACTTCAAAGGTCACGCCTTCTTCGGCCGATTGGCGGGCAAAGCCGCTGATCATGTGCCGGGAATAGGCGTGATGGCGCGGAGGCGGAATGAGGAGCAGCCGCTTTCGGTCGCGTTCCGCAAGGGCTTTGACACAGAGTTCGCCAAAAGCCTCGTTGTCGAAATCGAAATAGGGATGATCCAGCCCCATTTCAGTGCGTCCGTGGGTCGCAAAGGGAAAGCCACGCTCTTGCATGTAGCGCACACGCGGATCGTCCGGCTTTGTCTGGTTCAGAATGATCGCATCGGCGCTTTCGGTTTCGACGATATAGCGGATCGGGTCCATCGGGTCTTGGTCGGGAAAGAACGGTGTGACGATCAGATGGTACGAGGTGCCGCGCAGCGCCGCAGCGATGGCATAAAGCAACCGCGAGGTGTGGTTCATCAGATCGGCCTCGGTCGAGAGCACCAAGGCGATCACATTAGTTTTTCCTGTGCGCAGGCGCACACCGGCGCGGTTTGGGCGGTATCCAAGCCGCTTTGCCGCTTCTCGGACCCGGCGTTTGGTTTCCTCTCCGATGTCGGGCGCGTCTTTCAACGCGCGGCTGACCGTGGCCACGGCATATCCGGTTTCGGCGGCGATTGTCTTGAGCGTGGGGCGCTCATGATCCGAATCAGCCGGCGACGCCAGGGAGTGGTTTTGGATCGCCTCGGTCATGCTTTCCTCCGCTGTCGCGAATCACTGGCCCACGAATGCACCTTTTCGGGGCCCATCGCATCCGCAGAATGCCGCGCTGCAGAGCAGGGCCGGCAAGCCTTGCTTTGCAACAAATAACTGGCGGTTCTGCAATGCGGCATTCTCGTTTCCGGTGTTCGGTTTACTGCGCTGCGGCGGACAATATTCAGGGTTATTGAACGCCCGTGATGAGGGGCTTCACAAGCGAAAAGATTTCTTGATTGAAAAAACTATAACGTTATAGAAAAGCACTATAACGATTTAGAAACCGGGAGGACTACATGAAGACGCTTAAAATCGCCTCGATGCTTGCCGCATCGGTGGCCCTGCCTTTGACCGCTTCGGCGACCGAACTTGAAGTCACGCATTGGTGGACTTCGGGTGGTGAAGCCGCCGCCGTGGCCGAGCTTGCCAAGGCGTTCGATGCTTCGGGCGACAAGTGGATCGACGGCGCCATCGCGGGCGGTGGCGGTACTGCGCGTCCGATCATGATTTCGCGCATCACCGGCGGCGACCCGATGGGCGCCACCCAGTTCAACCATGGCCAGCAGGCGCTGGAATTGGTTGAGGCTGGCCTGATGCTGGACCTGACCGATGTGGCCGAAGCCAACAACTGGAAGGACATTGTCTATCCGCCATCGCTGCTGGATGCCTGCACCGTTGACGGAAAAATCTATTGTGCACCTGTGAACATTCACTCGCCGGAATGGCTGTGGCTGTCGAACAAGGTCTATGAGGATCTGGGCATTCCGGTTCCGACCAACTGGAACGAATTCGTCGCAAGCGCCCCGCAGGTTGATGCCGCTGGCAAGATCCCGCTGGCTCTGGGCAACCAGCCTTGGCAGTCGAACCTCGCTTTCGGTGCCATGCAGATCGCCGTTGCCGGTCTGGATGCATGGAAGGCCGTGAACGTTGATAAGAACATGGATGTCGCGGCTGGCGCAGAATATGCAGCTGTGTTCCAAGCTGCGGCTGATGCCCGCGAACTGGCCCGCAAGTCGACCGTGCAGGACTGGAACCAGGCAACGAACCTCGTCATCACCGATCAGGCCGCTGGCCAGATCATGGGTGACTGGGCGCAGGGCGAATTCCAGGTGGCTGGTGAAGTCGCTGGCAAGGACTACACCTGCTTGCTGGGTCTTGGCCTGAACGAATACATCTCGACCGGCGGCGACGCCTTCTACTTCCCCAAGCTTGACGATCCGGAAAAGGAAGCCGCTCAGAAGCGTCTGGCAGCTCAGCTTGTTTCGCCGGAAGTGCAGGTTGCCTTCAACCTCAAGAAAGGTTCGCTGCCGATCCGCGGCGACATCGACCTTGCTGCTGCGAACGACTGCATGAAGAAGGGTCTGGAAGTGCTGGCTGGTGGCAACATCGTCCCGTCGGGCGACATGAACTGGTCGCCGGACGTCCAGAAGCAGAACGAAGACCTGATGGTCGAATTCTGGAAGTCCGACATGTCTCCGGCTGATGCCCATGCCAAGTGGGTTGAGAACCTGAAGTCGGGTCTCTGATCCCGGCCTAAGCCTTGGGGCCGTCCGCCGAAATGGGGGACGGCCCTTCTTTCCCCACCTTACGACTAGGGAACGATGCGCATGTCTGGAAATGGCAGGCCGAACCGGCTTTTCCGAAATCTGACCGCCAAAGTGGCGGCGTTGCCGATGGTGGCGACGGCACTGGTCATCTTTGTTGGCGGCACCTTCTGGACGGTGCTTTACAGTTTCACCAATTCAAAGTTGTTGCCCAGACTGAAATGGGTTGGGTTTGACCAATACGAGCGGCTTTGGGAAACGTCCCGCTGGCTGATCTCGATCAAGAACCTGCTGATTTACGGCTCTTTCAGTCTGGTGTTCACGATTGCCATCGGCTTTCTGCTGGCCGTTCTGATGGATCAGAAAATCCGCTACGAAGACACGTTCCGGACAATCATGCTGTATCCCTTTGCGCTGTCCTTCATTGTGACAGGGCTTGTGTGGCAGTGGATCCTGAACCCGCAATTCGGCATCCAGCACATCGTGCAAAGCCTTGGCTGGGAAAGCTTTACCTTTGACCCGCTGAACAATCCCGACCTTGTGCTTTACGGCCTTCTGATTGCAGGGCTTTGGCAAGGCACCGGGTTTGTCATGTGTCTGATGCTGGCCGGTCTTCGTGGCATCGACGAAGACATCTGGAAAGCCGCGAGGGTGGACGGTATCCCGACGTGGAAGACCTATATCTATGTCGTTATCCCGATGATGCGGGCGGTCTTTGTGACCACTTTGGTGATCGTCGCCTCGGGCATTATCAAGCTTTACGATCTGGTCGTGGCACAAACCTCGGGCGGGCCGGGCAATGCCAGCCAAGTGCCTGCGATGTACGTCTATGACTACATGTTCCAGGCCCAGAATCTGGGGCAGGGCTTTGCCGCGTCGTCCATGATGCTTCTTTCGGTCCTGATCGTGCTGATCCCTTGGGCCTATCTTGAATTCGGAGGGAAAAAGCGTGGCTGACCTGACCGCTTCTGCCGCCATGACCGGCCCGCGCGGCCCCAAACCGCGCCGTGCGCTGTCTGGCCGCAATATCATGATCTACGGAACCTTGCTGGTGGTTTCCTGCTATTACATCCTGCCGCTTTGGGTGATGGTGATGACCAGCCTGAAGGGGATGCCCGAGGTCCGCATCGGCAACATCTTTGCGCCGCCTGTCGAAATCACATTCCAGCCTTGGGTCAAAGCCTGGGCCGAGGCTTGCACGGGCCTGAACTGTGACGGTCTTTCGCGGGGGTTCTGGAATTCAGTCCAGATCCTGATCCCTTCGGTGGTGCTGTCGATCGCGGTTGCCAGCGTGAACGGCTATGCGCTGATCAACTGGAAGTTCAAAGGATCTGAGGTGTTCTTCACCATTCTGATCTTTGGCTCGTTCATTCCCTATCAGATCATGCTGTATCCGATCGTGATCATCCTGCGGGAAATGGGGATCTATGGCACGCTTTGGGGCCTTGTGATGGTGCACACCATTTTCGGGATGCCCATTCTGACGCTGCTGTTTCGCAACTATTTCAGTTCGATCCCCGAAGAGTTGTTCAAGGCCGCGCGCGTCGACGGGGCCGGGTTCTGGGGTATCTATTTCCGCATCATGCTGCCGATGAGCCTGCCGATCTTCGTCGTGGCCATCATCCTGCAAGTCACGGGCATCTGGAACGACTTCCTTTTCGGCGTCGTCTACACGAAGCCGGAACTTTACCCGATGACCGTGCAGCTGAACAACATCGTCAACTCTGTCCAAGGGGTGAAGGAATATAACGTCAACATGGCGGCCACGCTGCTGACCGGTTTGGTCCCGCTGGTGATTTACTTCCTCTCTGGCAAACTTTTCGTCCGCGGTATCGCCGCAGGCGCCGTGAAAGGCTAAGCGAAGCAATGGCAAACTCAATCGAAGTCAAAGACTTGACGCTTAACTTCGGCGCTATCTCAGTTCTGAAGAAGATGAATCTGGACGTGGCCGAAGGCGAATTCATCGTTCTGCTTGGGCCGTCGGGTTGCGGTAAGTCGACCCTGTTGAATTGCCTTGCTGGTTTGTTGGAAATCTCGGACGGGCAGATTTGGATCAAGGGCAAGAACGTGACCTGGTCTGAACCCAGCGAGCGCGGGATAGGCATGGTGTTCCAGTCTTATGCGCTTTATCCTCAGATGACGGTGCGGGGGAACCTGTCCTTCGGGCTGAAGAATGCCCGGATGCCGCAGGATGAAATCGACAAGCGCGTGGCGCGGGCGGCGGAAATTCTTCAGATCGGGCCGCTGTTGGACCGCAAACCAGCGGCGCTTTCGGGCGGACAGCGGCAGCGTGTGGCCATTGGCCGGGCTTTGGTGCGCGATGTGGATGTGTTCCTGTTCGACGAACCCCTGTCAAACCTGGATGCCAAGCTGCGCAGCGAATTGCGTGTCGAAATCAAGCGTTTGCACGCCAAACTTAACAACACGATGGTCTATGTCACTCATGACCAGATCGAGGCGCTGACGCTGGCAGACCGAATTGCAGTCATGCGCGGGGGCGTGATCCAGCAATTGGCGGCGCCCCAAGAGATTTACAACCGTCCGTCGAACTTGTTCGTGGCGGGCTTCATCGGCAGCCCGTCGATGAACTTCTTGAACGGGTCCACGGTCGATGGAGGCCGCGCCTTTGCCTTGCCGGGCGGGATCAAGTTGGATCTTGCCGAATACGAAGGCGGGGCGGTTGGCGCGCGTGACAAGGCGGTTCTGGGTCTGCGGCCAGAACATCTGGTGGTGCAGGACCACGAAGAACCGGGCAAGACCATTCCGGCGATCGTGGAACTGGACGAGCCGATGGGGGCAGACAGTCTTGTCTGGTTTGCCGCAGGCGGCGGGCAGGTTTCGGTTCGGGTTCCGGTAGAGCGTCGTTTGGCGCGGGGGACAGAAGTACACCTGAAAGTGGATATGACAAAGGCCAGCGTCTTTGACGCCGGGACGGAACAAAGGATCTGATCCATGGATCTCGGAGGAGTTTGGCGCCTGTCGGATACGGCAGGCGGCAAAGAGATCATGTGCGAACTGCCCGGAGATGGTGTCACGGCCTTGCACAAGGCCGGTACTATTCCGGACCCTTATTGGGGGCGTAACGAATACGGTTTGCGGTGGATTGCCGAGCGTGACTGGGTGATGTCGCGCGATTTCACGCATCAAGGCGGCGATGCCGAACTGGTGATTGACGGGCTGGACACTGTGGCCGACGTGCGGCTGAACGGTATGTGCGTGTTGCGGGCGGCCAATGCCTTTCGCCGCTGGCGCGCCCCGGTGACCGGCATGTTGCGGCGGGGCGAAAACCGGATCGAGATCACGTTCCGCAGCCCCGTGACCGAAGGTGCGGCCCGTGCCAAGGCTCAGCCGTTTCCGATCCCCTATCATGAACCGAACTGCCCCATTCCTTTCGGCAATATGCTGCGCAAGCCGCAATGCGATTTCGGCTGGGACTGGAATATCGCGCTGCCCAGCTTTGGTATTTGGGGGGGGATCCGGCTGGAGCCCGCTGCGCCCAAGATCATGGATATTTTCGTCTCGCAACGGCATGAGCCGAACTTGGCCGAGGTTACCCTGCGCGTGCAGTCGACGGGTGAGGATGTGACGGCGACCCTATGCGGGGTCACGGTGACTGCCCCCGTACGGGAAGGCGTGGCCGAAGCGGTGCTTCGCATTCCGGACCCAAAGCTGTGGTGGCCTGCAGGGCAGGGGGATCAACCCTTGCATGTCTTGACCGTCACATCGGGCGGATCGGTCGAGCGTCGGACAATCGGGCTGCGCGATTTGAAATTGGTGTCTGAACCTGACGCTGCCGGAAGAAGCTTTGCCTTCCACGTCAATGGCCGACCTGTCTTTGCCAAAGGTGCGAATTGGATTCCGGCGGATGCGCTGCATGGCCGGATCACGCGGGATGGCGTGCGCGATTTGCTGCAATCGGCGGTGGACGCGCATATGAACATGATCCGCGTCTGGGGCGGCGGACGCTATGAACCCGATTGGTTCTATGATCTTTGCGACGAACTCGGCCTTATGGTCTGGCAGGACTTCATGTTCGCCTGCCATCTTTACCCCTCGACGCCCGAGTTTCTGGCAGAGGTGGATGCCGAAGTGCGCGATGTGGTGGGGCGGATCAATCACCACGCCTGTCTTGCGCTTTGGTGCGGGGACAATGAACTGATTGGCGCCCTTGGCTGGTTTGAGGAAAGCCGCAAGGACCGTGATCGCTATCTGGTGAATTACGACCGCCTGAACCGGACGGTGGAGCGTGCCTTGCTGGACATTTTGCCTGAGGCGAATTGGTGGCCGTCGTCCCCATCGCCCGGACCGATGGCTTTTGGCGATGCCTGGCATGATGACAGCTCGGGCGACATGCATTTCTGGTCTGTCTGGCATGAAGGCCGGGACTTTGACCATTACCGCGATGTCAAACCCCGGTTCTGTTCAGAGTTCGGGTTTCAGTCTTATCCGTCGTTGAGCGCGGTCGAGACATTCGCAGCGCCCGAGGACTGGAATATTGCGGCCCCCGTGATGGAAAGCCACCAGAAGAATAAGGGCGGCAATGCGCGGATCGCCGAGACGATGTTCCGCAATTTCCGCTTTCCGGTGGATTTTCCGAACTTCGTCTATCTCAGCCAAGTGCAGCAGGGGCTGGCGATCCAGACCGCTGTCACTGCGTGGCGTGGGCTGAAGCCGCATTGCATGGGCACGCTGTACTGGCAGTTGAACGACACTTGGCCAGTTTGTTCGTGGTCGTCGCTGGACCACGGCGGCAACTGGAAACTCTTGCACCACATGGCCAAGCGGTTCTTTGCCCCGGTCACGGTTGCTGTCGCGCCGAATGAGCATGGGTTCGATCTTCGGGCGCTGAATGACACGGCGGGGCCAGTCAAACTGACGATCCGGGCGATGGCTGCGAAAATGGACGGCTTGACACGCCCGCTTTCCCAAGTGGAAATCAACGTCGGGGTAGAGGCGGCGGTGCCGGCACTGCACGTCGCAAAGGACGAATTGGCCGAGAACGAAATCTTGGCCTTCACTTGGGACGGCGATGCCCAAGGCGGCGATGTCTTCGCGCCGCTTCCTTGGAAAACATATGACCTGCTGCCTTCGGGCCTGAAGGCAAAGACCGAAACCTCGGGGGAGGTGACGACGCTGACCCTGTCTGTCGAGGTGCTTGCCCCCTTTGTTGCCATCGAAGCCGACCAGCCGGGGCGGTTCTCGGCCAATGCGGTCACGCTTTTCCCTGGCCACCCGGCCACAATCACATTCACGGCGGAAAAGGCTGGCGCAAAACCGCGCTTCACCTACCGCGATCTTCATGCAGCGACCTACGGGCCGCCTGTCCCCCATCGGCACTGAAAGGACCTGCCATCATGTTCTCTTATCAACTCTACTCCAGCCGGAATTTTCCCCCGATGTCGGCAACCTTCGAGATGCTGTCAAAGGCGGGCTACACGGCGGTTGAAGGTTATGGCGCACTTTACGCAGATGATGCTGCCGTGGCGGCAACCAAGGCCGGGCTTGCGGCCACCGGGTTGACCATGCCCACCGGGCATTTCAGCCTGCAAATGCTGGAAACCGAGGTCGAAAAGACACTGGGCATCGCCAAAGCGCTGAAAATGGAGCGGCTTTACTGCCCCCATATCATGCCGGATGACCGCCCAGGCGATGCGGCCGGTTGGCGGGCCTTTGGCGCGCGTCTGGAAAAGGCGGGCGCGCCTTACAAGGCGGCGGGCTATGGCTTTGGCTGGCACAACCACGATTTCGAATTCAAGGCAACGCCCAGCGGGTCGATCCCGCAGGATGATATTCTTGCAGGCGGGCCGTCGCTGGAATGGGAAATCGACGTGGCTTGGGTCGTGCGCGGAGGCGCCGATCCACTGGCCTGGATCGAAAAGTACAAAGACCGGATCACCGCTGCCCATGTCAAGGATATCGCGCCCAAGGGCGAGAATGCAGATGAGGACGGCTGGGCCGATGTGGGCCATGGTACGGTCAACTGGACCGAGATCATGGCCGCGCTGCGCGCCATCGGGGTCAAGCATTTCGTCATGGAACATGACAATCCAAAAGATCACGTGCGCTTTGCCACGCGGTCGATCGCAGCTGCCAAGGGGTTCTGAGCAATGGCAAATCTGGGTCTGGGCATCATTGGATGCGGCAATATCTCGACCAGCTATCTGCGGCTTGCGCCGCTGTTCAAGGGGCTGGAGGTCCGCGCGGTTGCGGATGTGAACATGGAAGCGGCCAAAGCACGCGCGGCGGAATTCAACGTCAAGGCTCAGTCGGTCGAGGATCTGCTGGCCAACAAGGATGTGGATGTGGTCATCAACCTGACCATCCCAGACGCGCATTTTCCCGTGACCAAGGCGATCCTCGAAGCTGGCAAACATGCCTATTCGGAAAAGCCTTTGGTTCTGTCACTGGCGCAAGGCAAGGAATTGCGGGACCTTGCGGCCTCCAAAGGCTTGGCCGTGGGTTGTGCGCCTGACACTTTCCTTGGCGGCGCACATCAGCAAGCCCGCGCCATACTGGATGAAGGCCGCATCGGCACCATCACGGCAGGCTGTGCGGCGGTTCTGAACCACGGGATGGAGCATTGGCATCCGAACCCGGATTTCTTCTTCCTTCCGGGGGCGGGTCCGATGCTGGACCTTGGACCCTATTATGTCGCGAACCTGATCAACCTTCTGGGGCCGGTCAAGCGGGTTGGGGCGCTGACCTCATCGGCGCAGGCTGAGCGTACCATTTCGAATGGTCCGCGCAACGGTGAGAAAGTTCCGGTCAAGACACCGACCAACATCCATGCACTTCTCGAGTTTCATTCGGGGGCAACGATCAACCTTTCGACCAGCTGGGATGTCTGGAACCACAAGCGCAACCATTTCGAGCTTTATGGCACCGAAGGCACCCTCTATGTCCCGGACCCGAACTTCTTTGGCGGCCCGGTCGAGATTGGTCTGAAGGATGGTAGCGTTGAGGTCGTTGCGGCCTGGGATCATCCCTTTGGCGTTCCAAATCAGGAACACCCCGCGCGTGGTCCATTGGCCAATTACCGGACAGCTGGCCTGGCCGATATGGTACAGGCGCTGATCAATGGCCGCGATGCGCGTTGTTCGCTGGAGCGCACGCTGCACGGGGTGGATGTGATGATGGCCTGCCTGACCTCGGGCGAAACCGGTCAGTTCGTCACCTTGACCACGACCTGTACCCGGCCTGCAGCGCTTGGCCCCGATGAAGCGCGGGCGCTGTTGATTTGACATAGGAAAGGGGGGCTTCGCGCCCCCCTTCGGCTTGCGGGCAAAGCCCCCCAGCCGCCCCCCGCGGGATATTTCTAGACAGAAAATGAGGAAAGCGATGGCCCAGAACCCGGTGTTGCGCGGATTTAACCCGGACCCAAGCTTTTGTCGCGTGGGCAAGGATTACTACATCGCGACCTCGACCTTTGAATGGTATCCGGGGGTGCAAATCCATCACAGCCGTGATCTGGTGAATTGGCGGCTGGTGAGCCGGCCGCTGAACCGGGCGGCGCTATTGGACATGCGCGGCAATCCGGATTCTGGCGGCATCTGGGCGCCATGCCTGAGCCATGCCGATGGCCGCTTCTGGCTGGTCTACACCGACGTGAAACGGTTGGACGGCGATTTCAAAGACGCCCATAACTACATCACCACCTGTGAGACGATTGACGGGCAGTGGACCGACCCATGGTATGTGAATTCCTCGGGGTTCGATCCGAGCCTGTTTCACGATGACGACGGTCGCAAATGGTTCGTCAACATGCGCTGGAACCATCGCGGGCCGGGAACTGGGGTTAACCCGGCGCATAACCGCTTTGACGGGATTGAGTTGCAGGAATGGTCGCCAGAGCGGGAACTGTTCGGGCCAAAGCATGACATCTATGCAGGCACGGATCTGGGGCTGACCGAAGCGCCGCATGTCTTTAAGCGCGACGGCTGGTATTATCTGACCGTGGCTGAGGGTGGCACGGGTTATGACCATGCGGTCACGATGGCACGGTCACGCAGATTAACCGGGCCTTATGAAACGCATCCAGGCAAGCATTTGATCACCGCGCGCTTCGCCCCTGAAAACCCGATACAGCGCATGGGTCATGGCCAATATGTGGAAGGGCACGACGGGCGGCACTGGCATTCCTTCCTGTGCGGGCGGCCGCAATCCGGCCCGGATGGCAAACCCTTTTGCGCCACGGGGCGTGAAACCGGGTTGGCCGAAATGGTCTGGCGCGACGGCTGGTTGTGGTTGGCCGCGGGCGGACAGGTGGCGCCGACCGATCTTCCGATTGATGTGGAGCAGATCGCCAGCCCGCCTGTGCGCCGCAAGTTTCAGGGGCCAGACCTGCCGCCCGAATTCCAGTGGCTGCGGACCCCTTATCCCGAGCGGCTTTTTACAATGACCGGAGAGTGTCTGCGCCTGACAGGCCGCGAAAGCCTTGGGTCTTGGTACGAACAGACCTTGGTCGCACGTCGTCAGGAAGAGCCGTCTTATCATGCGTCAGCCACATTCAGGGCCGAGCCTTCGTCGTGGCAGCAAGCTGTGGGCCTGATCACCTATTACAATCGGCACAAGTTTCATGCCGCCCTGATCACCCTGGAGGGCGGACAAAGGGTTGTCAGCCTTGTGTCCTGTCTTGGTGATTGGCCGGGGGAGAAACTGACGTTTCATGGCAGCACAGTGATTGAGGAGGGCGAGGTGACCCTTTCTGTCCGGGTTGATCGGGCCGATCAGCGCTTCAGCGTCAACGGGCGGGAGATTGGCCCGTCCTTGAATGCCGCCCTGGTGTCGGACGAAGGCGGGAAGGGGGAACATGCCAGTTTCACCGGTGCGTTCGTCGGGGTTTGCGCCTTTGATCTGACCGGGCAGGGCTGGCATGCGGATGTGACGGATTTTGAATATGAGAACAAGATTTGATCACATCTTGATTGATTGCCCCAAGTCGCTAAGACTGCCCCCCAAGCAAGGGGCTGGTGATGGAAGCAGAAACGCGCAAGATACCGACCCATGAGGTGACCTATTCCCGCCTGCGGGACATGATCCTCTATGGGCATCTGGAGCCGGGAGCGGCAGTCACCATTCAGGGGTTGGTCTCTGAACTGGAAGCCGGAATGACCCCTGTGCGTGAGGCCATTCGCAGGCTTTCGGCGGAAGGCGCGCTTGAGGCGCAGGGCAACCGTCGGGTTGTGGTGCCGAAGATGACGCAGGCCATGCTGGACCAAGTGGCCTTTGCCCGCCTGACGATCGAACCCAAACTGGCCGAACTTGCCGCCGCTCATTTGACGCCGGGCCTTATAGATCGGTTGCGCAGCATTGATAACCGTGTCGATCAGACCGTTCAGGCTGGCGATATCCCCGGCTATCTTGAATCGAACCATGCGTTCCATTTCTGTCTGTATGAAGCGTCGAATGCGCCGGTTCTGGTCGATATGGCGCGGTCCATGTGGTTGCGATTTGGGCCTGCTTTGCGCGTGGTTTGCGCCCGCTATGGCCGCGATGCCTTGCCTGACCGGCATTTCGATGCCTTGGCTGCCATGAAAGCAGGGGATGCCGCGGCGCTGAAAGCCGCCATCGAAAGCGATATTTCGCAAGGGATCGAACAGGTGCGGATGGCCTTGGAACAGGGCGAAATCTGAGCCTGACCTGCCTTGCGAGAGCGGATATTTCCGAGCTGGAATAATTTGATCAAATTCCTTGAATCTTGATCAAATTACTCGTATCGTGACCGCAATGACGGGGGCAATGCGCCCTGACGATTCCGGAAAGGGTACGCGATGAACAAGCCGATCACCAATCACATGCCGACCGCCGAGCTTCAGGCTTTGGACGCTGCCCATCACTTTCACCCTTTCACCGACAACAATGACCTTGGCAAAAAAGGCGCCCGGATCATAACCCGTGGGGAAGGTGTGTGGTTGACCGATAGCGAAGGGCAAAAAATCATCGACGGCATGGCCGGTCTTTGGTGCGTCAATATCGGTTATGGCCGCAAGGAAATGGGGCGCGTCGCTGCGCGTCAGATGGACGAGCTTGCCTATTACAACACCTTCTTCCAGACGACCCATGTTCCGGCCATCGCTTTGGCTGCTGAAATCGCCAAGCTGGCGCCCGATGGCATGAACCATGTTTTCTTTGCGGGGTCAGGGTCGGAAGCGAATGACACGAATATTCGTGTTGTCCGCCGTTACTGGCAGGTCAAAGGCCAGCCCGAGCGGAATGTGATCATCGCGCGCTGGAACGGCTACCATGGTTCGACGATGGGTGGCGGCAGCTTGGGTGGGATGAAACCGATCCATGCCCATGGTGGCAAGATCGAGGGGATCGAGCATATCGACCAGCCCTACTGGTGGGGGGAAGGCGGCGACATGAACGAGGCCGACTTCGGTTTGGCTCGGGCGCGCCAGTTGGAAGACAAGATCCTTGAAATTGGGGCCGACAAGGTTGCGGCCTTCATCGGCGAGCCGATCCAGGGCGCGGGTGGTGTGATTATTCCTCCGGCGACATACTGGCCGGAAATCCAGCGGATCTGTGACAAATACGGTATCCTGTTGATTGCTGACGAGGTGATCACAGGGTTTGGTCGCACCGGAAATTGGTTCGGCTCGACCACCTTCGGGATCAAGCCCGATATCATGACGATCGCAAAGGGCCTGTCCTCGGGCTATGCGCCGATTGGTGGGTCGATCCTGTCGGATGAGGTGGCTTCGGTTGTCTATGAGGGCGGCGAGCTGTTCCACGGCTACACTTATTCGGGGCATCCGGTGGCGGCGGCTGTGGCACTGGAAAACCTGCGGATCATGCAGGAAGAAAAGATCGTCGATCACGTTCGTGATGTTGCCCATCCGGCATTGAAGGAAGAATGGGACAAGCTGGTCGATCATCCGATGGTGGGTGAGGCGAAGCTGGTTGGTTTGATGGGGTCCATCGCGCTGACCCCGAACAAGGAAAAGCGGGCGAAGTTTGCCAGCGAAGAGGGCAAGGTTGGCTATCGTTGCCGCGAGCGCTGCTTTGCCAACAACCTGATCATGCGCCATGTGGGCGACCGGATGATCATCGCGCCGCCGCTGGTGATCACGCCGGAAGAGATCAAGGAAATGATGACCCGCGCCCGCAAGAGCCTTGATGAATGCTACAAGGGCCTGCTGGACGACGGCATGTTCGTTGCCAAAGAAGACTGACCACAAGAGCGTCCCCGTCGGGGACGCAAAAACGGCCCAATGAAATCAAGGGCTTGGTCGCGGGGATTAACCGTATTTTAACGTTCGGGCCACCTGAGAGGGTGGCCCGTTTGTTTTTTTCCGCCCGGAACAAGGCGCGCAGCGCCGCCGGGCCGCGCCCCGTCGCCGTCAGGGGCCTCCCTCCGGGAGGGCGCGTTTGCGAGGGGTGCGTTCAGAATTTCAGTGGGGGTGATTGAGCGATCAAGCGTGCCGAAAAACGTTGGATAGCGCCCGGCGAAGATCGGGCGTGGCTCTGCTTTAGCTCATTCGCTCTTTTGGGGCGGGAAGGCGTTCAGGACTTTGCGGAAAACTTGGGCGGTTTTGGTGGTGGAACTGTTTCGGCTGGTCCGGCGTTTTTGTTGATCAAAAGCCATTGGACCGTGGTCCCTTTTTTGCGCATTGCCTTGAGTTTGGGCAGCAAGGCACATACACCTGATGGAAAGAAGAACAAGGAACACGCCATGCGCATTCAAGACGATCTGGCCCATGCCATCGGGAACACGCCACTGATCAAGCTGAAGAAAGCCTCGGAGATGACCGGGTGCACCATTCTTGGCAAATGTGAGTTCCTGAACCCCGGCCAATCGGTCAAGGATCGCGCGGCCCTTTACATCATCAAGGATGCGGTGGCGAAGGGGCTGCTGAAGCCCGGTGGCACCATTGTTGAAGGCACGGCGGGCAACACCGGCATCGGTCTTGCGCTGGTCGGCGCGAGCATGGGGTTCAAGACGGTGATCGTCATTCCCGAGACGCAATCTCAGGAAAAGAAAGACATGCTGCGGCTGGCGGGGGCAGAGTTGGTTCAGGTTCCAGCCGCACCTTACAAGAACCCGAACAACTATGTGCGCTATTCGGGCCGTCTGGCCGAGGCGCTGGCCAAGACCGAGCCGAATGGCGCGATTTGGGCCAATCAGTTTGACAATGTGGCGAACCGTCAGGCCCATATCGAAACCACCGGCCCGGAAATCTGGGAACAGACCGGCGGCAAGGTAGATGGGTTCATTTGCGCCGTCGGCTCGGGCGGGACTTTGGCCGGTGTTGGCATGGCGCTTCAGCCCAAAGGGGTGAAGGTGGGGCTGGCAGATCCGGAAGGGGCGGCGCTGCATTCGTTCTACACCACTGGCGAATTCTCCTCGCCGGGATCGTCGATCACCGAAGGGATCGGGCAAGGTCGGATCACGGCAAACCTTGAGGGCTTTACCCCTGATTTCAGCTATCGCATCCCGGATGCAGAGGCGCTGCCCTTGGTCTTTGATATGCTGTCGGAAGAAGGCCTGTGCCTTGGCGGTTCGTCTGGGGTGAACATCGCGGGTGCGATCCGGATGGCGAAAGAGATGGGGCCGGGTCATACGATCGTGACGATCCTGTGCGATTACGGCAACCGCTATCAGTCGAAACTGTTCAACCCTGCGTTCCTGAAGGAAAAGGGGTTGCCCGTTCCGGCATGGCTGGACCGTGCGCCGCAGGCTTTGCCGACGGTGTTCGAAGACGCATGACAGGGATAAAGGCTTTGCGGGCGGCGGCGCTTGGGCTGGCCGCGATGGTCTTTGTCGGCTTGGCCGGGCAGGGGCTGGCGCAGGATGGCCCGGTTCAGGGGGTGGCCCCGCCCATCGTTGCGCCCGAGCAGCCGACAACCGGCAAAGTCACGCAGCTGACGACAGGGCAGGCGCCTGCCCCGGAAACGCCCGCGGGCGATCTGAACTACGACGAGTGGGAAACCGTGGCGGCGCGTGCCGAACGGGCGCTGGAGAACGCGCAGGCCTCGTCGGTGACGTTGGAACTGGTTCGGGCACAGGTGGTGGACTGGCGTGAAGCCTTCCTGCGGGCGCAAAACGCCAATGTCTCGCGCCTTGGGACGCTGCGCGATCAGATTTCGGCCTTGGGTCCGGCCCCTGCCGAGGGCGAGACCGAGGCCGATGAAATTGCCGCGCGGCGGGCCGAGTTGAATGCCCAACTGGCGACCTTGCAGGCCCCCGGCATTGCGGCCGAAGAGGCCTATCGCCGCGCCGATGGATTGATCCGCGAGATTGACCGGGTGCTTAGGGAACGGCAGGCAGATGAGCTTTTGAAGCTGCTGCCATCGCCCCTGAACCCGGCGAACTGGCCCGAAGCCTATTCTGCGCTGGTCGGGTCGACATCGGTTTTGATGCGCGAAGCTACGGTGCGCTGGTCGCTGCCAACCGCGCACAAGCAAATGGTCGACAACCTGCCACTGATTGTCTTGCTTTTGGCTTTGGCCTTGGGGCTGATCTGGCGTGGACGCACCTTGGTGGAAGCCGGGGTGACGCGGCTGGTTGGGCAATCGACGGCGCGGGGCTTGCGGGTTTCGGCCTTGGTTCTGTCTTTGGGGCAGATTTTGATACCCACCATCGGGGCGGTGGCGCTGACCGAGGCGCTGAAGCTTTCCGGCATGATCGGGATTGTCGGAACGGTGGTGGCGGACGTCTTGCCGGTTGCCGGCTTTACGATCTTTGCGCTGCACTGGCTGGGTGGACGGGTTTTCCCGAAGCGTGGCCTTTGGGCACCGCTGCCGCTGCCTGACGAGGCGCGGGCCGAGGGGCGGTTCCTGTCGACGATCTTTGGCATCCTGCTGGGGGTCGAGGTGCTGCGCGAGGCTGCGCTGAACAATCAGGCTTTGACGGATGCCGCGCGGTCGGTTCTGGATTTCCCCTTCCTTGTGGTGGCGGCTTTCGTGCTATGGCGCGTGGGGCGGTTGCTGCAGCAGGCGTCATCATCCGAGGCGGTGCCGGGAGAGGATGCAAGCAGCCGCAGTTTCCGGTCAGGGACATTGTCCTTGCTGGGGCGGCTTGCGATGGCAGTTGGGATCATCGGGCCATTGCTGGGCGCGATTGGCTATATCGCTGCGGCAGGCGCAATGATCTATCCGGCGGCATCGTCGCTTGGCCTGATCGGGATGCTGTTCATCTTCCAGACGCTGATCACCGACGTCTATGGGATGCTTGTGCGCAGCGAAGACGATGCAAAGGCCGCCTTGGTGCCGGTGCTGCTGGGATTTGTGCTGGTCATCGCCTCGATCCCCGTTTTTGCGCTGATCTGGGGGGCGCGGGTTTCCGATATCACCGAAGTCTGGACGCGGTTGCGCGAAGGTTTCCAGATCGGTGAAACGCGGATTTCGCCGACCGATTTTCTGGTTTTCGCTGTGGCCTTTGGCATTGGCCTTACCGCGACGCGACTGTTCCAGGGGGCGCTGAAGGGGACCATTCTGCCGCGCACCAAGATGGATCAAGGCGCGCAGAACGCCATCGTTTCGGGCATTGGCTATGTTGGTATTTTCCTTGCTGGCCTGATTGCGATCAACACGGCCGGTCTTGACCTTTCGGGCCTTGCCATCGTGGCTGGTGCGCTTTCGGTCGGCATCGGTTTTGGTCTGCAAAACATCGTGTCGAATTTCGTCTCGGGGATCATCCTTTTGATCGAGCGGCCAGTCAGCGCCGGAGACTGGATCGAGGTTGGCGGCGTGCAGGGGGTGGTGAAATCAATCTCGGTGCGTTCGACCCGGATTCAGACCTTTGATCGAACCGATGTGATCGTGCCGAACACCGATCTGGTGGCGGGGCGGGTGACAAACTGGACGCGGTTCAATCTGACCGGGCGTCTGATCGTGCCTGTGGGTGTGGCCTATGGCAGCGATACGCGCAAGGTCGAGCGGGTGCTGAGGGAGATCGCCGAGGCGCAGCCCTTGGCACTGCTGAACCCGGCGCCGATGGTCGCCTTTATGGGCTTTGGGGCCGACAGTCTGAACTTCGAAATCCGGGTGATCTTGCGGGATGTGAATTTCTCGCTGTCCGTGCGAAGCGAGATCAACCATCAAATTGCCCAAAAATTTGCCGAAGAAGGCATCGAAGTGCCATTCGCCCAGCGTGACATCACCCTGCGAAATGCACGCGAAATCGCACGCGCCTTCCGTGGTGAGGCCGAACCGGAAGAGGTGCCGCGCGAGGCCGAACCCGATGGACCGCGCGAGTTGCCCCGCGATTATCTTCCCGGCGAGGGGCTGACGCGGGCCGATACCGACGAGGACGCCGAAATCGCGGGTCGCGGTGACGATGATGATGGTGGCAGCTCGGAAGGGGGCTTTGGTAGCCTTGATGGGGGACGCAGATGAGCACGGAATTGCTGTTTCGTGAGGATGCCTATTTGGCCGAGGCTCACGCCGTCGTGGTGGGCCATACGCCAGAAGGCGGCATTCTGCTGGACCGGACCATTTTTTATCCGACGAGCGGCGGGCAGCCGGGCGATTCTGGTTGGGTCGAGTGGGAGAATGGCGCTCGGCTGAGCATTGCGACGGCAGTGAAAGTGGAAGGCGGGCAGGTGGCCTTGGTCCCGGCAGAACCGATGGCGATGCCTGCGGTTGGAACGATTGTCCATCAGCGTCTGGATTGGCCGCGCAGGCATCGGCATATGCGTGTTCATACCGCCCTGCATCTGTTGTCGGTGGTCATTCCGTTGCCGGTGACGGGCGGGCAAATCGGCACGGATCGCGGAAGGCTGGACTTTGACATGCCAGAGCCGCCCGCAGATATCGCGGCGCTGAACGACCGTTTGAACCGGTTGATCGAGCAAGACCTGCCAGTGACCGAGTTGTGGATCACCGACGAGGAACTGGAGGCAAATCCGGGTCTGGTAAAGACAATGTCCGTGCGTCCGCCGATGGGCCACGGGCGGGTGCGTCTGGTTCGGATTGGAACTGAGGGGCGGCAAGTTGACTTGCAGCCTTGTGGCGGCACGCATGTGGGGCGGACGGGGGAGATCGGCATGGTGGAAATCACCAAGATCGAAAAGAAGGGCCGTCAGAACCGGCGTGTTGTGCTGAGCCTTGTGGACGAGCGTAGCGCCTAGGGCGGCGGCTCTTTATCAGAGCGGGGCAATGGCCCCGTTTCAGATGTGGTCTGGCACCCGCCCAAGGGCTGTGCGGATCAATTCTGGCAAATCGCTGAGGTCATGACTGCCGCAGGAGCGGGCGCAGTCCAGGACAGCGCTGCAAGACTTTGGCAGTTTTTGCATGACGATGGCCGAAAACCGGTTGGTATCGGGCATTCGGCGGCGAGTGATGAAGGAAATGCCGTTGTAGTATTCCATCAGCCCGTCCAGCCCATATTCGAAATAGGTCATGTTCATCAGGTCGGTATAGGGCGTGCGCGAGACCAGAGCGAAGCCATCGAATTGCTGGATCAGAAGCCCATCATAGCGTGAACTGCGGGCAAATCGCTTGCCACCTGCCCGGATGGGTTGGTCATGCAGGTCATAGCCCTTCCAATGCTTGTCCTTGCCTGCCGTGGTGATGAGGGCAAGCCCCAGATAGGCGCGTTTGGGCCGACGAAAGGATTTGCGCCAATATTTGTAGAACCCGTCTGGCAAGAGGTAATGGTCAAACGGACGCTGCGAATGTTGCAGCCAGAGGTTTTCAGACCTCTCGGCTTCTTCGGCGGTTTTTTTGGGGGGGGCGAGCGGTTCCAGCAGGATATTCGCATCGACCCGGAAATAGCGGCAGATGCGATGCAGGACGTCAGGCCGAGGAAACGCCGTTCCGGCGAGATAGCGGTTGAACTGGGTGCGATTGACGCCGATTTGTCGGCAGGCCTCGCTGATCGTCGTATCGTTTTCCAAAAGCCGATGAAGATTTCGGGCCAAGATCATGCGCAATTCAGCCGGATTGCTTTGTGCCATGACGCCACCTGTTCCTTCCGTCGTCCTGATGACGCTCTTTAGCATCAATTCCAGACCGAAGCTGACGCGCTTTGGCGACAGCATGATACAGAACACTGTCTATTGTCCATAGGCTGGGGAATCTTCTGTCAAACGCATGCAAGTTCGCACCGGATGGAACTACCGTGACATTGGGGGCAGAGCTGCATGATGTTGGTCCCCGATTCTATGTCCGTGACCAAGGGCCGGGTGTGCCACCCAGTTTCGTGCCTTCGTTGTTCGAACCGTTTACACGGGCCGATAATTCTGACACGCGTGAGAAAAACGGGACTGGGCTGGGCCTCAGTATTGCCCGCGAGATAGTCGAGCGAATGAGCGGTAATATCGGCTACCGCCGCACAGATGATAACTTGACTGAATTCTGGATCACCCTGAACGACATTAAAGCACTGGAAGCGCCTAAGGCCTCCCTGCGTCTTGTCAAATAGGTCTGCCTAAGTCGCTGAAGAAACGGCCTTAGAATCGTCTCTTTTTGGGCATCAATTCGTCTCCAACCGCATATAGCTTCGTATCACATACCAATTGCCGCAACGTAATTTGGCGCGGAAAGGATGGCGGCAATGAAGCTATTAAGTGTACGAAAGTTGACCAACACTGCTGTGTTCGGGATTGTGGCCATTCAGTTGGTCGCCATGATTGATTTCAAACATCAGCTTCAGTTCCTCAACTTGGTCACCCCCCTTTTGCCAGTTATTTCGGTTCTTGGGTTGGCCATCCTCTGGACCTGCGCGCGGAAACTGTCGAAAAATGAGCATTTGATGCACGCCAAGAACCTCCAACTGAAGCAGGAATCTCTGGCACTCAATGCACACGCACTGGTGCTACTGACCGACAGCAACGGCACCATGACGCATGTGAATGACAACTTTCTCGAAAGGACCGGCTACACCTTGGAGGAAGTCCTGGGACAGCAGGTCGACATGCTCTATTTCCGCGATGATCTCGACTTGTGCCAGCACCTTAGAGCTACAGTCTACGGCGGTGGTTCGTGGCAGGGCGAAACTCGCATTCGCTGCAAAAAGGGGGCCGAACTTTGGACGCGTCTGACAATTTTGCCTGGCTATGATCAGCGAGGTAAGCCGTGTGGTGCTATTTCCGTGCGCACCGATATAACCGAGGTCAAGCAGATGCGTATAGGTCAGGAAGTCTTTCGGGCCCTTAACGGCCTAGTCGACGAGGTATTTATTTTTGACTTCGAAACGATGCAATTGAAGTACGCCAATACTGCCGCCGCTGCGACACATCATCTGAATCAGCAGAAATCCTATAATGCTGATATCAGGACGATACATCCTATCTATGGTTCGGATAAGTTCTTGGCTGCCATTAATGAGCTTCGTGAAAGCCCTAGGGTCAGGACTCATTCTCGCGTCATAGCCAGAACATGACTGTAGCTGCGAGTGCGACGGCGGAGAGGAATACCTTCGGGCATCTGTCGTAGCGTGTTGCGACCCGCCGCCAGTCCTTCAGGCGCCCAAACATGATCTCGATCCGGTTGCGGCGTTTGTAGCGGCGCTTGTCATGCCTGACGGGCTTGCCGCGAGACTTCCGGCCCGGAATGCAGGGCTTTATCCCTTTGTCTTTCAATGCTTCTCTGAACCAGTCGGCGTCATAACCCCGGTCGGCCAGCAACCACTCCGCCTTTGGCAAGCTGCCCAGCAGTGCCGCCGCGCCGGTGTAATCGCTGACCTGGCCTGCGGTCATGAAGAACCGGATCGGACGGCCATCGGCATCGGTGACGGCGTGCAATTTGGTGTTCATGCCGCCCTTGGTTCGGCCGATCAGACGGCCCCTTTGGTCGCTAGGTCCCCCTTTTTCGACCGCAGGCTGGTCGCCGTGCGGTGCGCCTTGAGGTAGGTCGCGTCGATCATCACCGTCTTCGGAACGGCGGCTTCGGCAGCCAGACCGTCCATCATCCGGGTGAACACCCCCTTGTCGCTCCACCGCTTCCAACGGTTGTAAAGGGTCTTTGGCGGACCATACTCCTTGGGTGCATCACACCAACGCAAGCCATTGCGATTGATGAAGATTATACCGCTCAAAACCCGCCGGTCATCGACCCGTGGCTTACCATGGCTCTTCGGGAAGAATGGCCGCAGGCGCGCCATCTGCGCCTCTGTCAGCCAGAAAAGGTTGCTCATTGCTCAGTCTCCTTGCGGAGGCTGAATCACGCCCCGAGCAGAGGATCAATGGGTCCTGACCCTAGTCTTTCAAAAAGCGTCGTTTAAGCAATTAACTCTGTAAAGAGAAAACACAGTTGAAAGGTGAGCCAGCATCAAAATCGCTGATGATGGCCCTTTCGAAGATGGTCCGATGAAAATTGCCAGTGGCCTTGGGGCCCTGCTGCGCGAAACATACCCTTGATGTTGATTTTGAAGGCCATGTTTTTCGTTTCTTTCACAGCAGAAAATCCCCTGCCGTCACGGATGGTCTGCCGGTAAGTTCGATGACCCAGTCGGCAACTCCGTCGCCGTTTTGGTCACCAATCAATAGACCGCCGCCAGCAAAGTAGAAGAAGCTGGCCGTTCCGCCGCCAATAAGGCCGGCGTTGCCATTGAAGGTTTGACCCAGCGCTGTCAGGTCAATCCGGTCTACGCCACTTGTGAAGTCGGTGATCACATCGCGGCTCGCGCCAACGCCAATATGGGCCGCCGAGAGGAAGACAAAGCTGTCTGCTCCAGGGCTGCCGGTCATCACATCGCGCCCAAGTCCTGCAGTGATCGTGTCATCGCCAGTGCCGCCGAAAATCCGGTTTGCACCGGTGCCGGCTGTGATCTGGTCGTTCCCGCCTCCACCGCCGATGAAATCATCGCCTTCGCCAGCAAAGATCGTGTCATTGCCATCGGCGCCAAGAACCGTGTCGTTGCCCGCGCCACCGCCAACGAAATCGCCGCCGGCCGATGTGCGGATCTCGTCATTGCCGTCATTGCCGAGCAATACGTTGCGACCGCCCCCACCAAAGATCGTGTCCGACCCCGAGCCGCCCTGCACCGTGTCATTGCCAAGGCCCGCGAAGATGATGTTTGACCCGGCCGAGCCGAAAATCTGGTCGTTCCCCGCACCACCGGCGAGGTTATCATTCCCAAAGCCGCCAAATATCGTGTCATTGCCGCCCGCGCCGCGCACCGTGTCGTTACCATCGCCGCCACCGACGAAATCGCCCGCAGCCGAGGTAAAGATCTGGTCATCACCCGCGTCACCCAACAGCCGGTTCCGCCCAGCAGAGCCGTTCAGAAGGTCATTGCCGTCGCCGCCATTGATTGTGTCATTCCCAAGCCCGGCAAAGATCGTGTCGTTGCCCGCGCCGCCGTCAACGCTGTCATTACCGGCCCCACCGCCAATGAAATCCTCGTCCAACCCGCCGTCGATGCTGTCGTCCCCAAAATCGCCAAGAAGACTGTCCGCGCCAGAACCGCCAAAAATAGCGTCATTGCCGCCTTCACCGTTGAGGCTGTCATTGCCAGCCCCGCCAACCAGAATGTCGTTTAGCAGGCCTGCCAGTATCGTGTCATTTCCATCGCCTCCGTCGAGGCTGTCGATACCGATATTGCCCAGAAGACTATCGTTCCCCGCCCCGCCAAAGATCGTGTTGTTTCCTTCGGACCCGTCAAGCGTGTCGCTTCCTTCGCCACCGAACAGAATGTCATCACCTGCTCCGCCACGAACGGAGTCATCTCCCAATCCACCTTCGACGCTGTTGTTGCCCTCTCCAGTCAGGATCAGGTCGTCGCCATCTCCACCAAACAGGGTATCATCGTCATTGCCCGAAAACAGCGTGTCATTGCCTGCGCCGCCTTCCAATGTATCAGAACCTGCGCCGCCAAGGATGCTGTCGTTCCCATCCCCGCCAAGCAGGCTGTCGTTGCCAGAAAATCCGTCAATGCTGTCATCGCCCGCACCGCCGTCAACGCTGTCGTCACCGAGACGCGCAAGAATCGTGTCATTGCCACCAAGTCCCAAGATTCTATCGTTTGAGGCAACCTCGTTATTGGTGCCGAGATCGGTATTCACGACCTCAATCAAGTTGTTTAGATCGTTTCCGGTAAAGAACGTAAATGGATCAAAGCCATCTCCCAAATATCGAAGGTTTTCCAGGTTCGCGATTGTTTCAATCGAAAACTCTCTGCTGCGGATGTTAAGCGTATCGATGCCTTCATCAGCAAGTTCGACAATCGTGCCGGAGATGATCAGCGAATATTGATCGTCACCAGCACCGCCAACCAATGTGTCATTGGACCTCCCTGATAGCGTGTCATTGCCTTCACCGCCCTCGATCAGCAGATCGCCGTCGAAACTGTTCGTGGAAATTAAATCATCGCCAAGACCGCCAAAAATCTGGTCTGATCCGTCTCTGGACGAAATGGTGTCGTTGCCGTCTCCCCCGAAAATCGTATCATTTCCAGCGCCGCCTGTAATCGCATCATCGCCGGCACCGCCTTCTATCGTGTGAGTTTCGGTACTCAGACCGCCAGAGGCGGAGATGGTGTCATTGCCATCCCCGCCGAAGAGCCGACCTCCACCGGCTCCTCCTCGGATCGAGTCATTTCCCGAGCCTCCTTGTATATCGTCAAACCCATCGCCGCCTTCGAGCGTGTCATTTCCGTCGCCCCCCTCAATTCTGTCGCTTCCGGCACCGCCGAACACAGAGTCGCTCTGGGAGCCACCGCGTAGGGTGTCGTTTCCTTCGCCGCCAAAGATTTGGGCCGAGCCAGAAAAGCTTCCTTGAATTGAGTCATTGCCGTCATCGCCGGCCAAGAGATCGGTGTTTCCTGCAAGTGCGCCACCGCGAATGGTGTCGTTCCCAAGGCCGCCGCTGATCGTTGAGGCATCGAAACTTCCGGTCAAACGATCATGACCGTCGCCACCAAACAATGTGTCGCGGCCAACCAAACCGGATATGGTGTCGTCGCCAATTCCCCCGTCTAGGGAGTCGTCGCCTTCACCACCATTCAGACTGTCGTTGCCACTTCCCCCGAAAAGGGTGTCATTTCCGTTTCCCCCCGATAGGTCGTCATCTCCATCTTCTCCTTCGAGAAGGTCATTGCCCGCTACTGAGAAGAAGCCGTCGCCAAGCAGTGTGTCATTCCCGATGCCGCCGCGCAGGGTGTCATTGCCCAGATCACCAATTAGGGAGTCGTCCCCTTCATCACCGGAAAGGACATCGTTTCCGCTTTGGCCCCGGATGGTGTCATTCCCCAGACCACCGAAAAGGCTGTCATCGCCAGTTGTATCTCTCTGGAAAAGACGCTCGCCATCGATGCTGTCGTTGCCGTCGCCGCCAAAGATCGTGTCGTTACCGTCGTCACCGGCAAGACTGTCATCGTCACCACGGCCATCGATGCTGTCATTGCCGTCTCCGCCAAAGATGGAGTCGCGCCCCGGCAGGGTCACCGGTCCGCTGGAGGTGTTGACTATGACAATTGAGTTGCCAGTGATCGTGTCATCCCCTTCGAGCCCAAAGGTTTCACGGGTCCGGCTGCTGAACAGGCGGTCGCTTCCGGCTGTCATGAGGTCGAGCAAGGGGGGGGTGGCAGGGAAGGCCAGCCGCGCCAGTTGCCCGCGCAACAGATAGTCACCGGGAAGGATTGGTGGATCGTTGATGAAGGTGGACTGGAATTCATCCGCGGCCCGCACCTCGATGAAATAGATGCCGCTGATCGGGGCAACAAAGGTGACATCGGCGTTCAGGGTTCCGCCATTGGCATTGTCATTGCTGATGACAATCGCCAGATCCGGTCCCCTTACCACCAGACGCGGATCGCCAAGCCCAGTGCGACCAGCCTCCGCAGGACTCGACTCAAGGGTGAAATGATAAGTCTCGCCAACAGTCAGGAAGACCTCATAGACATCCACGTCCATCGAAGTGCCGATCAGGTTTCCCTGAAAGAAGTTCTGAAAGGTGTGAAGTGTGCCGCGAATGGCAATCCCATCAGTGCCGAAACTCAGATCAGTAGCAGTGCTGTCCGTGACCTGCCCAACATCATTGCTGAAATCGCTCATTTGCATGACTCCTGATCGGCACCGGGATGCGGGGCATAGCCACGGTGCCGGATAAATGACTTTCGTATTAACGATTACGTTCTTCTGTCTGTGGCTAAAAAGATAGACAGGAATTCATGACTGCGCATTCATTGGTGATGGAAGGTGGGGCAGGGGATCACAGCAAGAAATCCTCTGCCGCCAAGTTTGGCCTGTCTGTCAATTCGATGACCCAATCGGCACTGCCGTCGCCATTCTGGTCGCCGATCAACAGCCCGCCGCTGGCGAAGTAATAAAAGCTCGCGGTGCCGCTGCCGATTAACCCAGAGGTGCCGTTGAAAGTTTGGTTCAGGGCGGACAGGTCGATCCGGTCTTGGCCACTGGTGAAATCGGTGATGCGGTCGCGGCCCAAACCGATCCCGATATGTGTGCTGGAATCAAAGACGAAGCTATCGGCCCCCGGTCCGCCCGACATCACATCACGGTTTACGCCTGCTGTGATCGTGTCGTCGCCTAACCCTCCAAAAATGCGGTTTGTCCCAGCGCCTGCAAATATATGGTCATTGCCACTTCCGCCGCCGATGAAATCGTCACCTATTCCTGCGTAGATTGTGTCGTCGCCCGCGGACCCTCGAATTGTATCGTTGCCCGCGCCGCCTGCCGCGAAATCCCCGTCGGCACTCGTATAGATTTCGTCATTTCCATCATTGCCGAAAAGTTGGTTTGTTCCACCGCCGCCAATAATTGTGTCATTGCCAGAACCTCCGACAACGGTGTCGTTTCCAAGCCCTGCAAAAATGATGTTCGCGCCCGACGATCCAAAGATCTGATCATTCCCGCCGCCACCGGCGAGGTTGTCATTACCTAGGCCACCGTAGATTGTATCGTTACCAGCGGCTCCTCGGATTGTGTCGTTGCCGGCACCTCCGCCTACAAAGTCTCCGCCACTTCCGGTGTAAATCTGGTCATTACCATCTTCGCCCAGCAACCAATTTCGGCCTTCACCGCCAATCAGGCTGTCGTCTCCAACCCCGCCAGAAAGGCTGTCTGATCCACTTGCGCCTCGGATCAAATCGTCCCCTGCGTCGCCGTTAAGGACAAAGTTGAAGACGTCCAGTATGTTGCTGGAAGCAGGGTAATTTTCCTCCTGATTTGGCTGGTCGGGCAGAACATTGGCGATGTCTATCCCAACAACATACAAGAGAGACGCAATCACCGAGTTCGAATTTTGCTGGAAGGCGCGGTACAGGATTGCAGCAGCGTCGATTGCGCGCGCTTGCTGCTCCATCAAGGCCCAGACCATTAATGGGTCGCGACCACCCAAGTCTAATACGAGGCTGCCATGCAGTGCCCGGTCTTGAGGTGGACGCGCATCGCTGCTGTCTTCCATCGGGACAGAGATTTCACACAGAATGCGCCCCGAACCTTGCTCGGTCTCTGCCCCTGCGCGAAGAACAAGTTCGGAACCGTCGCTCAACACAAGAACAAGGTAGAGGTGATCAAATCCAGTGTCGGACCCGCCGAGGAACACTGGTCGGCCTTCAATTCGAATTTCTGGCTCGGGCATCCTGCTTGCTCCTCCTTTGCATCGACATGCTGAGAAATCTTGTGTCCGAGATCAAGCTTTTCGGTTGAGCCCCAAACCTAGGGGACGGTTGTGTCAAAATCATCTTTTGTGAAAATCGTTGATGGCGTTGACGAAATCGCTTTTTGCCTTTGGTCTTGTCAGCCATCCAAGGGCCGTTCGTGGCGAAACGGATATCAAAACTCTGCGGCCGTTGGTGTTTCAATTCGCTGAATATCGTTCCCGACACCGATGGCGGCCAACCAGCAAGAGCACGGGATTGTAGCTAGACGCTTCCTCGCAAAATGAAGAAATTCCTGATCGAACGTCGTCCAAGATTCCTGAAAGAGCCACCAAGTTCACGAATTCTGGATGTTTCTAGAAAAAGCCCCAGCTTTGCCGGGGCTTTCATGGGCTCAGTTCAAAGCAGGAAATCGCCTGCATTGATGGTTGGGGCGCCGCTTAGTTCCAGCACCCAGTCTGCGGTGCCGTCGCCGTTCTGGTCGCCGATCAGCAGGCCGCTGGCGGCGACATAGTAAAAGCTCGCCGTGCCAGCGCCGATCAGGCCTGCCGTGCCGTTGAAGGTCTGGCCCAGGCCGCGCAGGTCGATGTCATCGACGCCGCTGGTGAAATCGGTGATCACGTCGCGCCCTGCGCCAATGCCGATATGCGCGGCCGAGTTGAAGACAAAGACATCTGCCCCCGGCCCGCCCGTCATCACATCGCGGCCCGTTCCTGCAACCATCGTGTCATTGCCGGTGCCGCCGTAAATCCGGTTCACCCCGGCCCCGGCCACGATCAGGTCATTGCCTGCGCCACCGCCGATGAAGTCATTGCCAAGGCCCGCATAGATCGTATCATTGCCGGTCGAGCCATAGACCGAGTCATTGCCCGACCCGCCCGCCGCAAGATCGCCCGCGGCGCTGGTATAGATCACGTCATTGCCATCGTTGCCGAAAAGCCGGTTGCGCCCGGCGGATCCGTAAATCGTATCCGCCCCGGTGCCGCCCTGAACCGTGTCATTGCCCAGACCGGCATAGATGATGTTCGAGCCGGCCGAGCCATAGATCAGGTCATTGCCCGCGCCGCCGCCGATGTTGTCATTGCCGGTGCCGGCATAGATCGTGTCATTGCCGCCCGCGCCCCGCACCGTGTCATTGCCATCGCCGCCGCCAACAAAATCGCCCGCGGCAGAGGTGAAGATCTGGTCATTCCCGCCATCGCCAAGCAGACGGTTTGTGCCACCAGCACCGTAAATCGAGTCATTGCCGTCACCGCCGTTGACTGTATCAACGCCAAAGCCTGCAAAGACAGTGTCGTTTCCGGTTCCGCCATTCAAAAGATCATTGCCCGCACCGCCTCCGATATAGTCGTTTCCGTCGCCACCGAAGACTGTGTCGTTGCCGTTATTGGAAAGGATAGTGTTTGCGACGGAGTTGCCAGTGATCGAGTCATTTCCCGAACCCGCTAGCACGCGTTCGATTGCCGTGCCCAGAGCAATCGCCAATGTGCCAATATCTCCATACACGTCCGAATACGTTCCTGCGCGCATGTCGATCCGCTGGTTTTGCGTGTCTGACTGGAAATCCAGTGTGTCGAAACCACCCGTATCGACGATCGTTATGGCAACCGTGTTGTCCTCATCTCCATCCGTGTTGAAAACGGAAAACTGCGCGTACAGGCTGCCTGCGTTTGAGTTTTCTCCATAGGTCGTGTTGCCGGTACGAATGCCGACACTGCCGTACATCTGTTGCATCGCCAAAATGTCAGCGATCATCGGGGTGAGCAGATATGCGCGGGTATCGTTAATATATGTGTTATCTTGCTGATCGAAATACGACATGATCGTCAGCTGCCAGCTGTCGTTCAATGCATTGTTATCAATGCCATAGGTCGCGTTTCCGTTGTAATTCCCTGCATGTCCCAAGCCGATCGCGTGACCGATTTCGTGGACATAGGTTTGGAATGTGTAGCTGTTCAGGGTCGTCCCCGAGAAGTCGAGCCATGCTTGGTCGACATTGACGATCGAGTCGAGAATAAAGCCGCCGCCCGTATTGCTATCTGAAAACGCACCTGACTCGTGCATTTGAAAGTTGATCATGGCCGCGCCAGCAATCTGGACAAAGACAATTCCCGTTGTCTGCGTCCAAGCATCCATCGCTGCAATGGCCAAGGCTTGCATCGTCTCCGTCAAAGCGCCTAGATTGAAAGTGATCGTTCCGCCAGCAGCGATATCGAAATGCCGCGCGGACAGCCCGTTGAACTGCCAGTATCCGTTGATAAGTTGGTCCGCCATTTCCGCTGGCGTCCATACAGTTCGGGTTTCTACAAATTGTTCGGCGGACAACACATAGGAACCGATGAGTCCTGTGCCTCCATTCTGGTTCTCATATTGTGCTGCCTCAAGGTAATAAGTTCCACTCGTCGTGGCATTGAATGAAATGCGCGAGTCTAAGTTTCCAGCCCCATCATCGTTGAAGGCAACCATGGTGCCGGTGCTGTCATAGAGGCGCAGATAGGCATCGACTGCTCCCAAACCGTCAAGCGTGAAGGTATAACTTTGGCCTGCAACAAGTTCGATGCGGATCCAGTCGATATCGTTTCCGTTCGAGTAGTTGCCGTTGAAGGTGTCGCCAGCCCCCATGACATAGACCGTCGATGCGTTTGCGGCAGCGTCTGCGCCTTCGCTCAAGATAGCATATGTGTTTGCCAGCCCCTGATAGTCACACGTGGTTGGGTCGGGGCGCAGCGACGCGCAGATCTGGCACATGAATTTACCTCATCAAACTTCTGTCATGGTGTGCTGCCCTTGGTCATTGACGGAAAACGATCCAACAGATGACCTGCAAGGCGATTGATTGTTGCTTCACTGAACTCGGTTGGGCCGCCGTCAGTTCGGCTCAACGTGATCGGCTCTCCACTAGCTTCCTTGTTGCCTACGCTAAGCCTTAGATATACCTCAAGAACATATGTTCTGGCCTGCAGGACAATTACGGAAAGTCGTGCGCCGGGAATGGTCAAAGCACTGGCCAATGGTTCCCGATCAGACACACCGATCTTCAGTGACTCGCACAACTGTCGTACGCTTTTCGGTGCAGACGCCGATACCTCAGAACGAACCACTCCCGAACCATCAAGAAAAATAAAACAGTCAGCCGCTCGGGGCCCTGCAAGAGCGGCATTGGCACACATCAAAAATAGCCCCACGGCAAGTCCAGGAAAACGCATGGTCAAATTCTGTCGCGGATTAGCGATCCGGAGTCAAAACAACTTAGTTAAAGACAAACTAAAAATTTCGCCAAAAGTCTTTGAAGGTTAGCAGAACAACAAGCCGCATCATAGTCGTTCAGGATAGTATTTTCGACCAACCGGCCAAGTGGCAAGCATCGCCAAACGGTGAAGTTTCGCGTTTTGAGGCGATCTCCAGCTTTCTGCTGGCGTGATCCGCACCTTTTCTTTGCGTTCGGATAGCACAGCTTCGTTCGCAGGCGGAAACAGATGTTGATTTTCCCAAGACAGGTTCACGGTGTCCGGCCCTGTGAAGAACGCCTTTGTGTCCTCATTCCTGCATAAAGCAACCAGTTCAGAGACTTTGTCGCGTGGCTGTTTTGCAAAGTCTTCATATTTCAGTTCTGCGAAACGGCCGGGCAGGGCGGCTGCCCATGACCCCAATCGGATTTGACGGTTGCGCCAGATCCTCATGTTCTTCCACAAAAGAAGGAGCCGGGGTGATTTCTTGTACCAGCTGCATGCCACGGCCCGAGGATCACGCAAGAGATTTACCACATAAAAGTCAACTTCATCCAGCATCGAGAAGGCCAGAGCCATTTCGGGCGTTTTGGAACTGTCGACGAAGCAGCTGGCGCCAGTCTTCTGCTGAAGCCCAACGAGCAGATTGCGAAGCAAGGCCAGATAGTGCGCATGTCTCGCAGCCAGTTTCTGCCGTGCAGCTTTGTCAGACCAGTCAGTGACTGCGGCAGCATCATTGAAAAACGCGTTTCCAGCGACGTGGGCCGCCCGAGGGGTGGCGAAAGCTGAACTTGAAAGTAAATCTGAGACAAGCGTTCCATAAACGGTACACTGCTTCAGGCCATTCCCGCAGGAACATGGCGCATCATCGCCCCAGGCACTCCACAAATGACGAGCCTGACCTAAGTTGAATGTCCCATGGGTCTGTGAAAGCAACAGGCCCAGTAGCGTGCTGCCAGATCGGCCTGAACCGGAAATTGCTATGACCTTTACTTGCACTGACACTCGGCACTCCCTCGCGCTAGCCTAGGTGTATGTCAGGGACAACATCTAGGACAAGGCAGAACTACACCCATTCACCTGCCCAAAGATTGACTTGGCCCGCCTGCAGGAATACCCACGGATGCGCCTGCTTTTGCGGTGTTTCAAAGTCTAGAAAGGGCAGACATGACCACAGATCGCGCCCCGATTTTTCTGATCTGTTCCGAGCGTTCAGGGTCCAATCTGATCAGTGCCATGATGGGCGCACACCCACTGGTTTATGCGCATCCTCCCTACCATTTGGGGCGGGATCTTTTGCTGAATCTCTCGCGGTGCATGGCTTCTGGGCCAAAAGGCACTGCTTGGGAGGCCTTGATTGCGCACGCGGTCGACAAGGTCGCGTCTTACCGTTCGCCAGAAGAAGCAGCAAAACTTAAAGTATGGCTTTCCTCGCAGGAGACCATTGATCCGGCAGCAATAGCGCGCTTTATATGGCAACAAATGCCCGAGGGTGCTGAAGGCAAGCACGTTTTCGTCAAAGAAAACAACATTCACCATCTGATCGCATTTCTTGTAACGGCATTTCCGGATGCAAAATTCGTCTATCAAGTCCGCGACCCTCGTGATTTTCTGGCCTCGGCCAAAGCGCGCCGAAAGCAGTGGATGGGCAACAAGTTTGGCTCGCTTCGGCGGGCCCTGACTGTCTGGCGCGAAGATCAGGAAGGTGGTCTTACGGCGCTTGCACTCTTGGGGCCTGAGCGCGTTTGTTTGTTGCGCTATGAAGACCTTGTGGCTGACGCAAGGACGCAACTCGAACGTATTTGCCGCTTCGTCGGGCTCGATTTCGACCCTTCTATGCTAAGCTTCCATGAGGGCGCAGAGGCCAAGAAGGTTGCCTCCACGACGGGCGCGCGTGAGAACGTGGCAAAGCCACTTATGACGTCTAATTTCCGCAAGTATCGCGCCCAGCTTTCGCGGGGCGAAATTCGCATCACTGAGGCATGGCTTGGCGATATCATGATGCAGCTTGGCTATCCGTGCGATTTTTCTAGGAAAGAAGGCAGACCGTCGATTTGGCTATCGTTGCGCCCGCAAATTTCTGAATTTTGGGAGCGGCTGTCGAATGGCGAAGTCTACCCATTCTATAAGCATGGTCACAGAAAGCTGACGAGAGCCTTGGATTCAGAGATTGTCCCCATGCTTCCGCCGATACCGGACAAAAGTGACAGGTCGAAATGACGGCAGTAGCGGCTTTTCTTCAGACAGCAATTGCGCAGCCTGATCTGCCTGCCCTTGAAATTGCAGGCGAAACTTGGACCTATGCCGAGCTTGCAGCCGCCGCTTGGTCTATTGCGCAGCGCCTGCCTTTGGCCCAGCCCGGACAGCCCCAGCCCGTTACGGCATTGATGGCGCAGCGTACGGCGTCATCTTACGTCGCAATCTTGGCGACCCAGATGCGCGGTCACGCCTATGTGCCAATTAACGTAAAGCAACCAACTCAACGCAATGCTATCATCCTGGGTGTCTCCGGCGCTCAACGGGTGATTGTTGGCGATCTCACTTCGGATCGGTTCAATTCAATCCGTTTGGCGGCACCCGATGTTGTTAAGTCCGTCGAGGTGATTTCTTGCGGTGAAAACCTGGCCGATTTCGACGGTAAGTATCTAGAACAAACGCCTGCCGATCTTGCAAACGATTGGAAGGAACGGGTTGCCTATATCCTCTTCACCTCGGGAAGCACAGGAACGCCGAAAGGTGTTTTGGTCCCATCCAGCAGCCTTTCGGCTTATTTGTCCGCAACCCAATCTCTGCTGCCGGTGGAAGTTGGATCACGCTTTTCGCAAACCTTTGATCTAACCTTTGATCTTTCGGTCCACGACCTTTTTGTAAGCTTATCGCGCAAAGCAACTTTAGTGGTGCCGTCGGAAGAGGATCTGCGCCAACCGGGACGGTTTATTCAGAACAAAGCGATCACACATTGGTTCTCCGTTCCTGCCTTGGCTTTCCAGATGCGGTTGCAAGGGGCTTTGGAAGCCGGAGCCTTCCAAAGCCTGAAGTCATCGCTGTTCTGCGGCGAGATCCTTCCTGCGCCGTTGGCCTTGGATTGGGCGAATGCTGCACCCAACAGTGTTGTGGAAAATTGGTACGGCCCGACCGAAGCGACCATCGCATGTTCTCAATATCGGGTTGATCCCGCGATGATGCCAGAGGGGGAGGCGGTTATACCAATTGGGCAGCCTTTTCCTGGAATGGAAATGCGTGTTCTCGCCGAAGACCTTTCAGAACTTCCCAAAGGGGAAATCGGAGAGCTCTACCTTTTGGGCAACCAATTAGCCTTTGGCTATTTGAACGATCCAGAGCGCACTGCTGCGGCTTTTGTCACGCTTCCTGATGGCAGCCGGGCCTATAAGTCAGGCGATCGTGCCCAGGTGGGGAAAGATGGAGCTTTGCGCTGTTTGGGGCGTTCGGACGGGCAAATCAAACTACGGGGCTATCGGATCGAACTGGGCGAAGTCGAGGCGGCGCTACGCGATGCTAGTGGTGGAAGAAATGCGCTAGCTTTCGCATGGCCTCCGAATGACACCGAAGTCCGGGCCTTGGTCGCCGCTGTCGAAACTGAAGACGACTTCGATCTTGCAGAGTGCCGCCGTAAGGTCGAAACCGTCCTGCCTGCCTATATGGTTCCCACTGCGCTTCATGCGGTTCAACAGTTTCCGCGCAACAGCAGCGGGAAAGCTGACAGGAAGGCCGTTTTGGCGATCATTGCCGCCCGGAATGACATGAACGATAGAAGCGAACCGCTTGGCGCGGGGGCAGAGCGGCTGATGGCGGCGATCATGGAGGCCGCCCCTGCACTGGATCGTCGACTGGTCAGGACCGCTCCGTCACTCTTTGATGCGGGCATGGACTCGTTGGCCTTTGTTGCACTGACCATGGAGCTTGAACGAAGTTTTGGCCGAACGATTGACCAAGATGATGTTGTGCGTTTGTCGGCACTCTCATTCGATCAATTGGTCGCAGAACTTGCACCGGAAACTTCGGTTAGGCGGGCAGGGCGCGCTGCTGGTTTGCGAAAGGTCTGGACAAGGCTGCGCCGTGGCTTTCTCAAACGTTTTGACCCCGGGTTTAACCCGCGCGCAAACCGGGCCCTGCAATTCATCGAACGGTTTCCAACGGCCCTGCGAACGGGCGCTCCGCCCGTTGTCGCGGTGGGGTCATCAGGGGTGTTCAGAGGCTTTGACCCATCTGAATTTGCTTCGGTTGCCGCGGCACAGGGTCCGAAGATCAGGGCATTGAATATTGGACTACCTGCGATTGACATTTCGGGGCTAGCAAGCATCGCGGAATTTATCGGGGAAGAATGCACAAAGGCCGAGATTAGGCTGCCTTTGGCGATTTGGGAATTTGACCCGATGCATGTCAGCGTCTCGCCGCCGTCGGGTGACATGGCGTTTGATCGAAGATTTTTCTCTGGCAAGCTCAGGTCCAGATCCTCGGCAAGTTTGCCGCCTGAATTCGACTGGTCTCCGGAAAGCGGCGGAAGTTGGCAATCTGAGACAGTGGCGTTGGAACCTGCACGACGGCCAAATTGGCAGCGTGAGAGAGATCGGCTTATTGCTCGGGCTTATTCTGGCGGTCTGTCGTTTGATCCGCTGCGTTTGGCTGATTGGCGGCGCGGGCTCTTTGCATTGCAGAAAGTTGCGGATCGGGTTGTGGTTTTCATTCATCCTGCCGACCAGACCATGCTGTCTGAAGTTCCTGCAAAAGAGCATGGCGCGATCTTGGTCGATACGCTGGCTGACATCGCGCAAATGCAGGGGGTAGAGGTTTTGCCGTGGCAGGGTTTTGCATTGGACCCCGAAGATTTCACCGACATCAATCATGTCAACTCAATCCTTGGACGACCAAAGCTGACCCGGCAAATGGCGCGGATGATCTGGAGCCGAAATCGGGCAGTCTAGCGCTTTTAATTGTCGCCCCTATGCCCTGAAAATGTCAGGCGTCAGGCTGGATTGCTGTGACATTACGCAAACGAAGCTTTGAGGTCCGTGCACGGCGAGTCAGATCCTGACCAAGTCCAGAGGACGGATCAATCAGGATCACCGAGGCATCGAGGCGCGTTTCCAGCGCGGCACAGTCATCTGCTGAGAGGGACTCTGCACCCGTCGTTACGACTACTGGCAACTGGCAAGGGCTTAGGCCGGGCAGCGGCGGCGCAATAATAAAGGTAAGATCGCGACCAGCGGACCAGTCTTCTATTGTTGCCATTCGTTTCAGGATTTCAGGATGTAATGCCATGATGGCAGATTAACTTTCCATAAGTGGTAATGGTTCCCCATCGCAACCAACATGGCGGCGACCCGATTCCACTAGGCATGAACAATACTCGGGACTGCCAGTCGGCGTCCATGGGCTTAGGTGAAAATTAATCGCGTCACTGGCTTGCGAATTTCTTGTCGTATTTTGAATTCGACTTAGGCGCCGACGCCTCTCAGCCGTCGGATGGTAAATGCACTTCCCAAGGCCATTGCCCCTGCGGCTGCGAGGCAAAGCGGTAGGCCGCCAGCCTGATAGCTGACCCCAGACAGCAAAGTGCCAATGAGCCTCCCTGCCGCATTTGCCATGTAGTAAAAGCCTACGTCTCTGGTGATGCGCTCCCTCTTTCCGAGGGCGAGAATGAGATAAGAATGAACCGCAGAATTGACGGCAAAAACGAAGCCAAAGATTAACAGCCCAACGATCAAGACAAGGGTGAGCCAAAGTGGTCCACTGGTCCAAGCAATAAGTGCTGCAAGCGCTAGCACTACGGGAATGGGAACAAGCCGTGTTGCCCAGGATCCGGCGTTTTCAATCGTTTGCGCCAGTGATTGATCTGCCCCACCAAGTATGCGCGGGGCCAATGATTGGACCAAACCATAGGCGATGATCCACAAGGCCATGAAGCCGCCCACGAGGAAGAAGGCTTCTCGCCGCCCCTCAACTGTGCCGTCGGAAAGAATTGTCGAGAAGTAGATCGGCAGCCCCACGACAAACCAAGTGTCTCGGGCTCCAAAAAGGAAAAAGCGTGCAAGGCTAAGTTGATTGACCCGCCGATCCGCTGACCGCCATCCCGACCATTTTTCCGCAGACTTGGCGCGCCCGGGAAGGCCCGCGGGAAGAAACAGTAAAACGGCGATCAAGATTGCTGCAAGAATGACGGCCATAGCCAGGACTGTGGAGCGAAATCCCGCGAGGCCAAGCAGCGCAGCGCCCAAGAAAAAGCCAAATCCTTTCACGGCGTTTTTTGACCCTGTCAGCACGGCCACCCAGCGGAACAGTGCCCCATTGCCGTTAGGAGCAAGCAGCTTGACAGCCGACTTCGACGACATTTTGGCCAGATCCTTGGCTACCCCGGACAGGCCTTGGACAGCCATGACAAAGGCAACAGAGGCTGTGATACCCCAAGCAGGGTCTAACTGAGCAAGCGCCAAAAGGGCAAGAATCTGCAGCGAAAGCCCTGCATAAAGCGTGCTGGCCAAGCCAAATCGCGCGGCAAGCCAGCCTGCGCCCAAATTTGTGATGATGCCGGCGACTTCATAAAGAACAAAGAGCCATGCCAGTTGAATGGGTGAGAAGCCAAGTTGGTTGAAGTGCAAGAGCACTAGCATCCGCAACGCGCCGTCGGACAACATGAAAGCCCAATAGGCAGCCGTCACGGCAGCATAGGCGCGAAGCGGGGAGGGTCCTTTCACAATGCCCCCGCGACCATACGGACAATATCTGCCAAACGGCAGGCGTAGCCCCATTCATTGTCATACCAAGCGTAGATCTTCACTTGGGTGCCGTTGATTATCATGGTCGAGGGGGCGTCGATGATTGCTGACCGTGGATCATTGGTGAAATCGCAGGACACCAAAGGGCGACTTTCATAACCAAGGATACCCTTTAGCGAACCCTCGGCAGCAGATTTAAACAAAGCATTGACCTCATCCGCAGTGGTCCCACGTTCAACCTCGAAGACGCAATCTGTAAGAGAGGCATTCAACAGCGGCACGCGGACAGCATGGCCGTTCAAGCGCCCCTTGAGTTCAGGGTAGATCAGTGTGATCGCCGTCGCCGATCCAGTTGTCGTCGGGATAAGGTTCATCAGCGCCGAACGGGCGCGACGCATATCCTTGGCGGGGCGGTCGACGATGGTTTGGGTATTGGTCACATCATGGATCGTGGTGATCGAGCCGTGCTTGATGCCAAGGTTTTCATGAATGACCTTCACGACCGGGGCAAGGCAATTGGTGGTGCAAGAGGCCGCCGTGATCAGGCTCTGTGACCCATCAAAAAGATGGTGGTTCACACCATAAACAAGGTTCAGTGCCCCCCCATCTTTAACGGGGGCGCTTACGACGACCTTCTTTACGCCGGCTTCGTAATAGGGCGCAATCTTGGCCGCAGTCTTGAAGACACCCGTGCAATCAACGACGAGATCCACGCCCAAATCGGCGAGTGGCAGTGAGGAAAGTGCCTTTTCGTGCGTGAGCGATACGGACTTTCCATTCAAAACCAGAGCGTTTCCGCCTGCACTTACGGGCGTATGCCAGCGTCCGTGTACGCTGTCGAACTCCATCAAGAGTGCGTGCTGTTCTGCGTCTCCTTCTGGATCGTTCAGCAGAACAATTTCACCACCTGAGCCCTGGTCGATCAGGTTGCGCAGGGCAAGTTTTCCAATGCGGCCGAGGCCGTTTAGTGCGATGCGGGGCATGTGGTCAGGCTCTGTCTTGTGAAAGGTGTTGTGACGACAGGCCGATGGCATCGACATGTCTTTGCTGTGATAGTCGCGTCAGCCGATCCAGAGGCAATTGGGTAAAGGCTTCGACACGTTTTCGCATCTGGGCATAGGCTTCGGCAAATTTGGCCGCCCTTTCTGCTGCGGAAGCTCCGCTGTCTGTTGGGTCCGGAATCCCCCAATGCCCGGTGATCGGGCGACCCGGCCAAGGCGGACAATCTTCTCCGGCAGCGCGATCGCAGACAGTAAAGATAAAATCCATTTCTGGTGCATCGGTGCTTTGGAACTCGGACAACGATTTGGAGCGGAGCGTTGTCGTCTCGTGCCCACTGCGGGCCAGCACTTCCAGCGCCAATGGATTTGGTGCTGATCTGGGGTGCGTTCCGGCCGAATAGGCGCGAAAACGGCCCTTGCCCAGATCATTCAAAAGAGCTTCGGCGAGAATGGAACGCGCACTGTTAGACGTGCAGAGGAACAAGACGTTTAGGGGCCTGTGATCTATACGGGGGGAAGGCTGTTCTACAGACAGTTCCGCAAACTCTCCAACGAGGTCGGGCCTCATGCGGCCAATATCGCGTGCAAGATATCTGATCAGCGCTTCCGTGGCTCGCAGCTCAACTGCATAAAAGAGTGACCGTCCCTGCCTTTCGCCACGGATCAGACCCGCCACCGACAATTCGGAAAGATGATGTGACAAGGTATTGGGTCGAAGCTTTAGCGCCGTTGCGATTTCGGTGGGTCTAACACCTTGCGGCGCAAAGCGCATCAAAAGCCGGAAAACGGCCAATCGTCCCGGATGACCGAGCGTTGAGAAAGCGAGAATGGCGTCATTTATTTCCATAATTCACGAATATTGGAAATAAATGGGGGATCAAGTGAAATTTTTGTAACGACACCAGACCAGAGTTTCCTCTGGCCAAGTAAAAATTTGCTTCTACTTTCGACGTCAGGAATTCGGACGAATGCGTGGGCCGGTTCCCTTGGCAAAAGCATCCAGCCGTTCGCGCGCCGCTGCCTGAGTATTCACAACGCCAGCCACACATGCTTCGGCATAGGCCGCATCAAGGGCAGACATGTTGTTCATATGGCTGATCGCAGAGCAGATGGCGAAATTCGTCAGCGGCAAATTCTGCGCCGCGCGCTGGGCAAGCGAAAGCGCCACGTCAAAGCTTGACCCTTCTACAAGGTACTGGGCAAGTCCGACGTCAATCGCTTCTTGTCCCTTATAGACCCGCCCAGTGAGCATCATGTCGATCATCCGTGCCTTGCCGACCAGATCGGAAACACGGATCGTTGCTCCACCGCCGGTAAATAGCCCACGTTGACCTTCCGGCAGGGCAAAGTAGGTGGATTGGTCGGCCACACGAATATGGGCTGAAGAAGCCAGTTCCAAGCCCCCGCCGACGACGGCCCCTTTCAGCGCAGCGATGACCGGAACGCCACCATATTCCATCTTGTTGAACGCCTCATGCCAACGAAGACAAAGCTGCCAGAATTCGGCGGGTGTGCGGTCTTCTTTGTGGTGCTCGACAAGGTCTAATCCAGCACAGAAGTGATCGCCCTCTGCGGCCAAAACAACAGACCTTACACCGGTCTGGGGCAGGGTGGTGAAGAGTGCCACCAGTTCCTCGATTGTATCGGCATTTAGTGCATTCCGCTTGGCCGCCCGGTTCAACGTCGCGACAAGGACACCATCGTCATGCAGGTCGAGTTTGATGTTCGACAATTCGGGCAGGGCTTTCATGGCTTTGGTCCTTGTGCGTCTTGAGTTTTGTCTTGTCGTATGAGGTCAGTGGGTATTGCAGGCTCTGATGGGCTAGCCAAGGGTCTTGGCAAGGTTGCGGAGGATGAATTTCTGAATTTTGCCTGTCGCAGTCTTCGGCAATTCCTGCACCAGCACCCATTTCGGAGTTTTGAAGCCCGCCAGTTTCGATCGGCAGAACGCGATAATTTCCTCCTCTGTCGCGGTTTGTCCGTGCCGCAGTTCAACAAACGCACAGGGAGCCTCACCCCAGAGAGGATGTGCCCGGGCGACGACAGCGGCGGCAGAAATTGCAGGGTGGCGGTATAGAACGGCTTCGACCTCGACGCTCGACACATTCTCTCCGCCCGAAATGATCACATCCTTCAGCCGGTCGCGGATCTGGATATAACCGTCGGGATGCATCACTGCGGCATCGCCTGACCAGAACCAGCCATCCTTAAAGGCCTCGGCAGTTGCGGGAAGGTCTTTGTAGTAGCCTTTCATGACTGTGTTGGCGCGGATCGCGATTTCTCCTTGGGTCACTCCATCGGCTGGCACATCTGCACCAGTTTCGCGGTCTACCACGCGGATTCCCTCGACCATCGGGAATGTCACACCTTGTAGGGCCTGTTTTTCGGCCTGCTCTGATTGCGGAAGCTCTGCCCAATCATCTTGCCAAAGGCATTGCGAAATATGGCCGTAGGTTTCGGTCAGCCCGTAGACCTGCATCACTTCCAACCCAAGCCGCGTTGCCTTTTCCAGCACCGAAGGCGGAGGCGGTGCACCCGCGGTCAACGCTCTGACCTGTGGCTCAAAAGGTGCAGCATCCGGGCTGTCGCAAAGCATTTGTAGAATGATAGGTGCCGCGCCGAAATGGGTAACGCCATTGGCGCGAATGGTGGCCATCAACCCTTTTGGCGACGGGTCGGTCGGAAAAATCAGATGCGCGCCGACAATTGCCATTGCCCAAGGATGGTTCCAACCGTTGCAGTGGAACATTGGAACAACTGACATGTAGACCGGGTTCGCTGGCAACGACCAACCGGCGATCGTTCCCATAGACATCAAATAGGCGCCACGATGGTGATAGACGACACCCTTGGGGCGGCCTGACGTGCCCGAGGTATAATTCAGGGCCAGCGCTTGCCATTCGTCCCTTGGCAAGATCCAGTTCATCGGCTCGCTCTCAGCGAGGTCTTCGTAATTCGTTTGGCCACCCCCCCCCGCGCCGATGTCGATGACCGGGATTTCCGTACCGTTCTGCGCAAAGGCATCGCGCAGAAGTGGGGCAAGAGACGTATCAGCGATGACGAGTTTGCAGTCCGAGTGAGAGAGGATATAGGCGACGGTTTCTGTTTCCAGCCGTGTATTGATTGTATTCAGAACGGCCCCGGCCAGCGGCACGGCGAAGTGCAGCTCAAACAGTTCAGGTCGGTTGGGGGACAGCACTGAAATGGTGTCGCCCAAGCCAACGCCCCTTGCCGCCAATCCTGCAGCCACGCTGCGCACTCTCTGCCCGACCTCGGCCCATGTATGGCTAGTTTCGCCATAAGTCGTTGCCGGGCGCGTAGAATAGACCTGTTCAGCCCGCTTTAGGAATGACAGGGGCGACAGCGCGACATGGTTCGCTGCCGTTACGGGCAGGGCATCAAAATGGGCGTGCATGGATCAAATTCCTCCCTCGATCCGTCACAAGAAGCTCTGCCGGGGCTCCTACTTTTCAGCAGCTTGCCCCGCCAGGGGCCGCATTCCAAGACCTGTCCAGCAGATCAAAGGAAGGGCAACTCTACCAATCTGGCCGAGACCGGCCCCTTGGCGCGACTGACAGTGACTTCAGTTCCCGCAGCGATGTCGGACTGGACCAAGCCAAAACCGATATTCGCCTTCATTCGGTAGGACCAAACGCAGTTGGTCAGCATGCCGACCGATTTGCCGTTCACCTGAATTTCTTCGCGCTGCATCCCCAGCGGGGCAGGTGTGTCACCTTCAAGAATGACCCCAAGCTGGTGTCGTTTTACACCTTCGGCCTTGATGCAACGCAGGGCCTTGATACCCACCACGTCATCCGGAACATATAGGTCGACATATTTTTCAAGGCGTACTTCAAACGGGTTCGTCATGTCGTCCGTATCGCCGCCAACCGAAACAAGGCCGCTTTCGACACGTTCAGGCGTTGCCGGTGCGCCCGGACCGATGTCCCAGGGTTTGCCCGCTTCTTTGAAGATGTTCCAAAGCTGGGTGCCTTTGGTGCCATCACGCAAGTAGATTTCAAATCCGCCCTGCTTTGACCAACCAGAGCGTTGAACAGCTACCGGTATGCCTTCGATTTCGGTTTCCCTGAACCAGAAGTATTTCAGGCTGCGCACCCAGTCGCCCAACACGTGGGCTACTACGTCTTCAGCCTTTGGGCCTTGCAGCGCCATAGGCGAAACGTCAGGTTCGGAAATTTCGACGTTCAACCCACGTTCAGCGGCGATGGCCCCTGCCCAAAGTTCCACATCGCTGTCGGCAATCGAGAACCAGTAAAGGTCATCTGCCAATTTGAGAAGGATCGGGTCGTTGATGATCGTGCCGCGGTGATTGCACAGTGCCACATACTTGCCCTGACCAACCGCGCATTTTGTCAGATCACGCGGCGACAAAATTTGCGCCAGCTTCCCCGCATCGGGGCCTTTCAGTTGAATCTGCCGTTCAACCCCCACATCCCATTGCGAAACACCGTTGATCAGTCGCCAGTATTCGCCCTCAGGGTCTCCATAGGATGTTGGCATGACCATACGGTTGTAGACATTGGCCATTTTCAGGCCATCGGCGACCGCAGCCTGAAAAAACGGCGAGGGGCGAATGCGGGTATTGGGCTGGAAGGAAAACACCGGGCAAAACCTCCTGATCGGATGGCTCGAAATGATGCTACTGGCGCGGTTTGGTCAAACGACGTATTCAGGGGCTAAGCCCCTACGAAAAGTTATGCATAAGTTGGGATAGCCATGGTCGCTAATGAACTGCCCCCGCTAACTTGGTTGCGCGCCTTTGAAGCCGCAGCGCGAACGATGAGTTTTACTCAGGCGGCCGCAGAACTTCATGTGACACAGGCCGCAATTTCCAAACATGTTCGATCTCTCGAACTGCACTTACAGCAGGCATTGTTTGTGCGTCGTCCACGCTCGTTGGAATTGACAAAATCAGGCGCGGCCTATCTGCCGAAAGTTCAAGATGCTCTTGATCGTCTGGCGATTGGCACACGCGAAGTCTTTGGCCGCCGCAAGAACCGGGCGCTCACCCTGCGCTGCGCGGTTTCCTTTGCTGTAAACTGGCTATCGCCACGGTTGACCGCCTTTCTGGAGGCAAATCCGCAGGTGTCGCTGCGTGTTATTTCCAGTGTCTGGAATGACAGTTTCGACAAAGATCTGTTCGATCTGGATATTCAGTATGGCACAGGCGATTGGCCCGGATTTGTCAGCCACAGACTTACCTGGGAGACAATCACGCCGCTTTGTGCCCCAAACTTGGCAATCGGGAAACCTGACGATCTGGCGCACCACAGACTGCTGCATGTCTTGGGCTATCAGCAGGGCTGGGGCATCTGGCTAAATGCGGCGGGTGCGAAGGGCGTTGATCCGGGGCAGGGGGTTCAGCTTGACACCTCTCTCACCGCTTTAGCGATGGCTGCGGCGGGGGCGGGAGTCGCTTTGGGGCGGTCGTCGCTGGCCAGCCATGACCTCGAGTCTGGGCGGCTCATTGCGCCATTTGATCTAGCCGTGCCAATTGACGAAGCGTTTTACTTGTTGGAGCCGAAAACCAGCAACGCGCATCCCGATGCAGCGTTGCTGGTAAAATGGTTGCGAACCGAAGTGGCCTAGGTGTTATTCAGCCGCCTCACGCTTGGGCAAAACCCAATTCGGGCGGGGGAAGTGGCAGGTATATCCGTTGGGAATACGCTCAAGATAGTCCTGATGCTCTGGCTCGGCTTCCCAGAAATCACCCACAGGTTCCAGCTCCGTAACGACGCGCCCCGGCCAAAGCCCAGAGGCGTTGACATCTGCAATGGTTTCCTCGGCGATCTTCTTTTGATCCTCGGTCACATAATAAATGGCCGATCGATAGGAAATGCCGCGGTCATTTCCTTGCCGGTTCGGCGTGGTCGGGTCGTGGATCTGAAAGAAGAATTCCAGAAGGCGACGATAGCTGGTTTTTTCAGGATCGAACCAAATCTCGATTCCTTCGGCATGAGTGCCGTGATTGCGATAGGTGGCGTTGGCCACATCGCCACCGGTATAGCCAACACGGGTCGTTTGGACACCGGGCAGGCGGCGGATCAGATCCTGCATGCCCCAGAAACACCCACCAGCCAATACTGCGCGTTCCATCGTCATTTCCCTTCTACTTGAGACAGATAGGCGCCGTAACCTTCTGCTTCCATTTGATCTTTTGGCACAAAGCGAAGGCTTGCAGAATTGATGCAATAACGCATCCCGCCCATGCTGCGTGGACCGTCCGGGAAAACATGGCCCAGATGACTGTCGCCATGTTTCGACCGCACCTCTACCCGGCGCATTCCATGGGTCAGGTCGGTATGTTCCGTGACCATCGCTGGATCAATCGGTTTGGAAAAGGCGGGCCAGCCGCAGCCAGAATTGAACTTATCGGACGAAGCAAAGAGCGGTTCACCGGAAACGATATCGACGTAAATGCCGGGTTCGAAGTGATGGTCATATTCACCGGTAAAGGGCCGCTCAGTGCCGTTCTTTTGTGTGACGCGAAACTGTTCGGGCGTGAGGCGTGCCAGAGCGTCTTCGGTCTTTGCATAGGTCATGCGGAGTCTCCCTTTGCTGCGTATGACGATATAGGAGCGGACCAGCCCCAAGGCAAAGCAAGTGTAACAGTCTTCCCCTTGCCGTGAGGCGCGTGCAATAGCTGTAACATTCCTGAAAATGACGCTTTTAAGTCAAAGTGCCGTTCAGTCGTTGTCGCTTCCACCCGCACCTGCATCCGCTCTGGATTGCAGGGACGGTGGAACGGTCGTTTGCAAGGCAAGCCGTTCCAGCCCTGCAAGGGTTTCGGCGGGCGTCGCTACACATTGGTTCGACCGCGAAGGGTAAGGTGCACTCGCCTGAGCTAACCGCAAAGGCGATTGTTCAACCGTCAAGAGTTTCGCCGCGTCTAAAGGTTCGCCTGCATGAATATATTCGTTGCCCAAGGTGAGAGAGACGTCGTTCAGGTCCACCTTAAGCGCCTCCAACTGTGGCGGGATGATCGTTGATAAGAATGGAAGAACCAGGACCGGAAAAGCGACTTTGCCCGCAATCGAAAGTCTTTGGGAAAAGCCTTTTTCAGAGTCGCTTGAGGCGGCAAAATCGCTGAGTGTCATGCCAAGAGCGATTGGGCAAAGCGGAACCTTTGCATTCTCGTTGTCCCATCCGCCCAAACTCCAACGTGGGCGCATCTGATGCCAGCCTGATATCTCCACCTGTCCAAGATGGGCCAACAATGGCGAAAGCCCGTCCAAGCCAGCAGAGTGCAACCAGCCTGCAGCAAAGCCCGCTTCCTCGGCGACGCCCCAGGGCAATCCCGCACCACGCGCAGCTTTTGCGGCAAGGGCTTCGGTTTCGTTCCGGGAAAGAATGACCCGGGTTTTGGGGTCAGTCATTGGGCGGATCCTGTTGCAGATCCAGCGGGTAGGGGCAGTCCTGAAAAAGGCTGATCCGCACCCATTTGTCAGACCTCGGATCAAATCGACTTGCGCCAAAGAATGCCAGCTTGCAGCGCATCAAGTCGATGGGCCGCATTTCGGCGGCGATGAGGTTGTCTTGCACCTCGGCATAAGGAAAGCGGGCCGCAATTTGCAGGCGGCGCGCCATCAGTCGGTGCTCGGGATGCGCTAACAAGAATTCTGCGACGGTTGTGGCATCGTCATATGCGGCACAGTCCCGCGCCAACTCCTGAGTCAATTTTGCTATGCACAAGGGTTGCTCACGCTCGGCGCCGTCTTCGCTGGCGCGTTCTCCTAGGCGAGGTTCAAGCTTTTCTTCTGAGACATACCAAAACCGGGTGGATTGTTTGGGATCAGAAAAATCCAGTCGAAGCGCCCAGTCATATCGATCAAGTAGAACCCGTCGCAATTCTGCCAACGGCATCTTGCCTTGAATGCGGAACGCTGCGCTTTCGTCTGCAGCCATACAGGTGGCCAAGCCATCGACGATATCGCCATGCGGCTCCAGAAGCAAAGCCAGCAAGGCCTCTTGACCTTCAAGGCTTAAATTTGCTTCGCCCCACTGCCAAAGCGCGTCCCAAGGCCGGGGATTGGGGCCGGGAAAGACGGACACCTGCACAGCGATCTGATCAAGGTCACGGACAAGCGCTTGCAACTTCAATCTCTGAAAGGGGTGATCAGAGTGCCACTTTCTTGCATTTTCCACGGCCCGTTGATGTGCCAGCCGCAGTTCTGCAACCGATTTCGCGTCTGCTTTTTCGCATGATCGAACGCGGGAAAGCGCCTCTTCGCGCACCACCATCCAATGATCCAGCAGCATTGGATGACGCACCAAAAACGGCGCCATGCCAAGACCGGTGGAATTGCCGACGCCCAAACCACGCTTCAAATCCGGGTGCAGTGGCACCGCTTTCGTCCCGCCCTTTGCTCGTGCCAGGTGCTCTACAATATCGACCGTAAACTGTCGCGTCAGCCAAACCGACAACATCTCGGCCTGAAACGGCTCGGCCAATTCGAGTCTGCCGGACAGATCGCGCCGATCAGCGGCCCCGAATTTTCCCGAGCCATAAACGGCAGTCGTTCGCATCAGATAACCGACGGCTTCTACCTCTGCCCTGTCCGGCTGCGAGCCTTGGGACAAACGATCGACCACATGCGAAAACAGCCGAACCGACCGGTTGGCCCGGCTAAGGGACAACTCGCGGGCACTGATGCGTCCTGCCTCCTGTAACGGCACATTGGCCTCAAGCCGGTCTAGGTCGGATTCACTGGGCTCGCCATCAAACAGTGCAAAGGTCGCGTCCCATGCCGTGGCAATGACGCGGTCTGACCGAAGATGGTCAGGCAGATCATGGGCAAACACCACAAGCGAATAAGTACGGTCTGGACCTTTTGCGCGGTAAACGGCGCGGCCCACACCATTCGGGTCGATGGTCCATTTCGGACGGTCAAAATGCCAAGCGCCACTTGTCATGCGCCGCAACATGATCCGCAGGAAGGAAAGTCTTGTCGGATGAGCCGACCCCATGCGCGCAAGACGCATGACCACCGCAGGCGCACGCCGAGGCACAGTGTTGTTTGCAGCGGGGGCAGTCACGGTCGATGACATGGTAAGCACTCTAGTAATGATGCTACTTCAGATGCGCCCATCGTCAAGCGAGAGGCCGGTCGCTGTCTTCGGGTCAAAACTTACAGAAAAGAAGCGCTGCCAATTTCCCCCCATGATCAAGGCCACTTCATCGGTCGACATACCGACCTTGGCCAAACCTTCAGAGATCAGTTGGAAGTCACGATTGTTCTCGAACCATTCTGGCATGGGCGGGAAGCCGGGTGCAGAGGCTGAGCCTTCGCCATAGTCGATCCGCTTTGTCCACCGACCCACGCGCATCCATTCGACCACGCTGTCAGGCTGGTCCTGACATAGGTCACTGCCAATCCCCAGATGCTCGATCCCCATCAGATCGGCCGTTCGAGCAATCATTTCGCAGAAGTCCTGCAGGCGGCAGGCACTGCCGTCTTTCAGGTGATGGGGATAAAGCGAAAACCCCAGCATGCCGCCGCTTTCGGCCAGGGCACGCAGAACGCGATCTGATTTGTTACGAAGGGCCGGGTGCCAACTTGCCGGGTTGGCATGCGTGATTGCGATGGGGCGCGAGGACATGGCAATAGCTTCTAGGGTCGATCTTTCGCCTGAATGGCTCATGTCGACAACCATGCCGACGCGGTTCATCTCGGCCACGACTTCCCGCCCCATCCGGGTCAGGCCGCTGTCCTCTGCCTCATAACAGCCACAGGCCAAAAGCGACTGGTTGTTGTAGGTCAATTGCATGAAACGCAGGCCAAGCCGGTGAAGAACCTCGACAAGGCCAATGTCATCCTCGATGCATGACGGGTTTTGTGAGCCAAAGAAGATGGCTGTGCGTCCCGTTTGGCGCGCCGTTGCGATATCTGTTGCGGTAAAACCCTGAAAGATCAGATCTGGAAACTGCTCAAACCATCGGTTCCAGCGTTCGATGTTCAAAACTGTTTCGCGAAAGGTTTCGTGGTAGGTGATGGTAACATGTACCGCATCCACACCACCCGCGCGCATCTGGCGGAATATTTTTTCTGACCAGTTGGCATATTGAAGACCGTCGATCAGCGGCGTCATTCTGGCATTCCCGCAGCGACGTATGCCGTCTTGACGTTGGTGTAGAATTCGGCGGCATAGCGCCCCTGTTCCCTTGGCCCAAAGCTAGATGCGCCACGTCCGCCGAAAGGCACATGATAATCGGTGCCCGCGGTGGGCAGGTTCACCATCACACATCCCGCACGCATGTTGGCGCGGAAATGGCTGGCGCGGGACAGGCTGCGGGTCATGATCCCGGCGGTCAGTCCAAATTCACTGTCATTTGCGATAGAGAGAGCCTCGCCATAGCTGCCAGCCTTGATGACACAGGTGGTGGGGGCAAACATCTCCTCTCGGTTGATACGCATGTCGTTCCGGGTCTGCGTAAACACCGACGGTGCCATATAGTGCCCGTTGGTTGCACGTTCCAACGCAATGCCTCCACAGACCAGTTCCGCGCCTTCGGATTTCCCGATCTCGATATAGCCAAGATTTTGCTGCAACTGCTCAGCGGAAACGGCGGGTCCGATTTGCGTGCCGGTTTCCAATGCATGGCCGACGTTCAGGGATTTGGCGACTGAAACCATTTTTTCTACAAAAGCGTCGTGAATGGTCGCATGGACAATCAGTCGACTGGCCGCTGTGCATTTCTGTCCCGTTCCGCCAAAAGCCGCATTTGCGGCATGGGCAACGGCAAGATCAAGGTCACAGTCCTCCATGATCAGCATCGGGTTCTTTGACCCCATTTCCATCTGGACCTTGGTCATGTTGGCCACCGCCGAGGCTGCGATCTGGCGACCGACGGGAACCGATCCGGTAAAGCTGATCGCGTCAATCATTGGGCTTTCGACAAGCGCTTGACCGATATCGCGCCCTGACCCCATCACTAGATTAAAGAGACCTTCAGGGATATCTTGGCGCGTGATGATCTCGGTCAGGGCAACCGCGCTTGCAGGTGTCAGGTTCGCCGGCTTCCACACAATCGCGTTGCCAAAGGCGAGCGCAGGGGCAATCTTCCATGCAGGGGTCGCGATCGGGAAGTTCCAGGGGCTTACAATGGCAACGACACCCACAGGGTCGCGGCGCACGTCGATTTCAATGCCGGGTCGTACACTTTCGGCCAAATCGCCGTGGTTGCGCAGGGCCTCAGCAGCAAAGTAAGTAAAGAACTGCCCTGCGCGGTAAACCTCGCCTTTTCCTTCCGTAAGTGGCTTGCCTTCTTCGCGCGATAAAAGCCTGCCGATCTCTTCGGCGCGCGCCATCAACTCGGTCCCAATAGCCATCAGAACATCATGGCGCTTTTGCACACCTGCTTTCCACCACAGGGTTTGCGCAACGCGAGCGGCAGTTAGAGCTTCGTCCAATTGGCCTTTGCTCGCTTGCGCGAAATGACCAATTACGTCGGATGTGTCCGACGGATTGATATTTGCAATTTCTGACGTTCCTACGGTCCATCGTCCAGCGATATGGTTCTGGGTTTGCAATGTGGTCCCTCCGCTGACTTGGCCTCTGATAGATCGTAGACCGACGAATTTATTTCAGGCAATCTTAATTAACTGAATTTTATTGCAGGAACTTTGAAATGGCGATCAAACTGGAGATGCTGAGAGCGTTCCGCGTTGTCGCTGAAAAGGGGGCCTTGGCCGATGCTGCCGCCACCCTTGGACGCACGCCCTCGGCGCTGTCTATGATGCTGAGCCAGTTCGAGGCGCATTTGTCTGGGCCGCTTTTCGAAGGCGAGCGTAAGAACCGTCTAAGCAAGCTTGGCGAAGCGGTTCTGGAAGAAGCCATTCGGGTGACTGATGTCTACGATACTGGCCTTGAGGCGATCAGACGGTTGGATTCGTCGATTGCGGGAACAGTGCGCGTTGCAGCGGTACCGTCAGTGACTACCAGCTTGCTTCCGCGCGTTATTGCCGCTTTTCGAAAGCAAAGGCCAGAAGTGCGCTTGGAAATCAGCGATTTGGACAGTGCTGCCGTCCGCCGCAGGGTCAGGACGGATGAGGCAGATATCGGTATTCTTTCGGTGCATGGCGACGAGGTCGAAGAGGGCGTCACACTTTGGCGGGATCGTTTGGGCATTGCTTTCGCAGATCAAGGGCCGACCGATCAGCTGGTAAGGCAAAAGCAAAAGCCAAGCTGGCTGATGCTTCAGGCAGAGCCGCTGATCGTCAATCCGCTTTGCGACCTCGTGCCGTTGGATGCCGCGCGCTCTGAAATGGCGTCATCGAACTTGACCGCACATAACACAACTGCCCTGTTGGCCTTTGTTCGGGAAGGCCTGGGCGTAACGATCCTGCCGGAACGCGCACTTGGCGTTTCAAGTGAAAGAGTTCAGATCGTTGTGCCCGAAGATCCTTTCGTCTACCGCACCATCCGCATGATCGAGAACCGAGATCGCAAAATGCCGCCTGCCGTGCGGGAGTTTTGGATGTTGGTTCAGGCCGTTGCCAAAAGTGACGTTGGATTTTCCTGCTAGAATTCAATCAGCGGCAGCCGGGAATTTCACTTTGAAAACCGTGCCCATTCCAACTTGTGATTGCAGGTCTATTTTGCCACCGGCTCGTTGAATGATGTCGCGGGTGATGGAAAGGCCCAGACCAGTCCCGTCACGCCCCTTTGTTGTGTAGAACGGGTCAAAAATTCGGCGGGCCACGTCTTCTGCCATGCCATAGCCCGTGTCCGCTATTCTAATCAAAATGGGGTGTTCAGAGTCTTCTGGGTCAATGCCGGCGGACAGGGATAGGGTGCCTCCATCCGGCATCGCTTGAATAGCGTTTACGCAAAGGTTTACAAGCACTTGCTGTAGTTCGGTCTTGTTAATCTGAACCATTGGCGTTGGGTGCAGATCCAGATCCAGCCGGATGCCTGCCTTGACCAAAAGATGCTGTAACAGTGGCAGCGTGTCGTGAATCGTTTGCGCCACCTCAATACGTACATCCGAGTCCGCGAATTCCTCGGGCCGTGCAAAGCGCAACAGCTTTCCGATCAGGATATGGATCGCCTGAATCCGGTCCTGAATGAGGTTGAACTCAGTTCTCAGGGGCAACGCGGCTGGACCAATTTCGCTTTGGATCACATCAAGATTGCCTTGAATGACAGCGAGCGGATTGTTGATTTCATGAGCAACGCCTGCGGTAATCTCGCCAATGGCTGCCAGTTTCTCGGAAACGATCAACTGACGAGTGGTGACGTCAAGCTGTTGGTTTGCGGTCTCTAGTTCCTTTGTGCGCTCAGCCACCCGCTGCTCGAGAACCTCGGCCCATTCGCGCAGGATGCGATCACGCTCTTCAAGCTGATCAAGAAGACTGTCCAGATGGTGGGCAACGCGAGCGATTTCATCGTCGATGGGGGCCTTCCCCACGCGGGCCGAAAATTGCCCTGCCTCTACCTTTCCGATGACTGCATTCATCTTCTCAAGAGGGCGGAAAATGCTTCTTGCCCAAAGGAGTAGAACAGGAACCGAGATCAAGGCGACTATCAGGAAAGCCAACCCAATCTGCCAAAGCGTGCGCTCTTTGGCAGCCGAGAAATCCTGCTCAAGAAAACCGACGTAAAGCATGCCCACGGTCTTGCCGAAACTGTCGGTCAAAGGGTGATAGCCAGACACATACCAGTCGTTCACCACAAAGGCGCGGTCGAGCCATGTCATTCCCTTGGTCAGCACCGTTTCGCGGACGGCTGCTGAAACTCGGGTTCCAAGAGCGCGAACGTCCTCGAACAGGCGGACGTTGGTTGAAATACGCACATCATCCAAAAACAGTGTCGCAGTGCCTTGGCCGCTGCCCGTCAGACTGCCCGCTGGATAGACCAAAGCATTGATATCATCGATAAAGCCAAGATTTCGGTTCAGCGCCAATCCCCCAACAATTGCACCCCCCGGTGCGTGGGCGGCAGCATGGATCAGCATGGCGCGATCTTCCTGGGTGCGGTCCGTCGGTGCCGCTGCCTTTGTTTGGACCAAAGGGATGACAATGCGCGCTGCCAGATTGGGCGACAAGGATTTCAGCGAAGCAGCGTCCATGACGTCAATCGCCGTTGTGGTTGTTCCTTGAAGCGCTGATTGCACGACGGGCCATTGCAACGGTGAAGGAGCCGAGCCCAGAGATGAAGCCACTACTGGGGTGCCGTCCGCGCGGACATAGTAAAGGAAATCAAAACCCAGTCGGATGCGTTGGCCTTCCAGAAATTCTGCAAGGTTACCGCCGTCCCGCAGCGCGGACATAAGCGCACTGGATTGGCCCAGCACCTCGACCGCAGCCCCCCGGCTTTCTTGAAGACCTCTTAGGTGTTGGCGGGCTATGGTAAGCTCGCTGTGAACCTTGGCAATCAACACTTCGTCCAGACGATCAGAAAGGCTTTTGACCGAGGTCAGAAGCAACAGAGGTAAAAGGATCAGGACGGGAAACAGTGTGATGAGAAGCAGGCGTGTCCGCACAGACGACCGTAGCGGAGGGCGCGGGGCTTCAGACATTCCAACTCGCGCATTTCCTGTCAATGGTCTTGCGCGAAATCCCAAGCCGCCGCGCCGCCTCGGCGCGGTTGCCATTGCAGGCCTCAAGAATCGTGAGGATGTGATGACGTTCCACCGCCTGCAACGAGTCCGAGGTCACAGCCGGATCTTCGTTTGCTGTCCCCACGAATTCTGGCGGGAACTCCCCAAGGATCAGCGACCGCTCAATCAGGTTTCGTAACTCTCGAACATTTCCGGGCCAAGCGTACCCTGCGAAATGCAAGAGCACGCCTTCGCTCAGCGAAAGCGGAGGAACGCCGAGTTGGCGAGAGAATTGGCCCATGAAGGCCTCTGCCAATTCATGAAGGTCTGCAAGTCTGTCGCGCAGCGGCGGCATCCGTACATGAACGACGTTGATCCGGTGGTACAGATCCTGCCGGAATTTTCCTAGGGAAACGGCGTCTTCAAGATTGGCATTGGTCGCGAAAATGAACCGCAGGTTCAGCGGCAGTTCCCGTTCAGCCCCGGCTGGACGAATACGGCTATCTTCGATGATCCGCAAAAGTGTGGCCTGAATGGGCAGGGGCAATTCGCCAATTTCGTCCAGAAATAGCGTGCCTCCTGACGCCTGTACCAACAGACCGTCGCGGCTAGAACCGATCTCTCCGAAAAGGTCTGCGGCAATGCGGTCGGGCGAGATGGCGGCACAGTTTATCGGAACAAAGGGCTTTTCCGCGCGGTCAGACAGCGCATGCAGAGTGCGCGCCGCAACCTCTTTGCCGGTACCACTTTCACCGGTAATCATCACTGGGGCAGGGGTCGGGGCCACACGCTCCAGTGTCTTGCGAACCTGCGCGATCGCGGGCGAGTTTCCCATAAGTCGACCGCGTGCCGTCTGTGTTTCGGCACGCAATTCATACTTCAAAAGGAAGTTTTCGCGGCGCAAATAGCGCTGGTCCATGCACCGCGAAATTGCGTTCAGGATCTGGTTCGACCGAAACGGTTTTAGCACGAAATCGGCAGCGCCCAACCGCATCGCGTGAATAGCGGTATCCAGATCGGCATAGGCTGTCATGAGGATGGCTTCGGCAAAAAAACCTACCCGGCGTTGTTCGGCCAGCCAATCCAGCCCCGATTGACCGGGCATGACGTTGTCCAGCAGCACCAGATCGAAGTTACGCTGATCCAAAAGCTTTGACGCCTCGGCAGCATTCGCTGCTTCTTCTACCCGCTTGCAGCGCGGGGCCAGCGTGCGCACCAGAAAGTTGCGAATGCCGGGCTCATCGTCCACGACCAACAGCGAGACGTGCTGAAGTACAGCGTCAATTTCGCTGGAATTTTCGCCAGCCGCTGTTACGGGCGCTGCACGCATCCTGAATGTTGGCCTTTCCGTCAGTCCAGACGCACGTTGTCGCGGCTGATGCTTCGTTCTGCGGCTGAGAAACCAATGTGGTCAAGTGCATAATCCGCGCCAACGGCAAGGACGAGTGTTGCGGCAAAGGCGAGATACATTGCCTTCATTGATGTGCTCCCGTTGGCAGTGCCTGAGTTTCGATGTGGTTCATGGCTGGTCACTCTGCCGGTGTGGCGTCTTTCTCATGGTGCGCGCTTTTCCCGGTAACTTCTTGATACCAAAGCCCATGATGCTCTTTTGCCCACTGCACTTCAACCTCGCCCGAGCCCATCGCATCGAAAGCGCCCTCCATGCCCACCGAACCAATGTAGATATGGCCAATGATGATGGCCATAAAAAGGAAGGCAATGATGGCGTGCCAAAGTTGGGCCAGCTGCATCTCGGCATGCGGGTCAAGAACAGTTGGCAATTCGCCGAAGCCAAGAGCTTGCGGAAGCCCCAGAGCATTCAGCTTCGCAAAGGTTGCGGCGAACATGTTCAATTCGAACGGGAACAGCAGGGCCAAGCCCGAGGCCGAGATCGACAGGCCAAGGACGACTACAGACCAGAAGATCAATTTCTGCCCGGCATTGAACTTCTTGGCCGGCGGGTGGACGCCTTTTGAAAACAGGCCTCCTCCCACTGCGATCCATTTCAGGTCGTGCTTGTTGGGAATGTTGTGTGCGACCCAGAACACGATCACCATCGCAAGCGCCAGCATGAACGGCCATGCCAGATTGTTGTGCGCCCACTTCCCTGCGATTGCGATTGGGGCAAATGCCTCATGGCCAAGTAACGGGATGATCGCGACGCGACCAAACAGAAGCGCAAGTCCGGTAACGGCCAGAACAATGAAAGACCCGGCAAGCATCCAGTGTGCAAAGCGTTCAATCGCTGAAAAGCGTAGAATGGTTTGCCCCGTTTTTTCACCGTCAATTCTGATCCGGCCACGGAACAGATAAAATAGGATCAGGACACCAATCATCCCCAACAGCAGATAGCCGCCATAGGTTCGCAGGTCGCCCGCGCGGAATTGCAGCCATTCCATCCCGCCATCTTGCATCAGAACCTCAGATGCCGGACCGCGCGCCTGTGTTGTGATATCGGCCTTGTTGTAACGCAGTGCGCGCCACAGGTCGGGATCAGAGACCCCGCCAAGGGTGCCAAGTTGATCGGTGATGGGTTTGGCTGCTTCGGGGTCACCTAAATTTTCACTGCGAAAGCTGTCGTCCAGTTTTAACTGGTTCTGACGCGCCAAAATATCCTCAAGCGTCTGCGCCCCGCCTGTTGCGCTGCGGTCGATGGCAGGCGCTTCCTGAGCGAAAAGCGGGCCTTGCTGGGCCACAACGGCGAAAAGGCAAAGGGTAAGCGAGAGGAGCAGCTTTTTTAGCGGCATGGTCATCACCAGTTCAGTTCATGGACATGTCGTCATTCAAGGGTGCAAAGACCCATGACACACCACTGGCGCGTCATGGGCGTTGGCACATGTGTCAGGCCCGGGTTAGCGGGCCAAGGACGTACTCAGTTTGCCTTTTGCTCGTAGGCTGTGCCCCAGCCCCAGGCGCCCGATCCAAAGCCACGGGCGACGACGCGTTCGCGGTAGATGGCCGAAACGATGTCGCCATCACCGGCCAGAAGGGCCTTGGTTGAGCACATCTCGGCGCAGATCGGCAGTTTACCTTCGGCAATGCGGTTGCGGCCGTATTTTGCGAATTCTGCGGTTGAGTGGTCTTCTTCCGGGCCACCGGCGCAGAAGGTGCACTTGTCCATCTTGCCGCGGCTTCCGAAATTGCCAGCCTGCGGATATTGCGGTGCGCCAAAGGGGCAGGCGTAGAAGCAATAGCCGCATCCGATGCACAGGTCTTTCGAGTGCAGGACGATGCCGTCTTCGGTCTGATAGAAACAGTCCGTCGGGCAAACGGCCATGCAGGGCGCGTCAGAGCAATGCATGCAAGCGACAGAGATCGACCGTTCGCCGGGTGTGCCATCATTGATGGTCACCACGCGACGGCGGTTGATGCCCCACGGAACTTCATGCTCGTTCTTGCAGGCGGTGACGCAGGCGTTGCATTCGATGCACCGCTCGGCGTCGCAGAGAAATTTTGCGCGTGCCATATCTGTCCTCTCCTCAGGCTGCGGTGATCTTGCAAAGGGTGGCTTTGGTCTCTTGCATCTGGGTCACAGAGTCATAGCCATAGGTCTGCGCGGTGTTCGTGGATTCCCCTAAGACAATCGGATCGGCACCTTCGGGATATTTGCTGCGCAGATCTTCGCCTTGGAAGTGACCGCCGAAGTGGAAGGGCATGAAGGCCACACCCGCGCCGACACGCTGTGTCAGCATCGCCTTGACCTTCACCTTACCGCCTTCAGGGCCTTCCACCCAGACCATCGAACCGTCCCGAATGCCAAGGTTATTGGCATCGCGCGGGTTGATTTCGACGAACATGTCTTGCTGCAATTCGGCAAGCCATGGGTTTGAGCGGGTTTCGTCACCACCGCCTTCATATTCCACCAGACGACCTGAGGTCAGAATGATCGGGTAATCCTGGCTGAAGTCCTTGGACTGAATCGACGCGTAAAGCGTCGGCAGACGATAGAACTTGCGGTCGTCATAGGTGGGATAATCGGCCACCAGATCACGACGGTTAGTGTAAAGGGGCTCGCGGTGCAGCGGAACCGGGTCAGGGAAGGTCCAGACGACGCAACGGGCCTTGGCGTTACCGAACGGGGCGCAGCCATGCTTGATCGCAACGCGCTGGATGCCGCCCGAAAGATCGACCTTCCAGTTCGATTTCGGTCCGCCTGACGCTTCGATCGCCGCCAGCTCTTCAGCCGTCAGGTCCTTGTCCCAGCCAAGGTCCATCAGCATCTGCATGGTGAATTCAGGATAGCCATCCTGAATTTCCGACCCGACCGAATAGACCCCTTCTGCCAGCAGGTTCTGGCCATCGCGTTCCACCCCGAAACGGGCACGGAAAGTCAGACCGCCATCCGCCACAGATTGCGACATGTCATACAGGTTGGGGGTGCCCGGATGCTTCATCTCAGGGGTGCCCCAGCAGGGCCAAGGCAGACCGTAGTAATCACCATCGCAGGGGCCGCCATTCGCGCGCAGCGTCGTTTTGTCAAACGTATGCTGGTTTGCCATGTGAAGCTTGATCCGCTCGGGGCTTTGGCCCGTATAGCCAACGGTCCACATGCCGCGATTGAATTCGCGGGTGATGTCTTCGATCATCGGCACATTTTCGCTTTCCATGCTGATATTTCGCAGCAGGCGGTCAGCAAAGCCGAACTTCTTGGCGAAAAGGGTAATGATCTCGTGGTCGGTCTTTGACTCGAACAGCGGCGCCATTACCTGATCTCGCCATTGCAATGACCGGTTCGAAGCCGTGACCGATCCGCGGGTCTCGAACTGGGTGGTCGCCGGCAAGAGATAGACACCATCGGTCCGGTCGCTCAGAACGGCCGAAACCGTGGGGAACGGGTCGATCACGACAAGCGTGTCCAACTTTTCCATCGCTGTCTTCATCTCGGTCATGCGGGTCTGCGAGTTGGGCGCGTGACCCCACAGAACCATGACCTTGATCGTGTCGTTCTGGTCGATATTGGCCGGATCTTCCAGCACGCCATCGATCCAGCGCGAAACCGGGATGCCGTTCTCGTTCATCAGGCTGCGCGGATTGCCATCCTTGTCGACGGCCGGCTGACCATCGGGGCCGTTCAACATCGCGAACTGGCTTTTCAGCCATTCCAGATCCTCACCCCAGACCTTTGCCCAATGCGCCCAAGCGCCGGGGGCAAGGCCGTAATACCCGGGAAGGTCATGCGACAGAACGCCAAGGTCGGTTGCCCCTTGCACGTTGTCATGGCCACGGAAGATGTTGGTGCCGCCGCCAGCAACGCCCATGTTGCCAAGTGCAAGCTGAAGCACGCAGTAGGCACGGGTGTTGTTATTCCCGTTGGTATGCTGGGTGCCGCCCATGCACCAAATCAGGGTGCCCGGGCGGTTGTTGGCCAAGGTGCGGGCCACGCGTTCCAGTTGGCTTCCGGGAACGCCAGTGACGCGCTCCGTTTCCTCGGGCGTCCACTTCTTCACTTCATCCCGGATTTGATCCATGCCCCAAACGCGGGTGCGGATGAATTCCTTGTCCTCCCAGCCGTTTTCAAAGATGTGCCACAGGATACCCCAGATCAGGCCGACATCCGTGCCAGGGCGGAAGCGAACATATTCGTCGGCATGGGCTGCTGTGCGGGTAAAGCGCGGGTCGCAGACGATCAGCGGGGCATTGTTCTCTTCCTTGGCTTTCAGCATGTGCAGCAGCGAGACCGGATGCGCCTCAGCCGGGTTGCCGCCGATCAGGAAGATCGCCTTCGACTTGTGAATGTCGTTGTACGAATTCGTCATGGCGCCGTAGCCCCAGGTGTTCGCCACGCCCGACACAGTTGTCGAGTGGCAGATACGGGCCTGGTGATCGACGTTGTTTGTTCCCCAGTAGGCTGCGAACTTGCGGAACAGATAAGCCTGTTCGTTGTTGTGCTTGGCCGAGCCAAGCCAATAGACACTGTCCGGTCCGTTCTTTTCCCGGACATCCAGCATCTTGTCGCCAAGTTCGTTGATGGCCTGATCCCACGAGATCCGCTTCCAGACCCCGCCTTCTTTCTTCATCGGGTACTTCAGGCGGCGCTCACCATGGGCGTGTTCGCGTACGGCTGCGCCCTTGGCGCAATGGGCGCCAAGATTGAACGGGCTATCGTAGCCGGGCTCTTGCCCGATCCAGACACCGTTGTCGACCTCGGCAACGACAGTGCAGCCGACCGAGCAATGCGTGCAGACTGACTTTACGCTTTGGACGGCATTTGCAACGGCCGTCTGCGCGTTGGCGCGGGTGACCGTTCCGCCCGTCATACCAAGGGCCGCAAGTCCCCCGATGGCAAGCCCTGATCCGCGCAGGAATGCCCGCCGATCAACCGATTTTTCAGCAACAGAGGTCAAAAGCGAAGTACGGTTCGCCGTACGCGCCACCCCATTTGTTTTCCTTTTCAGCATTGTCCTCTCCCTTGCAAGTCCGGGCCTGCCGGCGCTGGGTAACTACTGGGATGGGCGGTCAGAACCGCGCCAGATCGTAATAGGTGCGGGTATGTGCGTTATCTTGCAGCCCCGATTTCTGCGGCGCATCTGCGCCTGCTGCGGCCTCCGTTCCGACCGATGCAGCCACCACCGCTGCCGGTGCGGCCGTTCCCGCAAGTTTCAGAAAATCCCGACGCCCGACGCTTTCCGCTTCCGGATTCTTCGACTTTTTCATTTCCGCCTCCTCTCCCGATTTTCTTGGTGACCTTCGTCACCATCCCGTATGGGCGTCTGCCCGTTCGTTGCCGTTTCAGCCGTTCCCCAAGCGGAAGGCTTCCTTTTCAATTCCGATGAATGTCCGCCCCAAAGTGCCAACCGGCAGGTAGAAGACCGATCCCTTCGCCTGCTCGAGATCGCTGAAGAAATGCGCGGCCCAAGGAGCAATGTGCCGATTGAAGAATTCACGCTGCTTTTCCAGCGAGGCCGGGGTGCCAAAGCGACCGTCAATCAACCCGGCCATCATCTCCATCAGCGAGGCGATGTTGTCTTCGGGTTCGTAGACATTCGGCGCGCGGCTGATTGCCAAGCTGGCCATATCTTTCCGCAACGTTGCCAGCGGCTTTTCGTTCAGAAAACCCGTAAGGTAATAGCTGGCGAAGGGCAGTAGCTCTCCCCGCCCGATCCCGATGAAAAGCTCTGTGAATTCGCGTTCGACCGACGAGGCGCTGGTATTTCGGGCCAGCTTGGCCAAAGTTTCAACAGCTTTTCCCATAGCTGTCGTGTCGCCGGTGAGACGACCAAGCGCTGAAAGCTTTTCCTGCGTGGGCGGGTCCGCCAGCAAGGCAGCCAAAAGATCATAGACCTCGGCCCGAAGCAGGTCTTCCTCGGCAATCCGAATGTCATGGGCGGCTACGGTCATTCGGTCCTCATGTCTCAAACGAAAAACGCATGTGGCGGCGTGGGCGAAGCTCTGTTTCACCGGGGGGGGCGTGGTCGCCCGCCGAAAGGTCCTGAGGTGCCGACGCGAGAGTGGGCGGCGCTTCCTCTACGAATTGATGTTCAGGTTCGTCCGCCTCTGGCGCCGTTGCCGGTTCGTCCTGCAGCGTCGAAATCCTCGCCTCTTCTTGCTCGGCAAGGGCCACTACATGGGCCAGCAATCCCCTGCCGACCTGATAAGTTGTCTTCAGGTCTGGAACCACGGTTGCGGCATCCGTGAAATCTTCTCCGAAATCGACAAGCCCATCAAGATTGGCCAGCACCGGGTTTGACAGCCACAGCTTCCGTAAGGCGCGACGGCGCAGACGCTCGGGAACGGCCTTCTGCATGAAGGCAGAAAAATCGTCCCCCATTTGCATCAGGTCCGGATCCTGAAGCCCCAGTTCTTCCAAGATCTGCTCGTCGGTCTTTTCTTCCTGAAGCTTGGCCTCTTGGGCAACCTGACGTTCTGCTTCGCGGGCAGCAATTGCAGCCTCTTCCGCCTCAACCGCGGCCCGACGCTTTGCCCAGAAGGAAAGGGGTGCGGTCATTTGCCCTCTCCCTCGCGGATGGAACCCGGCGCGCGAAAGACGTCAGCCATCTGACGAATGCGCGCATCGCCCTTGCCATCTTCGACCAGATCAATCCGCTTCTTGTCGCGCTTGCGCTTGATGAATGGCTCTTCGACGTGATGGGCCTGCACGAAGTCATGAACCCATTTGATCAACGTCAGCGGCATTGGAACCTGTTCGATCAGGCCTTCTCCGCTATCCATGTAGTCCTGCCCCTCATAAGGCGAGGCAGTGATATGGGTGACCTGCCACGGCAGATCCGACGCAGGATCGCTTGATTGCTGAAGAACTACGACCACACCGGGGATCTTTGAAGCAAGCGCCACTTGATAGGCCTCTGTGTCGGTCGACCAAAGATCAAGGTTCAACGTGGCGGCATGGTATTCCACCGCATCACCTTCCCGTCGCAATTCGCGCCAGTTGGCCGGACTAGCCCCCGGCAAGACCGCCACAACCTTCCATGCCCACTTTGCCCAGCGGGTTACCCCCGGGGTGCGGCGAACCACGATGCCAACCGGCATTGATGCGCGTTGCAGCGGCATGTCTTTGTCTTGTCCTCCCGCGGGTTTTTCCCCGTTTGACTAATTGATGGGCGAAGCTCGCACTTTGCCGCAAAGCAAAATTTCCCGAATCGGCGAAAAAAATGAATGCGCCCTTACGAAGTGGACAAAATGTCCATCGGCCGTTTCCGGCCGGTTTTGGGTGTGGACACAATGTCCAAGTCAAATTGTCCGACTAATTTCATCGGAATTAAAAGCGGGCGCTTTCAGCGCGAATCACCCAGAATTTGGGTGAGGGGGCCTTTACGGCCTGCTTTGTTTCGTGCCTAGCTATCCATCAAACCGCCCGAGAAAGTGGCGGATGCCTATATGGGCACAGGGGAGAAGCAATGGCCAAGCAACTGATTTTGTGCGATTGTTTGGGGAGTCAGGCCATTGATGCCAAGGCTCTGGAGCGTGGCACAGGTTTCTCCTGTTCACGAGTTCACACAGCACTTTGCACGCGAGAGGTTGCCAAAGCAGCCGAGGCACTTTCTGCCGGAGATGCGATCATTGCCTGCGGACAGGAGGCAGAACGTTTTGCCGAAATCGCAGATGAGATCGGTGTCGAAACGCCACTGTGTATAGATATCAGGGATCGCGCAGGGTGGTCTGACGGTGTCGATGCCAGCCCGAAAATGGCGGCGCTTCTGGCTGAAGGAATGCTTGCCAAGCCGCCGGTCAAAGCGGTGGATGTCACATCAGATGGGGTTTGTCTGGTCATTGGGCCGGGCGCAGTTGCTTTGCCGGCGGCTGACAAGTTGGCGTCTCATCTGGCTGTCACCGTCCTTTTGACAGATGCCACCGAGGCAGAGCCATCACGGATATACGAAGTGATCCGGGGAAAATTGAAGCGGGTGCAGGGTACGTTGGGCCAGTTCTCGCTATCCTTCGATGGGCTGCAAACGCTGGAACCGGGCGGTCGAGGCGGGTTCCGTTTCAGCCCTGCGCGCGATGGGGCGGTGACAAATTGCGATGTCATCCTTGATCTGTCGGGCGGCACACCCCTGTTCCCGGCGCCAGAAAAGCGCGACGGTTACCTGCGGGCAGATCCCGGCAGTCCAACGTCGGTTGCGGATGCGATCTTCGCCGCGGCTCACCATGTCGGAGTCTTTGAAAAGCCGCTTTACCTTCGGTTGGAAAGCCACCTTTGCGCCCATTCGCGGGCGTCAAGAACAGGCTGCACACGCTGTCTGGACGTTTGCCCGACTAGGGCGATCTCGCCCGACGGCGACCATATTTCGGTCGACCCGATGGTCTGCGCGGGGTGCGGGGCTTGTGCCTCGCTTTGTCCTTCAGGAGCAATCCTTTACGATGCGCCACCCGTCGAGACAGTGCTGGTGCGGCTTCGCACGCTGGTCGAGGCCTTCGTGCGCGCTGGCGGATCGGACCCGAGGCTGCTGGTGCATGATGATGATCACGGCCGCGATATGATCTCGCTTTCTGCGCGGTTTGGTCGGGGTCTGCCCACAGATGTGATCCCGCTTTCTGTCAGCGCCTTGGCGGGCTTTGGTCATGCCGAAATGCTCGCGGCATTGGCGATGGGATTTGCGTCAGTTGCCATTCTGACGGCACCGAAGTCCGATCTCGAAACCATCGATAGAGAAGCCAATCTGGCCCGTGCGATGGGGGCAGAGGGTCGATTGGAGATTCTGGATGTCGTCGACCCAGAAGCCTTTTCCGATGCGCTCTACGCAATGGAGCGGAAGTCAGCTTCGCCAGAGCCGATCCTGCCAATGGGTGGGCGGCGGCAAGTGGCCCGCTTGTCTGCAAAAAGCCTGATGGGGCCAGACTTTGGCACCGTCACTCTTCCTGAAGGCGCGCCGTATGGGGCTGTTCTGGTTGACACCGAGGCTTGCACACTTTGCCTGTCTTGCGTCTCGCTTTGCCCGTCAGGTGCATTGCTTGACAACCCTGATCGGCCAGAACTGCGATTTCAGGAAGATGCCTGCCTGCAATGCGGCATCTGTGCAAATGCTTGCCCGGAAAAGGCGATTTCCTTGCAGCCCCAGTTTGACCCGACTGACGCGGCGCTGAAACAGCGCGTTCTGAACGAAGAAGAACCCTTCTGCTGTATCGAATGTGGGGCGGCATTCGGCGTCAAATCCACCATCGAAAAGATCATGGAGAAGCTGGCTGGCAAACACCCGATGTTCTTGCAGGAAGGTGCGGGGCGTCTAATCCAGATGTGCGATGATTGCCGGATCAAATCGCAGGCTCATGGCAAGGGTAATCCCTTTGCCATCGGTGACAGACCCGCGCCACGCACAACAGACGACTATCTCTCAAAGCGACGGGATAATTGATGCCCCTATCGCCGGCCTTCAACCCTTTATCGCGCTTCGACTTCGGCCCCCAGATCTGCGGGGATGAGAGAGGCCGCATAGGCCAAAATCGCCTCGACCTCGTCTTGCGAAACTTCGATGGGAACGAGAGAGGGCGGGCGCGATGCGTCAAACGGCGGCGAAATTCCGGTGACGCGCAGGAACGAAGGATGCGGGTTCAGCGCGTAAAAGGCAGAAAACCGAGCATCCCAATCAGGCAGAGCGCGCAACGCCATGAAGGATGGCGTAGAGCCAATGTTCGTGCGGTCTTCGGGCGTGACGGAATGGCAGCGCGTGCAATGAGCGCGCGCGACTTCCAGCCCATTTGCCGCATCGCCATGAATCTCGATCTTGGTGGCCGCGCCGTCAGCAGGGGCACGCATGAAAGGCTCACCAGAGGCAGGGATAAATCCGGTAACGGCAGCTTGCCCAGCGGTCGACAAAAGCCAATCCTGAAACTGAAGCGCGGCCGCGTTCTCTCCATTCAGGCGCAAGCGGAAAGTCTTTCCTCCCCGCGCGAAAACAGCAGTTCCGTCGTCGGCTATTTCGGCTTCGGCAGGGGGCAAAGCCAGTTCCGCCTTGCGCCCGGTTTTCAATGCAAAGCGGGGAAGCAGATGCTGCATCAATCCGCTTTCTTCCAGATCCGGGGCAACGGAAAGCGTGAATTGGCGCTGATCGGTCTCGGCCAAGCCAATGGTCGCTGTGAAAAGGCTCGCCGTCAGCCACAGGAAAAAATGTCTCTGCATCCGGGCCTCCCAAGGTTTTAGCGTAATCGGATCAGAAATTTGGGTCAACGAAACCAAGGACGATCACTCATGGACGACGATTTCAACATGTCCCTTCGCAAGTTCCTAAAGCAAGTGGGCGTAACATCGCAGCAGGCCATCGAAGAGGCCGTGCGCGCGGCGGGGCCTGCGGCTCACGGCAAGGCACTGACCGCGCGTATGGTGTTGACCATCGACGGGATCGAGTTGAACCACGTCGTCGAAGGCATGATCAAGGGACCAGCAGCATGACCCTGACGAGGGACGCAGTTCTGGATGTTCTTAAAGGGGTTTCTGACCCCTTGAGCGGAAAAGATATCGTTGCTGCCGGAATGGTTCGCGCCCTGACGGTTGACGGCGGAACAGTGCGTTTCGTGCTGGAAATTGATCCGGCGCGGGCAAAGACAATGGAAACCGCACGCGCAGAGGCAGAGGCGATGCTCAAGGCTTTGCCGGGCGTCGAAAGCGTCTCGATTGTCATGACCGCCCATTCGGCGGCCCCTCCACCGCCCAGTTTGAAGGGGGGCGGGCATGGTCATGCACATGGGCATTCTCATGGACCGGCAAAGGCTGCAGGACCGGAAAAGATCCCCGGCGTGGCGAAGATTATCGCCATAGCCTCGGGCAAGGGGGGCGTGGGGAAATCCACGGTCTCGGCTAATCTTGCCACGGCCCTTGCAGCCGAAGGCAAAAAGGTAGGACTGCTGGATGCCGATGTCTATGGCCCGTCTCAGCCCCGAATGCTGGGCGTTTCTGGCCGTCCGGCCAGTCCGGATGGAAAGACCATCCTGCCGCTGCGAAATCACGGCGTCACCCTGATGTCACTTGGTCTTTTGACCCAAGAGGACGAGGCCGTGGTCTGGCGCGGGCCAATGCTGATGGGCGCGCTGCAACAAATGCTGTTTCAGGTCCAGTGGGGCGCGCTTGACGTTCTGCTGGTCGACCTGCCGCCGGGTACGGGCGACGTCCAGATGACGCTTTGCCAGAAAGCACAGGTCGATGGGGCCATCGTTGTCTCCACTCCGCAGGACATTGCTTTACTTGATGCCCGTAAAGGGCTGGACATGTTCAAGAAACTGGGCACGCCCATTCTGGGCTTGATCGAGAATATGTCGACCCACATTTGCTCGAACTGCGGCCATGAAGAACATATTTTCGGTCACGGCGGTGTTGCCCGCGAGGCCGAGAAACTGTCCGTTCCGCTTCTGGCGGAAATTCCGTTGCATCTGGACATACGGACAGCATCGGATGGAGGTGCGCCTGTTACGGTGTCCAAACCGCAAAGCCCGCAAGCGCGCGCCTTCCGTGATCTGGCGCGGCAGCTGATTTCCTCGGGGGCGGCATGACGATTGCACCTGTCTTTCCGCCGCTGATGACGGGCATGGCCGCAGGGCCAGCGAACCCGGTTCCCATCGCCATCGCGCAGGCAGAAAGAGGCACGGATGCCGGGCTATTGGTCTGGTCGCTAACCGATGAACGGTTGCGGGCGGCCTTGGTTCTTGCACCGGAAACCAAGTTGGAGCAATCCATGGCCGCCTTGGTGGCCTGTGCGGTGGGAATGCAGAATGCCTTGGGCGCTTTGGCCCCGCCAGAGACGGCCGTTCACATTGACTGGACGGGCGAGTTGCGGCTGAACGGCGCGCATGTCGGCGGACTTCGGGCTATCGGGCGCGAAAAAGATTTGGATCGGGTGCCAGACTGGATGGTCGTGGCCTTGGACCTCACCCTGTGCCTGCCAGACAAGCTGGAGCCGGGGCAGACCCCAAACTGGACCGCGCTGGATCAGGAAGGTTGCGGAGAAATCGAACCCATCGCACTCCTTGAGGCATGGGCGCGGCACTCGCTCTTGTGGCTCAGCGATCTCGAAGAGGCGCAGGGCAGGGCCAGTCTGTATCGGGAATGGAAAGGTCTGGTCTGGAACCTAGGCCAAACCATTTCGGTGCCCTTGCAGGGCGAAACGCTGACCGGCACCTTCCTTGGCGTCGACGAAAACTTTGGAATGATCCTCAAGACGACGACTGGCACGCGCCTCTTGCCGTTGACCGTGCTGTTGGAAAGGGACTGATATGCTTTTGGCCCGTGCCATCCATTTCGACGAAAGCGATCGAAACGTATTTCACAACCCGGCACGCACAGGGGAGTGGGCAATTTCGGGCGGGTTCGAGTTTTCGAACTGGGGAGAGGCGGATCTGACCGGCAAGGCCCGGCAGGCATTTTCCAATGGTTGGCTCGGCATCGAGACCTTTGGCCGGGTGACATTCGTGGCCGTGACCAAGATCGAACAGGCTGAGTTCGATGCACTGGCCCAGCATTTGGCCCGGCATTTCGTTGACATCTACGGAGCGCCCTCGGTCGAAGCCGCTCTTCCGGTCGCGCTGGAGGAACTGTCGCATATGGTTGATCTTTGTGCAGATCACCCGCCGAATACGGTTCTGACCGTTCTCCGTGAGCTGACTGAGGCCGGTGTGCGCGAACAATATCGCTATATCGAGCCCTCAGATGCGGGCTTGGATCAGTTCGCGATACATTCGGTTCCAGAAGAGTAGGGGCGGTGTCCCGCCCCCTCTCGGTCGTCACATTGGCTGGGCGTTGAAGACGAACAGCTTCTGGCCCGCGATCTGATAGCCTTCGATCAGTTCCTTGGCCCGATCAGAGGTCAGCCAGTCTTCCAGTTTTGCCGCGGCTTCTGGCTTCACATGCGGATGCTTGGCCGGATTCACGGGAAGGTAGGCATATTGGTTGAACAGCGCCGGGTCGCCTTCAAAAACGATGGCCAGATTGGCCTTGTTGGCAAAGTTCAGCCAGCTTGCCCGGTCCGCCAGAATGTAGGCGTCCATCCCGGCCGCGGTATTCAGCGCGGCCCCCATGCCTTGGCCGACGGACTTGTACCAGTCACCTTCCGGCGTCACGCCTGCGTCCTTCCACAAGGCAAGTTCCATCTTGTGCGTGCCGCTGTCGTCGCCACGGCTGACAAAGTTTGCTTTCGCGGCCTCAATCGCCTTGAAGGCGTCCAAGGCCGCACTGGTGGCTTTTGCGCCTGCCGGGTCAGCTGAGGGGCCGAGGACAATGAAATCGTTGTACATGATTTCCCGGCGATGCGTCCCATTCCCTTCGGCCAGCCATTTGTCTTCGGCCGGGCGCGAATGCACCAGAACCGCATCGACATCGCCTGCCGCCCCAAGCGCCAAAGCCTGACCCGTGCCAACGATCAAAAGCTGAACCGTCAGCCCAAGATCTTTTTCAATCTCTGGCAACAGCACTTCGGCCAGCCCGGAATTGGCGAAGGACGTGGTGACAGACATCTTGAACTCTTCGGCAAAACCGACCTGCGCAGAAAGAATAAGGGCTGCGGAAAGAAACAAAGACGTCAGTTTCACGGCAAGAGATCTCCTCTCAGATAAGCCCGCGCCTCGGCTGAACGAGGGGCATCAAAAAACGCGTCCTTGGGCGCCTGTTCCACAAGTTTGCCCGCATTCAGGAACCAGATGTCATCCGCCAGCCGCCGGGCCTGACCCAGATCATGGGTCGACATCACGATGCGGGTTCCGGCAGATTTGGCTTCGGTCAAAATCCATTCGATATCGCGCGTCGCTCGGCCATCCAGATTGGCACAAGGCTCATCCAGAAACAGAACTTGCGGCGCAAGGATCAGCGCCCGCGCCAGAGCCAGCTTTTGCTTTTCCCCACCCGAAAGCACCATGCCGGGTTGCGCTAAAAGATGAGCCAAGCCAACACGCTCGGCGAATGCCTCTGCCTTGCTGCGGGCCTCACTACGCGATGTGCCGCGCAGGATCAGCGGATAGGCAATGTTGTCCCTTACGGTCCGCCGCAGGATGGTGGGGGCCTGAAAGACAAAGGCTTGCTTCAGTCGCGCCTCATCCGGGGAAACTGACCAGATCAGTTTTCCCGATGTCGGCCATTCAAGCCCATGCATCGCCTTGAGCAGGGTCGTCTTGCCCGATCCGTTCGGGCCAAGCAGGATCGTGATCCCATCTCCGGAGAGTTGGGTCGAAATCGGCCCCAGAATGACCCGACCCCCACGGCGAATGGTCAAGCTGTCAACAGAAAGCGGCAAAAGACGGTTTACCATCTGCTGCCCCTTTCTGTGCGAGACAGGGCGTGGACCGCAAAGTTCACGGCAATGGCCAGCGCGATCAGCACAAAGCCAAGGGCCAGCGCCATTCCAAATTCGCCCTTTCCCGTTTCCAGCGCGATGGCGGTGGTCAGCACGCGGGTCGCATGGTCGATGTTACCACCAACAATCATGATGGCCCCAACCTCGCCAATGGCGCGGCCAAAGCCGGCAAGGGCCGCCGTCAGCAGCGTGCGCCGTCCATCGACGATCAGTGTCACGATCCGCTGCCAACGGCTTGCATTCAGCGAAATCAGAAGGTCGTGGTAATCCGCCCATAGCTCTCGGATGGCTTGGTGGGCGATTGAGATGATGATGGGCGTGATGATGATGACCTGCGCAATCACCATAGCGGTCGGAGTAAAGAGAAGGCCAAGAACGCCAAACGGGCCAGACCGCGACAGCATCACATAGACGAACAGGCCAACCACAACAGGCGGCAACCCCATCAGCGCGTTCAGAACCGCGATCACATAGCGCCGCATCCGAAAGCGGTTCACCGCCAGCCAAGCCCCGAAGGGCAGGCCAATGGCCGCGGCAATAACAGTGGCCGTCAGCGTCACCTGCAAAGAAAGCAGCGTTATTTCAAGAAGATCGGGGTCCAAAGACCACAGCAGCAAAGCCGCTTGCCGCATCCCCTCCCATAACGTGTCCATCTTGCCTTGCCCGATTTGTCTGAGCCGTTTTTAGCTGCCTAGCATTGTCGCAATCGGCGCGAAATGGACATTTCGGCGGGTATCCGCGACAAGAGGTGGACATTTTGTCCAGTTATGCGTTTTCCAGCGCCCGGCACCAGTTCAGGACTGCGTCCTGCTCGGGGGCAAGTTCCTGCGCGATGTCTTCTGCAAAGGCCATGAAGGCCGGCAGATTGCCCCTGCTGACCGAGGTGAGGACAGGTATTCCGTGCGAAAGGGCCATCCCGATAAAGGGACGAAAGCCTGCACCGTCAATCTCCGCCTTGCCGAACTTGTTGACGATACAAAGCCGAGGTGACTGCGACAGCGCCGTTTCCGCAAGTCCGACGGCGGTGGCCAAAGCCGAAGGGTCAAGACGGCAGCCCTTGGACAAGGCGCCAAGGTTCTGGCTGATCCGCACGACGCGATCACAGGCCAGAACATGCAGGTCCATGTCGCATTTTTCGTAAGGGCTGCTTTCGTCATTCACCTGAACCGCCCCCGCCAAGGCCCAGCCATCAAGACGAAGTGTTTCCGCCACGGAAAAAATCAGCCGGTCAGCGGCTCCACGGCCCTCGACAATCACATAGCCCAGCATCGGTCGCGGTGTTCCTTCTGGTAGGGCGCCTGCAAACGGCTTTGCCCCTTGCCTGCCCGAAATCCTTATCCCACAATGTGCGAAATCAGGAAAGATCACGAATGACAGGCGCGACCACGCCCCCAAAACTGCCCCTGCTGCCCAATCCCCATGCCCCCGGACTGACCCGCGCCATCGCCGGAACAGACCAGACGGGGCAAGCGGTCACGATCTCGGTTGTCGAAGAGCGCCCCCTGACGATCTATCTGAATTCACAGGAAATTGTCACGGCGATGACGATTGGCGACTACCCTGAATTCCTTGCCGTCGGGTTCTTGCGAAATCAGGGAATGTTGCGTGACGACGACGTGATCACCCAAGTCGATTACGACGATGATCTGGAGGTTGCGGTCGTCCGAACCGTCCGCAAGACCAGCTATGAGGAGAAGGTCAAGAAAAAGACCCGAACCTCGGGTTGTGCGGTGGGAACCGTATTCGGCGACATGATGGAAGGGCTTGAAGGCCTGACCCTGCCAGATGCCACAGTGCGGACCAGCGATCTTTACGCCTTGGCCAAAGAGATCAACTCCTTGCCCTCGCTTTATCTGGAGGCGGGGGCGATCCACGGCTCGGTTCTCTGCCAAGACGGGCGCGTTTTGGTTTATATGGAGGATGTCGGTCGCCACAATGCCGTCGACAAGATCGCGGGGTGGATGTTCCTGCACGGCGTCTCTGGCGCGGATAAGATGCTTTATACAACCGGGCGCCTGACCTCTGAAATGGTGATCAAGACCGCGCAGATGGGCATTCCGGTTCTGGCCAGCCGCTCGGGCTTTACGGCTTGGGGTGTGGAACTGGCCCAGCAGGTCGACCTGACCCTGATTGGGCGGATGCGCGGCCAGCGCTATGTCTGCCTTGCGGGCGAAAAGCGATTGGTGCGCGACGCCACGCTCTCAGGTGAGGACGAAGATAGGCGCCATCGGCGCAAAGGGGCGCAGGATGACTGACCGTGCCGAAACGGTGCTGTATCTGGCGCTTGGTGCAATAGGGCTTGTCTTGGTGATGTTCTGGCTGATGTGGTGGACCATGTCAGCTTGGGGAAAGGTGGTGGTCGAGATGGAAAAGACCCCTATGGCCGGGATGGTCCGTTCGCCTTTGAGCAGGGGGGTGGCGACGAAGTTCATGTTCAATCCACCGCGTCACGGGCTCAGCGAAGCGGCTGAGCGCGCAATCGCGCGATTCCGCAAGCGGGCTTGGACCGCCAATGTCGCGCAAATCCTTCTTGTGATCGCGGTCTTCGTGATCTTCCGAAAGGTGATCGGATGACGGTTGCAGGCGTGATCCTGGCCGGTGGGCTGGCCACGCGCATGGGGGGCGGCGATAAGGGGATGAAGGTGGTCGCTGGGCGCCGCCTGATCGACCATGTCATCGGCCGTTTGGCACCACAGGTCGAGGCGATGGCCATCAACGCCAATGGCGTTGCGTCGCGCTGGGCCGAGTTTGGCCTGCCCGTTTTGGCCGACAGCTTGCCCGAATATCCCGGCCCCTTAGCAGGCGTTTTGGCGGGTATGGACTGGGCGGCGGAAAACGGCTTTTCGGCAGTGATCTCGGTGGCAGCCGATACGCCGTTCTTCCCGCATGATCTGGTTCGTGGCCTTCAGGCCTCGGCCGGTCCGTCCGGCCTGTGTCTTGCCGCCAGCCCCGATGAAACCGGTCGCATTCAGCGACAGCCGACCTTTGGCCTTTGGCCCGTAGCCCTGCGCCACGATCTGCGTGCGGCTTTGCTGGATGGTTTGCGCAAGGTCGTGATCTGGACAGAGCGCCACAACGCCGGACAAGCGGTTTTTGCCGGTGAGGCGGATCCTTTCTTCAACGTCAACACGCCCGAGGATTTGCAGCAGGCAGAGGACATTGCGAGGCTTTTGACATGAGGATCTATGGCGTCACCGGCTGGAAGAACACTGGAAAGACCGGCCTCATGGAACGGTTGGTCACCGAAATCACGCGGCGCGGCCTGACTGTTTCCACCGTCAAGCACGCCCATCACGCAACTGATGTCGATCATCCAGGCCGCGACAGCTATCGCCACCGTCAAGCTGGGGCGCAGGAAGTGATCGTTGCCTCCCCGGTCCGCTGGGCGGTGATGCACGAATTGCGGGGCGCGCCAGAGCCGTCATTGCAAGACCTGCTCGCCCATCTCGCCCCGGTCGACCTTGTGTTGATCGAAGGCTACAAAACCGCCGCGCATCCAAAGGTCGAATGTCACAGGGCCGAGGCAGGGCGCGACCTCTTGGCGCCAACCAACCCGACCATTCGCGCGGTTGCCTCTGACAGCCAGCATCAAGGCCTTTCCGTCCCGGTCCTCGATCTGAACGACACGTCCGCCATTGCCGACTTCATCCTGCGCGAGGTTGGTCTGTGAAATTCGACGATATCCTGATCCTTGATTGGTCGGCGGCCAAGGAACCAAAGCGCGGAAAGGATTCCGTCTGGATCGGTCATGCCGGGGCAGGGGCGACGGCCCCCGTCAACCCGGTCACACGCTCTGAAGCCATGGCGCTTTTGCGCGGGCGCATCGCAACGGCTCGGGCCGCAGGACGCCGGGTTCTTGTCGGCGCGGACTTTCCATTTGGTTACCCCAAAGGCTTTGCATGGTCCTTGACCGGACGGGAAGGGGCCTTGGCGCTTTGGTCATGGTTCGCCCGTGAAGTCGAAGATGCGGATAACAACGCCAACAACCGCTTTGAACTGGCCGCGCGGATCAACCGCTCGTTCCCGGGGCTGGGGCCATTCTGGGGTCGGCCTGCGGGGCTGGATCTGCCCGATCTTCCAGAAAAGGGCAGCCATCGCCACAGCGTGCCCTTTCCAGAACGCCGACAGGTCGAAGCGCGCGAGCCCAAGGCGCAACCCGTGTGGAAACTATACACGACGGGCTCAGTCGGGTCGCAGGCCATGTTGGGCATTGCCCGTTTGGCCGCGCTGAAGGCCGAGTTGGGCGACGATTGCGCGGTTTGGCCGTTCGAGCCAACAGAACATGCGGGCGTGGTCTTGGCCGAGGTATGGCCGTCTTTGCTGGCAAGCGAAGTCAAGGCTTTGCAGGACCGGTATTCTTGCCAAGACGAAGCGCAGGTCGACCTTTTGGCCAAGGCGCTGACCAACCTGTCCTCCGAGGATCTGTCGGACCTGATGCAGCCCGAGGCCGATCAGGATATCTTGACCGAAGAGGGATGGATCCTGGGGGCAGGCCGCGCGGCTCTGTTACGGCAGGGCTTGGTCAAAGACCTGCCTGATCTGGTGCCGCCACGCTTGCGGAATGATTGCTTCGCCATGCCACAAGGCGTTGATTGGATGCCGGTCGATCTGGCGCTGGACCGCCTGAATGCGGCGCTCGCACCGGTCACAACAATCGAAACGGTTCAGATCGCCAAGGCCGGCGGCAGGGTGCTTGCCGCAGATGCCATCGCCCGCCGTGCCAACCCGCCACATGCCAATTCCGCGGTCGATGGCTATGGCTTTGCCCATTCCTCGTTGACGGGCGATGGGCCATTTACCCTGCCGCTGGCCGAAGGGCGGGCTGCGGCCGGCCAGCCCTTCGGCGGGCATGTCGCGCCGGGGCAGGCGATCCGCATCCTGACCGGGGCGATCCTGCCCGACGGTGTTGATACCGTCGTGCTTGAAGAAGACTGCGCGACAGATGGTGGTCGTGTGGCTTTCGACGGCCCGATGAAACCCCGCATCAACACCCGCAAGGCGGGCGAAGACATGGCGGAAGGACAATTGGCCTTGGCTGCGGGGCATAGGCTTTCGGCACCTGACCTTGCCCTTCTTTCCGCCCTTGGTTTGGGGACGGTGCAAGTCTTTCGCCGTTTGCGGGTGGCGGTTCTTTCTACGGGGGACGAATTGGTTGCCGATCCGGGGGCCATTGCCGACCCGCATCAGATTTACGACGCCAACCGCCCGATGCTTTTGGAACTGGCGCGCCGCTGGGGCTATGACGCGGTAGATCTGGGCCATGTTGGCGATGACCCCAAAAAGATCAGCCAAAAACTAAATCAGGGCGCCCGTACGGCTGATGTCATCCTGACCTCGGGCGGGGCGTCAGCAGGGGATGAAGACCATGTCAGCCGCCTTTTGCGCACCAAGGGCGACCTGACAAGCTGGCGGATAGCAATGAAACCCGGCCGCCCGCTGGCCTTGGCGCTTTGGCAAGGGGTGCCTGTTCTGGGCCTGCCCGGCAATCCGGTTGCGGCTTTCGTATGTGCGCTGATCTTTGGCAGGCCTGCGCTTGCACGCCTTGCCGGTGGCAGGTTCGACATGCCTAAGGGGTTCACCGTTCCCGCAGCCTTCTCGAAATCGAAAAAGGCGGGGCGGCGGGAATATCTGCGCGCCCGCCTTACCGGCGAAGGGACTGCCGAAGTTTTTCGGTCTGAAGGATCGGGCCGGATATCAGGCCTGTCTTGGGCCGATGGATTGGTGGAACTGCCCGATCAGGCGGCCGAGATCATTCCCGGTTCCCCCGTGCGGTTCATCCCCTTCGGAAATTTCGGTCTCTGACGCCTATTTGTGGCGGATCAGATAGGCGGTCGCCCCGTCTTCCTCGGTCGCGCCCACAAATTCATGGCCAGATTCGCGACAAAAATGCGGAACGTCGATCACCGCGGCAGGGTCTGTCGCCACCAGACGCAGCACCTGTCCGTTTCCCATAGTAGACAAGCGTTTCCGCGCTTTCAGCACGGGAAGCGGACAAAGCAGTCCGCGCGCGTCGATTTCAATATCCCAAGGGCTAGTGTCGTTCATGGCGCAAGATGTAAGTGTATGGTCGCGATCTGTCCACCACCGACGTGACAGGCATGACAGGATCAGCGCGCATGCCACGGGGGAGAGCCTGGCACGCGGGCATTGAAGGGCGGGTTTGACGACATGACAGCAGATCAGAACGGCATCTGGAAATCGGGCCGTGGCAAGGGCCGGCGCACGCCAAAAGGACGGCAATTCGACGATGTCGCCTTGGCCGAGGTGCGGGCGCTGTTGGGCGACCGCCCGCGACGTCGCGATCTGCTGATCGAATTCCTGCATCTGATTCAGGACGAATACGGTCACCAATCCGCCGCTCATCTGCGGGCTTTGGCCGAAGAGATGCGGCTGTCGATGGCCGAAGTTTGGGAAGTGGCTACCTTCTACGCCCATTTCGATCCGCGCCGCGAGAACGAGGCTCCGCCACCAGACCTGACCATCCGAGTCTGCGACTCCCTTTCCTGCGAACTGGCCGGGTCCGAGGCGCTGATCAAGGCGCTGGAGGCAGGTCACGACCCCGCCCGCGTTCGCATCCTGCGCGCGCCCTGCATGGGCCGCTGCGACACCGCCCCCGTCGCAGAAGTGGGCCACCGCCATGTTGATCACGCGACGCCCGATCTGATTTCTGCCGTGGTCGCCTCTGGCGATTTCCACCCCGAAATGCCCGAATACGAAACTCTTGCCGCCTATCGCGCCAAAGGCGGCTATGATCGCCTCTTGGACCTGCGGGCCAATGGTGACTGGGAAAAGGTTCAAGACGAAGTTCTGGCGGCCGGTCTGCGCGGCCTTGGCGGGGCAGGCTTTCCGTCCGGCAAGAAATGGGGCTTTGTCCGCGCCAATGCCGGACCGCGCTATCTGGCCGTGAATGGCGACGAAGGAGAGCCCGGCACGTTCAAGGACCGCTACTACCTTGAACGCACGCCGCACCTGTTCCTCGAAGGCATGTTGATTGCCGCTTGGGCGGTCGAGGCGGAAACCTGCTTCATCTACATGCGCGACGAATACCCGGCCATTCTGAAACTCCTGCGCAAGGAAATCGCCGCGCTGGAACAGGCGGGAATCGTCGCGCCCGGATATATCGACCTGCGCCGTGGCGCCGGGGCCTATATCTGCGGCGAAGAAAGCGCGATGATTGAATCGATCGAAGGCAAACGCGGCATTCCCCGTCTGCGTCCGCCTTTTGTGGCGCAGGTTGGCATCTTTGACCGCCCGACCTTGGTGCATAACGTCGAGACGCTGCTCTGGATCGCCCGCATCTGCCGTGAGGGCGCCTCTATTCTGAACGCAACCGAAAAGAACGGGCGCAAGGGGCTTCGGTCCTATTCCGTTTCGGGCCGGGTGGCCAAGCCGGGTGTCTATCTGCTGCCTGCTGGCTCTACCATCACAGACATCATCGCCGCCGCTGGTGGCATGGCGGCGGGCCATAGCTTCAAGGCCTACCAACCGGGCGGTCCGTCCTCGGGCTTGCTGCCCGCCTCGATGAATGACATCCCACTCGACTTTGATACGCTCCAACCGCATGGCACCTTCATCGGTTCTGCCGCTGTCGTGGTTCTGTCCGACAAGGACCGCGCCCGCGACGCCGCGCTGAATATGCTGCGGTTCTTTGAATCCGAAAGCTGCGGCCAGTGCACCCCTTGCCGAGTAGGCTGTGAAAAGGCGGTCAAGCTGATGCAGGCCCCGAAATGGGACCGCGACTTGCTCGGCGATCTGTGCGGCGTGATGGCCGATGCCTCGATTTGTGGTCTGGGGCAGGCCGCCCCGAACCCGATCAAGCTGATGATCAAGCATTTCCCGGAGGAAATCTGATGGCATTGGCTAAGCACAGCGTCCTGATCGACGACGAAAGGGTTGTGGTAAACCGTTTCGACTTTGCCCCCGGCGATGAAACTGGGCAGCACACGCATGGCATGGCCTATGTCATTGTGCCGCTGACGGATGGCACCCTGCGGATCACCCATCCCGATGGCAGCGAAACCCAAAGCGCCCTGACCATGGGCGTTCCCTATTCGCGCCCGACGGGCGTTTCGCATAACGTGTTCAACGGCGGCTCCGCGCCCCTGACCTTTCTTGAGATCGAGTTGAAAAAATGACCAACAGCATTTCCTTCACCCTCGACGGCCGTGAAGTCACCGCAAACCCCGGCGAAACGCTGTGGGACGTGGCCAAGCGCCACGGCACCGATATTCCGCATCTGTGCCACAAAGATCAGACCGGCTACCGTCCCGATGGCAACTGCCGCGCCTGCGTGGTCGAGGTGGATGGCGAACGGACGCTGGCCGCCTCGTGCTGCCGCAACCCGTCCAAGGGGATGGTCGTCAAAACGGATAGTGAACGCGCGACCAAGGCCCGCGCGATGGTGATGGAACTGCTGTTGGCAGACCAACCGGAAAAGGCCGAGGCGCATGACGCATCTTCGCATCTGTGGGACATGGCCGCCGCCAATGGCGTGTCAGACAGCCGTTTCCCTGCGATGGACAAGGGCCGCATCCCGCTTCTGGACGACAGCCATGTGGCCATGCGGGTGAACCTTGACGCCTGCATCCAATGCGGCCTTTGCGTCCGTGCCTGCCGCGAAGTGCAGGTCAACGATGTGATCGGCATGGCGGGGCGGGGGCACGATGCCTATCCGACCTTTGACTTCGCCGACCCGATGGGCGACAGCACCTGCGTTGCCTGCGGCGAATGCGTGCAAGCCTGCCCGACGGGCGCCCTGATGCCCGCAACCGTGCTGGATGCCGACCAGCGGGGCGACCGTGCCGATTTCGACTCTGAAACCACCAGCATCTGCCCCTTCTGCGGCGTCGGCTGCCAGGTCAGCCTCAAGGTCAAGGACGGCAAGGTGAAATATGTCGAGGGGATCAACGGCCCTGCGAATGATGGCCGGCTTTGCGTTAAGGGACGCTTTGGCTTTGACTATATCCACCACCCCCACCGCCTGACCAAGCCGCTGATCCGTAAACCCGGTGCGCCCAAGGGGCTGAACGTCGATCCGGCGAACCCCTTCACCCATTTCCGCGAAGCGACATGGGACGAGGCACTGGATTTCGCGGCCAAGGGGATGCTCGACCTGAAGGCCGCGCATGGCGGCCCTTCGGTCGCCGGTTTCGGTTCGGCCAAATGCACCAATGAAGAGGCCTACCTCTTCCAGAAACTGATCCGTCAGGGATTTGGCCATAACAACGTCGACCATTGCACCCGTCTTTGCCACGCCTCCTCGGTCGCGGCGCTGATGGAAAACGTGGGCTCCGGCGCTGTGACGGCTACTTTCAACCAGATCGTCAATGCCGATGTGGCCATCGTGATCGGGGCAAACCCGACCGAAAATCACCCCGTTGCCGCGACCTATTTCAAGCAGTTCGCCAAGCGCGGCGGCAAGCTCATTATCATGGACCCGCGCGGAACAGCCATGAAGCGCCATGCGGCGCATATGCTGCAATTCAAGCCGGGCGCGGACGTTTCCATGTTGAACGCGATCATGCATGTGATCGTCGAGGAGGGGCTTTACGATCCCGCCTATATCGAGAAGTTCACCGAAAACTGGGAAGCCGAGAAAGAGCATCTCAAGGCCTTCAGCCCCGAGGCGATGGAGCCGATCTGCGGTATCCCGGCCGAGACCCTGCGCGCCGTGGCGCGAGATTTCGCAGGCGCAAAGGCAGGGATGATCTTCTGGGGCATGGGCATATCCCAGCACATTCACGGCACCGACAATTCGCGCTGCCTGATCTCTCTGGCGCTGATGACCGGAAATGTTGGCAAACCCGGTGCGGGCCTGCACCCCTTGCGCGGTCAGAACAACGTGCAGGGCGCCTCGGACGCAGGTCTGATCCCGATGTTCCTGCCCGATTATCAAAGCGTGACCGATGATGGCGTCCGTTCAGCCTTTTCCGAGATCTGGGGCTCGGGCGATTTCTCGAACCAGAAGGGCCTGACCGTCACCGAGATCCTTGATGCTGTCCATGAAGGCAAGATCAAGGGCATGTATATCCTTGGCGAAAACCCGGCCATGTCCGACCCCGATGTGACCCATGCGCGCGAAGCCCTTGCGCATCTGGAACATCTGGTCGTGCAGGACATCTTCCTGACCGAAACCGCGAACTATGCCGACGTGATCCTGCCTGCCGCGGCGTTCTATGAAAAGTCGGGCACAGTGACGAACACCAACCGTCAGGTGCAAATCGGCCGCCCCGCCGTCACCCCTCCGGGTGAGGCGCGCGAGGATTGGGCAATCACCGTGGAGCTCGCCAAGCGTCTGGGTCTGGGCTGGTCCTACACCCACCCGAGCCAAGTCTTCGCCGAGATGTCCTTGGGAATGAAGTCCCTGAAGAACATCACCTGGGACCGGCTCGAGGCTCAAGGGGCGGTCACCTATCCGTCGCTTTCGCCGGAAGATCCAGGCCAGCCGATCGTGTTTGGCGATGGCTTCCCGCGCGCCAACGGGCGTGCGAAGTTCACGCCGGCCAGCGTGATTGCACCCGCGGAATTGCCGGATGCCGACTATCCCTTTGTCATGACGACGGGCCGGCAACTTGAACATTGGCACACAGGGTCCATGACCCGCCGCAGCCATGTTCTTGATGCGGTTGAACCTGAGGCCAACTGCTCGCTCCACCCGGCGACCTTGCGCAAGCTTGGGGTCGAGCCCGGCGGCCGCGTACGTCTGGAAACGCGGCGCGGAAGGGTAACACTGCTTGCCCGTGCCGACAGGGCGGTGGCGGAAAACATGGTCTTCGTGCCCTTCGCCTATGTCGAGGCAGCAGCGAATATCCTGACCAACCCCGCACTTGACCCCTATGGCAAGATCCCTGAATTCAAATTCGCCGCTGTGCGCGTGACGGCCGAGGTTCCGGCCTGAGCCACCAAAATCCTTGCAAGGATTTTGCAATTTTCTTTGAAAGAAAATTGGCGCTGACGAAGCGGAAAAACGATAAAGGGCCAGAGCTTGTGCTCCGGCCCTTTCTTTTCCGTTGTCACAAGGTCAGGCGGCGAGGCCGTCGATGATCTTGTTCAATGTCGCCGAGGGCCGCATCACGCTGGCGGTCTTTGCCGCGTCACCGTGGTAATAGCCGCCCAGATCTGCTGGCTTGCCTTGGCCTGCCGAAAGCTCAGCCAGAATGGTGGCTTCGTTCGCGGCAAGCGCTTCGGCCACAGGGGCAAAGACCTTGGCCAGTGCCGGGTCTTCGCCTTGGGCTGCCAGAGCCTCGGCCCAGTACCGGGTGAACCAGTAATGGCTGTGGCGGTTGTCCGGCTGGCCGACCTTGCGGCCCGGGCTGCGGTCATGGTCCAGAATGCCCTGCGTTGCCGCATCGACGGCATCGCCCAGCACGCGGGCCTTGGCATTGGCCTTCGTGTCGGCAAGGAAGCGGAAGCTTTCGCCCAAGGCGCAGAATTCGCCAAGGCTGTCCCAGCGCAGGTGGTTTTCTTCCTGCAACTGCTGAACGTGCTTGGGGGCCGATCCACCGGCGCCGGTTTCGAACAGACCACCACCCTGCATCAGCTTGACGATCGACAGCATCTTGGCTGAGGTCGCCAGTTCCAGAATGGGGAACAGGTCGGTCAGATAGTCGCGCAGCACGTTGCCAGTGATGGCAATCGTGTTCTCGCCCTTGGTGATCGTTTCCAGCGAGGCGCGGGTGGCCTCTGCCGGCGACATGATCTCGAACTTGTCCGCCACGCCCTTGGCCGCAAGGATCGGCTTCACCATCTTGATCAGCTCGGCATCATGGGCGCGGTTCGCATCCAGCCAGAAGATCGACCGATAGCCCGTTGCGGCCTGACGTTCGATCGCCAGATTGACCCAGTCTTCGATCGGCGCCTTGCGGGCGCTGGCCGAGCGCCAGATGTCGCCCTTTTCCACCTTGTGCTGATGCAGCACCGTGCCGTCTTCAAGGATCATCTTCACCACGCCGTCTTCGGGGATTTCAAAGGTGGTGGGGTGGCTGCCGTATTCTTCGGCCTTTTGCGCCATCAGGCCGATGTTCTGAACGGTGCCAGCGGTCGCCGGGTTCAGTTTGCCATTGGCTTTGAAGAACTTGATGGTCTCGTCATAGACCGGGGCATAGGAATTGTCCGGGATCACGCAGACGCAGTCATGTTCTTTGTTGTCCGGGCCCCAGCCCTTGCCGCCCGCGCGGATCAGCGCCGGCATCGAGGCGTCGATGATCACGTCCGACGGCACATGCAGGTTGGTGATACCCTTGTCGGAATTCACCATGTACATCGGCGGACGTGCGGCGGTCACGGCATCAATGGCCGCCATGATCTCGGCATCGCCCTTCACACGGGCCAAAAGATCGCCCAAACCGGAATTCGGGTTCACGCCCAAAGCCGCCAGCTTGTCACCGAATTTTTCAAACACCGGGGCCAGCCATGCCTTGACGGCATAGCCAAAGATGATCGGGTCGGAAACCTTCATCATCGTGGCCTTCATATGCAGCGAGAACAGCACGCCTTCGGCCTTGGTCTTTTCGATCTCGGCGCTCAGGAACGCGCTCAGGGCCTTGGCCGACATAAAGGTTGCGTCAACCACGGTGCCAGCCGGGTATTTCACGCCCTTTTTCAGAACCACTTGCCCATTGGCGGTTTCCAGAACGATATCGGCAGCGGCTGCGCCCGAGAGCGTGGCCGAGGTCTCGTTCGAGAAGAAATCATTGCCATCCATCGCGGCAACGCGTGTCTTGCTGTCGGCCGTCCAGTCGCCCATGCGGTGCGGGTTGGCTTGCGCATATTTCTTAACGGCGGTCGCCGCACGGCGGTCCGAATTGCCTTCGCGCAGAACCGGGTTCACAGCCGAACCCTTGATCGCGTCATATTTCGCGCGCACGGCCTTCTCGGCTTCGGTCTTTGGCTCTTCCGGGTAATCCGGCAGGTCATAGCCTTGTGACTGAAGTTCCTTGATCGCGGCCACCAGCTGCGGCACCGAGGCCGAGATGTTCGGAAGCTTGATCACATTGGCTGTCGGCGTCTTCACCAATTCACCCAGTTCCGCCAGATCGTCCGGCTGGCGCTGCGCGTCGGTCAGATTTTCCGGAAAGGTCGCGATGATGCGCCCGGCCAGCGAAATATCACGGGTGCCGACCGAAACCCCGGCCTGCTGAGCAAAGGCCTGAATCATGGGCAGCAAAGAGGCGGAAGCAAGCTCGGGTGCCTCGTCAACCTTGGTGTAGATGATATCGGGAATGGGGCGGTCGGTCATAGCGGGATCCATCCTCTGGTGTGTATGAACTTGGGGCCTTTCTGCACGGCAGCGCGCAAATTTTCCACCCTGTTTTTGGCCCTCTGGCACAGGCCATATGACGCAGGTATGCAAAAGTATACCGAAATTTGCGGAGATTTTGACGGCGACTGGCCGGATTTGGGTGTTCATCCCGCAGGGCAGGCCGTTACGCTGGGGCGGAAACAAGAAGAAACAGGGGGAAACAGTGCCAAAGGGAATCCGCAATCCATACCGCCACCGGGGGATCTCGCAGGATGGACTGCGCCCGATTGCTTCTGCCAAGGGTGTTGCGGCTCTTTTGGAACTTTGCCCGGCCCATCAGCCGACGCCCCTGATAGATGTTCCGCATCTGGCCGAAAAGGTTGGGGCCGCGCGGTTTCTGGTAAAGGATGAAAGAGGCCGGATGGGCTTGGGCAGTTTCAAGGCGCTTGGGGCGGCCCATGCCATCGCGCGGGAAGCGGCCGCCAAGGTCAAGGACGGCAATTGGCAGACGGCGCTTTGCGGGCGCACCTATGTCACGGCCAGCGCGGGCAATCACGGCATGTCCGTGGCCGCCGGGGCGAAACTCTTTGGCGCGCAAGCGGTCATCTATCTTGCGCAAACCGTGCCCGAGGCCTTTGCCCAGCGTTTGACAAAAATGGGCGCTACCGTCATGCGGGAAGGCGCAGATTACGAGGCCAGCATGACCGCCGCCGCCTTGGCCGCCGAAAAGCAGGGCTGGACGCTTCTTTCTGACAGTTCATGGCCGGGCTACACGGAACTCCCCCTGCGGGTGATGGAGGGCTATCTGCAACTGGCCGATGAAGCCGCCGAACAATTCGACAAGACCGTGGGCGCCCCGCCCACGCATCTTTTCCTTCAGGCTGGGGTAGGGGGCCTTGCGGCTGCCGTCGCGGCCCATGCGCGGGCACATTGGGGCGATGCCCCGACCATCATCGTGGTCGAACCCGAGGCCGCCCCCGCGCTTTACGAAAGCATTCGGGCGGGTGAACTTGTGACCGCCCCCGGTCCGGTTTCCGCCATGGGGCGGCTGGATTGCAAAACCCCGTCGATGATCGCTCTCGAAGGTTTGGCACGGGACGCCGATCACTTCGTCGCCATTACCGAAACAGAGGCGGCAGAGGCCACGAACTTTCTCGCCACCATCGGCCTTGAAACCACGCCATCGGGCGGGGCGGGGATCGCCGCGGCCCTTGCGGGGTTTGAGCTTGGCTCCGATGCGCGGGTGCTGTGTTATCTGAGCGAGGGACCGGAACGTGGCTGAGGAACGCTCGCTGATCTTTCCGGCGCAGGAATACCGGGCCCGTGTCGCGCGCCTGCAAGCCAAGATGGCCGCAAACGCACAGGATGCGCTGCTGCTGACCTCTGCCGCCGACATCTTCTATGTCACAGGCTTTCTCACCCGTTTCTGGGAAAGCCCGGCTCGCCCGTGGTTCATCATCATCCCGGCAAACGGCGATCCAGTCGCCGTCATTCCATCCATCGGGGCCGACCTCATGGGCAAGACATGGATGACAACGATTCGCACCTGGCCGGCGCCTGTTCCGGGCGATGATGGTCTTTCGCTATTGGCGGAAACACTGGCCGACATGGTCCCCGCCACCGGCAGCATCGCGCTTCCCATGGGGCTGGAAACCCATCTGCGCATGCCCTTGGCCGATTATCTGACGCTGACCACCCGCCTTGCCCCCCGCCGCTTTGTCGATGGCACAGATACCGTCCAGCGCGTGCGCGAAATCAAATCAAAGGCCGAGGTCGTAAAGATCCGCGCCGCCTGTGCGATTGCCGATCGCGCCTATGCGCGGGTGCCCGAATTCGCCGCAACAGGTCGCCCGCTGAACCAGATCTTCCGCGATTTTCAGCGTGTGCTTCTGGAAGAAGGGGCCGATTGGGTCAGCTATGTTGCGGGCGGCGCAGGGCAGGGCGGCTATGGCGATGTGATCTCACCGGCCACGGACCAGCCCCTTCAAACGGGCGATGTCCTGATGCTGGACACGGGCGCCGTGCGCGACGGCTATTTCTGCGACTTTGACCGCAATTACGCCGTCGGCCCCGTTTCGGCCCAAACCCACCGCGCCCAAGCCGCCCTTCATGTCGCAACCGACCGCGCCTTGGCAACGTTGCGCCCCGGCATGCTGGCCCGCGACGCGCATCGGATCCTGTCCGACGAACTTGCGCGCCACGGCTTTGCCGATGCGGGCGGGCGGCTTGGTCACGGGCTGGGCATCACGCTGACCGAATGGCCCAGCTTTACACCCCTCGACACAACCGAACTGGTCGAAGGCATGGTCCTGACGCTGGAACCCGGTGCGGTGGTCGAAGGCGGCACCATTCTGGTGCATGAGGAAAACATCGTCCTGCGCGCCAATGGCCCCGAACTTCTATCCACTCGGGCTCCGCGCGACCTGCCGCAGTTGGACTAGGCGTAGATATAACCGCCCGAGACGATGATGTTTTCGCCAGTCATATAGGTGTTTTTCGGCCCACCCGCCATCAGCACCCATTCCGCCATTTCGCGCGGCTCTCCACCCCGGCCCAGTGGGCTTGCCTTGGCCAGTTCCGCCAGAAAGCCCGAGGCGCGAGCCTTTTCCGTGGCCATCCCGGCAGGGGCCACCGAATTGACCAAAATGCCATCCGGCGCGACCTCATGCGCCATGCTTTTGGTCAGGCTGACCACGGCGGCCTTTGTCGCCGCGTAATGGGCGTTTTGCGGATGCGCCTTGAAGGCGTCGACCGAGGTGATGTTGACGATCCGCCCGCGCACCGGGCCGTCCGCCGCTTGCGCCCGCATCTGCCGCACCGCCGCCACCATCATGTGGTAGGTGCCCTTGATGTTGATCGCCATCGAGGCATCCCAGTCGGCATCGCTGATCTCCAGAATGGGACGACGCGGATAGATCGCCGCCGAATTGATCAGCGTATCCACGCGCCCCAAGCCCGCCGCCACCGCATCAAAGGCTGCGTGGCTGGCCTCACCCGTCCGAATGTCACAGGCGGCAAAGGCTGTCTGCACCCCCTTTGCCTCTGCCGGGGCCAAGGCTGCTTTTGCTGCACCTCCGTCGATGTCGATGATGCCGACACCTGCCGCCCCGGCCTCAACCGCCATCTCGGCCAGCAGTGCCCCTAGTCCGGCCCCGCCGCCGACGATCACCACCTTCAGTCCCTGCATCGGCCGCTGTCCTATTTCGTCCCCGTCGGCGAACCGATCCGGGTCGGGTTGATGTCAAATCGGGTCACGTCCACATGGGGCGGCATGGCCAGCACATGGCAAACCATCGCCGCCACGTCTTCGGGCTGAATGGCGGTCTGGTTGGCATACATCGCCGCCCGCGCTTCAGTGGAAAGAATACCCGCGTAAAGCTCGGTCTCAACGCGCCCCGCCGCAATCTCGGTCACCCGGACGCCTGCCTGCGCAACCTCCATCCGCAAACTGTGCGCGAAACCGGAAATCGCGTATTTTGTCGCGCAATAGGCGGCGACATTGGGATAGGGCGCGTGCCCCGCGATCGAGCCCAGAAAGAACACATGCCCCGAACACCGCGCCACCATGCCCGGCAAAATCGCCCGCGTCACGGCCATCGGGCCCAACAGGTTCACCGTCACGGTGCGGGCGCTGTCGGCAAAATCAGACTCCGTAAAATGCCCCAAGGGCGGCATCGTCCCGGCATTGTTGATCAAAATGTCAAACTCTCGGCCCTCCAACTGGCGGGCGATTTCGGCCGGATCATCCATCGACAGGGCAAGCGGGCTTATCCCCGCCTCTAGCAAAGCCGCCAGCCGGTCTGCATTGCGCCCGGTGCCGGTCACCTCATGTCCAGCCTTTGCCAAGGCCACGGCAATGGCCTTGCCGATACCGTTCGTCGCCCCCGTCACCAATGCCCGTGCCATCGCCTTATGCCCCTTCTGTCCAATCCTGCGCCTGAACCCAGTCGCAAAACGTCGCAATCGCCCGCACCCGCCGATGGGCACGGGGAAAGACCATGTAGAACCCCGGCACCTTTGACGGCTCCATCCCGGCCATCACATCGCGGCCAAAGGGGGCAACCAAGCGCCCCAGTTCCAGATCTTCATCGGCATCAATCGTCGACAACAGGCCAACCCCAAGCCCCGCCAAAGCCGCCCGCCGCATGGTCGCTGCATCCTGCAGCCGCAAATCATTGCTTTGGCCCCGTTTCGTCACACCCAGATGGGCCAGCACATTGGGCCAAAGCTCGGGCGACATGACAGGATGCACCAGCGGCAGGTCACACAGGTCTTGCGGGGTTTTCAGCCGTTCGGCCAGTTCCGGCGTGCAACAAAGATCCTTGCGGTCGGTCAAAAGCAGATGCACTTCCAGCCCCGGCCAATGGCCATAGCCCCACTGGATCGCCACATCGACCTCATCCGCCGCAAAGTCGGGCAATTCCACCATCGTCGTCAGCCGCAGATCCGCTTCGGGTTCGATCGCGCGAAAGCCCGCCAGCCGGTCCAGCAGATAGCGTGTCGCAAAGAACGGGCTGGCATTGACGTTGACTCGCGCCCGCGACGGTTTGCGTGTCACCCGTCGCACCCCTTCGGTCAGCTCATCGAAGGCCGCCTGCACATGATGCATCAGCAAGATCGCAGCCTCGGTCGGATTGGCCCCACGGCCCCGCCTGTCAAACAGCGGCACGCCAAGCGCATCTTCCAGAATCTGCACCTGCTGGCTGACCGCTTGCGGCGAGACCCGCAGCACCTCGGCCGCAGCCCGTAATGACCCCTGTCGCATCACGGCGTGAAACACCCGCAAGGCATTCAGCGGGGGCAACCTCTCGGCCCGATCCTCGCCGCTGCCTGCCCCCCGCGCCATGCCTAGATCACGGCCTTTTCCAGGAAGGGGCGGTTTTCAACGATCCGTTCATAGCCCACTTCGCTCAGGTCAAGTGTCCGGAAGCCGCCATAGATCACCAGTTCCGAAATCGCGCGCCCCGCCGCCGGACCTTGCTGCAAGCCGTGGCCAGAAAATCCGTTCGCAAAGAGGAAGTTCTTCACTTCGGGATGCGGCCCGACCACAAGGTTATGGTCCAGCGTGTTGAAGTCATAATGACCCGCCCACATGTTCACGACCTTCAGCGCTTCAAAGGCTTCGGACCGTTCGGCCAAGGCGGGCCAGATGATCTCTTCGAATTCCTCGTGGCGCGGGGTGAAATCATCCCAATCCACACCGGGGTCTTCGACCGGCGGGCATCCGGTCAGGAAATACCGCCCCTCGGGCCGAATGAACACGCCCGTCGTGTCAATCAGCAAGGGCAAACGCCCTCCGGCCACGCGGGCAGATCCCTCGGGCGATTTCGCGGCATCGACCACAAACAGCGTCCGCTTGCGCGGCTCGACCGGAATATCCAACCCCGCCATCCGGGCCGTTTGCGCCGCGCGCGGGCCAGAGGCGTTGACGACAATCCCTGCCGCTACCTCGGCCCCGGATTTCAGCGTGACGCCTGTCACCCGATCCCCCTCGCGCCGGATCGCCACGACCTCGTCCGTCACCACCTCGGCCCCCAGCGATTTCGCCTTGGCGCGAAAGCCGTTCATCAGCCCGGTATTGTTGAACCAGCCCTCGTTTTTCTGCCCATAGCTGGCCAGCCGAACATCGTCGACGCGCAGATGCGGAAAGGCCTGTGCCAATTCATCCCGGTTCCACAGAACCACATCCGCCCCGCAGGATTTCTGCACGTCATGGTTCTCGCGCAGGATCTGTTCCTGTTCCGCTGTTGCGGCCAGAAACAGATAGCCCGCCTCATGGAAATTCAGGTCCGGCCGCGGTTGCCCCGGCACCTGCATCAGGTCGCCAAAGTTGCGGATCACTTCCAGCCCGAACTGGCTGATCTTCACATTGATCGGGTTTGAAAACTGCGTCCGGATCGACGCGGCAGAAAGCGAGGTCGAGGCCTGCGAAAAGCTGGGATCGCGTTCCACCACCAGCACCGAACCTTTGAAGTCGGGGTTCGACATCAGAAAATAGGCGACCGACGACCCGATCACCGCACCGCCAACAATCACAACGTCATAGCTGGACTTCATCATTTCCCCTCGTCGTCGGGGTGGCCAAGGTTGACGAACCAGCCCCCCAGATATTCCACTGCCTTGTCGTGCGGATTTGCCGCCGTCAACCGCGCTTCGACCTCGGCCCGAAACTCTTCGGTCGAATCCTGCGGATGAAAGCCGATATGCCCTGCCAGACGGTTGTCCACCATACGGTGTTTGTTGGCCGAGGTGCCAAAAACGATGGAATGGGCCACGCGCGGGGCGGTCAGGCTGGCTTCGACCAGACGGATGCAATCGTCAAAGGTCAGCATCGACCACAGCATCCGCCGATCGGTGAATTCGGGGAAAGACGAAAAGATGCGCAAGTCCACGGTTTCAATGCCGAACTTGTCCCAATAAAGCCGCCCCAGATCTTCGACAAAGCATTTCGACAGGCCGTAAAGGCTGTCTGGCCGATGCGGGGCATTGGCGTCGATATTGTCTTCGACCCGGTGATAGCCGATGGCATGAACCGAACTGGCATAAATCACCCGCCCCACACCGTGTTTCCGCGCCCCTTCATAGATGTGATAGCTGCCGCGGATATTGGCGTTCAGAATATCTTCCCAAGGTCGCTCCAAAGGCGCGCCACCGAAATGCACGATGGCCTCAACGCCTTCGCAGGCCGCCATCGTGGCCTCTTGGTCCGCCAGATCATAGGTCACCGCTTCTTCATTCGGGCGCAGGTCTGTCATCGGCGTCACATCGGCCACGCGCAGGGTCTTGCACAGGGGCGCAAGTCCGCGCCGCAACTCGGTGCCCAAACGGCCTGCCGCGCCCGTCAAAAGCAAAGTGTCAAAGCGCGGTTTGGTCATCTGCGGGTCTCCAGTCGGTCTGTCATGTCTTTATCTGGTCGTGCGCCGGGCTGCATCAGGTCTTTGCCTTCACATATCCGCGCCTCAGGTCGGTTTCGCGGGCCAGTTCATCGCGCTTTTCCGGCGCGCCAAAGCCACCGCCTCCGGGCGCTTCAAGGATCAGGCGGCGCCCTTCTGGCACATTCTGCCAACCTTTCGGGCGCATGACGGAGCCGTCATCCAAAGTCACCCGACCGGGCGCCCCCGGCGCGCCGCCATCCCGTCCCCGGGCAGGTGTGCCAATCCGGTCAAACATCGCGGAAAAGTCAAAGCTGTGGCCGGGCAGTGCCTCGATCTCGATCACTTGCCCCAAGCCGCCGCGATACTGCCCATCGCCGCCACTGCCTTCCCGCAATTCCTTGCGCCAGATCACGATGGGGCCGGTCTGCTCGGTCGCCTCGACGGGCATGGTCATCACACCCGACGGAAAGGCCGTGGCCGACAGCCCGTCCGCCTCGGGCCGTGCGCCCATCCCGCCCGAATTGAACATCAGGATTTCGGCCCGCCGCCCGACATGGCCGGGCAGGGGGCGCACAGACATATGAATGTTCCACAAGGCCGCAGCACCTTCGGCCAGAATGCGACCGGGCAGTGCCTTGGCCAAGGCCCCCAGAACCAGATCGGGGATCATATGGCCGATCACATGGCGCAGGGAAACCGGGGCAGGGCGGGGCGCATTCACGATGTTTTCCGGCGAGGTGATCGAAAACGCCTGCAATGAGGCCCAGTTGTTTGGAATATCGGGCGCGATCACGCATTTCAGCGCGTAGGACGCATAGGCCTTGGTATAAATCACTGGAACGTTGATGCCCCAGCGGCTGACCCCGGCACTGCCGTCGAAATCGACATTCACGCCGCCTGCGCCAATCTCTACAGCGCAAGCCAGCTGCACCGGGCTATCATATCCATCAGTGTCCAGAACATTCGTCCACCGCCCCCGTGGCAAACCCGCGATGCGGTCTTCCGTCGCCGCCCGTGTCCGGTCAAAGATGAACCGGGCCAGATCGTCCAGATCGGCCATTCCGGTTTCGGCAAGCATTTCGATCAGCCGCTTGTGGCCCACGTCATTGCAGGCCGCCAGCGAGTAAAAATCGCCGACCACCTGTCCCGGCTCGCGGACATTGGCCTCGATCAGCTTGATCAGGGTCGCATTGACCACGCCCTTTTCAGCGAATTTCATGATCGGGATCTGGATGCCTTCTTCGTAAACCGATTTGCCATCCGCACCAAAACCACGCCCGCCCACATCGACGACATGCGCCGTGCAGGCAAAGAAGCCGACCAGATGCTCCTCCTGAAAGCTGGGTGTGACCATCGTGATGTCATGCAGATGCCCCGTCCCCAGCCAAGGGTCATTGGTCACATAGGTATCGCCGGGGTAAATCTGGTCCCGCGGGATCGCGGCCAGAAAATGCCCGACCGCCTCGGCCATCGTGTTCACATGCCCGGGCGTTCCCGTCACCGCTTGGGCCAGCATCCGGCCTTGGGCATCGAAGACCCCCGCCGAAAGGTCGCCAGCTTCGCGCACGCTGGTCGAAAAGGCCGTCCGCAATAGCGTCATCGCCTGTTCTTCCACCACCGAAATCAACCGGTTCCACATCACCTGTAAGCGAATGTCTGTCGTTGCGTCGCTCATTTTCCGCTCTCCTTGCGTTGCAGCAAGATGGACCCATCGGCCTGCATCACCGCATCAAAGACCGAGGTCACCACCGTCGAGGTCTCGCGTTCCACAATCACCGCAGGCCCTGACACCCGCGCGCCGGTTTGCAGCGTATCTCTTGCGAAAATTCCGGTCTCCAGCATCTTTCCGGCCGTTGGGTCAAACACATCCCGACGGCGCTTTGCGTCGACCACGGGGCCAGTTGCGGTCAACTCCACAGGCTTTGGCCTTTCCGGGCGATCCGCGACCTTGACCGAAATCGTGACGATCTCGATGTCGACCCCCAGCCCGCCCTCAATCGCCCGGCCAAAGAACCGCCCATATTCCCGCCGAAACGCTTCGCGCAGAACGGCTTCATCCTCGGCAACAAAGGCGCGCTCCGGCAAGGCCACCGGAATTTCCCAGCCCTGTCCGACATAGCGCATGAAGGCGGTCAGCTCGGTTTCCAACGCCGCCTTGGTTCCTTGCCGCACAAAGCCGGTCGCCACGGACCGCAGCTCCTCCAGCATCGCGTTCAGCGCCCCGGCGTCAAACGCGCCAAGGCGCATGACCCGGCTGGCCAAGGCCTCATAGCCAAAGGGTGCCCGCAGAAAACCGATGGCCGAGCCTACCCCCGCCCCAACCGGGATCAGACAGCGATCAATCCCCAGCTTTTCGCACAGGCGCGCCGCATGCAAAGGCGCGGCCCCGCCAAAGGCCACCATCACATTGTCTGAAATGGCCTTTCCGTTCTCAACCGCATGAACACGGGCCGCATTGGCCATGTTCTCATCCACCACTTCGCCAATGCCAAAAGCCGCAGCCTGCACCGGAAGCGACAGACGGTCCGCCACATGGGCGGCCACCGCCGCCCGCGACGCTTCTTCAGACAACTGAATGGCGCCCCCTGCGAACTCGGCTGGGTCCAGCTTGCCCAAAAGTAAATCCGCATCCGTAATCGCCGGACGCTGCCCGCCGCGCCCATAGCAGGCTGGTCCCGGTTCTGACCCGGCGCTTTCCGGCCCGGTCTGAATGCGCCCCATCGCATCGACCCAAGCCAAAGATCCGCCCCCGGCACCAATTTCGATCATCTCGATCACCGGGATCGAGATCGGCATGCCCGACCCTTTGGCAAAGCGCGTGGTCCGCGCCACCTCAAAACTCCGTGCGGTCTTGGGCGCGAAATCCTCGATCAGGGCGATTTTGGCCGTCGTGCCCCCCATATCGTAGCTGACCACTTTCTCCAGACCAAAGCGCCGCGCCACATGGGCCGCGAAAATCGCCCCGCCCGCAGGTCCGCTTTCCACCAGACGCACCGGGAACTCGGCCGCGGTCTCGACCGAGATTAGGCCGCCCCCCGAATGGATCATGAAGACCTGGCAGGTCGCGCCAGCCTCCTTCAGCCGCTTTTGCATCCGGGTCAGGTAATCGGCCATCTGCGGACGCACATAGGCATTGGCGCAGACCGTGTTGAACCGTTCATATTCACGCATCTGGGGCGAGACTTCGGACGAAATCGAAATCGGCACATCCAGCCGCTTTGCAAGAATGTCTCGTGCCCGCCGTTCATGGTCGGGGTTGGCATAGGAATGCAGAAACCCAATTGCGACCGCGCCAAAGCCCTCGGTCGCAATCACCTCGGCAAGCCGTTCCAGCGCGGCCACGTCCAGCGGCAACAACTCCTGACCTTCAGCCCCGATCCGGCCTGCAACGGGAAAGCGATCCTCACGCGGCACCAGCGGGGTCGGCAGACGCAGGTTCAGATCATACTGGTCAAACCGGCTTTCCGTCCGCATCTCGATGACATCTCGGAATCCTTCGGTCGTGACAAAGGCAACCCGTGCCCCCTGACGTGCGATCAGCGCATTGGTTGCCAGCGTCGTTCCGTGAATGATCAGGTCAATCTTCTCCGGCCCGATCCCGGCTTGGCCAAGAACCTGATCCATCCCATCCAGAATGGCCTGTTCGGGCGCGGTGTAATTCGTCAGCACCTTGGTCGAGAAAAGACGGTCGCCAACCTCCAGCGCGATGTCGGTGAACGTGCCGCCGATATCGGCGCCCAGACGGACAGGGGGGCGGTCTGACACATCACTTTTCACGGGCTTCCCTTCCATCTTGCAGGCTTTCTCGTCGCACGCTGTCTGCACAGGGGGTGTACGGGGGGTGTACAGCAGGTGCATCGTCCCAAACGGCCCGTTCTGGGCAGTTCAATTGGTCAGATCATGCCACGCGGTCGGGAAAACAGCCAACAAGTTCGCCTTTAAATAGACAAGAAAAACTTGTCAGTCAGAAAGTAGGAAGGGCCGACGAATTGCGTCGCCGGCCCTTCTTGCTGGTCCAGATTTCCAGCGCCTTATCCGTGCTTGATCATCACATGGCGGACGACCGAATAATCTTCCAGTGCATAGGACGACATGTCCTTGCCATAACCCGATTGCTTCAGCCCGCCATGCGGCATTTCGTTGACCAGCATGAAATGGGTGTTGATCCAAGTGCAGCCATAGCGCAGCCGCGATGCCATCGCCATTGCGCGGCCAACATCCTTGGTCCAGACCGATGAGGCCAGCCCATAATCACTGTCATTTGCCCATGCAACGGCCTGATCTACATCGGAAAATGGTGTAACCGATACCACGGGGCCAAAGACCTCGCGGCGCACGATCTCGTCATCCTGACGGGCGCCTGCCACGACGGTCGGACGATAGTAAAAGCCCGCCCCCATGACCTCACCGCCTGTCGTCACCTCAACATGCGATAACTCTCTGGCACGATTGACAAAACTGGCCACGCGGTCACGCTGGCGCAGGCTGATCAACGGGCCGATTTCATTGGTCGTGTCGTCGTCATTCGCCAAGGCAATGGACGAAACTGCCGAGGTCAGGTCAGCGACCAGTTTGTCGTAGACTTTCTTGCCCGCATAAATGCGGCAGGCGGCTGTGCAGTCCTGTCCGGCATTGTAATAACCAAAGGCTCTAAGTCCTTCGACAACTTCGGAAATATCGGCATCGTCAAAAACGATGACAGGGGCTTTCCCGCCCAGTTCCAGATGGGTGCGCTTGACCGTCTTGGCAGCGGCATCCAGCATTTTCTTGCCGGTGGCAACGTCGCCCGTCAGGCTGATCATGTCCACTTGCGGGTGATTGATCAGGTAGCTTCCCACCGTTTGGCCGCGGCCAGTGACGACGTTGACCACGCCTTCGGGCAGTTCTTCAGCCAAAATTCTGGCCATTTTCAAAGCGGTTAGCGGCGTTTGTTCACTTGGCTTGAACACCACGGTATTGCCCGCGCCAATCGCCGGGGCCAGTTTCCATGCCATCATCATCAGCGGATAGTTCCACGGCGCGATCGAGGCGATGACGCCAATCGGGTCGCGGCGGATCATGCTGGTATGGCCTGCAAGATATTCCCCTGCAACTTGCCCGTGCTGGGTGCGGACAGCCCCGGCAAAGAACCGATAGCAGTCAACAATGGCAGGAATTTCGTCGTTCAGCGCCGCATTGATCGGCTTGCCGCAGTTCAGTGCTTCCAGCGCTGCAAAGCCTTCGGCCTCGGCCTCGACCCGGTCGGCGATCCGCAAGAGGGCGGCGGAGCGTTCGCCAGGGGTGGTGCGAGACCAGCCGTCAAAGGCCTTGCGGGCTGCCGCAACAGCCGCATCCACCTGCGCTGTGCTGGCCTCGGGAACATCAAGGATCAGCCCCCCGGTGCGCGGGTTGAGGATCTGTTCCGAGGTCTCGGTCCCGGCGACGAATTCGGCACCGATCAGCAAGCTGGTGTTGATCTTGTTCATTTTACTCTCCCTCATTTGCCCGAGCCGGCGATGTGCTCGCCGTCGCGGGTCAGGTAATAGGCGGCAAGGATCGGCAGGAAGGTGACCGCAAAAACCACAATAGCCACAACATTTGTCACAGGCCTCTGCCTCGGACGCACAAGTTCTTGTAGCATCCAGATCGGCAAGGTGGATTGCTGGCCCGCGGTGAAGGTGGTCACGATCACCTCGTCGAACGACAGCGCAAAGGCAAGCATGCCGCCTGCCAGCAGGGCCGAGCCAAGGTTCGGCAGCATCACATAGCGAAAGGTCTGAAACCCGTTCGCGCCAAGATCGGTCGAGGCTTCGGCGATGTTGCCGGACAGACGGCGAAAGCGGGCGACAGCGTTATTGTAGACGATCACGATGCAGAAGGTCGCGTGGCCAAGGATGATGGTCCAGACCGAATAGGGGATCTCCATTACCGAAAAGGCTGAACGGAGCGCCATGCCCGTGATGACACCGGGCAGCGCAATTGGCAGCAAAATCAAGAGGCTGATTTGCTCGCGCCCAAAGAACCGCGTCTTTGACATGGCTGCAGCCACAAGGGTGCCAAGGATGATGGCCAGAAGCGTGGCAATCAGCGCCACCTGAACCGAGAGCCAAAGCGGCGGCCAGATATCAGCGCGGTTCCACGCCACACCAAACCATTCCAGCGTCAATCCGGGCGGAGGGAACTGATAGCTCTTTTCCTCGGTCGTGAAGGCGTAAAGGAAAATCAGAAGGATCGGCAGATGCAGGAAGGCAAGGCCGGCTCCTGCTGCGATTTTCAGTGAAAGGGACGCGCGATCAGAGAGCATCAAAGGCCCCCATGCGTTTTGCGACCGTCAGGTAGATCAGCATGATGATGATGGGCACCATGGCGAAAGCAGCAGCCAAGGGGATATTTCCCGCAGTGCCTTGCAACTGGTACACCGCCAAACCGATGAACCGCGCAGATGTACCGATGATTTGCGGGATGATGTAATCGCCCAAAGTCAGCGAAAACGTGAAAATGGATCCCGCGATGATGCCCGGCAGGGCCAGCGGCAGGATTACCGTCCGGAAGGTCTGGCTTCGCGTCGCCCCAAGATCGGCTGATGCCTCCAGCATCGACACCGGGACGCGTTCCAGCGAGGCCTGCATCGGCAAGATCATATAGGGCAGCCAGATGTAGACAAAGACGATGAAGGTGCCCAACAGCGAGGTGGATAGCGAGTTGCCGCCGATGCCGGGGATGGCAAGAACCGCGTCCAGAAGAAAGCCAGTACCAATTCCATTTGCGGCCCAGGTGACAATGCCCTCTTTGGCAAGGATCAGTTTCCACGCATAGACCTTGACCAGATAGGACGACCAAAGAGGCAGCATCACGCCAAGGTAGAACAGGGCTTTCCAGCGGCCTCGGGCAAAGCGGGCGGCGAAGTAGGCGATGGGAAACGCAATGGTCGCACAAGCCACTGTTACGGCGGCAGCCATCAAGACAGTGCGAAGGATGATGTCGAGGTTTTGCAGACGAAACAGTTCGGCATAGGTTTTCAGCGTGAACTCTTCTTTCACCACACCCGAGAATTCGTCGATGGAATAGAAGCTATGCAGAAGAAGTGCCGCAAGTGACCCAAGGTAGACCACGCCCAACCACAGCAAGGGGGGCGTCAAGAGCAGCGCCAGCAGAAGGCGTGGGTTGCGCCAGAAAAGGCCGGTCAGCCGATCGGCAGGGCCACGGGCGGGCAGGATGGCCTGATCGTTCACGCTTCGCCCTCCATCACATGCAAGGCGCGGGGATCGAATCCTAGGCCAACGGTGCTGCCTGTTTCCGGAATGGGTTGGCCTGCGGGGATGATGACTGCAACTTCCTGCCCGTGAAGATGCACCGTGACGCGCGCGCCCGATCCAAGATAGCGTTGGCTGACAACGGTGCCCGTCACAGGCGCATCGCTGGTCAGGCGAAGGTTTTCGGGCCGCAACGAAGCCCACTTTGCGGGGCCGCCAAAAACCTGCGTCACCACGGGGGAAAGCACATTTGATGACCCGACGAAATCGGCCACGAAACGGGTGCGGGGGTGGTCATAAACCTCGGACGGGGTGCCGATCTGGGCGATTTTGCCGTCATTGAATACGGCCAGACGGTCGGCCATCGACAGCGCTTCGCCCTGATCGTGGGTGACGAAAACGAAAGTAATTCCAAGGCGTTGTTGAAGGGCCTTCAACTCATCCTGCATGGCCTCTCGCAGCTTCAGGTCAAGCGCGCCCAGAGGCTCGTCCAGCAAGAGCACGCGGGGTTCATTGACCAAGGCGCGGGCCAAGGCCACGCGTTGACGCTGCCCGCCAGACAATTGGCCCGGACGGCGGTCACCAAAGCCGGGAAGCTTCACCAGCCCAAGCATTTCTTCAGCCTTGTCGGCGCGGGTTTTGCGGTCCACGCCCTTGACCATCAGGCCATAGGCAACGTTGTCGCGCACGGTCATGTGCGGGAACAGCGCATAGTCCTGAAACACGGTATTTACGTTACGCAGATGGGGCGGAACGGACGAGACATCCTGTCCAAAGATGGAAATCTGGCCGGCGGTTGGGGATTCAAACCCAGAGATGAGCCGCAGGCAGGTGGTTTTGCCCGAGCCTGAGGGGCCGAGCATGGCAAAGAAGCTGCCTTCGGCAATGGTCAGGTCAACGGAGTCGACCGCTTTGACCTTGCCGAAATGGCGCGAGACGGAATGGAATTGGACGGCGGCTGTCATGGGTAGATCTTTTCGGAAAAACGTTCCTTGAAGCGGCCCCCGCGGAACGCAGGGGCCGCAACCGGTTTGAGTGAGTGGTGGGCGGTCTTCGGGTTCCGCAGATTAGGGCTGACTTAGCGGCCCCCGATCACCCCGATATAGTCGCTGACCCAACGGTAATAGGGTACGCAGGCGCCTTCACCTTGTGAGCAGTTCGACACCGGAGTGGTCCAGAAGCGAATCTTGTCAAAGTCCTTCAGGCCATTCGCGTCGCACCCTTCCTGAGTCTGCATGCCGCGACCGTCAGAGCATGCCGCCGGAACCGAAGGCACGGCGCCAAACCAGACCGACAGGTCAGATTGCAGGTTCGAGGAAAGCTGGTGTTCAAACCACATATAGGCGCAGTTCGGATTCTTTGAGTCGCTGTGCAACATGGTTGTATCAGCCCAGCCCGTCGCGCCTTCCTGCGGGATCACAGAGGCAACCGGAACCTTGTCGGCAGCCAAAAGGTTGACTTGGAACGGCCATGACCCAGAGGCGACCACCCCTTCGTTCTTGAAGTCGTCAATCTGAATAAAGGCATCGTGCCAGTAACGGCTGACAAGGTTGCGTTGCCCGCGCAGCAGATCAAGCGCTGCTTTGTATTGGTCTTCGTTCAGTTCGTAGGGCGACGTGATGCCGAGTTCCGGCTTGTGGAACATCAGGTATTGGGCCGCATCGGCAATGTGGATCGGGCCGTCATAAGCCTGAACACGGCCCTTGTTCGATTGCCCATCCGGCAGGTTCATTTCTTCGAACACCACATTCCAAGAGGTCGGCGGCTCTTTGAAGACTTCGGTGTTGTACATCAAAACGTTCGGCCCCCACATATAGGGAACACCATAGTGCTTGCCATCGACCGTGTGCCAAGGCGCATTTTGCAGACGCTCGTCTATGGTCGACCAGGATGGAACCAGTGCCGGGTTGATCTCTTGCACCTTGCCGCCGGCAATCAGGCGCAGGGATGCATCGCCCGATGCTGTGACAAGGTCAAATCCACCCTCGTTCATCAGGGCGACCATTTCATCCGAAGTGTTCGCGGTCTTGACGCTGACCTTGCAGCCGGTGCTTTCTTCGAATTTCGTAACCCAGTCGAATTCTTTGACTGTTTCGCCTCGCTCCAGATAGCCGGCCCACGCCACGACCGAAAGTTGTCCCTCGCCTGCGCCGATTTCTGTCATCTGCGCCATTGCCGGACCAACTGCCAGCATAAGCGAGAGCGCCGTTGTTCCCATCAGTTTCAATGAATTCATTTTCAGGCTCCCTGTGGATCGCCCCGCTTTTTGCGGATGCGTTGCGGCAGAGGATAAGAAACACCTGAACTTTCGCAAATTCAAAACACAGAATTAGTGTATCGGAAAAACCGATGGCTTGAGCAGATCCTTTACTGAGAGATTGAGGCGGTTACCCTGTTTCGTGCCAAGGCCATAGAAGCGGCTATCCCGCTTGAATGCTACCCTGGGCCGATCTGACAAAGTTCAATGCAGGCCCGGAAAGCGGCGCGCCTCGGCGCCAAGCCAGTCCAACTTGGATCGACGGCAGATCACCCGAGACATCCCTAATTTCAATTCGGTCGCCTTCCAGTGACCACGGCCGATAGACAAGGCTGGGTAGGATCGCCAAGCCCGCACCCGTTGCCACGAGGCTGCGAACGGCTTCGACACTACGGGTACGAAAGGCGATTTCCGGTTTGACGGGTAAAGCGGCTGTCAGTTTCCGCGTCGATTCCTCAATTTCGTCGACCATGAGTTGGATCATAGGCCGCCCCGCAAGCTCTTCTAGCGCAATGGACTCCTGCTGGGCCAACTGGTGACCTAATGGCAGCCAAAGCCGATAGGGAGAGACGACGAGCGTTTCGACATGAAGCGCCATCCTGTCGCGCACTGACGAGGTGAGCAGAACCGCGACATCCAGCTCTCCGCCGATGAGCAAATGCTGAAGATACTCTCCAGTATCTTCGATGACGTGCAATTCGATCAGAGGAAAAGCACGCCTGAACCTTTGCAGGATGTCGGAAAGCACATACCCTGCAACTAGGGACGTAACCCCAAGCGAGAGCCTTCCCGTGACCTGCTCTGCTTCATCCCGGAAAGCGGTTCGTGCCGCTGCGACATCGGCCAAAATCTGGCTGGCATGACGCAGGAACGCCGTTCCCTTATGTGTTATCAACAGCCCGCGAGCCTGCCGGTCAAAGAGCAGAACGCCAAGATCGTCTTCAAGAGCGCGAATTGCCTCGGTGACCGAAGATTGCGAGATCGACAAAGCCCGTGCCGCACCCGAAACGCTGCCCGCTTCCGCAGCGGCCACGAAGAATTGCAGTTGGCGTAAGGTGAAGGCCATGTGATCCCGAATTTTGTTCGCATCTTGGTCAGTCTCGGGTGGCTTTGGCAATTGTGAAAGCGGTGCTGGCTAGGTTTTGCCAACCCGAGCCAATTTTAACCTGCGCTTGCGCATAGTCTTTTCCCTGTCCGCTTGGTTTTCTACAATCGCGCGAAAGCGATCAGGACCGTTTGTTGGGCTTCGCGCCACAACCAAAGCCATTTGTGCCCAATGCAGATATTTGTCGCAGAATGGCCTTTACGCCGCGTGGGGCCATTGGATAATCGAAAGCACAGATTGGCAGGAATGCGAAATGATCGTGACTTTGCGAGAAGTGGCGTTGAAGGCGGGCGTGTCGCGCTCTGCCGTCTCGCGGACTTTTACGCCGGGCGCTTCGGTTTCGGCCAAAACCCGGGCTAAGGTTGAGCTTGCAGCTGAAGAGCTTGGATACCGCCCATCGGTTCTGGCCTCTGCTTTATCGACCGGCAGAACCAAGTTGATCGGCTTGGTGTCGACGAACTTTCGCAACCCGATCTTTCTTGAGGTGTTCGACCACTTTACCAAAGCATTGCAGGCTCGGGCTTTGCGTCCGCTTTTGGTCAATCTTTCGGGCGAGATGACACTAGAGAGCGCAGTCGGCATGCTGCGACAGTACTCCGTCGATGGCGTCATTCTGGCTAGCTCAACGCTCCCCCCCAGCTTTCCCTTGGCGTTCAAAGCCGCGGGATTGCCGGTCGTTCATTGCTTTGGCCGATGGTCGAAAGACCCTGAAGTGAACCTTGTTGGTATCGACAACCGGGCATGTGGCCGTATGGCGGCAGAAACACTTCTTACTCGCGGCTATCAACGGATCGGGTTTCTAGGCGGGCCCGCGACGGCGACGTCGACCGAAGATCGACTGGCCGGTTTCCGCGAAGCACTTGCGGGGCCTGGGCGCGCGCAACTGACGACAAGTTTTGCGGATTCCTATTCGTTCGACGCAGGCTTTCAGGAAATGTCGCGTCTGATTGCCGAAGGCGATTTGGCCGAAGCCTATTTTTGCGGTGACGATGTTTTGGCCATCGGGGCCATGTCAGCGCTGCGGGCGGCGGGAATGAATGTGCCTGAAGATATCGGTATTCTGGGCTTGAACGACATGGAGATGGCCGGTTGGCCGGGCACCCAGCTTACGACCATTCACCAGCCGATTGACGCGATTGTGGCGGCCGGTGTCGAGCGTATCGTCTCTTTGCTGGAAAACCCGGATCAGCCACCCTTGGCCCAGCTTTATGACTGCCAAGTGGTCGAGCGCGGGACGCTGCGTGCGCGCGCCCCGCACGATAGGGTTATCGGAACATAGGGGGGCGGGCGTCTTCCCAAGTCCCGCCTTTCTTAGCCGACGCGACGGCCGAATGCACCGCAGCGATAGAACGCACACCTGCCAAGGCAAGTGGAAGCCCGTCGCGCTTTTGGCCGCGGATCGCATCGGCCAAATCGCAATAGATATTGGCCACGGCCAGCGGGAAACCTTCTGGGTGGGCAATGGCAACGCGGCTCAGGCGCTTGGCGTCATCGTAAAGACCGCTCTCGCCCTTCTCCATGATCTGGGTGCGGCCACCAACAGGCGTATAGATCAACTGGTTAGGTTGTTCTGATGCCCAGCGTAGACCACCAGTTTCGCCAAAGACCTGAATGTCGAAACCGTGTTGCCGCCCGATGGCCACGGACGAGGTCCATAGTCGACCGACGGTGCCTTTCGACATGCGGAAGTTCACCATGGCATCATCTTCCAGAACGCGGCTGGAAATGGTCGAGGCAAAGTCAGCGGAGAGCTTTTCAACTTCGTCGTCGCAGATGAAGCTTGCCATGTGCAGGGCGTGAATTCCGCAATCTGCAAATTGGCCAGAGACCCCGGCGAGGGCAGGGTCATAGCGCCAACGAACCCGTGGGTTGTCGGCATCAGTGGCATCACCGTGATGACCATGGCTGAAATTGGTGACAACCAAGCGCACCTTGCCGATGTCACCTGCGCGCACCATCGCCCGTGCCTGCCGGATCATCGGATAGGCTGAATAGCAGTAGTTTACTGCACAGATCTTCCCGGTTTTCGCGGCGATCCGAACCAGCTCTTCGCCTTCTTCGACTGTCACCGTCATCGGCTTTTCGCACAGGACGTGAAAGCCAGCTTCCAGAAAAGCCTTGGAAATCTCGTAATGCGTCGAATTGGGAGTTGCGACAGTGACAAGATCGATACGGTCTGGCCGACCAGTCTCACCGGCAAGCATTTCTTTCCAATCGCCATAGGCGCGGTCATCAGCCACACCCAACTGCTTTGCAAAGGCGCGACCTTCCGCCGGGCGATGGTCAAATGCGCCGGCAGCAAGTTCGAAATGTCCGTCTGCCAAAGCGCCAAGGCGATGTGCAGGGCCGATCTGGCTGCCGTCTCCACCACCGATCATGCCCCATTTCAGTTTTGTCATGGTCCTGTCCTTAGTTGAAGCCGATGGATTCCAGATATTCCCGGTTGGCGCGCGCATCGTCCATAGGGCGAACATCCAATGTCGGATCGCAGTCCTGCTCGACCGTGCACCAACCATCGAATCCAGCGTCCAAGAGCACTTGGCGAACGGCAGGGAAATCAACGTCGCCCTTGCCGAGATTGCAGAAGATGCCCTGACCACAGGCGTCGTAAAAACCGGTGCGATTTGCAATAGCCTGGGCTTTGACCTGGGGGTCGATGTCCTTGAAATGCATATACGCAATACGCCCAATATGGCGTTTCATGAAAGCTACCGGGTCGAACCCAGCATAGGAGTGATGACCGGTATCGAAGCAGATTTTCAGAAACTTCTCGTCTACTTCATCCAGCAGGCGTTCAAGTTCTGGTTCGAAGTCGATGAATCCCGCCGCATGTGCGTGGATGCTCACAGTCAGACCGTAAACTTCGGTGCCCATCTTGGCCACCGTCGCAATACGATTGCGGAACGCTTCCCATTCGGCGCGGTCCATCTGTTCTGCCTCATTCGCGCGGCCAGCGGTCGGGGCGCGGCGCTGCGAGATCGAGTCGATGAGGACCAGATGCTTTGCGCGGTGAGAGACAAGGGATTTGCATGTCCGAAGCGACGCATCCATGACGTCACCCCATGCGTTTGCATCATGGAAAGGCCGGAACACGACGCCGCCAATCAGGGTAAGCGCGTGCTGGTTCAACGCATCAGCCAATTCATCGGGATCTTCCGGCATAAAACCGATAGGGCCAAGTTCGATCCCCTTGTAGCCAGCTTGGGCGCACTCCTTGAGCACGGTTTGCCAAGTCGGGTTACGAGGATCCTTCGCAAACTCAACCCCCCAAGAACAGGGCGCGTTTCCGATCCGAATAGTCATGATCTGTAGTCCTTGAGTTTGGTGTTAAACGTCTAGCCAGCGACCGTCTGGCGCGGAACGCAGGGCCGCATCGACGACTTGCCAGACAGAAAGGCCGTCAGCGAAGGTTGGCCAAACATTCTTGCCGCTATGGATTGCATCAAGAAAGTCGCGCGCTTCGATGATGATCTGGTCTTGATAGCCGGTGCCGTGCCCCGGTCCTTGGCAAAAGGGTAGGTAGTCTGGATGTGATGGGCCGGTCAGAATCTTGCGAAATCCGCGTTCGGCTTCTGGCCCTTCGGCCCGATACAGCCAGATCGCATTCTGGTCTTCCTGATCAAAGCGGATCGCGCCCTTGGTGCCATGCACTTCGTAGGCATAGCCCATCTTGCGACCGGTGGCGACGCGACTGAAATACATATGCCCCATCACCCCGCGGGCAAAGCGGCACATGATCTGCGCGTGATCGTCATTGGTTACGGCCTCGGGGCCGGTGGCTCCTGGTCGAGATTTATGTACCGTTTCAACCAAAGCGGAAAGGCGCTCAATTGGGCCGAGTAGAGCTAGAGCACAATTTATCATATGCGGAGACAAGTCGCCCATTGTTCCGTTCGCAATGTCCTTGGTGCGCCACGTCGACGGCAAAGCCGGGTCGGCCAGGAAGTCCTCCGTATGTTCTCCACGAAACCAAACAATTTCGCCGATTGCTCCTTCGGCAATCAGATTTCGGGCAAATTGTGTTGCGGGTGTGCGGACGTAGTTGAAGCCCACCATGTTCGTGACCTTCGCCTGCCGCGCTGCCTCGACCATTGCCTTTGCATCGTCAAGGGACGCGCCCAGAGGTTTTTCGCAGAAGACCGGCTTTCCCAGAGAGAATGCCGCTTGGGCGATGGCGCGATGGGTCGCTTGTGGGCTTGCAATGACGACAGCTTCGACCTTCGGGTCTGCAACAAGTTCTTCCCAGCTCTTGGCTGCACGCGCAAAGCCGTAGGCGCGCGCATAGCGTTCGGCAGAGGACGCGCTGCCAGCGGCGATCAGCTCCAATCGCGGCCTAAGGGGGGTATCGAAGACGGCCCCAACGGCCGACAGGGCGACAGCGTGGGCCTTTCCCATGTAGCCGCCGCCAACAAGCCCGATTCCGATTTCGGTCATCTGTCCTCCCTTTCGGCAGCGCAGTTTGGTCAAGCCTATTGCAACCGATTGCAAAATTCATATTATCTTTCCAAACCGACTGCAATCGAAATCGCGTTTTGGAGATTGTGCGCAATGCACGGGCCGAAAGTGAAAGGATCAAATGACTGATCAGCGCATGCGGATAACGGGAAGCTTCTTAGTTCTCGGTCGCGCCGGAATGGATCTTTATGCTACTCCCGCAGGCGAGCGCATTGAGGATGCTCGGGGTTATGTGGCCCATCTTGGCGGGTCGGCTGCGAATATCGCGGCCACGCTCTCGCGCTTGGGAGCGCAAACTGCGTTGCTGTCTCGGGTTTCGGACGATGCCGTTGGGCGCTTCGTTCTTGCAGAACTGGATCGCTACGGGATTGATCGCCGTAGGGTCGGGCAAAGTGCTGGCGGCGTTCGAACCTCTTTGGCGGTGGTGGAGACCAGATTAGAGGATTGCCAATCCGTGATTTATCGCAATCAGGCGGCTGATTTCTGCCTTTCTGAAGGTGATGTTGCGGGCGTCGATTTCTCGACCTTCGGAACTTTGGTTGTGACAGGAACCGCCTTTGCGGACCCGGTGTCGCGCAAGGCATCTTTTCTGGCTCTTCAACGAGCACGGGAGGCCAACCTGACGACAGTCATGGATGTTGATTACCGGCCCTATTCCTGGGGATCAAACCAAGAGGCGCAGTCTGTTTGCCTAGAGGCTGCAGGGGCCTGCGACATCGTCGTCGGAAACGATGTGGAATTCGGGTTACTTGCCGGTGCATCTGAGATGGGGCTTGGCCTCGCACGCAATCTGGCTTCGGACGGGCGACGAGTTGCAGTCTATAAGATGGGCGAGAAGGGGGCCGTGACCGTTGGATTGGGAACAGAGTTCTCAACCGGAATCTATCGGACCAATGCTTTAAAGCCGACCGGTGCGGGTGATGCATTTTTGGGGGGATTCCTGTTTGGCCTTTCCAAAGATACATCTCTTCGTGACGCTGTGCTGCGCGGATCTGCTGCCGCAGCGATTGTCGTTTCGCGGGTTGGCTGTGCGCCCGCCTCGCCATCCTTGGCGGAACTTGAAGCGTTTCTTGCACAGCAAAACGCGCCAAATTGAGAGGGTTCCATGCATATTCCGCCCCATGACAACCAGAATAAGCCTATTGTCGATATCGATCACGCTTTGGTGCCGTTGAATTATTTCAACATCGTTCGCCTAAAGCGGGGTGAGGACTTCACATATTCCACTCCGGGCTATGAGACCTGCATTGTGCCTGCGACCGGGACGGTGCGCGTTGAAGTTTCGGGCCAAGTCCATGACGATATTGGGGGACGTGGGGTTGATGTCTGGGATGGCGAGCCGGAAGGCGTCTACGTTCCAACTGGAATGTCTGCGACCATAAGATGCCTGTCCGACAGCGCCGAAGTCTTCATCGCTGGCGCCAAGTACGATAAAGTCCTTGAGCCTTTTGCGGTTCGCGCAAACGACCTGGACATCGTCCAGTACGGATCGGATGACACAAAAACGCATCGCAAGATAAAGCATATCCTCGGCACCAAGTATCACGACCGTGTTGGGCGACTTTTGGTCAGCGAACTCTACACGGTTGGCACTGGCGGGTGGTCTGGTTTCCCAAGCCACAAACATGACACCGATCGTCTTCCCGAGGAGACACGGCATGACGAAACCTATAACTTCCGCTTTCGTCCAAGCTATGGGTCAGGTCTACAAATGCTGCAACGGGTCGATAATGAGCCCGGCGATGCCTATCACATCATGAACAATTCGACTGTTCTGATAGATCGCGGCTATCATCCCTGCTGTGTCTTGCCGGGCTACGAGATGTATTATTTCACGATCTTGGGAGGGCTTTCGCAGCGTAGCTTGAAGCAGTATTTTCAGCCAACCCATGCCGACCAGTTGCACACGATCCCTGGGATCATGGATATGGTCGCAAAGTTCAAATGACACGCGCGACGCTTGCAGAGGTTCTGCATCCTGCCTTGGAAAAGCGTTATGCCGTTGCCGGTGTTGTCTGTTTGGGCTGGGAAGACGCGCGGGCCTACGTTTCCGCCGCCGAGGCCGAGCGGGCACCGATCATCCTGCAAGCCGGGCCGGGGTGCCGGGCGCATACGCCGATCTCTGTGATTGGTGCCATGTTTCGCCATTTGGCCGACGCGGCCTCAATTCCTGTCGTTCTTCATCTCGATCATGGGGCAACACTCGAAGAAGCGCAGGCGGCTTTGGCTGAAGGCTTTACTTCGATCATGTTCGATGGCTCGTCGCTGCCACTCGACCAAAATATTCGCAAGACCGCAGAAATTGTGAAACTGGCGCGTTCGCATGGGGCCTCGAGTGAGGGAGAGGTCGGATTTGTCGGATATGACAACGGCGCTGCGTCTGCGCTTACAGAACCGGTGGATGCAATGCGGTTTGCATCGGAAACCGGTGTGGATGCGATGGCGGTTGCTGTGGGCAATGTCCACCTTCAGCAGAATCCCGGAGACGGGATCGACGAGCAGGCGCTTGCAGGAATAGCAAAGGCCACGAATGGCCAGGTGCCGCTGGTTATCCACGGGGGGTCTGGCGTTCCGGCTTTGCAACGCGCGGCTTTGGCCAAATCGTCCCCGATCTGCAAATTCAATATCGGTACGGAATTGCGAATGGTGTTCGGCCAAGCGCTTCGTCGACGGGTAAATGACGGCACGAATGAGTTTGATCGTCTGGCCTTGCTAAGTTCAGTTCATGACCCCTTGGCACAGACGCTTCGGGGTATCTTGCGGCAAATCGGTTCTTCAGACCGATATTGACGGCGATTACAGACCTCCTTGCTTAGGGTCAGGATTCATAACCAGTAGATGACGACAGCCGCGAGGGCGACGGCTGAAAGGAATACCTTGGGGCATCGGTCATAGCGGGTCGCCACGCGCCTCCAGTCCTTGAGCCTGCCGAACATGATCTCGATGCGGTTTCGCCGCTTGTAGCGGCGCTTGTCGTATTTGGCCGGGGTCTTTCGCTGCTTCCGACCGGGGATGCAGGCGCGTATCCCCTTGTCTTGCAATGCTTCTCTGAACCAGTCGGCGTCGCAACCGCGATCCCCGAGCAGCCATTCGACGTTGGGTAGGCCGCTCAGCAACGCCCGCGCGCCGATGTAGTCGCTCACTTGCCCGGCGGTGACGAACAGGTCGATCGGGCGTCCCAGGCTGTCGCAGACGGCGTGCAGCTTGGTGTTCATGCCGCCTTTCGTGCGACCGATGAGGCGACCGCGCCCCCCTTTTTGGCGGCCATGCTGGTCGCGGTGCGGTGCGCTTTCAGGTAGGTCGCGTCGATCATCACGGTCTGCTTCTCGCCGTGTTCGGCCGCGAGGCCGATCATCATCCGCCCGAAGATGCCTTTCTCGCTCCAACGTTTCCATCGACTGTAGAGGGTCTTGTGCGGTCCGTAGGCTTCCGGGGCGTCGCGCCAGCGCAACCCATTGCGGTTGATGAAGATTATTCCGCTCAAAACCCGCCGGTCATCAACACGCGCCTTGCCGTGGGACTTCGGGAAGAAGGGGGAAAGCTTGGCCATCTGCGCGTCGGTCAGCCAGAAAAGGTCGCTCATGTCACTGCTCCGTTTTCCGAGCCGTGAATCACGCAGCGCGTTGAAAATCAATGCATCCTGAGCCTAGTGCCGAGGGGTGAATTTTCGCGAGACTTCAGGTAAGGGTTGCATCAAGCGAACAGGGTTGGACAAGGGAACGGTTCGGATGAACATCATAATGTCGAGATACACGCCTTTCGCCTTAAGTGTTATCGGGCTGGCTCTCATCTTGGCTTTGCCGATCGAGGGTTTTTGGTTCTGGGCAGGCTTGGTGTTTTTTGCTGGCTTGGTTCTGATCGGCATTCTGGACATGGTGCAAATTAAACATGCTGTGCTGCGGAATTACCCGGTCTTGGGACATATTCGGTATTTTTTCGAAATGATCCGCCCAGAAATTCGCCAATACCTGATCGAGTCGGATGATGAGGAAGTGCCGTTTTCTCGAGAGGCGCGGGCGATCGTTTACCAACGGGCAAAGAACGTAGAAGACAAGCGGCCTTTTGGGACGAAAATGAAGGTTTATGCGGGAGGCTATCAATGGCTAACGCATTCGATACGTCCCAAGAAAATCACAGATTATGATTTTCGCATCACCATCGGCGGTCCGGATTGCAAGCAACCTTACCAAGCGTCGATTTACAACATTTCGGCCATGAGCTTCGGGGCCCTTTCGGCAAACGCCATTCTAGCCCTGAACAAAGGTGCGCGAATTGGTGGTTTTGCACATGATACGGGTGAGGGTGGCATCAGCCGATATCACAAGGAGGGGCAGGGCGATCTGATCTGGGAAATTGGCACCGGTTATTTCGGCTGCAGGAACGCGGAAGGCGGGTTTGATACAGAAAAGTTCCGTGAAACAGCGGCACTTGATCAGGTCAAAATGATCGAAATTAAACTGAGCCAGGGTGCAAAACCCGGGCAAGGTGGCGTCCTGCCTGCAGCAAAGATTTCCCCTGAAATTGCCGAAGCTCGTGGTGTTCCATTGGGCGTCGACTGCGTGTCCCCCGCAAGCCATTCGGCTTTCGATACGCCCTTGAAGATGATGGAATTTATCAAGACGCTGCGAGATCTTTCGGGTGGAAAGCCTATTGGTTTCAAGCTGTGTATCGGGCACCGACGCGAATTCATGTGCATCGTTCGGGCGATGTTGGAGACCGGCATCACCCCGGATTTTATCGTCATTGACGGCAAGGAAGGTGGGACGGGCGCGGCGCCACTGGAATTCGCAAACCATATGGGTATGCCGTTGGTGGAAGGGTTGACCTTCGCCCACAATACGCTTCGCGGTGCAGGCCTGCGTGACCGGATCCGCATAGGGGCTTCGGGTAAGCTTATCCATGCCTTTGACATTGCCAAGGCGCTTGCGCTTGGCGCCGACTGGGCAAACTCGGCCCGCGGGTTCATGTTCTCTGTGGGCTGTATTCAGGCACAAGCTTGCCACACCAATCATTGCCCAACCGGCGTCGCAACGCAGGATCCTTTGCGACAGCGGGCCATTGATGTGCCGGACAAGGCAAAACGCGTTGCCAATTTCCATCGAAACACACTGAAAGCTTTGGGCGATATGACTGGCGCCGCTGGACTGGACCACCCCATTCAGTTTTTGCCCCACCACTTGATGATGCGTGAAAACGACCGCGACATGGTGACGGGGGAAGATGTCTACCCTTACATGCCAGAAGGGTTCTTGCTGCGCGAGGACGACGAAAGATATGGCTATCTAAAGCGGTGGCGTCGGTCTTCTTCCGCCAGCTTCTCGCCGTTTGATGGCGGCGTATAGGGACGGAAATCATGCCGCGGTTAGGGTGCGCAGAAAGCCATTCAACTGCGTGTGGAATAATTTGGCCCTTGCAAGCGCATCTTCGCTGTCAATCGTCGTGAAGCGTATTGCGTCACGCGGGCGCAGTTGGGCAAACGCGTCGGTATCACAATCCAAGACGGTCGCGATTTTTGGGTATCCACCAGTGGTCTGATGATCGGCCATCAATACGGTCGCAGTTCCGTCCCCTGAAACCTGAACAGAGCCTCGAACAATCGGCTCGGAAGGTATCGACAGCGCGCCGTCAAGCGGCAGCTTAGGGCCATGGAGGCGCATGCCCATGCGATCAAACGCGTTGGTCATGTAGAAACTGGAATTGCGGAAATGGTTGATTGCTTCGGGGGTGAAATGTCGATCCTGTGGTCCAAGGACCGCATTCACACTGTGCTTTGGTCTGGCCCAAACCGGGCAGGGGATCACCTTTGGCGTTGTGGGTCTTTGGCGGGTTTCTTTGATAATCAAGTCTTGGCCGGTGCTTAACTTCCCGCCCCCAAAGCCGGAAAGCGCGTGGGTCGCTTTACTTCCCATCCACGCCGTTGCCTGCAAATTGCCAGCGAAAGCAAGATAGGTCCAGCTTCCCCAAGGCCCTGGTCTGATCGAAAGATTCTGACCTTTCTGCAGGTTGAATATGGTCCAAGACCCGAATTTCCTTTCACCGGTTTCGACGATGAAACCACCACCGGCCACGGCGACAGAAACTGATCCTTCCTCACAGAACAGCATAAGACCGCCCATGGAAATTTCGATCAAAGGCGCATCTAGCGGGTTACCCAGTGCCGTATTCGCTATTGCCGCACTTGCCCGGTCCATCGGGCCTGATCGCGGAACGCCGAACCGCATCTTTCCTGAACGGCCGCAGTCCTGAATACTGACATGCGGACCCGCGAATTTGACGGTGAGACGCGCATCAGACATTTGGTGTCTGTGCCTCAAACTCAGCCAGACTGATCCGGCGAAACCGAACCAGATCACCCACGTCAAACAGAAAAGGTGAGGCATCTTCCCCAGTAAGAATCCTTGTTGGAGAGCGGCCGATGATCCACCAACCTGTTGGCATTCTTAGCGTCGTCACCAAAGCCTGCGCGCCTGCGATGATCACCGATCCTGCCGCAACGCCCGGCAAGGGTGCGGATTTTCTGTCAAGCCTAAGTGCCGCTGGCAGGCCGGCCAAGTAAGCATAACCTGGCGCAAAGCCATACATGAACACCTCGTAAGTGCCTGAAAGGTGTTCGGCGATAACGGCTTCCTCGCTTAGCCCCGTGCGCGCCGCAACTTCGTTTAGGTCAGTCGAAAACGGCTCTTCATAGCAAACTGAAACATCATGCTTGCGTGGCTCTCGGATCGCAATCCGCGGGGATCCGATCAAACTTCGAACAACGACCATGATGGCCTTGTGATCAGAAATCATCGGATCAAATTCCACCAGCAGATTAACCATACCGGGCACCACGTCCGTAACACCCGCCGGGCTTGCCGTTGCGATCTGCGCGTCTAATGCAAGTACCGCTTCATGGGCTTCAGGCGTAATCGTGTCAGAGAATTCGACCAACACGGCATGTTCCGCAATTGGAACGAAACGTGGAAAGACCTTTGGGTGCGGGCTCATGGCAGACGGCTTGAGAACGGAGCGATCGTTATGCCCCTGTCAATTAAGGCTTGGCGAAGTTCACCTGCCAGTGTCACGGCGGTAGGGCTATCTCCATGCACGCAAATCGAGTGGGCGTTTAATGCGATTGGTGCGCCGTCCAAGACTGGCATCTTCCCGGATTCAAGGAATTGCACCATTCGGTCCGTCGCCTCTGCGCTATCGTGTAGCATGGCCTGAGGATGGCTCCGCGGAACCAGTCTGCCGGAGGCAAGGTAAGCGCGGTCCGCAAAGATTTCGGAATACACGGTCAGGTTTTCTGCGCGGGCGACCTGTTCCAGAACGGTCCCAGAAATTGCAAGAATAGCAAGTTTGTCAGATTGTGCCCGAACAGCATCCAGAATGGCCTTGGCAACCTGGGCGTCATCTGCTGCCAAATTGGCAAGTGCACCGTGGGGTTTGACATAGCTGACCTCAGCCCTGGCCAAGGCGGCAACACCCCTCAATGCGCCGATTTGCGCGGCGACCATGCGGCTGATTTCCACCGGCGACATAGGAATGATGCGTCGGCCAAAACCCAAACGATCCGCATAACCGGGATGCGCTCCGATACTCACGCCATTCCTTGCCGCTTGCGACAGCGTCGAGAACATAGTCTCTGGGTCACCGGCATGTCCGCCACAAGCGATATTCGCGCTGGTGACGATCGAAAGCATCTTCTCGTCCTCGCCCATTGACCAAGGCCCATAGGCCTCACCAAGATCAGAGTTCAAATCAATGCTGGCCATCAGCGCCTCTCGGTCAGATCTTTTGCCCCAGTGAAGATGAGGCATCGTCGGTTGTCCAGACGAAACAAGGCCCGACAGTCGGAAGATTTTTGTCCGTTTTGGTCTTACTCTAGGGGAACGACATCAACCGTGTGCCGTCCATCCTGTGACCCGGTTGTACGCAATGCCCCCTTTACTGGGGCGACGTCAGAATAGTCGCGTCCAATCGCTGCCGCGATATAATCGTCTCCGGCCCATTGCTTGTTGGTCGGGTCATATTCGACCCAGCCCTGCTCGGGCCCGCACCAAGCCGCGACCCAGGCATGCATTGCGTCCACCCCTTCCAATCGCTCTTCGCCGGGGGGCGGAGTGGTTCTAAGATAGCCAGAAACGTAGGCGGCTGGGATGCCAATTTCGCGTAGCCCACAGATCATGATCTGAGCAAAATCCTGACACACGCCACGCCTCGCCGCGAAAGCCACTTCTGGAGGAGTCGAAACCTCCGTGGCAGCGGAATCGAAAACAAAATCTTCATACAACTGCTCACCAAGCAAACGAATGGCTTCGCGCGTGCTTGTTACAGAAGATGTGGCCACTTTGGCATAATCGCGGATCTCTGTGTTCGAAGCAATTCTAGGCGAGGGATGTCGAAAATGTTGAGGTGATGTTGGGTCAATTCCACAGAACACTAGCGTATTCCCAAGATCATTCAGAGGAGTGGAGCAGTCCTCGTCCGATGGCGCGCCGCGCTCGACAGCCGCCAAAAGTGTGAAGCTGGTGTTTTGAATGGGGCTATGCCATGCAACGCTACACACGGCATTTCCAAAAAAGTCAAAGCTCTCGCGTCTCTCATCCGGTGTCGGAGAGATTGTCAGTAAATGCTTTATGACCGTTTGGTGTGGTCCGTTAGTCGGTAGCAAGCGAAGGAGGACGCGTGCGTGGTCTGACGGATTGGAATAGTCGTACGTGATGTTCAGTTGAATTTCGTAGCGCATCTTTCACCTGAAATACAGGCTGGAAAGAAGTTCGAAAACACGAGCCAATTGCCGTCTTGCCTCAAAAAGGCGACTTGTATCCAGATCGCTTGGCGCTGCGACGCGAAGTTCGGTTTCAAGGGTCAGCAGCACTTTTTCCAACTCTGTTAACGGTCCGTTGCCGCCCGCCTGCGGCAAAGCCTCGGCCAGTTCTCTGATGTGGCTGATCTGGTAGAGCACAGAGCGAGGATTTTGCCCATCTTGAACCAGCAAGTCCAAAACCGTTTCGACTGACGGGCCAAAGCGATAGCGCCTCTGGTGGGTCATGACGCTATCGCCCACCTCAATCGCGATTTCCAACGCGCCGCCAGCAGCGTCAGCCTTTGCAAAGGTTTCCAGCAATGCCAGCATGGCATCTGCGCGCTCTTGTGATCTACCGACGGAAAGAAAGCGCCAGCCTGCAAAATGGTACATGTTTTCATGTACAAGACCGGAAAAGGCAGAAATCTTTCGCAACAGAATAGACATGGCATGGGCGCTGTCGGCCCCGGCTTCAACTTTCGCCGCCAGTTTTAGTGTGGTTTTCGACAGATCGTTCAGCGCATTCCAACCATCGGGCGAGAAACGGTCACGCACTTTTTCTGCGGCCAATCTGGCCGAGTTCACGAGATATGACAGGCCCGCAGGAATAGGAGTGTCCGGTCTTAACCCTATTCCATCAAGGTAGTTTGTAAGGTCTTGCAGGAGCAGGTCATTCGGATCCCCGATCTCGGCTAGCCTTAGATGATAAGCGCGCAAAAGTCGGATGGCGCCTTCGGTCCTTTCCACATAACGCCCTAACCAATAAAGGTTATCCGCAGCGCGCGACGGCAGAATTCCCGGAGCGGACCTTTCAAACTGAGACCTCGACACGAGCGTTTCGGCAGCGACCGGTTTCGGGGCGACAACCCAGACATCTGCGACAGCGCCACCTTCCTGCATGGCAAGGGCTGTTGCATCTTTCCCTTTTCCGATCCGGGCGTAACCGCCCGGCATGAAGATCCAGCCCGTTTCTGTCCGGGCGGCGAAAACCCGGATCGTCATGGGGCGCGGAACAAGCTTGCCTTCGTGCCAGACGGGTGTCGTTGACAATGAAACGGCTTCTTGACCAACATATGCAGCGGCTTGTGACGCAGGCATCTCTTGCAGAATCTTTGCAAGTTGCCCGTCCTTCGATTGCGCGTCAGAGGGCCCAAGAGTTGAAGCAAAGGGCAAAGAGGTATCGAACGCTCCGCCAAGGATCATTCGATCGGCGTTCTGACGAACATGCTCCAGTTCAACCTTCTGGCCGCACCACCAGGTCGCAATATTCGGTATTTTTAGCGGTTCGCCCCGCATTGCTTCGCAGATCTTAGGCCAAAAGGCCATAAAAGCCCGAGTTTCTAGAATGCCCGAGCCGGGGAAGTTAATTAATGTAAGGCCACCCTCACGCAAGGCTCCGCTCAGACCGGGTGTGCCAATTTGCGAAGTTTCATTTAGTTCCAGCGGATCAACGAACTCGCCATCAATGCGGCGCCACAACAGGCCCAAAGGTTCAAGGCCGCGAACAGTCCTGACCATGGCTTGGCCGTTTTCGACCAGCAAGTCCTCGCCTTCCAAAAGTGTCAGCCCAAGATAGCGGGCAATATAGGTGTGTTCGTAATAGGCGTCGTTGTTTGGTCCCGGGGTAAGGATTGCCATGCGGCGCCCCTCACCAGTCAAACTTTCCATCGCTTCTCTGAATGCCCGGAAATATCCGGCCAAACGGCGAACATGTGATCGTGGGAAGGGCTCAGAGAAAATCCGAGATGTGGCCATCCGGTTTTCAAGTGCAAAGCCCGACCCGGACGGCGCCTGTGTCCTGTCACCCAGCACAAAGAACGACCCGTCTGGAGAACGACCAACTTCGAACGCAATATGGTGCAAGAAATGCCCAGACCGGGGGGTGATCCCAACATGTGGTCGCAACCATTGTGCGTTGCAAGCGACAAGTTCCGCCGGCAGATGGCCATTCTGAATCAAACTTCCCGGTCCATAAAGGTCCGCCATGGTTTGTTCCATTAGATCAGCCCTTTGCGATAATGCTTCGCAAAGGGCTGACCACTCATCGTCGGCGATCAAGACCGGGACATGGCTAAGCGGCCATTCGCGTTCCTGCATTGGACCCGCTGAATAAAGCCTGAAGAAAACCCCAGCGTCCCGCAAGTACTGTTCCCCACGGGAAAACCGGGCCGTCACCTCCTCTGTCGAAAGGGCCTGCAACTCGCGCAGAAAATTGTTCCAGACTGGCCTTTGTGTGCCATCGTTCTGGAACAATTCATCAGCGACCCCCGGAAGGGGCACATAGTCCGAAAGAAGGTCGGTTCGCGGCTGAGCTGCGGCCCTTGCGGTCATTGCTTCATCCTCTTGCCGCGGGTCTTCGCAGGTCAAGTGTCATCGGGAAGTCTGGATGGGGGCGTTCGGTCTGCGGGCGATAGCTACCCGGCTGATGCCCATGGGATTCAAATCGAGCAAGACGGCGTGCTTCCGCCTCGTTTCCGTTGACTGGGAAGGTATCGTAATTGCGGCCACCCGGATGGGCGACATGGTACACACATCCGCCAATCGCCCTGCCTGTCCAATCATCGAAAATATCGAAGGTCAAAGGTGCATTGACTGGAAGAACTGGGTGCAGCGCTGCTGCCGGTTGCCAAGCCTTGAACCGAACTGCGCCAACGGCCTCTCCACTCGTCTCTGTGCGGCAAAGAGGGACGGGGCGTCGGTTGCACATCACCCTGTACCGATCTTGTGAAAGGCTGGTCATGCGCACCTGCAAACGCTCAACGGAACTATCTGTATATCGAACCGTCCCACCGATGGCGCCTGTCTCTCCCAGTACATGCCAAGGCTCCAAGGCTTGCCGCAATTCCAGATGAACGCCCTCGACTGTGATCTGGCCACAGAACGGAAAGCGGAACTCGGCCTGCGCCTGATACCACACTGGATCCAAGTTGAACTCGTGTGACGCCAGATCTCTAAGCAAATCTAGGAAATCCTGCCAAATGAAGTGCGGCAGCATGAAACGGTCATGAAGAGTGGTTCCCCATCTGACCGGCGTGCTGTTCAAAGGCGCCTTTGCGCAGCGCGCAATGATCGCCCTGATCAACAATTGCTGGGCAAGGTTCATACGAGGATGTGGCGGCATTTCGAAACCGCGAAATTCGACAAGTCCCAATCGACCAGTTGGTCCATCGGGCGAATAGAGTTTGTCGATGCAAATTTCAGCGCGGTGTGTATTGCCTGTTACATCAATCAAGATGTTGCGAAGCAATCTATCGACAAGCCACGGTGGCGGAAGCGGACCACCACCAACCGGGTCGCCAATTTGGGATAGCGCGATTTCCAACTCGTAAAGACTGTCTTGTCGCGCTTCGTCAATGCGTGGGGCTTGAGAGGTTGGACCGACAAAAAGTCCAGAGAAGAGGTAGGACAGCGAGGGGTGACGCTGCCACATCAAGATAAGCGATTTTAACAGGTCCGGCCGACGCAGGAACGGGCTGTCCTCCATCGTCGCGCCACCGACAACGACATGGTTTCCGCCTCCGGTTCCGGTGTGTCGTCCGTCGATCATGAACTTATCAGCGCCAAGACGGCATTGACGTGCTTCTTCGTAGATTGCCTCGGTCGTTGCTACGCAATCTTCCCAGCTGTGCGCAGGATGAATATTGACTTCAATCACACCTGGATCGGGCGCAACGCGGATGACGTTCAGCCTTGGATCGTTCGGTGGGGAATAACCTTCGATATGGACCGGAAGATTGAGATCCGAAGCCGTCTCTTCGGCGGCGGCAATCAGTTCCAGATAATCTTCCAATGACTCACATGGGGGCATGAATAAGCACAGCCGACCGTCGCGAGGTTCCATGGCAATGGCAGTCCTGACCCAACCCTCGGACGGGTCAACGCCCTCTTGCGGGACGATGCGCTGTCGGCGTGATTCCTCGACCTTGGTCTCGCGATTCTGCACATGACCGGGCGACACGGGAGGGATTTGTGCGGCTTCCTCTAGCGCTTCTTGCGCTATCCTTGCCATTTCAGCTTCCACCTCGGCGCGGCGCGCCGCCAGTTTCGCATGGAAGTCCGGAAGGGCCGGGCGCACCACCGATGGGTCTGTAGGGTAAAGGTAGGGATACTGCGCTGGTGTAATGTAAGGCAAACCAGCGAGGGGGAGGCGGAAACCAACAGGGCTATCACCGGGGATCAGAAAAAGGTGGCCCCTCCTTGGCTTCCACTTCTCTGATTTCCAGCGATGCCCGAAAGCTTTGCTCTGCCATCTTTGAATTGGCAGAACAAATCCCGAAGGCTCGGACAGGCCGCGAGAGAAAACCCGCGCAAAACGGGAACGTTCTTCCGGGTCTTTCAGCTTCGAATTTTCCGGTGAAACATTCGGGGGAAGGTTGGCTTCTTTTAGGATCCATTCCGCCGGATCTTCATAGGCGGGTTGGGCATGGTCGCCGGAAATGCCCAACTTCTCGGCGAAAGTCGACATGAAGTCATGGGCATGATCGGCGCTTACTTGATAGTCTCGCGCCTCTTTGGCAACCAGGTCAGCATTCTTCCAGACCGGCAGTCCGTCGCGTCGCCAATAAAGCGAAAACGTCCAGCGCGGCAGGCTTTCGCCGGGATACCACTTGCCTTGCCCGTAATGCAGAAAACCCGTCGGGGCAAAGCGGCCACGAAGGCGGCGGATCAATTGATCTGCGAGATCTCGTTTTTTCGGGCCGACTGCTGCTGTATTCCATTCAGAGGATTCGAAGTCATCTATCGACACAAAGGTCGGCTCGCCGCCCATCGTCAGGCGCAAGTCCTGTTCGGCCAGCGAGGCATCGACTTGTCGCCCCGTCTCATTCAGCTTTTGCCAAGCCTCATCGCTGAAAGGTTTGGTGATGCGAGGATGTTCGGCGACGCGGCGAACTTTCATATCAAAGGCAAAATCGGTCTTCGGGGTGCCAACTGCCGTGAACCCCCCCGAGATAGGTGCCGCATTACGGTAATGCGGGGTTGCGGCTAGAGGGATATGGCTTTCGCCCGTCAAGAGACCCGAGGTCGGGTCAAGACCGATCCAGCCTGCGCCGGGAATGTATGCTTCGACCCAGGCATGAAGATCGGTGAAATCGACTTCTGTACCCGATGGGCCATCAAGTGATTTCAAATCCGGCGTCAATTGAATCAAATAGCCCGACACAAACCTTGCCGCGAAGCCAAAGTGCCGAAGCGCTTGGACGAGCAACCAGCTGGAATCCCGGCAGGAGCCAGATTTCAGGTGCAAGGTTTCTTCAGGCTGTTGAACCCCCGGCTCCATCCTGATCGTGTAGTTGACGATGTTCTGCACGCGAGCATTCAAGGCAACGAGAAAATCGATCGTCCGAGAACGATCCTTCGGGGTTTGGTCCAGAAAAGACTGAAGCAGTGGTCCGGCTGGCTCCGGGGTCCTATAGATAACCAGATCGTCCGACAAATCCCTTGGGTAGTCGAAGGGCCAGAATTCCGCTTCTTCTTCCACGAAGAAGTCAAAGGGATTGTACACCGTCATATCGGCGACGAGGTCTACTTCAATCTTGAATTCGGTCACAGGCTCTGGAAACACAAAGCGAGCCAGCCAGTTGCCGTAGGGATCTTGCTGATGATTTACGAAATGGCCACTGGGTGAGACCTTTAGGCTGTGCGAAATAACCTTCGTGCGCGATTGCGGGGCAGGGCGCAGGCGGATGATCTGCGGACTCAAGCTAACCGGTCGATCATAGCGGTAGTGGGTCAAGTGATAGATACTGGCATGAATCGCCATCGGTGCCTCGCGTCGAAAAGTGGAGCCACCCTAACGCGGCCATTGATTGGAAAGATAGACTAGCTTTACACGGCAAGGAAAACATTGGTGGCTAGTCGATCGCCACGAATTTGGAAGTGTACCGATCAGTCAGCCTAAAAAATACGCATATTTGACGCCGTTATTTTCACACTTAGCCGCGAAAAGGGCGTCAACGGACAGAAACCAAGACATGCATTCGTATACCGGACTTTTATCTCTGATCGCTTTGGCTGTTATTTTTCTGGGTGTCTTTGCCCTGTATTTTGTCCTCCTAGGCCGCGCAGTGCGACGTCTCCGGTCTGCAATGATCAAGTTGCGAGACCGGATTGACCGTTCTAATGACAGCCCGCGCTAGCGCCTAGGTCGGGGAAGCACACAAAGCATTTCATAAAGGAAGTTGGCCGCGATCATCGCCGTGTTGCCCGAAGGGTCATAAGGGGGCGATACTTCAACAAGGTCGCAACCTACCAAATTCAGCCCCAGACAGCCGCGAATGATTTCAAGGCCTTGAATCGTCGTCAGCCCACCCACCTCGACAGTACCCGTCCCGGGGGCAAAGGCCGGGTCAAGGCTATCAATATCGTAACTGAGATAAACGGGCGCATTTCCAATCTTGGACCTGATGGTTTCCATCAAAGGTTTCAAAGACTTGTGCCAGCATTCCTCGGCTGGAATGACGGTCCACCCCTGCGATATTCCCCAATTGAAATCTTCTGGACTGTACCCCGTCCCGCGCAGGCCAATCTGGAACACTTTGTCGTTTTGCAGGCAACCGTCCTCCCATGCGCGGCGGAACGGACAACCATGCGCCTCCTTCTCCCCGAACATGTGTTCATTGGTGTCTGAATGGGCATCAACGTGGATCAGGGCGACAGGGCCATGTCGGTCTCGAATGGCCCGCAATATTGGCCAAGTCAGGGTATGATCTCCTCCAAGAGTCAACGGGATCACGCCATGTGCAAGCACCTGCTTATAGTGATCTGTGATAATGGCGCACGACTTTTTTAGATCAAAAGTGTTGATAGGCACATCGCCAATGTCGGCAACCTGCATCTCATCAAACGGCCGCGCACCTGTGGCCATATTATAGGGGCGCATCATGCGGCTTTCGTCGCGAATTTGGCGCGGACCAAGCCTTGTGCCGGGGCGGTTTGATGTGCCGATATCCATGGGAATTCCGATGAAACACGCATCAAGCCCTTCTGCGGTTTCTTGGGCAGGCAGGCGCATCATCGTCGCAGGTCCACCAAAACGCGGCATCTGATTGCCGCCTAAAGGCTGATTATACGCAGTGCTCACGGGCTTTCCCTTTCAGTTGCACATGTGTCTGGGCTAGGATGCAGCAGCATTGAGAATTGCTGAAGATGCGCCTTCAGATCGCGCCTAAGAGTTTTCAAGCTGGCATTCTCGTTCTTAACAAATTCGACGAACATCATGTTGATGTCGTTGAAGATGATAACACCAAGGACGTTCGCTTCTAGATCTGCCCGCAGGTCGCCTCTGGATTGAAGCTTGCTGATCAGCGCACTGATCTGATCGGTCAGTCTTTGATCGAGTTCGGTGTAATGACGCGAAAAAGCGGTCTCTGGATGAGCAATGGATTGCGCCATCGCCGTGCGCCACATGGCTTTTGACAGATACTTCAAGGAATGATCGTAGTACCCGCCGATAAGTTTGGTCATTGCCCCATCAAACCCGCCTTGCGGGTCGGCAACAAGCGTTTCTCCGGCGACAAGAACCTCTTCGACCTCCATCGCAACGATTGCCAGAAGCACATCACCTTTCGTCGAAAAGTAATTGTAGACGGTCCCTGGCGACATCTGCGCGTCCATTGCGATGTCTTCAATCCGAACGGAATCAAAGCCCGACTCGCGAAACAGCCGTGACGCACTTTCAAGGATGCGCCGGGTTCGATCGGCTTTGTTTTGGGCGCGTAACCCCGTCATTCTTCCGACTCATCCAGAAATTTGAAGTTGACTTCAAAATTACATTGACTTGGAAAATCTTCGTCCTCAATCCTTTTCTTTATAGGGTGCCGTCAGAGCCCCAAATCCAACAGGAGAGACGATTATGACAAAGGCTCGCAAATCTATTCTCTGCGCCTCTGCGGCAGCAATGGCGGTCATATCAGCGCCGGTTTCGGCACAAGAGCTGAATGCACTGGTCTGGTGTGATCATAGTGATGCCGCTTTACTTCAGCCGTTTGAAGAGAAGTACGGCGTTAAGGTCAATGTGAAGGAATATGAAGGAACCGCCGCAGGTTTGACGATACTTGAACAGTCGCAGCCCGGCGATTGGGACGTGCTGGTAATCGACGCTGTCGACCTGGCGCGCGCAGTAGAGGGCGGGTTCATGGCGGAAATGCCAGCAGACCAACTCCCGACGGGGGACTTCTTTCCTGAAGTGGTCATGGCCGATAACAATGTCATCGGTGGCAAGACTTATGCTGTGACCGAGAAGTTTGGCTACAACACTGTGGCCTATGACAAATCAAAGGTTGATGCGGCTGACATGGAAGACATGGCCGCCTTGACCAGTGGCAAGTATGACGGTCGTATCGCGATCTACGACTATTATTTGCCCGTGATCGGGCTAGTAGCTCTGGGGCAGGGCGTTGCGACCTCTGACATTACGGCCGAGACCTTGGCAGGTCTGGCTGAACCCTTGAAAGCACTTCGCAAGGCGTCAAAGCAGGTGTCCGATGTGGTTTCCGCCCAAACTGCCCTTGCCACCGGCGATGTTGACATCGTCGTCGGCGGCGGAGAATGGCTGACGGCTGTTTTGACCGGCGAAAACCCGAACATGGATTGGACGATCCCAAAACAGGGTGCACTTCGCTGGGCGCAATCCATCGGTGTGGTTGCGGGCTCCGAACAGCCTGATCTGGCACTGGAATTTGTCAAATATATCGTTTCGCCAGAAGGTCAGGCTCGCTTGGCCACGTCTGCCTGCTATTGGGGGATGCCGGCCAACGCAAAGACAGGCGATGTGCTGAGTGCCGAACAGAAAGCCGTTCTTCGTTGGGACCAACAGCCTGATTTTCTGGCGCGCGCTCAGCTTTATCCGATACCGGACGCGGCGCTGGATACTGAAATGCAGGATCTTTGGACAGAAATGCTGAACCAATGAGCCTAAGGCGCTCCGAAGTTCGATTGGGCTGGGGCTTGGTTGCCCCGGCTCTCATCTGGGCGCTTGCTTTTTTCTGCCTGCCCTTTGCCGCGATGGTGGCAATGTCCTTTGCTAGAATGGAAGGGCGTACGATCGTTCCAGCCATTGATCCGGGCAACTACATCCGCCTGCTGACCGAGCCGGCAATGCTTAAGGCGCTGACCAACAGTCTGGAAATCACTCTGGTTGTGACATTGGTTTCGGTTCTCCTCGCCTATCCTTTGGCGATGATCATCGCCTTTCGCGTGCCGCGCCGCTGGCAGCGGCTAGCACTATTGTTGGCAATTTTGCCGTTCTGGACCTCTTATGTCGTCCGTTGCTATGCGTGGCTTTTGGTATTGGGGCAGAACGGCGTTATAAACCAAGCCCTTCTCGGTCTAGGTCTGATAAGCGCGCCTTTGGAAATTGCGGCGACCCGTGTTGCGACTGTGATTGGTTTTGTCCATTTCTTCGTCATGCTGCTTACGCTGACAATTTTCGCCAATCTCATCCAATTGCCGAAAAACTATCTTAGGGCTGCGGCAGATTTGGGGGCCGGACCAGTCGCGACATTTCTGCACGTCGTGCTTCCGCTGACCCTGCCGGGCGTGGTCACTGGTGCGTTCCTGACCTTTGTCCTTTGCATCGGCGACTACATCACGCCGCAAATTCTGGGCGGAAATGCTGAGCTCACGCTACCCCAGTTGATTATGCTTCAACTTGGCCGCAGCGGGAATTTCCCATTTGCCTCCGCCCTGTCCGTCACACTGATGGCCTTTGTCACACTGGCATATGTCGTTGCTGCCCGTTGGGTGAGGCTTGATCGTCTATGAAAGCGCTCCGTCCGATTTCATGGCTCTATCTGGCGACGGCCTTTGTCTTCATCTTCCTTCCTGTTGTCGTTCTTGTGGTCTTTTCATTCCAAGACGGACGCCTGCCGGTGCCGCCATTCAAAGGGGGGACTTTGGACTGGTATGCAAAAGTCATCTCCGACCGCGACTTGATTGAGGCAATGTTCAACTCGCTCGTTCTGGCGGTCATGACGTCAGTTATCGCATTGGCCTTGGGATTTCTGGCAGCACATGGATTGGCGCGCGTAAAACTACCCGGGTCGGCCTTTCTTCGACTGCTGCTTATCGCCCCAATGACGGTAAGTTACCTGATCATTGCGCTTGGGCTGCTGCAAATGTTCCACCAAATCGGCGTCCGGCCTTCGCTAGTTGCGGCGGGAATAGGCCATGTGGTGATCAATTTGCCTTTGTGCTTTGCCATTTGCTTTGCTGCGATGGGGGATCAACAAAAATCTGCTGAAAGGGCGGCCCGAGACCTTGGGGCTGCAGAATGGCAGGTGTTGGTGCAAATCTCCGCCCCCATGCTGGCCCCGGCGCTTGCTGCTGCGTTCTTCCTTTCGGTCACCTTCAGCTGGGATGAATTCATCATCGCTTTCCTTCTGACCCGTTTCGATGTCACCTTGCCGGTGGAAATTTGGTCCATGCTCAAATCCGGGATTTCGCCGGCAACCAATGCCGTGGGTTCTTTGGTCTTTCTCATTTCGATTGCTGTTGTGCTTTTGGCCGAATTCTTCGTTCTGGGGAGGCGCAGATGACGGCTGGTGTTGAAGTCGAGCGGATCAGTCAGCACTACGGTTCGACAAAAGCGCTGGACGATGTTTCACTAAACATCGGAGAAGGCGAGTTTGTCGTACTTCTCGGCCCGTCGGGCTGCGGCAAGACCACTCTCTTGAACCTGATCGGTGGCTTTGCCGAACCGACAGCCGGGCACATACGGATTGGCGGTCGTGATATGACCGGCGTGGGGCCGAAAGACCGCCCCACCACGACCGTTTTTCAGGATTATGCGCTTTTCCCGCATATGACATTAGGTGACAACGTAGGCTTCGGCCTTCGAATGCGTGGCGTATCGCGATCAGATCGGCGAGCAAAGGCCGAAGAAATGCTGAGCTTGGTCGGGCTATCAGGAAAGTCAGACCTTCGCCCACATGAACTTTCAGGCGGTCAAAGACAAAGAGTGGCCTTGGCGAGGGCTCTTGCTGTATCACCGGACGTGCTTTTGCTGGACGAACCTTTGGGCGCTTTGGATCTTAAACTGCGTCGCCAGATGCAAGATGAACTGAAGGCAATTCAAAGGCGGGTAGGAACAACCTTTGTTCATGTCACCCACGATCAGGAAGAAGCGATGGCAATCGCAGACCGGATCGTAGTCATGAACGCAGGGCGGATCGAGGATGATGGCCCACCATCCCGTATTTATCTGCGCCCTCGAACATTGTTTACGGCAGGCTTCATGGGCGAAATCAACCGCATTCCGGTCTTGGATGGTCAATGCCCATTGGGCTCCATCGTAGCTGGAAGTGGAACTCTGTGCATTCGCCCAGAAGCGATTGGCCTTGATGGCGGAACGCCAATCGGTGATTTCAAATTGCAGGAGGCGGCATTCTACGGCACACATGTCAGAGCGCACTTCTTGTCGGAAAGCAGTCCAGATGTAAGCCTCTTGGTCAATCTTCCACAAGGCAGTTCCGCCGAACCGGGTCAGGTGGTCGAACTCTTTGCCAAGGATATGGTGCTGCTATGATAAGTCACGAAAAACCTGAGAACTGGTGGCGGGTGACGCCCTTGGCTGATGCGGTTACCTTGATTGACGAGCCGCATATCCAGCCCTTCTACCGCTGCAATGTCTGGCACATTCGGGGCAGTGCGGGCGACATGCTTGTTGACAGCGGCATGGGAGTTGTGCCGTTGCGTCAATGGGTTCCCTTGGTAACAGAGCGCCCGTTGCAGGCCGTCGCCAGCCACTCCCATTTCGACCACATCGGTTGCCACGACGAATTTTCTTGCCGCCTTTGTCATGCGGCAGAGGCACATCTGATGCGGGCCCCAACACGCGAAAATACATATGCGGACAAGTATGTGACCGACGACATCTTCACGGCCTTGCCGCCCGAACCCTATCGTTCTGAACACTACGCAGTGGCCGCAGCACCGGCCACGCGGCTGCTTTGGGATGGAGATGTAATTGACCTGGGTGACCGCCGGTTCGAGGTCATCCACACGCCAGGTCATTCGCCTGGAGGGATCGCGCTTTGGGAGGCCGCAACTGGCATCCTGGTCGCAGGCGACATCGTCTATGATGGCAAGTTGATCGAGGGCACTAGTGACTTGGAACAACGCCAGTATATCGAGTCGATGAAGCGTCTATATGCTTTGCCTGTCCGTGTTGTTCATGCAGGTCATTTCCCCAGTTATTCCGGGGAAAGGCATCGGCAGATTATTGAAGATTGGCTCCGCGAAAAGGGTGCCTAAAGCGCTTCATGTGTGATCCGACCGCCGCAGACGGTCAGCGCGATTGGGTGGCGGTCAAGATCTTCTGGGGCTGTCTTTTCCGCATCACATCCCAGCATCACCAGATCGCCAGCAAGCCCCGGTTTCAGCGTGCCAGTGATGTGGTCCATATGTGCGGCCCATGCGCCCCCGGCGGTATAGGCGTAAAGTGTCTCCATCAGTCCTAGCCGCTCATCTTCGGCACCAGGGTAGGGGCTTCGTGTCAGCGCCGCCTTCAGCCCGCGCATGATACTGACATCGCTGACAGGCCAGTCGCTGGCAAAAGCGATCCTCGCCCCAGCCTTTGCCAACCGGTTCCAAGTGTAGGCATCCTTCCAGCGGGCAGGGGCGATCTTGTTCATGGTCGGGAACATCGGAAAATCCATTGCAGCCGGGGGATGCGGGGGCTGCAGGCTTGCCGTGATGCCCAACTCGGCAAGACGCGGAATGTCGGCCGGGTCGATCAACTCGATATGTTCAATGCGGTGACGGCTGTCGCGTTCACCATTGGCTTTCTGTGCGGCTTCGTAGCCGTCAATCGTCTGTCGCACGGCACCATCACCGATGGCATGGACCGCAATTTGTAGCCCTCGTCGGTCAATCTCGGTTGCGATTTCGTTGAACCGGTCTGGAGGGAACAAGGGTTCAGAACGGTGGCCTGGTGCATCCGGGTAATCGTTCAACATGTAGGCCGTGCCGCTGTCCATCACGCCATCCATGAACATCTTTACGAAACCGCTGCTGAGCCATTCGTCGGCGTAGTCGCGTGTCATCGCCTCGGCGCGGTCGAGTTCAGAAAGATCCATATGCGGTTTGAAATGGAAGGGAACCTTCACCCGCGCCAGAAGATCGCCCGCGTCCCGCATCTCTCGAAGAAGTTCCAGCGTGTATCGGTTGCCGTCCATATTCACCATGCTAGTGATCCCATGTGCGGCGCAGTGCTTTAACCCCATAAGAACCTTGGCGCGGTCGATGGCACGCTCTGCTTCGGTGGGCCACGGGGAAGGCTCGCCACCTGTCGCAATTCCCAAATTGAGGCGCGCTTCTCCACCCAAGGCGATGACTGGAGCGAAGGCTTCGAATTCTAGGAGTTCTCCTGTGGCCAGGCCGTCCTTTCCCATGACAACTTCATGCCCGTGCGGCGTTTCCAGACCATGCAAAATTCTTGCCGCTTTCAGGGCAGCTGTGTTGGCCCAAACGGTGTGGTGGTCTGCGGCGGTTATGGCAATCGGGCGGTCCGGCAGCATCGCGTCTAGATCAGCCCGTGTCATCGGGTGGTCAAGCATCCCGTAATCCGCCCCTTGAGCCATCAGTAGGGGGCGTTCGGGATGCTTTTCAGCAAAAGCTCGAAAAGCATCGCGAAGGGCCTCAAATCCGTGCATCCCACCGATCTGAAGATGCGCCAACTCTGCCCCGCCCAAAACCAAGTGGAGATGGCTTTCAATAAAGCCGGGCAGGACGGTGCGCTCTTTCGCGTCGATGATCCGCGTCTGTGGGCCGGCCAAGATCTCTATCTCGTTGCAGCTGCCAACAGCCGAAATACGGCCTTTCGTAATGGCGACAGCTTCGGCACGCGGATGGGACGCGTCCATGGTCAAGACGCGGGCGTTGGTCACGATCAGATCAGGGGTCATTTCGGCCTCGAAAAAGGGAAGGGCGGCCACGGGGGCCGCCCCAGTTGGCTTACTTCTGAAGCTCGGTCCAGATTGCGGTCATGTATTCCTGCGCCTTGGGCGAGCAGGTCGGGATGAAGATACCAGCCGCCTTGTGCTCTTCGGGAACCACAACTTCCGGAGCCGTTTTCATGTCTTCGGGCATGAATGCGTCGGATCCTGCAATGCCATTTGCATAGCGTGCAAAGGCTGAAATCATCGCGGCGTTTTCCGGGGCTGCGATGAAGTTCAGGAAAGCGTAGGCGTTGTCCACGTTTTGTGCGTCCTTCAGCAAGGCGACCGAGTCCATCCAGACGGGGTAGCCTTCCTTGGGGTAGCCGTAAGCAACCGGCGAGTTTGCAAGGCGCGCGCGCATGGTCGAGCCGTTCCAGTTCACTGACGCTGCCCAATCATTGTTCGACAGCTTTTCAGTCGCGCCGTAATCCATGCTGATCCAGTCAGGCTTGGCCGCAAGCAGTGCGTCACGCGCCTTTTTCAGAACCTCGGGGTCTTCCGAGCAAGGCTGACCACCGGCCCACATGACCGCAAGGTTCACGACATCGTTCATTTCTGGAACGACGTTGATTTTGCCTTTCAATTCTTCAGGGACATTCATGAAGATGTCCGAGGTGTTGATGTCACCCGAATAGACAGAGGTATTAACGGCAACCCCAGTGGTTCCCCACTGCCACGGAATGGTCAGTGTACGGCCCGGATCCCAGTCGACGTTCATCCATTCCGGGGCGATGTTGGCGTGGTTTGGCACCTTTGCCATGTCCAACGGAACGATCAGGCCCTTTTCAGCATAGATTTGAACGTATTGGTGCGTTGGCACCACAAGATCGAACCCGTGGCCACCGGCCTCGATCTTGGCCAGAGCGGCGTCGTTGCTGTCGTAATCGGTGACCGTAACCTTGATACCGGTTTCGGTCTCGAACTTCGCCAGCAATTCCGGGCTGGTATAGTTGCCCCAGTTAAAAAGGTTCAAAACACCCTCGGCTTGGGCCATGCTGGTTGTCGCCATCAAGGCGGCAATCATTGCGACGGTTCTTTTCATTGCAGTCTCCCAGTTGGTTAGTTTCTTTTGCGGGTCAGTAAGAAGAAGGCAGTCAACAGAACGACGGTCAGGGCCAGCAGAACTGTCGAGATTGCGTTGACTTCGGGTGTCACCGCACGCCGCAACTGGCCAAGCATGTAGGTGGGCAAGGTGTCCTGCCCGCCAGATTTCACGAATTCAGTGATGACGACATCATCGAGGCTAATCACGAAGGCCAACATAGCGCCCGCTGCGATGCCGGGGGCAAGTAAAGGCAGGGTAACATGACGGAAAGTTTGCCAAGGCGTCGCGTAGAGGTCCGCGGCGGCTGTTTCCAGCGTCATGTCCATCCCCTCAAGGCGCGCGCGGATTGGCAGATAGGCGAAGGGTATGCAGAACGCGGAATGCGCCGCGATCAAATAGCCCAAACCTTGATATCCCGTGGCGACTTTGATCGAGGCGAAAAAGATCAAAAGCGCCACTGCCGTCACGATTTCTGGCACCATTAGGGGCTGGTTGATCATCACATAAATGAAGGTTTGGCCCTTGAATTCGGCCCGGCGCGTTGTTCCAAGCGCGGCCATCGTCGCAAGTGTTGTCGAAATCGCGCTGGCTGCGCAGGCGATGATCAAGGACCGCACGGTCGCGCTTTGCACGGCATCGTTTTCCCAAGCTACATGGTACCACCGTAAGGAAATCCCTTCCCACACGGCAATCGAAGGCCCGCCATTGAACGAATAGACCACCAGCGTGATGATCGGCAGGTAGAGGCACAGGAAAACGGCCAAGGCGATTGTGGCAAAGCCGGGAAGACGCGAAACCGAGAAACTGCGCTCAGCCATGGCCACCTCCGGCTCCACCTTTGTTGATTGCCCGGACGTAGTAGAGCAAGGCAACGGTCACGATGACCAAAAGGGTCATCGAAAGCGCTGCACCCAAGGGCCAATTGCGCCCTTGGCCGAACTGAAGTTCAATGAAATTCCCGATCATCATGTTCTTGCCACCCCCAAGAACGCGGGGCGTGACATATGCGCCAAGCGAGGGGACAAAGACAAGGATCGACCCGGCGACGATACCTGGCCTTACAATCGGCAGAATGACATGGCGCAAGACCTGTAATCGGCTGGCATAAAGGTCATAGCCAGCCTCCAGCAACCGCATGTCGAACCGCTCGATTGCAGAAAACAGTGGCAAAACCATTAGCGGCAAATACACATAGGCCATGCCCACCAGAACCGCGCTGTCGTTGTAAAGCATCTGGATCGGCTTATCTATGATCCCCACCATGATCAGGCCTGTGTTGATCAAGCCCTCGGAGCGCAGAATTTCTCCGATCGCGAAGGTTCGGATCAACAGATTTGTCCAGAACGGAATTGTAATCAGGAACAACCATCCCGCCCGCTCGGATGGGGGGCGGGTTGCGATAAACCAAGCTGTCGGAAACCCCAACGCAAAGGTAATCAGCGTCGTCAAAAGCGACAGCTTCACACTGCGCCAGAAGATCGTCAGATGCGCGTCTGCAAGCCCGAGAGTACCGTCAAAAATATCGCGCGAAAACAGAATGCCAATCCACCCTTCCGGGCTGAATTCCCAGATGACATTGCCATAATCTCCCTTTTGCAGAAAGGAGTAGACCAGCACGATCAGAAGCGGGCCAGAGGCTGCAAAGAACAAAAGGGTTAGGGCAGGGGCCGAGAGAAGCCAGCCGTTTCGGGCTGAAGTCTGGGACTGTTTGTCTTCTGCGCGGCTCATCGTACTACTCCCGGATCAGTCGCGCAGCGCCCGGCGCAAATGTCACGGCAACCCTGTCGCCCTGAACCAGCCCCGCATCGCCGCCCGGAGGGAGGGGCAGACGGGCAGTGAGTGCTTCTCCATCAGGAAGCCGCATCTGGGCCTGCATATCGGTCCCCATATAGACCAGGCCTTGAACGACCGCAGGTATTGCGCCTTTGGTTTCCGGAGGGACGATCCGCACCTGCTCCGGACGGACGGTCAAGATTGGCCCCTGGCCTTCGGCTTGAATGACCTCGCCGCATCCAAGACGAACACCGCCAGCGACTGGCGTGGCCGACAAAAAGTTCGTCTCGCCAATGAAATCGGCGACGAACCGATTGACCGGAGCCGTGTAAATTTCGCGCGGTGACGCAACCTGTTGTAGCTGTCCTGCACTCATCACACCCACGCGGTCCGACATGGTCAGGGCTTCTTCCTGATCGTGTGTGACGAAAACAAAGGTGATGCCAGTTTCTTTTTGCAGGCGCTTCAATTCGCTTTGCATTTCTTTGCGCAGCTTTAGATCCAAGGCGGAAAGGGGCTCATCCAGAAGCAAGACTTTGGGCTGTGGTGCAAGCGCCCGCGCCAAGGCCACGCGCTGCTGTTGTCCGCCTGAAAGCTGAGCCGTTTTCCGGTCGGCCAAGCTTTCCATTTTGACAAGGGCCAGCATCTGGTTGGTCCGGTCAGCGATTTCTGCAGAGTTGCGGCCCTGCATCTTCAATGCAAAGCCCACATTCTCGCGGACAGTCAAATGGGGGAATAGTGCGTAAGATTGAAAGACCGTGTTCACTGGACGCCGGTTTGGGGGCAGGTCGGTGACGTCTTGACCGTCCAGTAGAATGGTTCCTGACGTGGGCATCTCGAACCCTGCGATCAGGCGCAAGAGTGTGGTTTTGCCGCAGCCTGACGGCCCAAGAAGAGTGAAGAATTCCCCTTTCTCGATGGTCAATGACACGTCGTCCAGTGCTTTGACCAAGGCTTTTCCTTGCCCAAACGCCTTTACGACATGTTCTGCCGCCACCGCATCCTGTTGAGTCAAAGTCAGACGCTCCCCTGTTTCTGGCAGCTGTTCAACCGCTCCGGTCGTGTTTTGATCATATTGGACGGCAAAAGGCCGATCTGGCAACCAAAACCTGACCCATCAGTCAATTATCGGTTTGCGAGACGCCCACGGGGCAGCTCGCTCAATTTCTGAGCAAAGAGCGATCAGCTCTTCATCGGCTCCGAAGCGCGCGGCCAACTGAACGCCGATCGGCAAGCCCTTCTCCGACATGCCCATAGGCACCGAGGCCGCAGGTTGTCCGCTGGCATTGAACACTGCGCAAAAAGGGGAATAAGAAAAGATCATGTCTGGCCCCATCCGATAACCGACATAGTCGTCCGTCGCGTGGGTAAAGCGTCCAATTTTTGCAGGCGGTTCTGCCAAAGTGGACGACAGAATGATGTCTGGGCCTGTGCCCGTTTCTGGGTCAAATGCAGCAGCCATTTCGCGCCCGAAGCTGTGGATCTTTCCAACGGCGTCGAGATAATCCGCACCTGACAGTCTGGACGCATGGGCCATCGCGCCACGGCTCACACCTTCAATGTCATCAGGGGTCAATTCACGACCGCGGTTTGCAAGTGCTTTGCGAATGCCGAGGGCCGTACCGCAGGCGACTATGTCGGTCCAAGCGCGCATCATGCCCTCAAAGTCTGCTTTGGGCAGGCCAAGATCCATGTCATGTCCAAGATCTTGCAGCAGTTTTGCAGCCTCATTCACAACTCGTAAGCAGTCGGGGTGGATTGGCTTTCCGGTAAAGGTGGTTGTGCACACCATAACCCGAAGACGACGTGGTGGGCGGCTGATCGCCTGCATATGTCCCGCGCGGAGGGGTGGGGCGACATAAGGCGCGCCGAGGTCAGCACCTTGGCAGGCATCCAACAGCGCCGCAGTATCCCGGACCGACCAGGTCAGGAAACCGTCAATTGCCATTCCGGCCCAACCTTCCCCGACATATGGGCCGTCGGGCAGGCGCGCACGTGTGGGTTTCAGGCCAAACAGGCCGCAGCAGGAGGCCGGAATTCGGACGGAACCGCCGCCATCAGACCCATGGGCAAAAGGAACGATCCCGGCGGCAACGGCGGCACCCGCCCCGCCAGAGGACCCGCCGGGTGTGTGGTCCATATTCCACGGATTTCTGGTAGGGCCTCCATATACTGCTGCCTCGGTCGCGGCGCCAATTCCGCCCTCCGGACTTGTCGTACGACCAAAGGTGACGACTCCGGTGTCTCTGATCCGTTGAAAGATCGCTGAGTCGCGGCCGTAGCGGGTGTTCTGCAACAGACGGGATCCGTTATGCGACGGAAAGTCGATAGCCTCGCATCCCAGATCTTTCAGCAGGAAGGGGAGGCCCTGAAACGGCCCCTTTGGCAGTCCAGCCAGAATTGACTTTCGCGCGATGTCTTCCTGCACCAACACGACAGCGTTGATCCTTGGATTCAGGGAAGTAGTTTTGTCTATCGCGTAATCCAGCAACTCGCTCGGCGAGACTTCTTTTGCGGCGATGCGGCCAGCCAATTCTGTGGCGTCGCGAGAGTCAAAGGCCGTGAGCATTGTCACCTCTGGAATCGCTATTTTGATCAAACAGTAAAAGGCAAGGTCTTCCTGAGGCAAGGAATTAATCCGCCCTTTGAATTCCCCCATCCGAGCAGATGCGCTACCTTTGGGCGCCGTTCTTAGGGAACTCGACGACCTTCCGCCGCGTTTTTGAAGAGGTTGTCCACATTTGTGGCGCCTTTGAATTCATCCTGAATGAGAAGGGAAGAAAATGTCCGAAGTTTTGAAAACTGTGCCGCGTCCCGATAAGGTGGAAACTGGTGTCGAAAAGGTGTCTGAAGTTGTGAAGGGCCTGAATGGTGCGCTTGCCGATACCTATTGCCTTTTGTTCAAGAGCCACGCCTACCACTGGAATGTCGAAGGCCCGTTTTTCCATTCGATCCATGTTTTGACCGAGGCTCAGTACGGCAATCTGTTCAAGGCCGCTGATGACTTGGCCGAACGCATCCGTGCGCTTGGTCAACTTGCCCCTTCGCGTCTTGGCGATGTGATGGAGGCGTCGATCATCAAAGATCGAGCCAAATTGCCTTCTGCACAGGCCATGGTCGAAGATCTGGCGGCTGATCATGAGGCGGTTGCAAAGCGCATGCACAAGACAATTGAAACGGCCGAGAAGGCTGGCGATCCAGTAACCGCAGACTTGCTGACGGGCCGTTGCGCCTTTCACGAAAAAGCCGCTTGGATGCTTCGTGCGACTGCGAAGTAATATCCGCAGATGGCTGGAAAGAAAGGGGGGCGTCATGCCCCCTTTTTTAATTTCTTCAAGACAGACCAAACCAACGTCGCGAATGTAAAAGCCCCCGGCACTTCATCGTGCCAGGGGCTTCGGTCTGAACTCAGGTTGACCTTACTTCAGACGGGTAACCACGCCATCTGCAAATGCTTCGATCAAGGCTGCGTAGTATTCCGGAGTGTCGGTGAACGCGCCTTCCAGCGGGAGCCCACCCGGGCCAAAGGCGCTCGCCGCCTTGGCACTGATGGTCAGTTCGTAAGCATCGAACTTGGTATTGTCGCTGTCATTGACGATGTTGACTTGGCCAACAAGAACAGCGTCTTCAAGCCCAAGCGAGGATTGGAACGAATTGGTCAGGGCGAGTTCGTTCACGTCAATCTTGATTTCGGATCCGGTTTCACCGACCTGATCGACCAGACGTGCTGCAATCGCGGCTTCAAGATCGGTCGAAACGTCGGCCCAATATGCGGCAGCCTTTGTGTTTTCGATAGCAGTGATATCGGCAGATACGTCAATATCTTTCACCATGGTTGCAGCAAAGCTGCTGGTGGCAACGAATAGGGCGGTGCTGGCAATAAGTGCTTTCTTGAACATGATACGTCCTTTTCTGTTATCGCGCGGCCGTATGCGTTGCCGCGTCTGGAAAAGAAACGCATTAGAAAACAAATGGTTCCAATAAAAAACCCGCCGATTTCGGCGGGTTTTCTAACTTTGTTGGTATGTCAGTGCCCAAGGGTCGCCGTCGATGAAAAGAACATCGCCTGACTGACTGCGGACCGAACTTGCTCTTCCGTGAAGGGCTTGGTGATCAGGAAGGCTGGTTCAGGTTTATCACCCGTCAGCAGTCTCTCTGGGAAGGCAGTGATAAAGATCACAGGTACATCACCCATATCGGCCAGAATGGCGTTCACTGCGTCTACACCTGAAGAATTGTCGGCCAATTGGATATCGGACAGAATAAGATCCGGGCGCTCTTTCTTGGCAAGAGCGATAGCCGCATCGCGCGTTCTTGCAACGCCTGTGACCGAATGGCCAATGCTTGTGACGATATCGACAATATCCATAGCGATAATCGCTTCGTCCTCGATCACCATTACGCGACCCGTAACAGACGCTTCCATTTCGCGATTTGCGGTCTCGATCAGATGCTTCACTTCAGTTTCAGAGACTTGCATGATCTCTGCAATTTCGCCTTCGCTAAAGCCTTCGATCGCGTGCAGCAGAAGGGCTTCGCGCGAATTGGCCGTCAGCTTTGCCATATGGGAAAGTGCGCCCGCCGTAATCACGTCATCAGCTTCTGCAGTCGGAGCGCCGGCACTTGTCCATACCAAATGGAACGCATGAAAGAGACCAATTTTAGGGGATTGCGAAGTAGCTACAACGGACAAATCCTCCAGCAAGCTTTCCAGCGTTGCCGCGGCGAAGCGATCGCCTGAGTCCTGGCTTCCGGTCAAAGCCCGTGCGTAGCGACGCAAGTAGGGCAATTCGCGGGCGACGGCCTGCGACAAGTCTAAAGTTTCGGTCGTCGACATCAATTTCTCCCCAGTCGAGTTTTTCTGGGAACCAAACGCACTATCCTTGCGTTTGGTTCCATGAATAATAATGGGACATGGCAAATATGAGCATGAAGGAAGATATGGCCGAGGAAAAGCCCAAGTCGAGCTTGCGGCGTGACATCGACGAAAATCTCAAGCGCGTCTTTGAAGATGCGCTTGATAAGGAGATCCCTGACAGGTTCAAGAATCTGCTTGCACAGTTGAAGGCGAAGGAGGAGCGCAAATGAGCTCCTCCATCGATCCTCGGGATGAATTGCCGGATCACATTCCTTCGTTGCGTGCTTTTGCGATTTCATTGACCCGGAATGTTGCCGAGGCCGACGATCTGGTTCAGGAGACAATCCTGAAGGCTTGGTCGAACATCGAAAAATTCACGGTGGGCACCGACATGCGTGCTTGGCTGTTCACCATCCTGCGCAACACCTTCTTTTCGTCCAAGCGGAAAACGAAGCGCGAGGTCGCAGATCCCGAGGGTATTCATGCAGGCAGTCTCTTTGAACGGCCCGAGCATGACGGCCGATTGGCGTTCGCCGATTTTTCGAAGGCGTTTGACCAACTTTCTGCTGAACATCGCGAAGTTCTGATCCTCGTCGGCGCTAACGGCTACGCGTATGAAGAAGCTGCCGAGATGATGGGGGTAGCGGTCGGAACAGCGAAAAGCCGCGCCAATCGTGCGCGCCAGCGCCTTTGCGAACTTCTGGGGATGAAGTCCGGCGAAGACATTTTGGGAGGGGATGCAAGCATGACGATGGCTGTGATGGCGCGGTCCGGCCCACAGGCGGCATGATCCCGAGATGATCACAAGGTTGCGGCAAAGGTTTCGAGTCGGAGGCTTGGGTTTTCGTCTGATGACCCTGATGGGGGCAGCTTTGCTGCCCCTTGCTGTCTTGAGCTATGTGCAAACCTTGGCTGCTGAGAGGGTCGCAGAAAGCCGCGCGAGAGCGGCGATTCTTGGTGAAACATTGCTGGCAGCGGCGCCGCAGATTGACATGATGATGCAAGCACAGGGTGCGGTTGACACTTTGGCTGCAACTTTCCCGCAGATCATCACCGATCCGGAAATCTGCTCGGATTTCGTTAACCGAACGGCGCAAAGCTCTGCCGGACGCTATTCCTTTGTCGGCTTCATCCCACCGGACGGAATGATTACCTGCACGTCGGCCGATGAAGCTTTCGATCTATCAGACAGCCCATGGCTGGCGGAAATGGTTGCTGTTCCGCAATCGCGACTGACAGTGAACCGCAATGGCCCCATCTCTGGGACGTCTATCTTGAATTTCTCGGCGCCTGTTTTCGGTCACTATGAACGCCTTCTGGGTTTTGCATCGCTATCGATGACGCACTCGGCCATTGCTGCCGCCGAGAGCGAAGTCGAAGAAAATTCTACAGATGAACAGCCTCTCTCGCTGATCACCTTTGACAGGGACGGTGAAATTTTGACGGCCTCCTCGGGTATTGATGGCGTGTCTGCCTTCTTGCCTGCCTCTCACTCTATTCAATCGTTCGTTGGCCAAGCTGGTCAAAGCTTTTTGGACAGAACTGTTGCCGGGCAAGAGCGTGCCTTTGCTGTTGTGCCGCTTTCCCCTGGAAACCTGTATCTGATGGGATCGTGGCCAGCCGACCGATTGGATGGCGGCGGAATAGCCAGCGGTTTTCCTGCCTTGACCTTTCCGATGTTGATGTGGGCGGCAAGCCTGATGGTGGCATGGATCGCAGCTGAAAGTCAGGTGCTGCGACATGTGCGGGCGCTTCGCGACAGTATAACGGCCTTTGCTGGTGGTGACCGCAAGGTCAAACCCCTGCGCTATGGTGGGGCGGCATCGGAACTTCGCGAGGCGGGCATTGCCTATGAAAAGATGACCGAAGCCATTTTGCACGATGAAGCGCATCTAGAGAACACCATCCATCAGAAAGAGGTGCTGCTGCGCGAGGTCCATCACCGCGTCAAAAATAACTTGCAGCTCATCGCTTCTATTCTGAACATGCAATTGCGGACAGCACGTTCGCCAGAAGCGCGACAAGCAATGAAGAGCGTGCAAGAGCGCGTCCTTAGTCTCGCGACGATCCACCGTGAACTTTACCAGACAACTGGCCTGACAGATATTCGGGCGGACGAATTGCTACCGCGCATCATCCAGCACATCATGAAGATCGGAGCCTCTCCCGAAAGGCCCTATGATCTTGAGATGCAAATCGAAGACATTCGCCTGACCCCTGATCAGGCGGTGCCGCTTGCCTTGTTTGTCACTGAGGGAATGACGAATGTGGTCAAGTACAGTTGGCGAATGGGGCGTGCTGAAGCAAAAATCAGCGTCAATCTGACCCGGCAGGACGACGGCCAGGTGCACCTGTCCATGTCGAACTCGACCTGTCCGCAAGATAAATCCAGCGGTCTGGGCCGTATGATTGGTGTTAGCGACGACTCTGACGGTTTTGGATCAAAGCTGCTGGATGCCTTTGCACAGCAATTGGAGGGGGAGATTGAGAAGGAGCAAGAAGGAGATGCGTATCGCCTGTCTTTGACCTTCCTGCCACATGCTTTGCACACGGGTGAAGAAAGGGGCCAACCGGCCACTGAATCGCTCTGACGGCTTTTTGGTCTGAATCCAAAGGAACCAAATCCAACCCCAGACGTTTCTTCTACGAGGCGCATAAGCGCTGGATCAAAAAGGAGATATTGTGATGCTTGGTTGGGCTTTGACCTTTCTCGTAGTAGCTTTGATTGCTGCCGCTTTGGGCTTTGGTGGCGTTGCCGGTGCTTCGGCTTCGATCGCTCAGGTTCTTTTCTTCGTTTTCATTATCCTGTTCGTGGTCGCGATGATCGCACGCGCCGTACGTGGCCGTCCGCCAGTTTAATTCTGGACACGATCAGAGAGAGGTGCGCGAAAGCGCATCCCTTCTAACAATCGAGCGGGGTCGCAAAAGCGGCCCCGCTTCCTTTTTGGGACTATTCGTCGGCGGCGTCAGATGACTGGGGCGGGAAGGCAAGTGTTACCGTCGTGCCATCTGACGAGGAAAAGCTCAACGATCCGTCAAGTTGATCTGCGAATTGATGCGCCACTCGCAAGCCGAGACTTCTAGATTTCTCGGGCTGGAAATCTGGTGGCAGGCCTTTTCCATCATCTGCAATCTGAAGTGTCGCCATTCCATCGTCGAGTTTGCAGGCGATTTTGACATGTACCACCCGTTCTGCTTCAAGGGCGTGTTCCAGAACGTTGGAAACAAGTTCAACCGCCACCAAGGCAATTGGCGTGGCTTGGTCACCAGAAACGACCAATGGCTCCAGATCAAACTCCATAGAGACGCGATCCTTCAGCCCCGAGCTTTCAACGACTTCTGGCAATACGGCCTTCAGTAACTGCCCAATATCAATGGCTTGCCGCTTGGGATTGTGGAGTTGGCGCTGAATGGTCGCTATAACCTTCAGCCGTGCAGAGGCAACTTCCAGCGCCTGCCGGGCCGCTTCATCGGTCAAGTTCCTCTGCTGCATCTTTAGCAGCGAAGCAATCACCTGAAGATTGTTCGACACCCTGTGCTGCAATTCATGAAACATCGTCTTGTTCTGCTGCGCGAGGCGATCAGATGTTTGACGCTCATCATTCAATTTGATCAGGGCTGCACGCATGACATGAATCAGGAACAGGTCCGTCACCACGATTAGAATATAAAACAGCAGCGCAAGTACACTGGGACCACTCAGCCGCCATGATGACTGAGGTGCCAGAAAGAAATACCACGATGCCAGCCCACAAAGGAGGGCAACTGTAGCGCCTGCCCGGATGCCAGCAAAAAAGCCGGTCAGAATGACCGCAGGAAAGAAGGTGAGGTATGGAAATCCCGGGGGAAGTGATCCTTCAAGCCAGAACCTGATGCCAAAGGCGATGGCAAAAGCAATTCCGGCGATTCCCCACTCATAGCTGGGTCGAAGTTTCGCGGTCGCAAGGCTCCGCAGTCGCTGCATGACACTACCTGCTCGATCGTAACGCTGTTCAAGACGGCGCAGTGTTAAGCTGCTTAACAAATCTTTCAATTGCTATTTTTGGGGCAAACCACGGCAGATCAAAGTTTCTTTTGATGATGCCGTAAAATCTTTCGTTGGGCAGGGAACCAAGGCCAGATCTTTGCGTTTGCTCCATGTGACGCTGTATCCGCCTTATGATGCGTGTCTTGTGCCTGCCCGCACCTCTCTGTCCCTTGGAGTTGCGGCCTTCGGCCGGGTAGCCTTGTCCCCAGGCAGCCCGGCCTTTTTCTTTTTAGATCATAGGGTTGAATTTGGAACCTTCTGTGTCCTGAGGCGTTGTTTTCTCATCTGCGGAATAAGCCGCACAGACCGAAGGAGAAGATCATGAATCTCGATCAGATTGACGGAAAGTGGAAGCAATTCAAAGGCAAGGCCCAGCAGAAGTGGGGCGAAATCACTGGCGACGAGTGGGACCAGATCGAAGGTCGTCGTGAAGAGATTGTCGGTCTTGTTCAAGAGCGCTACGGCAAGGCCAAAGAAGAGGCCGAGAAGGAAGTCGATGAGTTCATGAGTTCGATGTAATTTCAGCACCCGAAAGACAAAGGGCACCCCTAGGGGTGCCCTTTGTTGTTTTTAAGATGTGTCTTTAGACCTCGTCAGGCAGCACGCGGACGGCCCCCTTGTCGGCCGAGGCTGCCAGCATGGCATAGGCCTTCAGAGCGGCAGAAACCTTGCGCGGACGGGTCTTCGCGGGCTTCCATCCTTTGGCATCCTGCTCGGCGCGACGGATGGCCAATTCGGATTCTGAAATGCGCAGGTTGATGGTGCGGCCGGGGATGTCGATGTCGATCATATCCCCGTCACGCACAAGGCCAATCGCCCCACCTGCGGCCGCTTCCGGACTGGCGTGACCGATCGACAGGCCCGACGTGCCGCCAGAGAAGCGCCCATCGGTCAGCAGTGCGCAAACCTTGCCCAAACCTTTCGACTTCAGATAGCTGGTCGGGTAAAGCATTTCCTGCATTCCCGGCCCGCCCTTTGGCCCCTCGTAGCGGATCACCACCACATCGCCGGCCTTTACTTCGTTGTTCAGGATGCCGGCAACCGCGTCGTTCTGGCTTTCATAAACCTTGGCAGGGCCCGAGAAGACAAAGATCGACTCGTCGACGCCAGCCGTTTTCACAATGCAGCCGTCCAATGCGATATTGCCCTTTAGCACGGCCAAGCCACCTTCTTTCGTGAAGGCATGTTCCGCCGAGCGGATGACACCGTTTTTGCGGTCCAGATCCAGTTCCGCATAGCGTTTGGACTGGCTGAAAGCGGTGGCCGAGCGGACATTGCCAGGTGCGGCTTTGAAGAAGTCACGCACCGAGTCGTGGTTGGTGCGGCTGATATCCCAGTGATCCAGTGCTGCGCCCATGGTGGGCGAATGTACTGTCACGCAGTCGCGATGCAGAAGGCCTGCATTGTCCAACTGGCCGAGGATTGCCATGATGCCGCCAGCGCGGTGCACGTCTTCCATGTGGACGTCCTGTTTGGCGGGGGCCACCTTGCAAAGGCAGGGGACGCGGCGCGACAATTGGTCGATGTCGTCCTGATCGAAATCGATCCCGCCCTCATAGGCCGCGGCAAGGATGTGCAGAATGGTATTGGTCGACCCGCCCATGGCAATATCCAGCGCCATCGCGTTTTCGAACGCCTTCTTGTTCGCCACATTGCGGGGCAGAACGCTTTCGTCACCCTGCTCGTAATAGCGTTTGGTGATGTCAACGATCAGATGTCCTGCTTCGACAAACAGGCGCTTCCGGTCGGAATGGGTGGCAAGGGTCGAGCCGTTACCCGGCAGAGACAGGCCAAGGGCTTCGGTCAGGCAGTTCATCGAATTCGCCGTGAACATGCCCGAACAGGAACCACAGGTCGGGCACGAGGCCTTTTCGATCTCTTCCACTTCTTCGTCTGTATACTTGTCATCGGCTGCCGAAACCATGGCATCGACCAGATCAAGCGCGAGTTCTTTGCCCTTGATGATCGCCTTGCCCGCCTCCATCGGCCCACCCGAGACAAAAACAGCGGGGATGTTCAGGCGCATGGCGGCCATCAGCATGCCGGGGGTGATCTTGTCGCAGTTCGAAATGCAAACCATGGCGTCAGCGCAGTGGGCGTTGACCATGTATTCTACCGAGTCCGCGATGATTTCGCGGCTGGGAAGCGAATAAAGCATCCCGTCATGGCCCATGGCAATGCCGTCATCGACTGCGATCGTGTTGAATTCCTTGGCAACGCCACCGGCAGCCTCGACTTCACGCGCGACCAACTGGCCGAGATCTTTCAGGTGAACGTGCCCCGGCACGAATTGGGTAAAGCTGTTTACGATGGCGATGATCGGCTTGCCGAAATCGCCGTCCTTCATTCCGGTCGCGCGCCAAAGGCCACGGGCGCCGGCCATGTTGCGGCCATGGGTGGTCGTGCGGGAACGATAGACGGGCATAGTATCCTCCGGACAATTATCCGGGGTGAAGTGGCATTGCGGCGGCTTTCGGTCAAGCGTCAAAGCCATGTCCAAAAGGATTTCTGGCTTTGAACTGGAATTTTGGCTGCAGGAGCCTTCCCGTTCCCAAGGCTCGGGGGTATTCGTCATGCAGGCAATAGTTGGAGAGAGCCATGCGTCACGGTGGTCGTGTTCTGGTCGAAAGTCTGGTTGCGCTTGGGGCGCGAAAGGCTTTTGGGGTGCCGGGCGAAAGTTACCTTGCTGTTCTGGATGCTCTACATGATACGCACGGACGTTTAGATTTCGTGAATTGTCGGAACGAAGGCGGTGCGGCCTTCATGGCGGCGGCTTGGGGCAAGCTGACGGGGAGCCCCGGAATTTGCATGGTGACGCGTGGGCCGGGGGTCACGAACGCGTCGATTGGCATTCACACCGCGATGCAGGATTCAGCGCCGATGATCTGCTTTGTGGGGCAGGTTGGCACGGATATGAAGGGCCGCGAGGCCTTTCAGGAAATCGACTATCGCGCCGTCTTTGGAACGATGGCGAAATGGGCTACCGAGATTGATCAGGTCGAACGGATTCCCGAAATTCTTTCAAGAGCTTGGACAATGGCCGTAACCGGACGCCCTGGTCCTGTTGTGGTGGCCTTGCCCGAAGACGTGCTTTCCTCGGAAACCGACGCTCCGGCCCTTTTGGGGCCAGTGCGGATGGCTGATCCGTCGCCAGATCCGGCAGCCCTGCAAGACGCGCTTTCTGCTTTACGGTCGTCGCACAAGCCCTTGATTATACTGGGTGGCTGCAACTGGACCGAGGAGGGGAAGGCGGCGTTACAGGCCTTTGCCGAAACCTCGAATATTCCGGTTGTGGCGGCTTTCCGCTATCAGGACATGTTTGACAACCATTCGTCCGTCTATTCAGGGGAAGCGGGCGTTGGTATGCCGGCACATGTCAAATCCTTGATTCAAAAGGCGGATTGTATCTTGGCGATCAATGTCCGCTTTGGCGAAATGACGACCGACGGCTATACGCTGTTGCAGGTTCCAGACCCGAAACAGCGCCTGATCCATGTGCATTCCAGCGCCTTGGAGATCGGAAAAATCTATCGCCCGGAAATCGGAATTGTGAGCGGTCCCAATGCTTTGGCTGCTGCTCTTAAACCTGTTTCCGGGGCGTGGGGTGGCTGGGCGAAGGCGGCGCGGGAGGGGTATTTGGCGACCTTTGATCTGCCGCCGCAACCTTCCCCTGTCGATATGGGGTTGGTGACGGCCCATCTGCGCGAGGTTTTGCCAGAGGATGTCGTGATCACCAACGGCGCCGGAAACTTTGCCTATTGGCCCAATAAGGCCATGAAATACGGGAGGAATTCCCGACTTCTGGCACCGCAGTCGGGGGCGATGGGCTACGGGGTTCCAGCGGCGATTGCGGCCAAGGTGGCGGACCCCAAGCGCTGTGTGCTGTGCTTTGCCGGGGATGGTGATTTTCAGATGAATTTTCAAGAGCTTGCGACGGCTTCTCAATATGGTGCCGCGCCGGTTATCCTGATCTTGAACAACGGCATCTATGGCACGATCCGCGCCCACCAAGAGCGGCATTATCCGGCGCGGGTGTCCGGGACGGATATGGTCAGCCCGGATTTCACCATGATTGCAAAGGCTTACGGATTTCATGGCGAGCGGGTGGAAAAGACCGAAGACTTCCCCGCTGCACTGGAGCGCGCGCTTGCCAGCCCCACCGGTGCGGTCCTGGATCTGAACACTTCGGCCGAAGCCCTGACCCCACGCCAAAGCCTGAGCGCGATGCGCGAAGCCGCGTTGAAGGTCCACGCCTAGGGCGTATTGCAGCCGTGGTTTTCGCGTGGTGATCCCGTGTTCTTTCCGTGGTCACAGCGAGGACCACGAAAATCGCGGCTTAGCTCGCCAGATCCTCGAACATCCGGGCGACACCTTCGGCTCCGGGATCGTTATGACCGGCGAGCTTGTCGGCCCCCAGATAGCTCGCCCGTCCGGCCTTGGCGCGGGTCATTTTCGCGGTTGCCTCAGCCCCGGCGCGGGCCGCCGTCGCGGCAGCTTTGACGCCGTTCGGCAGCGCCGCAAGCGCGGGGGCGAGGGCGTCGATCATGGTGCGGTCGCCGGGTTTCGCGCCACCCACCTGCATCACGCGGTCAAGGCCAGCCGAAAGCGCCCCGATCCAGTTCTTCCCGCTGGCCGAGGCGTCGCCTGCGGCGGCGAAGAAGATCGCCAGCAAAACACCCGATGAGCCGCCCATCGTTTGCGCCAGTTCCATGCCGATGGCACGGTAAAGCTGCGTCGGGTCGGCCAAGGGCAATTTGTCGAGCCGCGCCAGCAAAGCGCGAGAGGCCCCGGCAAGGGTCGATCCGGTATCGCCATCGCCCGATTTCGCATCCAGTGCATTCAAGGCAGCCTCGGCCGAGATCAGGGCGTTGCAGCATTGCGCCAGAAGGACGCGTCGTTGCGGATGCGACGAAGGCTCTGGTTGAATGGGGGTAAGGCCATCGGGCAGGGGGCGAACCCCGACCTCGGCAAAACTGGCCAGCCCCGGCCACGAGGGAGGCGAGACCGGGGCGGCCAGAGCCTCGACCTGTTCGGACGTCACGGGGAGGAGAGAGACCGAGAAGCCGTGCATGTCGAGGGAAGTCATCAGGGCGGCGGGACCGATGATCCATTTGATCCGCCCGCCCAAGGCGGAACGGGCGAGTTCTTCGGCCAGAACGCTCATTTCCAAGGGGGTGGTGGAGCCGAGATTGTTCAAGAGCGCGACATGATCGGCGCTGCCGGCATGGGGCAGCAGTCGGTCGACGACCATCGACATGGCCGCGCGGGCACCCGAGAAATCGACCTGCTCGACGCCCGCTTCGCCGTGGATACCGAGGCCAAGTTCGGCTTTGCCGGTGCCAATGCGGTCTTCTTTCGGGCTGCCGGGGACAGTGCAGGTGTCAAGGCTCATCCCGATAGAGATGGTTCCGGTGATGACCGCCTGCGCCGCAGCGGCCACGGTTTCCAAGCTGGCCCCCTGTTCGGCAAGCGCACCTGCGACCTTGTGCACGAAAAGTGTTCCGGCGACGCCGCGCGCCTGTGGCAGATCCGGCAGGGCGATATCGTCATCGACGATGACCATGGCGACCTTTAGCCCGAAGGCGCGGGCGCGTTCGGCAGCAAGGCCGAAGTTCAGCCTGTCGCCGGTATAGTTCTTTACGATCAAAAGACAGCCCGCCTTGCCTGTGACGGCAAGGATGCCAGCCAGAACCGCGTCAACGGAAGGGGAGGCGAAGACATCGCCGCAAACCGCCGCCGTCAGCATGCCCTTGCCGACAAAGCCTGCATGGCTGGGTTCATGCCCCGATCCGCCGCCCGAGACGAGCGCGACCTTGCCGCCATCGCGGGATCGGTCCCAATCGGCGCGGGTGACGACGCGGATATGGGGATAGCCGTCAAGCCGCGCCAAGGCGCCGCCCGAGGCCCTGACAAGACCGTCGATCGCTTCGGTGACCAGCGATTCCTTGGAATTCATGAACTGTTTCATCGAAACTCCCCCTAGATGCGGTTGCCGCTGGCGTCGAACCAGAGCGGGTTTTGCGGGCTGATCTTCAGGTTGTCGCCCGAGGTCAGGGTGGTGTGCGGATCGGCCAGCGTCACGATGTCATGATCGCCGAGTGTCAGGTGCAGGCGCGTCTGGTCGCCCAGATGTTCGACCCGGCGCACGGTGGCGGGAAGGCCTTCACCGGTCACTATGGATTCAGGGCGCAGACCAATGGTTCTTGCGCCCGCAGGGGCGGCGCCAAAGGTATCGGCCGGCAGCAGGGTGATCCGCGGCTGGCCAAGACGTGTGGCGACATAGGTGGAAACCGGGTTTTCATAGATCTCACGCGGGGGGCCGAATTGCACCAGCCGACCGTGATCGAGGACGCCGATATGGGTGGCCATGGTCATCGCCTCGATCTGGTCATGGGTGACATAGAGGAAGGTTGCCCCCAATTCGGCATGGATGCGCTTGAGTTCCACCCGCAGATCGGCCCGAAGTTTTGCGTCCAACGAGGAGAGGGGTTCGTCCATCAGGTAGATGCGTGGCTCTCGGACCAAGGCGCGTCCGATCGAGACGCGCTGCATCTCGCCCCCCGAAAGTTGGGTCGCCTTGTTGTCCAGCTTATGCGCGATCCGCAGCGATTGCGCGACTTGGGCGACGCGGGTGGCGATCTGGTCCTCGGGCATGTTGATGACCGGAGAACGCAGTGGGAAGGCGAGATTGTCGCGGACCGAAAGGTGGGGGTAGAGCGAGTATTGCTGAAACACCATTGCGATGTCGCGCTGCGCGGGCGTGTCGTTCAGGACCGATCGCCCTGCAATGGTGATGTCACCGGTGTCCGGCGCATCCAGCCCGGCGATCAGCCGCAGCGTGGTGGTCTTACCGGCGCCCGTGGGGCCAAGCAGGACGACGAAACTGCCATCGGGAATGATCATCGTCACATCCCGCAGTGCCTCGGTTGCACCAAAGGATTTCGAGACGTTCTTGAGCGTGACCTCAGCCATGGAACACCCCCTGATTTGCGGATGTGCGGAAGGCGCGGCCCGACCCCGCATCAAAGACGGAAAGGGTGGGGGCGAGGAAGGACATGCCAACAGTTTCGCCGACACGCGCTACAGTTCCCGAGGGGATGCGGGCTTTCAGGGTGCCATGGGCCGCGTCGATGGTGACGATCTGGGTGGTGCCCAGATATTCAGTGGCACTGATCCGGCCGCGATAGAGGCCGCTGTCTGTCAGCGCGATATGTTCGGGCCGGACGCCAAGGACAAGGTCGCGGGCCGAAACTTCCTCTTGCAACTGTGGGGTCTCGATCTGCTGGCCGCCAAGAATGACGCCCGTATCGCCGCCCCGGAAACTGCCGTTGAAGCGCAGGAAGTTCATCGCCGGGCTGCCGATGAAATCGGCCACGAACATGGTGGCGGGGTGGTCGTAGATTTCCTGCGGGGTGCCGAACTGTTCGACGACGCCGTGGTTCATCACCACGATCTTGTCGCCCATCTGCATCGCCTCCAGCTGGTCATGGGTGACATAGACGGTGGTGGCTTTCATGCGGTCATGGAGCGCCCGCAGCTCTTCCGCCATGTGTTCGCGAAACTCGGCATCCAGCGCGCCAAGGGGTTCGTCCATCATGAAGGCTTTGGGGCGGCGGACAATCGCCCGGCCCAAGGCCACGCGCTGACGGTCGCCACCGGAAAGGCCCGAGACCGGTTTGTCAAGAATGTCGGTGATATCAAGGATCCGCGCGACCTCGGCCACCCGCTCGCGCACCTGCGTTTTGGGCAGGCCTTGGCTGACCAGCGGATAGCTGATGTTCTTGCGGACGTTCATATGCGGGTAAAGCGCGAACATCTGAAAGACCATGGCGATGTCGCGCTGCGATGCGGGTTTCTGACTGACATCCTCGCCATCAATCAAAATCTCGCCCGACGTTGGCAGTTCCAGCCCGGCGATCATCCTCAATGTCGTTGTCTTGCCGCAGCCCGAGGGGCCAAGCAGCATAAAGAACTCGCCATCGCCGATGGTGAAACTGCTTTGCTTGACGGCGGTGAAATTTCCAAATTCTTTCCGCAAGTTGCGGATCACGATCTCGGCCACAGGCTTACTCCGGGAAGTGGCTGGTGATGATGAACATTACAGTTCCCACCAGAGTGACGAGGAAAGACCAGGTGTAGGCCCACAGAAAGAAGGGCTGCATCAGCATGAAAACGCCAAGGGCGATCAGGATGGTTGCCAGCATCTCCCACGAGCCGCGGCGAAAGCGGACAAGACCGTTCAGAAAACCGTGCATGGCTGTGCTCCATTTTCTGTCTCGAAATATCCCCGCCGGAGGCTTCCCCGGCTGGCGGCAGGTGCCTCCGGCGGGGATATTTTCCGACAGAAAATTTTGATATGATTGATCATTTTCGCACCGCCCCGAAGGTGATCCCGCGCAAGAGGTGTTTGCGAAGCAGGATGGTGAAGATCATGACGGGCAGAAGGAAGATTGTTGCGCCTGCGGCCACGGCGGGCCAGTCCTGACCGCCGACGCCGATGATTGTGGGGATAAAGGGCGGCGCGGTCTGGGCGGTGCCTGAGGTCAAGAGAACAGCAAAGGCATATTCGTTCCAGGCAAAGATCAGGCAAAAGATCGCGGTCGATGCGATGCCGGTTGCGGCCTGTGGCAGCACGACTTTGCGGAAAGCCTGAAAGCGGGTGTAGCCGTCGATCAGTGCCGCCTCTTCATATTCGCGCGGAATTTCGTCGATAAACCCTTTCAGCAACCAGACCGCCAGCGAGATGTTCACGGCCGTATAAAGCAGGATCATGCCCAGATGCGTGTCCGAGAGGCCCAGTTCGCGATACATCAGGAAAATCGGGATGGCGACGGCGATGGGGGGCATCATCCGGGTAGACAGGATAAAGAACAGAAGATCGTCCTTCAGCGGCACCTTGAAGCGCGAGAAGGCATAGGCCGCGAGCGTTCCAAGGAAGATCGACAGGAAGGTCGAGCCGAAGCCGATGATGACCGAGTTCATGAACCGCTCGCCAAAGCGGCTAGGCCCTGCGATGACCATGCCTTGGTCCCGCACGATCTGGTCATACCATGTTTCGGCCGGGGGCAGGGCGGCAAAGGCGTCTTGTGCCACGCGGGTGCGTGTGGTGAAGAGGTTCACATAACCTTCGAGGCTGGGTTCGAAGACGACCTTGGGCGGATAACTGATGCTGTCAGGCCCGGATTTGAAGCCGGTCGAGATGATCCAAGCCAGTGGGATCAGCGTGATGACCATGTAGAGGGTGACCAGCACGGCGGCGACAAGTTTCGAGCGGCCAGTGGGTTCGGTGACGGAATAGGCGCTCATCTTTCTTTCACCTTGTTCAGGGCTTTGACATAGATAGAGGCAAGGCCAAAGACCGTGACGAAAAGGATGATCGCATAGGCCGAGGAATAGCCGGTGCGCCACTTTTCAAAGGCTTCGCGTTTCAGGTCGATGCTGGCCAGCAGGGTTTCATTGCCGGGGCCACCGCCCGTCAGCAGAACGACCATGTCGAACATCTTGAAGTTTTCGATGCCGCGGAACAGGACGGCGAGCATCAGGAAGGGCAGAACCATCGGAATGGTGATCGTCCAGAATTGCCGCCATTTGCTGGCGCGGTCGATTTCGGCGGCTTCATAGATGTAGTCGGGGATGGACCGCAGACCGGCGAGGCAGATCAGCATCACGAAAGGTGTCCACATCCATGTATCGACAATGATGATCGACCATTTCGCAAGGCCGCCGGGGCCAAGCATGGAAAAGCTGGAAGCCGGGATGCCCGTGAAAAGCTCGACCACATAATTGATCAGGCCAATTTGCGGTTGGTAGAGAAAGGTCCAGAAATTGCCGACCACGGCGGGCGACAGCATCATGGGCAGCACGATCAGGGTCGTCAGTAGATCATTTCCCTTGAACTTGCGGTTAATCAGCCAAGCCAGCGAAAAGCCGATGATGACCTGCAAGGTGATGGTCCAGATCAGGAAATGGGCCGTCGTCTGCATATTGGCCCAGATGCCGTCATCGGTCAGGATGCGGGTGTAGTTGCGAAGGCCCACCCATTCGACCTCGCGCCCCGGGCGGTTGGCTGCGTAATTGGTGAAGGACAGCCGCACCGTCCAGATCAGTGGGAAGATATTGATTGCCAGCAGAAGGAAGATCGTGGGGGCCACGAAAAGCCATGCGATGGCGCGATCCGACAGGCCACGGACCCGCCGCGCCACAGAGGGCGGGGTCGCGTGCGCCAATCTGTCGATGGGCGTGTGTGACATGGGGCGTTCCAGGAAAAAGGGGCGCCGGAGGGTAGGGGCCGGCGCCCGAGGGGAGCTTAGAGCTTGCCTTCGTCTTCGAAGACTTCGGTCCAGTCAGCAATCAGACCATCAAGCGCTTCTTTTGCGGTGCCCTGATCGGCGACAATGTAGTTGTGCAGGCGTTCCTGCATGGCCAAGAGCAGCGAGGCATAGGCCGGCTCCTGCCAGAAGTCCTGAACGCCGCCCATAGCTTCGAGGAAGTCGCCGGCGAAGGGGGCTGTGTTCACGAAGTTCGGGTCGTCCAGCACAGCCTTGTGGCAGGAATAGCCGCCCATCGACCACCATTTCTTTTGCACATCAGGATTGGCGAACCATTTGATGTATTCCAGCGCGCCATCCATGTTGTCGGTGTAGGACACAACCGAGATGCCCTGTCCGCCAAGGGTGGAGCCGGCCTGATTTTGCGGCGGGTTCACGAAGAAATCGATCTTGTCGCCGCCGGTATTGGGGTCGGCATAGAGGCCCGGGAAGAAGGCGAACCAGTTCATCGCCATTGCCACCTGACCGGATTTGAAGGCGTCAAGCGACTGTTCCATATAGGCGTTGTCATACCCGGGCGGGGTCGCGGTCTTGTAGAATTCCTTATAGAATTCAAGTGCCTCGACCGCGGCGGGAGAGTTCACCGCGCCTTCCATATCATAGGCGCCCGGGGTGTTTTCATATTTGAAGCCCCAAGCATAAAGCGCGCCGGTAGCGCCCATGGTGATGCCTTCGGACCCGCGCTCGGTAAAGATCGAGGCGCCGTAGACCTTTTGCCCGTCAATCTCACGTCCTTGGAAGAACTGGGCGATTTCAAGGAGTTCCTTTTGGGTCTTTGGTTCGGCCAGATCACGGCCGTACTTTTCCTTGAAGGCGGTCTGAATGTCTTCGCGAGCGAACCAGTCCTTGCGATAGAACCAGCCATTGGCATCCCCCATCGCCGGCAGGGCGTAGTAATTCGGTGTGCCTTTGGGCCATGTGGAATAAGCGTAAACCGTTGCCGGGGCGAAGTCGTCCATGCTGATCGCGTTGGCGTCGAAGAAGTCGTTCAGCTTCACATAGTGACCATTCTCGGCGCCGCCGCCGATCCACTGGCTATCCCCAATCAAAAGGTCGCAAAGCTGGCCACCCGAGTTCAGTTCGTTCAGCATACGGTCGGCAAAATTCGGCCAAGGAACGAATTCGAAGTTCATCTTGATGCCGGATTGCGCCTCGAAATCCTTCGAGAGTTCCACCAGCGCGTTTGCCGGGTCCCAGGCTGCCCAGCACAGAGTCAATTCATTGCTTTGCGCCGATGCTGCGTCAGCCGTTAAAAGGGCGGCAACCGCAGTTGCCGTCAGAAATTTGGCCTTCATTGGAATTCCTCCCATGGATGTTTGGTGTGCCGTGCGCGGTCTCAGCAAAAATGCGGTGCTGTGCCGGGCCTTCTGTCGCTGAAAAGGACGTTACGCGGCTTTGTTCGGGCCTGTCCAGCATTTTTGAGGTGCGTACCTCAAATTCAAATCGGCATATGGGTTCAAAGGGCTTTGAGGGCCGTTTTCAGGGGGTGTCAGGCCGAGGTTGGGGGAAGATTCTCTCGAATCACAATTTCAATTCGCAGGGTTTCCTGCGATTCGTCGATCGGTGTGCGGTCCGCTTTTGCGCGCAACACGCGCAGGGAGGATCGGGCAAGGTGGCCAAGGTTATGGGTGATGACCGCATCCATATGGCCAAGCTCCAGGGCGTGTCTTGTATGGGCTGTCAGCTCATGCCCAATGACCGTGACGCGCCCCAAAAGACCGAATTCAGAAAGCGCAGAGGCAAGAGCGCGGTGGCCGGAGCCAAGAACGTAGATGCCCGTTACGTCGGGTGTGTGGGCCAGCATTTCGGCCACGACGTGGCGCAAAGTGGTGGGGGAGCCGTGCGTTTCCAGCGTTTGCAGCACTTCGATCTGGGGGAAGTTACGCTGGATCACCTCATCAAATCCGCGCCGTCGTTCAATACTTTCGCGCAGATGCATTGAGTTGGCGATGACCAGAATGCGCCCCTTTTGCTCCGAAGAGAAGCGCCCCATGAGAACCCCGGCGGTGCGACCAGAGGCATAGGCGTCGATGCCAACATAATGATCTATATCACTATTTGGCATGTTTGAGGCGATCGCCACAACCGGGATGCCCTTGGCTTTCACATTTCGGATGGCGTCGCGGGTCAGCGGCGTTTCCGGTGCCATGAGCGCAAGGCCCGCAAGGTCGGTTTCTGCCAGTTGTGACATGAGCTTGCTCAGCTCGTGCATGTTCTCATCTGGAAAGCGGTGGAATTCGACCCGTGTTCTGCTGGTCGCGGCTAGAGTTGCCGCGTCTTCCAGCGCCTCGACAAGGGTTTGAACAAACTGGCTGTCCGTATCCGGCAAGAGGATTGCGAAACGATAGTCGCGCCCGCGCGCCAGATTGGCGGCGGCTTGGTCTCGGACATAGCCGAGTTTCTGGATCGCATCGTTGACGGCGGTGATGGTTTTCTCGCGGACCCCGGGGCGTGCGTTCAGCACGCGGTCGACCGTTGCGAGGCTGACGCCTGCTTCGCGTGCGATGTCGTTGACCGTGGGTCTGTGCATGACGTCCTCTTTGCGTGGCTTCACTATCTGGTGCAAAATGAGGTACGTCAATCAGTTCGGGGTTCTAGGCCCTAGACCTATCCTTTAGGGCGCGGAGGCGAAAGGGACTTTGCCTATTCCCAGACAACATCCCCAAGGAAAATGTAGCCCGCGCCGTAGATGGTTTTGATCAGGCTCGGGTTTTTGGGATCTTCGCCCAGTTTTGTGCGAAGGCGGGAAATGCGAACGTCCATCGCGCGGTCAAAGCTTTCCCCCGCAGCCCCGCCCAAGGTTTCCTGCATCTGGGCGCGGCTGATGAGACGGCGGGGGCTTTCCAGAAAAAGCCGTAGGACTTGGCCTTCGGCATTGGAAAACGGGATTTCTTCCCCGGTTTCAGAAAGCAGCATGTAGCTGTCGAACAAGGCGGTCCAGCCGTTGAAGCGTGCAATCTGGCCCCCGCGTTCCGCGGCGGGTTTCGTCTTTCGCAGGCGGACGCGGACGCGCGCGACGATTTCTGCGGGGTCGAAGGGTTTGATGATGTAATCGTCGGCCCCCAGTTCCAGACCCATAACGCGGTCTTGAACCTGACTACGGCCCGAAATGATGATGATGGCTGCGCCAGATTCCAAGGCAAGTCGGTGGACGAGAACAAGTCCGTCGCGATCAGGCAAACCCAGATCGACAAGGCAGACATCCGGCGACTGACGCTTGAGACCTGCCTCGAATTCCGTGGCCCGTGCATAGGAAACGGTTCGAAACCCGGCGTCGTTCAGCGCGTCAGAGAGCATTTTGCGTATCTCTGGTTCGTCGTCGAGAATTGCGACAAGCGGTTGGGTCATCCGGTCACCGTAGGAAGGAATTGTGCAAGCGTTTTAGCGTCGAAAGGTTTCGGCAAAAGTGGAAACTCTCCATGTGCTGCGGCGCGAAGGGGATCGGCGGGCGGAGCCGAGGTCATAAGGGCGATACGGGTAAAGCCGCGCGCGGTGAGGGCGCGGGCGAGATCGAGACCCGTCTTGCTGCCCATAAGGTAGAGGTCGGTCAGCACAAGGTCGAGACCGGGAATGTCGGCCAAGGCTTCAGCCTCGCTGGCGCTGCTGGCCTCGATCACGGAATGCCCCATGCTCCGAAGCAGTTCGCGCACGCTTTCGCGAATCTCGTCACTGTCTTCGACCAAGAGAACCATGCCGGGAGGAGACTGCCTTGGGGCGGGGCGATAGGGCAGGCGGAGTTCGACGCGAGCGCCGCCTTGTTCCGTGTTTTCCAGTCGAACCATGCCACCGGATAAGGTGGTTTGATCATAGACCATCGAGAGACCAAGGCCCGAGCCTTCACCGCCCTTGGTCGTGAAGAAAGGGTCCAGAGCGCGGTCGAGCGCCTCGGCTGAAAAACCTGTGCCTGTATCGGTCACGGAAAATTCGATCCATGTTTCGTGGACAGGGTGAACATCTAGGGTGATCAGGCCGGGTTTTGGCCCGATGGCGTCCTTGGCATTCAGGATCAGGTTCAGAAGCGAATCCTGAAGCGACCCTGCATCCAAAAGCACCGGAACGGAAAAGCCGCTGGCGTGAATTTCAAGACGGATGCCTTTGGGCAGGGTCGGCCCTGCAAGCAGTTCAAGGTCTTTGAGGAAAGCAGGCAGGTCAACGGCCACTGGCCGAACCTCGCGACGCCCCGAAATTGAGGCGATACGGTCGAGCAAGGCTCCACCACGGCGTGCGGCACCAAGCGTAGAGCGGACCAGGTCTTTTGCGCCTTTCGGCAGAACCAGGCGATCCAGCCGAGATTGAAGGCCAAGGATGATGGTCAGAAGATTGGCAAAATCATGGGCAAGGCCAGAGGTCAGCTGAGCCGCGAGTTCCCGTTTGCGGGTTTGCATGACAGCGGCCCGGGCCTGGCTTTCCTCGGTAATGTCCATCGACAGGATGTAGACGCCATTGATCGGGCCGGTGCCCATCTGGTCGGGGGTGAAGGCGGCACGGATGCGGCGCCCGGACCCGGCATCGGTGAATTCAAAGACCGAGGCATCTCCCTTCAGCGCGTTGTGCAGATAGGGTTCGATCTTTCCGAAATTGGCTTCTCCCAAAGCCTCGCGCCCAGTCAGACCGATGATCTGTTGTGGGCGCCCCGGCATGATCGAAGACAAGCGACGGTTGGTATAGGTGTAGCGCAGAGACCGATCCACATGGGCGATGTGGGCGGGCATCATCTCGGTCGTCAGACGGGTGCGCGCCTCCATCTCTGTCAGTTGAGCCTTGGCTGCCGAAAGGGACGTATTGGCTGCGGAAAGAGCGCGGTTGGTTTCCGAAAGACGTTCGGAGTTAGACAAAAGCTGTTCCGACAATTCCGCAGAGCGGGCGCGGAGCATTTGCTGGTGATAGCGCACCTCAGTGATGTCGGTGTAAACGGTTACCCAGCCACCTTGGGGCAGGGGGAAGCCTTCGACACTGACCCACCTGCCATTCGGTCGCATCCGTTCCATGTAATGCGGAACAAAGGCGCGAGCGGCTTCGATGCGGGCGCGAATGGCCTCTTCGGGGTTTTCGATTTGGCCGTATTCGCCGCGATACACCAGAAAGCGGATGGTTTCTTCGAAGGAAATCCCCGGCAGAACGTAGTCGGGTGGAAAGTCGAACATCTCCTGATAACGACGATTGCAAACGGCAAGGTTCAGGTCGCTGTCAAAGATCGACAGAGCCTGTTGAATCAGGTTCAGACCCGTGCGGGTGAGTTGGGTGATGGCATCATCGCTGATGGGCATGGCGGACCGCTCCTTGCCCCTCATGGCTAACATCATGAGGAAGGCCTGTGAAAGGGGGCGAGTGCGCCTGTTACAATTCGTAAGATTTCAGCAAAAGTGACGAAAAACTTCCCGCTGACGGTGCTGCCATCGAAAAGCCCGGCAGCAGACCGGGCAACGTCGCCCGGCTGCCGGGCTCCGCAGATGCGGTTAGGGAGGAAATGCATGACAGATCGCCAGCCAGTGGAGGGCCTGACGTCTATTCCGGCGCTGATGGCGCGGAATGCGCAAAAATTCGCGTCACGCGCGGCATTCCGTGAGAAGGAATTCGGCATCTGGCAAAGCTGGACATGGGCCGAAGCCCATGCGGAAACCCGGGCTTTGGCTATGGGTTTTCTGGCTTTGGGGCTGAACAAAGGGGATTTCGTCGCTATCGTCGGTCGGAACCGCCCGTCGCTTTACTGGTCGATGGTGGCCGCGCAGATGTGTGGTGCGATTCCTGTGCCGTTGTATCAGGATGCGGTGGCCGAAGAGATGGCTTATGTGCTGGACCATTGCGGTGCCCGATTTGTCATCTGTGACGACCAAGAGCAGGTCGATAAGGTCATCGACGTTCAAGAGAAAGTCCACCACATCGATCAAGTGGTCTATGTCGACAAACGTGGCCTGCGGAAATATGACCACAGCCGCATGAATGCCTTGTCAGATGTCGAGGCCGAGGGACGCGCCGCGCATCACCGCTTTGAGGCCGAGTTGCAGGTGCGCATTGATGCGCTGGGTTATGACGATCCCTGCGTGATGCTCTACACTTCGGGCACCACCGGAAAGCCCAAGGGCGTGGTTCTGTCGAACCGCAACATCATTGAGACCAGCCGGAATTCTTGTGAATTCGATAAGCTTGGTCCGAATGAGGAGATTCTTGCCTATTTGCCAATGGCTTGGGTGGGAGACTTCATCTTTTCGGTGGGTCAGGCGATGTGGGCCGGGTTCTGTGTGAACTGCCCGGAAAACGCGGCCACAATGATGACCGACCTGCGCGAAATTGGACCCACCTATTTCTTTGCGCCGCCGCGGGTGTTCGAAGGCCAATTGACCAGCGTCATGATCCGCATGGAAGATGCGGGGGCCTTCAAGAAGAAGCTGTTCGACAGCTTCATGGCCCATGCCCGCAAGGTTGGCCCCGCCATTCTGGATGGAAAGCCCGTATCTGGTATGGACCGGTTCAAGTATTTCCTTGGTGATCTGTTCATCTATGGGCCTCTGAAAAACACCTTGGGCTTCAGCCGTATTCGTGTGGGTTACACGGCGGGGGAGGCCATCGGGCCGGAAATCTTTGATTTCTATCGCTCTTTGGGGATCAACCTGAAGCAACTTTACGGCCAGACCGAGGCTTCGGTTTTTATCACCCAGCAACCGGATGGCGAGGTGCGGTCGGACACTGTCGGTGTTCCGTCACCGGGGGTTGAAGTGCGGATCGCCGATAATGGCGAGGTGTTCTATCGCAGCCCCGGGACCTTTGTGGAATATTACAAGAACCCCGAAAGCACGGCATCGACCAAGGATGCCGAGGGCTGGGTTGCCACTGGAGATGCGGGCTTTTTCGAAGAGGCAACGGGCCATCTGCGGATCATCGACCGGGCGAAGGACGTGGGCAAGATGGCTGATGGCAGCCTGTTCGCGCCGAAATATGTGGAAAACAAGCTGAAGTTCTATCCGAACATCCTTGAAGCCGTGGTCTTTGGGGCGGGGCGCGACAAATGCACGGCCTTTATCAACATCGACCTGACGGCGGTGGGGAACTGGGCAGAGCGCAACAACATTGCCTATTCCAGCTATCAGGAACTGGCAGGGCACCCCAAGGTTCTGGACATGATCAAGGGCCATGTCGAAGAGGTGAACCGATCGGTTGCCGCAGACCCGATGCTGGCCGGGTGTCAGGTGCATCGCTTCCTTGTCCTGCACAAAGAACTGGATGCCGATGACGGCGAACTGACGCGGACCCGCAAGGTGCGCCGCAACATCATTTCAGAGAAATACGCCGATCTCATCGGGGCGCTGTACGACGGGTCGAAGACGATCTCGACCGAAACCGAAGTGACTTATGAGGACGGCCGCAAGGGCCATATTCGCGCGACGCTGACTTTGGCGGATGCGGCTGTGGCGAAGGCTGAGGCCGGGAGGGCCGCCGCATGAACGCGCAAGCGCCAGAGACGGGCTATATGACAGCAGATGGTCGCCAGATCGGCGGCGTGTTGATGGAGATGAAGAATATCACGCTGCGCTTTGGCGGGGTGAAGGCGATCACGGACATCAGCTTTGACATTCGCGAAGGCGAGATCCGGTCCATCATCGGCCCGAACGGGGCTGGCAAATCGTCGATGCTGAACGTGATTTCTGGCTTTTACATCCCGCAAGAGGGGGAAGTCTGGTATCGCGGTGCACCGCGCCCGCAGATGAAGCCCTATCAGGTCGCCCGCATGGGAATTGCCCGGACGTTCCAGAACATCGCGCTGTTTGATGGGATGAGCGTTCTGGACAACATCATGACGGGCCGTTTGACCAAGATGGAAACCGGCCTGTTCAGCCAGGCACTGTGGTGGGGCCGGGCGCAACGCGAGGAAACCGAGCACCGCGAGAAGGTCGAAAAGATCATCGACTTTCTGGAAATTCAGGCCATCCGCAAAACCCCAGTAGGGCGTCTTCCCTATGGTCTGAAAAAGCGGGTGGAACTGGCGCGGGCTTTGGCGGCTGAACCGAAGATCCTGCTGCTGGACGAACCCATGGCGGGCATGAACGTCGAGGAAAAAGAGGACATGTGCCGCTTTGTCCTTGATGTGAATGATGAATTCGGGACGACAACGGTGCTGATCGAACACGATATGGGCGTGGTCATGGATCTGTCCGACCGCGTGGTCGTGATGGATTACGGCAAGAAGATCGGCGACGGCACGCCGGATGAAGTTCGCAACAATCAAGACGTCATCGACGCCTATCTGGGGGTCAGCCATGACTGAGTTGAACTTGACTGACGTGGCATTGACCAAGGGGGGCGCCAATCATGCCTGATACATTGTGGTTCGCGCTTGAAGTGACGCTGAATGGCCTGATGGCCGGGGTCATGTATTCGCTGGTGGCGCTGGGCTTTGTGTTGATCTTCAAAGCCTCGGGCATCTTCAACTATGCCCAAGGCGTGCTGGCCTTGTTCGCGGCCCTGACATTGGTCGGGATCATGGACGGGCAGGTGCCCTTCGCGCACCTGATCAATGCGGTTTTCGGCACGTCGGTCCATCACTTCGGGTTCCAGGTTCCCGGCTTGATCGCCATCATCCTGACCGCAGGGGTGATGACGCTGCTTGCAATCATCGTTGAGCGGCTGATCCTGAAGCATCTGGTCAACCAAGAACCGATCATCCTGTTCATGGCGACCATCGGCCTTGCCTATTTCCTGGAAGGCTTTGGCGATGTGATGTGGGGCGCTGACATCAAGAAACTGGATGTCGGGTTGCCACAGGGCATTAACGAAACCATCGAAAGCACAACCTACAACCTATTCGGTTATGGCCTGTTTATCGACACGCTAGATATTGTCGCGGCCTTCGTTGCTGCGGCACTGGTCATCTCGTTGACGCTGTTCAGCCAATATTCCAAACAGGGTCGGGCGCTGCGCGCTGTGGCAGACGATCACCAGGCCGCCTTGTCGGTGGGTATTTCGCTGCGGTTTATCTGGATTTTGGTCTGGTCGATTGCCGGAATCGTGGCCCTAGTAGCAGGGATCATGTGGGGCTCGAAATCGGGCGTGCAGTTCTCGCTGTCGCTGATCGCGCTGAAGGCGCTGCCGGTGCTTATGTTGGGCGGGTTCACTTCAATTCCCGGCGCCATCGTGGGTGGGTTGATCATCGGCATGGGCGAAAAGCTGTTCGAGTTCTTCATCGGCCCGATGGTCGGCGGCGCGACCGAGAACTGGTTTGCCTATGTGCTTGCACTCGTTTTCCTCGTCTTCCGGCCACAAGGCCTGTTTGGCGAAAAAATCATCGAAAGGGTCTGATCCATGCTTTACCGTGAAGCCGGTGATTTCAAGACAAGTTACGCGTCGGACAGCCAGACCTTTCCGATCAAATTCGACCGCATCCGTTACTGGGCCGTCATGGCGATTGCCTTTGGCGTGGTGCCGTTTTTCATCAACGATTACTGGGCAAACGCCGTCTTTGTGCCCTTCCTGATCTACGCAATCGCGGCCATCGGACTGAACATCCTGACAGGATATTGCGGGCAGGTCAGCCTTGGGACGGGTGGGTTCATGGCAGTGGGGGCCTATGCCTGCTACAAGCTGATGACCGCTTTTCCCGAGGTGTCGATCTTCTTCCATGTGCTTCTGGCGGGGGGGGTGACGGCGATCGTCGGTGTGCTGTTCGGGCTGCCGTCGCTGCGGATCAAGGGCTTCTACCTTGCTGTGGCGACTCTTGCCGCGCAGTTCTTCCTTGTCTGGCTCTTCAACAAGGTGCCGTGGTTCTATAACTATTCGGCCTCTGGTCAGATCACCGCACCGGAACGTACCATTTTCGGGATTGCCGTGACCGGTGCCTCAACACCTGCCTGGGCCAAGTATTTGTTCTGTCTGGTGATCCTGACGGGGCTGGCCTGGATGGCGCGCAACCTGACGCGTGGCTCCATTGGTCGCCAGTGGATGGCCATTCGGGACATGGACATCGCCGCCGAGATCATCGGGGTGAATCCGCTGACGACAAAACTTAGCGCCTTTGCGGTGTCGTCGTTCTTTGTCGGCGTCGCTGGTGCCTTGTTCTTCAGCGTTTACCTAGGCGCGGTGGAAGTTGGCGAAGCCTTCGGCATCCAGAAGTCATTCCTTGTCCTCTTCATGATCATCATCGGTGGTCTGGGATCGATCTTCGGCAGCTTTGCCGGGGCCGCATTCCTTGTGCTGCTGCCGGTGCTTTTGAAGAACATCCTCGTTGGCAGCCTTGGCTGGCCGACCGACCTTGCTGCCCATATCGAACTGATGATCGTGGGTGGCTTGATCATCATCTTCCTGATCGCTGAACCGCACGGTTTGAACCAGCTGTGGCGGGTGGCGAAAGAGAAGCTGAGACTTTGGCCTTTCCCGCACTGATGCGGGCGGGCTGGACCAAGAAGAACGACTGAAACCGGCATTTCATCAAAACCTATGGGAGGAACCCTGATGAAAAAGACCCTGACCGCCCTTGTTGCAGCCGCGATCGCCGCGACCGCCGCACCGGCAATGGCAGATCTGATGATCCCAAGCCTTTCCTATCGCACTGGCCCCTATGCTCCGGGCGGCATTCCCTATGCTGACGGGTTCGCCGACTACTTTACGCTTCTGAATGAGCGCGACGGCGGGATCGGTGGCGAAAAGGTCGTCGTGACCGAATGCGAAACCGCCTATAACACCGAAAAGGGCGTGGAATGCTATGAGGCCACCAAAGGCGCAGGTGCCTTGGTGTATAACCCGCTGTCGACCGGGATCACCTATCAGCTGATCCCAAAGGTTTCAGCCGACGGCATCCCGCTTTACACGCCCGGCTATGGCCGGACTTCGGCAGCCAATGGCAAGGTCTTTGAATGGGTGTTCAACTACCCGGCCAACTATTGGGACGCAGCCAGCGTGGCGGTGAAGTACCTGTTGGATCAGAATGGCGGCAGCCTTGAGGGCAAGAAGATCGCGCTGGTCTATCACAACTCTGCCTATGGCAAGGAACCGATCCGGACTCTGACCGAACTGTCGAAGAAGCACGGCTATACGCTGGTTGAAGTGCCGGTTGACCATCCCGGCCAGGAGCAGAAGTCGCAGTGGCTGCAAATCCGCCGTGACAAGCCGGACTATGTGCTGATGTGGGGCTGGGGCGTGATGAATGCCGTGGCGATTCAGGAGGCTGTCAACATCAACTATCCGATGGAAAACTTCATCGGTGTCTGGTGGTCCGGCTCGGAAAACGATGTGCTTCCGGCGGGCGATGGCGCCAATGGCTACAAGAGCCTTGCCATGCACGGCACGGGCAGCGAATACCCTGTCTATGCCGAACTGAAGCAATATGTGCATGACGCAGGCAAGGCTGCGGGCGCGGGCGATCAGGTGGGCAGCGTGCTTTACTCTCGCGGAATGTATGCGGCCATGGTGATTTCCGAAGCGATCCGCAAGGCGCAGGAAATCCACGGCACGGCGGCGGTCAATGCGGGCCAGGTGCGCGACGGGTTCGAGCAGCTTGAAGTGACCGAAGCGCGCATGGTCGAACTTGGCCTGCCAAACTTTGGCCAGCCCTTTGCAGCCAGCTGTCAAGATCACGGTGGCCCCGGTGCCGCGATGATCCAACAGTGGGATGCCGCTGCCAAGAAGTGGAGCCTCGTAACCGGCTTCATCGCGCCTGACGACGAGGTCCTGACACCACTGGTGATGGAAGACTCGGCTGCCTTCGCAGCTGAGAACAAGATCACCGAGCGCTGCAACTAAGACCTGAACGGGTGCTCCGGCTGTGCCGGGGCACCCACCCCTTCAAATTCATTCCGGGACGAAGATCATGCTGGACGCGACCAAAACGGAACAGGCTCTGCTTGAGGTCAACAATATCGAGGTGATCTACAACCACGTGATCCTCGTGCTGAAAGGTGTCAGCCTGTCGGTACCAAAGGGCGGCATCACCGCGCTCTTGGGCGGCAACGGGGCCGGAAAGACCACCACCCTGAAGGCGATTTCCAACCTGCTGAAATCTGAACGGGGGGAAGTTACCAAGGGATCCATCCAGTACCGCAGCGAGCGCGTGCAGGATTTGTCGCCTGCCGATCTGGTCCGCAAGGGCGTGATTCAGGTCATGGAAGGGCGGCATTGTTTTGAACACCTGACCGTCGAGGACAACCTCTTGACCGGGGCCTATACCCGAAAGAGCAGCAGCGCTGAAATCGCGCGCGACCTTGAGATGGTCTATAACTACTTCCCGCGGCTGAAAGAGCGCCGCAAATCGCAGGCGGGCTATACGTCGGGTGGCGAGCAGCAGATGGTTGCCATCGGCCGCGCCCTGATGAGCCGGCCTGAAACGATCTTGCTGGATGAACCAAGCATGGGTCTGGCCCCGCAGCTGGTGGAGCAGATCTTTGAGATCGTGAAGGCTGTGAACGAAGGCGAAGGCGTGACGTTCTTGCTGGCCGAGCAAAACACCAACGTCGCTCTGCGCTACGCCCATTACGGCTACATTCTGGAAGGCGGCCGCGTCGTGATGGACGGACCGGCCAATGAATTGCGGGAAAATCCAGACGTGAAGGAATTCTACCTTGGTATGTCGGACGAAGGCCGTAACAGCTTTCGGGACGTTCGTAGCTACCGCCGCCGCAAGCGTTGGTTGTCGTGATGGCAGATGGGGCAAAGGTGAATGCCATGACGCATTTCGATGATTTGGAAACCCGTAGTTCTGATGCACGCGAAGCGGCGCAATTGGCTGCTTTGAATGCGATCCGCAAGATGCAGGGAACAGAGCAACTGTCCGATCTATCGGCACTTGCCACGCTGCCTGTGTTGCGAAAGGCCGAGCTTTCAGCGAGGCAGAAAGCGAACCCGCCGTTTGGCGATCTCAAAGTGGGGCAGATCGTTCACTATTTTCAATCCCCGGGGCCAATCTATGAACCGGGCGGCGTATCGCATGATTGGTGGCGAATGGGCCGCTTTTTGCACGCACTCGGTGTCGGCAAGGGCGATATCGTCCAGAACTGCTTTGGCTACCATTTGACGCCCGCGGGAATGATCTTTGAAAACGGGGCAAGGGCGGTCGGAGCTTCGATCTTGCCTGCCGGAACGGGACAGACGGAGTTGCAGGTGCGGGCCGCGGCCGATATTGGCACGACCGCCTATGCCGGAACACCCGACTATCTGAAGGTAATCCTGGAAAAAGCGGATGAGATGGGAGAACGATTGAAGATCACCCGTGCCGCTGTTTCCGGCGGGGCTTTGTTCCCAAGCTTGCGTCAATGGTATTCGGACCGTGGGATAGCGTGCCTGCAATGCTATGCGACTGCGGACTTGGGCAATATTGCCTACGAATCCCTCGCGATGGAAGGGATGATCCTTGATGAAGGTGTGATCGTTGAAATCGTTCGCCCCGGTTCAGATCGCCCGGTTCCGGATGGTGAAGTGGGTGAAGTCGTTGTGACAAGCTTGAACCCGGATTACCCGTTGATCCGTTTTGCCACGGGCGATCTTTCTGCAATCATGCCCGGTGCCAGCCCCTGTGGAAGGACAAACCGGCGGATCAAGGGCTGGATGGGCCGCGCCGATCAGACGACGAAGATCAAGGGCATGTTCGTGCGCCCTGAACAAGTCGAGCAACTTGTTGCGCGCCATGATGAAATTGCCCGTGCGCGGGTGGTTGCCAGCCGCGAAGGCGAGATGGATGTCATGACTGTCCAGATCGAGACCCGCGCAACCAATCCAGCGCTTTACGAAGCAAGCATTGTGGCCACGCTGAAAATGCGCGGCCATGTGGAACTGATGCCTCCCGGCGCCTTGCCCAATGATGGCAAGGTGATTGAGGACCGCCGCACCTACGACTGAAATGTTGAAATCCGCCGTCCCCGGCCTTGTCTCCGGGTGACGGCGAATTAGGGGCTTGTAGGTCAGCAGTTTTGACCTATTATGCGCCTCGGAGGAGTAAGGGTCGTGAGACCCTGACGGAGGAACAGATGACCGAGACAATCGTGATCGTCGGGGCCGCGCGTACCCCAATGGGTGGGTTTCAGGGTGGCCTTTCCGGCCAAACTGCAGGCCAATTGGGCGCTGTGGCTATTCGGGCTGCTTTGGAACGTGCCGGGGTGCCCGGGGCAGATGTCGATGAAGTGTTGATGGGCTGCGTGCTGCCTGCCGGGCAGGGGCAGGCGCCGGCACGGCAAGCAACATTGGGGGCTGGTTTGCCTGTGTCGGTTCCTGCCTCGACTGTGAACAAGATGTGCGGTTCGGGCATGAAAACGGTGATGATGGCGCATGACGCTATATTGGCCGGGCAGGCTCGGGTCATGGTTGCGGGCGGCATGGAAAGCATGTCGAACGCGCCTTATCTGTTGGACCGCGCCCGTGGTGGCTATCGGATGGGGCATGGCCGGGTCATCGACCATATGTTCCTTGACGGTCTGGAAGATGCGTATGATCGCGGCCGACTGATGGGGACGTTCGCCGAAGATTGTGCCGAGGCCTACCAGTTGACTCGGGATGCACAGGATGAATATGCCTTGCGGTCACTGGCCCGCGCGCAAGCCGCCATTGAGCAGGGGCGCTTTACTGGGGAAGTCGTGCCGGTTATGACAAAAGGCAAGGGCGGGGCGGTGACGTTTGCCGTGGATGAACAACCCGGCAACGCCCGACCTGACAAGATCCCACATCTGAAGCCCGCCTTCCGCGAGGGCGGCACGGTAACGGCAGCCAATTCGTCGTCAATTTCCGATGGCGCTGCGGCACTTGTCCTTATGACGGCGTCAGAGGCCGAGGTGCAGGGTTTGACCCCAATGGCCAAGATCGTCGGCCATGCAGGTTATGCCAATGAACCGCGTCTTTTCCCCACAGCGCCGATTGGCGCAATGCAGCGCCTTTTCGACAAGACGGGATGGGCAGCCAAGGATGTCGATCTCTTTGAAATCAATGAAGCCTTTGCCGTAGTCGCTATGGCGGCGATGCGAGATCTCGATCTGTCTGCGGACCGGGTGAACGTCAATGGTGGGGCCTGTGCGCTTGGCCATCCGATCGGGGCATCGGGCGCGCGTATTCTGGTGACCTTGCTTGCGGCCTTGAAGGCGCAAGGGTCGCGTCGCGGCGTGGCAAGCCTGTGCATCGGCGGCGGTGAAGGCACCGCTGTCGCCGTGGAATTGATGGGGTAACACGATGGATTTCCAACTGTCCGAAGAACGTAGCGCCATCCGCGAAATGGCCCAAGGCTTTGCCGCCGATGCGATTGCTCCGAATGCCTTGGATTGGGACCGCGACCGCCACTTCCCAGTGGATGTGATCCGTCAGGCCTGTGAACTTGGCCTTGGCGGGATCATGGTGTCCGAGGCGCATGGCGGCTCCGGCCTTGGCCGGATGGACGCAGTCTTGGTTTACGAGGCGTTGGCAACCGGTTGCCCGGCGATTTCGGCCTATCTTTCGATTCACAATATGGTCGCCCAGATGATCGACCGTCACGGGTCGGAAGAGATGAAGGCGCAATACCTGCCGCGTCTTTGCCGAGGAGAAATTCTGGCCAGCTACTGTCTGACCGAACCGGGATCAGGCTCTGATGCGGCAGCCTTGGCCACGCGGGCTGAGCGTGACAATGAAGGCTTCCGGCTGACGGGGCAGAAGATGTTCATTTCGGGGGCCGGAGAAACAGACCTTTACGTTGTGATGGCTCGTAGCGGCGGGCCGGGGCCAAAGGGCGTGTCGGCCTTTCTTCTGGAAAAGGGCGCCGGGGGCCTTAGCTTTGGTGCCAATGAAAAGAAGATGGGTTGGAACGCGCAACCCACGCGCACGGTGGCGATGGACAATGTGAAAGTTCCCGCCTCGGCGCTTTTAGGTGAGGAAGGCGCTGGTTTTCGCTATGCAATGGAAGCTCTGGATGGCGGTCGGACGTCAATCGCGGCATGTTCCTTGGGTGGCGCCCAGGCTGCTTTTGACAAGGCGCGCAGCTATATGGACGAGCGTAAAGCGTTTGGTCACAAGCTGAATGAATTCCAGGCTTTGCAATTCGCCTTGGCCGAAATGGCAACGGAGATTGAGGTCAGCCGGACCTTCTTGTGGCGCGCCGCTTCGGCACTGGACGCAAAATCGCCAGAGTCCACGCGGCTTTGTGCAATGGCAAAAAAGCATGTGACGGATGCCGGTTTTGAGGTCGCAAATCGGGCGCTGCAGTTGCATGGCGGCTACGGCTATCTGGCAGATTACGGTGTTGAAAAAATCGTTCGCGATTTGCGTGTGCATCAAATCCTGGAAGGCACGAACGAAATCATGCGTCTGATTATCGCTCGTTCTGTGATAGCAGAGGGATAGGCCGATGTCGGATGTGCTTGTCGAGCGGATCGGGTCGTTGGTGCGGTTGCGCCTTAACCGCCCCGAGGCAATCAATGCCCTGACGCATGGCATGGTTCATGAGTTGAATGCAGCCTTGGACCAATATCAGGACGATCCTCAGGTTGCGGCGTTTCTTTTGACCGGGGAAGGCGAGCGCGGGCTTTGCGCGGGCGGAGATATTCGCAGCCTTTATGAAGCCCCGCGAGAGGATAACGGAGCGTCGATGGCGTTTTGGCGCGATGAATATCGGCTTGATGCCCGTATCGCGCGGCTGGCAAAGCCCTTCGTTTCGCTTATGGACGGTCTGGTGATGGGCGGTGGAATCGGAATATCGGCCCATGCGGCATTCCGGATCGTGACCGAGCGATCCAAGATTGCCATGCCCGAATGCGGGATCGGCTTTGTCCCTGATGTCGGGGCAACGTGGCTGTTGCCACGAGCGCCCGGAGAGTTGGGAACGTGGATGGGCCTGACAGGGCGGATTCTGGGGGCGGCAGATGCCATTCTTGTAGGCTTTGCTGACTGTTACATGCCAGCTGCCAAGCGCGAAGAACTGGTTGCGGCACTGGCCGCTGTGCCTGCGGCTGCGGGGCATGATGGCGTTTCAGCTTGCCTTGATGGTCTTTGCGAGGGCGCCGGCATTGCTTCCCTTACGGAACATAAGGGGCTGATTGACCGCACCTTTGCCGGAGATCGTGTGGAAGCTATCATGGCCGCGCTGGAGGAAGAAACCAGCGACTTTGCGATAAAGACCGTGGCCGATATTCGCGCCAAATCTCCGACTTCGCTGAAGCTTGCGCTGCGTCTTGTCCGACTTGGGGCCAAGGTGGCCACCTTGGAAGAGGCGCTTGATCTGGAATACGCCGCGTGCCGCACTCTCGTCGTTGGTCCTGATTTCTACGAAGGCATTCGGGCCGCGATCATAGACAAAGACCGAAATCCCAAATGGAATCCGCCAACTTTGGCCGATGTGTCAGAGGTTTGGGTTGAAAATGCACTGAATGTGACGTCGGACCGGGTATTCCCCGCGACCGCCTGAAGGAGAGACTGAGATGAGCATGACAGTTGGTTTCATCGGACTTGGCAATATGGGTGGGCCGATGGCGCTGAATTTGGTGAAGGCCGGGTTCAGGGTTCAGGGCTTTGACATGGTTCCTGCCGCGAAAGAGGCTGCTCAAGGCGGGGGCGTGACACTTGCTGCGACAGGACGTGAGGCCGTTGCCGGGGCAGATGTCGTAATCACGATGCTGCCTTCGGGGCCGATCATGCTTTCGGTCTGGCAAGATATCGTCCCGGCAGTGGGCAAGGGGGCGCTGATCATTGATTGTTCTACCGTCGATATCGACAATTGCCGTAAGGCGCATGAGCTTGCTGCCTCGGCTGGCCTTGTGTCACTGGATGCGCCGGTTTCAGGTGGCGTCGGCGGGGCAGTTGCCGCAACACTGACATTCATGGCTGGAGGTTCGACTGAGGCTTTCGAGCGCGCCAAACCCCTGCTTTCCGCCATGGGCAAGAACCTGACGCATTGTGGCGATGCGGGCGCGGGGCAAGCAGCCAAGATCTGCAACAACATGATCCTTGGTATTTCGATGATAGCGGTTTCCGAAGCTTTCGGTCTTGCAGATAAGTTGGGCCTGTCGCGGCAGGCTTTGTTTGATGTGGCGTCGAAGTCATCGGGGCAGTGTTGGTCTTTGACTACCTATTGTCCGGTGCCGGGGCCAGTGCCAACCTCGCCCGCGAACAACGGCTACAAGCCCGGCTTTGCGGCAGCTTTGATGCTCAAGGATCTGCGGCTAAGCCAAGCTGCCTCAGAAGGGGCAGGGGCGCAGACCCCACTTGGGGCGGCAGCCACGGCACTTTATGAAGCGATGGATCAGGCTGGCGAAGGTGGACGCGATTTCTCGGCCATCTTCGAACGGTTGGCAGGGGGGCAGGCATGAGCTTTGAAACCCTGCTGACCGAACGCCATGGTCGCGTTCTGCTGATCCGTATCAATCGCCCAGAGGCGTTGAATTCACTGAATCCGACCGTAAAAGACGAGCTTTTGGCGGTAACGTCAGAAGCGGAGGCCGACCCCGAGATCGGTTGCATCGTTCTTACTGGATCGGAAAAGGCCTTTGCCGCCGGGGCCGACATCAAGACCATGAAAGACCTGAGTTTTCAGGACGTCGCTGCAGCCGACATGTTTGCCGATTGGAACGGCCTGACCGGCCACCGCAAACCGATTATCGCTGCCGTTGCAGGGTATGCTCTTGGTGGTGGCTGCGAACTGGCGATGATGTGCGATTTCATCCTCGCTGCCGATACGGCCAAATTTGGCCAACCAGAAATCAAGCTCGGCACCATTCCCGGCATGGGAGGCTCTCAGCGTCTGACGCGATTTGTTGGCAAATCAAAGGCGATGGAGATGGTTCTGACGGGAAGAATGATGGATGCGGCCGAGGCAGAACGCAGCGGGCTGGTCAGTCGTGTGGTGCCTGCCGCCGATCTGGTGGATGAGGCGCTGAAGGTCGGGGCCATGATTGCCAGCATGTCAGACCCCGTGGTGGCCATGGCAAAGGAAGTCGTGAACCGGGCCTACGAGACGACTTTGGCCGAGGGCCTGCTGACCGAGCGCCGCGTCTTCCATTCGACCTTTGCCTTTGATGACCGGGCCGAGGGCATGGCGGCTTTTGCAGAAAAGCGCAAACCTAACTTCAAGCACAGGTGATCCGATGCAGATCAAAGACTCTGTCTTTATCGTCACTGGCGGGGCTTCTGGTCTGGGGGCAGCGACTGCTGAAGGGCTGATCGCAGCGGGTGCCAAGGTGATCTTGGCCGATATGAATGTTGATGCCGGCGTGGCGATGGCGGACAAGCTGGGGGTAAATGCGCGCTTCCACCGGACGGACGTAGCCAGTGCCGGCGACGGTCAATTAGCGGTCGAAGCGGCGCTTGAAACGTTTGGCGGTTTGAACGGTCTGGTTAATTGCGCTGGCATCGCGCCAGGAGAGAAGACTGTTGGAAAAGATGGCCCACATCGGCTGGAAAGCTTTTCCAAGGCAGTGACGGTCAATTTGGTGGGCAGCTTCAATATGGCCCGGCTTGCCGCTGACGCGATGGCAAAGAATACGCCTAATGCCGGGAGCGAACGCGGGGTGATCATCAACACCGCTTCGATCGCGGCCTATGATGGGCAAATCGGTCAAGTCGCATATGCTGCAAGCAAGGGCGGTGTTGTTGGTATGACACTTCCGATGGCGCGTGATCTGTCGAGGCTTGGCATTCGCGTCATGACCATTGCGCCCGGTATCTTTCTGACTCCGATGTTGATGGGGTTGCCGCAAGAAGTGCAAGACAGCCTTGGGGCGGCCGTTCCCTTTCCTACGCGTCTTGGTCAGCCCGCTGAATATGCGGCTCTGGTCCGTCACATCATTGAAAACGCCATGCTGAACGGCGAGGTCATCCGCTTGGATGGCGCACTCCGCATGGCCCCGAAATAAGCCCGGAGGGTTCCCATGTTCCACGCAACGATGAAATTTGATCTGGGCGAAGATGTTGGCGCCTTGCGCGACATGGTCCATGCCTGGGCGCAAGAGCGCGTAAAGCCAATTGCGGCGGCGGTTGACCAGTCGAACGACTTCCCTGCCGAACTTTGGGAAGAAATGGGCAGTCTTGGGCTTTTGGGTATTACGGTTGCCGAAGAATACGGTGGGGCAGGAATGGGATATCTGGCCCACACCGTTGCCACCGAAGAACTTGCACGGGCTTCGGCCAGCATTTCGCTGTCTTACGGCGCGCATTCAAACCTTTGCGTCAACCAGATCAAGCTCAACGGTACCGAAGATCAGAAACGTAAGTATCTGCCGGGCCTGATCTCGGGCAAACATGTGGGCGCCTTGGCGATGTCCGAGCCGGGCGCCGGTTCTGATGTGGTTTCGATGAAACTTAGGGCCGAAAAGCGCAACGGATACTATGTGTTGAAGGGCAACAAGTACTGGATCACGAATGGCCCCGACGCTGATACCTTGGTGGTCTATGCCAAGACAGATCCCGAGGCCGGCAGCAAAGGTATCACTGCCTTTATCGTTGAAAAAACGATGAAGGGTTTCTCGACCAGCCCGCATTTCGACAAGCTGGGGATGCGCGGGTCGAACACCGCAGAACTGATCTTTGACGACGTCGAAGTGCCCTTTGAGAATGTTTTGGGAACTGAAGGCAAGGGTGTGCGCGTGCTGATGTCTGGGCTTGATTTCGAACGCGTGGTTCTGTCGGGCATCGGGCTGGGCATCATGGCCGCCTGTCTGGATGAAGTCATGCCTTATGTCGCAACCCGCGAGCAGTTCGGCCAGCCGATTGGAAACTTCCAACTGATGCAGGGCAAAATTGCCGATATGTATGTCGCGCTGAACACGGCGCGGGCCTATGTCTATGAGGTCGCGAAAGCCTGTGATCGTGGCGGGGTCAAGAGGCAGGATGCGGCGGGGGCTGTGCTGTATGCCAGTGAGCAGGCGATGGTTCAGGCACATCAGGCTGTGCAGGCTCTGGGCGGTGCTGGTTTCTTGAATGACTCGGTTGTCAGCCGCTTGTTCCGTGACGCCAAGCTGATGGAAATTGGCGCAGGGACCAGCGAGATCCGGCGTATGTTGATCGGGCGTGAATTGATGGGGGCGATGTGATGGTCCGGCCTTTGGGTTGTGCTGTGATCATTGCCAGCACCTGCTTTGCTGGGGCGGCACTTGCGCAGCCCGCTTTTGACATCCAACCAACATTGGACTGCATCGGGGAGGCCGGAGAAGACAACAATTTGAGGCTCTCCTGTGTTGGAACAGCGGCGGATGCGTGCATGGCGGATGACAGTTCGACCGTGGGGATGACCTATTGTCTTGAGCAAGAATTCATCTGGTGGGATCGCGAACTGAACGTGGCCTATCAGGCAAGCAAAGAGATGGCGGCAGAGTCCGACGCAGCACTGTCGCCACCGCTGAATGTCCAAGGGGCGACTTTGTTGGAGATGCAACGTGCGTGGATCCCGTTTCGCGATGCACGCTGCCGGTTCGAGGCCGTACTTTGGCAAGGTGGAACTGGGGCAGGGGCTGCGCAATACGCTTGCCTTATGATTGAAACCGCGCGGCAGACGATGGTGTTGGGGTACTGATGTTAATTCCTGGCGCATCTTACGATGAACTGTACAGGTCTTTTGCGTGGGCTTTTCCAAAACGACTGAACATGGCTGCGCAGGTCTTGGATGACTGGGCAGAGAGTGAGCCTGATCGTTTGGCGATCATCGACATGACCTCGGGGCGCCGAGAGATCAGCTATGGGGCTCTTTTCTTTCTGTCGCTTAGAGTTGGGGCCGCACTGACGGCCGCAGGCGTGACAGCCGGAGACCGCGTAGGCGTGCTTCTTAGCCAGTCCGCGCTGACGGCCGCTGCCCATGCCGCGATCTGGCGGATAGGGGCGATCTCGGTACCTTTGTTCAAACTGTTCCGGCACGATGCCTTAGAAAGCCGCGTGCGCGATGCTGGCCTTTCAGTCGCGGTGAGCGATGAGGAGGGCGCGGCCATGCTTGCCGCTCTTTCGGTGCGCAGCATTCTTGAGGCCGATCTTCCAGAACATCCGGTGCCTGTCCCGCCTGTGGCGACCGGCCCCGAAACACCAGCCTGCCTGATCTATACCAGCGGCACGACTGGCAAACCGAAAGGAGCCTTGCACGGCCACCGGATGCTGACAGGCCATCTTCCCGGTGTCGAGCTAAGCCATGACCTGTTGGGTCAGCCGGGGGACGTGATCTGGACTCCGGCAGATTGGGCTTGGATCGGAGGCCTGTTCGATGTGTTGATGCCGGGCCTTGCCCTTGGTGTACCAGTTGTCGCTGCCCGTTTCCCAAAGTTCACCGCCGAGGATGCACAACGGATTTGCAAAGAAGCGGGCGTGCGCAACGTCTTTTTTCCGCCTACCGCGCTGCGGATGCTGAAGGCATCTGATGCGGCGATACCCAATCTGCGAAGTGTCGCTTCCGGTGGTGAGCCGTTGGGGGCAGAGATGCTCGATTGGGGGCGTCGGGCTTTTTGTACAACAATCAACGAATTCTATGGTCAGACCGAATGCAACATGGTTGCTTCCTCTGCATCTACCCTCTTCCAGCCGCGCCCCGGCTGCATTGGGAAAGCCGCGCCGGGATTCCGTATTGGCGTTATTGATGAAAGCGGGAATGAGGTCGCAGATGGTGACGAAGGCGATATTGCCATCCACCGCGGAGCGGGCTCCATGATGCTGGAATACTGGCAGCGCCCTGATGCTACGGCCGAGAAATTTCGGGGCAACTGGATGGTGACGGGTGATCGGGGGCGCTGGGACAAAGGCTATTTGCGGTTCGTCGGACGTGAAGACGATGTCATAACCTCGGCGGGATATCGTATCGGGCCCGGAGAAATCGAAGACTGCTTGATGACCCATCCCGCTGTGGCGACCGTCGGCGTGGTCGGAAAGCCTGATCCGCTGCGGACCGAGATTGTCAAAGCATATGTCGTTCTAAAAACTGGCGCCAAGGCAAGTGCGGATGACCTTAAGGAATACGTTAAGGGTCGTCTTTCAAGCTACTCTTATCCGAGAGAAATATCGTTTCTTGAGGCATTGCCGATGACCGTGACCGGTAAGGTGATCCGCAAAGACCTGAAGGCCATCGCAAGTGCAGAGACACAAGCGGAAATCGGAGAGCAAAGATGAAACTGACATCTCAGCACCTTGCTGGCAGCGAAGCGTCGAAGCGCAATCGTGCGGCCCATTTAGAGATGTTGGCCGTTGCGCGGCGCGCTGCGGAAGAAGCGGCGGCAGGCGGCGGTTTGTCCGCTCGGGAACGCCACGCTTCTCGGGGAAAAATGTTGCCGCGAGACCGCGTGTCGAACCTTCTTGATCCCGGTTCGCCGTTCTTGGAAATAGGAGCGACCGCCGCGCACGGCCTTTATGACGGCGCGGCCCCCTGTGCCGGCGTGATCGCGGGAATTGGTCTCGTTCATGGGCAAGAGGTGATGGTGGTTGCCAATGATGCAACAGTCAAAGGTGGCACCTACTACCCGATGACGGTGAAAAAGCATTTGCGGGCACAGGAAATTGCCGAGCAGTGCCAATTGCCTTGCGTCTATCTGGTCGACAGTGGCGGAGCGAACCTTCCCAATCAGGATGAGGTCTTCCCCGACCGAGATCACTTTGGTCGGATTTTCTTCAATCAGGCCAATATGAGCGCAAAGGGCATTCCCCAAATTGCTGTGGTGATGGGGTCTTGCACGGCAGGGGGGGCCTATGTGCCTGCGATGTCGGATGTGTCGATCATCGTGCGGGATCAAGGCACCATCTTCCTGGCCGGGCCGCCATTGGTGCGCGCGGCAACGGGGGAGGTGGTGTCGGCTGAAGATTTGGGCGGTGGCGATGTTCACACGCGCCTGTCGGGCGTTGCCGATTACTTGGCCGAAGACGATGCACATGCCCTTGCGCTTGCACGGCGCGCGGTTGCAAACCTGAACCGAACCAAGCCGACAACGGTGCAATGGCAAAGTCCCGAGGCCCCGGTCTATGACCCGGACGAATTGCTGGACGTTGTGCCTGCCGATTTGCGCACGCCTTACGATATTCGCGAGGTGATCGCTCGGGTCGTCGATGGTTCGCGCTTCGACGAGTTTAAGGCCCGGTTTGGTGAAACGCTGGTCACGGGTTTTGCCCATGTGATGGGCTGTCCTGTTGGGATCATCGCCAACAACGGCGTGTTGTTCAGCGAAAGTGCCCAGAAGGGCGCCCATTTCGTCGAGCTATGCTCGCAGCGCGGAATTCCGCTGATCTTTTTACAGAACATCACGGGCTTCATGGTCGGAAGGAAATACGAAAACGAAGGTATCGCCAGACACGGTGCCAAGATGGTGACTGCTGTTGCAACAACGAACGTGCCAAAAATCACCATGTTGGTGGGCGGATCGTTTGGAGCCGGTAACTACGGTATGGCGGGGCGCGCTTATTCTCCACGCTTCCTATGGACTTGGCCGAACTCGCGGATTTCGGTGATGGGCGGGGAACAGGCTGCTGGTGTACTAGCGACCGTTCGGCGTGAAGGAATTGAACGCAAAGGTGGGACTTGGACGCCTGAAGAAGAGGTCGAATTCAAGCGCCCGACGATCGAGATGTTCGAAACACAAAGCCACCCTCTCTATGCGAGCGCGCGGCTTTGGGATGATGGCATCATAGATCCGCGTCGTAGCCGTGAGGTGCTGGCACTGTCGCTACGGGCAAGCCTGAACGCCCCGATTGAGCCAACGCGCTTTGGCCTGTTCCGGATGTGATGATGCAGATCACCCCGCAGCAGGCAACCCGACTGATGCAGCGCTTCGGAATTCGGTTCTTTCCGCCGGTCCGGGAGACGGTGACGATTGCTGAGCCAGCTTGCTTGATCGAAGCGCAGACGCAGCATTTGCCCACGAGGATCATGCCTTTGGGGGCCTATAGCTATTGCCAAAGTGCGGTGACGGGAATTGCGAGGATTGGCAGATATTGCTCCATCGGGCGCTATCTGAAAGTGATCACGCATTCTCATCCAAGCGACTGGGTCAGTTCAAGCCCTGTGTTCTATAACCGTCAGCGCTTTCGCTATTGGACGCAGCAGGAGTTGCCGCCCGAAGCGCCGGGATTTCGTGAAGTATTCCCACCCGTTACAATCGAAAACGATGTGTGGATTGGCGACGACGTCACGATCAAGGGTGGCTGCACCATTGGGACTGGCGCGATCCTCGGTGCCGGTGCGCTGGTCTTGGCCGATGTAGAACCCTATTCGATCGTTGGTGGCGTTCCTGCACGCCCCCTCCGTTCTCGATTTGACAGTGAGATTTGTGAGGCTCTGCTCGCCTCTCAATGGTGGAACTATGCGGCGGCTGATCTGGCCGATCTGCAGGTAAATGACCCAGAGGCCTTTCTTAGGGCTTTCTCCAAGCGGCAAAACAGTCTTGAGCCATTGGCTGAGGCGCGGCAGCCGTTTTCATTCTATCTTGAAGAAGCGATGGACCGCGATGTTTGACAAGATCCTGATTGCCAACCGGGGCGAAATTGCCTGCCGTGTCATCGAAACAGCCCGTCGGTTGGGTGTTTCGACTGTGGCGGTTTACTCTGACGCTGATGCTCGGGCGCGCCATGTGGCCATTGCGGATGAGGCTGTGCATATCGGCGGACCTGCGCCCAAAGACAGCTATTTGCGCTGCGATGCGATTATCGCGGCGGCAAAGGCAACCGGGGCAAAGGCCATTCATCCGGGTTATGGCTTCCTTTCTGAAAACCCGGAATTTGTCGATGCGGTTGAGGCGACAGGTCTGGTGTTTATCGGGCCATCTGCCAAGGCCATTCGGGCTATGGGCCTGAAGGATGCGGCGAAGGCCTTGATGGAAAAGGCGGGCGTCCCCGTGGTACCGGGATATCATGGTGACAACCAAGACCCCGAGCATCTGGCGGGTGCTGCCGACGCGATTGGCTATCCCGTCTTAATCAAGGCTGTCGCTGGCGGAGGCGGAAAGGGGATGCGGCGTGTTGACCGCCCGGCAGACTTTGCCGCCGCACTGAAATCGGCGCGGGGCGAGGCTGCCACAGCATTTGGCAATGACGCGGTTCTGATCGAGAAATATGTCCTGTCGCCACGCCATATCGAGGTGCAGGTCTTTGGCGACGGGTCTGACGCAGTCCATCTTTTTGAACGCGATTGTTCTCTGCAACGGCGGCATCAGAAGGTGATTGAAGAGGCCCCGGCGCCGGGTATGACGGAACCGATGCGCCGCGCGATGGGGGGGGCAGCCGTTCGAGCCGCAAAGGCCATTGGCTATTCTGGCGCAGGCACGATCGAATTTATCGTCGACGGCTCTGAAGGTCTGCGCGAGGATCGGTTTTGGTTCATGGAAATGAACACCCGCCTGCAAGTCGAACACCCTGTGACCGAGGCGATTACAGGACTTGATCTTGTGGAATGGCAATTGCGGGTGGCCAGTGGCGAACCGTTGCCGAAGCGGCAAGAAGAGTTGGCAATCAACGGTCACGCTTTTGAGGCAAGGCTTTATGCTGAAGACGTACCCGCCGGATTCTTGCCCGCGACCGGAACATTGGCGCATCTGGCTTTTCCGGCTGGCTGTCGAGCTGATACCGGGGTTCGAACGGGAGATGTGATTTCGCCCTGGTATGATCCGATGATTGCCAAAGTCATCACGCATGGTCCTACCCGCGACATTGCTTTGGCTAAGCTAGCGCGTGCCTTGGATGACTGTCAGGTGGCAGGGACGGTAACCAATCTTGCTTTTCTCGGCGCTCTGGCGCGCCATCCCGGATTTGCCGCTGGGAAAGTTGATACCGGGTTGATTGATCGCGATCTTGCCACCTTGACCACACCACCAGAGCGGTCAGACTTGGACAAGGCAATGGTTGCGACGGCAGCTTTGGCCTTGGCCAATTTGCCAGAAAGTCCCTTGGCTGGGTTCTCGCTATGGCAACCACTGTCACATCGTCTGGCCATGGACTGTGGCGATACCAGCTTTGACACTTTGATTGAGCTTTCGTCAGCAGCTGAAGTTGCGGTCCGTTTTGACGGACAGTCGGTTTCTGCCTCTCGTCTTTCAAATGGATGGTCCATCGACGGACGGGCGCCATTGCCAGTGGTTCATGCAGATGGGGTCCACGTCTTTGGTCCTGGGCGTGCGCTTTCTGCGAAGGTCGTTGACGAACTCGCACGGTCCAACTCGGGCGGCGCGGGAAGCGACGTGACGCTGGCGCCAATGCCTGGTCTGGTCAAAGCAGTCATGGTCGATGTCGGCCAATCTGTTGGCGCCGGTGATCCGCTGTGCATTTTGGAAGCTATGAAGATGGAGCATACGCTGCGTGCCGCCCGAGACGGGGTGGTGGCCGAAGTGCTGGTTTCCGAAGGAAGCCAGATTGAAGCGGGTGCCGCTTTGGTTCGGCTGGAGGCCAAGGAATGATCCGCATTCACCATGTGGCTCAAGCGCGCAGCTTTCGCGTGATCTGGTTTTGCGAAGAGGCTGGATTGCCTTATGAAGTGGTTCAGCACAGCTTTTTCGACAAATCTCTGCGCAGCCCAGAATTCTTGGCTTTGTCGCCCGCTGGGCGCGTTCCAGCGGTCGAGATCGATGGGCAGGTGATGTTTGAAAGCGGTGCAATCTTGGAATACTTGGCCGAAACCCGGGCACCGGCCTTGGCGAGAGCGCCCGGTCAGGCCGACAGAATAACCTATTTGGAATGGTTGCATTTTGCTGAAACCATCGCGGTTTCTTTGGCCATCCTGACCCAGCATCACATTGTGCTGCGCGAGGCTCATATGCGTAGCCCAACCGTGATGAAGCTAGAGGCGAAGCGATTGGAGAAATCGCTGATCGCTGCGGCTCGGGCGCGCAAGGGGGAAGGCGTCTGTGGGCAGTTTTCGGCAGCCGATGTTGCATTGGGATATGGTGCCTTAATCGGGAAAAAGTTCTTGCGGTTTGAAGAACCGGCGCTGCTGGACTGGGTAGCCGCGATGGAAGCGCGTCCAGCATATCGAGCAGCATTGGCCAAGGATGGAGAGGTCCAGATCTATACCGAGGAATTCTACGAGGCACCGAATGTCTGAGCGCGTTGAGATCTACGAGGTCGGACCGCGTGATGGTCTTCAAAATGAAAAGCGACTGATCTCGGTCGACGACAAGCTGCGTCTGATTAAGATGCTTGCTGACTGTGGATTTCAAAGGATTGAGGCGACGAGTTTTGTCAGCCCGAAATGGGTGCCGCAAATGGCGGATGCTGCCGAAGTGATGGCGGGGGTGCCACGGCGGGCTGGATTACGCTATGCGGTCTTGACGCCGAACTTGAACGGATACGAGGCAGCCAAGGCCGCAGGAGCCGATGAAGTAGCGATCTTCGCTGCCGCAAGCGAAGGGTTTTCCAAAGCCAATCTGAACGCGACAATCTCTGAAAGCCTTGATAGGTTTCGTCCTGTGGCCGAAGCGGCTAAATACGATGGCATCCCTCTTCGGGGCTACGTTTCTGTTGTTACCGACTGTCCTTTTGACGGCGAAGTTCAACCACAATCCGTTGCGCGCGTGGCGTCGGATTTATTGGCTATGGGATGCCACGAGATCAGCTTGGGTGAAACCTTGGGACGTGGGTGCCCTGACCGCGTGGCTGCAATGCTGCGCGCAGTGATGGAGGTTGTCCCGGCCGAACGTTTGGCAGGGCATTTCCATGATACCGGTGGTTTGGCGTTGCAGAATATTGACGTGGCGCTGGATGCGGGTTTGCGTGTTTTTGATGCGGCTGTTGGCGGCTTGGGTGGCTGCCCTTATGCCCCTGGGGCTGCGGGCAACGTCGCGACCGAAGCGGTCGCCGTGCATTTGGCGAAGTGCGGGTTTGAAACAGGGCTTGATGCTGAGAAACTGACCAAGGCCGGGATATTTGCGCGGGGATTGCGGCAATGACGATGGGCTACGAAACGTTGGATGTCGCGGTTGATGACAGGGGCATCGTTCAGCTGCGGCTGAACCGCCCTGACAAACGTAATTCCCTTTCTGCACAGATGATCAACGACCTGACGGATTTCGCGGTCAAGGCCACACCACGCCGAGATTGGAGGGCAATCGTCCTTTCCGGTGTTGGCGACGTTTTCTGTGCCGGCGGCGATTTGGGGTGGATGCAGGCACAGATCGCGGCGGACAGAGCTACGCGAATGGCTGAGGCCAAGAAGTTGGCAATGATGTTGAAGGCGCTGAACGAACTGCCGCAACCGTTGATCGGAAAAGTTCACGGTGGGGCATATGGCGGTGGTGTCGGTATGTGTGCGGTCTGTGATGTCGTTGTTTCCGCCGAGGATGTTAAGTTTGGCCTGACAGAAACACGTCTGGGCCTGATCCCGGCAACGATTGGTCCTTATGTCATCGCTCGCATGGGGGAAGGTCTGGCGCGACGTGTTTTTATGTCAGCACGCCTGTTTACTGCGTTGGAGGCGCGGGATCTGGGGCTCGTTGCCAAGGTCGTTCCCACTGCCGATCTCGATACAGCAGCAGAAGCCGAGGCGTTCCCCTATCTCTCGACCGCGCCGGGGGCCGTTGCTGCCGCCAAATCTTTGGCGCGAAAGTTGGGACAGGGTGCGACTGATACGATGATTGATGCCAGCATCGAAGCTCTTGCCGACACTTGGGAAACAGATGAAGCCCGAGAAGGCATTGCAGCCTTCTTTGAAAAGCGCACTGCGCCATGGGTGCGGAAATAGGGTTTAGGGCCGTTTTTCGAATAGGTGTGAAACGATTGGTGCTAATAGGATCACAAGAATGATCCGAAGCAGGTGGTGACTGACCACATAGGCAAGGTCAGCCCCGGCGATGATGGCAATAACCACCATTTCAGCCTGCCCGCCAGGCAAGAACGCTAGGAAGGCGTCCAACGCCGGCGCCACGCCCGTCAGGTGGATTAATTCAAAGAAACCCAATGAAATCAGCGCTAAAAGGGCGGCATACAGAACTCCGGCGCCAACATCTATGCGCAGTTCACGCCAAGTGATGCCGCTGTATTTCACCCCGACCGCGATCCCGATAAAGAATTGAGCGGCCCAAATGATTTCTGCCGGTGGGCGGGTGGTGATGATGCCTGTCAATGAAAGGGCCGCAGTCAAAATCATTGGCCCCAGAATAGAGGCGCCAAACAGGCCTACCTTTTCGGCGATCTTCCAACCACCAAGTCCAGCGATAACCATCAGGGCGATCTGCACCGGATCCATTTCTGTGGCTGGACGACCCGGAGCTTGCGTCAAGTCTACGCCCCAATAGGCGACCATGACCAAAGGGGCCACTGTGACGATCACCAAGATGCGTGTGGCGTGGATAAGGGACAAGGCGCGAGGGTCGCCGCCAGCCTCTTCTCCGAAAACCAGCATATCCTGAAGGCCACCGGGCATTGCGGCGTACCAAGCAGTGGCATGGTTAAAGCCAAAGCCAAACCGAAAGAGCGGATATCCGATTGCTCCGATAAGAGCGATGAAGATCGGCACAAAGAACAGCGATGCCGCGAAATCCGGAATCTGGTTTAGGGTTTCCATCGTTATCGACGACCCAACGGCGACGCCAAGAAACGTCCGCATGAAGGTGCCCAAGACTCCGGCATCCTGCATCCTTGCCCCGAAGAGAGCGGCAAGCAGACAAGCCACCATTGGCCCCAGAAGAAGGGGGAGAGGCAAACCCATGAGAACGAACGCAACCGCCCCTATTCCTGCGACGGAAAAGGTGGTCAGACGCCGGGCCGTCAAAAATTTCACAGATCAACCTCGGCAAGAAGATGCGCCCATTGTGCGCCGTGCATATCCCTATCTGCTGCCGAACCTTGAACAACCGGGCGAGGGATCGAGAATTTGATGACGTTAAGGTCTGCGATGTCGAAGCGTTTCACCAATTGCAACTCGGTTGCGTAGAGCCGGGCAACCGTTTCGGTCGATAAGCGCGTCACAACTGCACCAAACGCTTCGGGACTTCCACAGAAAATGTCTATCGTTACCCAGAATGGCCCTGCATTCTTGGACCGCACTTTCAGCACCGTGTCAGAAAGTTTCATGGCGTCACCTCGCTGACCTCTAGCCGGAAGGCTTGCATGGGGTCGTCCAGTTCCAAGACATGGTTCAGGGCGAATTCATATAGGGCACCACGATCGGTGGTCGCTGGCGAATAGGGGAAGGCAAAAGTGGGCAGTTCTTCGTCCTCGGTCAGTGGGTAGTGGAGGACGAAAGGATTGATCAACTTGCCGATTTCCGACGCTGTTGCCTGAGATTGCGCTGTAACGATCCCCAATACGCCGATTTCAACGGGATTGCCGGTGCGATTTTCCAGGCTCCCCAAGGCGCCGTCTGCCCCGATTAAACGGAATTCAAGGCTGTAATCCTCGGGGACAAGCCCCATCCGTCGTTGAATTTCGCCGTCAAGAAACTGGGTCAGTTTCGCGACCCAGTCACGAGCATGTGCAACGTAATGCGCGTCACGCAGGATGGCCATGATCGTGGTTTGATAGCCAGCGATACGGGCGCCTTCCAATTTCACCGTGTAGCGGCCCGGAATCCATTTGGACCCTTCGACGCGGACGCGGCGTTGATCCAGCGCATGATACTTTGCCTCTTTGACATCCAGATATCCGCCCGGTTCGTAAAGCTGGAATGGATCAGAGTTTTCGTAAAGCATATGCGCCGAAACCGAATGCGGCGTGCAAAGTGCAGTTTCATGCATTGCTTCGACAGTGAACCCGGCTTCATCGAAATCGATCATGATGACGCCCGAAGTCGGGTTGGTCGAACACAGGGCGCCACATTCCGCAATTTTTGCGCCATGCCACGCGCCACCAGAATGATCTCCCCGGGCGAGGGGCAGGGCGGCTATGGTGGCTGTATCCGTGGTACGACCGGCAATCACGATATCTGCGCCCGTGGCCAAGGCAGCTTGAATCTGTTCTGCGCCAGCAAGGGCGACAATGTTGCTCATCGCTTTGATGTTTTCCGCAGAAACCGCCGGGGCAGGTGTCAAAGCCGAGACTTTGCCGTCTTCATAAGCTTTGGCTATTCGCTGTTGCGGTTGGCTGGAATAGAGGCGGGCGATGCGCAGGGATTGGCCCAATTCTTGGGCAAGCTCGGTCGTGATCTGGTACATCCAGTCGACTGTCGCATCTGCTCCGCAGGTGCCCGCTGTGCCGATGATCAATGGAACCCCTGCTTCGGCGCGAGCCAGCATCAGATCGCGCCATTCAGACTTGGTTGCGGCGCGGGAGTATTTCGATTGACCGGCCCCAAGAGAGAAGGGGCCGGAATCTGTAGATCCGCCGTCTATCGCAATGATATCGGGCTTTAACGCCACCCCGCGGGCCAATGCCTTGCGGTCGAAGCCAAGGCCAAGAACACCCGAAGGCACCAGAACGCGGGTTGGCATTATGACTTCTCCTTAATCGGCGTCGAGCGGCATATCGCTGCTGGGAACCGGAGGTTTACGAAGGAATTTGCGCAGGACCAGTGGTGCAACGAACCCGGCAATCGCAAAAATCCACAAACCGACGGCAATTGGTGTCGAGAAGAGGAAAGCGATGTCCCCATCAGAAATCACCATCGCGCGGCGCAGACTGTCTTCCATTGCGTTGCCCAGCAGGATGCCAAGGATCACGGGCACCGTCGGGACATCCATCTTGCGAAGGAAATAGCCCAAAACGCCGAATGCGATCATCAGAACAAGGTCAAAGTAGCTGCCAGACAACGAAAAGATACCGACAAAGCTGACCATGGTAACCATTGGCATCAGAAGCCATGGTGGAACCATCAGGATCTTCACAAAGATCTTCACCATCGGCACGTTCATGATCAGCAGAACGATGTTCGCGATAAAGAGGCTCGCGATCAATCCCCAGACGATTTCGGGCTGTTCTTTGAACAAGAGCGGACCGGGGGTGATGTTCAGGGTCATCAGCAAAGCCAGCATGACGGCGGTCGTGCCCGAGCCGGGAACCCCAAGCGTCAGCATTGGGATCATTGCCCCGCCTGCGGCGGCGTTATTTCCAGCCTCAGGTGCTGCCACACCACGCGGGTCACCCTTGCCGAACCGGCCTTTTGAGCCAACATAGCTTTTCTCGGCCATATAGGCCATAAAGCTGCCCAAGCTTGCCCCGGCGCCGGGCAAGATACCTGCGATAAAGCCAAGTCCGGTGCCACGAAGCATGGTCCCAAAGGACAGCTTCAAGTCATCCCACGGAATGTTCAACTTTCCCAAGGTTACCCCGATAGCGCTATTCTTGCCGTGACTTTCGATAAAGATGAAGATCTCGGAAATTGCGAAAAGGCCAACGATCGCAACGAGGAAGTCGATCCCATCCATCAGGTGCAGGTTGCCACCGGTAAAGCGTGGCATCCCGCCGTTGTCGAGACCTACCATAGCCAAGGCAAGGCCAAGGCATGCGGCGAAGGCTGACTTTGCCTGGTTGTTCGACGTCATCCCGCCTAGGGTGGCAAAAGCCAACAGGTACAGAGCGAAATATTCTGCCGGACCAAAAAGGTAGGCAATCGAGGCAAGGATCGGGGCCACGATAACAAGACCGACTGTCGACAGAAACGAGCCCATGAATGAGGCGACACCTGAAATGACAAGAGCCTCTCCGGCCTTGCCTTGGCGCGCCATGGGAAAGCCGTCAAGCGTCGTCATCATCGCCGGCTCATCGCCGGGGATGTTCAGCAAGATCGACGAAATTCGCCCACCATACATCGTGCCGTAATAGACCGACGTAAGCAAAACGAGCGCCTGCGTGGCGTCCAAGCCCAAGGCGAAGGCCAAAGGAATAAGGATAGCGACGCCATTCGATGGGCCAAGGCCCGGCAATGCGCCGATGATCGTGCCAAGGAAACAGCCGCAGACGGCAAGAAACAACGTGAAGGGCGTCAATGCGACGCCAAACCCCATAGCGAGGTTTGCCAAGGTATCCATATTTCGCTCCTTAGCCGATCAGCCAGCGGGGCAGGGCAAACAGACCCAATCCCAGACCGTATTTGAAGATGATGAACAGCACGACAGCCAGCGTTGCGCCCATGATCGCGCTTTGGGTGGGCTTTGGATCAATGAGATAACCGATCAATGCAGAGGCGATGGCTGTTGGCACAAGAAATCCAAGCGGGACGATTGTATAGGCATAGGCGACAAGTACGACCAATGCCGCACCCATACCGATCCATGCCCTTTTCTCGGGCCATTCCGGTTCGGCGTCTGGGCGCATGACCATCGCGATGCCACAGATCAAGCCAGCCACTGCGATGACGATTGGAAAGGTCCGAGGGCCCAGCGGGTCAGACAGAAAGCTGGTCTGGATCTGAAGGGCGCCCGCGAAATACGCGAACGCCCCCAAAATCACGACCAGACCAAGGATCCGGTCGCTGGCCATCACTGGATGACCCCGATGTCCTTGGACAGCTGGTTGGTGTCAGCGACTACGCCGTCGATCCAGCCTTGGAAATCGCCACCGACCTTGGTGAACGGGGCAAGGCCGTTTTCGACCATGACTTGCTTCCATTCAGCGCTTTCGGCCACGGCCTTGAGCTTTTCAGCCCAAGCGTTGAACGCGTCGTCCGAAATACCCTTCGGCACATACAGACCGCGCCAGTTCACAACTTCGACGTCGATGCCTTGCGACTTGGCAGTCGGGATATCTTCGAAGCCCGGCACCGGTTCAGAGGTCAGGACAGCCAATGCGCGCACGTCGCCCGATTTGATGAAGCCCGAGATTTCGGACATGTCGCCGGTCATCGCTTGGGTAAAGCCACCGATGGTTTGGGTGATGGCTTCTGCACCGCCGTCCATGCCGATGTACTTGACCTTGGCAAAATCGGTAAAGCCAGCTTCTTTCAGCACCATGAGCGGCTTCAAGTGGTCAAAGCCACCGGCAGCTGATCCGCCAGCAAAGGTGACCGAGCTTGGGTCAGCCTTGATTGCAGCGATCAGGTCGCCAAGGTTCTGGAACGGGCTGTCTTTGGCCACAACGATAACGCCGGGGTCACCACCAATGGCACCCACAAAGCGCACCTGATCAGCCGTCATGCCGGCATAGGCGTTCTGTGCAAGGCGGGTGGTGGTTGCAGAGGATGCGGCGACGATCAGATCAGCGTCCTCGTTACGTTCGGTCACGACGTGTGTGTAGGCCACGCCACCGCCGGCACCGGCCATGTTTGTCACCTGAACGGGCTGGTCAACTTGCTTCAGATCGTACAGCAGTTTGCCGATCTGACGGCAAGTAAAGTCCCAGCCGCCACCAGCGTCTGCCGGAGCGATACATTCCGTCGCAAAAGCCGAGGTCGAGGCCATCATAAGGCCAACGGCGCCAAAGCCCATGGCGCGAAGTGTCGTTTTCATAGGTATTCCTCCCAGTGGTTCTTAAGCACGACCCCGTCGCGCATGTCCGGCGCTTGGGGCTTGCGAGCACTAGACAAAGCTGGAAAGCTGACATGAACCTGTCACGCGGTGAAAAACTTCGGTCAGGCGAGGGAGAAGATGAGATTTCTTTTGATCGAAGACAACGCTGAGCTGTCAGGGTCAGTTGCAGCACGCCTGTCGCTTGACGGGCATGCCGTCGACTGCGCGGCAACACTTGCCGAGGCAGAAGATTGCCTTGGGGCGGCCAGCTATGACCTGATTCTGCTGGACATCATGCTTCCCGATGGCGACGGACGGGATTTTCTGGTGCGCCATCGCAGAGCAGAACGAGAGACACCCGTTATCGTGATGACTGCGCGTTCGGCTGTGACAGACCGTGTCGATGCGCTTGATACTGGGGCGGACGACTACATTACGAAACCATTTGATTTTGCAGAGCTTGAGGCGCGTTGTAGGGCCGTTCTTCGAAGGCGGGGCGGAGCCGCGCAAACGCAGCGCGTGTTCGCGGATATTCGTTTTGACCCATTGGCTGCGACGCTGACCATCGAGGGTGAAATTCGGGATCTTCGTTCAAGAGAAATGCGGTTGATGGAACTGTTCCTATCAGCGCAAGGCCGAATTTTGTCGAAAGAGCATTTGGTCGACCGGCTTTTTTCCTTCTCGGAGCCGGTAAGTGACAACGCGATTGAGGTCTATGTCGGTCGTCTTAGAAGGAAACTGAGCGGGAGCCGCGCAAAAATCGAAACTGTGCGTGGGCTTGGTTATCGCTTGACGGAAGGGTGATTGCGATGGCGCTTTCGCTACGTCGGCGTCTTGTCTGGCAACTGATGGCCCTCTCTGCCGGATTGGCGATCGTGCTTTATCTGGCTGTACGGATCGGCGCAGGAGAGGCGTCAGAGGCGACTATGGATGCGATTCTTGGCGCTGCTGCGCAAGGAATTGCCGAAGAAATGCGAAGTGTTGAGGGCGGCGTGGAAATAGATCTTCCGCCCGGAACATTCTCTATGTTGGCTGCTATGGGAGAGGAGCGCATATTTTACCGCGTGGATGTCGGTGGCGAAACTCTGACCGGATACGAGGACTTGCCTTTGCCGGATCAGCCGCCCACTGCACTGACTCCTTTGTTCTACACCGTTCCGTTCCGGGATGTTCAGCTGCGGGTTGCTGCTGTCATGCGGTCCATTCGCGTAGACGGCCGGGCGGAAAAAGCGATGGTTCTGTTGGGCCAGACACGTGAAGGTCAAGAAGCGGTGGCAGCCGATCTGGGCAATCGGGCGGCAGCATTGGGACTGGCGGTTTTTCTTGCAGCTATCCCCTTGTCACTCTTCGTCGCACGCGGGCTAATTTTGCCAGTGGACCGTTTGGCTGAGGCCGTCGGGCGGCGGGGGCCGCGTGATTTGCGACCGGTTCGACATCCTGCCCCTGTCGAATTGAAGCCGTTTGTGACGGCGCTGAACAAGTTCATAGGACGTTTGCGCGTGACCTTGAGCCAAACGGAAACGTTTATCGCCGAGGCAGCGCATCATATCAGGACGCCTTTGACCGTGATGCGGAACGAAGCGGAACTTGCACTGAGACAATCGAATGAAGAAGCCACGCGCGCGCGTCTGCGCGGGTTGATCCGGTCAGCAGATGATGCTGCCCGCTCGGTGGGGCAGCTTCTTGATCACGCGACGGTCTTGTACCGCGCTGAACAAGAGGAATGGGCTCAGGTTGATCTGGCATTGATGACAAAGGCTGTAGCGGGGCGCCTGGAGGCAGCAGCCGGATTGAAAGACATTACCTTTGTCTTGGACATTGATCCGACCATGCCCGTGGACGGCGATGCCGTTCTATTGGAGGCAGCACTTCGCAATATTCTGGACAATGCGGTGAAATATTCGCCTGTCGAAACGCTGGTTGAGATTTCTGCGCGTGTCGACGCCGGGATGGCCCGTGTTGTCGTCAAAGACCGCGGACGCGGGTTGGCCGATGCCGTTCCTGACCGACTGAAACAAAGATTTCTGCGTGGGGGCAATGTCTCTGACGTGGCCGGATCTGGTCTGGGTCTGACGATTGTCGAAGAAGCGGCAGTTGCCATGGGGGGGAATTTTTCGTTGACACAACGAGAGGGAGGTGGAGCTTGCGCGACTTTGCTTTTGCCCTTGGCGCGGTCTTAGCCTTTGCCGTCGCTTCTTGCTGCACTGCTGCCGCCTTTGAGATTGAAGACGAGCGTCAGTTTGGTCCGGTTTCCGGTCCTCAGCTGAAGGTCTTGTCAACGACCGACATTTCAATCTTGCAGCCGGTGATTACAGCATGGCTGGACTCCAACCCACAAACTGGGCTGCACTATGTCATGGCGTCTAGCCAAGAGGTTTATCAAGCAATTGCTTCAGAGAAGCAGGCGTTCGATGTCGTCATTTCATCGGCTATGGATTTGCAGATGAAGTTGGCAAATGACGGCTTTGCCGCCCCCTTGCCTGAGGACGCCTTGGGGCAACAGCCGGATTGGGCCGGGTGGCGGGATCTGCTGGTTGCTGTTGCGCAAGAGCCGGTCGTTTTGGTGCTAGCCGATGGAGCCGTCCCTCCCGGTCAAGAGGTTCCAAGAACGCGACGCGACTTGATCGCACTTTTACGAGATAACCCCGAGCGTTTCAGGGGGAAAGTCGGATCTTATGATCCTGCCATATCGGGAGCGGGCTATTTGTTTGCAGCGCAGGACGCGCGCTTGTCGGACACGTTCTGGCGCTTGGCCGAAGTGATGGGGCGTCTTGATGCGCGGCTTTATTGCTGTTCCTCAGATATGATCGACGATCTGCGTGAGGGAAGGCTTCTGGTCGGCTATAACGTTCTGGGTTCTTACGCGATTGCATGGGGGGGGCAGGGCTACTCGGTTATCGAGTTGGAGGATTATACCCTTACCTTGCTCAGGACGGCACTGATCCCCAGAAATGCCCCTAATGCTGCCGGCGCCGATGCATTTATGCGGTACCTTCTTTCATCCGCAGGTCAGGCACTCATCGCCAAAGGGGCAGGGTTGCCGACGGTTGAGGCGGCAGCCTTTGAACGCAAGCCGCATCTTCGGCCAATTCGGCTGGATCCCGGACTGTTGGCCAATGTTGATGGTGTGACACGCAGAAGATTTTTGGATGAATGGCGGTCGGCTATGGAGCAACCGTGATCACGGTCAATCGTCCAGCGTGATCCAAACAGGCACATGATCTGACGGTTTGTCCCCCGCCCGACAAGCCTTGTCGATACCACCATCCAATAGGCGATCAGCAGCTTGCGGCGATAGGAGAAGATGGTCGATCCGGATGCCGTTGTTACGTTCCCAAGCGCCTGCCTGATAGTCCCAAAAACTATAATGTCCCGGTCCTTGCGTCCGGGCGCGAAATGCTTCCGTCATTCCAAGATTCAGCATGCGCCTGAACGCCTCGCGCGTTTCAGGCAGATAAAGCGCATCGGTTTCCCACGCTTCAGGCTTCGCGGCGTCTATCGCTTGCGGGATCACATTGTAATCCCCGGCGCACAGAAAAGGCTCTTCCCCGTCAAGAAGCAACTTTATGCGGCTTTCCATGCGCCGCATCCAAGAGAGTTTATAGTCGTATTTCGGTCCCGGTGCTGGATTGCCATTTGGCAAATACAGCCCGCATACGCGGAAAGGACGCTTCGAGACGACTGTTGCTTCGATCCATCGAGCCTGTTCGTCACTGTCGTCGCCGGGCAGGCCCTTGACCACGTCTTCAAGTGGAAGCCGAGAGAGTAGCGCAACGCCATTGAAACTCTTCTGGCCATGGGTGACGACTTGGTAACCCATGTCTTCGAAAATCTCTCTTGGGAAAGACTCGTCGACGGATTTGATTTCTTGAAGGCAGACGACGTCCGGGTGGGCGGTTTCTAGCCATCTTGGCAAAGCTTCGATCCTTGCTTTGATGCCATTAATATTGAACGTTGCTACCTTCATTTGATCCCCGCCAACCGATTGGAGAAGCTATCACAAATACGAAGGCGGATATCAAGTTTCATGGCAACGATCCCAATTGCTGCATCCCCAAGAGGAGCGGTCGCTACATTAAGCAATTTAAAGGTGAATTATTGTTTGCGAATCGCTTCAGGGTTGTTAGCGTGTGTTTTGTTAGAACGATTCAACCTGGAGGTTAATATGTCTACTGCTGCTCTGCGTATTGAAGCCCAAGAAACCCGCCACGACGATATGATCGACGGGACTTCGACCACCATGATGACGAGTATTGCGACGTCCGCGATGACTAGCATCGCGACGTCGATGATGACGAGCATTGCTACGTCGATGATGACCAGCATTGCGACGTCGGCCATGACCAGCATCGCTGCGGAGGGTGACCTTGATGACAAGTTCGCCGGTGGTGCTTGCAGCTTGATGACCAGCATCGCTGAAGTTTGATGCTTTTTTCTTGGGGGGCTTCGGATGTTCCGCAGCCCCTCATGTAAAATGAAATGAGGCGGTCAATGTCCAACGTTGTAACTCTGCGTCGTGTCCACGTTCCAACTGCGGAATCGGTTTTTCCTGATTTGGTGGATTTGTTCGTGCGGCGTCGTCGCCAACGTCATGATCCGTTCTGGCTGAAGGAAAATGCAGAACTGGTTCAGATCTTAGCCGCCAATCGGATCAGCAACCTAGATTTGAGCGTCTTTGAGCCGATCGTGTCAGGACTGATGGCCGAGCTTCGGTTCTTCCCACAATACTACCGCCTGTATCTCTCACTTGCCGTTGACCTCTCAGCGCTTGGAATGCCGAACCTTCCTCTTGAAGAGATGGCTTCGTTTGTTCAGCACGAGGAACTGACCGAAGTAGAGCTTTCGGACCCTCATCGCGCAGAGAGCAGACTGCTGCTTCGCCGTGCGGGCTCGCATGTAGCGGCCGATCCAGATTTGGATCAAAGGCTGATGCAGTTTGCTGGCCAATCACGCAACTTTTGTCTGCCGAACCGCCGTGCTGCCTACGATCTGACGCATGTCGTTTTTCACGCGTCCGATTACGGAAGAAAGGTCTTACTGAAGGATGCGGCCATAGAGCAGAGTTTGATCTTTGCTGGCATGATTGCTTGGCTGGAAGACAACCTGGACCTGCTTTCAGAAGTTGTCATTGCGCTCTGCTTGCTAGGAGCCACACCTCCCGAGAGGTGGGTGAAGACAATCCGCAAAGATGTCGGGCAGGTCACGTTCTCCTCTGGTTTCGAAGGGGCACGATTCGACGATGACTATCACCAGTATCTCGTTTCGAATTGGGCGGTTTCGGTGTTGGGCGACCGCGGATTTGCGGACTTCGTCCCTCCATCAGCAAGGCTCATTCACCAGGATCGGACGAAGGGGCAGGCGCTGCGCGACCTCTCGATGATCTTGTTGGAGATGGGCGACTCTCGTTCAGCAGATTGGTCGCATATGCGCTGGCGGATTTGGGGCCGATTGCCGGAAACCAGCAGGCAAAGGCTGGCGGCGATTGAAGATATGCCAGGCTTTGAAAGATTCTTTGAGATTTTTGCCCGTGCGGGTGAACAGAAATACGGAGCGAGATCATGAGGCTGGAGCGAAACCCCATTCTTATCGGTGTCCTACTTCTGTTGGGGTCGACCCTACTAAACACTTTGGCTGATGGCACTGTGAAGGATCTTGCCGAACGTCTAGAGGCCCCACAAGTCTTCTTCCTGTCGGGACTTATCATGGCAGGCTTAAGTCTTTTGTCAGCAAGGGCCGGGGCGCGGGTTGGGCTATTCCCGAACAGTTGCCTGATAAGTCGCGCACCTAGATTGCTCGCGCTGCGGTCTGCGGCGACTGTGGCAGCGGCTTTGGGCTTTTTCTACGCTGTCGCCAATATTCAACTGGCGGAAGTTTTCCTGTTCATCGGGTTGATGCCGTTGATGTCGGCAATCCTATCGCGTCCGCTTTTGGGTGAAACCATCCAGCCCGCGGCATGGGTTGGTCTTGGGCTTGGCGTATTAGGCCTTGGTATGCTTTTTCCAGAAGGCGTGTCTGGTCTTAGCCTTGGCCATATCTGCGGCTTCGGCGGGGCCTTCATGGGAACGCTTTCGCTCGTGATTTCGCGTCGGATGGCAAAGATCGAAAACAATACGCTGGTTCAGGTTTTCTATCCAAATCTCGCCTTGGCTCTGACCGCAGCTTTTCTGCTTCCGACCGTTTGGCAGCCGATGTCGGCCTATGATTTGGGCCTCATTATGCTCTACTCGGCCCTGCTGTTCCTTGCTCGCTGGGCGATGGTGCTGGTCATGCGGCATCTCCGCGCTTCTGTAGCGCTGCCATTGATGAACATTCAGTTCGTCTGGATGGTCATCGTCGGGTTTCTGTTTTTCGGGGAAGTTCCGGCCCCCTTTACCCTGGTTGGGGCACTGATGGTCATGCTTGCCGGGATCATCGCACTGACCGAACAGGCCCGTGAAGAGCGGTTGGCTCGCATGGCTGCCCGACGCGCCGAGGCCATTCCGGCAGAATGACTCACACCCACGCATTGGAATTTAAAGGGCGCCTAAGGTGGCGCCCTTTTTTTTTACATCGAGAACGAGGTGCCGCAGCCGCAGCTGCTGGATGCGTTTGGGTTTTCGATCACAAACCGAGCCCCGATCAATTCTTCCGTGAAGTCGATAACAGCATTCTGCAAGAAGGGCAGAGAGACACTGTCGATCAAGACTTTCTGCCCGTCCTTTTCCAAAACCAGATCATCCGAAGATGGATCATCCAAGCGAATGTCATATTGAAAGCCTGAACAGCCACCACCCTCAACCGCGACACGCAAGGCTTTGTTGTCGCCCGTCAACTCACAGATTTCGGCAAGACGTGCAAATGCGCGATCTGTTACACGGGGAGGAAGGGTCAGGTCCATGATTTGTTCACATATCCTTGGGCGGCACGATGCAATATAAGGCCGATAAAAGCCTTCAACAAGAACTGGCCTATCACATGCTTGCTCCCTTTGCCTGCCAGCCGACAGCCTCACGCGGTCGCCTGCATGAAGAACGAATGTCATCTTTTCGTTCTCCGTTTCAAAGGGATCGCGACCGGATCATACATTCAAGCGCGTTTCGTCGTTTGAAGCACAAGACCCAAGTCTTTGTCGAACACGAGGGTGATTACTACCGGACGCGCTTGACCCATTCGATCGAAGTGGCACAAGTGGCCCGAACAATCTCCGGGGTATTGGGGCTTAATACTGATCTGGCGGAAGCAATTGCCTTGGCGCATGACCTTGGCCACACTCCTTTCGGTCATACGGGCGAAGATGCCATGGCGGCGCTGATGGAGCCATTCGGTGGCTTTGACCACAATGCCCAAGCCCTTCGCATCGTGACAAGGCTTGAACGCCATTACGCCGATTTCGATGGATTAAATCTCACATGGGAAGCGCTTGAAGGTATCGCCAAGCACAACGGCCCGGTTCAAGGCCCCAATGCGGATCCAAAACACGTCCACGATACTCTTCCACATGCCTTGGAAGAGGTTAACCGTGCCTGGGACTTGGAATTGACGACACACGCAAGTGCCGAAGCCCAAGTCGCCGCGATTGCTGATGACGTTGCCTATTCACACCATGATTTGCATGATGGTCTCCGTTCTGGCCTTTTTACCGAAGCGGATTTGCGCGAGCTGCCTGTAACCGGGCCGGCTTATGCAGAGGTGGATGCTCTTTATCCCGGATTGGAAATGATGCGTCGTAGGCATGAAGCCTTGCGCCGTGTCTTTGGAAGAATGGTTGAAGATGTGATCGCGGTTGCTCAGGGAAGGCTGGAAGCAGCTCAGCCCCAATCGGTTGATGATATCAGACATATGGGAACTACGATCATCCGCTTCTCCAAGCCACTGTATCAGGAACTGAAAGCGATCAGATCTTTCCTGTTCACTCGAATGTATCGCGCCCCATCGGTCATGGACGTTCGGGCGAAAGTCACGACTGTCGTGCGCGACCTCTTTGACAGATACATGAATGACACCAATCTGCTGCCACAAGAATGGCAATCTGATTTGGCTATGGCTTCATCACCAACAGATACGGCACGGATCGTCGCAGACTACGTCGCGGGAATGACTGACCGATTTGCCCTGCAGGAACATGCCCGGCTTTGCGGGGGCACTCATCTGGGCGCGCAGACATTGACCCGCCCAGGGGACTGGGTAGGACTTTAGGCCCTATTCCATCCGTTCACGTGGCGAATTCCGGCAATCACCCCGCGTAGTTCTGCAAGGCCGCGAAGCCTTCCAACCAGTGGGTAACCGGGGTGCGTGCCTTTTGCTGCATCCTCTAGCAATTCGTGACCATGATCAGGCCGGAAGGGAATGGCGCGGCCCGATTTGCGGTTTTCGTCCAAAAGTGCAGCAATAACTGCGGGCATGTCCGTGTCGCCTTCCAAATGCGCAGCTTCTTCAAAGCTGCCATCTGGGTCTTTTCGAACATTCCGCAAATGGGCGAAGTGGACGCGGTCCGCAAAACGCCGGGCCATTCTTGGCAAATCATTTACCGGATTGGCGCCGAGGCTGCCGGTGCAAAAGGTCAGACCATTTGCGGGGCTATCAACGGCTGACAAAATGAAGCTGATGTCCTCCTCATCTGAAACGATGCGCGGCAGACCAAGAATGTCGCGAGGGGGGTCATCTGGATGAACGCAAAGTTTGATGCCAAGCTCTTCTGCTGCCGGGACAATTTCTTGAAGGAATACCTTATAGTTCTGCCGGAGATCGTCCTGCGTTAATCCATCATAGCCTCTGAGAGCTTGTTTCAGGCCTGCGATGTCATAGCGGTCATAGGCACCGGGAAGTCCGGACATTATGGCATGAAGTAGCCCTTGCTTGTCTTCCTCCGTCGCCTGTTGATGCCAGATGGCTGCCTTTTGCAGGGCTTCTGCAGAATAGTCGGCTTCAGCTTCGGCCCTTCCAAGCATGTAAAGCTCGAACGCAGCCATCTTTGCGGCTTCGAACCTCAGGCAGCTTCCGCCACGGGCAACGGGGGCGGTCAGATCAGTCCGCGTCCAATCCAAAAGGGGCATGAAGTTGTAGCAGATGGTCGTCACACCCTCAGCGGCAAGGTTCGCCATGGATTGACGATAGTTAGCAAAGAATCCCGCAAGATCACCTTCGCCGCGTTTGATTTTTTCATGGACCGGCAAGCTTTCCACTACAACCCAATCAAACCCTGCAGAAGTTATTTCAGTGTTTCTGCTGGCGATCGTCTCACGAGGCCAAACTTCACCATAGGGGATTTCATGAAGGGCAGTTACGATGCCTGTTGCACCAGTTTGTGCGATTTCCGGCAGCGAAATCCGATCAAACGGACCATACCAGCGCCAACTTTCGATCATGCTATCTGCTCCATGGCCTTGCGCGCGCCCAGTTGATGGAGCCGCGCATAAGTTTCAGCGAGGGGGGAGTGGAGGTCTTTTGCCAGTTCTGGTGGGAAGACTTGGCGCAGAGAGAGAAGAGACGCTACAGGGGTAGAAGAATTGGAAGCCTCATGCAGCATTGCGGCCAAGGGATCCTTCACCTCAATTGGTTGGCCGTTCAGATCAGTGCCACGGACATAGGTCATCCACGCCGCGACGGCCAAGAGAAGACCTGGGCTCGGCCTTTTGGCCGCGAAGTTTGTGGCCAAGGTGCCAAGAATGCGTTGAGGAAGCTTTTGACTGCCATCCATAGCGATTTGCCATGTCCTGTGACGAATAGCCGGGTTTGCGTAGCGCTGCAAAAGCTCGTCGGCATAGCGCGCCAACTCCGTGCCGGGTGGCGGAGTGAGCGCCGGAATGATCTCGGCCGACCACAGATAGCTGACGAAGCGCTTTAGAACCGGGTCCGCTATGCAGTCGGAAATTGTTTCATGCCCGGCAAGGTAGCCGAGATAGGCCAATGACGAGTGTGTTCCGTTCAACATACGAAGCTTCATATGTTCGTATTCGGTAACGTCCTCGACCAACTGAACACCAACACTCGCAAGATCAGGGCGTCGGCCGCCCACGAAATTATCTTCGACGACCCACTGGCGGAAGGGTTCGTGCATGACAGGAGAGGCATCGTGCGTCCCCGTCAACTCTCCCACATGGGCAATGTCCTCCGGCTTTGTTGCTGGGACAATGCGATCTACCATAGTAGAAGGGAAGCGGCCCGCTGCCGCAATCCAATCGGCAAGTGCCGGATCAATGAGCCGGGCAAGATCAAGAGCCACTCCTCGAACGACATGGCCATTTTGGGGAAGGTTATCACAGGTCAGCACGGTGAAAGGGGCAAGCCCTCTTTTCCTGCGAAGGTCTAGCGCGCGCGCTAAATAGCCTGGAGCGCTGACGGGAAGTGGCGATTGGATATCGTGCAGGATATCGGGGTGTTCGGCGTTTAGTCGCCCTGTTGCGGGCTCATGACAATACCCCTTTTCCGTAACAGTCAGCGAAACGATATGCGTCGAAGGTGCGGCCATCGCCTCAAGCACGACCAAGGGATTTTCACGCGCAACAATCACATCTTGGACGATCTGAATATGGCGCGGCGTTTGTTTCTTCGGGCCAAGTTCCAAGGCTGTGTAGGTGCCGCCCTGAGGGGTAAGCTGGTCACGCATTGAGGGGGATTGAAGGCTGACACCCAGAATGCCCCAATCGCCGCCCGAAAGGGACTGAGCTTCTTCTATGTAGATTGCACCATGTGCTTTGAAGAAAGCACCAAGGCCCAGATGAACAATTCCCACTGGAATGGTCTGGGCGCTTCTTGAAAGGCGAGGCAAAGTCATGGGTCGTGTATTCCTTAACGTGCGAGCCATCCGCCATCGACATTCAGGATGGTCCCATGAATGTAGTTGGCGGCTGAGGATGCCAGAAAGACTGCTGCATCGCCGATGTCTTCAGCGCGACCCCAACGCCCAGCCGGAATGCGCGATAGGATTTCAGCGCTACGCCCGGCATCGGCGCGGAGAGCCTCTGTGTTGTTGGTTTCGATATAGCCTGGTGCGATTGCATTCACATTTATGCCCTTGGCGGCCCATTCATTCGCCAACAGCTTTGTGATCCCGGCAACGCCATGTTTTGACGCTGTGTAAGAGGGTACTCTGATGCCGCCCTGAAACGAGAGCAGGGATGCGATATTGACGATCTTTGCACTCGCGCTTCGTACGAATGCGGCCTTGGCGAACGACTGACATGTGAAGAAAACGGCCTTTAGGTTGACGTCGATCACGTCATCCCAGTCTGCTTCAGTGAAATCGGTGCTATCAGCCCGACGGATAATGCCTGCGTTGTTGACCAGAATATCAATCGGCCGGCCGGAAAAGACGTCACGCGCTGCCATCGGGTCAGCAAAATCAAGGTGAATCTCCTCTCCTTTGGTCATTTCAACCGTTTCAGCACAGGAAGAACGCCCCGCCGCAATCACATGTGCACCGGCCTTGGCCAGCGATACGGCAATCGCTTGTCCGATCCCCGTATTTGCCCCTGTAACAAGGGCAGTCTTACCTCGCAGTGAGAACGGGGACGTCACCGAAGATCTCCCATGCCAACCATCTCGACATCCTTATAGTCTACGTTGTCACCAGCCATTGCCCAGATGAACGTGTAGCTTCCCGTTCCCGCACCACAATGGATCGACCACGGTGGTGAAATGGCTGCTTGTTCGTTTGCAATGACAAGATGGCGTGTTTCCGAAGGCTCTCCCATGAAATGAAAGACGCGCTGGTCTGGATCCAAGTCGAAGTAGAGATAGGCTTCCATGCGGCGGTCATGCAGATGTGCCGGCATGGTGTTCCAGACCGATCCGCCGTGGAATTGAGTGTATCCCAACACCAATTGGCAGCTTTCCATCACTGCAGGGTGGATGAACTGGTTGATTGTTCGGTGGTTCGCTGTTTCCGGCGCTCCGGTGGTGAATTTCGCGGCGTCTTCTAGCTTGACCAACCGTGCTTGAAGTTTGCGATGCGCCGGGCAGGAGGTGATATAGAAGCGACCGTTGCCAGAGAATGTCACCGGTCCTGCACCAAGCGGCAAATAAAGCACGTCGCCCTTGTTCAGAGTGAACGATTGGTTGTCTGCATTTACGGCGCCGGTTTCGCCAATATTGACGATACCCATCTCGCGTCGGTCAAGAATACTTGCCGTTCCGCACTCCTTTACATGATCCAGAACAAGGTCTCTGCCAAAGGGAACGGCACCACCGACGATCATCCGATCATAATGCGTATAGACCAATCTGATTTCGCCATTCTGAAACAGACCTTCGCCCAAGAAATTTTTCCGCAAAGCCGATGTGTCCATGCCTTTGGCTTCGTTTGGCGAAATGGCTGGGCGGGTTTCTACGGTCAGCATAGTCAGTCCTTTCAAAGAAAATCGTCGCGGCGCGGCGTAAAGCCGTCAATCAACACACCCGGCTCAAGGCAGACGCAGCCATGTACGGCATTGGATGGAATGACAAAAGCATCTCCGGGCCCAACAGTGATTTCCTTTCCATCAATGGAAAACCGGAAACGGCCGGACTGTACGAAGGTGGATTGCACGTGTGGATGATGGTGCAATGCCCCTGTTGCCCCTATGGCATTAAAGCGAAAGCGAACGGTCATCAATTTTGGGCTATCTGCCAGCACTTGCCGGGTAACGTCGGTCCCGGATGCGACTTCTGGAAACATGGTCACACCTTAACGAAAGAGGGCAGGGAGCCACAGCGACAGCGCTGGAACGTAGGTGACTAGCATCAGCGTGGCAAAAGCGGCACCATAGAACGGCCAGATCGTCCGAACGGCCTGCCATACAGAAATCTTACCGACTGCGCAGCCGACAAAGAGGACGGCACCAACCGGAGGCGTGCAAAGACCAATCCCGAGGTTCAGGATCAAGATCACACCGAAATGGACTGGATCTACGCCAAAGGCTGCGGCGACAGGCAGGAAAATTGGCGTGGTGATCACGATCAGCGGTGACATGTCCATGAAGGTGCCAAGGATCAAAAGGATTACGTTGATCAGAAGCAGCACAACAATTGGATTGTCACTTACGCTTTGCATCACGTCAATCATTGCTGCGGGAACTTTCAGAAACGCGAGCAGCCATCCAAAAGCAGCCGCGCAACCGATGACCAACAGAACCATCGCTGTGGTGCGAACCGCTGCCTTGACCGCGCCGACAAACTCACCCCAGCGCATGGTGCGATATCCGATCACTGTCACGAGCAGGGCGTAGACGGCAGCGATGCAAGAGGATTCACTTGCCGTGAAAACGCCGGACCTGACGCCACCAAATATGATAGCGATCAACAGCAGGCCGGGTGTCGCGTTAATGAACAGGCGACCAAGCATAGACCAGCCTGGGAAGGGTTCGGTTGGATAACTACGCCGCTTGGCAACGAACCAGGCCGCAACAGACAGCGACAGGGCAAGGAGCAATCCCGGTAGAATGCCTGCTGTAAAGAGATCTGCAATCGAAATGCGCCCACCCGCCGAGATTGAGTAAATGATCATGTTGTGCGACGGCGGGATCATCAGGGCGATGATGGAAGAAACGACCGTGACGTTGACCCCGTAGTCCACGTCATAGCCGCGCTCCTTCATCTGCGGGATCATCAATCCGCCAATGGCGGACGCGTCGGCAGCGGCTGATCCGGAAATCCCACCGAACAGGACTGATGACGCGATGTTGACTTGGCCCAAACCCCCACGGAGGTGGCCGACGGCTGCTCCGGCAACGGCGATAAGTCGACGCGCGATGTCGCCTCGGACCATGAGTTCACCGGCAAAGATAAAGAACGGAATGGCCATCAAGGCAAAGACTGAGACACCTGAGTTGAGGCGCTGAAAGACCACGACCGGGGGCAACTCAAGATAAAGCACGGTGGCAAAAGAGGCGACACCCAAGCAAAAAGCGACCGGCGTCCCAATGGCGAGGAGAAGGGCAAATGTCCCGAAGAGAACCCAGAGTTCCATTTCTTATTCCTCGATCTCTGTTTCGCCGAAGCGGGCGGTTGGAAGTCCTGCTGCACGACGGGCCAGGCGCTCAAGCGAGAAAAGGACCATTAGTATGCCGCCGCCAACAAGAGGCATGAAATCGACCGCGCCGGTAATTCCGAGAGAGGGCAGTGTGATACCGTAGGCCGCGGCCATCAACTGCCAACCGAACCACACCATCCCAAACCCAAAAGCTGCGACGACGAGATCAGAGATGCTGTAAAGCACGAGCTTTGCGCGTTCAGACAAGAGGTAAAGCAGAACATCGAAGGACAAATGATAGCCTTCGCGAATGCCAACGGCTGCACCGAGAAAGATGAACCAACCCATCAAGATAACAGCGGCGGGCTCACTCCAGATAATCGAGTCGTTGAGGACATAACGAAAGAAGACCTGAGCCGTGATAATGGCGGTCATCGCTGTCAAACCTGCACCGGCAATCCAAAGTGCCGCTCGCGCAACGTGGTCCATCACCACTGCGACTTTCAGCATTCCACGTTCCACCCGGACCTCCTCGATCCTGAGGTTTGCTTGCACTCTATCAAGCAACTTGTTGAATTGAATTGGGTAACCGGGGGCGCAAGCCCCCGGTGTCCGGCGCCGTTTACTCGGTTGCCTGAATGCGTTCGACTAGGCTCTTCAGCTTAGGCGTGTTTGCATGCTTTTCGTACACAGGGACCATCGCTTCGATGAAGGGAGTCTTGTCGATGTTGTCGATGATCTCCGCTCCCGCGGCACGGACCTTGGCTTCCGACTCTTTCTCACGAGCGGCCCAAAGTTCACGATTGACCGACACCGAGGCCGCTGCAGCGGCTTTGACGGCTGCCTGGTCTTCTGCACTCAGCTTGTCCCAAGAAGCTTTTGACATCACAAGAATTTCCGGAACGATTAGGTGCTGGTCCAGAGTGTAGTACCTGGCAACCTCGAAGTGGCCCGACGATTCATAGGACGGCCAGTTGTTTTCAGCGCCGTCAATAACACCAGTCTGGATCGAGGAGTAAACCTCGCCATAAGGCATCGGTGTCGCGTTCGCGCCAAGCGCGCTCATCATGTCGACAAAGACGTCCGATTGCATAACGCGGACCTTCATGCCCGACAGATCGGCCATGGAGGCAATCGGCTTTTGGCTGTTGTAGAACGAGCGCGATCCACCGTCATAATAGGCTAGGCCAACGAAGCCGTGGGGTTCAAAGGCAGCAAGGATTTCCTGTCCGACTTCACCATCCAGCACGCGGTGTGCGTGATCGGTGGAGCGGAAGATATAAGGCAGGGAAACCACCTTTGTTTCTTCGATCTGGTTGTTGAACGGCCCCATCGAGACGCGGTTCAGGTCAATAACGCCGAACTTCGTCTGCTCAATCGTGTCTTTTTCTTCGCCAAGCTGGGCCGAATGGAACACTTCGATGCAGATGCGGCCGCCGGTGGCTGCCTTCAAGTTCTCGCCCATCACCTTGACGGCTTCGACAGTAGGATAACCGTCGGGGTGAGTGTCCGAAGATTTCAGTGTCACTTCGCATTCAGCGAATGCGGCAGTTGCCAAGGTAGAGCTGGCCAAAAGAATGGCAGCGGTCAGATTGAATTTGGTCATTTACTTCCTCCCGTTAAATTTGGCTGTCAAAGCCGGTAGGCTAGTTTTGCAAGCCGATATGCAAGGTCGTGGGCGACCTCGTATGCTTCATCCTCGGCAAGGCGTCCGGACTGGACCAGCGTAGCGAGGTAGGCGCAATCCACCCGGCGCGCGACGTCATGGCGCGCGGGGATCGACAAATAGGCGCGGGTGTCGTCGTTGAAGCCGACCGTGTTATAGAAACCTGCTGTTTCCGTAGTCGCCTCGCGAAAACGGCGCATACCTTCAGCAGAGTCGTGGAACCACCACGCCGGACCAAGCTTGAGGGCGGGGTAGACGCCAGCAAGTGGTGCCAGTTCGCGCGCATAACTGGTTTCATCTAGCGTGAAGAGGATGACCGTCAGCCGAGGATCCATGCCGACGGCGTTCAGCAAGGGGCGAAGAGCCGCAACGTAATCGGTGCGCCCCGGTATATCAAAACCCTTATCCCTGCCAAACATGGACATCACGCCGCCGGAATGGTTGCGTCGCGATCCGGGGTGGATTTGCAGAACCAGACCGTCGTCCAGGCTCATACGCGCCATTTCTGTCAGCATCTGCCCACGGAACGCATCCGCTTCATCTGCTGAAGCCGCGCCGCTCAGCACTTTCTCAAAAAGTGCGGCCGCTTGGTCTTGGGACAAATCTTCGGTGCGGGCAGTCGCGTGTCCATGGTCGGATGAAGTGCAGCCAAGCTGGATGAACGCCTCCCGACGTTTGCGATGTGCAGACAAATAGCCAGCCCAAGTCGCGGTGTCCTCTCCTGTCAATTCTCCCAGTCGCGCGATATTCTGAGAAAATCCTGCAAAATCTGGATCGACAACGGCGTCGGGGCGATAGGCAGGAACCACCCGGCCTTGCCAACCGCTTTCACGGATCATCTTGTGCCATGAAAGGTCGTCCAAAGCGCTATCAGTCGTTGAGATGACCTCGATGTTGAAACGTTCGAACAAGGCGCGAGGACGAAATGCTGGCGTTTTCAGAGCGGCGTCGATGCGGTCATAGTAGTCATCCGCCGTTGCAGCGGACAGGCGCTGGTCGAAGCCGAAAACCGTTTCGAAAGCATGGTCCAGCCAAAGTCGAGACGGGGTGCCACGAAAGAGATGATAGTTCTGCGCAAACAAACGCCAGATCTTGCGCCCGTCAGTCTCGGTTGGGCCGCCATCGACCCGGGGCACGCCAAGATCTGTTAAGGCAATGCCCTGAGAACAAAGCATGCGAAAGACGTAATGATCTGGGGTTACGAAAAGCTGGGCAGGATCGGGGAATGCCTCATCTGTCGCGTACCATTTTGGGTTGGTATGGCCGTGGGGACTAATGATCGGCAGTGTCGCGACCGTATCGTAAAGGGCCCGAGCCAAACCGCGAGCGGATGATTCCAAGGGCAGTAAACGATCAGGATTCAGCAGCGACACTTGATATTTTCTCCCCTTTGTCGCTTTCATGAGAAAGAAAGCTTTTTAATCGTCTAGCAAACTAATATGCTAGCTTGGAAGACCTGTCAACGGAGGGTCAAATGACCAATGCCGCGCTGAAGAAAGCGCTTGAGCCGATCTCACGCCCGTCGGTGACGGATGCCATCTTTGAAGAACTGCATCGGCAGATCGTCGGGATGGAATTGCCACCAGGTACGCGAATGTCAGAAGCGGATGTCGCGGAGATCATGGGCGTATCGCGCCAACCGGTTAGAGACGCCTTCTACCGATTGTCTGTCTTAGGGTTCCTAACAATTCGCCCGCAACGCGCGACCGTGGTGGCCGCAATCTCCGAAAAGGCAGTCATGCAAGCTCGGTTCATTCGATCGGCGATCGAGGCGGAAACAGTAAGAGTCGCCTGTGAGCAATTGACCGACGCTGATATGCGCGCTTTGGATCAGGTCTTGGAAGACCAAAGGGAAGCCGTGGCAGATCGTGATGCACCGCGTTTTCACGAGTTGGATGACCGGTTCCATCGTGAGATTTGCGAAAGATCCGGGCACGGTTATGCTTGGGAGATCATCCGCGAGAACAAGTCCCATATGGATCGTGTGCGGATGCTGTCATTGTCGTTCGCTTCTGGTGACGCCTTTGGGGATCACCTGAAAGTCATGGCAGCCATCAAAGCGCGCGATCCAGCGCGGGCGATGGCCGAGATGCATGAGCATTTGGTCCGGATCAAGACGCAGATCCGAAGGATTCGCGCCGAGCATGAGCAGTACTTTGAGGGTGAGCCATTCAATGACTAAGCGGTTTCTGGCGATCGGTGAATGTATGGTCGAGTTGGCACCGCAAGATGGTGGACTTTATGCGGTTGGCTTTGCGGGAGATACGTTCAATACGGCGTGGTATGCGCGGCAGGTCTTGGGAACCGGGTGGGACGTCCAGTACTTCACGGCTGTCGGGATGGATGACGCGTCTGACAGAATGATCCGCTTTATGAAGGACGCCGGAATAGGCACAGAGCAGATCCTGCGCCGAAAGGACAGGACTGTCGGGCTTTACATGATCACATTAAAGGGGGCAGAGCGCAGCTTTAGCTATTGGCGTTCCACCTCAGCCGCTAAGACATTGGCCGACGACACTGACTATCTGGATCAGGCGTTGTCCGGGGTTGAGCTGGCTTACTTCTCTGGCATCACTCTGGCGATCCTGGACGTGAAAGGGCGGCAGACGCTATTGCAGGCTCTATCGCGGGTTAGATCAAAAGGGACCAAAGTCGCATTTGATCCCAATTTGCGTCCCCGTTTGTGGGCCTCAATAGAAGAAATGTGCGACAGCGTGACGGCAGCCTCAGCCATTGCTGATATCGTGCTGCCATCCCATGAAGATGAAGCAACCTTTTTCGGAGACAAGGATTCCGAAGCGACAGCCCTTCGATATCTTACCGCGGGCTCGAAAGTGGTCGTCGTTAAGGATGGTCCTGGGGAAATCTTGTTCGCGCGTGCAGGTGACAGGTATCGTTTCAAGCCGCCCGTTGCCGAGGCGGTGGTTGATACCACAGCCGCAGGCGACAGTTTCAATGCGGGATTTTTGGCGTCGTTTCTTGATGGCTGCACTGAGATTGAATCGATGGCAGCAGGGGCAAAACTTGCTGCTAAAGTGATCTCCGCAAGAGGCGCCCTGGTTGTCTAGCGTCGATAACTCTTCTCTCCTGACAAGTTTGTGATCGAAGTGATCCAACTAGCGATCTCCCGCGAACCACCTCCCGGTAATCGCAAAACAGGGAGATGCGCATGTTCAGGGGACTCACACGAACGCTTGTTATTGTGACGGCAGCAATGGTTGTGTTGCCAGCGGCCGTTCTGGCGGTTTCGGGTGGCTCGGAATGGATGGACAAGTTCGGAATGATGAATCCGTTCTTCTGAGAAACAATACACGAAAGCAAAGGGCTGGGAATTTCCCGGCCCTTTCTTTGTCTTAGTCCAACTTCTTCAAGACGTCTGTCAAAGTGCCAATCAATGTGTCGATCTGGTCCTTTGTGATGATAAGCGGCGGAGACATGGCGATGATATCGCCAGTCGTGCGGATCAGGATGTTCTTGTCAAAAGCGGCAAGGAAAGCGCTGAAGGCACGCTTTGTCGGCTCGCCCGCGATTGGGTCAAGCTCGACGGCCCCGATCAGGCCCAAGTTTCTAACGTCAATCACATGCGGCAAACCACGAAGTGAGTGAAGTGCATCTTCCCAATATTTTGAGTTTTCGGCGCAACGCTCGAACAGACCTTCTTCTTTGTAGGTTTCAAGTGTTGCGATGCCTGCGGCACTGGCGATCGGGTTGCCGGAATAAGTGTAGCCGTGGAACAACTCGATCACATGTTCCGGCCCGTTCATGAAGGCGTTGTGAACCTCGGCAGTCGTCAACACGGCGCCCATCGGAATGACACCGTTCGTCAAGCCTTTGGCGGTGGTCATCATGTCTGGCAGAACGTCAAAATATTGCGCCGCAAAGGGAGCGCCAAGGCGGCCGAATCCGGTGATCACCTCATCAAAGATCAATAGGATGCCGTGCTTTTTGGTAATCTCGCGAAGGCGTTGCAGATAGCCCTTCGGTGGGATCAAGACCCCCGTCGACCCTGCGACAGGTTCTACGATCACGGCTGCAACGGTTTCGGCCCCGTGTAGCGCTACAATCCGCTCTAACTCGTCTGCAAGGTTCGCCCCATGTTCTGGGACGCCGCGTGAGAACGCGTTCTGACCCGGTAGATGGGTGTGCGGCAAGTGATCTACGCCAGTTAGCAGGCTTCCAAACATGCGCCGATTGTTTACGATCCCACCGACCGAAATGCCACCGAAGTTCACACCATGATAGCCGCGCTCACGCCCAATCAGGCGGGTGCGGGTCGGTTCACCCTTTGCACGATGGTAGGCAATCGCCAGCTTCAAAGCGGTTTCTACGCTTTCAGAGCCCGAGTTTGTGTAAAACACATGCTCGATCCCCTTTGGCGCGATCTCGATGATACGGTTTGCCAATTCAAAGGCTGCGGGATGTCCCATCTGGAAGGCTGGGGCATAGTCCAGTTCCGCAGCTTGTTTCTGGATTGCTTCGGTAATTTTGGGGCGACAATGGCCTGCATTACAGCACCAAAGGCCGGCGGTTCCATCCAGCACCTGACGGCCGTCAGACGTGGTGTAGTGCATATCCTTTGCCGCGACGAACATGCGCGGGGCTTTCTTGAATTGCCGATTTGCAGTGAAAGGCATCCAGAAGGCGTTCAAGTCGTTTGGGGTGTTGCGGTCCAGCGCCATGGCGGGGATCCTTGTTGAAAATGCGCCACGATTTTAGTCGAAGCGCGTTTGGGGTTTTGACCAGTTGGTCCGACGTTGCTATCACCGCGCGACTTGCAGTCAAGGCCCCCAATAGGGCTGCGGCCGACGGCGCCCTGGGGTTGCAGGGGCGTACTATCTGGGCGACCGTGGTGTTGCATAGGACAAAGGACCGACATGCCTAGACCAAAGACCCGCATTCAGCAGAAGAACTCTGAAACGATCCTTGAAGCCGCACTTGAAGTGTTTTCGGCGCACGGGTTTCGCGGAGCTACTCTTGATCAAATTGCTGAGGTCGCTGGGCTTTCGAAGCCGAACCTACTTTACTACTTCCCATCGAAAGAGGCGATCCACAGTGCCCTGCTTTCTGAATTGCTTGACACATGGCTTGATCCGCTAAAGGCAATGGACCCAAGCGGTGAGCCGTTGGACGAGATCATGGCTTATGTCCAACGTAAGTTGGATTTGTCCCGCGATTTCCCGCGCGAAAGCCGCCTTTTTGCCAATGAGATTTTGCAGGGTGCACCTCGCATTCAGGCGTCGATTGAAGGAGAGCTAAAAGATCTGGTCGATCAGAAAGCCGACGTCCTTCGGCAGTGGATGGATGAGGGGAAGATCGCGCGGGTCGAACCGGTTCATCTGATCTTTTCCATCTGGGCTCTGACGCAGCACTATGCGGATTTCGACACTCAGGTTCGTGCCGTTTTGGGGCAGGGCCACGATCCCTTTGCAGAAGCCGGGGACTTTCTCGAAACCCTGTATCTAAAGCTTTTACGTCCATGACGAAGGGCTTTACAGAGATTGTAAAATTTTCTGCCGCATGTCACTTTTCCCGAATAGTTCTGGAAAGACGATATGCCTCAAAGTCACGCGCAATCGACAGTACTGGCAGGGACGCAAATCCGAGACCGCAGATTGGCGCTTGGCCTGCGTCAGGCTGAAGTGGCCGAAGGCGCAGGAATTTCGCCAAGTTATCTCAATCTGATCGAACACAATCGGCGTAAGGTGAAGGGCGAGGTTTTGGAGCGCCTTGCCTCCGTCTTGGGGGTGGATTCCGGGATTTTGTCGGAAGGTGCGGGTGGGGCTCTGGCGGATGATCTGCGTGCCGCTGCCGCCGCGTCACCCGGCTCTGGCGCTGAACTTGACCGCGTCGAAGATTTTGCGGGACGTTATCCGGGATGGGCCTCGGTGCTTGCTACGACGCGGGCGCGTGTCTGGCAACTTGAACGGATGGTCGCGGCCCTCAACGATCGGATCACGCATGACCCGCACCTTTCTGCATCCCTGCATGAAGTCTTGTCGGCTGTGTCTTCCGTCCGTTCGACGGCAGCGATCTTGGCGGAAACCGAAGATATCGATCCGGACTGGCGCGTTCGGTTTCATAGGAACCTGCATCAGGATTCAGAAAGGCTTGCGATAGGGGCAGAAGCCTTGGTGGCCTATCTTGATCGATCTGACGACTCTGACGAGCAAGATATTGCTTCGCCCCAAGAGGAACTTGAAGCATGGTTGGACCAGAGAGGGTGGCACGTTCAGGAGTTGGATGAGGAGGGCGGAGAGGCAAGTCTGCTCGCCGAGGTCGCGGGGTTCGCGTCGGCTTCAGCCCGAAAGATGGGGCAGAGTTTTGTCACACAGGCTGCCCTTGAGGCCAAAGCTTTGCCTCTTGAGGGTTTTCGTTCTGAACTTCAAATTCATGGGGAGGACCCGGCAGCTATTGCCGCAGCAACCGGGCTGTCGGTTTTGGCGGTCATGCGAAGAATGGCTCTGTTGCCAGGGTCGCGGGCCGGGCTTGTTACTTGTGACGCTTCAGGAACGTTATTGTTCAGAAAGCCGGTTGATGGCTTCGCCCTTCCACGCTTCGGGGCGGCCTGTCCCTTATGGCCATTGTTCACCGCACTGTCGCGGCCGATGTCGCCAGTCGGGGCGCTAGTCACGACGTCGGGGCGCAACAGTCATTCGTACCGAGCCTTGGCTATTTGCGAAGCGCGTTTACCTTGGGGATTTGGTGGCCCGGAGTTGCGCGAAGCCGGGATGCTCTTGCTTCCCAACGACCAAACAATCGGCGATGAGCCAACTATTGCGATTGGCAGTTCTTGCCGAATTTGCCCACAATCGCGCTGCCCGGCGCGCCGTGAACCATCGGTGCTTGCAGAAACGTAAATCTGGCTACTTGGAATCCGGCCTTTGACTTTGCCGGACTTTGCCGGAATAGTTTGCGATAACCGGCGCAGACCGGAGGGAGGGGACGACCACACATGACGCAAGTCCTGTTGATCGAGGATGAGCCAAACATCAGCGAGGCGATCCGATTTATTCTGTCTCGGGATGGCTGTAATGTTACGACATTGCACAGCGGTGTAGACGCTTTGGATAGTATCCGCGCGAAGCGACCTGATTTGCTGATCCTTGATTTGATGCTGCCCGGAGTGAGCGGTCTTGAAATCCTTTCCGCTGTGAGGGCCGATCCTGAAACCGCGGCATTGCCGGTCATGATGCTGACAGCCAAGGGGCAGGGAAAAGATCGCGAAGCGGCAGAGCGCGCGGGTGTAAGCCGCTTCATGACCAAGCCTTTTTCGAACGATGACATGCGCGCTGCGGTCAGGGCGTTGACGGCCCGGTGATCAGATGAACCAGCGGCGCCCGCCACTTTTTCTAAGACCCGCGACTTATAGACGGCGTCGACGGCGTGATGCCGCTAGACTGCTTCCTTTCGTCGGTGGGTTTCTTTTCCTTCTGCCGATCCTTTGGGCCCCGCAACAGACTTTTCGCAGAGATACAGCACCAGACGGAATTTATCTGTTCGTGGCGTGGGCCCTGCTAATCATCCTTGCGTTTCTTATCTCGCGCAGCCTTGCCTCGCCCTCGGACGATGGTGATCCAGACGAACCTTCGCAACCTGGTAGCGACGTGTAGGGATCGACATGCCATTCAATATCCTCGTCCTTTCCTGCCTTGCCTATGTCGTCGTTCTCTTTTTGGTCGCATGGGCGGTGGAGCGCAGAGCGGATCGACGTCAGTTTGGCTGGTTGCGCTCACCACTCGTCTACACGCTATCACTGTCAATCTACTGTACTGCTTGGACTTTCTATGGAGCAGTAGGTTATGCGGCGCGATCCGGACTTGAGTTTCTGACAATCTATCTGGGGCCGACACTGGTTTTTATCGGGTGGTGGTGGGTTCTGCGTAAGCTAGTTCGGATTGGTCGGACGCAACGGGTAACCTCAATTGCCGACTTGATCTCTTCCCGTTTCGGCAAGTCAAACTTGCTTGGGGTCATCGTGACCGTGATGGCCGTTGTGGCGGCGACGCCATATATTGCGCTTCAACTTCAGTCGGTTACGCTGTCCTTTAGCGCATTTGCCAGCCCGACAGATGATGGCTTCGCCCCTCCTGGAACCGAGGCAACCGCTGTTTGGGTGGCGGGTGGTCTGGCGCTGTTTACGATCTTGTTCGGAACGCGAAATCTTGATGCAAAGGAACAGCACCACGGGATTGTCACAGCCATTGCGGTTGAAGCGGTGGTAAAATTGGTAGCCCTTATTGCTGTTGGATTGTTCGTGGTCTGGGGCCTAGCAGACGGCGTCAGCGACATGATCGGTCGGATCAACGCCTCTCCAATCGCTGACTGGAATCTGCAGCCGGGTCGTTGGGCTGGTCTGATATTGGCGTCCGCAGCGGCTGTGATCTGCCTACCCCGGATGTTTCAGGTGATGGTCGTAGAAAACTCTGATGAGCGACATCTCTTCACCGCGGCTTGGGCCTTTCCGCTGTATCTTTTTGCGATGAGCCTCTTCATCGTGCCGATTGCAGTAATTGGCCTTGAAAGGATGCCGAGTTCAGCAAACCCCGACATGTTCGTTCTGACGCTTCCGCTTGCAGAGGGACAAGGCGCGCTTGCGATGCTTGCTTTCCTTGGCGGATTCTCATCGGCGACCTCGATGGTGATTGTCGAGTCAATTGCACTCGCGACGATGGTTTCGAACCATATCGTAATGCCGGTGTGGCTAAGGTTGCGACCATCAAAGGCCGTTTCCGGCGATGTTCGTCGGCTCGTGCTTTTTTCGCGGCGCTTTTCTATCGCCGCGGTCTTGGCACTTGGCTATGCCTATTATCGGCTTTCTGGCGGGTCAGCCGCCCTTGCCGCAATTGGTTTGATTGCATTTTCCGGTGTTGCCCAGTTTTTACCAGCGATGATCTTCGGTGTTTTTTGGCGGGGAGCTACAAGGGTAGGGGCGGCATTGGGGCTGACAGTAGGCTTCGGCGTATGGGCCTATACGCTCTTTCTTCCTTCTTTTGGGCCGGATGCGATGATCCCGGCCATGGTGTTCGTCGATGGTCCTTGGGGAATCCATTGGATGCGGCCGAGGGCGTTGTTCGGCGTCGAGGGAATGGATCCATTGATCCATTCCTTGTTCTGGTCGCTCATTCTTAACACTGGGGTGTTCCTGATCGGCTCCATGCTCAGTTTCCCCGGACCAGTTGAAAGAATGCAAGGTGCTGCGATCGTCCGCGTGTTCGACGCCGAAATTTCTGGGACCCGTGGCTGGAGTCGTGGCATGGCCGAGCCAGAAGATCTGCTTGTTATGGCGCAGCGGATTTTAGGCGACGAGGACGCGTTGATCTTCTTCGAATCTGAAGCGAAGGGGCAGGGCAAAAACGGCTACCTGCCTGATCCAACTCCGGAATTTCTAGCTCAGCTGGAAAAGAGGCTTGCCAGCTCTGTGGGTGCGGCAACCGCCCATGCCATGATTTCGCAGCTTGCAGAGAATGCGATTGTGACCGTCGAGGACTTGATGGCCGTTGCCAGCGAGTCTGCTCAGATCATGGAATATTCAGCACAGCTAGAAACACAGCGAGAAGAGTTGACTCGGACGGCCCGGGCCCTGCGAGAGGCGAATGAGAAGTTGACCCAGCTTTCGGTTCAGAAAGACGCATTCCTTTCACAGATCAGCCATGAATTGCGGACGCCAATGACCTCGATCCGTGCGTTCTCTGAAATCCTAACCGAGGGCGATCTGCCCGCAGAAATGGTCGGAAATTATGGTCGGATCATTCATGATGAAGCGAAGCGCCTGACACGTCTTCTAGATGATCTGCTGGACCTGTCCGTTCTGGAAAATGGCTCGGTACAACTGAACCTGGGTCTGGCAAACCTTAGTATGATGATTGATCGGGCCTTGGCTTCCGCGAGCCACACTAAGCCCGAGCGAAGCTTTATGATCCATCGCGACCTGCCAATGGAAAATCTGTTCATTCGCACTGACGCTGACCGGCTGGTTCAGGTTTTCATCAACCTTATATCGAATGCACGAAAATACTGCGATGCGCAGAACCCAGAGCTTCGGATTTCTGTAAGACAAAGGGCAGGGCGAGTTACCGTTGATTTCATTGATAATGGTTCGGGAATTCCAAAGGACAAGCAGGCATTGATCTTTGAGAAATTCGCGCGTCTGACAGACCAGACGCGCGCCGGCGGTGCGGGTTTGGGCTTGGCGATCTGCCGGGAAGTTATGGCCAATCTGGGCGGAACAATCTCGTATTTACCAGGTCAGGGCGGGGCTGCATTTCGAGTGGCTGTACCACTGCGTCTAGAACAAAGCGCAGCCTAAAAGACAGTAACCAATTAGCAATGCTTACAGCTCATCCTGCATAAACAGTGCGGGAGAGGCTTACGGTGAGCCAGAAGCAAATTCTACGGAAGAAAATCAAAATAGTCCGCAAAGATCGCGAGGCAGGCTCCTCCTCGGTCGAGCGCGCATGGCGTATTGGCTTTTCACGCGCCTTGAGGGATGAGGCAAAGGTTGCGGCAGAATTTTCGACAATGTCCATTTCCCGCATGTCGCTTGCGGAACTTTTGGAACTGCCACCAGATCGGGCGTTGATCCTTACTTTGGAAGGGCCCGACGCTGGGATGGGGATGGTCATGCTCTCGTCAGAGCTTTTTTCCGCGATCACTGAAATCCTAACTCTGGGCCTATGTAGGTCTTTGCCAGCCGAACCGCGTAAGCCAACTCGTACAGATGCGGCGATGGTGGCACCGGTGATAGAGCAGGCGCTTCGAAACTTAGAACATGCGCTTGAAGAAGACCCGGACCTATTATGGACCAGTGGATTTCACTTTGCTTCTTGTCTTGAAGATGCTCGCCCATTGGGTTTGCTCTTCGAGGATATACCGTACAAGGTTTTCCGTGGTCGACTAACCGTTGCAGATGGCAAGCGAGAGGGCGAAATCATCTTGGTTCTCCCTGCTGATGGCAAGGGACGCACGCACGACATCCTGTCAGCCAGCGTCGTCCAAATGGCTGAACGACCGACATTTCGAGAAAGGCTTGCAAAAGAGGTAGGGCAAGCCGAGGTGAAAATGGATGCTGTCGTTTCGCGCCTGACGCTTCCCATCTCTGAGGCATTGGCGCTTCGAACCGACATGGTTCTTACCCTTCCCTCGACTTCGCTCGACCAAATTAGCATTGAGGGTTTTGACGGTCGAAAACTGGCCATTGGCAAGTTAGGCCAGCAACGAGGGATGCGTGCAATCCGGCTGACTACACAGGCAACATCTAGCGGAAGTCCTGTATCGCAGACAAAAATTGCTTCTGATGCGATATCTTCGTCCTATCAATCGTTTGACGCCACAGAGGTAACAAATCTCTTGGCCCAGACGGGAACGTGATGGAAAGCTCTTGGCGCATGACATGCGCCAAGAGCAAACAGCGGATTTTAGCGAGCCGCGAGGGCCTCCAGCTGACCACGGAGACCTTCAAGATTGTAGCCGTATTTCGCGGGTGTGCTGATCAGGTCATCAACCCCCATTTTCCCTGCATGGGCCAAGGCCCAAACGATGGAAGAACGATTGCCGCTTGCGCAATAGGCCAAAATTGGGCCCGTTGCCTTTGCAATCGCTTCCGCTTGGGCCGCGACATTTTCCATTGTCAGCATGCCGCCGATGACAGGATTGGCCACAAATTCTAAACCAGCTGCACGCGCCGCTTGTGCCATGACATCTGTATGATGGCTTGGAGGAATTTCACCGTCAGGCCTGTTGTCGATGACCATGGTGTAACCTGCCGCCTTGATTGCAGCGAAATCGGCCGGGTCAATTTGGGGCGAAACGGCGTAACCGGGTGTCAGCGGGCGGATGTCCATGCAGTGTCTCCTTGGGGCCGGAAGAGTCGCAACAATGCGGGTGTCAGGACCATAGCGACGACCATTGCCAGAAGGAAGACCAGTCCTCCAAATCCATTCAGGGCTGCTGCGGCAAGTGCCGGGCCGGGGCACAATCCGACGAGGCCCCAGCCAGCGCCGAACATCAACGATCCAGTAATCAACTTCGCATCAATCACCTGCGTTGGTTTGGCTGGAAGCAGATCGCCCAGCACGGCGGTCTTGCGCTTTTCGGCAACGCGCCAAGCGAAAAACATTGGGATAATCGCGCCGCCCATGACGAACGCAAGGGTTGGATCCCAGTCACCGAAAACGTCCAGCCAACCTTGAACTTTGACGGTGTCGATCATTCCAGACACCAGCAAACCTGCCCCGAACATCGCACCTGCAAGTGCAGCAAAGAAATTGCGTTTCATGTCAGATAATCCCCAGCCAGTGACGGAAAGCCAGCACGACGACACCGCCCGCCAGAATGTAGACCAGAGTTGCCATGATGCCGCGAATAGAGAGGCGTGAAATCCCGCAGACACCGTGGCCAGAGGTGCATCCATTTGCGATACGCGTACCAAAGCCCACAAGCAGGCCCGCCGCGATCAGAAGCAAAAGATTGTCGGTCACCCGCGTGTCAACTTTTTCATAAAGTGGCACAAGAAAAGGAGGGAAGATGACGAGCCCAGCGAGAAAGGCGAGCCGCTCAGCCCAACTTTTTCGTCCTGTCCCATCAACCAAGCCGCCCAAAATTCCCGAAGCGCCCATGATGCGGCCATTGACCAGCAAATAAAGTGCTCCTGCACCCCCAATCATGAGGCCCCCCACGAAGCCCCAGATCCAGTCTTGTTCAATCATCTCTGTTCCCTGTTCAGTGGCTGTCCGGCTTAGGCTCCCATTCCCAGGCCGGACATTGGCTCATAGTCCGTTGATCGGCACTTTTAGATAGGACTTCCCGTTTTCCTCGGGCTCAGGCATTTGCCCGGCTCGCATGTTCACTTGCAACGATGGAATGATAAGTTTCGGCATCGCAAGTTGCGCGTCGCGCTCATTACGCATGCGGATGAAATCGTCTTTCGATTTTCCTTCACCAACATGCTTGTTCAAACGCTTTTGCGCGCCGACAGTCGTTTCCCATGCGTAGGTGTCGCGTCCCTCGGCCTTGTAATCGTGCCCGACGAAGATTCTGGTTTCCTCCGGCAGAGCAAGAATTTTCTGGATCGAGTTCCACAGAGTCTCTGCAGAACCACCCGGGAAATCACAACGCGCCGTTCCGAAATCAGGCATGAACAGTGTGTCACCCACGAAAGCCGCGTCTTCGATGACATAGGTCAGGCACGCCGGCGTATGGCCCGGGGTATGCAACACGTCCCCGCGCATTTGGCCAATCATGAGGCTATCGCCTTCTTTGAACAGCTTGTCGAATTGGCTGCCATCGCGTTGAAAACGTGTGCCTTCGTTGAAGATCTTCCCGAAGGTGTCCTGAACCACGGTTATGCGTTCGCCAATGCCAATCTTTCCACCGAGTCGTTCCTGAATATAGGGCGCGGCAGAAAGGTGATCCGCATGAACATGGGTTTCAAGCACCCATTCAAGTTTCAGGTCGTTCTTACGAATGAAGTCGATGACTGCATCAGCTGAACGAGTATCTGTTCGGCCTGAGGCATAGTCGAAATCCAGTACGGAATCGATCACAGCGCAAGAACGGCCAGCGGGCTCCACGACCACATAAGTGATCGTATTGGTCGCCTCGTCAAAGAACGCGTGGACTGCGGGTGACATGTCGATACTCCATGATTTCTTGTTACCAGCATATATGAGAAGAAATATACATTGCAAGTAATGAATATGTGTACTTGTCAATTGGATCGGTTGACTTGGGTCAAGGTAGACTGTCGCGGGCTTCGCATAGAATCCCCTAACGACGAAGAGGGAGACCAGTATGATTCCGGTGATTGAGCGAAAGAAGCAGCTTGAAGCGCGCTTAAGCGATCTGAATGCGCGCCTTGCCAAGATCGAAAATGAACTGGACAGCCACCATAACCCGGACTGGGAAGAACTGGCGGTCGAACGCGAAGGCGATGAAGTGCTCGAGTCGATGGGCGTTTCCGGCCAGCAGGAAATTCGAATGATCGAAGCTGCGATGCAGCGTATCGAGACGGGCGAATATGGCTTCTGCATGAAATGTGGAGCCAAGATTTCCGAAGAGCGGCTGGATGTTGTGCCGTTTACTCCATTCTGCAAAACGTGCGCTAAATAGTGAGGGGGAAAGATGACGAAGGAAAGTGACCTGCAAAAAATCTCGTCCTTGGCAACTCAGGTCGCCCAAGCAGCGGCTTTGGGCAGTACTGCGGGGTTGAACTTGTTGCTGGCGGAAATGAATGCTCTAAGCGCCATGATGCCGGGCATGACAGCCGCACGGCCGTCTGAATGTAGCTGTGAAGAGCAGGAAGCACGCGCCCGCGCTGCCGATGCAGAAGTTGAAGCCAGCTTTGACAACATGCCCGTCTGAAATCTGAGATTTCTGGCCAAATCGGTATGAATGGTTGTCGTAGCGGCTTGACCGCGACTGAACCTGCGCGGCACTCTTTCTGCCACTAGGGCAAATTGCCCAAGGCGGCAGCAAGGCAGAATGTGACACGCGAAATCAGGACGATATTCGAACAAGGTCGGCTGGAGTTGGTGCTTGAGGCCGGACGGTTAGCGGCAGACTTTCTGGCTCGGCAAGAAATGCGGGCTGCTCTGTTCGAGGCGATTTCATCACGTCCTGCCGACGTCACATCGATCTTACTGCGCGCGAGTATTGCTGCTGGCTTTTCGGGCACGCCATTGCCCTTGCCCCAGGATGATGATTTTCCAACCGTTGCAGATCTTTGCGCCCAGATAGATGCTTGTTCTGTTCCCGTAGCTGTTCTCGTTGAGGGGCCAGTAAACGGGCGTGGTGTTGAGCTTTTCCTTGCCGCGCACATGCGCCTTGCGTCCTCACGCGCGTCTTTTTCCTTTGCAGCCATTGCGGCGGGGCGATTGCCGGGAAGCCGGGCTACTCTTCGCCTTGCCCGATCCGTTGGTGCAGAGCAGGCGCTTCGTGTCATGCAGATTGCTCAGCGCGTTTCAGCGGCCGAGGCTCTGGCAATTGGTCTCGTTGATCGCGTCTATGATCAGCCTCAGACGGATGATGTTTTGACAGCCGCGCGCCTTGCCGTGGCCGGCCTAGATTCGCCAAGGCCAAGTCTTGATCGGGAAGAGGGCTTACGCGACGGACGTGGTTTCTTGCGCGCCATTGCTGATCAGCGCAACAATAAGGGGGCAATTCGGTTGCCAGCCGAGAAAGCTCTTCTTGACTGCGTTGAAGCCGCCCTCTTGTTGCCAAAAGCGCAGGCTCAGGAATTCGTCGCTGAACGTGAGGAAGAGATCGGAAGGTCCGCTGAAGCAGCGGCGCTGACCCATATACTTCGCGCTGAAATCAACGCTTCTGCCGTTCCCGATGGTCTATCTGCGTTTGAGCCGAGTCGTGTGAGGCATCTAGGTGTATCAGGAGCGGAGCCGTCTTTTCTCGGGCTCGTCCTCACGGGATTATCCAAGGGCGTTTCGGTCACCGTGATGGACCCGACACGCGACCGACTGGTGAGTTTTCTGGAGCGCGTTGCCGCGCGCCAAGAAGCGGCAGTTCAATCGGGTCAAATGACCAGCGCCCAACGAGATGCGGACTGGGCGCGGCTTTCTCCTGTTCTTGATCCGGCCGCGTTGGCAACGTCCGATCTTATTCTTGCCTCGACTGCGACGGTTGGCCTGCCGCAGAGCAAAACACTTCCCGTTTTGATGTTGGGTAGGGGGGATCTGCCCGCAACGGCATTCCGGCTGGTTCTGACCGGGCGAATGGCTGAATTGGGTCTGCCATCTTCGACGCCGGGGTCAGTTGTTCATACTGCTTGGGCATTCCTGCGTCGGATGGGGTTGCATGTTGTCGTCACCGGGCAACAGGCCCAATCCGGCATAGCGGGGCGCTTAAACAACGCTGCGGCTGCGTCCATTCACGCGATGATGGGAATGGGCGTAAGACCAAACGCTATCAGAGAGGCCCTTACCCATTTTGGGCAGCGACCGCCTGTTTTGGAACCCATTGCAGACGTTATCCCGCGCGAAATGTCATCCGACGAGATCGTAACGCGATGGCTTGCGGCGCTTGCCAATGAGGGAGCACGCCTGATGCAGGCAGGGGTGACCAAGTCAGCCAGCGACATTGATCTTGTGGCTGTGGCGGGACTTGGATTCCCTCGGTTCCGAGGCGGACCCATGCATCAGGCCGATGTCACGGGCACGATGATCCTACGCCGCAATCTTACGGCATGGTCAAATGATGCTCCGGTTTGGGCGCCAGTTGGCGAATTGGACGCTTTGGTTTCCGTTGGCCGTGGCTTCGCTGGTGCCGTTACGCCAGAATGACGCCGACAATTACCGCCATCAGCCCCAATCCGGAAACGGCCAAAGCCCCTAGGTTCAGTGCGACAACCTTTTGCAACTGAGCCTTGATCTGATCGTCAGGCAGGCCTGAATTCTTGGCGCGCATGGCCAAAACGATGCACCAGACCAATGCGATCACACCGACCATTGTCAAAGCGGCTCCGATCCAGATCAGCATTTCCATGTCTTGCCTCATTCCTGTGACCTTTGCCGCCTAACCTTTGTTGGCTTTGGGCGCAAGTCTTGAACCCCTGCGTTCGGCAAGCTAGGGAGAAGCAACCCGAAATCGAAATGCAAGGTGAGGCATAAATGAGCGACTCGACCGACGCCTATAACGTCACCGCCGATGAGTTGCGCCAGTTCATAGAACGGGCGGAGCAGCTTGCCGCGGAAAAGAAAGACATCGCCGAGCAAGAAAAAGAACTGTTCGCAGAAGCCAAGGGCCGGGGCTATGACACCAAAGTCATGCGGAAGGTTATTGCCCTGCGTAAGCGCAAGCCTGATGAGATTGCCGAGGAAGAGGCGGTTCTGGACATGTATAAAGCCGCACTCGGGATGGCGTAACCCCCCCCCGAACTGTAATTCAAAAGGCTGGTATCCAACATTGGACGCCAGCCTTTTTCATGATTATTCACGGGGAAATGAAGGTAACGCCTGGCATTGATCGAATGCGTTGAATATCGGTGTGATAGGCCGAAGTCAGAGCGGAAATTGTATCTTCCGTCCAGCCCGGGAGCTCTACTTCCATCTCGATGCGCTCGGGAAGCGCAAATTTATCCAGGAATGCTGAAACGACGCGACGACGTTGGACGGGGCTGGAAATGGAGTGTTCCGCCAGATAGGCCTGCATACGGGTCAGGCCTTCGGGGGCCATGATAGAGGACAAGTTCTCGTCGTTATCCTGAAGCCTTGTTCCTGGCGCGTGGCCGGATACGGCCTGCAGGACCTCTGGCCAGATCAAAGGCGTGTCTTCATCGCACCAGACTGTGAATGGGACATCTGGATTGAGTTGAAGAACATCTTCAATCACATCCGACCAGTGTAACAGCAAGGGGTCGGCACCTTGCATGAATTGCTCGTAAGACTTGTCCCGCTGTTTTGAATAAAGTTCTGGCAGGAAAGTTGCCGGATTGCGAATTGCCAAATGGAACTCAGCTTCGATTTCAGGAAAAATTTGCGTGAACGCCCGAACACGCTCGGCGGCGGCCGGGTATAATTTGTCCTTCAGCACCCACTGGGGAAAAGAAAGAAAGTTCTCCCAGCTCAGGATCAGGCGATTGGCGCGATCTTCCTCCATGATCTGTTCCAAGACCAAGGCCTGGGTATCACGACTGGCGGCCGCGCCCTTCAAGGTAATGGCCGTATCGCGCAATAGGGCGCGATAGCGTGCAGGCAATGGAACGACGATGCCTTGTTGTCCCAAAGGCTCACGGTTTTTCAGCAAACACCGAAGAAGTCGTTCGTCGTCCGTGCAATGGGCGCCAAGGTGATAGACTATGCGCATCGACTGCTCTCTTTTATCTTTTGGCGAACTATACGTCGTTTCGGGCAAAGGAAAACGGTTCACCGTAAGAAAATGGGGGCGTGGATCCTTCCTGCCACGATGAAAAACTTGGGGCTTTCTGGACAGGCATAATGGTCGCGTGTAAGAGATCTTTATGGCTGACCAAAATACTCAAGTTCCTGTTGGATCAACACGGCATCGCCTGTTCGCGATGGACCGTTGGACGGTGGGCGCGGTGCTGATTGCGATTGTCGTCTTGGCGCCCATGCTTTCGGTCTTCTGGTTAGCCCTGCACCCAACCGAGAATATCTGGCCTCATCTCCTTGCGACCGTCCTGCCGCGCTATTTGGAAGACACCCTGATCCTGATGGCAGGTGTCGCCGCGTTGACGGCCGCGGTTGGCACTGGGGCCGCTTGGCTGACGACAATGTATCGTTTTCCCGGTCAACGTTGGCTGGATTTCGCCCTCCTGTTTCCGATGGCTATTCCAGCTTATGTCGGGTCGTATGCCTTGGTGGATGTTTTGCAATATTCGGGGCCCATTCAAACGCTTCTGCGCGATTTGATGGGCTGGCAAAGTGCGAAGGATTATTGGTTCCCTGAAATTCGTTCACTGAGCATGGCCGTTATCGTACTGTCCGCAGCTCTTTACCCTTATGTCTATCTTTTGGCCCGCGCGGCTTTTCGGGAACAGTCGGGTTGTTCGTACGAGGTGGCCAGAGCCTTGGGATGTGGCCCTTACGGTGTATTTTGGCGCGTTGGCCTTCCTCTCGCGCGCCCGGCTATCGCGGCTGGCGTTGCACTTGCGTTAATGGAGACGGTGGCTGACTATGGCACCGTTACATATTTCAACGTTCAAACGCTCACGACCGGTATCTTCTCAACTTGGCTGAATGGCAACAATGCCGGAGGGGCAGCCCAGATTGCCTGTGTTGTGCTTGTTGTTATCTTTGGACTCGTCGCGGTTGAGCGCATAGGGCGTCGAAACGCACGGTTTCACAGACCCAGCCGCTCGTCTCGCCCAGTTGAGGCTCATCACCTGCACGGAGTTCGCGGGTGGGTCGCCTTTCTGCTTTGTATGGTGCCGTTTACGATCGGCTTCCTCGTGCCCGTAGTTGTAATGACGTGGCACGGGCTTCGGAAGCCAGAAGCGTGGCTGTCAGCAGACCTGTTCTCGGCGTTTTTCAATACGTTGATCACTGGTGGTGCCGCAGCCGCCATCACCGTTCTGGCCGCGATCTTCCTTGTCTATGGCATAAGAATGACTGGGCACCAATCCGCGCGTTTCCTGATGCCACTGACGACGTTGGGCTACGCGGCGCCGGGAGCTGTTCTGGCAGTCGGAATACTGATCCCTCTTGCTCAACTTGACCATTGGCAGGCGGATACAATTCTTGCATTTACCGGATGGGATCCGGGACTGGTTCTGACCGGCACCGCCTTTGCATTGGTTATCGCATATTCCGTGCGTTTCTTTGGGGTCGCCCAAGGGGCCGTGGATGCGGCCTATGGCCGAATCTCTCCTTCGCTTCCGTTGGCTGCGCGGTCCTTGGGGCGGGGGCCGGGGGGAACGCTGCGCGCAGTTCATCTTCCATTGATGCGCGCATCGGTGCTGACCGCGCTTTTGATAGTATTTGTGGATTGCGTCAAAGAGCTGCCCGCGACACTTCTTTTACGCCCGTTCAACTATAATACCCTTTCCACGCGTGTTTTCGAACTCGCAAGCCTCGAGCGTTTAAGTGAAGCAGCGCCAGCGGCACTGGTTGTGATGGCGGTCGGGCTGTCAGCTGTCGGACTTCTCGCACGAACAAATCGTTGAGCCCTTGCACCCCGCCGCACAGAACGCTATCTGGGGATTGGGCCTCTATAGCTCAGCTGGTAGAGCACCTGATTTGTAATCAGGGGGTCGGGGGTTCGAGCCCCTCTGGGGGCACCACCTAATCTCAAGACGGATGTTTCTTACGCCCCGCCGAATTTGGGCAGGGCGCGTGTATTGGTTAGGTTTCGCGCGATATGGCGTAGGCTGCCATTTCTTTGGCGAAGTCCTCGGCAGACTTGCCTTCACGCAGCGCATCGTGCAATCGCACCGCCTGCGTCTTTGGTGCCAGACCACCAACAGGAGGATCGCGGTCGAGGTTTGTGGGGAACGGGTATCCTTCAGCGCTTGCCGCGATTGCATTCGCGAGACCTGAGGTGCTTAGGCCGGGTACGCCCGCCAGAAGTACAGGGTAAAGGGCATTGACCATGCGGTCTCGGTTGACCGTCTCCATCGCGCGTCCAAAGGCTGATGATACTTGCAGCAAGTTTGCCATGCGCTGAATATCGGTAGACTTGTTGTGCCCCGCTCCATGCATCAGGGCGGGATTGAAGAACAATGCGTCTCCTTTCCTTAGGGGAAGTTGGACGTAGTTTTGTGCGAAATAGTTTTGGAACTCTGGTCGCCCAAAAGCGAGATAGCCTTCGAAGAACGCCTGTGAATAGGGCAGCAACATGGTTGGGCCGCTTTCGACCGGCATGTCCCCATGCGCGACTGCGCCCTGAAGGGTCAAAACCGGCGAAACACCGTGGATATGCGCGGGATATGCCATCATCTGAGCCGGCTTCATGAAGCCCAGATGGTAGTCACGATGCGAGGTCTGAGCAGCGCCACCGGGGTTCACGCGGTTGACCTGAGCGGTCATCTGGTAGCCCACTCCAAGCCATGCTTCAGACGGAAGGGCGATTGCATCAGATGCGAAGTATCGGGCAAAGTTTTCCGGGTCGGCCAAGCAATGCTTCTCCAAAGAATTCCAGATCCGATCATTGGCGCCCGGCTTTGCAAAATGATCACCACCACCTGATTTCGTACGATGCTGATCATCTATGATCTGATTAAAGATCGCGGTGGCGCGATCAATGACGGAATGATCAGGCAGTGCGTCCTTGATCACGATGACGCCGGGACCAGAGGTGAACGCCTCGACCCATTCTGCCATAAGTTCCGATCTGGTTTGTCTGTCTTGTGCTGCCTCGCGAACGGTGCTGCCTTCGTAAATGAGCACATTTTGCACGATTTCCGAAGCAAATGGCCAATCGGCAGGATTGGCAGTTTGGCTGACCAGTCTTGCGAATTCTTCGAAAGTGCCGCTTTCGCTGTCGAGCCAAATCTTGTTGCGCCGGGCAGTGCGCAGGTACTGAGCGTCCATCTTGTCCTCCGACGACGAGATCATAGCAGCAATGATGACAGGCATTTCCGATAAAGAGGGATAGAAAACACCTCAGAAACACCTCATGAATGGGTAATGGCGCACCGGTTCTCACTAAAAGAAATTGCATTTCAGTCAGGGCTCAGTCTGGCCACGGTTGACCGGGTCTTGCACGGGCGTGAGGGCGTGCGAATTGGAACCAAGGCCCGCGTCATTTCCGCCATCGCAGAGTTGGAGCGACAACAGGCCGAAACGAGGATCACTGGAAGACGTATTGGCCTTGATGTTGTCATCGAGGCTCCCAAGCGGTTTGTTCAATCCGTTCGGCAAGCGTTTGAACATGAACTTCCCGCGATACGGCCTGTTGCGATGACCGCGCGATTTCACTTTGCAGAAAAAATGGAGATAGCCGACCTGGAGGCTATGCTTTCGGCCGTTCGCAAACGTGGAACCCACGGAGTGATTTTGAAAGCGCGCAATACTCCTCGGACAGCAGAACTTGCTCAAGGGCTGATGGCTTTAGGCATTCCTGTCGTCACATTGGTTACCGATATAGCTCCCCAATCCCGCCTTGCTTATGTCGGTATTGATAATCGTGTCGCAGGGTCCAATGCTGCTTATCTCTTGGGGAAAATGACGCCCGACCGAGTGAAGGTGCTGGTCTCGCTCTCGTCACGGTCCTTTTCAGGTGAAGAAGACAGGGCAGAAGGATTTTCCAACCTGTTGAAGCGGGATTTTCCACATCTGGAAATTGTTCGGGTCTCGGAAGGCGGCGGCGTTCATAGATCAACCTACGATCTTGCGCTTGCCGCACTTGCGGCAAATCCAGAACTGGACTGCGTCTACTCGATTGGTGGCGGTAATCGAGCGATTTTGCAGGCTTTTGCCGACTCTGCGCGCAGCTGCCGCGCCCTTGTTGCGCATGATCTTGATGCGGCGAACCGCGATCTTCTTCGGCAAAACCGAATTACCTTCTTGATACATCACGATCTGCGACAAGATGCCCGAGCCGCATGTCAGTGGGTTTTACGGCATCATCGGATGCTGCCTGCCGATCTGGATATATCACCCAGTAGGATCATGCTGTTGACGCCGCAGGATAATCTTACCGGTCTGTAAAAAGTTGTCGTTTCAGTCGTCTGCCTCGACAGACATTTTTAGGGCCGCATGCTTGACGCTTAGTAGTTGCTGAAAAACGAAGCCGAAGCTAGACCGATCGAACGCCAGAAACACTGCAGGACCGTGTTTGACGTCGACCGATGATCATCTCGCACTCGAAAAAATTCCTGTTTATCAAGCCGCGCAAAACGGCGGGTTCGTCGGTTGAACTGGCTTTGTCCCCGCTCTTGCAGCGCGGGGACTTGGCAACGCCAATTGCCCCAATAGAAGAAAAGCTGCGTCGCGCAGAGGATGGCGTCAAGGTCGAGCTTATCCGATACACAAGCTTGCTTTTCCCACGTCGTCTCCGCGACCATTCAACTTTGGAAAAGGCCGTTGCATGTTTCGGGCCTTCGATTTTGGGCTATTTCATCATTTCAATGACGCGGAACCCGTGGGATCGCGCAGTTTCCCAATTTTTTTGGACCTTGCGGCGGTCAGATATCAAACACGCGGATTTTGACGATCAAAAACGAGCTTTCATTGATTACACTCAGAAATGGGGCCGTAGATCGTGGATAGACCCATTTTATGGCCGAAAGCGCCAGCGCACCGCGCACGCCACGGCGCAGTACTGCTATCAAGGCAAGCCGAGCGTTGATTTTTTCATTAGGTTCGAATTTCTCTCCCAAGACATGTCGACCTTGGGCGCGAAACTGGGCGAGCCAAGCCTAAACGTGCCTGAAAATCGTCTTAAATCGCAACACCGAAACAAGCTTCGTCCTTGGTGGGAATTCTATGACGAACCCACCAAGGATATGATTGCCAGCGAGTGCTCTCAGGAAATCCAGATGTTTGGTTATGAGTTTTCCGACAAGCCGCCAGTACATGGCCCGTACATGGTACGAGCGTAAGCAGGGTTCTGACGAGATTGCAGGGCGGTTGCTTGCGGACCCCATATGTCCAAACACACCGGCCTTGCCAAAATTAGGCCGCCCGAAGGATCATTCCGAACAAGTCCCTTGGATCATCAGGGTCAGCGATCATGTCCAACTGGTCGCAAAGCCCTGTTTCTGTCAATTTCGACTTGATATAGCGTAGGGCACTGAAGTCCTCGATTGCAAAACCAACGCTGTCGAAGAGCGTCACCTGATCTGCACGAGTGCGGCCCGGAACTAGCCCGGCAATCACTTGCCAAAGTTCCACCACCGGGTGATCGACCGAGAGCTGCTGAATTTCACCCTCAACCCGCGTTTGAGGCGGGTATTCGACGAAAATATCCGACCGCAGTAAAATGTCCTTGGCAAGTTCGGTTTTGCCGGGACAATCGCCTCCAACCCCGTTCAGATGGACCCCGCTGCCGACCATATTGTCAGACAGGATCGTGGCGTTCTTTTTATCGGCCGTGACCGTGGTGATAATGCCTGCGCCCAGAATGGCGTCTTCCGCAGACGTGCAGGATTTAACAGTTAATCCGCGCTGCAAAAGATTACGGGCGCATTTCTCTGTCGCCAGAGGATCAATATCGTAAAGGCGAACTTCTTCGATCCCGCAGACGGCCTTGAATGCCAGCGCCTGGAATTCCGCCTGTGCTCCATTGCCAATCAGGGCCATGACCTTGGTCTTCGGGGCAAGCCATTTTGCTGCCATCGCACTTGTTGCCGCCGTACGAAGCGCCGTCAGGATGGTCATTTCAGAAAGCAGGACGGGGTAGCCAGTTTCGACATCCGCCAATAATCCAAAGGCAGTAACAGTTTGCAGGCCTTTTTTCATGTTGGCAGGGTGGCCATTCACATACTTAAAGCCGTAGGTTTCGCCGTCAGATGTTGGCATCAGCTCAATCACGCCGACATCGGAGTGACTGGCGATACGTGGAGTCTTGTCGAATTGGCCCCAACGCAGAAAGTCCGCTTCGATTTCTACAGCTAGATCAGCCATCACCCGCTCGATGCCAAGGTGGTTGACCAGTTTCATCATCTTGTCCACCGAGACAAAGGGGACGAGGTTCAGCGTCATGTCAGGCTCCATCATTTCGAACGAGTGGGGCGGTCAAAGACCTTTTTCCCCATCAAGCTACCAACCAAATCGACCATCAGCCGGGCGGTCATGCCGCGATCGTCGAGAAATGGGTTCAGTTCGACGAGGTCTAAACTGGTCACCAATCCGGACTCGTGCAGCAGTTCCATGACCAGATGCGCTTCCCGAAAAGTGGTCCCGCCGGGAACTGTAGTGCCTACGGCTGGCGCTATCGTTGGATCAAGAAAGTCGACGTCAAGGCTGACGTGCAGCATGCCGCCTGCATCGCGTACCCTAGCAAGAAAGTCGCGCAGGGGTTTCACAATGCCATGTTCATCCAGAACACGCATGTCATTGATCGCAATGTCATGATCCAGCAAAGCTGCATGTTCTGCCGGATCAACGGAGCGGATACCGTACAGGCAGATGCGGTCCGCCGGAATCGGGGCAGGGAAGGGCGGGAAGGCCTCAAAACCTTCGCGGCCAGCAATGTAGGCCACGGGGGTTCCGTGCAGATTGCCGCTGGTCGTCGTCATCGGGGTGTGAAAATCGGAATGCGCATCCAGCCAAAGCAGGAACAACGGGCGACCTGACCGCTTTGCATGGGCCGCAGCCCCCGCAACAGAGCCGAGGGCCAATGAGTGATCGCCTCCAAGGACGATGGGCATAGCCCCTTCGGACAGCGCATCATCGACACGATCGGTAAGGATTTCAGTCCAACCAAGTGTTTCTGGCAGCGAGTGTACTGCGGGGTTCGGACATGTGGCGTCAGTCAGGTCGGGCAACGTGACATCGCCCCAATCGGAGACGCCATGCCCAAGGTCCGAAATCGCCTGAGCCAGCCCGGCAACTCGATACGCTGCGGGACCCATTAGACAGCCGGGTCGGCGCTGTCCGGAATCAATGGGGGCGCCAATAAGTACGGTGCGGGGCATGTGATTACTCCTCTTTCACATCAGGTTGGTGCAGTTTGATGATGGATTGAAGCTAATTATTGTGCGATATGATAAGATAAATGACCATTTTGAGAGATGGAATTGTCGATATGGATGATACAGATCATGCGCTGATCGCGGAACTTCGACGTGACGGTCGGGCTGCGATCTCGGATTTGGCAGACCGGCTTTCGATGTCGCGGGCGACCGTTCGCGCCCGCATGGAACGCCTGATTGAACGCGGCGAGATTGCCGGTTTCACGGTTCTGACGCGATCTGATGTATCGGCTGCGCCAGTTCGTGCAATCATGCTGATCGGTATCGAAGGAAAAGGTGCCGAAAGAACGATGGCACGTTTGGCGGGTATTCCTGCTGTGCTGGCCGTCCATTCAACCAATGGCAAATGGGATCTGATCGTCGATCTCGGGGCGCAAAGCCTTTCTGAATTGGATGAGGTGATCTTTCGGATTCGCAATATCGACGGTGTCATGACATCCGAAACCAACTTGCTCTTGTCCACTCGACGTGCCGGGCGAAAGTAGCATTCGATTGTGCAGGCCGAACGTGGCCTTGGTCACGAAAGCGTTTCCGCGACCAAGGCGCACAGGGCATGGCATGGCGCCGGAAATCCGCCTATGGTTGCTGCACAGACGGAGGCTAGCAGATGATTGTTGAACTTGGGCATTTTGCCTTGATCCTTGCGTTAGCTGTTGCACTGGTGCAGAGCACCATTCCGCTTGTCGGGGCGCAGCAACGTAACGCAGCGCTTATGTCGGTCGCAGGGCCGGCAGCAATTATCCAGTTTGTTCTAGTTCTTGCCAGCTTTGCTGCACTAACCTACGCCTTCGTAACGTCAGACTTTTCTCTGCGGCTTGTGGTGCTGAACTCGCACACGCTGAAGCCGATGCTCTACAAGGTTTCGGGCGTTTGGGGGAACCATGAGGGCTCGTTGCTACTTTGGGCGCTCATCCTCGCACTTTTCGGCGCCTGTGCAGCTTGGTTCGGAGGTAACTTGCCGCCGTCGCTTCGCGCTCGCGTGATTGCCATTCAGGGCCTGATCGGCGTTGCCTTCCTATCCTTCATGCTGTTCACCTCCAACCCCTTTCTGCGGTTGGAAACGCCGCCCATGAATGGGCAAGATCTGAATCCTCTTTTGCAGGATCCTGGCTTGGCGTTTCACCCGCCGTTCCTATACCTTGGGTATGTTGGGCTAAGCATGGCGTTTTCCTTTGCGGTAGCCGCCTTGATCGAAGGCCGCGTGGATGCCGCTTGGGCCAGGTGGGTGCGTCCGTGGACTTTGGCTGCCTGGATATTTCTGACAATCGGCATCGGACTCGGCTCTTGGTGGGCCTATTATGAACTTGGTTGGGGCGGGTTCTGGTTTTGGGATCCAGTCGAGAACGCCTCTTTCATGCCTTGGCTCTTGGCCGCAGCCTTGTTGCATTCTGCCATCGTCGTCGAAAAGCGTGAAAGCCTGAAGGCGTGGACGATCCTACTGGCAATCATGGCATTCGGTTTTTCCCTTATGGGGACGTTCATTGTCCGGTCTGGCGTGATTACCTCTGTCCATTCTTTTGCCAACGATCCCGAACGCGGTGTCTTTATCCTGTTGATCCTTGCCTTCTTCGTTGGGGGGGCGCTGACCCTCTTTGCTGCACGGGCAGGGGCGTTGGAGGCAAAGGGCGTCTTTGCGATGATCAGCCGCGAGAGTGCTCTGGTGGCTAATAATCTTCTGTTGTCGGTCTCGGCCTTCGTCGTCTTCATCGGTACGATTTGGCCATTGGTCGCCGAGTTGTTTTTTGATCGAAAGCTTTCCGTGGGGGAGCCGTTCTTTAACGCAGCCTTCTCGCCCTTCGTGGTCGCTTTGGCCATCTTGTTGCCGATTGGTTCCATGTTGCCGTGGAAACGTGGCGACTTGGGCCGGACAATTCGGTCTGCAATCCCGGCCTTGGTTTTGGCCGTGTCGGTGGGTCTATTGGTCTGGGCGATGCAAGAAAAGGCCTCCACGTTGGGCCCCATTGGCGTCATGCTTGGCCTTTGGGTGGCGGCTGGGGCGGCCATTGATCTATGGTCAAGAACCGGGCGTGAAGGCTTTGCCAATCGTTTCGCACGCCTTTCCCGTGTGCCACGGGCGGATTGGGGGAAGGCCGTCGCTCATATTGGCCTCGGCGTAACCATCTTTGCCGTATCCGCGATGCTTTCGTGGAAGACGGAAGACATTCGGGTGGTCGCCATCGGCGAAAGCTTTGCCTTGGGCAAATACGAGGTGAAGCTTGCCAATGTCGAAGAAGTTCAGGGGCCAAACTATTTTAGCACTATGGCCACAATGGAAGTCAGCAAGGGCGGTGTCTTGGTTGCTGTTCTGACGCCCGAGAAGCGATCTTATCCGGTTGCCGCCATGCCGACGACAGAGGCTGCAATTGATTCCGGCATTTGGCGCGACATCTACCTGGTGATCGGTGATCAGCAAGAGAACGGCGGTTGGGCGGTTCGTTCCTATATCGAACCTTTCACCATGTGGCTTTGGTCTGGCGTTCTCTTGATGGCCTTTGGCGGCTCTCTTAGCCTTTCTGACCGGCGATATCGCGTGGCAGCAGGTGCTTCGCGTCGTGTCGCGGCAGTAGCGGCGGAGTAACTGATGCGGTTCTCTTCCCTTCTCTTGATTGCTCTGCTGCTGTCCTTAGCATCTCCGACTGGCGTATTTGCCGTTCAGCCGGATGAAGTGCTCGCGGACCCTGTGCTTGAGGCGCGTGCAAGAGATATCAGCAGAAACCTCCGTTGCCCTGTTTGTCAGGGAGAATCAATCGACGACTCAAACGCCCCCATCAGCCGCGATTTGCGTTTGGTTGTCCGCGAAAGGTTGGTCGCGGGGGATACGGATGAGGAAGTCGTAGACTTCATCGTTGCCCGGTATGGTGAATTCGTTTTGTTCAATCCGCGCGTTCAAGGCGTGAATTTACTCTTATGGCTTGCAGGTCCTGGCTCGCTGATAGTTGGTGCTGGTATTGCCTATGCCTACACGCGACGGCGGTCCTTGGAACCTGTTGCCGACAACGGTCTGAGCGCGGAAGAAGAGGCACGCGTCAAAGAACTTCTTGATCGCTGACGCCGCGTTCTGGCTTCCATGAACGGAAGGCCCTGTCTAACCTCTGAGAAACCATCGGAGGCGTCATGGACTATCAAACGATTACAGTCACAAGAACCGGCGGCGTCGCTACTGTTGCGCTGAATCGTCCAGAAGTGATGAACGCACTGTCCCGACAAATGCGGGCGGAGCTTTTGGCAGCGTTAAAAGAAGCATCCCAATCCGCGCGGGTTCTGGTGCTGACAGGGTCTGGCCGGGCCTTTTGTTCGGGGCAGGATCTGGGTGATGGGGCCAAGGTTGCCGAAATTGATCTTGAGCGGACGCTCCGCGAAGAATACGAACCGCTGCTTAGGGCAATTATGGATTGTCCGATCCCGACAATTGCTGCTGTAAATGGCGCTGCTGCCGGGGCAGGGGCCAATTTGGCTTTGGCCTGTGATGTTGTTATCGCAACGGAAACTGCCGCGTTCATTCAGGCATTCACCCGCATAGGACTTATGCCCGATGCGGGTGGAACCTATTGGCTGCCTCGGCAGATTGGTTTTGCGCGTGCTATGGGAGCGATGTTGTTCGCCGAAAAGATAAGTGCCAAGCAAGCCGCCGATTGGGGAATGATCTGGGAGGCCGTGCCCGATCAAGAATTCAATGACCATGTCACAATGAGAGCACAGAGCCTCGCGAAAGGGCCAACCGTCGCCTATGCCGGGGTAAAGCAATCGCTAAGATCGTCATACTCAAATGATCTGGAGGCTCAACTTTCCCTTGAGGCACGGCTTCAAGGCGAATGTGGAAAGACACGGGACTTCGTCGAAGGTGTAACTGCCTTTGCCGAGAAACGCCCGCCGCGGTTTGAAGGACGGTGACCCCCCTTTGCCCCGCTCCGGTAATTCTGGTAGGGCGTAATGCATTGATTGTATGCATTTAGGGCTTTGTGGTATGTGGGAAAACAGCCTGGACCTTCTATTGCGCCGCGCCATTGTTTTGGGGCGTCTTCAGGTGACATTTCTAAGCAGACGCGTGGAAACTTATGGGCCGGATTTGGAGCCCTTTGCTCGCGTAGAGATTACGGATCGGCGCTTTATCCCGCGCCTGTTCCGCAATCCCCAGATGGCATTGGGCGAAGGTTTCATGGATGGGTCATTACACTTTCCTTCCGAAGCAGACATCCGTCACTTTCTGCAAATTGCAGCGACCAGCGCCAACGGCGGGCGCATGCCTTGGCCAATGCGGCTTGCTCATCGGATCAGGGTGCGTGGTAAAGGGTTTATGCAGTGGAATACCCGCAAGGTTTCCAAATTCAGAGTGAAGCATCACTACGATATTCCCGACAGCTTCTATGGTAAGTTTCTTGAGGAAGATCTCCAGTACACGTGTGCCTATTACGCTGCGTCTTCCTTCACTCTTGAGCAGGCACAATCCGCCAAGATGGCGATGATTGCCAAGAAACTGTGCCTCGGGCCGGGGTTGCGTGTTCTCGATATTGGATGCGGTTGGGGTGGACTGGCACTGAGGCTTGCGCGAAATCATGGCGTGCATGTGACCGGTGTGACCCTCTCTGAAGTTCAATGCCAAGCTGCGATTAAACGGGCAAAAGAACTGGGCTTGTCCGATAAGGTTGACTTCAGGCTGCAGGATTATCGCGATATTCCCGACCGATTTGATCGGGTCGTGAGTGTTGGGATGATGGAACATGTCGGTCAACCGCAATATCCCGTCTATTTCCAAACAATCGCGCGGCTTTTAGAGCCGGATGGTGTTGGACTTGTCCACTTCATCGGGCGATCAACACCGCCCGGCGTGTTATCTCCTTGGTTTCAGAAGTACATTTTTCCAGGCGGCTATTGCCCGGCATTTTCCGAAGTTATCCCGCAGGTCGAAAAGTCGGGCCTTGTGATGACAGATCTTGAAGTGTGGCGAGGCCATTACGAACAGACTTTGCGGCATTGGCAGGATCGTTTTCGACAAGCCGAGAACGACGTTCGGGCGATGTTCGATGAGAGGTTCGTTCGGATGTGGTGGTGGTATCTGATCGCGGCCGAGGTGTCCTTCACGCATATGGGACATGTGCTGTTTCAGATGCAGATCACCCATGATCCCAAGACAGTGCCTTCCACCCGAGACTATCTCTACGCCGGTCAGAACGGAGGGACGGATGCCAGGCGCTGATCACGACGACATCGTTCGGTCCTATTACCGGGTTAGGCAAACGCTTGGGTTCTTGGGCCTGATATTGCCGTTTCTACTGGTCGGCGGCGGAATGCTTAGCCTCGGCGATGTCGAACCCTCGATATCAGACTATTATCACACGATCCTGCGGGATTTTCTGGTGGGGGTGATCACGGCGATTGGTATATTCCTGATCGCCTATCCAGGGCATCACCGCAAGTCAGGAGAGGTATTCTCCGATGATCGGATCACCACCTGCGCAGGCATTGCTGCTCTTGGAGTGGCTTTCTTTCCCAATGAAGATCGCCTCAAGACGTTAGCTCTTGAAACGCCAACACAGCTTTTGCTCGGGCACCAATGGGCTGCCGTTGCCCATTACGGCTCAGCCATCGTTTTCTTGTTCTTGCTTGGGATGATCTGTCTAAAGAAATTCTCAAGGACGGCGAATACAAGTCGGCGTTTGGTTTACAAATGGTGCGGCTGGACGGTTCTGATCATGACCGCCTTTGTGATCATCGCCAGTTGGTTCAAGATCCGCGGTCCAGCCGTCCCGCAGGCGTTTGTCAATGATTGGCGCCTTGTCCTATGGTTTGAAGCCTTGGCGATCTGGGCTTTTGCCGTCGCTTGGTTGACCAAGGGCCGCGCAGATCACGCGCTCACGCGTCTATTCGGTCAGGCCGCGCCGCGCAAAAACGGCGAGGAAGATAAAACCCCAAAAGGATAAGCCGGGCCGTCCATGACCGACGGGCTAGAGCGGCCCATCGGTCCTTTGAATTTACGCGCCCCGCGCCAATGCGGCAACGCCAGTGCGCGCAATCTCGCGAAGCCCCAAGGGTCGCATCAGTTCCGCAAAAGCGTCGATCTTTTCTGGCGTGCCCGTCATTTCGAAAACAAAACTTTCCAGCGTCGAATCGACAACATTGGCGCGGAAAATTTCGGCTAGGCGTAACGCTTCGATCCGGGCGTCGCCTTTGCCGGCAACCTTCACCAAGGCCAGTTCGCGCTGCACCGAAGGCCCGTCTGCGGTAAGGTCGTGAACTTCGTAGACCGGAACCATCCGGCTCAACTGCGCTTCGATCTGATCAATCACCGAAGGTGTGCCGCGCGTTACAATGGTGATCCGGCTTTTATGACCTGTATGATCGACTTCGGCGACGGTCAGGCTGTCGATGTTGTAGCCACGTCCGGAAAAAAGCCCGATCACACGGGCCAGAACGCCGGGCTCGTTTTCGACGATCACCGCTAGGGTATGGCTTTCTTCGACCTGCATATGGCTGTCGCGAAGATCGTAGGCGGAATGGCTGGTAGAGCCTTTTTTGATATTGAGCGGCGACATCGCCTCTCCCTTCATTTGCTGTCTCTGAATATCCTCGGGGGGAGCCCCGTAGCGGCATGGGGGGCGGAAAGCTCCCCGCACCCGGCTCGTCACACCAGAACGGCACCACCGGCTTGGATAACGCCCTGAGTCTCGGCTTCTCCCAGCAACATCTCATTGTGGGGCTTGCCTGATGGGATCATCGGGAAGCAGTTCTCGTGCTTCTCGACAAGGCAATCAAAGATCACCGGGCCGTCATACTTGATCATTTCCATGATCGCATCGTCCAGATCCTTCGGATCGCTGCACTTGATCCCCTTGCACCCAAAGGCTTCCGCAAGCTTCACGAAATCGGGCAGGCTTTCGCTCCACGAATGGGAATAGCGCTCGCCATGCAGCAGCTCCTGCCATTGGCGCACCATACCAAGCCGTTCATTATTCAGGATAAATTGCTTGACCGGCGCACGGAATTGCATCGCCGTTCCCATTTCCTGCATGTTCATCAGCCAGCTGGCTTCCCCCGCGACGTTGATCACCAACGCATCGGGATGGGCGATCTGCACACCGATCGACGCCGGCAGACCATAGCCCATGGTGCCCAAACCACCCGAGGTCATCCAGCGGTTCGGGTCCTCGAAGCCAAGGAACTGCGCCGCCCACATCTGGTGCTGGCCCACTTCGGTGGTGATGTAGCGGTCCATGCCCTTGGTCAGCGCCTCAAGACGTTGCAGGGCGTATTGCGGTTTGATGGTCTTTTCGCTGTTGGTGAAAGCAAGGCAGTTGACGGCCCGCCATTCGTTGATTTGCTTCCACCACTTTGCCAGACCGTCCTTGTTGATCTTGCGACCGCGGGCCTTCCAGATCCGCAGGAGGTCTTCCAGAACATGGCCGACATCGCCAAGGATCGGTACATCAACGTGGATGACCTTGTTGATCGACGAGGGGTCGATGTCGATATGGGCCTTCTTGGACCGCGGGCTGAAATCCTTTATCCGTCCCGTGATACGGTCGTCGAAACGGGCCCCGATGTTGATCATCAGGTCGCAGCCATGCATGGCAAGGTTGGCCTCGTACAGGCCATGCATCCCCAGCATCCCGACCCAGTTCTTGCCCGAAGCAGGATAGGCACCCAAGCCCATCAGGGTTGAGGTGACAGGGAAGCCAGTGGCCTCTGCCAATTCCCGCAGAAGTTGGCTTGCCGCGGGGCCAGAGTTGATGACGCCACCACCTGTGTAAAGGATAGGACGCTCGGCCGTTTCCAGCATTTCAACCAACTTGGTGATCTGCTCGATATCGCCTTTGACCCGAGGCTGATAATGGCTGACCTTGATCTTTTCCTTGGGCAGATAGTCGGCCGTTGCAAACTGCACGTCCTTCGGGATGTCGATCAGAACGGGGCCTGGGCGCCCTTGGGTAGCCACCTGAAACGCTTTGTGGATGGTGCCCGACAAGTCGGCCGTATCCTTCACAAGCCAGTTCATCTTGGTGCAGGGGCGTGTGATGCCGACGGTATCTGCTTCCTGGAAGCCATCGGTTCCGATCATGAAGGTCGGCACCTGACCCGTCAGAACGACCAGCGGAATCGAGTCGAGCAAAGCATCGGTCAAGCCAGTCACGGCATTCGTCGCACCGGGCCCGGAGGTCACCAGAACCACACCAGGCTTGCCGGTCGAGCGGGCATAGCCTTCGGCCATATGGACGGCCCCTTGTTCGTGGCGGACAAGGATGTGACGGATATCATTCTGCTGAAAGATTTCGTCATAGATCGGAAGCACGGCGCCGCCGGGATAGCCGAAAACAACTTCGACCCCCTGATCCTTCAGCGCCTGCACCACCATTCTTGCGCCCGTCATCTGACGTGTCATCGTCTCTCTCTCCGCGTCAATCGCCTTGCGGCGTAATAAAAAGCCCCCGGGTGGGTTTCCCGGGGGCGCATGGTTCCAGATATGGACGTCGTTACCGACCCATGCGCCTGACCCCAACAAGTACGAGAATGTGCAGCATTGCCGCCCCCTTCGTTCCTACGAAGCGCAAACTATGGCGCGACTCTGAGGGCGTCAACACCAAAAGCACAAATAAAGTGTCGCAGTCTGGGGCGAATTTTGAATTTTTCTTTCGCCTGATGGCTTGAAGTCGACATTTCCGAAAAATTGAAGTGCTTCAGGAGCAAGATCAAGGTGCGTTTGGCCCGGCCGAGTCGGCTGAGGGCCAAACACAAAGGGTCATCGTCAGGTCATCATCAGCGCGACATAGACGCTGTAAACCGCCAAAAGACCAAAGCCCGCTATACGGGGAATGCCTTTCAAGATGATGGCGGTCAAGGTCAGGCCAATGGCCGTAGCGGCCACCCAGATCATGTCGAGGCTGGCAAAGCGCGGATCCACCGGGATCGGTGTAATCAGGGCCGTCACACCAAGGATCGAAAAGATGTTGAAGATGTTGGACCCGACCACATTGCCTACGGCGATCTCGGTCTGTTTCCGGAAAGCTGCAATAACACTGGTCGCCAGTTCGGGAAGGGAAGTGCCAACCGCAACGATGGTCAGGCCGATGACAGCCTCGGAAATGCCAAAGGCACGCGCCAATTCTGTTGAACTGTCGACCAACAATCTTGCACCAACAACCAAGGCGACCAACCCGCCCACGGTTTCAACCAGCGCCATAGGCATGGAAACAGGATGCGGATCGTTTTCTGGGGCGTCGACTTGGCCACCTAAGAATGCGGTTACAAGAAAAGCAATCAGACCCCCGACCAAGATCGCACCTTCCAGACGCGTCACTGTCCCGTCAAGCAGCATCCACCAGATCATTGCCGTCGCTGCTAGCATGAAGCCTAGGTCGCGCCAGATTTTGCTCAGCGGGATCATCAGCGCGGCAATCGCCGCCGATGTTCCCAAGATGAGAAGGATATTCGCGATGTTTGACCCCAGAACATTTCCGATCGCTATGGCCGGCTGGCCTTCAAGGGCGGCCTGAACCGAAACCAAAAGTTCAGGCGCAGAGGTTCCAAAGCCAACGATCGTCAGTCCGATCACCATGGGAGACAGATTGAACTTCCGCGCGATGCTTGAGGCCCCGCGGACCAAATACTCACCTCCCAGAAACAAAGCGACAAGACCGATTACAAAAAGTAGATACGTCAAGATTTTCTCCCGTTCACGCTTATCGTTCACTTTGGCTCTTGCCCGCATTTTGCAAGGGTGCACCCTGCAATAAAGTTCTGGTGTGACGCCGGCCTCCCCTCCGATGCGGTGTCACCAAGGTTTCATACGGCTGTCGAAAGACCGTTACGCGCGGTGCCTATCGGTCGCTCACGGCCAATGGGGCCAGCACAACGCCAGCTTGGGGAATTGCCATGCAGCAACTTGATATCCGCCACATGTCCTTTGACGAATTTGACGAGAAGCGCGACCCGCGTCCCGAAGAACAGGAATTCGACCGGGTGGTTGAACGCGCCTTGTCGCGCCGAGGCTTCTTGCGCGGCGTCCTTGCCTTTGGATCGGCTGCAACGGCCCTTGGCTTGTCCCCGCTGTTGAATTCTGGCTCTGCACAGGCCCAGACGGCGGCAATGACACGATTTGCCTTCAAGCCTATTCCTACGGCCACAGACTTTGATGTCCATGTGCCGGAAGGTTATTCGTGGAAACCGGTCGCCAAATGGGGCCAGCCCTTGTTCTCTGGCATCGCCGACTTGGACCCGGTCAACGGAACGACCGCTGAAGCGCAGGAAAAAGCCTTTGGTGAGAACACAGATGGGATGGAACTGTTCAACATCGGCGGCCGTCAGGTGATTTGCGTCAACCACGAATACGCCAATCTCGACACAAACTTGCCGGGGCGTCCCGATGGAAAGCCGCAATCAGCCGAGGACGTGGTGCTGCTGCAAAACGCTCAAGGGGTGGCCGTTTTCGAAATCGCCGAGAGCGCCGAGGGCTGGAACGTGGTCTTGGATAGCCCGATGAACCGGCGCATCACGCATCGTACAGCAATGGAACTGACTGGCCCAGCGGTTGGCCATGACCTGCTGAAGACCCCGGCTGATCCTGATGGCAAGCTGGTTCTGGGTACGCTGAACAATTGCGGCGCGGGCCGCACGCCATGGGGCACCTATCTGACCTGCGAAGAAAATTTCAACGGATACTTTGGCCACTCCGGCGCATTGCCTGCAGAAGGCGAGACAGAAGAACAAGTGAAGGCCAAGGCCGAGGCCACGGCGGCCACGTTACCCAAAGAGTTCAAGCGTTACGGTATTGGCGTCGACAGCGTCTACATGTACCACGCCTTTGATCCGCGCTTTGATCTTTCGCAGAACGCCAATGAGCCCAATCGCTTTGGCTATATCGTCGAGATTGATCCATCCAATCCAACAGCGGCCCCGAAAAAGCACACTGCCCTTGGCCGCTTCAAACATGAAAACGCAGCCTCTGTCGTGGCTCGTGATGGTCGCGTTGTCGTTTATATGGGCGACGATGAACGTGGCGAGTTTCTTTACAAATGGGTCAGCCGGGATGCCTACGTTCCGGGAGGCGATACTTCGACTTTGCTTGTCAACGGCACGCTCTTCGTCGCCAAATTCTCGGACGATCTGAACGGCGAGTGGTTGGCCCTGACACCGGAATCCACCGGTATGACCAAAGCTGAGATTGCAATTCACACCCGAATGGCAGCATCGAAACTCGGCGCGACCACCATGGATCGCCCGGAATGGGTGGCAGTAAACCCTGTCGCAATCGAGGCTTATTGCGCCCTCACGAACAATAGCCGTCGTGGTGTAAAACCGAATGCGGGTGGTGACGAGACCCCAGTTGGAGGGCCGAACCCTCGTGCAGAAAACAACTATGGTCAGATTGTGCGGTGGTACCCAGCCGAAGACGACCATGCGGCCGCGACATTTACCTGGGATCTGTTCGTCATGGCAGGAAACCCTACCGTACACAAAGATGCCTATGCCGGGTCGGCAAACATCAACGAGGGCAATATGTTCAACTCGCCCGATGGGATGATGTTTGACCGGAATGGCCTGCTGTGGATCCAGACCGATGGGGATGACAGCAATGAAGGTGATTTCGCAGGGCAGGGGAACAACCAGATGCTGGTCGGCGACCCTGTGACAGGCCGGATTGAACGCTTCCTCACAGGTCCGAAAGACAGCGAAATCACGGGCTTTACCGTCTCGTCCGATCGACGCACGATTTTTGTCGGCATCCAACACCCCGGTGGAAGCTGGCCCGAGACTTCGGGTCTGCCTCGATCGGCGGTTATTGCGATCCGCCGCGATGACGGTGCCATTATCGCCTGATCCGGATCACACAGTTAGATGGACCCGCAAGCAGTGCGGGTCCTTCGCGTTTGAACAGTTGCGCCCACGACCTTGTGCAGCCATCCTGCGCCGAAATCAAAAGGGGATGACGAATGACGGGCGAGGCATTGCGATACGGTGCGATCATGTTGGCGGCAGGCGTCGGAATTCCGATACTCGCCGCACTGAATGCCCGCTTGGGCGTGCTGATCTCTGCGCCGGCCGCTGCCGCTGTTGTCCTTTTCGCAGTTGCTTTTCTGGGCGCCGTAGCCGTGATGTTTGCGACATCTGGCCCAGAGCCTCTGACGCTTATCCCTGATCAGCCAAAGCATTTGCTTCTGGCCGGTTTTCTTGTCTGTTTTTATGTGTTGTCGATCACTTGGGTTGCGCCGCGTTTTGGTCTTGGCAACGCGATCATGTGCGTGCTTTTGGGGCAGCTTCTCTCGGCGGCGATCATTGATCAGTTTGGCCTGATGGGGGCGATGGTCCGGCAGGTCACGCCGATGCGGATGGCGGGGTTGGGTCTGATGGCCCTTGGGGTGATCCTTACGCAGAAAGGATAAAGTTGTCCCAGAGGGCGCGGGCATGGACTGGCTCAAGAATCCAGCCACTGGCAATCTCCAGCGCCTGATGCGCTCGGGTTTGCTGCGTGGTCCATCGGACGAAGTTGATTTGATCCAGAAAAAGGCAATCGACCCGCGCCTCATCCCAGTCCATAAGGGCAGGGCCGTCGGGTGTTGCGATCAGGTTTGACGGTGTCAGGTCGCCATGAATGGCTTGCACAGGCTGCCCTGACATCGCAGCCCACGCTGTCCTAAGTTGCTGCACAACCGGCTTCGGTAGGGCGGACAAGTCAATGTCTCCGCCACGGTCTTCGGAGCAAAATTCGTGCATGCTGGAAAAACCGGGCCTTTGTCCAATGCCCCGCAAGGTGGCGTGAAATGCGTCAATGCGCGGGCGCAACGTCTTCATTTGTGAAAGAGAGTAGTTGCTACCCTGAACGAAGGGCTCAAGGGTCCAGCCATTCGAAACCCGCGCGCCATCTGCCGCGTGGAGGAGTTCAGGAACGATGAAACCTGAAATGCGCGCTTTGGCCTGTATCGGTTCCAACCAAGCCAACTGATCTTCTGTCCGCCGGGAGGACTTGGCGACATGCTGTTTGCCCGAAAGTTCAACTAGCCAAACGCTGTTGCGATGGCCACCCGCCAAGGGACGTATCGGTTTGATCTGGCCAAATCCGGAAAGGTCGTTCGCAGTAGGGGTCATTCCGTGACGCGACCTGTCCCCTGTAAAACGCCATGTTCAATCGCGTATCTCGTCAAGCCGGCGGTCGAGGATATGCCAAGCTTGCGTTTGATGTTTTTACGATGGGTTTCAACAGTGCGGACCGAGATATCCAGCACAAGCGCAACTTCCTTGTTCGACTTCCCCTGCGCAAGTTCCAGAAGAATGGTCTGTTCCCGGCTGGTCAGCGGCTCGCGGCTGTCACCAGTGACCGGACGCAGACTTTGGGTTGCTCCGGTACAAAGATACCGGCTACCCGCCATAACCGTATCGATTGCCTTCTTGACCTCTTCGGTTGGCACATCTTTCAGAACATAGCCCATCGCGCCGTGACTAAGTGCCGTAGAAATGTATTCCGGGCTGTCATGCATCGAAAGAATAAGAATGCGCGTGTCTGGCCGTTGCTCCAAAATGATTTCGGTTGCGGCCAAGCCATTGACCTGCGGCATGTTCAGATCCAGCAGCATCACATCCGGGTCCAACTCGGCCACACGATCAATCGCTTCGCGCCCGTTCGTCAGGGTGCCAACGACATCAATGTCGTCATAGGTCTCCAATACGGCCCTGATGCCTTCGGCCACCATGGGATGATCGTCAACGATCAGAACACGGGTCTTGTCAGCCATCACTTCCCCCAAAGCGGTCGTCAGTTCATTGCCTTGGCAGTGCCAGTCGGCGGCAACATATGTGAAAGCGGAACATGCGCTTCGATCAAAGTGCCGTCTTTTGTGGACAGGATGCGAAGCTTGCCGTCAAGACGTTCCATGCGTTCGGCCATGTTTCGCAGGCCAAGGCCGTCGCGCCGCGTGGCGGGCATGCCGTGACCGTTGTCCTCGATACGAACCACGGCACCTTCCTTGGTGCCGCGCACCAGAAGTTTGACCTTTGTTGCCCCAGAATGACGTTCCACATTCGTCAGCGCCTCTTGGGCAATCCGGTAAAGAGCGATTTTGGCTTCTTGGTCCAGACGGTTTCGGAAAGGGTTGGTTGCAAATTCCACCTCAATCCCAGTTCGCTTGCCAAATTCCTCCGCCAAGGACTGTAGGGCTGGTCCGAGGCCCAGATCGTCCAGAACGCCGGGTCGCAGATCACGGCTGATCCGTCGAACCTCTTGGATGGCATGGTTCAATGTGTCGATCCCCTGACCAAGGCTTTCTCCGGCCCTGTTGTCCCCGGAGGTCAGGCGGCGGCGGGCCAGTTCTAGCGTATATCTTACCCCGACCAAAATCTGGCTGATGGAGTCGTGCAATTCCCGTGCAACGCGACCACGTTCCTCTTCCTGTGTCTCGAATATGCGCTGTGTCAATGCCTTCAGCTTGGTGTCGGCAAGACGGCGTTCGCGCAGGTTCAGCACAAGTCCCGACATGAAGACCAAAAGGACCATCGATGTAGTGATAGCCCCGATATACATAAAAGTGCGACGCACACGGGCTTCGGTCTCGGCGCGCGCTGCTGCAACCGAGGCCAAAACGTCGTCAATGAAAACGCCTGTTCCCACGGACCATCGCCAATCTTGCAACCCGATCACATGAGTAATCATCCGGCCATCGCGACCAGAGGAGGGCTTTGGCCAGACATAAGTGTGAAACCCCGAACCCTGGCGCGCCATCTCGATCAACTTGTCAACAACGGGGGTTCCTTCTGCATCGAGCAAGCCAGCCCAATTCTTCTCAATCAGCCAGGTTTGCCGGGGGCTGACGATGTTCTTTCCGTCATAGTCATAGACGAAGAAGAAGCCGTCCGTTCCATAGGTCATCGCTGCCAAAATTTGCGCGACTCGCGTCTTGGCTACTTCGTCGTCTGGAAGCGCATTTCCGTAAATCGGCGAGAATGCCGTTCTGGCGATGGAGATGTAGTTCTTCAGTTCCTCGCGCTTTGTCGCGATCAGCTTGGCCTCAAGTTCGGCGATTTCGCGCTCTGACATCTCGCTGGCTTCGCGTGTGACAAGAAACGACATCAATGCCATAGCGAGCAATAACGGAACCACGGCCAGAAGAGTGACCTTCTGACCGTAGCTTAAGTTGATACGTCGTTTGCGTTGCTGTTCCATGTTCGAATCATAGATTGATCTGGCGGGGCGGGGGCGTCAACTGTGAGCGCTCACAGAAGACAGGTGTGCTTTTGCCCCGGCACGAAGTCGCAATTTCTGGACAATTTTTTTGACCAGAAACTTCTAAACTGCGTAGTAGTCGGTATTCCACCGTCATCTATTGGTCGCTAGGGTTTGCGCTGCCGGGCACGAGGAGTGCTCGGTCTATAAATAATTTCGGGAGGATCTACTCTATGGACCGTCGCTCATTTTTGACGAAAGCCGCGCTTGGTGGTGCAACGGCCGCTGCCGCCAGCACGCTGGCCGCGCCAATCTACGCGCAAGGCAAGCGGACGCTGACCCTTGTCACCACCTGGGGACGCGGCCTTGCCGGTGTACATGACGCTGCACAGCGTTGCGCCGACACCATCACTGCGATGACCGATGGCCAACTGACGATCGACCTCAAGGCCGCTGGCGAACTCGTCGGCGCGTTCGAATGCTTTGACGCCGTGGCCGCTGGCCAGGCCGACATGTATCATGGCGCTGACTACTACTGGGTTGGTCAGCACCCAGCCTATGCCTTCTTTACTTCGGTTCCGATGGGCATGACCGCTCAGGAACTGGCAAACTGGTACTATCATGGCGGCGGCATGGAGCTGCATGACGAGCTGGGCCAGATCTTCGGTATGAAAGGCTTTCTCGGCGGCAACACCGGCGCTCAGGCTGGCGGCTGGTTCCGCAAAGAGATTGCCGGTCCGGAAGATTTCAACGGTCTGAAGTTCCGTATGCCGGGTCTGGGCGGCAAGGCCCTTGGCAAGCTTGGTGCTTCGGTTCAGAACCTGCCGGGTTCGGAAGTGTACCAAGCCCTTGCTTCGGGCGCCATCGACGGCACCGAGTGGATCGGACCTTGGGCTGACGAAAAGGCCGGTTTCCAGGAAATCACCAAGTTCTACTACACCGCTGGCTTCCACGAGCCGGGTGCGGGTCTGACCCTCGGCATGAACCGTGGCGTTTATGATAGCCTGACTCCGTCGCAGCAGAAGATCTACGAAATCGCTGCCGGCGAAGCCCACCAGCACAACCTTGCTCAGTTCCTGTCGAACAACTCGGCGGCTCTGGGTCGTTTGCAGGCTGCTGGCGTCAAGACGCTGAAATTCCCGGAATCGGTTTGGGATGCCTTCGCCAAGGCCGCTCAGGAAACACATGACGAAAACCTCGGCGATGAGCTCTACAAGAAGGTCTATGACAGCTACATGGCTTCGATGAAGTCGTCGGCTGCTTGGATCAAGCTCTCGGATGGCGACTACACCGCTGAGCGTACCCGTACTCAGGGCTAACCTGTAAGGCGACTGGTCTAAAACTCCCCGGCCCGCAAAGGGCCGGGGTCTTTGGCGGCTAAAGGCTTCAATAGCGCTCGCCGCATCAAACCTTATGGCAAGGGGGACGTGGAAATGCTGGAAGGCATTTCGTGGGTTGTGTCGAATATCGGCATGGCCTTCGTCAATTTTTTCACCGCGATTGCCAATCCGGGCCTCTGGCTCGATTGGTCGAACAAAGAAGCCATTGCCCGTTTCATCTATTACGGTGGTTCGGTTGAGTTCTTCTTCGTTGCTTTCACGTTCTTCCTGATCCTGACGATCATCGGCATGTTCCGGCAATCCTTTATGTGGGCTTTGGTCCGCGTGACCGAAACCTTTGCCAATGCTATCGGGCGGTTCTTTGCTTGGTTCGGTCTTTTGATGGTGCTGCAGCAGATCGTCATCATCTTCCTGCAGCGGATTTTCCGCGTTGCGACCATCGAAATCGGTCCCCTCGCGCCCTTCGGCTATCCGATCCTTCCCGGACCGTCTTTTGTGAAAGACCTGTCTTGGTGGTCAGAGGAACTGAAGCTGTACAACGCCATCATCGTCTGTCTCTGCATCACTTACACCTTCGTTCAAGGCGGGCATGTTCGTGTTGACCTGCTTTACTCGAATGTGAAGTTCCGCACGAAGAAAGTCATCGACATGCTGGGTGCTGTCCTGTTCATGATGGCCTCCGCCGTGCTGACATGGCTTTATGCTTGGTATTTCATGTGGCGCTCTTTGGTGACGCCGAAGGTGTCGGCCACTGACAAGCTTGACCAACTCTTGATGAAATCGAAGATCATCAAGTGGAACGTCGAGACCATTGCCTTCTCGCCCAACGGCTTTGATGCCTACTTCCTGTTCAAGCTGCTGATGGTCGCCTTCTGCGGTCTTGTGTTCATTCATGCCTGGTCATTCCTGTGGCGGTCTTGGGCCGAGTTTCGTGAGGGACCAAGCGCCGAGGGCAAATACCTTGACCGTGACGCACCGGGTGACAGCACCCACGAACTGCAAACGCATTAAGGGACGGACGTCATCATGCTTTTCGGACTAGACGGCGTTGAAGTCGGCCTTGTAATCGTCTTCCTAAGCTTGCTTGGTGCCATCATCTCGGGCTTCCCTGTGGCTTTCGCCCTTGGCGGTGCCGGCATCATCAGCTTTGGCATCATCGCCGCGCTCGATAGCGCGGGGATCCTTGTTCACTACGTGATCGACACCTCGTCGGCAGAATATCAGGCGCTGATCGCGCAGGGTGTTCCGACCATCGAGATCACCCATTTCCGATATCCTGACCTGCCAATGGACCCGTCCACCCTATTCCCGGGCGGTTGGGAAGTGGCGATGGACCGTAATCTGTCTTTCATCGTAAACCGGATGAATGACCGTGTCATCGCAGGCGCAAGCATCGAAACGCTGCTGGCGGTGCTGATGTTCGTGATGATGGGCATCGTGCTTGAGCGGTCGAAAATCGCAAACGATCTGTTGACCACGATGGCCCGCGTTTTCGGGCCCTTGCCGGGCGGTCTGGCCGTTTCGGTCGTGGTTGTGGGAGCTTTCCTTGCGGCCTCGACCGGTATCGTTGGCGCAACCGTTGTGACAATGGGCCTGCTCTCGCTGCCGACCATGCTTCGGGCCGGTTACAGCCCGCAACTGGCCACCGGTGTCATCGCCGCTTCGGGAACGTTGGGCCAGATCATCCCGCCGTCAATCGTCATCGTGCTTCTGGGCACTATGGCGGGCGATCTCTACGCGGCAGGTCAGGAAATCCGCGCCCAAGCCGCGGGCTGCTCGGACGCACTGACCTATCTGGGCAAGGCTGCCGTTGTTTCCGTCGGCACGCTTTTCCAAGCTGCCATCCTGCCGGGCTTGTTGCTTGCCTTCCTCTATGGCGCTTACGCCTTTGGCTATGCGATGTTGAACCCGTCGCGTGCGCCTGCGGTCGTGTCGGGCCAAAGCACCGGTCAAATCATCACGCGTAGCGAAGCAACCACTTGGTTCCTGATCGTGCCGGTGGCCATCATCGCAGGCATGATGCTTTTGGCGCAGGTCAATGTCATCGGCTCACAAGATTACACCGTTGACAGCTATTCCGATGCCGGTCAGGCCGCCAGTCTGCGCACCAATGTGTCGGAACAGTGCAAAGCCAGCATGATTGGCTTGCATGGCCAAGAGGCATGGGATCAGGCCATTGCCGAACAAGAAGCCATCACCGCAGCAGGCGGCGTCGCAACCTCCAAGGCCTTGACGCCCGAAGAGATCGAGACCGCGCGCGCTGAAAAGATCGCAAATCGTGCCCCTATCGGAACTGGTGTCGCCATCCTCTTCATGATGCTGGCTCTGGTCCTGACAACGGCGCGTGGCATTGCTCCGATGTCGGATCACCGTCCGATCTGGATCGGTCTGGGCGGTGTTGTTCTTGGTCTTGTCGCCGATGCTCTCTTTGTGGCTCCGACGACAACGCCGGGTGTTACGGTACTGTTCATCGCGATCCCCTTGCTGATTGCGCTGTATGGCTGCTGGAAAGCTGTCCCGATGCTGGCCCAGAATGACCTGCTCCGGGTTGTCTTCCCGCCGTTGGTTCTGGTCGTCGCCGTTCTGGGGTCGATCCTTGGCGGGATCACCAACCCCACTCCGGCCGCTGCGCTTGGAGCGGGTGGGGCAATCCTTCTGGCTGCTTACCGCAAGCTGCAAGATCAGCATAAATCGGGCCGGATCATCCTGATCACTTCGTTCGCGATTGTGGTGATGCTGCTGGTCGGCACCAACTTTGATCTTCGGATAGGGGTTGGCGTGACGACGACAGAACAGGTGGTGGCCTTCTACGTCACTATGGCCGCTTACAGCATGACGATCTTCGGCATTCTCTATGCTTGCTGGGTATTGTGGCGGACCGCGGTTCTGACCTCGGTCGTGCGGGAAACGGCAAAGATCACTTCGATGGTCTTTGGCATCCTGATCGGCTCGCAGATCCTGAACCTTGTTCTGATCAGCTTCGGTGGTGAACACTATATCCAAAGCTTCCTGCGCAGCTTCGACAATGAACTGACAGCCTTCCTGATCGTGATGCTGGTGCTGTTCATTCTTGGCTTCGTTCTGGACTTCCTCGAGATCATCTACATCGTGGTCCCGATTGTTGGCCCCGTCATTTATGGCGGAACCTTCGATCCAAGCTGGGTGACGATCATGATCACGGTGAACCTCCAGACGTCGTTCCTGACGCCACCCTTCGGTTTTGCGCTCTTCTACCTGCGTGGTGTGGCGCCGCCAGAGGTAACGACGCGGCACATATACACCGGAATCATCCCCTTCGTGTTAATCCAGGTCGGAACCCTGCTGCTCCTATACTTCGCCCCTTGGATCGTGACGATCGTTCCGTCGATACTGGGCTAAACGGTAGGCATAGGATCAAGGCGCGCGAGGAGAAATCTTCGCGCGCTTTTTCCTTACTCCTCTCCCAAAGCGCTTTGGACAATGATAGGTGTCACCGATAGCGGTAACGGATGGGGGATTCGCTCATGGCAATCCGGGTGACAGTTTGGGGCGAGAACGTCCACGAACAGAAGAACAAGGTTGTGGCCGGCATCTACCCTAAGGGTATGCATCAGGCGATTGCTGATGGATTGAACGAAGATGCGGGCATCACGGCAGAGGCGGTGACGTTGCACGATCCCGAGCATGGTTTGACAGCTGAAAGGCTGGCACGGACCGATGTGCTTTTGTGGTGGGGACATGCAGCGCATGGTGATGTCTCCGACCATGTCGTTGATCGGGTCTGCGATGCGGTCTGGTCCGGTATGGGCGCCATTTTCTTGCATTCCGCACATTTTTCAAAACCCTTCAAACGCTTGATGGGAAGCCCCTGCAACCTCACTTGGCGCGAAGCGGGCGAGCGGGAACGTCTTTGGCTGACGAGCCGCAACCACCCCATCGCCGCGGGCTTGCCGGATCATTTCGAGTTGGAAAATGAGGAAATGTACGGTGAACCCTTTGGCGTGCCAGACCCAATGGAAACCGTCTTTGTTTCATGGTTCCAAGGCGGAGAGGTGTTTCGGTCCGGCCTGACCTATAAGCGCGGGGCGGGGTCGATCTTTTACTTCCGTCCGGGCCACGAAACCTATCCGACCTATTACGATGCCAATGTGCGACGTGTTTTGAAGAACGGTGTGAAGTGGGCCTTTAATCCTGCTGCCCGTTTGGCAGACCCGCATGATGCGCCGAATGTGCCTGTCGACTCTGCCTTGGAACCCATTGTCGAACGTGGACCGCGTCTGCATCACGATGGCGAAGAGGGGTTCCGCTGATGGTTCGGCTTTTGATTGTCGGCACCGGCGGCATGGCGTCGAACCATGCCGAGAACTTTGCAGCCATTCCCGGTGTCGAATTGGTGGCGGGTGTCGATACGCGACCGGCGCAGTTGCAAGGCTTTTGTGAGAAACACAGGATTGCAAAGGGCTTTGCCTTAGTCGACGAAGCACTAGCCTGGGGAGAGTTTGATGCGGTCACGAATGTGACGCCTGACCCCGCCCATTTCCCGACCACCATGCCGCTGCTTGCGGCGGGAAAACATGTGCTGTGCGAAAAGCCCCTGGCCACCTCTGCGGCCGATGCCGAGGCGATGGCCAATGCCGCCGCAAAGGCGGGTGTGGTCAATATGGTCAACCTGACCTACCGCAACGGGGCCGCGCTGCAAAAGGCGGCCGAGATGGTGGCGGCGGGGGCGATTGGAAAGGTGCGTCATTTCGAGGCGAGCTACCTGCAAAGCTGGCTGACGCAACCGGCTTGGGGTGACTGGCAGACCGAGCCGCAATGGCTGTGGCGGCTGTCTACGAAGCATGGGTCAAAAGGGGTGCTGGGGGATGTGGGCATTCATATCCTTGACTTCGCGACCTTCATCGCGGGCGATGCGGCGGCGGAAGTTTCGGCGCGGCTGGCCACTTTTGATAAGGCCGAGGGTGGGCAGATCGGGGAGTATCCTCTGGACGCCAACGACAGCGCCACGATGCAGCTGCGGTTGAACGGCGGGGCGATCGGGGTGGTGCATGCGACCCGCTTTGCGACCGGGCATCTGAACGACCTGCGGCTGCGAATCTATGGAACCTTGGGCGGGTTGGAGGTTGGGTTTGAAAACCAGATCAGCCGCCTGCGGGCCTGTGTGGGTGAGGATCGTCTGACCGCCTCATGGCGCGAGGTCGACTGTCCGGCGGTGCCGACGGTGTATCAGCGGTTCATCGCGGCGATCCGCGGCGAGGGTGTGGCGATCCCCGATTTTGCCCGGGGGGCCGCGCTGCAACGGTTGTTGGATCGGGCCGAGGAGAGTGCTGCCCAAGGTGGGGTGTCCTTGGCGGTCTGAGCAAGCGTCCCCGTCGGGGACGCTTTTTTACCCATTCGATATCAATGGGTTACAGATTCATTTTCACGGATTTTTAATCTTTGGCCGGGATAATGCTTGCTTCGGCCTCCATCGCCACAGGGCCGCCTTGAGTTGCGGCCCAGAGCCGGAAGCCAGTTTCCGTGGCGTCGGCATGCAGCAGGAACGGTTGGTCATCAAAGAGCGGTGTAAGGCCGCGAAAACGGAATGTGGCAGGGCGTTGGCCGGCCAGATCGGCGGCGAATTGGCAAAGCAGCGTGGCAATCAGCGGGCCATGCACCACAAGGCCGCCATAGCCTTCGACCTGACGCGCATAGGGCGCGTCGTAATGGATGCGGTGGCCATTGAAGGTCAGCGCGGAATAGCGAAAGAGCAGGGTCGGCGTGGGCGTGACCGACCGTTGATGCTGGCCCGTGGCGGCTGGCGGTGGCGGAGTCTTTGCCGCGACCTCGGAGGCTTCGCCGCGGAAGACGAGGTCTTGGGTTTCGGTGATCAGCACCCCGCGCGGCGAGGTGATCTGATGTTCGACCGTGACAAAACAGAGGGGGCCGGTGCGGCCCTGTTTTTCGGTGATGCTGCGGATCGTGGACCGGCGGGTGAGGGTTTCGCCAATGTGCAGATCATCGTGGAATGCAAAGCTGCCCCCGGCCCACATCCGGCGCGGCAGGGCGACAGGGGGCAGGAAGCCGCCCTTGGCCGGGTGACCATCGCGCCCTAGGCCCAACATCGGGGCCACAGGGGGCGCTAGGCAAAGATGGATGAGCAAGGGCGCGGTCTGGCCGGGCGAGGTGGGGCCGGCGCGGTCCATCGTGGCGAGAAAGCGTTCCACGAGGGATGGGGACAGGGTTTCGGTGGCGTGGTCGCTGCGACCGATCCAGTCTGCCAATTGTAGTGCCTGCATGGGCTTTTCCTGATTTCGGCCGGGCAAGGGGGCGCCGCCCCCTTTCGCGTTTTGGCAAGGGCCAAAACGCTGACCCCCGGGATATTTGGGCCAAGATAAAGGCAAGCGAAGGGGCGGGGGAAGGGAAATGAAAACGGCCAGCCGATGAGGGCTGGCCGTTCATTTACGTTTTGAAGCGCCGATTACGAGGCTGCGAGGTTGCGCAGAACGTAATGCAGCACGCCGCCGTTTTCGACGTATTCGATTTCAATTGCCGTATCGATGCGGCACTTGATCTGGATCGTCTTGGTGGTGCCGTCAGCATAGGTGATGTGGCACGGCACGTTCGAGAGCGGCTTCAGATCGCCTTCCAGACCTTCGATGGACACCACTTCGTCACCTTTCAGGCCAAGCGATTTGCGGGTGTCGCCGTTGGTAAACTCGAAGGGGATAACGCCCATACCAACGAGGTTCGAACGGTGAATACGTTCGAAGGATTCGGCGATGACCGCCTTGACGCCCAGAAGCGCGGTGCCCTTGGCGGCCCAGTCACGCGAGGAGCCTGCGCCGTATTCGATGCCGCCGAAGATCACCAGAGGGGTGCCCTGTTCCTGATAGGCCATCGACGCGTCGAAGATCGAGGTTTGCTGGCCATCTGGTCCCTTGGTGTAGCCACCTTCGACTCCGTCCAGCATCTCGTTCTTGATGCGAATATTGGCGAAGGTGCCGCGCATCATGACTTCGTGGTTGCCGCGGCGTGCGCCGTAGGAGTTGAATTCGGCCACCGGCACCTGACGCTCGGTAAGGTATTTGCCGGCCGGGGTGGTGGCTTTGAACGAGCCTGCGGGCGAGATGTGGTCGGTGGTGATCATATCGCCAAGCAGAGCCAGAACGCGGGCGCCTTCGATGTTCTTGATGGCACCTTTCGAGGCCCCCATGCCGCGGAAGTAGGGCGGGTTCTGGATGTAGGTCGACGTCGACGGCCAGTCATAGGTTTCCGAGTCGGTGACCTTGACGCCCTGCCATTTCGCATCGCCCTTAAAGACGTCGGCATATTTCTTCAGGAATGCCTCGCGGGTGACGACTTCGTGCACCAGATCGGCGATTTCCTTGTTGGTCGGCCAGATGTCTTTCAGGAAGACTGGCTTGCCGTCTTTCGAGGTGCCGAGTGGCTCAGATGTCAGGTCGATGTTCATGTCGCCTGCCAGCGCATAGGCCACGACCAGCGGAGGGCTGGCGAGGTAGTTGGCGCGGACGTCGGGCGAAATGCGGCCTTCGAAGTTGCGGTTGCCCGAAAGAACGGCGGTGGCGACGAGGTCACCTTCGTTGATGGCTTTCGAGATTTCCGGTTGCAGCGGGCCGGAGTTGCCGATGCAGGTGGTGCAGCCGTAACCGACGAGGTTGAAGCCGACGGCATCAAGGTCTTCCTGCAGGCCAGCGGCATTGAGATATTCGCTGACGACCTGCGATCCCGGTGCGAGCGAGGTCTTGACCCAAGGCTTGCGGGTCAGGCCAAGGGCGCGGGCCTTGCGGGCGACGAGGCCGGCGCCGATGAGAACATAGGGGTTCGAGGTGTTGGTGCAGGAGGTGATCGAGGCGATCACGACCTTGCCCGAGGACATCGTGTAGTCCTGGCCATCGACGGCGACTTCCTTGCCCAGAGGGCGCTTGAAGGAAGCGTCCATTTCCTTGGCGAAAGAGGCCTTGGCGTCGGTCAGCGGCAGGTAATCCTGCGGGCGCTTTGGACCCGAGATGGCCGGAACGATGGTCGACATGTCGAGGTGCAGGGTGGAGGTGTAGACCGGGCTGTAATCGGCGTCGCGCCACATGCCGTTGGCCTTGGCATAGGCCTCGACCAGCGCGATGCGCGATTCTTCGCGGCCGGTTTGGCGCAGGTAGCGCAGGGTTTCGTTGTCGATCGGGAAGAAGCCACAGGTGGCGCCGTATTCGGGGGCCATGTTCGCGATTGTGGCGCGATCTGCGAGCGGCAGGCGGTCAAGGCCTTCGCCGTAGAATTCGACGAACTTGTTGACCACGCCATGCTTGCGCAGCATCTGCACGACTTTCAGAACGAGGTCGGTGGCGGTGGTGCCTTCCATCATCTCGCCGGTCAGCTTGAAGCCGACGACTTCGGGGATCAGCATGGAAACCGGCTGGCCCAGCATCGCGGCCTCGGCCTCGATGCCGCCGACGCCCCAACCAAGGACGGCAAGGCCGTTGACCATGGTGGTGTGGCTGTCGGTGCCGACGAGGGTGTCAGGATAGGCCACGACATTGCCGTCTTGGTCCTTGTCGGTCCAGACGGTCTGGGCAAGGTATTCCAGGTTCACCTGGTGGCAAATGCCGGTGCCCGGGGGCACGACGCGGAAGTTGTTGAACGCGTTCTGGCCCCATTTCAGGAAGACATAACGCTCCATGTTCCGCTCATATTCGCGGTCCACGTTGGCTTGGAAGGCGCGGGGAGTGCCGAATTCGTCGATCATGACCGAGTGGTCAATGACAAGGTCAACCGGGCTGAGCGGGTTGATCTTTTGGGCGTCGCCGCCAAGGCCCTTGATGCCGTCGCGCATGGCGGCAAGGTCAACCACGGCCGGAACGCCGGTGAAGTCCTGCATCAGAACGCGGGCAGGGCGGTAGGCGATTTCGCGGGGGTTCTTGCCGCCCAGCTTTGCCCATTCGGCAAAAGCCTTGATGTCTTCGACCGAGACGGTCTTGCCGTCTTCGAAGCGCAGCATGTTTTCCAGAACCACTTTCAAAGCGGCTGGCAACTTCGAGAAGTCGCCCAGACCGGCTTCTTGCGCGGCGGGGATCGAATAATAGCTGACGGTCTGACCCCCGGCGGTCAGGGACTTGCGGGTTTTCTGGCTGTCATGTCCGACGGTGACGGTCATCTGCGCCTCCTGAGTTTGGCTAACTGGCGTGGCTTTTATATCGGGAATAGGAGCCCGAGTAGAAGAGTCGTTGGCTTTGTATGCAATTGTATGCCAAAAATCCAGCCCCCGTTTCGGTCAAAAACGTCGCGGCCCCTCATGAATTTTGGGATGGCCGGGCAATTTGACCCAAAAGGTGACAAGACACTCGCAAAACCTTGATTGGCAGTACGTGCGTCGCTTTTGTAGAACCAATGCAAGACGAAGGGGAACAAGAACATCATGATGCGACATTTGGTCAGCGCCGCATGCGGTTTGGTTTTCTGCATGGCAGGAATGACTCAGGCCCAGACCAACCCGGTGGTGGTTGAGCTTTATACCTCGCAAGGATGTTCATCTTGCCCCCCGGCAGATGAGTTCATGGCGCAATTGGTGAATGACCCGAACCTGATCGCCTTGTCGCTGCATGTCGATTACTGGGATTACATTGGCTGGAAAGACACTTTCGGCAATCCGCAATTCACCAAGCGCCAGAAGTCCTATGCCCGGGCCATTGGCAGCCGGACGATCTATACCCCGCAGATGATTGTGGGCGGTGTGGACCGTGTCGAAGGCAATGATCCGATGAAGGTTCTGGACAGCATTCGCAAGCATTTGATGGCTGGTTCGCCCGTGAGCTTGTCGGTCCGGCGGGAAGGCGACAAGGTTGCTATCCGCATCGAGGCCAACCCGCCATTGCAGCGCGGAACACGGGTGCAGGTGGTGCGTTATCTGCCGAAAGCATCGGTCGAGATCGAGCGGGGCGAGAATGCTGGTCAGACGGTCGACTACCACAATGTCGTGACAAGCTGGCAGGCCGTGGCCGATTGGTCGGGGCAAGAGGCTTTTGAAATGATGGCTGATGCACCCGGCACAGAACCGGTTGTGGTCATCGTACAAAGCGAAGGTCCAGCCGAGATTTTGGCAGCAGCCCGCGCGGACTGATCCGGCTTAGCGCCAGCGGCGATGCACCCAGAGCCACTGTTCGGGGTGCTTGCGGATCAAGGCCTCAAGCGAATCGTTCAGCGCCTGAGACATTTCTTCGGGCGTGCCGGGCGGAATGGGCGCATCGACGACGATCTGAAACGAGAGACCGTCTTCTTGGCGGATGGCATAGGTCGGGATCAGCACGGCGTTGTATTTCAGGGCCATATCGGCGGTCGACAGGGCGGTTTTCGCCTCGACCCCAAAGAAATGCAGCGGGACGCCCGTGTTCATGCGTTGATCGGGAAGGATGCCCAACATGCCGCCCGACTTCAGATGTTTCAGCATTTCAGCCATGCCACGGCGCCCCTGTTCGAAAAGGGGGCGGCCAATGGTGCCAATGGCACCAACATAGTGGCTGTTGAACCAAGGGTTCGACATTGGCCGGTAGAGCGCGCCCAATGGGTAGCCGCGCTGGATCAGGGCGGCGCGGACGGCGTCGTAATTGCCGAAGTGGCCGGTGGCCAGAATGGCGGGGCGTTTTGCGGCAAGTGCCTCTTCCAGCGCGGCGACGCCGGGGCCGGTCAGGGGCAGGCGGTTGGCGCGGTCGATGAATTCTTGGCCGGAATAGATCTCGATCACCGTGCGCCCGATATTGTCGGGCACATTGCGGATCATGCGCTTGATTTCAGCGTCGGGCAGATCCGGCTGGGTCAGCTGAAGATTGGCGCGGATGCGCTGTGGCCAACGGGCGATCGGCGAAACGATGCGCGAAATGACCCAGCCACACAGAGGAACGCGCCAGTGATAGGGAAGGGCCAAAAGAAAAGCCAACAGGCCACGAATGGCCAGATTGGTCAGCCATTGGCTGAACGTACCGTTTGTCTTTTTGGCTTTCTTCATGCTGGCGGGGATGGCGTTCTGTTGGCCCTTGTTTCGCGGTGCCAGACATAGACACCCGCAGCCACGATCACAAGCGCCCCGATGATTGTCGGCAGATCGGGCCATTCGTCATAAAGGACAATTCCCCAACCGGTGGCAAAGAGGATGCCGAGATAGGCAAAGGGCGCGACGGCCCCGGCCTCGGCCATGGAAAAGGCGCGGATCAGGAAAAGTTGCGCGCCGGTGCCGAGGCAGCCGATGAGGAGGAAAAGCGGCAGATCCGACAGCGGAACGGGCTGCCAGACAAAGGGTTGCAGCGGCGCGGTGGCCAAGGCGCCGAACAGGGCCGCCAGCAGCATCGGGGTCCAATGGCTTTCACGGGGGCCAAGGTGGCGGGTGTAAAGCGCATTGGCGGTGTAGAACAGCGCGGCGCAAAGCGGCAGGAAGGCGGCCGGGGTAAAGACCGCGGCCCCCGGGCGGATCACGATCATGGCGCCGATCATGGCGACGACGACGCCGGCAAGGCGGCGTGGGCCAAGGCTTTCACCAAGAAAGAGGGCGGCGCCTACGGTGATGAAAACGGGGTTGAGGTCGGTCAGGGCCGTCGCTTCGGCAAGGCCGATATGGGGGAGGGCGGCGAAGAAGCAGCCAGTCGCGCCCAATTGGCAAGCCGAGCGAATGAGATGTTGGATTGGATATCGGGTGCGCAGCGTGACTAGGATGGCGTGGCGCAGGATCAGCATGACGATCACGGCCTGGCCGACAAAGCGGGCAAAGACGATTTGCGGCACAGGAAAGCGCTGGATCAGCCCCTTGGCGGCCGCATCCATTGCGGTGAACAGTAAAATCGCAAGGATCATCAAGAGGATGCCGCGCGCAGTGTCATTGCGCGGGGCGCTGGAAATGGAATTTGGCATGAAAGGCTCCTGTCCGGGGGACGCTAGAGGCGGGTCATGCCAGAGGCAAGAGCGGTTTCAGTCCTCGGTGCTTTGCAGGGCGATTTCGCCCGCGCCTTCCAGTTGTCGGATCATCAGGATGATCTGGGTCATCGCCTCATCCCCGTCCTTTTCCTTGACCGGGCCGCGCGCCTCCATCTCTTCGCGCAAGGATTGGGCAAGGCGTTGCGAGATGTTGGCCAGAAGGAATTCCACACTGGGGGCAAGGCGTTCGTCGTTTTGGGCGGCGGCGAAGGCGGTGACGATCTGGTCTTGCGGGACCATGCGCAGGATCTTGGGCGCGTCGCGGGGGGCGATCCGGGCGGGGATATGCTCAAAGGTAAAGATGGCGCGGCGGACAAGTTCGGCAAAGGCCGCGTCCTCAGCCTCTAGCCCGGCAAGCACGTCTTCGCGTGTGGCGGTGCTGGAGACGTTCAGAATGGCACCGACGCGTTCCACAGGCCCTGCCTCAAACGCGCGGGGGGGCTGGGCGTCCAGTTGGCTGGCAAGGGACTGTCCGATGCGGCGGACGGTTTCGGGATCGACATTCGCCGTCATCGACATGGCATAGGCCACGCGACGGGCGCGGTCGCCGGGCAATTTTCCCAATGCCTCGGCCGAGCGGGCGACGGGCATCCGCGAAAGCATGACGGCGACCACCTCGGTGCTTTCGCTTTCCATCATGGGCAGAAGGCGTTCGGCAGGCAATTTGGTGATGCGGTCCCAAGGGTCGGCCTTGGCCGAGGCACCAGCAAGGCGGCGCAGGCGGCTGGCGGCATTGGCGCTGATATGGCCATCCATCATAGAAAGCGCGCCATCAATGCCGCCGGGGAAGGACAGGCCGACCTCCTCAAGCTCGGTCAGGAATTCCTCAACCACAGAGGACAAAGTGGCCCGGTCGACCAGCCGCATTTGCCCCATCTGTTCGGTCAGCGCGGCCTGCATATGTTCCGGTAAACCGGATAAAGGAACCTGCGCACCTTCGGCCAAAAGCAGGCGGACGATGATTGCTGCCTTTTCACGGGGAGAGGGTTCGGGTCGCGCAATGGCCCGACCGGGCGCGACGGAAACGGCCCGCTGGACCGGATTGATACGGGCGAGCGGCTGTGATGACATATCCTGCGGCATTCGAATCCCCATTCTGGCTGTCGTCGAATGGGGGCAGCTTGCCGCGCGGCGGGTTAAGGACGGGTTAGTGCCAGATCAGGTCGTGGGTTTCGCCACGCATTCAGACTTGGCCCCGTCCCAGACGTAACCGTCTTTGCAGGAGGCTGCGTGTTCCTCGGCAGAGCACATTGCCCAGATCGCCGTTGGGGCCAGCATCAGGGCAATGACGGCGGCAGTGACTTTGGTCTTCATGGGGCGTCCTTTCCTGTTGAGCTTGTCTTTCTGTCAGTAGCTGAGCGTCTGCCCGGTGCCGACGGCTTGGGCCAGACTTGCCTCGGCCCAAGTGCCGGCGCCGCCACGGGCGCGGATTTCGTCAAGCTGGGTGCGGGCCATCGCGATTTCGCCCATCTGAACAAGAAGTTGCCCCAGATAGCTGCGGGCAAGGATATTGTTCGGATTGACCTCGAGCGCATGGGCGTAAAGGTCCAGCCCCTGTTCCAGACGACCTGCCTTGCGATGCGCAAAGGCCTTGTAGGTCAGGACACGGTCCGTGTCGCCTTCGGTCATTGCCGAAAGGACAATCAAAGCCTCTTCGGGGCGGTCGGCATAGGCCAGTTCCCGAACGGCGCGGAAGCGCGTTTCATCATCCAGAGCGCCGGATTGAGCATCGACGCAGGCTTGCGTCTTTTCATCCCAAACTTGGGCATTTTCGCATTTGATGGTGGTTTCAGTGGGTTCCGGTGGGGCGGTGTCATCGCTGCCGACGGCAAAGGCCGTCGCGGGTAGGCACAGGCAAAGACCTAGGACGAAAAACCGCATGAAAAAACCTCACTCCCGGATGCAGGAATGAGGCTAGCACGAATTCCGTGGTTTCAAGCGGCGATTTGCGGGCCGCAGGGCCCGCAACTGATCACGCTTTCGTCAAGCGCCAAAGACGCGCGCAAAGATCGTGTCGACATGCTTGGTGTGATAGCCAAGGTCGAACTTCTCTTCGATTTCTTCAGCGCTGAGAGCCTTGCGGACCTCTTCATCGGCCAAAAGCTCGGTCTTGAAGTCGGCGCCCTTTTCCCAAACTTTCATGGCGTTGCGCTGGACCAGCTTGTAGCTGTCTTCGCGCGAAACGCCGGCCTGTGTCAGGGCCAGCAGCACCCGCTGCGACATCACCAAGCCGCGGAATTTGTTCATGTTCTTCAGCATGTTTTCCGGGTAGACCACCAGCTTTTCGATGACACCTGCGAGGCGATGCAGGGCAAAGTCGAGCGTGATGGTCGCGTCAGGCCCAATGGCGCGTTCGACCGAGGAATGGCTGATGTCGCGTTCATGCCAAAGGGCCACGTTTTCCATGGCTGGAACAACGGCCATGCGCACCAGACGGGCAAGGCCGGTCAGGTTTTCGGTCAGAACCGGGTTGCGCTTGTGCGGCATAGCGCTGGAGCCTTTTTGGCCGGGCGAGAAATATTCCTCGGCTTCCAGCACTTCGGTGCGCTGCATGTGGCGAATCTCGATGGCGATGTTTTCCATGCTGGAGGCGATGACGCCCAGTGTGGCAAAGAACATGGCGTGACGGTCGCGCGGGATGACTTGGGTCGAGATCGGCTCGGGGATCAGGCCCAGCTTTTCGCAGACATATTCTTCGACGCGCGGGTCGATATTGGCGAAAGTGCCGACGGCGCCCGAAATGGCCCCGGTGCGGATTTCTTCGCGGGCGGCTTCAAGCCGGGCTTTGCCGCGGGCCATTTCGGCATAGAAGCGGGCGAAAGTCAGGCCCATCGTGGTAGGTTCGGCGTGGATGCCGTGGCTGCGACCGATGCGAACCGTATCCTTGTGTTCAAAGGCGCGGGTCTTCAGCGCGGTCAGAACGCGGTCCATCCCGGCCAAAAGCAGATCAGCGGCACGCACGAGCTGAATGTTCAGCGTGGTGTCCAGCACGTCAGACGAGGTCATGCCCTGATGGACGAAACGGGCGTCTTCAGAGCCGATATGTTCGGCCAGATGGGTCAGGAAGGCGATGACGTCATGCTTGGTCACGGCCTCGATCTCATCAATCCGGGCGACATCGAATTCGACATCCTTGGCGCGCCAGACGGCCTCGGCGTTGGCCTTGGGGATCACGCCCAGATTGGCTTGCGCGTCGCAGGCATGGGCCTCGATCTCGTACCAGATGCGGAACTTCGTCTCGGGCGACCAGATGGCAACCATGTCGGGGCGGGAATAGCGCGGGATCATGTCGGACCTTTGGTTGATATGCGGGGTTGGCGCCCCCTTAGACCGGAGGGGCGCTTTTCGCAAGGTCAGGGCATGAGGGGAAATGCCGCAATTTGGGCGGGAGGTATGGAAATGGGGGTGACTTTGCCGGAAAGAAGCAGAGGAAGGGCGATGGACAGGGCAAACCCTGCGCCAAGCAGAAGGCGGGCGCCTGTCGGATGCTTTGCCGCGATTGCGGCGGCAAGGTGGGTGGCAAGGGCTAGCACGGCCAGCCCGTAATAGGCGGTAAAAAGCAACGGCCAGAGACCACCGGCCTGAAAGGCTGTCGCGGCAAAGGCCAGATCGGTTTCTGCGCCTTGGAACCGTGCAGCCATGACAGCGCCGATATGGATGGCCAGAAAGAGTGCGAGATATAGGCCCGCAGCGATCTGGGCTCTTTGCCAATTGGGCCGTTTGATCAGGTGGCGCAAGCGGGGCAGGGCCATGCGAAGACCGGTTGCCATCTGAACTGTGATGAGTGCCAGAAGGAAGGGTTCAATGACGGGGTGACGGTAAAGGCTGCCAAGGACCTGCTGGATCGTCCGGTGGCTTTCCTGCCCCCAGAACCCCGCCACATGGTTTGCCAGATGCATGGCGATGAAGGCGGCCAAGAGCAGGGCGGACAGCCGATGAAGGCGACGAAGGGTCATGTGGCCAGTCCCGCAAGGGCAAGGGCCGAGATAGTGCTGAAGGCGATCCATTGTGGCAGGATGCGAACAGAGCCAAGCCGCGTGGTGCCGTAGTATAGGAACAATCCCGCCGTCGCGAGAAAGAGCGCAACCGGCAGCGCGCTGAGCGCGAGGGCGTGTGACGGCAGGAAGGCTGCGACGATGAGGCTGGTCCCGCACAGGGCCATGAACGCAGTCGCCGCATGCCAAAGCACGGAATAAAGCGCCTTTGCCGGGGCAGGCCAAGAGGAGGCGAGGGCCGGCCGATGCGCCATTCTTTCCCCGTAAATCACATGCACGACGTCCAGTGCCAAAGCGCCCAGTCCGGCCGCGAGAAGTAATCCGTTCATCCTGTGCCTCCCTGATTCCATACGGTAGCGTATGGTTTGCAGAAAGGATTGCGCCTGTCCATACGGCTGCGTATGGTTTTGGAATGGAGATGGAAAAGCCCGCAAAGATGAGACTGGCCCCTCAGGATTGGATCCTCGCCGGGTTTCGAGCATTGGTCAGCGGCGGTCATGCCGCGATCCGGGCCGAGGCATTGGCTCGGGATCTTGGTGCGACAAAGGGGAGTTTCTATTGGCATTTCAAAGATCTGCGGGATTTTCACGAGAAAATGCTTGAGGCCTGGCGGGGGCTGGCAACAACCCAGATTACCCGCACGGTCCTAGAGGCAGATCTGGCCCCGTTTGACCGCGTAATGCTGCTGATGGACATGGTTTCCATCGTCCCCGATCCGCGCTTTGGCGGCCCCGCGATAGAACCTGCCATCCGGGCTTGGGCGCTTGCGGAACCTTGGGTGCATCAGGTCGTGGCCGAGGTCGACCGCCAGCGGCTGTCCGATACGGTTGGTCTTTTGCAGGGGGCAGGCCTTTGCGCGACTGCGGCCCGTCACGGGGCAGAGACGCTCTATGCCATGGTGATAGGCTATGAAAACCTGCGCCTGACCCAAAGGGTCGACATGCGCGAGGCGCTGCATGCGCAGGTCAGGGTGCTGTTCTCGGCGTCCTAGCGCAGGGGCATCCGATAGCGCACATGGCCGTCATCGCTGCAAAAACTGTCATAAAGTTTTCTGGCCGCGGCGTTGTCGTGATTGGTGTTCCAGTAAAGCCGATGCCAGCCCTTTTCGCGGCCAAGGCTGATCAGGTCTTCGATCAATGCCCGGCCTGCGCCTTGCCCGCGGGCCGAGGGGGCGACGAACAGGTCTTCCAGGTAGACATCATCGCCCGGCACCCAGGACGAGCAATGGTGGTGATGGATCGCAAAACCGATGGCCTTGCCATCCAGATAGGCCAGACGGCAGGACATGCGATGCTCTGGGTCAAGGATGCGGGCCCAGGTATGGGCCGTCGTCGTCTCAGGCAGATCGACGTCGTAATAGGCCAGAAACCCCTGCCAAAGCGCGCGAAAGGCGGCCTCATCCTCGGGCTTTGCCCAGTCAATCGTCAGCGCCATGTGGCCTCCGGTCCTGCTTTTTCGGGGTTCTTGCAGAAAGCAGACAGAGCGGCAAGACTTGGTGGGGCGGGCCGTTGAACAGGATGACAGAAAATGGCGAAGATCGCACGGCTGGAAACCTTCTCGACTGAATTTCTGGCCTTTGTACGCGTCACTTGTGACGATGGCAGCTTTGGCTGGGGCCAGACCTCGACCTATAATGCCGATATCACGGCACAGGTCTTTCACCGCCAGATCGCGCCTTGGGCGCTCGGCGCGGATCCGATGGACATTCCGAGCTTGATCGCAAAGATCGAGCGCAGGGAACACAAATATCCTGGCACCTACCGTTGTCGGGCGATGGCGGGTCTGGACACAGCGCTTTGGGACTGGCGCGGGCGGGCCGAGGAAAAACCGGTCGTCGCATTGCTTGGTGGAACGCCCGGTCCTTTGCGCGCCTATGCCTCGTCGATGCGGCGCGACATCACGCCCGAGGCAGAGAGCGAACGCCTGAAACGGCTTGTCGGAGAGCAGGGCTTTGATGCGGTCAAGTTCCGCATCGGGGCGGAATGCGGCGCGGATGTGGATGAATGGCCGGGGCGGACCGAAGCGATCATTCCGCATATGGCGCGGGCCATGGGGGCAGGGATTGATCTGCTGGTGGATGCCAATTCCGGCTTTACCGTGCCCCGCGCGATCGAGATCGGACGCAAGCTTCAGGACCATGGGATACAACATTACGAGGAACCTGTGCCCTATTGGGAACTGGAGCAAACGGCGGAAGTGGCCGCTGCTGTCGACATCGACGTGACGGGAGGAGAGCAGGACTGGGACATGGCCACATGGCGTCGGATGATCGCCTTGAAGGCGGTGGACATCGTTCAGCCCGACATCATGTATGTGGGTGGTCTTCATCGCAGCCTAGAGGTGGCCCGGATGGCCGCGGCGGCGGGTCTGACCTGCACACCCCATGCGGCCAACCTTTCCCTCGTCACGCTTTGCACGATGCACATGCTCAAGGCACTGCCGAATGCCGGGAAATACCTCGAACTCTCGATTGAAGGCGATGACTATTACCCATGGCAACGCGGCCTTTTCCAGAATGACCCGTTCAGGGTCGAGGCCGGCCGCGTCACCATTTCCGACGCCCCCGGCTGGGGTGTCGAAATCAACCCGAACTGGCTTTCCAATGCCACCCATCAGGAAACCAAAGCCGAAGGTTTCCGCCCGTCGGCCTATCAGGCGCTTTACCAAAAGCTCTGATCGGTCCTCTTTTCTGTCTTTAAATATCCTCGGGGGGCAGGGATTTCGCCTGCGAAATCCCGATAGGGGGGCAGACAGCCCCCCTGCCAGATCACGGATTTGCGCCTCAGGCGGTCAGCTTGGCCAGCACCCGCGCCCAAGAGCGGATGCCCTTGTGGAAACATTCCACGTCATATTTCTCATTGGGCGAATGGATCTGGTCGTCATCGCGGCCAAAGCCCAAGAGCATCGCGTCCATGCCAAGAATGGTCTGGAAATAGCCAGCAATCGGGATCGACCCGCCGCAACCAACATAGGCGGCCGGGCGGCCCCATTCTTCGGTCAGGGCGGCGCGGGCGGCCTCGAAGGCCGGGTCGTCGATCGACATGATGCCTGCGGGGCCTGCGCCATGGCCGTGGAATTCGACGGTGCAATCCTCCGGAACCTGCTCACTGACCCAAGCGCGAAAGTTCTCGCGAATGGCAAAGGGGTCTTGCTCGCCCACAAGGCGGAAGCTGACCTTGGCATGGGCTTTTGACGGCAGAACGGTCTTGAATCCGTTTCCGGTATAGCCGCCCCAGATGCCGTTGATTTCGGCGGTCGGACGCGACCAGATCATCTCCAAGGGGGTGCGGTCCTGTTCCCCTGCCGGAATAGACAGGCCGACATCGCCCAGGAATTTGGCGTGGTCAAAGGCCAAGGCCTGCCATTGGCTGCGAATGGCATCAGGCAGTTCGGTCACGCCGTCATAGAAATGGGGCACCGTGATCCGCCCGGTGTCATCATGCATATTGCCAAGGATGCGAGACAGGACGCGGATCGGGTTGATGGCGGCACCGCCATACATGCCGGAATGCAGGTCTTTGTTCGGGCCGGTGATTGTGATTTCTTCGCCCAAGAGGCCCCGCAGCATGGTGACAATGGCGGGCGAGGTGTCCTCAAAAAGGCCTGTGTCGCAGATCAGGGCGATATCGGCGGTCAGTTCTTGGGCATTTTCCTTCATGAAGGGAATCAGCGAGGGCGACCCCGATTCCTCTTCGCCTTCAAGAAAGATCGTCAGACGGCAGGGCAGGGTGCCATATTCTGCTTTCCAAGCCCGCAAAGCCTCGAGGAAGGTCATCAGCTGGCCTTTGTCATCCGATGCTCCGCGTGCCCGTATGACGCGGCCTTTCGGGCTGTCCTGAATTTCGGGATCAAACGGGTCACGGTCCCAAAGCGACAGTGGATCGACGGGTTGCACATCGTAATGGCCGTAGAACAAGAGGTGCGGGCCGCCCTCGCCGCCATGGGCCACGACCATCGGGTGACCGGGGGTGGGACGGCTGGCCGCGTCGAAACCCAAGGTTCTCAAGTCTGCAACCAGCCAGTCTGCAGCGCGCGCGCAATCGGCCTTGAACTCTGGGTCAGTTGAAATCGACGGGATTCGCAGCAGGTCCATCAGACGATCAAGCGCCTGTGGGAGATCCTCATCAATGCGGTTCAGGATGGATGACAAAGACATGGGGCCTCTCGGATCTCGTGGAAAAGTGAATTCGGCCAAAGCCTATCAGGTGGTCCGGGACTGTCCAGAGGCGGCAAGGTGGTGTAAAGCCCAGCCGGAATTCGCGGTCAGGCTCTGGAGAGGTTGAGATGTTCGACAAGCGTAAAATGGGGCTGCTGGCATCGGTTGCGGCCCTTGGACTTGGGGCGACGACGGCCGTGGCCCAGCAGGTTGCCGTGGAAGAAGCGGCGTTGGGAAAATCGACTGTCCGGCTTTATGTCCACCCGTTCCTGACGGCGGATGAACTGACAACGTTGCGTCTTGTGATGACCAATGAACAGGCCTTGGCGCTGTTTGTGCCAAACTCTGCCGGCCACGCCGCCTTGGCTGCGGCCCCGGGCGAAGGGGTGATCCGGGATGGCAAGCCGGTTGCCTCGGCGATTGCCTTGGCAGACCTTCCAGATCCGGCCTCGGCGGCCAAAGCGGCGTCTGCAGCCTGCGATCAGGCAAAGACAACCAAATCGCCTTGTGTGGTCGTGCTGGAAATCGCTCCCAAGAATTAAGGCGTGACATATTCATATATAGTGAATATGAAATAAAGCCGGGAGTGGCAAATTGCCTACTTTTCCCGCATCTTTAATTGACGCAAGTCAAGGTTTCCAAGCTGCGGCACGGTTTAAGTGCTGGCAACCCGATCGTAAACGGGACCGAGCCAAGGAGATAGACGATGAACTATGAAGCCGCCCTCGACACCGCTCTGCAGCGTCTGCATGACGAAGGGCGTTATCGGACCTTCATCGACATTGAGCGCCAAAAAGGCCAGTTTCCCCATGCGACCTGGACCCGCCCGGATGGAAGCCAGAAGCCAATCACCGTGTGGTGCGGCAACGACTATCTGGGCATGGGGCAGCATCCGGTTGTCCTGAACGCCATGCACGAAGCCCTTGATGCGACAGGGGCAGGTTCGGGTGGCACGCGCAATATTTCAGGCACGACCGTTTATCACAAACGTTTGGAAGCCGAGATTGCCGATCTGCATGGCAAAGAGGCCGCCTTGGTCTTTACCTCGGCCTACATCGCCAATGACGCAACGCTTTCCACACTGCGGACGATTTTCCCCGGTCTGATCATCTATTCGGATGCGCTGAATCACGCTTCGATGATCGAAGGCGTGCGCCGTGGCAACGGCCAGAAGCGTATCTTCCGCCACAACGATGTGGCTCATCTGCGTGAGTTGCTGGAGGCCGACGATCCGGCTGCGCCGAAGTTGATTGCCTTCGAATCGATCTATTCGATGGACGGCGATTTCGGGCCGATCAAGGAAATTTGCGACATCGCAGAGGAGTTCGGCGCGCTGACCTATATTGACGAGGTCCATGCAGTTGGCATGTACGGACCCCGTGGGGCAGGGGTTGCAGAGCGTGATGGCCAGATGCACCGGATCGACATTATCAACGCCACGCTGGCGAAGGCCTATGGCGTTTTCGGCGGCTATATTGCTGCAAGTGCGAAGATGGTGGATGCGGTACGCTCTTACGCTCCGGGCTTTATTTTCACCACTTCGCTGCCACCCGCTGTGGCCGCAGGTGCCGCTGCCAGCGTGCAATTCCTAAAGACGGCCGAAGGGCAAAAACTGCGTGATACCCAGCAGTTGCATGCCCGGATCCTGAAAATGCGGCTGAAGGGGCTTGGCCTTCCGATCATTGACCACGGGTCGCATATTGTGCCCGTGCACGTCGGCAACCCCATCCATTGCAAAATGCTGTCGGACATGATGCTGGAGCATTACGGGATTTACGTTCAGCCGATCAACTTCCCCACAGTTCCGCGTGGAACGGAACGGCTGCGGTTCACGCCGTCGCCCGTACACGACCCCAAGGAAATCGACGCATTGATCGGCGCGATGGACCAGCTTTGGCAGCAATGTGCGCTGAATCGCGCCGAAGCGAGTGCCTAAGCACATCTCGCATGTGCAAAAGCTCTTGAGCTATGCTAGTTTCTGGCCCAAACGAAAGCAGATGAGTCGTCCCTAAAGGCGACTCGGGGGACACGGGAACTTCATGAGGCAGGTCGTATGATCGGGCGGAGGAACAAACCTTCGACGACAGAAGCGGACAAACCGAAAGGCTTTGACGATTACGACCTGCGTCTTGGCGACGTGATGCGGGGCGAACGGGCAACCCTCGGCAAATCGCTTCTGGATGTTCAACGGGAATTGAAGATCAAGGCGGCCTACATCGCCGCGATCGAAAATGCCGATGTGACTGCATTCGAAACGCAAGGTTTCGTTGCGGGCTACGTCCGGTCATATGCGCGCTATCTGGGGATGGACCCGGATTGGGCGTTCCAGCGGTTCTGCCATGAGGCCAAGTTTGAAGTGGCCCATGGAATGAGTGCCGCTGCCTCGTCTACGGCAAAGGCCGCTGCCCGTGCCCGCAGCACGCAGGACTTCCGTGACCCGTTGGCGAACCCGAATGCCACGTTTATTCCGCGCAGCGAAAGCGTGTTTTCGCGGATTGAACCCGGTGCCGTCGGTTCCTTGGTGGTTCTGGTCGCGCTGATTGGGGCCATTGGTTATGGTGGCTGGTCAGTGCTGCAAGAAGTGCAGCGGGTTCAGCTGGCCCCTGTGGATCAGGCCCCGGCTGTCGTGGCCGAAATTGACCCGCTGGGCAATGTTTCCGGCTCGGCGCCTTTGGTGCGTTCTGCGCCGGATGCACAAAATGAAACCGACCTCGCTGCCGCAGACCCTGTGGCGCAGGCTGAAAAGATTGACCGTCTTTATCGCCCGCAGGCCTTGGATGTGCCCGTGCTGACGTCGCGCGATGGTCCGATTGCCGCGATCAATCCTCGGGCAAGCGGTGCTTTGGCTGGCGATATGACCAATGCTGTTGCCGCAGCGGTTTCCGAGGCGATGGCTGCGGAAACGCCGGTTCAGGTGGTTGCCGAGGCCCAGCCGGGCGTGGAGCTTTTGGCCGTTCGCCCGTCATGGGTGCAGGTGAAGGCCGCCGATGGTACGGTGCTTTTTGAAAAGATCCTTGATGCCGGCGAACGCTGGGCCGTTCCGCAGTTGGAAGATGCGCCTGTGTTGCGCGCAGGTAATTCGGGGTCGGTCTATTTTGCGGTGAACGGCAAGACCTTTGGTCCGGCTGCCCCCGGTGCTCAGGTTGTCAAGAACGTGGCCCTTTCGCCAGAAGCACTGACCGAAAAATTCGCTGAGGCCGATCTAAATGCTGATCCGGAATTGGCGGCCATCGTGAATGTCGCTGAAGTGGCGGTTCCGGCACCGCTGTCGGAATAAGGTTTTCACGATTTACGGAATACGTGGCCACCTCATTGCGGGGTGGCCTTTCTCGTTCTATCTAGGCCCTGAAAGCTGAAGGAACCGCCCAGATGAGCCACAATCCCATTCGTCCCTGGCGCAACATCTATCGCCGGAAATCGCGCCAAATTCGCGTGGGAAAGGTGCTGGTCGGGGGCGATGCGCCCATCAGCGTGCAGACGATGACCAATACGCTGACGACCGACATCAAGGCCACCATTGAACAGGTGCAGCGCGCGGCCATTGCCGGTGCAGATATTGTGCGCGTTTCGACCCCGGATGAGGAAAGCACGCGGGCGCTGAAAGCGATTTGCGCCGAAAGTCCCGTGCCAATCGTCGCGGACATCCACTTTCACTACAAACGGGCGATTGAGGCAGCAGAGGCAGGGGCAGCTTGCCTGCGGATCAACCCCGGCAATATCGGCGATGCCAAGCGTGTGGCCGAGGTGGTGCGGGCGGCCAAGGATCATGGCTGTTCGATCCGGATCGGGGTCAATGCCGGATCCTTGGAGAAGCATCTGCTGGAGAAATACGGCGAGCCTTGCCCGGATGCGATGGTCGAATCCGGTCTGGACCATATCAAGCTTTTGCAGGATGCCGATTTCCACGAATACAAGATCAGCGTGAAAGCGTCTGACGTCTTCATGGCCGCAGCAGCCTATCAGCAATTGGCTGACGCGACGGATGCACCCATTCACCTCGGGATCACCGAGGCAGGCGGGTTGATGTCTGGCACCGTGAAATCGGCCATCGGTCTGGGCAATCTGCTTTGGATGGGAATTGGCGATACGATACGGGTTTCCCTCTCTGCCGATCCGGTCGAAGAGGTGAAGGTTGGGTTCGAGATCCTGAAATCCTTGGGTTTGCGGACACGTGGTGTGCAGATCATTTCCTGCCCATCTTGCGCCCGTCAGGGCTTTGACGTGATCAAGACCGTCGAGGCACTGGAAAAGCGGCTTGAACATATCAAAACCCCGATGAGCCTGTCGATTATCGGCTGCGTGGTGAATGGCCCGGGGGAAGCGCTGATGACCGATATCGGCTTTACTGGCGGCGGGGCAGGGTCAGGGATGATCTACATGGCAGGTAAGCAAAGCCATAAGATGTCGAACGAGAAGATGGTGGATCACATCGTCGATCTGGTCGAAAAGCGCGCGGCCGAACTGGAGGCGCAAGACCAAGCCGCCGAATAAGCGGACGACGAGGCAATGAAAAAGGCGCGCTGTGTGGCGCGCCTTTTTCTATTCTGAAGCAGTGATCGCCCTTATTTCGGGGCGATCATCATCACCATCTGGCGGCCTTCCAGCTTGGGCATCGACTCGACCTTGCCTGCATCGCCGACATCGGCAGCAACCCGGTTCAGAAGTTCCAGACCCAATTCTTGGTGCGCCATTTCACGGCCACGGAAGCGCAGGGTCACCTTGACCTTGTCGCCTTCGCCCAGAAACTTCATCACAGACCGCATCTTCACATCATAGTCATGGGTATCGGTTCCGGGACGGAACTTGATTTCCTTGATCTCGATGATCTTCTGCTTTTTGCGGGCTTCGGCTTCGCGCTTTTGCTGTTCATACTTGAACTTGCCGAAGTCCATGATCTTGCAAACCGGCGGCTCGGCGTTCGGGCTGATTTCGACCAGATCAAGTCCGGCCTCTTCTGCCATAGCCATGGCGCGAGCTGGGGTGACCACTCCGACATTCTCGCCATCAGCGCCGATCAGGCGGATTTCAGGAGAGCGAATGCGGTCATTGATACGGGGGCCCGTTTCACGCGTCGGCGGGGCATTGTGGGGTCTGCGAGCTATGGTGATCGTCCTTCTGTCGCTATGATTTGGGCTGGGAAGATAAACGTCGAAGGCGTTGCGTTCAATGGCATTCCGGTAGGGAAATGAGCCTCATTTCGGCGGATTTGAGCCGCGAGTGGAAATTTTCCCCCTGTGATCACCGCTGCGATGCAGCAAAGGCTCTTTTCAAGCCCGCGCTCGACTGCCATATCACCAAGCAGACCGGGGGTTTTCCCGGATAAGGGGAGCTATGCTATGAATAAGTCCGTTGTGATTGGTGCCGTAGTGCTGGTTCTGGCTGCTGGTGGCTATTACCAGTTCAGCTATGTGCCGGCCCAGAAGGCTGCAGCTGAAGCTGCTGCTGCTGCCGCCGCGGCCGAGGAGGCTGCGAAGAAGGCCGAAGAAGAGGCCGCTGCCGCCAAGAAAGCCGAAGAAGAAGCCGCTGCCAAGGCTGAAGAAGAAGCTGCTGCCAAGGCTGCTGAAGAAGCTGCTGCTAAGGCTGCCGAAGAAGCTGCTGCCAAAGCCGCAGCTGACGCCGCTGCCGCTGCGACGGCTCCGGCTGCTGACACTGCAGCCGCGCCTGCGACCGAAACTGCACCGGCTACGGAAACTGCACCGGCTACGGAAACTGCACCGGCTACGGAAGCTGCACCGGCTACGGAAGCTGCGCCTGCTGCGGAAGCTGCACCTGCTGCGGAAGCTGCTCCGGCCGCTGATGCAACGGCCGCTCCGGCTTCGGATGCCACCGCCGCTTTGGATCCTGCCAATTTCAATGCCGACGCGATCAAGTCGCTGATTGATGGCTCGTCCGTTGACGATGTCACCAAAGCAACGCTGAAATCGGCCGTCGACGCGGCTGCCGCCAACCCGGTTCTCGTGGAAGGTGTGATTACTCAGGTCAAGAACGCACTCGGCCTCTGATCGCGAAACTCGATCCAAAATTGAAAGGCCGCCCATTCGGGCGGCCTTTTGCATTTCATCGGCTCGGCTTGTCTGCTTTGCTACATCCCATGCGGTTGAATGCGAAAAGCTGCCACGTTGGCGCGGCAGCTTTCTTGTGGTTCTGGGAAAAATCCGGCCCGAGGGTCAAATGCCGTCGCCGACAAAGGCTTTTTCGACCACATATTCCTTCGGATCAGAATTCGCGCCCTCACGCAAGCCAAAGCCCTCGAGGATCGCTTTCACATCAACGTTGAAGGCAAGACTGCCGCACACCATCGCACGATCGGTGGCCGGGTCCATCGGTGGAAGGTTCAAATCCGCAAAGACTTTGCCCGAGGACAGGTTGTCGGTCACACGGCCCATGTGATGAAATTCTTCGCGGGTCGTGGTTGGGTAGTAAAGCAGCTTGCCTGCTACCATTTCACCAATCAGCGGATCGTTCTGAAGGTTTTCGACCAGCTGACGGCCATATTCCAACTCTGCCACTTCGCGGCAGGTATGCATCATGATGACCTGATCGTATTTTTCATAAGTCTCAGGGTCACGCATAAGGCTTGCAAAGGGCGCAATGCCGGTGCCAGTGGCAAGAAACCACATCCGCTTGCCGGGCAGCAAGGCATCATGCACAAGCGTACCAACGGGCTTAGGGCGCAGGATGATTTCTTCGCCGACTTTGATGTGCTGAAGTTTCGAGGTCAGCGGACCGTCCGGCACCTTGATCGAATAGAACTCCAGCCCCTCATCCCAATTTGGCGAAGCGATGGAGTAGGCGCGCAACAGTGGCTTGCCGTTCTCTCCCAAGAGCCCGATCATTACGAACTCGCCCGAGCGGAAGCGCAGGCTTGCAGGACGTTCGACTCGGAAGGAAAAGAGCCTGTCAGTCCAATGCTTGACCTCGGTCACGACAGCGGCGTCGGGCAGATGTGGCTTGGCTGGCTTGGCAGCGGGGGCAGTCATTGTGGCAAGCTCCGTCATGGTCTTGACCTTTCATAGGCCGAAGCAGCAGCAAGAGAAACCCTTGCCCACTGCGGCAGATTTTCATTTGTGTGCATACGAAAATTTCGAGGTTCTGTCCAGCATCAGGCCCGGAGGCGAGATTGGTAGTCGTGCGCTTTCCAATTGGCCCGGAAGATCCACTGTTCTTCCGGCTGACGTTGCGCCAATTCCTCTGGAATCTCGACAGAGTCAAAGCCAACACGCCGGGCCATCGCATATTGGTCGGCGATGACAGGACCAGTGGCTCTCAGCTCGCCAGTGTAGCCCATCATCCGCAGACGGCGGGCGATGGTAAAGGCACGGCCATCCGAAAAGGCGGGGAAAGAAATCCGGATCAGGGTGATCTGGTCCAACTGTCCTTCCAGCAGCGCCGGATCGTCTGTATGCGCCAAGTCGACACTTCCCTGATGCTGGGAAAGATCGGCCAAAGTGACAGAATTCACGGCTTCGGACGGGCGAAAGCCCCGATCGGTGACGATGATGCTCATGCTTGTTCTCCGGTCCAAATTCCTTTGAAGGAATTTGCAAATTTCGTGGAAGAAATTTGCTTTTTCATCGCGCTTTTCATGCTGCGCTGTCCTTCTTGATGCGTACGGCCTTGCCATCAATGAAGTGGATGCCGCATTCGGTCTTGTTGCTGCCACGCCAGCGCCCCGAGCGCGGGTCTTCTCCCGGCTTAACCGCGCTGGTGCAAGGCGCGCATCCGATGGATGGATAGCCTTTTGCGACCAATGGGTGGCGGGGCAGGCGGTTGTTGATCATGTATTCTTCCAGATCCTCACGGCCCCAATGGGCCAGAGGATTAACCTTGATCCGCGTGTCCCCTTCGGCTTCGAAGAAGTTCACAGCTTCACGCGTCGCGCCCTGATAGCGCTTGCGGCCCGTGATCCAGCCATCAAATTCGCCAAGCGCGCGTTCCAGTGGTTCAACCTTGCGGACATGGCAGCAGGCATCGGTGTTGAACTGATGAAGCGTGCCATCCGGGTCTTCGAAATTTACCCGCACCGGGTTTGCCCGGATCGTCCGAATGTCGCAGAGGTGCAGTTTTTCGGCGACCTCGCGCTGATAATCCAGCGTTTCCTGAAACAGCATCCGCGTGTCGATGAACAGAACTGGTGTTTCGGGCGCGATGACCGAGACAAGGTGAAGAAGAACGACCGATTCCGCCCCGAAGGACGAGACCAGGGCCACGCGGCCCAGATCAGCGTCTTTCAGGCTGTGTTCCAGCACAGCCGTGGCCGAATGGTGGCGATAGCGCGCATTCAGCGCCGCCACACGCTCGGCCACGTCGCCTGTGTGAAGGTCACGCGGCATCCCGTTGGCCCTCTGCTTCGTACAGAGCGGCCTTGAACGGCTCTAGTCCCACGCGCCGGACAGCTTGCAAGAAGGTCTCGGCGCTATCCGAACGGACTTCCAGATAGGCGCGCACGATCCGTTCGATCGCCGGAACGATTTCGTCATAGGCGAAACCTGGGCCCATCTTGTCACCGATGCTGGCGTTTTCGGTGCCATCGCCTCCCAGAGTGATCTGGTAGTTTTCGACGCCCGCACGGTCGAGACCCAGAATGCCGATATGGCCGACATGGTGATGCCCGCAGGCATTGATGCAGCCCGAAATCTTGATCTTCAGCGGACCAACTTCATGCTCCAGATCCAGTTCCTTGAAACGTTCCGCGATTTGCGTCGCAATCGGGATCGACCGCGCCGTGGCAAGGGCGCAGTAATCCATTCCGGGGCAAGCGATGATGTCAGAGATCAGGCCAACATTGGCCGTGGCAAGCCCGGCTTTGGACAGGGCGGCATGGATCACCGGCAGATCTGATTTGTGGACATGCGGCAGGATCACGTTCTGCTCGTGACTGATGCGAAGTTGACCATGTCCGTATTTCTCGGCCAGATCGGCCATCAGGCGCATCTGGTCGCTGGTCGCGTCGCCCGGCGTTTGGCCATGAGCCTTGATGCTGATCGTGACGATCGCATATTGGTCGTTCCGATGGGCCGACAGGTTCGTATCTGCCCATGACCGAAAGACCGGGTCAGCCTTGTAGAAGGCCTCATAGGCGTCAGTCGGCGCATTGCGGAAGGCAGGGGCGGCGAAGGCCTCTTTGATCTCGGCCAGCAGTTTTTGATCATTGCCACCGAAAAGCCGCCGCATCTCGATGAAACGCTCCTCGATCATCCGGGAAAGTTCTTCTTTTCCAGTCTCATGCAGGGTGATCTTGATGCGCGCCTTATACTTGTTGTCGCGGCGGCCAAGCGTGTTGTAGACGCTGAGGACGGCTTCGACATAGGGCAGGAGGTCTTCGACTGGCACGAAGTCGCGGACGGCTTGACCAATCAATGGTGTGCGGCCAAGGCCACCGCCAACCAGAACGGTAAAGCCGACTTCGCCCTTGTCATTCTTGACCAGACGAAGGCCGATGTCATGGGCGGCGGTGACGGCACGATCATTCGGGCTGCCAGTGATGGCGATCTTGAACTTGCGCGGCAGGAACTGGAACTCAGGGTGGTCGGTTGACCACTGCCGCAGCAATTCGGCATAGGGGCGCGGGTCTTCGACTTCGTCGGCGGCGGCGCCGGCGAAATGGTCCGAGGTCACGTTGCGGACGCAATTGCCCGAGGTCTGGATGGCGTGCATCTCGACATCGGCCAGGGCTGACAGGATCGCCGGCACATCGGGCAGTTTGGGCCAGTTGAACTGAATGTTCTGGCGGGTGGTGAAGTGGCCATAGCCCTTATCCCAGGTGTCAGCGATATAGGCCAACTGGCGCATCTGGTTCGGGTTCAGCGTGCCATAGGGAATGGCCACACGCAGCATGTATGCATGCAGCTGAAGGTACAGACCATTCATCAGGCGAAGCGGACGGAACTCCTCTTCTGTCAGGCTACCGTCAAGGCGACGTTCAACCTGCTGGGTGAACTGGGCCACGCGGGCGCGGACAAAGGCTTCGTCGAAGTCATTGTAATTGTACATGTTCTTGCCCTCAGCCTGCCAAGTCGGCTTGCTTGCCGTGGTTGTAGTTCGAAGGGCCGCGCGTGCGGAATTCTTCGCGGAAATGGGTGGGTTCTGGGCCGTTCGGGCCGGGCTTTGCATCGGCAAGGTAGGGTCCGACGACGTAAAGCTTTTGTGCCGTTGCGTGCAAAAGGCGCATTTGGGCATGAGCCTCGTCTTCAATTAGCTCGGCCTCTGAGTGCTTTTGTGTCCAGCGATCATCAGCGGTCAGATAGACCACGTCGCCTTCGCGGAGGCGGTTGGCGGTGACGACTTTGGGGGTGAATTGGCGGCTCATGCTTGGGCCTCTTTCAGTTCGGAAAGGGTTAACGCGGCCTGGCGTGGGGCGAGGCCAAAAAGGATGACGGCGGGGCCGGAACAGAGCGATACGGCATCGGTCAAAGTGGAGAGAGTCACGCCAAAAAAGCGCTGATCCGGACGGCTGACATTTTCGACAACCGTCACCGGCGTTGCGGCATCGGCCCCGTGCATCATCAGGCGGCCCTGAATGAAGCGGGCGGACTTCTTGCCCATATAGATCGCGGCAACTTCGCCCTTGCGGGCAAGGCCGCGCCAATCCTGTTCAGCAAATCCAGCCATGTCATGGCCCGTCACGATCCGCAGGCTGGCATTGCGCCCGCGCCGCGTCAGGCTTTGCCCGATGGCCGCGGCGGCAACGGTGGCGGCTGTCAGGCCCGGCAGGACACGGAAAGGCAGGCCAACCGCCTCGATCGCCTCGATCTCTTCGTCCAGACGGCCGAATATGTTGCAATCTCCGCCCTTTAGACGCAGAACGCGGTCGCCTGAAAGGCCATGCTGAACCAGCAAGGCGTTGATTTGCGACTGCTCGGTCGAGGGGCCGAAGCCCTCTTTGCCCACGTCGATCCGGCGGACATGAGCCGGGATCAGGTCAAGGATCTCTTGCCCGACGAGACGGTCATAGATGACAACATCCGCCGTTTGCAGGGCGCGATAGGCGCCAAGCGTCAGGTGATCGGCCGAACCCGGACCCGCGCCGACAAAAGTGACGGCGGGAAGATTGGATGTCTGGATCGGCTGGTCGAACATTGGCTATCCCTGCTTTTCTGCACTGCAATATAGGATATTTTCCCATGTTTTGGCCATTGGGCCTTGCAGATAAGGACGTTTGTTCTAGTGTGGCGGGCAATTCATGCGGAAATTCCGCGAAACGGGGGATCAGGCGAATGGCAGCCCAATTGGACGAGTTGGACCGGAAAATTCTTGCAGAGCTGCAAGGGGATGCCAGCCAGTCACTGGACGAGATTGCCCGCAAAGTGGGGTCGTCGAAGACGCCTGTCTGGAACCGAATCCGCAAGATGAAAGACATCGGGGTGATCACCCGGCAAACGGCCATTCTGGACGCCGAGGCGCTGGGGCTGGAGGCCTGCTTTTTCGTGCTGATCCGCACCAGCGAACATGAGGCGGAATGGCAGCGCAAATTCTTGAAAACGCTGAAGGAACGCCCCGAAGTTCTGGAGGCGCATCGGTTGGCGGGGGATATTGATTACATCCTGAAAGTACGGGTCAAAAATGCCCGCGCCTATGACACGTTCTATCAGGCGCTGATTTCAGAGGTGAAGATCTATAACGTGACCGCGCTTTTGAGCATGGAAGAGATCAAATCCACCACCGTTCTGCCACTTTAGATTTGGCCCGTTCTGGCGGGCGCGACTCGGCGGGTTGGGGCCAGCCAGACCCCCAAAAACGGCGATGCACCTTGCGTACACCCCCTGTACACCCCCCGTGCAGACGGCGTGCTGCCCGTTAGCGTGTGACGATCAGCCGTTCCAGCCCGTGGAAATGATAGAGGTTGGCAAAGCGCGGCTTGCCTTTTAGCCGCAGGTTCGGAAGGCGTTGGAACAGAATGGGCAGGGCGGTTTGCAGTTCCAGCCGTGCCAGAGGTGCGCCGACGCAGAAATGAAGCCCCGCGCCAAAGGTCACATTCGGCTTGTCCGGTCGGGCGGGCAGAAACTTCGCGGGCCTGTCCCAGACCGAAGGATCGCGGTTCGCCGCCCCCAGCAGCAGTGCCACCTGATCCCCGCGATGGAAGGTGTGGCCCATAACCTCGATATCTTCATAGGCCCAGCGGGTGAACATATGCAGCGCCGGATCAAAGCGCAGGATTTCCTCGACCGTGCCTTCCACCCGATCCGGTTCTAGCATCTGGGCTTCGGTTTTGGTTTCCAAAAGCAGTTTCACGCCATTGCCGATGGTGTGGACCGTCGCCTCATGCCCTGCGTTCAGAAGGAGGATGCAGGTGGTGATCAATTCATCCGTCGATAGCTTTTCGCCTTCGCTTTCTGCGGCGATCAGTTGGGTGATGAGGTCATCTGCCGGTCTGGCGCGGCGTTCGTTCACATAACCCCGCAGAAAGTCGGAAAACTCGGTCGCGGCGGTGGCGGCATCCAGTTCCATCTGGTGCGTGCGGCGGGCCTGATACATGCCGACCATCGCATTGGACCATGCCAGAAGCTGGTCAGCCATTGTTTCGGGAACCCCCAGCAGGCGGGCGATGACAATGACGGGAATAGGTTGGGCAAAGGCGCGGATCAGATCAACCTCGCCTTCTGGCATCTGGTCGATCAGGTGATGGGACAGGGCGGCAATTTCGGGCTGCATCCCGGCAATGCGGCGCGAGGTAAAGGCGCGCAGAACAAGGCTGCGCAGGCGGGTATGGCGCGGCGGTTCCAGTTCCAGCATGGAATGGGCCTCGACCGCGTAAAACGGGGCCGTATGAGGTGCGATCGGTTGCGCCTTTTCGGGCGGCACTTCGCGGCCAAAGCGTCGGTCGCGGAAAATCGCGTGGCAGGCGGCGGCCGACGGGGTGCAGATCATCCCGTAATCTTCCCAAAAGAACAGCGGCCCCGCGGCGCGGGCGCGTTCATAAAAGGGATAGGGGTTCTGGACGAAATCGGGATCGGTCGGGGATTGTGACAGGCTTTGCATGGGCCGAGTTAGCCCCGGCGCGCGGGCAGACGCAAGAGCCCTTGGGCCACCATGACCCCCAGCACCACGACAGCGGCGCCGATGGCCTGCATGGGCTGCCACGCGCCGCCAAAGGCTAGGGCGATCAGCATGACGTAGAAGGGCGCCGCGTTGATGTGGAGCGCGGCAAGGCCAATGCCCAGCGACCCCACCGACCAGACCCAGAGCAATTGGCTGATGGCCATCGAAAAGACGGCAAAGATCACAAGGGCCAGCCCTTCGCGGGGGCCAAGGGCCGCCCAGTCCGGGCCTGCGGCGCCCAGTCCGGCGGCGACGAGTGCGATCAGCGTGGCCGACAGACCTGCGCCCGCCACCGTGGCCGATGTGCGGCCAAGGGGGGTCATCTCTGGAAGCGCGGTGACGGAAAAGCGGGAGGCGAGGGTGTAGAGCAGGACAGAGCCAAGGCAGAACACCGCGCCAAGGCCAAGCGAGAGACCGAGTTTCTGACCGCTGAGGGCAAGGATGCCGCCCAAGAGCGAGAGGAGGACGCCAAGGATCAGCGAGAAGCGCAATTTGCGGCCATCCAAGGCGACCTCAAGCGCGATGCCGACCACGGGCAGGGCGGCCGAGATGATGGCGACGGTGACCGCATCGGTGCGGGCCTGACCAAGGATCAGAAGGCTTCCGGCGATGGTCAGCATCGTGCCGATGCCGATGGCGCGGAGCCAAGGCGCACGGCGCAGGGTGGCGGGGCCTTCGACAAGCGCCCAGACAAGGGTCAGGATCAGCCCGGCAATGCCCATGCGCGCCGCCGTCAGGGGCAGGGCGGGAACATGCGGGATAAGCACATCCGCAACCGGCAGACCCGCAGCCCATGAAAACATCGACAGCGTGCAGAACAGATTGGCGGTCAAAAGGCCAGAGCGGGGGGGAGCGATCAGGGTCATGCCCTGTCATCCGCCCCCCGGCCTGAAAACTCTGTCCTGCGGGCGACGCAGGCGCGACGCATTCAGGCTGCCGAAAGGGCCGCGACAATGGCGCCGAAATCGCTGGCCTTCAGGCTCGCGCCTCCGACAAGCGCGCCATCTACATGCGGGACAGCAAAGATTTCGGTGGCGTTCGAGGGTTTGACCGAGCCGCCGTAAAGAAGCCGCATCTCGGCGGCGGTGCTGCCAAAGCGGGCGGTCAGGCGTTCGCGGATGAAGCGGTGCACTTCGGCGATTTCGTCCAAGGTGGGCGTGCGGCCGGTGCCGATGGCCCAGACGGGTTCATAGGCGATGACGGTGTTTTTGGCTGTTGCGCCATCTGGCAGCGATCCGGCCAGTTGGGTGCCGATCACATCCAGCGTCTTTCCTGCATCCCGCTCGGCCTCTGTCTCGCCGATGCAGACGACGGCGATCAGACCGGCGGCCCAGGCGGCCTCGGTCTTGGCGCGGACATCGGCGTCTTTTTCCGCATGGTCGGTGCGGCGTTCGGAATGGCCAAGGATCACATGGCTTGCGCCCGCATCCACCAGCATGGCCGCCGAGATGTCACCGGTATGCGCGCCCGAGGCTTTGGCGTGGCAATCCTGCCCCCCCACAGCCAGCGCCGTGCCTTTGGCCAGCGCAGCCATCTGCCCAACCAGCGTCGCGGGCGGGCAAAGTAGCATTTCGCAGGCCGGGGCGGAATGCGCGGTCAAGAGCGCCGAGACCTCGGACAGGCTTGCCGCCGTGCCGTTCATTTTCCAGTTGCCTGCCGCCAGTTTCCGCATCTTGTCCTCCGAAGGTTGCGCCTCATGGCTAGCGCTATCAGGCGGTCAGGAAAAGTCCCTTGCCCCTTTACCTCGGGAAAAATACCCCCGCCGGAGGCTCCGACGGGGCGTTTGCGACCATCGGGCGCAGGCTTGGGGCCGGTCAGGCGGCGGGGGCGTCCTTGAACTTGATCGATTCACCGCAACCGCAGGCCTCGGCCACGTTCGGATTGCGGAACTTGAAGCCCGCGTGCAGCAGGTCGACCTCGTAGTCGATCTCGGTCCCGATCAGGAACATCTGGGCCATGGGCGCGATCAGCACGCGGGCGCCGTCCTGTTCGACCACCTCGTCCAGAGGGTTCACCTCGGTCACATAGTCCATTGTGTATTCCATGCCCGCACAGCCGCCCTTCTTGACGCCGATGCGCAAACCCTTGCTGCCATCGCGCGCCATCAGCTTTGCGATTTGCCGCGTGGCGGCGGGGGTCAGGGTGACTGCGGCCTTGCCGGGAATGCCGAACATGGAAAATCCTCCGATCAGACTCGTAATTTAGGGCGAAAGGTCGGGAATTCCAAGCGGGGGCAATGTTGACATCAACGCGAGCGTGGCAAGCGTGACCGCAAAGGCCCAGCCGAACGACGCCAGCGTGCCGATAATGACATATTCTGACAGCCGCGATTCCTCTTTCACCGCGCCAAAACGCAGGACGGATTTGGCGGCGATCAGAAAGCCGATGCCTTCGGCGGTGTCCGCCAGAACCAGAAGGAAAATCAGCCCGCGTTCCAGATGGCCGATGATGCGCCCGCCATTGGGCAGGCCGTCCAGCGCCACATCGGACCATGGCCGCATGAAGAGGCCGATGGCAAAGCCGCCGGTGCGGGTGACAAGGATCAGGCCCGAGGCGAGGGCGGCAAGGCTGGCGGTCTGGGTCGGGAGGAAGGAGGCGCCAAGAGCATCGGCCCAAAGGCTGGGCCAGGCCCAAGCGGCAAGCGCCAGAACGGCCAGATGCGTGGCCTGATCGGTCAGAAAGGGCCAAAGCCGGTCTGCCGGGGCGTAGGATTTTGCCCAATCGGTCAGGCCATGCAGCAGGGTGATGCCCGCGAGGATGGCTACGGCCTCGACCGAGCTTGGGCGGATCACAAGGGCCAGAAGGAGGGCGACAACGGCCAGATGCAAGAGCAGCGGGGGAACTTGCCGTGCGGCCTTACCTTCGGCCATCGCCTTGGTCTGAAAGACGAAATCGGCAAGGACATGGGCGAAAAGAAGGGCTGCGAAGGTTTCAGTCATTGGTTTGCTCTGGGTAAAGCTGGAATTCTTCTTCCCAACTGGTCAGTAACTCTCCTACGTCTTGTGCTTCTGCTCCAGTTAGGCGCGCGCTCACAGCTTGTGGGGTGATTCCGAGTGTTTCTGCGATTTCCTTTCCAGAAATCTTCGGATTTCGTAGAAAAAGCGTGGCTGCCTCTGATTGTTCGCGGGTCCACTTATTGATGCGTAGCATTAGAGCTTCGGTTGCAATCTGGTGGAGTGCCGTCACCCCGCTTGCTTGCCCAGCGATTGTGAGACGTTTGTTCGTTTTGCTCAGCCAGTCCAGCGCCTGTCCAGAAACCGTAAAAGCGCTTCCGTGAGCATCTGCAAGCGATGTCGTTCCCATCGAATCCGCAATGCCGATTCCTATGGCAATTCGTGTGTGGGGAAGATCAACACTGCCTTTGAGGACTGAAATGCATCTGACTGCCAAGCGGAGTGCTTCAGGCACATAGCCAACAGCGAATTGCCATCCGTCACCACGAAAGCGTGTGAATTTCACGGGGCTGGTGAAGGTTGATGTCTCATGATCTTCGGCAATTCTTTGAATTCTATCAATAGCCCGATCCACGGCTTCGCTAGAATACTCTGTCGAGTCAACAAGATCACCAGAAAGGACAGCGATTGGTAATTGCATTTGACTGACTCCTATGAATCAAGCCTATCAGCTTTATATTCAAAGAATCAAGTCTATTAGCTTTACTGTCTCGGATTAAAGCCTGAGGCTTTGATTTACATGAATCCAAGTTCCAGCCTTGCTTCGTCGCTCATCATGTCCATGCCCCAAGGCGGATCGAAGGTCATTTTGACTTCGACCTGTTTGACGCCGGGCAGGGGTTCGACGGCATCGGCGACCCAGCCGGGCATTTCGCCTGCAACCGGGCAGCCGGGGGCTGTCAGGGTCATCATGATGTCAACCTCGTTCTCGGGGCTGATCTCGATCGTGTAGACAAGGCCGAGGTCGAAGATGTTGACCGGAATTTCCGGGTCGAACACCGTGCGGCAGGCATCGACCACTTGTTCATAAAGCGGGTGGTCGGTGGTGGAGGGCTTGATCAAGGGGGCGCCCTCGACTTTCGCTTCGCTGGTCATCACGGCCTCATGTCTTTTCCGACGAAATATATAGGGAAAGCGAAAGGCCGCGTCCAGAGCAGGCGATTATTCCGATGAAGGCGGCGGGCCAAGCAGATCCCATCGGTTGCCGAAAGGATCACGCCAGACGGCAACGGTGCCGTATTCTTCGTGGCGCGGGGCTTCATCAAAGATCACACCTTTTGCCCGCATCGCATTGTAATCTCGCATGAAATCATCTGTCCGCAAGAACAGCCAGACGCGACCTGCGCCCTGATTGCCGATGGCCTTTAGTTGTTCGGGGCCATCGGCGCGGGCCAGAACAAGGCGTGCGCCTCCCCCCGGTGGTTCGACAGTGACCCAGCGTTTGCGGGCTTGGTCGATTTCTTCGGTCAGCCGAAAACCCAAGCAATCGCAATAAAAGGCGATGGCGCTGTCATAATCGGGAACAATGAGGGAGACAGCCGCAAGGACGGCGCCATTGGCAGTGGCGGTCACTCCCGCACCGGGCGGACTTCTGGCAGGTTGATGCGGGCGACCTGTTCGGCGATTGGGTCCATCGACAGCGGGTGCAGTTCGGCGCTGTGATCCTCGGGGCTGCCAATGTCTTGCCAACGACCGCTCTTGTAGATCTCAAGCGCCGAGAAGGTTGATTTGTAGCCCATCTTGCGGCTGCCCGGCACCCAATAGCCCAAATAGACATAGGGCAGGCCGGCTTCGCGGGCGATGGCGATATGGTCAAGGATCACATAAGTGCCAAGGCTGAGATCGGCGAGTTCGGGATCATAGAAGCTGTAGACCATGCTGAGCCCGTCGTCGAACACATCGGTCAGGCAGACGGCTGAGAGCTGGCGGCCCGTTTCATCGATCTTGGCGGGGCGGGAATATTCGATGACGCGGCTTTTGATCGGGGTTTCCTCGATCATCGCGGCGAATTCGAAAATATCCATATCGGCCATGCCACCATCGGCGTGACGGACATCCAGATAGCGGCGGAACAGGGAAAACTGATCTTCCGTGGCCCAGGGGCTGGTCGCATTGCGGCGCAGATGGGCGGCGCGGTTCAGAATTTTCCGCTGCGTGCGGTTCGGTTTGAAATCTGCCACACGGATTCGGGCGGAAAGACAGGCCGAACATTCCACACAAGACGGGCGGTAGAGCACGTTTTGGCTGCGACGGAAGCCCTGTTTGGACAGCGTATCGTTCAGCTTTTGCGCGTGATCGCCCTGCAGCGCTGTGAATAGCTTTCGTTCCATGCGCCCGTCCAGATAGGGGCATGGTTGAGGAGCCGTCACATAGAACTGGGGCGCAATGGGAAGCGTGTGGCGCATGTCTCTCCGATTTGACCGCGACCCACGTTAGCAAGGACAGCGTCACAGGCCAAGAACGGAAATATCTCCACTTATGTTAGAGTCTCCGTTCTTGGCATTTTCTTGCGCGTCCTAGCGCAGGGAAGGGCTGTTTATCGCCACCGACCCCAGCACATGGTCGGTCAGGCCCTGCCCGCGGGACGAGGTAAGCATCAGAACGACAGACAGAATCTGCGGCAGGATGAAGGCCATCGAGAGAGAAAAGCCGATGGTCCAGATCAGGGCGGTTCCGGCGTCGAAACGCTGGCCCTGACGGTCGAGGAATTCGATGCTCATGAGCCGCATACCCCAGGTGGCCGAACGCCCTGAAAGTGTGATCCAGCGGTAAAAGAAGGCGACGGTCAGATAAAGCACCGGCAGGAAGAACAGCGCGGTGAAGGCGGTGAAGGGAACGATCAGCGCGGTGATGACGGCGATCAGAACCAAGTCGAAGATCCAAGCGAGAAAGCGCTTGGTCAGAACGCCGTCATAGAATGCGCTGTGACGGTCCGGATCTGGTTGGGTTTCACGGGCGACAAAGGTCATTTCGGCGTTCCTGTCATTGAAAGCGAGAGGACGATGGCCCCAAGGGGCCACCGCATTGGTCTGGTCTTAGTATTCGCCGCGCGGGCTGTCTTCTGCGGCGGCAGGCCTCACGCTCTTTGCGCGATCATCCATGAACGCATCGAATTCCGATTTGTCCTTGGCGGCACGCAGGCGGTCGAGGAAGGCCTCAAACGCTTCTTGTTCTTCTTCAAGGCGACGCAGGGTGTCGGCCTTGTAGGCATCAAAAGCGGTGTTGCCCGACGGGCGGCCGACGCGGGCGGCCATGTGCCAATCACGCGCATGGCGGCGTTGGGTGCAAGCTCTGAACATTTGTCTGCTCCAGCGGTTGGTGAAGGTGATGTAAAGCACGAGGAAAAGGCCCACGGGCCAGATGAAAATGAAGCCAAGAACCATGGCGGCGATCCAGGCCCCGCGCCCTTTGCTGTCGAGCCAAGCTTCGACGCTGCGCAAGCGGGCCATGATCCCACCCCAGAGCCCGCCGGAATCCCGGTCTGTGGTCTGAGCAGTTGCAGGATAGGTAGTCATGGCGGTACTCCGTTCAATGGTTGATGTGAATGTCTTTCACATGATGGAAGATGGGAGGCGCATGGGGGTTGCACAAGAGGCGATGTGAAAGATTTTTACATATTTTCGGAAGAGGCGATTTTCGTTATTAAATTCAGTGAATTACGCGATCAGTCTTGCCGTTTAATTGACGCTGAAGTCGGCAATTCTGGCCAAGCTGGCCTGTGAAAGAGTCTTTGGACAGACCGGAAATATATGTCTGGGTGTTCCCGCGGCGGCCCAAACCGTGGTGAAGTCGAGCAGTCGTCGATCCATCCATGTCGGGCTTGGTGTGAGATGGCCAAGCGGGGCAACACCACCAATGGCAAAGCCTGTGACCTGCCTGACTGTGTTGATTTCAGCGCGCCCAAGCGGCTCAGTGGCGAGTTGCGAGGCCAGTTCCGGATCGACCTGATTTCCCCCCGCAGTCAGAAACAGGAACAATCGCCCGCTGCTGCCCTGAAACAGGATCGATTTCACGATCTGGTCAAGCTCACATCCCGCGGCATCTGCCGCCTGTTGGGCGGTGCGGGTTTCCCCCGGCATTTCGATCGGCTGGCTGTCGATGCCAGCGGCATGCAGGGCAGATTTCACGCGGGCCAGACTTTTCGACATTCTCGTCTCCTTGATACCGGGAGACTGGCCAAAAGCGATCCGTGCGGCAAGAGGGAGCAATTGACCTCGCGGTCCCCATCGGATCATCTGGGCATATCATGCAAGATTTTCGATCCCGTATCACCCGCCAGCCGCTTCCGTTCGACCCCGCCCCGGCGCAAGACATGCGAGAGGCGTTTTCGGATTTGGGTCCGGAACTGTCCGGCCTTTTGGCGGGGACGGCGGGCTGTAGTCCTTTCTTGAAAGGGCTGATGGTGCGCGACGCCGAATGGCTGCGTGGCGCGCTTTCAGAAGCGCCCGAGGCAGCGGTAGCGGCGGTTCTGGCCGGATTGGAGGAATTGACCTTGGACGGGCTGGCGGACGGATTGCGGCAGGCCAAGCGCCGCCTTGCCCTGCTGACCGGGCTTGCCGATCTGGGCGGTGTGTGGCCGTTGGAACAGGTGACCGGAACCCTGACGGATCTGGCTGACAAGGCGGTTGATCTGTCGATGAAGCGCCTTGTGGCAGAGGAAATCCGGCGCGGGAAATTGCCTGGGGCCGTGCCGGAAGATGCCGAGACGGCTGCGGGGATGGTCGCCTTGGCCATGGGCAAGATGGGGGCGGGTGAACTGAACTATTCGTCGGACATCGACCTGATCTGTCTGTTCGACGAGACGCGCTATCCCGGCGAAGAACATGAGGCGCGGTCTGCCTTTATCCGTGTCACGCGTAAGATGACGGCGCTTTTGCAGGACCTGACGTCGGAAGGCTATGTGTTCCGCACCGATTTGCGGCTGCGCCCGGATGCCAGTGTGACGCCGGTTTGCCTGTCGATGGCGGCGGCGGAAGCCTATTATGAAAGCGTTGGGCGCACATGGGAGCGCGCGGCCTATATCAAGGCGCGGCCCTGTGGCGGCGATCTTGCGGCGGGGGAGCGGTTTCTGAAGGTGCTGACACCCTTTGTCTGGCGCAAGCACCTTGATTTTGCGGCGATTCAGGACGCGCATGACATGCGTCTGCGGATTCGCGATCACCGGGGGCTGCATGGCCCGATCACGGTCGAGGGCCATAACATGAAGCTGGGGGCAGGCGGGATTCGCGAGATCGAATTCTTTACCCAGACCCGGCAATTGATTGCGGGGGGGCGTGACCCGGACCTGCGTGACCGCACCACGATTGGGGGGCTTTCGGCCTTGGCCAAGAAGGGATGGGTCGGGGCTGCGGAGGCGGCTGAGCTTTCGACGCTGTACCGCGCCCATCGTGAGGTGGAGCATCGGTTGCAGATGGTGGGCGATGCGCAGACGCATACGATGCCCACAAGCGCCGAGGGGGTTGCGCGGATTGCGGCCTTTTGCGGGTTGACGGTTGAGGACTTCCGGGCGGGTCTGGTGCAGCGCCTGAAGCGCACGGATGAGTTGACCGAGGGTTTCTTTGCTCCGGCAGAGGCCGAAGCGGGGCCGGAACTGTCGGATCAGGCGCGCGAGATCGTGGCCGGATGGATCCATTACCCCGCGCTGCGGAGCGAACGGGCGCAGACCATTTTCCGGCGGTTGCGGCCCACGCTGTTGAAGCAATTGATGCGCGCGGCCCATCCGGATGAGGCCCTGCGTGCCTTGGACGGCTTCTTGGCGGGGCTGCCTGCGGGGGTGCAGATCTTTTCGCTGTTCGAGGCGAACCCGACGCTGGTGGAACTGATCGTTGATATTGCCGGGACCTCGCCGCAACTGGCGCGTTATCTTTCGCGCAATGCCGGGGTTCTGGATGCGGTGATCGGTGGCAGTTTCTGGGCGCCTTGGCCGGGCATGTCGAACCTGCGGCAGGATTTGCAGCGGGTGCTTGCGGAGGTTCCGGATTACGAAAAGAAGCTGGATACGGCTCGGCGCTGGATGAAGGAGTGGCATTTCCGGGTTGGGGTTCATCACCTGCGTGGGCTGATTGATGCCTTTGAGGCCGGAAAAAGCTATGCCGATCTGGCCGAAGCCATCGTTTCGACGATCTGGCCCGAGGTGGTGCGGGAGTTTTCGCGCCGTTATGGGCCGCCGCCGGGGCGCGGGGCGGTGGTGATGGGGATGGGGTCGTTGGGGGCTGCGCGGCTGAATGCCGGATCGGACCTTGATCTGATCGTGATCTATGACGCGCAGGGACAAGAAGAGTCGGCGGGGCCGAAACCATTGGCGACGCGGCCCTATTTTGCCCGGTTGACCCAAGCGATGGTCACGGCCCTGACGGCGCAGATGCCAGAAGGGCGGCTTTATGAGGTGGATATGCGGTTGCGGCCGTCTGGTCGGCAGGGGCCGGTGGCGACCAGTCTGCAAAGTTTTACCGATTATCAGGAAACCGAGGCCTGGACCTGGGAGCATCTGGCGCTGACGCGGGCGCGGGTTCTGGCCGGAGAGGCGAGTTTGGCCGCCGAGGTCGAAGAGTTCCGCAAGGCGCTGTTGCCGAAGAAGGGGCAGGGGCCGACGGTTCGGGCCGATGTCGCGGCGATGCGCGAACGGCTTCAGGCGGCAAAGCCCGCAAAAGGCAGTTGGGAGGCCAAGAACGGCCCCGGTCGTCTGATGGACATCGAGCTTTGCGCCCAGATGTTTGCGCTGATCGCCGGAAGTCCTGCACGCGGGGTTGAACGGCAGATCGGGGCGGGGAAGCAATCAGGCGTGTCGCAAACTGATCTTCAGTCCTTGCTGGACGCCTATAGATTGACATGGAGATTGCAGTGCGGGTCGCGCCTTCTGACCGAGGGAGAAGTGGACTTGCAGACCCTTGGCGAAGGGGGGCGGGATTTCCTGCTGCGCGAAACGGGGGCCGAAACGGCCGACGATTTGTCGGAGCAGTTGGAAGATGCCGTTGCCCGCGCCGAGGCGGTGATAGCAGCCCAGATGGGCGGAGGATAACGCATGGGGAGACGTGCGATGCGGGTGGAAGAGGCTGATCCGAAAGGTCTGGTCCGGGAGAGCTATCGGATTGAGGGCATTACGGCTGGTGAATGCCGCTCGATCTTTATCGACTGGGCGCTGAGCCTGCCGGTTGGGGCCGACCAGCCCGATGCCTTGCGCAGCCTGATTGCCCATTATGCGATGGGGGCCGAGGATCACCCGATGAGCAAGGTGTTGAAGGACGCGCTTGTTCCGGCCGAAGCGCCGCGTCGTCGGGGCGGGCGTTCCGCACGCTTGTCCGCCGATCAAGGCTAAAGGTCGGCTGTCAGAACCATTTGGCCCGACTGGGCCGCGCGGGCTATGGCCTCGATCACGACCATGGTTCTTAGCCCTTCCTCGCCCGAGACGAGGGGCGTTTCGGTTCCCGCAATCACGGCCGCAAACTGCGCGATTTGCAGCACGAGCGGGTCATTGTCGTCCGTAGCAGGTGGGATGACTTGCGCTGTTTCGGTCATCGGGTGCCACCAATGCGGGCCGCCTTCGTGCTGCCATAGCCTGAAATCCGGCAGCGACAGCGACGCGGTCGAGCCGCCGATCAGGTAGCAGGACTGGCTGGTTTTCGAATAGGCCGGGTTTTCGCCGGAGGTCAGCTCCCAGCTCCATGGGGCGGCAATGCTGTCCGAGACGGAGAGCGTGGCCAAGGCCCCCGAAGAAAAGCGCAAAAGGGCTGCGGCCAGATCTTCGTTTTCATAACCACGCAGCGCGGGGGTCATCTGGGCCTGCACGCTGACCACCTCGCCGCAAAACAGGCGCAAGAGATCGACATCATGGACGAGGTTCACGGAAATCGGCCCGGCGCCCTGTTTCTTGCGCCAGGGGGCCGCGTCGAAATAGTCGTCGGGTTTGTAGAACCAGCAGGTCGCCTGAACCGACCGGACTTGGCCGATGCCGCCTTTTGCGATGAAGTCGGAGGCTTTGCGGATCAGGGGGTTGTGGCGGCGGTGGTGGCCGACAAGGACGGCAACGCCCGCCTTTTGTGCGGCTGTCGTGACCTGCCGCGCCTCGGCCAAAGTGGCGGTCAGGGGTTTCTCCACCAAGATAGGGATTCCGGCGGCTATACATTCCAGTGCACCTGAGGCGTGCAACGGGGTGGGTGTCGCCAGAATGACGCCATCGGGCCGGTCGCTGTTCAGAAGGTCTGCGAGGGAGGCGTATGTTGGAACCGAAAGCCCAGGCTGGGGGAGGGGGTCCACCACGGCGGCAAGGGTAGCGGACGCAGAGCGTTGGATCGCCTGAATATGGCGCTGGCCGATCAAACCCGCCCCGACAACCGCAATCCGAGCCATCGCAACTACCTCTATCGTTTCCTGCCCTGCAACTGTGACAGGGCGGGACGCAAGGGCAAGGAAAAACGCGTTCCTTGCCCGTCGTCGCGGAGGATCAGGCGCGAAGGGCCTTTGCCTCGGCGGCAAGTTTGGTAATGGCGGCCCAGTCGCCTTTGAGCATCGCCTCTTTTGGGGCGACCCACGATCCGCCGACGCAGAGGATGTTTTTCAGCGACAGATAGTCTGGCGCGGTTTTCAGGCTGATGCCGCCGGTTGGGCAAAAGCTGACTTGTGGCAGGGGCGAACCGATGGATTTCAGGAAGGATGCGCCGCCCGACTGTTCCGCCGGGAAGAACTTCTGAACGGTGTAGCCCTTTTCCAGAAGCGCCATGATTTCGGTTGCGGTCACAGCGCCCGGCAACAGGGGCAGGCCGAATTCGCAGCAGGCATCGATCAGAGCTGGGGTTGATCCCGGCGAGACGCCAAAGGTTGCGCCGGCCTCTTTCGCGGCCTTCACATCGGCGCGGGTCAAAAGCGTGCCGGCCCCAACCTGACCGCCTTCGACCTCGGCCATGGCGCGGATCGCGTCCAAGGCGCAGGGGGTGCGCAGGGTGACTTCAAGGGCCGGAAGACCACCTGCGACCAGGGCTTGGGCAAGCGGTTTGGCATGGGCCAAATCATCAATCACCAAGACCGGCACCACAGGTGCCAGCCGGCAGATGTCAAGGGCGGATTTCGATTGATCTGCGGGGGTCATGGAACTGTCCTGTCGTCGATATGGTTGTGGGCCTGTTAGCGCAAACAGTGGGGGGCGTCTACCGTCGGATCAGGCCGCAGGGGCGATGAGATGACAATTGACGTGTGACAGCAACATTCATTTGAAAGAGTTCGGCCATTTGGGCAAGGTTTCGGCGTATGTCAGAACTTGAACTGCGGCGGCTGCCGGTTCGGCCAATCGGTGGCCAGATGGTATTGCTGCCCCATGGCGAGGATGCGGGCATCTGATCCGGAGGGCCCGAACAGTTGAAAGCCCATCGGCAGGCCCGTGCTGCCAAAGCCTGCCGGCAAGGCAAGGCTTGGCAGGCCGATAAGGCTGACTGGCACCACGATTTCCATCCAGCGGTGATAGGTGTCCATCGTCTGTCCGTTGATTTCCTGTGGCCAGCGCCAGTCAACAGGGAAGGGCCAGACCTGTGCAGAGGGCATGATCAGGGCGTCATAGGTTTCAAACAGGCGGGCGGCGCGCGCATACCAGCGGGACCGGATGACGGAGGCCTCGTAGACCGCGGCGGCGGACAATCCTAGGCCCTGTTCGATTTCCCACTGGGTTTCGGGTTTCAACTGGTCGCGGGATTTCGGGTCTTCGTAGAGTGCGCGCTTTGCGCCCGCATTCAGAAACGCCCGCAGCGTGAGCCAAGCCTTCCAAAGCTCTTGTGCCGGGAAGGGGGCGGAGAGGGTTTCGACCTCGGCCCCCTGATCGCGAAAGACGCCAAGGGCGGTTTCGCAAAGCTCAAGGATACCGGGTTCGCAAGGGTAAGCGCCGCCCCAATCAGCCAACCAGCCGATCTTTTTGCCGCGCAAATCCATAGTCAGACTGTCGCCAAAGGGCTGGGACGGACGCGGGAAGGGTGCTTGCGGGTTTTCACCGGCCAGCACCTCAAGAAACCGGGCGATATCTTCGACCGTGCGCGCCATTGGCCCTTCGGTGGACAAGGTGGCCATATGCGTGTCGCCAAGCGCGTCAGAGGGCACCAGACCCCATGTCGGGCGGAAGCCGTAGATGTTGCAAAAGGCCGCTGGATTGCGGAGCGAGCCCATCATGTCGCTGCCATCGGCAACCGGAACCATGCGGCAGGCGAGGGCTGCTGCGGCGCCCCCGGATGAGCCACCGGCGCTGCGCGATATGTCATAGGGATTGCGGGTTGCGCCAAAGACGGGGTTGAAGCTGTGGCTGCCATGCCCCCATTCGGGGCTGTTCGTCTTTCCTGTAAAGATGGCACCCGCGCGGCGCATTCTTTTGGCAACGATATCGTCTGCGGGCGCAATGTTATTGGCAAAGATGGGCGATCCGTAGGTGGTGCGAAGGCCCTTGACCGCGACCAGATCCTTGACCGCCAGAGGGATACCATGAAGCCAACCTTGTGGCTTTTCCTCATCCGCCTGCTTGGCTGCGGCCATGAGCAGGTCCGGGGTGGGCGCCGAGACGATGGCATTCACGGCGCCGTTTCTTTCCGCCACCCGCGACAGATGTTCGGTCATGATCTCGGACGGTTTGATCTGGCGCGCCGCAATGAGGCGAGAGAGGTCGCTGGCCGAAAGATCAAGCAAGGTCATAGGGGGCTCCGTGGTTTTCGGTACATGCGCTCATTCTTCGGGCCGCAAGGCAAGCCCCTTTCCTCTGGCCTTTTCGCTGGGTAGGGTAAACTTAATCAATGCGGATAAAATGCGTACTTTCTTACTAATCTTTTCCGCGCCATCATGCCGTCAGGTTCGAGCAGGATTGGGGAGACGATGGTGGTTGAGACCGTTCAGTCGGCGATAGTTGGCGGCGGTCAGGCTGGCATCGCCATGAGTGCCCAGCTTGTGAAACTGGGCCATGACCATGTGGTACTGGAGCGCGACCGCATTGCCGAACGGTGGCGGACGGCACGGTGGGATTCGCTGGTGGCGAATGGCCCCGCCTGGCACGATCGTTTTCCGGGGTTGGAGTTCAAGACCTGCGGACCTGATGAGTTTCCGGCAAAGGAAGATGTCGCGGATTACTTTGTTGAATATGCGCAGATGATCAAATCCCCGGTGCGGACCGGCGTTGAGGTGACTTCTGCCTCTGTTGAGGGCGATGGCTTTTTGGTTGAGACGCGCCAAGGAGCGTTCCGAGCGCAAAATCTGGTCGTAGCGACCGGGCCGTTCCAGAAGCCACTTATTCCCTCTCTTGTTCCGGATACTGCGGGGCTGGTTCAGATGCATTCCACCGCCTACCGCAACCCTGACGCCTTGCCGCCCGGGGCCGTGTTGGTGGTGGGCTCCGGATCGTCGGGGACACAGATTGCCGATGAGTTGAACCGCTCGGGGCGCAGGGTGTTTCTGTCGGTTGGGCCGCATGATCGCCCGATGCGGCGCTATCGGGGCAAGGATTTTGTCTGGTGGTTGGGTCGTTTGGGGAAATGGGATCTGGAAGCCCCGCATCCGGGAATGGAGCATGTGACGATTGCCGTCAGCGGGGCCTATGGTGGTCGGACGATTGATTTCCGCAATCTTGCGGCCGAGGGGATGACGCTTTTGGGGCGGGCCGAGACGTTCACGGATGGCAAACTGACTTTCGCGGCTGATCTTGAGGGCAATATCCATCGCGGGGACGGTTATTATCTGGCGCTTTTGGAAGAAGCTGATGCCTACGTTGCGCGTGAAGGGCTTAATTTTCCGCCCGAGCCAGAGGCCAAAATGATTGGTCCCGATCCTGCCTGCGTCACGGATCCCATCCTTTCCTTGGATTTGGCCGAAGAAGGGATCACAACCATCATCTGGGCCACGGGATTTGAACGCGATTTCGGATGGCTGAAGGTGGATTGTTTTGACGAAGGTGGGCGCCCTGTGCACCGCAAGGGGGTGGCGGAGGTTCCCGGTCTTTATTTCCTCGGTCTGCCTTGGCTGTCCCGCCGCGGATCAAGTTTCATCTGGGGGTGCTGGCAAGATGCCGAACACCACGCCCGCCACATCGCGCAGCACCGCATGGCTGCACAAACTGTCTGAAATATCAGCCACTAGTCCTGAGCCGGAGAAAAAGATTGGCACATACCCGCTATCGCAAATTCAACACCAAAGCGACCTATCCGGAACAGCGTCTGGACAATGACCTGTGCCACGTCGTTGCAACGCGCGGGGGAACCACGCTGTGGATGCGCGGGGCTTGCCCGCAAGACCTTGATACCTCTGAAAATCTGGGAAGTTCAGATCCTGTCGAACAGACCCACAAGGTGATGCAGAATATCCGCCAGCTGATTGAAGAAGCGGGCGGCAAGATGGAGCATATCGTCAAGTTGGTCGTGTACCTGACCGATGTTCGCAACCGTGAGCCAGTCTATCGGACCATGGGGGAATATATCAAAGGCGTCCATCCGGTCTGCACGGGTTTGACGGTCGTGGCGCTGGCCCGTCCTGATTGGCTGGTTGAAATCGACGCAACTGCCGTCATTCCGGACTAAGGCATGCCGGTCCTTCGCCCGGTTCCGTCATGTCGGGCGGGGCGGGCGTTTGGCAGATTTGGATTGAACGAAGGATTGCCGTCATGACCTTTTCCCTGATTGGGCGCTGCGCCAAAACCGGTCACTTTGGCATGGTCATTTCATCCTCATCGCCGGCGGTTGCCGCGCGCTGTGTGCATCTGCGCCCCGGAACGGGCATTGCCGCCAGCCAGAACGTGACGGACCCGGCTTTGGGCCCTTTGCTGCTGGATGCGATGGAGGGTGGACTGGATGCAGAGCAGGCGGTCGCGTCGGTTGTCGGTCAGCGGCCGCATATTCAGTACCGGCAACTGATGGCTTTGGGGCATTCCGGCAAAGCTGCGATCTTTTCGGGGTCGCAGGTATTGGGGTGTTGGGCTGAAGCCTTGGGCGACAACTGCGCTTCGGCAGGAAACTTGCTGGCGTCCGAAAAAGTGCCTCAGGCGATGGTCGATGCCTTTGAGACAGCGGAAGGGGAGCTGGGCGTTCGCTTGATGCGGGCTTTGCGTGCGGGATTGGATGCAGGGGGGGAAGCAGGCCCCGTGCATTCCGCCGGAATGAAGATGTCTGGCGAGCTATCTTGGCCCGTGGCGGATCTACGGATCGACTGGTCGCTTGACTGCCCGATTGCCGCATTGGAAGCGGCATGGGCGGTCTATCACCCGCAAATGCTGGACTATGTTCAGCGCGCCATCGACCCGACACAGGCGAGATCTTATGGCGTGCCGGGGGATGAGTAAGGCGGTTCTGATGGCCAATCGGGTGATCCTGACATGGGGGTAAGATTTACCCTTCGCCAGTTGGAATATCTGGTGGCGGTTGGAGAGGCCGGTTCCATCGCCATTGCCGCCGAAAGGGTTGGGGTTTCCTCGCCCTCGATTTCGGTGGCGATTGGTCAGATCGAAAAGCAACTGGGTTTGGTCTTGTTCGTGCGCCGCCATGCGCAGGGCGTTTCGCTGACGCAATCGGGCCGGCAGATCATCGAACAGGCGCGCGTGATCCTTGCCGAGGCTGAACGCATGTCTGAAATCGCCGGGACCATCAGCGGTGTCGTGCGCGGGACATTGCATGTGGGGTGCCTGCTGACCTTTGCGCAGGTGGTTTTGCCCCGGCTGCGGCGTGGTTTTGTCGAAGCGCATCCAGAGGTTATCTTTCGGCAAAGCGAGGGCCATCAGGACGCCTTGTTCGAGGCCTTGCGGCAGGCCGAGATTGATATTGCGCTGACCTATGATCTGGATATTCCCGACGATCTGGTGTTTCAGCCCTTGGCCAGTTTGCCGCCCCATGTGGTTTTGCCTGCCGATCATCCTTTGGCGGAACGCGATGGCCTGACATTGCAGGATCTTGCGGCCTTTCCGATGGTTCTGCTGGATCTGCCGCATAGCGCCGAATACTTCCTTTCCGGTTTTCGCGAGGCGGGGCTGCGCCCATTGATCGCGGAACGCACGGCGGATATTCAGGTGCTGCGAAGTCTTGTGGCGAATGGCTTTGGCTATTCGATTGCCAATTTGCGCCCGCGTTCCGATCGGTCGCCTGATGGGCTTTTACTGAAGATCGTGCCGCTGTTTCAGGGGCTGCGGCCCATGCGTCTGGGGCTGTTGCAAGCCGAAGGTGCAGGGCAGGTGCAAACCATTCGGGCCTTTGCCGCGCATGTCGAGACGAATTTGGCAGCTATTCTTTCGGGGGCGTCCTCGAAGGATGGGTAAAGGAACGGGCCTGCTTTGCACCGGTGCCAAGGCAGGACTTTGTGACCGAGAGGAGGGCGGATCATGCGTCTGGCGCTTTGGCAGGGAAAATCCCCGGCCGCCGATTTGGAGGAAGCAACGCAGGAGGTCGAGCGGGCCACTGCGGCTGCGGCCATGATGGGTGCCGACGTCGTGGTCTTTCCTGAGATATGGATGCAAGGCTACAATCAGCCCGACCTTCTCGCTCGACTGTTGACGCGAGATAACCCTGTCTTTGATCGCCTTGAAAAGGCGGCTTGCCAGTCTGGCTGTTCGATTGTCGTGGGATATGCGGAAGACGCCGAGGGGCGCAGCTACAATTCCGCGCTTTGCCTGTTTCCCGATGGGCGACCACGGATGAATTATCGGAAGCTCCAGCTTTACGGGGAGCGGGAAAAGGCCTTGTATCAGCCGGGGGACGCCTATGTGCAGTTCACGATTGCGGGCCGGTCAGCCGCGATGCTGATTTGCTATGACATTGAATTCGCACCGCATGTCGCAAAGCTGGCTGGGCTTGGGGTGGAAATCATTCTGGTGCCGACCGCGAATATGCATCCTTTCACCCATGTGGTCCGCCATACGGTGCCTGCGATGGCCGCGAACCACGGTGTGACCATCGTTTATGCCAATTACTGTGGCACAGAGGGTGATCTATCCTATGTCGGCGGCAGCCTGATTGCGGGGCCTCATGGGGAGATTTTGGCACAGGCCGGAGAGTCTGGGCCATGTCTTTTGGTGGCCGAGGTGCCGGAGCGCGACGCTTTGCGCCTTTCCACCCAAGCGCAAGATTTGAGGACGATCTGACATGGCCGCAGGGCAAGGTGATAGCCGATACGACATTCTGTTCGAACCGCTGCGGATCGGCCCAAAGGTTGCCAAGAACCGCTTCTATCAGGTTCCGCATTGCAATGGTGGCGGGTACCGGGACCCTTCTGCCGTCGCCGAAATGCGCCGCACCAAGGCCGAAGGGGGCTGGGGCGTCATTTTCACCGAGCAGACCGAGATCCACCCATCAAGCGAAATCACCCCGTTCATTGAACAGCATCTGTGGGAGGACAAGGATATTCCGGCCTTTGCGGCGATGGCAGAGGCGATGAAATCGCACGGGGCACTTGCCGGGATTCAACTTGCCTATTCGGGGATAAACGGCCCGAACCTTTACAGCCGCGACGTTCCCATGGCTGTCTCAGGCGGGCCTATTCTGACATTCACTTCAGACCCGGTGCAGGCCCGCACGATGGATCGTGAGGATATTCGGGATTTACGGCGGTGGTTTCGGGCCGCGTTTCGGCGGTCGCAGCAGGCCGGGTTCGATTTGGTTTGCCTTTATGGCGCACATGGATTTGGCATTCTTCAGCATTTCCTGAGCCGGGCGACCAATTCCAGAACCGACGAATATGGGGGTTCGCTGGAAAACCGCGCAAGGTTCCTGCGGGAAGTGGTCGAGGATGCCCGCGAAGAGACTAAGGGCGAGCTTGGCATCACGCTGAGGCTTTCGTTGCACGAGGCCGGGCCGCTTGGCTTTTCCAATGCCGAGTTGCGCGATTTTATCGAGATGCATCGCGATCTTCCCGATCTCTGGGATCTGGCCCATGGCACATGGGAGGCCTGTTCGGGGACCAGTCGCTTTACGCCGGAAGCGGCTCAGGAAGACTTGGTGCGTGGGATCAAGGCGTTGACGGATAAGCCGATTGTGGGGGTGGGGCGGTTTACCAGCGCTGATGAGATGGTGCGCCAGATCAGGTCTGGTGTGCTGGATTTCATTGGGGCTGCGCGACCTTCGATTGCCGATCCGTTCCTGCCGAAGAAGATCGAGGAAGGTCGGTTCGAAGACATAAGGGAATGTATCGGCTGCAATATTTGCGTGTCGGGCGATATGACGGGCGGCATTTCGCGCTGTACGCAGAACACGGCCTTCATGGAGGAATGGCGCAAAGGTTGGCACCCGGAACGTCCCCGGCCAAAGGGGCTTTCGCAGTCGGTTCTGGTGGTTGGGGCAGGGCCTGCGGGGCTGGAGGCGGCGCTTCAGGCCGCGCGCCGGGGCTATCAGGTGACCTTGGCCGAGGCTGGGCGAGAGCTTGGCGGGCGGGTGCAGCGGGAGCGGGCCTTACCCGGGCTTTCGGCTTGGGGGCGCGTTGCGGATTACCGGATTGGGCAATTGTTGCCCTTGCCCAATGTCGAGATCTATCGCGACAGCCCGATGACGGCCGAGGATGTCGTTGCGATCGGGGCCGATCATGTCGCCATCGCAACGGGGGCAAAATGGCGGCGGGATGCTGTGGCGCGGCTTCATCTGCACCCGATCCCGACCGATCCTGCGATGCCCATCTATTCGCCGGACGATCTGATGGAGGGGCTGGGCCCGCGCAATTGCGATGTGCTCTTGTATGACGACGACCATTTTTACATGGGGTCGGTTCTGGCAGAGTTGCTGGTTTCGCGGGGATGCCGCGTTGATTTCGTGACGCCCGCCGCAAAAGTGGCGGAATGGACGGAAAATACACTGGAACAAGGCCGCATCATGCGCCGTCTGCTGGAACTTGGGGTCAAGATACAGACGAACAAGGCCCCGGAAGAGATTGGCAGATCAGAGGTCATGCTGGGATGCACTTGGACAGGGGCTTTGACGGTGCTGGAGACTGAAAGCGTGGTTATGGTCACCTCTCGCGTGCCGCAGGATGGGCTTTTCCGGGAGGTCATGAAACTTGACAGTGGAAAGGGTGGTTCGGGCAGGACGGTGAAGCTGATCGGGGATGGGGCCGCGCCGGGGCCGATTGCATGGGCCACTTATGCGGGCAGGCGCTTTGCTGAAGAGATTGACCAGCCGGATACGGGCGGAGAAATTCCCGCCTTCCGGCGTGAAATCGCATGGCTGGAGCCCGGACCATCGCGCCTGCCGTGACGCGGTTGTGCGCGGGCGTTCAGGCTTTTGGCTTCATCTGCCCGCGTGAGGGGTCGTAGCCCCAAATGGCTGCGGCGAAGAATAGAAATAGCGCGAGCGCGGTCCAACCAAGGGCTGCAAGGTTGATCTGGCCGTAGACGGCAAAGCGGATCATTTCGACGCTTTGCGTAAAGGGGTTCAGTGCGCAGGCCTTGGCAAGCAGAGGCGAGGCTTCGGCCATTTTCCACAGCGGGTAGAGCGCCGAGGACAGAAAGAACATCGGGAAGATGACGAAATTCATCACGCCTGCGAAGTTTTCCAACTGGCGGATCAGGGAAGAGAGCATCAACCCCAGAGACCCCAGCATAAGGCCCGCAAGCAAAAGAGCCGGAAGCGCCGGGATGATCCCCCAGACAGGCAATTTGACACCCCAAGCAATGGCGATGGCCCAGAAGGCAAGGCATTGGATAAGCGAGACAACCGTTCCAGCCAGGAGTTTTGAGAACAACAGCCACCAGCGCGGCAAGGGGGTGGTCAGCAACAGCCGCATGGACCCCATCTCGCGGTCATAGACCAGTGAAAGAGAGGACTGCATCCCGTTGAAAAGACATATCATTCCCAGAAGTCCGGGGACGATGTAGGTGTCATAGGTGATGTAGGTCTGATAGGGCGGCGTGATCGACAGGCCAAGGGCCGCGCGAAAACCTGTGGCAAAGATGACCAGCCAGACCAGTGGGCGGACCAGTGCCGCCACCAAGCGGCCCTTTTGGCCCAAGAACCGCAGCGCCTCGCGTTGCAGGATGGCCCGCAAAGAGATGAACCAGATCATTTGGCTGCCCCCGCCGTGGCGCCAGCCGTCAGCGCAAGAAACGCTTCTTGCAAGTGCTGGGAGGGGGCGAAATCTGCGGCGCGACCGTCTGAGCGAACCCGCCCCTGATGCAGGATCAGCAAGTGGTCGTCCGTGCGGATTTCATCGGTCAGATGCGTGGCCCAAAGCACCGTCAGGCCATCCTGTGCCAACCGATGCACATGGTCGACAATGGCAAGCCGGGTTTCGGCATCCAGACCGACCGTCGGCTCGTCAAGCAAAAGGACTTGCGGCCGGTGGATCATGGATCGCGCAATTTCCATCCTGCGGCGATGACCGCCATTCAAGTTGCGGACCGGTTCTTGGGCGCGTTCTGCCATGCCCAGAAGATCAAGAACTTCTGCGCTTCGTGTCTCGGCCATCTTGCCGGATAATCCGTGAAGGGCTGCGAAATACAAAAGATTTCGCCGAACCGTCAGGTCAAGGTCGAGCGTCGGCTGTTGGAAAACGACGCCCATGCGGGCCAAGGCTGCGCGTGGTTGTTTAGAAAGCGCATAGCCGGCCACCGAAATCTGGCCGGCTTGCGCGGCAAAGAGCCGGGTCAACAGGCCAAAGAGTGTGGATTTTCCGGCGCCGTTCGGGCCGAGCAGGGCGGTAAACCCCGGGCCCAATGAGAAACTTACGTCGTCCAAGGCCATCTTGGCGCCGTAACGGTGCGAAAGATGTTCGACGGTCAGGGTCACTCGATGGTTATCTCTAAACGGTGCAGGGCGCCCGTGGTGCCGGGGACATGCAAATTGTAACGGCCCGGTTTGATGGCGATGAAGCCGATTTCCATTTCGCCTGCTTCGTCAAATTCGATCGAGTCGAGGCCGAGCGGGCGGATTTCGAGGCCTTCGACAACGATTTCGTCGATCCATATTGCGCGAAAGAACTCTGGTCCGGTCAGGCCAAGTTCTTGGCTGCCATCCCCCTGAATTTCGAATTCGTAATATGTGCCTGACTTCAACACCCAAGGCTCCGCGCTTAGCGGCGTTCCGGCAGAAAGGGTGATTGGCGGAAGATCAACCTTGTTGGAGCCAGAAAAGAGCCCTGCAAGGCCGGTTGCGTGGCTGTCAGCCATGGCGAGGGTGGGAAGCAGCAAGGGGACGATGGACCAACGGAAGAACTGGTTCATGGATGAGCCTTAATTTGACGGGCGAAGCGCAATCCCCCAAGGGAAGCGCCCCACTTTGATGGATTTGATGGCTTCGCGCGCGGCTACGTCGATGACGGTCACATCACCCGAGACGCCATTGGTGGTGAAAAGCCGGCTATGATCCTGAGAAAAGGCCATGTGCCAGACGCGGCGCCCGACGAGGATGTAGTCCTCGACCTCATAGGTTTCGGCATTGACCACAGCAACGTGGTTGGAGGGACCAAGGGCTACGAAGACGGTCTTTTCGTCGGGGGTGAATTCAAAGCCGACGGGTTGCACCAGATCTGAGTTCACTCCGGTAATTTCGAACCGGATCTTCGCCTTTTCCGTTTGCGTCGTGACATCAAACACGCTGACGGTACCGCCGATTTCGGCACTGACCCAAAGCTCATTGGTGGCCTTGGTGAATTCGGCATGTCGCGGTCGGCTGTCGACCAGCGTGTTTGCAAAGATCGTGTTGGTCGATGTGTCGATCCAATGCGCCATATTGGTGGTTTCTGATGTCGTCACGACGATCTTGCCATCCGGCGAAACGCCCATGCCTTCCGGCTCGATCCCGACATTGATCTGGGCGACAACTGTCCGTGTCTCGGTATCAACAACGGTCGTGACTGCGTCATCCTCATTCGCGATGTAAAGATGACGGTCGTCGGGGTGCAGCACGAATTGTTCCGGGTCTTCGCCCGACGGCAGATCATGAAGGATTTCGCCCGAGACTGGATCCATCACCTGCACGGCATCGCTGTCAGAGGCGCAGATATAGACCTTTGAAAAATCTTTGGAAAAAGTGATGCCACGGGGGCGTTCTCCGGTTGGGAGCGTGCGAATGACTTCGAGACTGGTCGCGTCGATCACGCTGATCGTGTCGTCCTTTTCATTCGTGACCCAAAGCTCTTCGGCCATAGCTGGAAAGGATACCACTAAGAGCAGCAGGCCAAAGGTCGTGGCGCGGCTAATCATTCGTCAAACTCCGTGCAGGCACTTTCAGGCTGGTCGAGGCCCAGACTGTCCATGTCATTGCGCTGATGCAAAAAGGCGGGCAGGGGGGGCATGGCGACAAGAGCGCGGTCGTTGACGACGGCGATGGGTTGACGCAGTTGCCCATTCCAGCTGCGAAAACTGAGAGCGCGCCCCTTGAATCCGTCGAGGGTGAATTCGGGGCCAAGCATATAGGCGCGCAAAGCAGCCGGATCGGCGCTGTTGGTGCGCGTCACCGCCTCTCCGATTGCCCGGATGGCGGCCCATGCGGCATAGTCTTGCCCGCGCATGTTGCGATGCGCGTGGTCTTCGAACCGGTTTTGCAGTTGCACCGCGCCCCAGGCTTCGATGACTGGCGCCCATGCTTCGGGATGGAGACCTTCGGTTCCTGCAACGGGGCGCGGCAACCATGTGTTATGTTCAATGTAGCGCCCGAAATCGTCGGTTGGGTCGGCCACAAGGACGACATCGTGATCAGGGAAGTCCTGCATGAAACGCGGAATTTCCTGCCCGGTGGATTCGCGCAGGTCGGTGTCGAATGTCCATTCCTTTTCCGCCACGATTTCTATTCCGAACTTCTGGGCGGAACGGTTTAGCGTTTGGGCAAAGGCACGGTCAGACTCGGACGGGCCTGTGATCATGACCAGCCGGGTCCACTGCTTTGCCAATAGCGTTTGCATCAGGGCGTCAGTGCGGGCCGCATCTTCGGGGATCGTGTGAAGGAGGTTTGCACGGCAGGCTTCAGACCGCAGCCGCGCCTCTCCCGATACAACATTGAACAAGAGCGCACCTTGGGCTTCGGGCATGTCAGCGATGGCAAGAACGGAGTCGGCTGGGGCGTCGATCAGGATAAGCTGCGCGTCACCAAGGGCCGTCAGGGCGGCTGATGACAGATCTCCGTCTGGTGGGACGGTGACGAAGGACAGTGAATAAAGATGGCCCAAGAACTGTCCTGTTGTCGAGTTGTCCTTCAGGGCGATCTCGGCGCCAGCGATGCCAAGGTCTTCCGGAATCGGATCCAGATTGGAAAGAACCGGCGGACGTTCCACTTCGGCCCTAAGATAGACGATGGGTATCGCGACCTCTGCCCGCGCGCGATCCGCCGGAAACCCCGCAAATGCAGCGACCGTCGCCAAGACAAGCAACCGAACCATTCTCTCCTCCGCTTTGGTCACAATCGGACGTTGGGCGGTGGCGGGAAATACGACCATGGTCTGACGCCGTGTGGTTGCGACTTGCACCATGGTCGAATGGCTGGACCGCCGCTACGCAGCTATCCCTGTTTGTGAACAGGATGGAGGAGAGCCCTGATGACCCGTTTTCGCAAGAACGAGCTGGTCCGTTCGGTGATTGGCCTTGGTGTTGTGGCCGCTTTGGCATGGGGTGGCTTGGCCAATGCCCATGGGGATGTTGCCCCACAGCCCGTGAACACTGACGCCTTGCCAGAGGTTGGTGAGGAATGGCTGACCGAAAACCCCTACCGCGCCGAAGCAGCCGGAGATGAGGTCTGGTGGCAGGCCGTCGTTGTTGGCGACTCTGGCTACAACCAGAACTGTGCGCGATGCCACGGTCTGGGCGTTGTTTCGGGCGGTCTTGCCCCCGACCTTCGGTTCCTTGAGGCGGAAGAGTACGGCGACGAGTGGTTCATCGAACGGTTCCAGCATGGCTACACCCAAGACGGCACCACCAAGATGCCAGCTTTTGGAGAGATCCTCGGTCAGAAAGCTGCCTGGGCGATCCGCACCTATGTCGAAACGCGCCCCGAGGATGGCGCACTTGATTCCCATGCCGTGCGTCTTGGCGCGATCCGGGACGACCTGGCCGCAGGTGGTGGCGATGAGGCGGCCCTGAAAACCGAACTGATGGAAATTGCAGGGCAGATCGTAACGGCCTCTGGCGCACCGAAAGCGGACAGCGTCGCTTTGCGGGCCGCCCTTGCCCTTGACGGGTCAGGCGAAGCGAAGCGCAAGGCTGCGGAAATGCTGACCATCGGTCTTTCGGCGGCGCATTGACCATGCTGCGGATGCTGGCCCTTTTGCTGTGCCTTTCTCCGGGTTTGGTCCACGCCCGTTGCGAAGGTGTGACGCCAGGCCAGCGTCCGCAGAACACCAGCGCGCAGGATGTTGGGCAAACCCTTGACCAGATCATCGAGCGCGGTTGGATCGAATTTGCCGTTTACGAGGATTTTCCACCCTATAGCTGGGAGGTTGCCGGAAAACCGAAAGGAATCGACATAGGCATTGGCGAAATCATCGCCCAGAGCCTTGGTGTCGCGCCTCGTTTTCGCTTTGTGCAATCCGGTGAAACGCTGGACGCAGATCTTTTGAACTACGTCTGGAAGGGGGCAACGATTGGTGGGCATGTGTCAAATGTCATGCTGCGCGTCCCCTATAACAGCGAATATACTTGTCGCGTCGAACAGGTTGTTTTCACAGGTCAATATGCCGATGAGAAAATCGGTATCGCTTGGTCACGGCAGGCCTACCCGGATGCAGAGGGCATGATCGCCGATGCGGATGGCCGAGTTGAGGGTGCGCCGGTTCCTGCCTTCTTTCGATTTGATACGGTCGCTGTTGAAAACGACTCGATTGCCGACTTTTACCTGACCAGTCTTCCGGGGGGCGGTCTTGCCGACAAGATCCAGCGTTTCCCGACAATGTCCGATGCCATGACGGCGGTAAAGTCAGGCGCGGTTATGGCGGCTATGGGGCCGGTGACGCAGCTTCAATCCGAGGCCGACGAAACTGTTGGCGTCCACAGCCCGCCTATGCCCGGGTTCGCCGCAGGTCGATGGACCTTGGGGCTTGCGGTGCACATGCAACATCGTGATCTTGGTTATGCTGTTGATGACGCCATTTCCGCAGCCTTGGCCGATGGCCGGATCAAGGCTCTCTATTCAGACTACGGTGCGGATTTTCTACCGCCTGACCGTTGACCTACGACTTATGTTCCATAGCGGGGCGGTGCGACGCGCCCTAAGCTGCCTTTCCAAAGGGAGAAATCACCGATGCAGATGTCCGATAGCCGTGAGATCAAGGCCAGCCCGAAAGCGGTCTGGGAGGCGATCTTGAACCCAGAGGTCTTGAAGGAGTGCATCCCGGGATGCACCGAAGTGACCGGCAGCCCGTCAGAGGGTTTTGAGGCGACGGTGACCCAAAAGATCGGCCCGGTGAAGGCCACTTTCAAAGGCGCGGTCAGCCTTTCGAATATCGTTGAAGGCAAGACGGTCACCCTTTCCGGTGAGGGCAAAGGCGGTCCAGCGGGATTTGCCAAGGGCGGTGCTGTTGTTTCACTGGAGCCGATCCCCAACGGCACCAAACTGACTTACGATGTCGAGGCTTCGGTTGGTGGCAAGCTTGCCCAGCTCGGCAGCCGTATCATTGATGGTGTGGCCAAGAAGATGGCCGATGAGTTTTTCACGCGTTTCCAGGAGACGGTCGAAGGGCCGGCTCAGGAAAGTGAAAGTGATGTTCAAGAATCTGTTGCTGTAACCCCGGAAGCTGGGGAAGGTGAAAAGAAAAAAGGCTGGTTCAAGCGTCTGCTGGGCTGAGCTTTCAAACGTACCGACGGAAATTCCAAGGGAGGAACCCATGACGAAAGTCTCGATGACCGTGAACGGCAAAGCCGTCTCGGCCGAAGCGGAAGGGCGGACGCTTCTTGTCCAATACCTGCGCGAAGGGCTGGGGCTGACTGGCACCCATGTGGGCTGCGACACCTCGCAATGCGGAGCCTGCGTGGTTCATGTCAATGGCAAGGCCGTCAAGTCCTGCACCGTGTTTGCGGCCGATCTGGAAGGCGCGGAAGTTCGCACGATCGAAGGCATGGCGAATGCAGACGGCAGCCTTGGCACCGTTCAGCAGGCCTTTCAGGATCACCATGGGCTTCAGTGCGGATTCTGCACCCCGGGCATGGTGATGTCTTCGGCTGCCCTGTTGGCCGAGAATCCAAAGCCAACCGAAGCGGATGTGCGCCATTATTTGGAAGGCAACATCTGCCGTTGCACAGGCTACCACAACATCGTCAAGGCAGTCCTCGCCGCTTCTGGCCAGGATGTGTCGTCCGTCGCTGCGGAATAAGGGGAGGGATCCATGCCGAAAGATACCGGGATTGGCGCGTCCTCTAAGCGCCGCGAAGACGTCCGTTTCCTGACCGGAAAAGGGCTTTATACCGATGACGTTAGCCTGCACGCGCAGGCCCATGCCGTGATGGTGCGGTCAAACGTGGCCCATGGCACGATCAAGTCGATTGATACGACGACCGCCTCCGGAATGCCCGGCGTTCTGGCCGTGTTCACCGGCGAAGATTTTGCCGCCGTTGGCGGTAACCCGGCAGGTTGGTTGATCAACAGCCGCGATGGCACACCGATGCGCGAACCAAAGCGCCCGGTGCTGGCCCATGGCAAGGTGCGCCATGTGGGCGACGCCTATGCCGCTGTGGTTGCAGAGACCTATCAGCAGGCCAAGGATGCCGCCGAGCAATTGGCTGCCGACACCGATATCGAAGAGCTGCCCGCCATCGTCGATATGAAGGCGGCATTGGCAGATGCCTCGAACCGCGTTCATGACGAAATCCCGGATAACCTTTGCTTTGACTGGGGTTGGATCGAGGACAACCGCGCGGCGACCGATGCCGCGATGAAAGCCGCGCCGCATGTCGTGACGCTGGAACTGACCAACAACCGTCTGGTTCCGAATGCGATGGAGCCGCGCGCCTCAATTGGCGAGTACAACACCGGCACCGGCGACTATAAGCTGACCACGACCAGCCAGAACCCACACCTGACCCGCCTTCTGGTCGCGGCTTTCGTGATGGGAATTCCGGAAAACAAGCTGACTGTCGTGGCCCCCGATGTGGGTGGCGGCTTCGGGTCCAAGATCTACCACTACGGCGAAGAAGCGCTGGTTCTGGCTGCTGCGAAAAAGCTGGGTCGTCCTGTGCGCTGGACCGCAGAGCGTACGGAAAGCTTCTTGTCCGATGCCCATGGCCGCGACCATGTCACCAAGATCGAACTGGGCTGCACCAAGGACGGCCAGATCCTTGCGATCCGGACCGAAACCCATGCCAATGTGGGCGCGTATCTGTCGAACTTCTCGACCGCGACGCCGACCTTCCTGCATGGCACGCTGATGGCTGGCCCCTACAAGGTGCCGAATGTCTATGTGAACGTGAAGGCTGTCTTCACCAACACCGCGCCGGTCGATGCCTATCGCGGAGCGGGCCGCCCCGAGGCGACCTACAGCCTTGAGCGCGTGATCGACAAGATGTGCCGCGAGCTGAACCTTGATCCGTTCGAGGTGCGCCGCAAGAACCTGCTGACGCCGGACCAGTTCCCTTACACCACCCCGGTTGGGCTGGTTTACGACACTGGCAACTATCAGGCGACGCTCGACAAAGCGATGGAGTTGGGCGACGTGTCGGGCTTTGCCGCCCGTGTTGCTGCCTCCAAGGCCAAGGGTAAGCTGCGTGGTATGGGGCTTTCGACCTGGATCGAAGCCTGCGGTATCGCGCCGTCGAACCTTGTTGGCATCCTTGGCAGCCGCGTCGGCCTTTATGACGCTGCAACCGTGCGTGTGAACGCCACCGGCAATATCAGCGTCATGACCGGGGCCCACAGCCATGGTCAGGGCCATGAAACCGTCTTTGCCCAGATCGTTGCCGAACGTCTTGGCATCGACGAAAAGTCGGTCGAGATCGTGCATGGCGATACGTCGAAGATCCCCTTCGGCATGGGCTCTTATGGCTCGCGCTCGCTGGCGGTCTGCGGATCGGCGATGAACAAGGCGGTGGACAAGATCATCGCCAAGGGCAAGAAGATCGCCGCTCACATGCTGGAAGCATCCGAGGACGACATCACGTTCGAGGACGGCAAGTTCAGTGTGGCTGGCACCGACAAGGCCAAGACCTTTGGCGAAATCGCCTTCTCGGCCTATGTCCCGCACAACTATCCGCTGGAAACATTGGAGCCGGGGCTGGAAGAAACCGCCTTCTATGATCCGGGCAACTTTACCTATCCGGCTGGCGCCTATATCTGCGAGGTGGAGGTTGATCCCGATACCGGCAAGGTCGATGTCGTCAAGTTCACTGCGGCCGATGACTTTGGCAATGTCATGAACCCAATGATCGTGGAAGGTCAGGTTCATGGTGGTGTGGGGCAGGGAATCGGACAGGCGCTGTGCGAAAACACCAGCTATGACGAGAACGGCCAGCTTCTGACTGGTTCGTTCATGGACTATGCGATGCCGCGTGCGGATGACGTACCGTTCTACACGGTCGACCATTCCTGCTCGACACCATGCACGCACAACCCATTGGGCGTGAAAGGCTGTGGTGAGGCAGGTGCCATCGGTTCCCCGCCTGCGGTGGTGAACGCGGTCATCGACGCGCTGCAGCGTGGCGGCATCAGCCATGTTACCCATATCGACATGCCGGTTTCGCCGGGCCGTGTCTGGGCAGCGATCAACGGTTAATCGGAGGGAGAGACCATGCATAATTTTGAGTTCGTCAAACCCTCGTCGATTGCCGAGGCGACCAAGGCCTTAGCTTCCGACGGCGCTCAGGCGCTGTCGGGCGGCCAGACATTGCTGCCCACGATGAAACAGCGCCTTGCCGCGCCGGAGGTTCTGGTCAGCCTGACCGGGATCGCCGAAATGCAGGGTGTCTGCATGGGTGAAGGCGGTCTGCATATCGGGGCGGCCACGCCGCATGCCGTGGTGGCAAAGGAAGCGGCCGGTTCCTATCCGGCGCTTGCCGCGCTTGCCGGTGGGATCGGAGACCCGGCAGTGCGCAACCGTGGCACCATTGGCGGGTCGATCGCCAATAACGACCCGGCGGCCTGCTATCCGTCGGCGGTGTTGGCTTCTGGCGCAACGGTTGTGACCAACAAGCGCAAGATCGCGGCAGATGACTATTTCCAAGGGCTTTTCACGACGGCCTTGGAAGAGGGTGAGTTCATCACCAGCGTCATCTTCCCGGTCCCGCAGAAAGCGGCCTATGTGAAGTTCAACCAGCCCGCTAGCCGGTTTGCGCTGACCGGGGTCTTCGTTGCCAAGCACGCCGGTGGCGTCCGGGTGGCCGTGACGGGGGCGTCGAATGAAGGCGTGTTCCGCTGGACCGAAGCAGAAACCGTTCTTTCTGCCGATTTTTCGGCCTCGGCCATTTCTGGGCTGAAGGTCGATGCCAGCAACATGATCAGTGATCTGCACGGATCGGCGGCTTACCGCGCCAATCTGGTCAAGGTGCTGACCGGGCGCGCCGTATCGGCCGCACGCTGAGCAAAGGTTGCAGATGAGCTTGTGTCCGGCCCTGACGGGCCGGACATTCCTGTTTTAAGTAGAGAAGGGGGCTCTGCCCCCTTTTCGCATCTTGGCCGCGCCAAGATGCTGACTCCCGGGATATTTCCGCCAAGATATAGGGGGTCAGCGCCAGAGCGGGTTTGACCAGGCACGTTTTCCAGCCGCGTCAATGACGGAAACGCGGACCCAAGGGCTGTTGTTCAGGCGGGCCAGCGGGATTTCGGTTTTCGTCATGGAATGACCGTGCACGCCTTTTGCGCCAGTGCCTTGACCAATGGCGATGGCGGACGTGACCGCAGAACTTTCGACGATGATCTTATCTCCTCTTAAGATGACGTCGTGCAGCAGCGGGCCTTGGGTAGAGTAGAAGTCACCGCGCTTTAGCGCCGCAAGGAGGGCTGCGGGGGTGTTTTCCGTTGCCTTAAGCATGACCCATCCGCCAAAGTGGTCGGGTTCCGAAAAATGTGCGTCGTCGGTCGCGATGAGAGAGAGGTGACGGCCCTCGGTTAAAAGAAGATCGGCGATGCTGAAACCGTCAGGACGGTCGCATCCCATGGCGCATCCGTGATTGTAGATTTCGACCGCATGGGCAGCTGTTATCCTTCGCGCGTCTGAAAGTGTTAGACCCGACCATTGCGGGTGGGCAATGGCGACAAAGGCGCCTGCGTCCACCGCCCGCTGAGCCAATTCGGAGGCGGTTTCCTGATCTGGCACAGGTCGGAAATCGGGTGAGTTTGATGGCGCGAAGTCATCGGGGAGGCCGACGGCCAAGAGATGCCAGAGTTCGCCATTTTCCATCGCGCCAGAGTGAAGTTCGGCCCCGAGAATCGTCGTAAAACCTTCGCCGCGGAAGGGACGCGTGTCCGCAATCGGAAAGTTGTAGCAACCCAAGAAATGATCGGTGAGGGCGAGGAAATCATATCCCTCGGCGCGATATCGTCGGCACACCTCCTCGGGACTTAGAACGCCGTCAGACAGGGTAGAGTGGGTGTGCAGATTACCGCGCCAGAAACGACCCGGTGAAGTGAAAGCGGAAGGGCGCATGACGGTCCTTTGATGTGAGGGGCCACGGGATTTTACCCGAGACCCCTTAAGAGGTCCGTCCGTTTTGCGACGTCGCTCAGCCGAGGGTCACCAAGGCATGGCGTTTTTTGCCGGCCGTCAACTTGACCGGTTCCGCCAGATCGCCCGCCCCAAGTCGAAGGCCCGCATCGGTGACGATCTCATCGTTCATCTTTGCGCCGCCTTCGGAAATCAGACGTTTTGCATCCTTTCCCGAGGCAGCCAAACCGGCACGAACGAAAAGCTGTACGATCCCAAGACCGTCAGCCAATTCCTCAGGTGCGATATTGACCGTTGGCAGATCATCTCCGATTCCGCCTTTTTCAAAGACTTCACGGGCAGTCGCTTCGGCGGCAGCGGCGGCTTCGGCGCCATGCAGAAGTGTGGTGACCTCGTTGGCGAGGATCACCTTTGCCGCATTAATTTCGGCACCTTCAAGGGCGCCCAACCGTTCGCATTCCTCGATGGGAAGTTCCGTATAAAGTTTGAGGAAGCGACCAACATCGGCGTCGGTCGTGTTCCGCCAGAACTGCCAGAATTCATAGGGCGAATACATGTCACCGTTCAGCCAGACAGCACCGGACTGACTTTTGCCCATCTTTTTCCCATCGGACGTGGTCAAAAGCGGAGAAGTCAGGCCATAGACCTCGTGGTCGATCACGCGACGGGTCAGATCGACGCCGTTGACGATATTTCCCCACTGGTCCGAACCGCCCATTTGCACGAGGCAACCGTAACGGCGGTTCAGTTCGAGGAAATCGTAGGCCTGCAGGATCATGTAGTTGAATTCGAGGAAGGACAGGGATTGTTCCCGGTCCAGACGTGATTTCACCGACTCGAAGCTGAGCATCCGGTTGACGCTGAAATGGCGGCCGATATCGCGCAGGAAGCCGATGTAATTCAGGCTGTCCAGCCATTCGGCATTGTTTACCATGATCGCATCGTTCGGGCCTTCGCCAAAGGAAACGTAAGGCGAGAAGGCCCGCTTGATGCCAGCGATATTGGCATCGATCTGGTCATTGGTTAGCAGCGGGCGCTCATCAGCCCGGAAAGACGGATCGCCGATCTTGGTCGTGCCGCCGCCCATCAGGACAATCGGCTTGCCGCCGCATTTTTGCAGCCAGCGCAGCATCATGATCTGGATAAGGCTGCCAACGTGCAACGACTTGGCCGTTGCGTCAAAGCCGATATAGCCGGGAACCACACCTTTCAGAAACGCTTCGTCCAACGCCTGATAGTCCGTGCAATCGGCTAGAAAGCCACGGGTCATCATCACGCGCATGAAGTCTGATTTCGGGTGGTAGGTCATAGCGGCCTCGTGTCATAGAATGGTGGCGGTATAGCGGGATGGTGGGGGCTTGGAAAGATGCTGAAGGCAGGTCCGGTCTGGGCGTTGGGAACGATGTCGGGCACGTCGCTTGACGGCGTGGATGCCGCAATGGTGCTGACCGATGGAACCAGTATTCTGGAATTTGGCCCATGCGCCTATCGAGCGTATTCAAGGGCTGAACAGGAAATCATCAGGGTGGCCTTTGGAGCATGGCCCGGAGAGCCACCGGTTGCCGAGGCGGCTGAGGTCGTCGAACTTGCCCATGCCGAGGTGCTATCACGCTTTTCGGGGGCCGAGGTTGTGGGGTTCCACGGCCAGACTTTGGCCCATGACCCGCGTGGAAAAGGCACGCACCAAACGGGGAACGGCGCCCTTTTGGCCGAGGCTTTGGGTGTGCCGGTAGTCTGGGATTTTCGCAGCAACGATGTCGCCATGGGTGGGCAAGGCGCGCCGCTTGCGCCCTTTTTTCACTTTGCATGCGCGAAATGGGCTGGACTGACCATGCCAGTCGCATTCCTGAACCTTGGTGGGGTGGGTAACCTGACGTGGGTTGATCCAAGGCAGCCCGTGCCGGAATCTCCGGGCGCGTTGCTTGCTTTTGATACGGGGCCAGCGAATGCACCCATCAACGACTTGCTGCTTATGCGACAGGGCCTTACCTTTGATGAAGGGGGGAAACTGGCAGAGACCGGCAAGGTGGACGAAGAGATCGTCGAGGCGTTTCTTCGGCATCCCTATTTTTTCAAGATGCCGCCGAAATCTTTGGATCGGAATGAGTTCACGAGAATTCTGGATGTCGTGGAAGGTTTGTCGGACGCCGACGCAACAGCCACCTTGGTTGCCATTGCGGCAGCGGCCGTGGCGCGTGGTGCCGAACATTTCCCGGCACCGATTCAGCAGTTGTTCGTGTGTGGTGGCGGACGTCACAATGCCGCGATGATGGAGCAGTTGGCCGCGCGGTTGTCCTTTGAAGTTCAACCTGTCGAGGCAATCGGGCTTAGTGGGGATATGCTGGAAGCACAGGCCTTCGCTTATCTCGCCGTTCGTGTGATGCGGGGGCTGCCGACAAGCGGGCCGTCAACGACCGGAGTTTCGGCAAGCATCGGCGGCGGCCAGATCAGCCGACCTTAGTTCTCTAAGTGGCGGGCGGCCTCTTTCTGTGCCCATGGCTTCAGCACCTGACCGGGGCCTTCCAGAAAAGACCGCGTTCTTGCGGCGTCGTGTTTTGACAGGTCGCGCAACCACCATGCGACGGCTTTCTGAATGAACCAGTCCTTGTCCGAGGCCAGATCGGCTGCCCAGCCCAAGACGCGTTCTCTGATTTCCAGTTCTTGCGGTTTTGGGAAATTCTTTTTGGCATAGGGCAGGGTTACGACCAAAGCCGCCCGACGCGTCCACATTCGGGCGTTTGAGACGAAGGGTTCAACGTCCTCAATCCGCGCAGCGTTTGCTTCAAGACGGCGTCTTCCAACATCGCAGGCATGGTCGGCGATGGCCCAGGCGTCGAAATCTGGCACCCAAGACAAGAACAATTCCCAGACGTTCTGGTCTGGCGTGATGCGCGCCTGAGTCAGAAGTTTTGCTGCGGCAATGCGCGCTTCGTGAATGTTGGTGTCCCAAAGGTCGCGGGACAAATCTACTCTGGCCGAAAGGTCGAGCGCGGATCGCCAGCCATTGGCAAGATCTGTGATCTCCGGAACAGAAACCCCAAGGTATTCACGCGGTGCTTTGTGATAGGAGGCCATCTCCTTGGCCTTCCCGGGGTCTCCGAGTGCTCGGAGTGATGTCAGGGCTTCGTCGGGCGTCATTCAGAAGTCCTCAGGTTGGCGTCAATTCCAGTGGGAAGACCGTCTATCGAAGTGCGATTTCGCTCGTCCCAATAAGAGGCAAGGCCGGAAGCACCCTTTTGAATGGCCCAATCCCGCAATACCGGGCGTTCGCGGGCTGCGTCCATGAAGGGGACAGCAAATCCGCATGAGGTTTGCACCAAATCGACCGACATATCGAAGAACTGACGAGCGCCTGGCAAATCTGGTAAAAGAGCAGCCACCATGGGCCAGTCTGCATCTGTCTTGTGCAGGCAGCGAGCGGTGCCATAGGCGCGCAAGATCAACGGGCGAGCGCCGAAGCTGCACCACATGATTGTCATGCGCGCATCCTGCTGCAAATGCGCGGCGGTTTCATTTCCCGATCCGGTCACGTTCAGCCAGATCAGTTGACGCGGCCCCAAGATGCGCAGACTGTCCATGCCTTTTGGAGAAAGGTTGATGTGGGATTCCGGGGCTGAAGTTGCGACAAAGAAGATCGGCTGTTCAGAGACGAATGACCGCTGATCATCTGAGAAACTGTCGAACGGCTTCGCCATTATTCGACAGTAACCGATTTCGCCAAGTTGCGCGGTTGATCGACATCTGTGCCTTTGGCAATTGCCGTATGATAGGCAAGCAACTGCGCTGGAACTGAATAGAGGATTGGCGCAAAAGCCGCGGGCACTGTGGGCAGGGAAATTGTCTTCCAGCACCCTTGGCCCGCCTCGGCGATACCTGCGGCATCCGACAGAAGAAGGACTTTGCCATTGCGGGCCATAACTTCTTGCATGTTGGAAACCGTCTTGTCGAACAGACCGTCCCTTGGCGCAAGAACGATGACCGGAACACGATTGTCAATCAATGCAATCGGGCCATGTTTCAGCTCACCCGATGCATAACCTTCGGCGTGGATGTAGCTGATTTCTTTCAGTTTAAGAGCGCCTTCCAGTGCCAATGGGAACATTGCCCCACGGCCAAGGAACAGCACGTCCTGTGCCTCGCTCAGATCTTCGGCCACATCGCGGATGGCGTCGGACAGTTGCAGGGCGTGGTTCATCAAACCCGGAAGAGACGTAATTGCCTCCAGGTGCTCCGCCACCTGTGCGTCGGTCAAGTTGCCTTTGTCGCGGCCCGCTTTCAATGCCATCAGCGCCAGAACCGTCAACTGGCAGGTAAAAGCTTTGGTAGAGGCCACGCCAACTTCGACCCCGGCATGAATCGGCAGGGAAAGGTCAGACTCTCGTGCGATCGACGATGTGGGAACGTTTACGACAGAAACAACCTTTGTGACCTTTTCCGAAACGTGACGAAGAGCGGCCAGCGTGTCTGCGGTTTCCCCGGACTGGCTGACAAAAATCGCCATCGAAGCCGGCGAAAGAACGGGGTCGCGGTAGCGGAACTCTGACGCAATGTCGATTTCGGCGGGAATTCCAGCGATCTGTTCGAACCAGTATTTTGCGACATGGCAGGCGTAGGATGCTGTTCCGCAGGCCACCATCATTACCCGGTCGATGGATTTGAAATTCAACGCCTCGGGTAGGTTCAAGCGCCCAGCCGGGGCATAGTGTTTCAACGCATCGGCGATGACCGCTGGTTGTTCGGCAATTTCCTTGGCCATGAAATGCTTGTAGCCCGCCTTTTCCACGCGGGTAGCATCCACCTGAATTCGGGTTTCCGGGCGATTGGCACGGCGGTCGGCCACGTCAAAAATCTCGGCCCCTTTACGCGTAATGACGGCCCAATCGCCTTCTTCCAGATATGTGATGCGGTCCGTCATCGGAGCCAAGGCAATAGCGTCAGAGCCAACGAACATTTCGCCGTCGCCATGGCCGATTGCCAACGGGCTGCCCTTGCGCGCGCAGATCAGCAGATCTTCTTCGCCGTCAAAGAGAAAACACAAGGCAAATGCGCCGTGGAGTCGCTTGAGCGTGACGCGGGCGGCGTCTACTGGGGATGCTCCTCCGTTCATCGCCTGTTGCATCAAAAGGGCGATGGTTTCGGTGTCGGTTTGGCTTTCTTGCGTGTATCCAGCCTCGGCAAGTTCTTCGCGCAGTTCGCGGAAGTTCTCGATAATGCCATTATGAACCACGGCGACCGGCCCAGCCTTGTGGGGGTGAGCGTTGACAACAGTCGGGCCGCCATGGGTGGCCCAACGGGTGTGGCCGATACCGGCTTTTCCCGCCAAGGGTTCGTGCACCAGCAGGTCGGACAAATTCACCAGCTTCCCAATGGCGCGGCGGCGGTCCAGTTTGCCATTGTGAACTGTCGCAATCCCGGCGCTGTCATAACCGCGGTATTCCAGACGTTTCAGCGCCTCGACCATCTGGGGGGCGACTTCGTGATTGCCCAAGACACCAATAATTCCGCACATATTATTTGCCCTTCTTGGCCTTTATCGCCCGAAGGCGTTCAAGTAGCTTCGTCGCAAGCCCTGCTTTGACGATCTGTTCTGCGCGGGCAATGGCGACTGCCTCGGCGGGAACATCTTCCGTGATGACCGAACCACTTGCCGTCAAGGCACCGTCGCCGATTTTGACTGGGGCGACCAACATCGTGTCGGATCCGATAAAGGCCCGCTTCCCGATGGTGGTCCGATGCTTCATGACGCCGTCATAGTTACAGGTCACCGTGCCGGCACCGATATTCGTGTGCTCGCCGATGTCGGCATCGCCGATATAGGTCAGGTGCCCGACCTTGACGCCTTCGTCGAGAATGGCGTTCTTGATTTCCACAAAATTGCCGACATGGACGTCTTCGGCCAACTCAGCCCCAGGTCGCAAACGGGCAAAGGGACCAACGGTCGCCCCGCGGCTGATATGGCAACCTTCAAGATGACAGAAAGCCCGAATTTCGGCACCAGATTCAATGGTAACACCCGGGCCGAAGACAACGTTGGGCCCGATGATCGCATCACGACCGACGACAGTGTCGATGGCGAAAAAGACCGTATCGGGCGCTGTCAGCGTTACACCGTTTTCCAACGCTTCCGCGCGGGCGCGCTTTTGAAACTCCCTTTCAGCGTCAGCAAGTTGCGCGCGCGTATTCACGCCCATTGTCTCGGCTTCGGGGCAAAGGACGATGCCAGAAGACAGCCCGCGTGATCTTGCGATCTGAACGATATCTGTCAGGTAATATTCGCTAGCCGCGTTATTCGGCTCGACGGCTGAAACCAGGTCGAACAGTGCTTTGGCATCGGCGCAAATTACACCAGAATTACAGAGTGTTACGGCGCGTTCTGCATCTGATGCGTCCTTGAATTCGACGATCTTTTCCAGCGTGTCGCCGCTTGCAATCAGCCTGCCATAACGCCCCGGGTCTGCCGCATGGAAGCCAAGAACGACAATTGCGTGCTTCTTGCGTGCCACGTGCATGGCGGCAAGGGTTTCGGGGCGAATGAACGGCGTGTCGCCGTAAAGAATGATCACGTCTCCACTTGCGTCCGCCAGCAAAGGTGCTGCCTGAGCAACTGCGTGGGCTGTGCCCTTTTGCTCGTCCTGAACAACAATCACGGCACCTTCATCAAAGGCTTTTGCAGCTTTGCCCACTTGCTCTGCACCATGTCCGACCACCACGACGGTCCGGTCAGGAGAGAGGCTTTGGCCCGCAAGCATCGCGTGGTGAAGCAGCGGGCTGGCTGCAACGTGGTGCAAGACTTTGGGCATGTCCGAATTCATGCGAGTGCCCATGCCCGCAGCCAGAATTACCAGTGAAACTGACATACTGCCCCTTTCCTTATCGTTGCGCCCGTTTTACCCCGTAAAGACCGGGCCGCAAGGGGTGGCCGCCTCACGCAAGGTGACAGAAATGAAAACTGTGGTCTTTGATCTTGATGGCACCCTCGCCGATACGAGTGCTGATCTGCTGGCCGCGGCGAATGCCTGCTTTCGCGGGCTTGGTCATGGAGACCTTTTGGGGGCAGGCGACTCGTTGACTGCCTTTCATGGTGGCCGTGCCATGCTGAAGCTTGGGTTTTCGCGTTTGGACCAGCATTGGTCCGAGGCGGATGTTGATACGCAATATCCCATTCTGTTGCAGGCTTATGCCGATGCCTTGGATGTGCATACACGGCTTTATCCGGGCGCGGTCGAGGCCGTGGAGGCGTTGCGGGAAGATGGTTTCCGCGTTTCCATTTGCACGAACAAGCCTGTGGGACTTGCAGAGACCCTGACAGAGCGGCTTGGAATTCGGAAACTGTTCGGTGCGTTGATCGGGGCGGATACCTTGCCAACCCGTAAACCGGATGCCGCGCCTTATATCGCTGCAGTCGAAAGGTGTGGGGGATCTGTTTCGCGATCCATGTTGATCGGTGATACGGACACTGATCGGAAAACCGGCTTGGCAGTCGGTGTACCTGTGGTTTTGGTGACCTTTGGTCCGGAAGGCAGAGGGGTCGAGCGGTTGCGCCCGGAGGCCTTGCTGGACCATTTCGACGAATTGCCCGAAATGGCCCGCCAGATGTTGGCCGACTGAATCTGGTTTTCCGAGTTTCTGAAACCGGAATTGGGCGATTGACCACGCACAAATCCGCGGAAAAGGTGCTGTCATGGAAAGATTTGACGGAAATTTCACCCAGCAAGAGCCGATCCCCGAGGCAGGGATCGAAGCGGCCTTGTCCGTTCTGCGCCATGGCAGATTGCATAGGTACAACACTGCCGCCGGAGAAATTGCAGAGACCGCACTCTTGGAGGAAGAATTCGCAGCTTATACAGGCGCGAAATACTGCCTTGCTGTCGCCTCTGGTGGGTACGCGATGGGATGTGCCTTGCGCGCAATGGGGGTACGGTCGGGCGAGCCGGTTCTGACCAATGCCTTTACGCTTGCGCCTGTTCCCGGTGCCATCGCGGCTGTTGGGGCGCGGCCGGTTTTTGTGGAAACGACCGACAATCTGACGATCGACTTCGGACATCTGGAGGAGATGGCGAGAAAGACACGTGCAACCGTCCTGATGCTGAGCCACATGCGGGGCCATCTGGCGGATATGGAAGCGCTGATCGCGTTGTGTGATCGCCTTGGCGTGCGGGTCATTGAGGACTGTGCACATACGATGGGCGCCGCTTGGAACGGGGTTGCTTCGGGGCGGTTTGGCAAGATTGCCTGCTATTCGACGCAGACCTACAAGCACATGAATTCAGGCGAAGGCGGGTTCCTGACGACCGACGATCCAGAACTTGCCGCGCGGGCCGTGCTGCTTTCAGGCAGCTATATGCTGTATCCGCGACATCGCGCGGCACCAATTCCAGAAGTTTTCGACCGGATTCGGTTGGATGTTCCGAATGTATCGGGCCGGATGGACAACTTGCGGGCAGCGATTCTGCGACCTCAGATTGCCTTGCTGGATGACAGGCGTCAGCGTTGGAACGCCTTGTACAGGGTGATGGAGCAGGGGTTGGAGGGCACGAATGGCCTGCAACTGACCCAGCGTCCCGCTGCCGAAACCTATGTTGCAAGCAGTTTCCAGTTCATGCTGCCGAATTGGGAACAGGCGCGGGTGCGTGCCTTTGTTGCAGGCTGCGCGTCTCGCGGTGTGGAACTCAAATGGTTCGGCGCTCCAGATCCTGTTGCTTTCACAAGCAGGTATGAACACTGGCGCTATGCCGATCCGCAGCCTTTGCCGCAGACAGATCGCGTGCTGGCAGGATTGATTGACATGCGATTGCCACTGACGTTCAGCCCGGAAGATGCGGCGCTGATCGCCCGAATTATCCGTTCTGAGGTATTGAGAGTGGGGCAGGCGGAGGATCTGAACGTCGAGGCGGTGCCTCTGGCGGATTGACGCCTTTTTTCGCCAAAATGGCGGTACAGCACCTGTACACCCCCTGTACACCCGGCGTGCAGATCAGATGTGCCTTGTCGCATGGCCGGTTGGTGTTAGCCGAGACTGAACCTGAAATGGGCGGGAAACTTGGTCGGCGGGGGCCCTTGTCCCCGATCAACGGGGCGACTCACATTAAATTGAAAAAGATGAATGTGTTTTCGCTGCTGCCTTTGCGCCCCCAGTTCCGGGTCGAATTCCGGGCTTCTTCGGTATTCATTTGCATACAATGCCTGCATTCAGTTGCCGCATCTGCATAATTGCCTCCCGGATTGCGTTGACCCCACCAAAGTCGCGGAGTAAACGGAACTCCAAGAGTGCCTGCGGGGCGACAGCACCCGCGCTCGCCAGACGCCAGCCGAAGGAGCATCTCGTGGACGACATCCTCCGTGAGTATCTTCCCATACTCATTCTTCTTGCGATTGCCGTTGGCCTTGGCCTTGTCCTGATCCTTGCCGCCGCCATTCTGGCCGTGCGCAATCCGGATCCGGAAAAGGTCTCGGCCTATGAATGCGGTTTCAACGCCTTTGACGATGCCCGGATGAAGTTCGATGTGCGCTTCTATCTTGTGTCGATCTTGTTCATCATCTTCGACCTAGAAGTGGCCTTCCTGTTCCCTTGGGCTGTGGCCTTTGGTGACATCAGCATGGCGGCTTTCTGGTCGATGATGGTCTTCCTTGCGGTGTTGACCGTCGGCTTTGCCTATGAATGGAAGAAAGGGGCCCTGGAATGGGAATGATGACAGGGGCCAACACGGCCGATGGCGACAATGAAGTTGCCGTCCAGTCGCTGAACCGAGAGCTTCAGGACAAAGGGTTCTTGCTGACCTCGACCGAGGACATCATCAACTGGGCGCGGACGGGTTCGCTGCATTGGATGACCTTCGGTTTGGCCTGCTGCGCGGTTGAGATGATGCACACCTCGATGCCGCGTTATGACCTTGAACGTTATGGCACTGCGCCGCGTGCCTCACCGCGTCAGTCGGACCTGATGATCGTTGCGGGAACTCTGACGAACAAGATGGCCCCGGCACTTCGTAAGGTTTACGATCAGATGCCAGAGCCGCGCTATGTGATCTCGATGGGTTCCTGTGCGAATGGCGGTGGATATTATCACTATAGCTACTCGGTTGTGCGCGGATGCGACCGCGTGGTGCCGGTGGATATCTATGTTCCTGGCTGCCCGCCCACGGCAGAAGCGCTGCTTTACGGCATCCTTCAGCTTCAACGCAAAATCCGCCGTACCGGCTCTATGACCCGCTGAGGAAGAACCATGTCCGAAGCCCTGAACGAACTGGCCGCCCATATTGAATTGAAGCGGTCGCAAGACGTGGTTGCGACACAAGTCGCCTTTGGCGAGCTGACCGTCGAGGTTCTGCCCGGAAAAATCGCAGATTTTGCTGAATTCCTGCGCACCGATGGTGCTTGCAAGTTTTCAAGCCTTGTCGACATCACCGCTGTAGATCACCCAACCCGTGAAAAGCGGTTTGACGTCGTCTACCACTTCCTTTCGATGTACCAAAACCACCGCATTCGCGTGAAGATTGCCATCGACGAAGAAGAATTGGTGCCTTCGCTGATCGAGGTGCATCCAAGCGCGAACTGGTTTGAGCGCGAAGTGTTCGACATGTTCGGGATCATGTTCTCGAACCACCCGGACTTGCGCCGTATCTTGACCGACTACGGGTTCCGCGGCCATCCGTTGCGGAAAGACTTCCCGACCACTGGCTATACCGAGGTTCGTTATGACGAAGCGCAAAAGCGCGTGGTCTATGAGCCGGTCAAGCTGGTGCAGGAATACCGGCAATTCGATTTCATGTCGCCTTGGGAAGGTGCGCAATATGTGCTGCCCGGTGACGACAAGGCGGGGGCGAAGTGATGGACGGCGATATCCGCAAGAACCAGTATGATGACGGCTCGGTTGATATCGAGACGGGTGAGCAGAAGATCCGCAATTTCAACCTGAACTTCGGACCGCAGCACCCTGCGGCCCATGGCGTTTTGCGTCTGGTGCTGGAGCTTGATGGCGAGATCGTTGAACGCTGCGATCCGCATATCGGCCTGCTGCACCGTGGCACCGAAAAGCTGATGGAAAGCCGGACCTATCTGCAAAACCTGCCATACTTCGACCGCCTCGACTACGTGGCGCCGATGAATCAGGAACACGCCTGGTGTCTGGCGATTGAAAAGCTGACCGGTACGGTCGTGCCGCGTCGCGGCCAGTTGATCCGGGTTTTGTATTCGGAAATCGGTCGGGTTCTGAACCACCTTCTGAACGTTACCACACAGGCGATGGACGTGGGTGCGTTGACGCCGCCGCTTTGGGGCTTTGAAGAGCGTGAAAAGCTGATGGTGTTTTACGAGCGGGCCTGTGGCGCGCGTCTGCACGCCGCCTATTTCCGCCCGGGTGGGGTACACCAAGACCTGCCGTCCAAGCTGATCGACGATATCGAACAATGGGCCGAGGAATTCCCGCGCGTTCTGGATGATATCGACGGCCTGCTGACAGAAAACCGCATCTTCAAACAGCGCAACGCCGATATCGGTATTGTCACGGAAGATGACATTCAGAAATGGGGCTATTCCGGCGTCATGGTGCGCGGATCGGGCCTGGCTTGGGATTTGCGCCGGGCGCAGCCCTATGAATGCTACGACGAATTCGACTTCAAGATCCCGGTGGGCAAGAACGGCGACTGCTATGACCGTTACCTGTGCCGCATGCAGGAAATGCGCGAGTCGACCAGCATCATCAAGCAGGCCTGCGCCAAGCTGCGTGAACCTGCGGCCCAGACGGACGTTCTGGCCCGTGGCAAGATCACGCCGCCAAAGCGCGGCGAGATGAAGACGTCGATGGAAGCGCTCATCCACCACTTTAAACTTTACACCGAAGGCTTCCATGTGCCCGCGGGTGAGGTTTATGCGGCGGTCGAGGCCCCGAAGGGCGAATTCGGCGTCTACCTGATGGCCGACGGCACCAACAAACCCTATCGCGCTAAGATCCGCGCTCCGGGGTTCCTGCACCTGCAATCTATGGACTACATCGCCAAGGGCCACCAGCTGGCCGACGTGTCCGCCATCATCGGCACGATGGATGTCGTGTTCGGGGAGATCGACCGCTAATGCTTCGCCGTCTGCATAAAGACCAGCCTGCCTCGTTCGAATTCACGCCCGCCAATCTGGCATGGGCCAAGGGGCAGATTTCGAAATATCCCGAAGGCCGTCAGGCATCGGCAGTTATCCCGCTTTTGTGGCGGGCGCAGGAACAGCATGGCTGGCTGACTCGGCCGGCGATCGAATATGTCGCCAATATGCTGGGCATGGCCTATATCCGTGCGCTTGAAGTGGCGACATTCTACTTCATGTTCCAGTTGCAACCCGTTGGTTCGGTGGCGCATATCCAGATTTGCGGGACGACCTCTTGCATGATCTGCGGCGCCGAAGACCTGATCGCCGTTTGCAAAGAGCTGATCGCCTCGGCACCGCATACGCTTTCGGCGGACGGCAAGTTCAGCTGGGAAGAGGTCGAATGCATGGGCGCTTGCGCCAATGCACCGATGGCCCAGATCGGCAAGGATTATTACGAAGACCTGACAGCTGAGAAGCTGCGCGAGTTGATTGCCCGTTTCTCGACAGGCGAGGTTCCGGTTCCGGGCCCGCAGAATGGCCGTTATGCCGCTGAACCGAAGAAAGGGCTTACCAGCCTGAAGGAATTCGAAAGCGGCAAGAAGCAGTTCAATGCCTCGGCGCAATTGGCCGTTGATATTGGCGATACGGTCAAGCGCATCGACGGGACAGAGGTTCCGCTGACGACCCCTTGGCTGGGCAAGCCCGCCAAAGCGACGCCCGCCAAGTCGAAGGCAACCGAGGCAAAACCGGGCAAGAACATTCCTGCGGATGACACCGGCGTAACCGTGCAGGAAGCCCCGGCAAAATCCAAAGCCAAGCCGGTTTCCAAGGATGAGCCCGCTGCTGCGGCGGCTTTCGCGCCGGTTGAGGCTGGCGCTGGAACTCAGCCTGCAGGTCTGGCCGCGCCGCGTGGTGGTGCTGCCGACAATCTGAAAGAGATTGAAGGCATTGGTCCAGCTTTGGAAAAGCTGTGCAATTCAATGGGCATCTTCCACTTTGACCAGATCGCCCAGTGGGGCGCGGCAGAGATTGCATGGATGGACAGCAACCTGAAAGGGTTCAAGGGCCGCGTGACCCGCGACAAGTGGGTGGCTCAGGCCAAGCTGATAGTGACCGAGGGTCTGGAAGCGTTCCGCATCCGGGCCAAGACGAACGACTATTGAGGGTAGTGAATGGCGCTTCCCGACCCGGAGATGGAACGGCAATTGGCACGTCAGGCGAGACTGGTCGCCTTCGTGATCGCCGGAACCATGCTTTTGTGGATGGGGGCACAATGGGTTGGCGGTGAGATGGGGCTAGAGCCTCGCTATGCCATCCTGTTCGATTTCGCTGCTTTGGCCGCGTTCTTTTGGGCGCTGGTTGTGACGTATCAGATCTGGCGTAAGCGTCAGGGTTGAAGGAGAGAGCTGATGCTCAAGGATCAGGACCGCATCTTTACCAACCTCTATGGCATGCACGACCGCAGCCTTAAGGGCGCGATGAAGCGTGGGCATTGGGACGGTACGGCCGAGATCATTTCGCGCGGTCGCGACAAGATCATCGAGCAGGTCAAGGCATCGGGTCTTCGGGGCCGCGGTGGCGCAGGCTTTCCGACTGGTCTGAAATGGTCGTTCATGCCCAAGCAGTCGGATGGTCGTCCGGCCTATCTGGTCATCAATGCTGACGAATCCGAACCCGGTACCTGTAAAGACCGTGAGATCATGCGGCATGATCCGCACACCCTGATCGAAGGCGCTCTGATCGCGTCTTTCGCGATGGGGGCGAACACCTGCTACATCTACATTCGCGGTGAATATATTCGCGAGCGTGAAGCGCTGCAGGCAGCGATTGACGAATGCTATGATGCCGGCCTTCTGGGCAAGAACGCTGCGAAGTCGGGTTGGGACTTCGATTTGTTCCTGCATCACGGGGCAGGGGCCTATATTTGTGGTGAAGAAACGGCGCTTCTTGAAAGCCTTGAAGGCAAAAAGGGCATGCCGCGCATGAAGCCGCCATTCCCGGCGGGGTCGGGGCTTTACGGCTGCCCGACCACGGTGAACAACGTGGAATCCATTGCCGTGGTTCCCACGATCCTGCGTCGTGGCCCAGAGTGGTTTGCAGGCTTTGGCCGCCCCAACAATGCTGGCACCAAGCTGTTCGGCATCTCTGGCCATGTGAACAATCCCTGCGTTGTTGAAGAGGCGATGTCGATCCCGCTCAAGCAGCTTTTGGAAGAGCATTGCGGCGGTGTGCGGGGTGGCTGGAAGAACCTGAAGGCCGTGATCCCCGGCGGGTCGTCCGTTCCGTTGCTGACGCAGTCCCAATGCGATGACGCGATCATGGATTTCGACTGGCTGCGCGAGCAGCGCTCGGGCCTAGGCACAGCGGCCGTAATCGTGATGGATCAATCGACGGACGTGATCAAGGCGATCTGGCGTCTGTCGAAGTTCTACAAGCACGAAAGCTGCGGTCAGTGCACGCCCTGCCGCGAAGGCACCGGCTGGATGATGCGGGTCATGGACCGTCTGGTGCGGGGCGAGGCTGAGGTCGAAGAAATCGACATGCTGCTGAGCGTGACCAAGCAGGTCGAAGGCCACACGATTTGCGCCCTTGGAGACGCGGCGGCATGGCCGATTCAAGGCCTCATCCGCGCCTTCCGCGATGAGATCGAAGACCGCATCAAGGCCAAGAAAACCGGGCGCATCAGCGCTGTGGCGGCGGAGTGAAACCGATGGCGGTAGCCATGACCCTTGCACTTGCCGTTTCAGGCTGCGTGCAACCGGCAACCAAGGTTGCCGGGCCGGTTGCGGCTTTGCCTTTGCGGGTTTCAAACAACGGATCGCCATTTGGTGCTGATCAAGGCATAGCCGCGCGCAAGCTTGGCGAAGCAGAATGTGCCGCAGAGGGACGCGTTCTACGCACGAGCATTTATGACCGCTTCGAGTCGGGAGAATGGGTGTTTGTGGAGGGGTGCGCATGAACCGCTATCTGATAGCAGCCCAAAACTGCGTGAATGACGGCCATTGTCATCGCATATCAGGACGAGTGGCACCTATCTCCTTGGCATGGAATGCCAAGGAGGCCCTGATGAAATTTATGCCACTGACCATCGCTGCCTTGCTGCTTGCCGCACCCGCCTTTGCGCTGGTGCCGATCAATCAGGAAGAGCATATCAACAAGACCCTGTTGAAAGGCTTTATCGGTGACGCGATCGCCGACAATTGCCCGACGATCGAGCCACGCAAGATCCGTGCTCTGCTTGAACTGAATGATCTGCGTGATTACGCGTTGGAGCAGGGCTATACGGCCGAAGAGATCCGCGCCTTTGTTACGGACAAAGCCGAGAAAAAGCGCGGCAAGGCCGAGGCTGCGGCATGGCTGAAAGAGCGCGGTGCCGAGCCGGGCAAGCCTGATGCGTATTGTGCCATTGGTGAAGAAGAAATCGCCAAGGACAGCCTGATCGGCCAATTGCTGAGGTCAACCAAATGACCGAAGCCTTGCATCTTGCCGAGCTTAATGTCGGGCGCCTGTTGGCGCCCACCGACGATCCGCGCGTTGCCGAGTTCATGGCAGCGCTGGACCGTGTGAATGGCATGGGCAAGCGGATGCCGGGCTTTGTCTGGATGATGGAAGGCTCGGGCGAACCGGGAATGGGCAATACCGAGACCAAGATTGACGGCGATCCTCAATATGTCTCGAACCTGACGGTTTGGGAAAATGTTGAATCGCTTGAACATTTCGTCTGGAACACGGTGCACCGGTCGTTCTATGAACGCCGCGCTGAGTGGTTCGAAGTTCTGGGTGGAATGCATTTCGTGATGTGGTGGGTGCCCGCTGGGCATCGACCAACGCTGGAAGAGGGGCTGGATCGTCTGGCCCATCTTCAGGCGAAAGGGGACAGTGACCGGGCCTTTGGCTGGTCGTATCTGAAAGAGGCACAGCTGTGGAAAACCCATGCTTGTGCCCGGATGGCTGCGGAGTAGGCAGATGACGAACCTGAAGAAGATCAGCATTGACGGCATCGAGGTCGAAGTGGATGGGGCAATGACCATCATCCAGGCGGCCGAGGTGGCAGGCGTGGAAATCCCGCGCTTTTGCTATCACGAGCGTTTGTCGATTGCGGGCAACTGCCGCATGTGTCTGGTCGAGGTCGTCGGCGGCCCTCCAAAGCCTGCTGCAAGCTGCGCCATGCAGGTGCGTGACCTGCGTCCTGGCCCGAATGGTGAAGCGCCTGTCGTCAAGACAAATAGCCCGATGGTCAAGAAGGCCCGCGAAGGCGTGATGGAGTTCCTTCTGATCAACCACCCGCTGGATTGCCCGATTTGCGATCAGGGCGGCGAGTGCGATTTGCAGGATCAGGCCATGGCCTATGGCGTCGACTTCAGCCGCTATCGTGAGCCGAAGCGCGCCTCGGAAGATTTGAATCTTGGCCCGTTGGTTGCGACCACGATGACGCGTTGCATTTCCTGCACCCGTTGCGTTCGTTTCACCACCGAAGTCGCGGGCATCACCCAAATGGGCCAGACAGGCCGTGGCGAAGATGCGGAGATCACCAGCTATCTGAACCAGACGCTGGCCTCGAACCTTCAGGGCAATATCATCGACCTCTGCCCGGTGGGCGCGCTGACCTCAAAGCCTTATGCCTTTACCGCGCGTCCGTGGGAGTTGACCAAGACCGAATCCATTGACGTTATGGATGCGCTTGGTTCGAACATCAGGATCGACACCAAGGGTCGCGAAGTGATGCGGATCATTCCGCGCAACCATGACGGCGTGAACGAAGAGTGGATCTCGGACAAGTCGCGCTTCATCTGGGACGGTCTGCGCCGCCAGCGTCTGGATACGCCCTACATTCGTGAGAACGGAAAGCTGCGCAAAGCGACTTGGGGCGAGGCCTTGACAGCGGCTGCCACCGCCATGAAGGGCAAGAAAATTGCTGGTCTGGTTGGTGATTTGGCACCGGTTGAGGCCGTGTTCAGCCTCAAGCAACTGGTTGAAGGTCTCGGCGGCCGCGTCGAGTCGCGCACGGATGGCGCAAAACTGCCGGCTGGCAACCGCTCGGCCTATGTTGGCACCGCGTCGATTGAGGATATCGACAGCGCAAAATCAATCCTGCTGATCGGGACCAACCCGCGTGATGAGGCGCCGGTTCTGAATGCGCGCATCCGCAAGGCTTGGTCGCTGGGCGCCAATGTCGCCTTGGTGGGGCAGGCCGTTGACCTGACCTATGATTACGCACATGTCGGCACCGATCGCGCCGCGCTTTTGTCGTTGGTGGCCGAGGCCGAAAAGGCAGGCCCCGATGGCAGGTCCGGCGTGATTATTGTCGGACAAGGTGCCTTGAATGAGGCCGATGGCGAGGCTGTTCTGAGCCAGGTCCAGAAATTGGTCGAAATCATGGGTGTCAAGCTCTTGGTCCTGCATACAGCTGCGGCGCGTGTGGGGGCGATGGACGTTGGCGCCTTGACCGAGGGCGGTCTGTCGGCTGCAATGGACGGCGCCGAGGTCATCTACAACCTTGGCGCGGACGAAGTCGAAATCGCTGCAGGTCCTTTCGTGATCTATCAGGGCAGCCATGGTGACCGTGGTGCGCATCGCGCCGACATCATTCTGCCGGGCGCGGCCTATACCGAAGAAAACGGCCTGTTTGTAAACACAGAGGGTCGCCCGCAATTGGCGATGCGTGCTGGCTTTGCTCCAGGCGAGGCCAAGGAAAACTGGGCAATCCTGCGGGCTTTGTCGGCTGAACTGGGGGCGACCCTGCCTTGGGATAGCCTTGCTGCGCTGCGCCGGGCGATTGTTGCTGCGCATCCGCATCTGGGGGCCGTGGACGAAGTGGCTGAGAGCGAGTGGAACCGTATTCCGCTGCGCGAGCCCGCCAAAGCCACGTTCCGTAATGTGGTAAAGGATTTCTACCTGACAAACCCGATCGCACGCGCAAGCGCCGTGATGGCCGAGCTTTCGGCAATGGCCAAGGCGCGCGGCGAAGCTCCGATGGCCGCCGAGTAAACCGATGATCCGTAAACTGGCCCTGATCGCACTTCTGACCACCGCTCCGGCGGTGCTGTCGGCCTGCGCATCGGCTGGTGGGGCGGATCAGGTGTCGCAGGGTGATTTTTCGCCCGGCTATCAAGGCATTCAGACAGTGCTTCTGGAAGGGGATCTGGTCAGTTTCCGTGTGGCGATGACCGGTGCGCGGAACGAAACCGATGTCGAGGCCTATGCACGCTGTGCGGCGGCCCAATATGCGCTGATCCGGGGGGCCGGTTTTGCGCGCCATGTTCGTACGAACGTGGCCAAGGATGGAACAACTTGGCGTGGGGACGGGGTCTATCTGATCTCGGCTGCCTTGCCGCGCGGGTTCAAGACGATCGACGCCGAGGTTGCGGTGCGCGATTGTGGCGAGCAAGCGATACCGACGGTCTGAGGATGAGGAACGGACGATGACGGAATTTCTGGCGACACCCATGGGTACTGCGGTCCTTTTGATCGCACAGACCCTTCTGGTGGTGGGCTTCGTGATGATCTCGATGCTCTTCCTCGTCTATGGTGACCGCAAGATCTGGGCAGCCGTCCAGATGCGGCGCGGGCCGAACGTCGTCGGTCCATGGGGTCTGTTGCAGACCGTGGCCGACGCTGCGAAATACGTCTTCAAGGAAATCGTGATCCCGGCAGGCGCCGACCGCCCGGTCTTCTTCCTTGCTCCTATGTTGTCTTTCGTTCTGGCGATGATGGCCTGGGCTGTGATCCCCTTTGATGATGGCTGGGTGCTTTCCAATATCAATGTGGCGATCCTTTTCGTTTTTGCCATGTCTTCACTGGAAGTTTACGGCGTGATCATGGGCGGGTGGGCTTCAAACTCGAAGTACCCTTTCCTTGGCTCGCTGCGGTCTGCCGCGCAGATGATTTCTTACGAAGTTTCGTTGGGTCTGATCATCATCGGCATCATCATCTCGACCGGGTCCATGAACCTGTCGAACATCGTGATGGCGCAGGATGGCGACTGGGGCCTGTTCAACTGGTACTGGCTGCCGCATTTGCCGATGGTGGTACTGTTCTTCGTGTCAGCCTTGGCCGAAACCAACCGCCCGCCCTTTGACCTTCCCGAAGCGGAATCGGAACTGGTTGCTGGTTTCTTCGTCGAATACTCGTCGACCCCGTTCCTGCTGTTCATGGCTGGCGAATATATCGCCATTTACCTGATGTGCGCGCTGATGAGCATTCTGTTCTTCGGCGGCTGGCTGTCACCGTTCCCCTTCCTGCCCGATGGTTGGTGGTGGATGATCATCAAGATGGCCTTCTTCTTCTTCCTCTTCGCGATGGTGAAGGCCATCGTCCCCCGCTATCGCTATGACCAACTGATGCGTATCGGCTGGAAGGTCTTCCTGCCGCTGTCGTTGGCTTGGGTCGTGGTGATTGCGTTCCTTGCGAAATTCGAAGTTCTCGGCGGCTTCTGGGCCCGCTGGACGATTGGAGGCTGAGGCTTAACATGGCCAACATCGACTGGACCCGCGCGACGCGCTATTTCCTTCTTCAAGACTTCATCAAGGGCTTTGCCCTTGGCATGAAGTACTTCTTCGCCCCCAAGGCCACGCTGAACTACCCGCATGAAAAGGGGCCGCTGTCGCCTCGTTTCCGCGGTGAGCACGCGCTGCGCCGTTACCCGAATGGCGAAGAGCGCTGCATCGCGTGCAAACTTTGCGAGGCCGTTTGCCCGGCTCAGGCCATCACTATCGACGCCGAGCCTCGCGAAGACGGCAGCCGCCGCACGACGCGCTATGACATCGACATGACCAAGTGCATCTATTGCGGCTTCTGCCAGGAAGCCTGCCCTGTCGATGCTATCGTTGAGGGACCGAATTTCGAATTCTCGACCGAAACCCGTGAAGAGCTTTTCTACAACAAGGAAAAGCTGCTTTCGAACGGCGAGCGTTGGGAAGCCGAAATCGCCCGCAATCTTGAAGCTGACGCCCCTTACCGGTGAGAGCGATATGACCGAAGCCTATACCAAGATGATCCAACAGATGATGGAAAGCTCGCAAGAGATGTTGCGGGCGTTCAATCCTGCTTTGGAGCAGATGAAGGTCGCGGGCTTTGACAAGATGTTCCCCACCATGTCGAAGGACATGATGGAGATGTGGTTCGGCAAGACCTTCAACCGCGAAGGTCTGGATGCCAAGACACGGCTGTTCGTGACCATTGCGGCGCTGACCGTTTTGGGCGCACAGGCCGAGCCACAGTTGAAATTGGCGGTGCGCCACGCGCTAGAGGCCGGAGCCACCCAACGCGAGATTGCGGAAGTGATCTGGCAGATGAGCATGTTCGGCGGGATGCCCGCCATGCAGAAGGCGCTGGAAATCGCCCAGTCCGTCTTTGCAGAGACTTCTGAGGAGAAAGACGTATGACCGTCGCAGACATCGCCTTTTATGCCTTTGCCATCGTCACGGTGGCGGCGGGGCTTATGGTCGTCATAAGCCGCAACCCGGTGCATTCGGTGCTTTGGCTGATCCTGACCTTCCTGTCATCGGCGGGGTTGTTCGTCCTTCTCGGGGCGGAATTCGTCGCGATGCTGTTGATCATCGTCTATGTCGGCGCGGTGGCGGTTCTGTTCCTCTTCGTCGTGATGATGCTGGACATCGACTTTGCCGAGTTGAAGGGCGAAATGGCGAAATACATGCCGCTTGGCCTGTTGATTGGTGTCGTCCTGATCATGCAGCTGGCGCTTGGGGTTGGGGCTTGGGTTCAGGCTGAAGGTGCCTTGGGCCTGCGTCAGGCCGTGGCGCCGGGGGCCGAGATCGAGAATACCGCAGCCTTGGGTCTGATCCTTTATGACAAGTACCTGCTGTTGTTCCAACTGTCGGGTCTGATCTTGCTGGTTGCCATGATTGGCGCGATCCTGCTGACCCTGCGTCACCGCAAGGACATCAAGCGCCAGAACGTGCTGCAGCAGATGTGGCGCGACCCGGCCAAGGCGATGGAACTGAAAGACGTCAAGCCGGGGCAGGGGCTGTAATCCATGTTCCTGCGCACATCCCTTCTGCTGCTGACGGTGATCGGGGGGCCAGCTTTGGCCTGCTCCCCGGCTGTCAGCACGCCGTCGGATGTGCCTCAGCGCGGGGAAAACTGCGAGCTTTCTTACCAAGTGTCAGAGATTGACACCGTAGGGTTGGGGCAGGCGCGAGACCTTGGAAATGGATTGGTGATCCAGTCGGCGTTTGAGGGCAATGGTTGCTTTGGTGAGACCAGCATGATTGTCACCGATTGTGCTACTGGGCGGGCGAAAGTGCTTGGGACTTATACTTGGTCTCTGGATGGCTATGAGGCCCCACCGTCCAAGCTGGAGCGCATGGTTGCAAAGGTTGAGGCCGCGGTTACTGGCGGGGGTACGGATGTCTTGGACCGTGCCGAAGCTGCCGCACGGCAAGCTGGGTTTAATGATGTTCTGGACCTGCGGAGCAGCGACCGCATCAAGGTTCAGGGCAAGCTTTTGGGGCTGACTTGCGCTTGCAAGAGTTTCTATCCGGGACTTAAGCCCGGGGCATGACTTCCGGCCCTTGGGCCGTATGAAAATAAATCGGGCGCGAAAGTCGCCTACGAGGGAACGAGAGATGGTTGGACTTGAACATTACCTGACGGTCGCGGCGGCTTTGTTCGTCATCGGCATTTTCGGCATCTTCCTGAACCGGAAGAACGTGATCGTCATTCTGATGTCGATCGAACTGATGCTGCTGGCGGTGAACATCAATATGGTCGCCTTCTCCAGCTATCTGGGCGATCTGGTGGGGCAGGTCTTCACCATGTTCATCCTGACCGTTGCAGCGGCCGAAGCCGCCATCGGCCTTGCGATCCTCGTAGTGTTCTTCCGCAACCGCGGAACGATCGACGTCGAAGACGTCAACGTGATGAAAGGCTAAGAGATCATGGCAACGATCATCCTTCTTGCACCCCTGATCGGGTCCATCATCTGCGGCTTTGGCTGGCGGATCATCGGCGAGCGTGCCGGCCAGATCATCACCACCTCGATGGTGTTTTTGGCGGCTTTCCTGTCATGGATCATCTTCCTGACCCATGATGGCGTTACCGAACATATTCACCTGTTGACTTGGGTTCAGTCGGGCAGTCTGGATACAGAGTGGGCGATCCGCGTGGACCGTCTGACCGCGATCATGCTGGTCGTCGTGAACTCGGTCTCGGCCTTGGTTCACCTTTATTCGTTTGGCTATATGGCCCATGACGATAACTGGGGTCATCACGAACATTACCGCGCCCGGTTCTTTGCCTATTTGTCGTTCTTCACCTTTGCCATGTTGACGCTGGTCACCTCGGATAACCTGGTACAGATGTTCTTTGGCTGGGAAGGCGTGGGTGTGGCCTCGTACCTGCTGATCGGCTTTTACTATAAGAAGCCGTCGGCGAACGCCGCCGCAATCAAGGCTTTTGTTGTCAACCGTGTGGGTGACTTTGGTTTTGCCCTTGGCATCTTTGCCCTGTTCTACCTGACCGACAGCATCCGGTTCGATGATGTGTTTGCCGCTGCTCCGGCCTTGGCCGAGACAAACCTTTCGTTCCTTTGGGGCGAATGGAACGCAGCAAACCTGATCGGCGTGCTGCTGTTTATCGGCGCGATGGGGAAATCGGCTCAGTTGATCCTGCACACTTGGCTGCCAGATGCGATGGAAGGTCCGACACCGGTTTCGGCGCTGATCCACGCGGCAACCATGGTGACCGCAGGCGTCTTCCTTGTCTGCCGGATGTCGCCGCTTTACGAATATGCGCCTTCGGCTACTGCTTTCATCACCGTTCTGGGGGCGACGACCGCCTTCTTTGCCGCGACCGTGGGTCTGGTCCAGAACGACATCAAGCGCGTGATCGCCTATTCGACCTGTTCGCAGCTTGGCTACATGTTTGTGGCTGCCGGTGTGGGCGTCTATTCGGTCGCCATGTTCCACTTGTTCACGCATGCTTTCTTCAAGGCGATGCTGTTCCTCGGCGCCGGTTCGGTGATCCATGCGACCCATCACGAGCAGGACATGCGCAACTATGGTGGCCTGCGTAAGAAGATCCCGCTGACTTTTGCCGCGATGATGATCGGCACGCTGGCCATTACCGGCGTGGGTATTCCGCTGACGCATTTCGGCTTCGCTGGGTTCCTGTCAAAGGACGCTGTGATCGAAAGCGCCTATGTCGGATCGCATTATGCCTTCTGGCTTCTGGTTGTTGCCGCCTGCTTCACCAGCTTCTATTCATGGCGTCTGATGTTCCTGACCTTCTACGGCGAAAACCGCGCCGGGACGGTTGGGCATGATGATCACGGTCATGGCCATGGTCATGACGATCACCACCACGAGCCGCATGAAAGCCCGATGGTCATGTTGATCCCGCTGGGAGTGCTGGCTCTTGGTGCCGTGTTCTCGGGGATGATCTGGTACAATGTGTTCTTTGGCGACGAGGCCAAGGTGCGCAACTGGTTTGGCATGGAAGCCGTGCAGGAAGCACATGGTGAAGCCGCTGCCGAGGGGCATGCGGCCCCGGCCCCGGCGGAAGGTGAGGCTGCCCATGCCGAACCGGCGGCACCTGCCGAGGGTGAAGCTGCGCATGCCGAGGCTGCTGCCCCGGCTGAGGGCGAAGCTCATGCAGCTGCGGTTGATCCGAAAGGTGCAATTTACATGGGGCCTGATAACCACGTGATCCACGAGGCGCATAACGTGCCGACATGGGTGAAAGTATCGCCTTTCATTGCCATGCTGATCGGCTTTGCGGTGTCTTGGCTGTTCTACATCAAGGACCCGTCTCTGCCGCGTCGTCTGGCCGAGGCACAGCGCCCGCTGTACCTGTTCCTTCTGAACAAGTGGTACTTTGACGAGCTCTACGATTGGATCTTCGTCCGCCCGGCCAAGTGGCTTGGAAACTTCCTGTGGAAGAAGGGCGACGGGGCTGTCATCGACGGATCAATCAACGGCGTGGCCATGGGAATCGTCCCCATGCTGACGCGCCTCGCCGGTCGGGCGCAGTCCGGCTATGTGTTCCACTATGCCTTCGCCATGGTGATCGGGATCGTTGTCCTTGTCACTTGGATGACGCTTTCCGGCGGCAGCCACTAAGGGGGCAGGATAAAGACCATGGACAATCTTCTTTCCATCATCACCTTCATCCCGGCAGTTGCCGCCGCCATCATGGCGCTGTTCCTGCGGGGCGAAGATGCCGCCGCCCAGAAAAACGCGAAATGGCTGGCCTTGCTGGCTACCGTTGCGACCTTCCTTGTGTCGATCTTTGTCCTTGTGGGCTTTGATCCGGCCAACACGGATTTCCAGTTTGTCGAAGAGTACGACTGGATCCTTGGCCTGAAGTACAAGATGGGCGTTGACGGGATTTCGGTTCTGTTCGTGATGCTGACAACCTTCCTCATGCCGCTCACCATCGCGGCCTGCTGGGATGTTGAACACCGCGTCAAAGAATACATGATCGCGTTCCTGATGCTTGAAACCCTGATGCTGGGTGTGTTCTGTGCGTTGGATCTGGTGCTCTTCTACCTGTTCTTCGAAGCAGGTCTGATCCCGATGTTCCTGATCATCGGCATCTGGGGCGGAAAAGAGCGCATCTACGCGGCGTTCAAGTTCTTCCTCTACACCTTCCTCGGCTCGGTGCTGATGCTGGTCGCGATGATCGCGATGTATATGGATGCAGGCACCACGGATATTCCGTCGCTTCTGAACCACAGCTTTGGGTCCGAAACCTTTAGCCTGATGGGCTTCCAGATTGTTGGCGGCATGCAGACGCTGCTGTGGCTTGCGTTCTTTGCTTCATTCGCGGTGAAGATGCCGATGTGGCCGGTTCATACTTGGCTGCCGGACGCACACGTTCAGGCGCCGACAGCCGGCTCGGTGGTTCTGGCTGCGATCCTTCTGAAGATGGGCGGTTACGGGTTCCTGCGCTTCTCGCTGCCGATGTTCCCGGTTGCCTCGGACCTTCTGGCACCGTTGGTGTTCTGGATGTCGGCGATTGCCATCGTCTACACGTCTCTGGTCGCTTTGGCCCAGCAGGATATGAAAAAGCTGATCGCCTATTCATCGGTGGCCCATATGGGCTATGTGACGATGGGGATCTTTGCCGCCAATCAACAGGGCATCGACGGTGCGATCTTCCAGATGCTGTCGCACGGCTTCATCTCGGGCGCGCTGTTCCTGTGCGTTGGCGTGATTTATGACCGGATGCACACCCGCGACATCGACGCCTATGGCGGTCTGGTGAACCGGATGCCGGCCTATGCGCTTGTCTTCATGTTCTTCACCATGGCGAACGTGGGCCTTCCGGGAACCTCGGGTTTCATCGGCGAATTCCTGACGCTTATGGGTATTTTCCAGGTCAACACCTGGGTTGCCGCTGTCGCGACAACCGGTGTGATCCTCTCGGCCGCCTATGCGTTGTGGCTGTATCGCCGCGTAGTCATGGGGGAACTGGTGAAGGAAGCCCTTCGCTCGATCACAGACATGACCCGTCGTGAAAAGGCGATCTTCGCCCCGCTGATCGCCATGACCTTGCTTTTGGGCGTTTATCCTTCACTGGTGACCGACATCATCGGCCCCAGCGTCAGCGCCCTTGTCACCGACTACCATGCCGCGCTTCCCGTTGTTGACGGGACGCAAGTGGCACAGCACTGAGGACTGCATCCATGACCGCAGATTTCAATACCGTCCTGCCGGAACTGGTGCTGGCGATTTACGCCATGGCAGCGCTGATGTTCGGCGTATACACCAGCAAGGACAAGGTTGCCCCGATGCTGGTCTGGGCCACTTCGGGCTTGTTCCTTGCTTTGGCGCTGTTCATTGGCTTTGGCGGCACCGGTGAGCGGGCTGCCTTTGGCGGCATGTTCGTTGATGATCCGTTTGCCCGGTTCGCAAAGGTGACCATCCTTGTTTCAGCTGCCGCCGTCATGATGATGGCGCAAGATTACATGCAGCGTCGCGGATTGCTTCGCTTTGAATTCCCGATCCTTGTTTCGTTGGCCTCGGTTGGCATGATGATGATGGTTTCGGCGGGCGATCTGATGTCCCTTTACATGGGGCTGGAGCTTCAGTCGCTGTCCCTTTACGTCGTGGCCGCCATGCGTCGTGATAGCGTCAAGTCATCGGAAGCTGGTCTGAAGTATTTTGTGCTGGGTGCGCTTTCGTCAGGGTTGTTCCTGTATGGCGCATCCTTGACCTATGGGTTCGCGGGCACCACCCAGTTCACTGGTATCCTTTCCTCCATTGGGCATGGCGAGGAACTTCCATTGGGTCTGATGATCGGCATGGTGTTCATGCTTGCAGCCCTTGCCTTCAAGGTCTCCGCAGCACCATTCCACATGTGGACGCCAGATGTTTATGAGGGCTCGCCGACACCGGTGACGGCCTTCTTCGCAACGGCCCCTAAAGTTGCAGCAATAGGTCTGATTGCCCGGCTGGTCCATGACGGTTTTGGCGGTATTCCCGGCCAGTGGGGGCAAGTTCTGGCTGCTCTGGCTGTGGTGTCGATGTTCCTTGGCGCGATTGCCGCCATTGGTCAGCGCGACATCAAGCGCCTGATGGCCTATTCTTCGATCGCACATATGGGCTATGCCTTGGTTGGCCTTGCTTCGGGAACGGCGCAGGGTGTGCAGGCGATGCTCGTTTACATGGCGATCTACGTCACGATGAACGTCGGCACCTTTGCCTTCATCCTGTCGATGGAGCGCGACGGCCGCCCGGTTACCGACATCCAAAGCCTGAACATGTTTTCCAAAAAAGAGCCGTTGAAGGCGTTTGCCGTACTGGTTCTGATGTTCAGCTTGGCGGGTGTCCCGCCGATGGTCGGCTTTTTCGGTAAGTTCTATGTTCTGAAGGCGGCGGTTGACGCCAATATGACATGGCTTGCCATTGCTGGTGCCGTCGCCTCGGTCATCGGTGCGTTCTACTACCTGCGCATCGTGTTCTTCATGTACTTCGGAAAAGAGCAGGAGCCTGCTGACAGCAACATGGTTCCGGTCCAATGGGTGCTTATGGTCGCCGTAGCAGCGATTATGGTTCTGGGCGTCGTCAACCTGTTTGGCATCGAGCCTGCCGCTGCAGTTGCCGCAGAATCCTTGCTGCACTGATGGGCAATGCACAATGGCCTGAGGGGGTAGGGCGTGTCCTTCTCTCCTCGGTCGATTCAACAAATGCTGAGGCATTCCGCCGGGCCCCGCATCTGTCGGGGCCCTGCTGGATTCTGGCAGGCGAACAAACCGCAGGTCGGGGCCGGCGTGCCCGGGCTTGGTCTAGCCCGCGTGGAAATTTCTACGGGACGCTGGTCTTGCAGCCAAGTGAAGCGCCTCAGGTGGTTGCCTTGCGATCTTTTGCTGCGGCTTTGGCGTTGCGTGACGCATTAGCGACTGTGACGGGCACCGGTGCGGGACTTGGTCTGAAATGGCCCAATGACGTATTGATGAACGGCGGAAAAGTTGCTGGCATTCTTCTGGAAAGCCATGGTGCGGGGCAGGGTATTCAGGCCCTGGCGATTGGGATTGGAGTCAATCTGATCGCACATCCCGATCCCGTTCTGATTGAGGGTTCGGCCGTGCCGCCAGTCTCGGTTCTATCCGAAACAGGGTGCCGCGTGTCTCCCGAGGCATTCCTAGATGCATTGGCACCTGCCTATTCCCACTGGGAGAACCTTTTTGTAACAGAAGGTTTCTTACCGCTTCGGGCGGCTTGGCTATCCCATGCAGCGCGTCTTGGCGAAAAGATCATTGCCAGGACGGGAAATGATACCCGAGAGGGGATATTTGAGACAGTCGATGCCGAGGGCAATCTGGTGTTGCGTATGGGCATGACAACACTTGCTATTCCGGCGGCAGAGGTGTTCTTTTGATCCCTCTGACCTTGTTCCCGTTGTGAGGGCGAGCCTATGCTTCTTGCCATTGATTGCGGCAATACCAACACCGTCTTCTCAATTTGGGACGGCAAGAAGTTCATCGCGACATGGCGCTGCGCTTCGGATCACAAGCGCACGGCGGATGAGTACTTTGTCTGGCTTTCATCGCTGATGGCCGTGACGAAGACGGAAGCCGAAATTACGGAAGCCATCATTAGTTCGACCGTTCCGCGCGTTGTCTTTAATCTGCGGGTGCTCTGCAATCGGTACTTTGACTGCAGGCCGTTGGTGGTGGGCAAGCCGGAATGTGCTTTGCCAGTGCCTCCCCGTGTTGACCAAGGTACAACCGTGGGGCCGGATCGCTTGGTGAATACTGTTGGCGCTCATAACAGGCATGGCGGCGACCTGATCGTCGTGGACTTCGGAACCGCTACGACCTTTGATGTCGTTGACAGCGACGGTGCCTATGTTGGTGGTGTCATCGCGCCGGGTGTGAACCTGAGCCTTGAGGCGCTGCATATGGCGGCGGCAGCTTTGCCGCATATTGACGTGGCGAAACCGGCAAAAGCAATTGGTACGAATACGGTCGCCTGTATGCAATCTGGCGTCTACTGGGGTTATGTTGGTCTTGTAGAGGGAATCGTCCGGGAGGTCCGCAAAGAGCGCGAGCGTCCCTGCAAGGTCATCGCGACAGGGGGGCTTGCCTCCTTGTTCGCGCAGGGCACCGATCTATTTCATTCGATCGAAGATGATCTGACCATGCATGGTCTGGTCTTGATCAACGACTACAACAAGGAAATCGCATGAGCGTGAAACAGCGTCTGATCTACCTCCCCCTTGGCGGCGCGGGTGAGATCGGCATGAACTGCTATGTTTATGGTTATGGCCCGGAAGGCAAAGAGCGCCTTATCGTCGTGGATCTCGGGGTGACATTCCCCGATATGGACAGCTCTCCTGGTGTTGACCTGATCATGGCCGATATTTCGTGGTTGGAAGAGCGGGTAGACCAGGTCGAAGCCATCTTCATCACCCACGCACACGAAGACCACATTGGCGCGCTTGGTCTGTTGTGGCCCAAGTTGAAGAAGAAGGTCTACGCTCGCCGCTTTACCGCGATAGTGGGGCGGTTAAAGATGGATGAAAGCGGTCTTCCGCTGGACGCTCTGACGACGGTTGAACCTTGGCCCGCAAAGGTGAAGGCCGGACCATTCGAAGTAGGGTTTGTTCCTGTCAGCCATTCTATTCCGGAATCGAGCGCGTTGGTAATCGACACGCCAGTGGGTCGACTGTTCCATTCGGCGGACTTCAAGATCGACCCTGCGCCTGTTGTTGGTGAGCCGTGGGACGATGACCTGATCCGAAGCATTGTGGAGGAGCAGCCGATCAAGGCACTGATGTGCGATTCCACAAATGTGTTTTCGACCCATCCCGGCCGTTCGGAAAGTACCCTCAAAGACCCAATTCGCGACCTGATCAAGTCGAAGGGGGGAATGGTTGTTGCAACAACCTTTGGCTCTAACGTGGCGCGTCTGAAGACGCTTGCAGAGGCCGCACGCGCGGCTGATCGCTCGATCTGTGTTCTCGGGCGCTCCATGCGGCGGATGCTGTCGGCCTCGGAAGAGGCGGGTGTTCTGACCAACTTTCCTCGCACGGTTTCACCAGAAGAAGCGCTGGAGATCCCACGTGGCAATTTGATGCTGCTGGTGACCGGCAGTCAGGGGGAACGGCGCGCGGCTTCGGCACAATTGAGCCGGGGGAAGTATTTGGGGCTGGAGATGAAGGCAGGCGATACCTTCCTGTTTTCGTCCAAAACCATTCCTGGCAATGAACGCGATGTCCTGAAGATTATGAACGCCTTTTCCGAAATGGGCGTGGATGTGGTCGACGATACAGGCGGGCTTTATCACGTCTCGGGTCATGCCAATCGGCCTGATCTAGAGCATGTGCATCGCCTGTTGTTGCCTGACATGCTGATCCCCATGCATGGTGAACATCGCCATCTGCGAGAGCACGTCAAAATCGCCACCGAGGCGGGTATCGCGGCCGAGATTGCAACGAACGGGATGATGATCGACCTGACGGGCGAAGAACCGCAGGTTGCCGAATACATCGAAACGGGTCGGATCTATCTTGATGGAACCGCGCTGATCGGCGCATTGGACGGCGTCGTTCGTGATCGTATTCGGATGGCGCTGAATGGCCATGTGATGGTGACCGTGCTGCTCGATGAACAGGATGAACCGCTGGGCGATGCCTGGGTCGAGATTTCCGGTTTGCCCACGGTGGGCCGGGGCGAACGTCTCTTGGCCGACACGCTTGAGGCAGATCTTACCGAGTATCTGGAGCAAGCGGGTGCGAAGGTGCTTCGGGATGATGAAAAGCTGGAAGAAAACCTGCGCCGCGTTGTGCGTCAGGTGACGGTTGAAGAAATTGGGAAGAAGCCGGAGGTGACCATAGTGGTCAGCCGGTTGCAGACGGAATAGAATCTCAGCCCGACCCCAAAAGAAAAAGGCCCCGTCAATGACGGGGCCTTTTTCAATGCATTCGCTGGCATTTAGCCTTCGGATGCGACGGTATCCACTTCGGCGTCGGCCTCAGAAATATCGTCAGCGCCGGTGGACGGTGCTGCGATCTTGAAGCTGCGAAGAATGAAATCGGGAACATGGTCGCCCATGCCAATCACAGGTGTATCCCGGCGGTCGCGCCGGTCGTCACGCCTGTCATCGCGGCGTTCCTGCCGCCTGTCGTCTTGTTTGCGGTCATCCTGCCGGTCATCGCGGCGTTCATCCCTGCGATCCGATCTGCGATCTTCGCGGCGGGGGGATGCCGATTGTGCTTCTGGAACGTCTACCACCAGATCCTCCGATGCCGCGACGACATCAATCGGTTCCATGCTGGCAGGGGGCAGGGATTCATCGCGCTTTGGTTTGCGATCGCGATCCTTGTCGCGACCGCGCTGACGGCGCTCGCCACGCTTTGACTCGGTTCCCTCTCGACGATCAGATCGTCCTTTTTCACTCCGCTCTGACAAGCTCTCCAGCGCGCCTTCCGGCACGATACCTTTTGGAATCTCTAGTTTGACCAAGCTCTGGATGGCAGTCAGATATTTTTCATCGGCGGGGACGGCGATTGTATATGCCTTGCCCTGACGGCCTGCGCGACCCGTGCGGCCAATGCGGTGGACGTAATCTTCGGGGTGGCTGGGCACGTCAAAGTTGAAAACATGGCTGACCGCAGGAATGTCGAGCCCGCGTGCAGCAACATCGGAGGCAACCAAAAGGTGCAAGCTTCCGTCGCGGAACGCATCCAGCGTCTTCATCCGCTGAGACTGATCCAGGTCGCCGTGAATGGCCGCAGCATTGAAACCATGCGATTTCAGTGACTTCGCGACGACGTCCACATCCATCTTGCGATTGCAGAAGATGATGGCGTTGGTGCAGGATTCGCCTTCTTGCTTGATAAGGCTGCGAAGCACTGCGCGCTTTTCGGTAAAGCTGCGGTCCTTGCGGCTGGGTTGGAACTGTATCAACTGCTGTTCAATCGTGGCCGAGGTCGAATTCTGGCGAGCGACCTCGACCTTCGCCGGATTCGACAGGAACGTGTTGGTGATCCGCTCGATTTCGGGTGCCATGGTGGCCGAGAAGAACAGCGTTTGACGGGTAAACGGTGTCAATTGGAAGATGCGCTCGATATCGGGGATAAAGCCCATATCAAGCATACGGTCGGCTTCGTCGACGACCATGATTTCAACGCCTTGCAGCAACAGCTTGCCGCGCTCGAAATGGTCCAGAAGACGGCCGGGGGTGGCGATCAGGACGTCAACGCCGCGGTCGATGAGCTTGTCTTGCTCGCCAAAGGCAACGCCGCCAATCAGCAGGGCCTTGGTCAGCTTCGTGTGCTTTGCATAAACGTCAAAGTTCTCGGCCACCTGAGCCGCCAGTTCCCGCGTCGGCGCCAGAACAAGGCTGCGTGGCATACGAGCTCGGGCGCGTCCCTTGCTAAGCCTTGTGATCATCGGAAGTGTGAAGCTGGCCGTCTTGCCGGTGCCAGTTTGCGCAATCCCCAGAACATCGCGGCCTTCCAGCGCATGTGGGATGGCCTGAGCCTGAATTGGGGTGGGGTTTTCATAGCCGGCGTCGGCGATGGCCTTAAGTACGCGCGGGTCAAGCGCGAGATCGGTGAACTTTGTCATATGCGTCCTAAACGGCAGGATCGGCCTGCGAGGGTTTTAGGGACGCAATCTTCCGGGCGTCCCGCGTCGTTGGTCCCGATAGGGGCCGCACGCGCGATAGCGGAAAAGCTGGGAAGCGTCAAGTAAACAGGGTGTTTTGGGTCATTCCCTGCGAAAAGAACAGCCTAACCTCAAGCGGTTTTCTTTTCTGAAGAGTTTCCGAATAACTGCGTGTGTCGCAGTTGCGTCGATTGCATCCTCTCAATGGCTTTCGGATGTTCGTCTGACTCGGGCTCCCACTCCAACGCAAAGGGAAAGGCCGCGAGGTTGGGGTCGATCCGAAAAAGCAAATCGTCCACCACGCGGCCAGCAAAGCGATAAGCGTCGTCAAATCCCAAGGATAGCGCTATTAGCCTACGGGAATTGAAGGGGGAAAGATAAAAACAGTGCCAGTTGGCTGGGAATACAGTCCCAAGGCTGGCCGAATAGAAAACCTCAAGGAACATGAAATCCGGTTGTTTGGACCGGGCATTGCGGGGCAGGGTTTGCAGCCAACTGGTGAACTTCGGCAAAAAACGGCTCGCCACGTCCTGAGTAAAGAGTTGAGGAGGGACCGGAAACAACTTTCGCATTTGCCAGTTGAAGTCTTTCCATTTGGTCTTGTCAGTCCAAGGAACGTAAACCGCGCGCAAGAGATCAGTTTGATGGCCACGCAATACGATTGCGTCGCGCCTGATCTGTGTCTGCGCTCCCAGCAGCATTTCGTTCGGGGCAGAGGTCACGACGCCGGCAGCGATTTCGTAGGCGCGCTGGTTTTTGGCTGCACGCATTTGGTCGCGGGGCCGCTTCATGGGGCTTCGCATGTGCACTTCATGCTCGATGCCCTGCTGAGCGGCGATGTCGCTTGCGACCAAGGCATCGCGCCGTGTGCCGGGATTTGTGATGTGGGTAAAGAACTGGCTGATCTCATTGCGATGCTCGCCCGCCATTGCAAGGAGTAGGCGGCTGTCACGACCGGCAGAGATTGGCATGGAACAGGTGTGCGTTTTCGCAAAGGCCCCGATGTTGCGACGGGTGCGAGCGATGATGTCATCTACAGCCCTGCCATAGTTGGATGGGCGATGATCAAAGGCCTCGTCGCGCGGCCAATGGCGTGTTTCGCAAAAATTATCGAGATCAAGATAGAAGTTCGGGTTCATCCGCGTGACATCTTCGTCAATCGTCGTGAACAAAGTAAAGCGGCCGCCTTCCGTCCGCATCAGGTCAAGGTCGTAGAGAGGATTTGGCTTTATCTCACGATCAATGCAAAGAAGCGGCGAAGCCGCGACACGGCGGGTCTGTAGATTATAGACGACCCCATTCATGCCAACGGGGTCGCAGTACACGCGCTGCTCGTCCGCCATGTCCAGCAATAATGTATACCGCCCCGCAAGGTCGATCAGCCATGTCTCGAACAGGTCGATGCAGTCATCTTCGCGAGCCGATAGTTCAGGAATGAAATGCTTTTCTAACAAGGGGCCTTCGGCAGCGACGGCAACGCCAAGCAGGATGCCGATTGGCGTTCCTTCGCAATCGAACAGTTCGGTAACTGGTAGCGCATTTCCGACATAAAGATGGAAGCGCTGAAACCGCATATGGCGCATCCCGTCAACCTTCACTGGGGTTCGGGATAGCAGGTACTGGTACCGAAAGATTTCGCTGAAGGACAATCCTTCAGCGCGACAAAGGCGCTCTGCTTCGGTCATGGTCTGCTCGATTATACTTTTTTGGCGAGTCTGCTGGACTCGCCAAATTCTGTAAACTTTCGTCTACGACTGCAGCAACATGTGACCTGTCGATGTTGCCCTAGGGCAACTGCTGTATGTCAGACCAGAACGGACGCGCCGCTGTCTGCCGATCCAACATGTTTGCGGAAGTTTTCAAAAAGCTCACGCCCTATGCCGAACCCGTTGGCCGACAGGTCTGCTTCGGCTGGGCTGCGGCTTTCGAAATCGGACGCAAGAACCGAAAGCGTTCCCAGGGTGGCATCCAACCTGACAATGTCACCGTCGCGCAACCTTGCCAGCGGGCCACCCTTTGCGGCCTCGGGCGCCACATGAATGGCTGCGGGAACCTTGCCACTTGCGCCTGACATGCGCCCGTCTGTGACCAAAGCCACTTTTAGGCCGCGATCCTGCAACACGGAAAGCATCGGCGTAAGGGAATGCAACTCGGGCATACCGTTCGCCGAAGGCCCCTGAAAGCGCACAACGACGACCGTATCCGTGGTGAATTCGCCTGCCTTGAAGGCCTGCTTTACGGCTTCTTGGCTGTGGAAGACTCGGGCAGGGGCTTCTATGATATGGCGCTCTGGGGCGACGGCCGAAATCTTGATAACACCTCGACCAAGATTGCCTGACAACTGCTTGAGCCCACCTTGCGGCGCAAACGGGGCTGACGCAGGCCGAACGATCTTGTCGTTCAGGGATTGGGTCGGACCGGGTTTCCACGTCAGCTTGCCGTCATCAAGCTGGGCTTCGTTGCGATAAGAGCCGATCCCGTCGCCTGTGACGGTCTTGGCGTCCTCGTGCAAAAGACCGGCATCCAGAAGTTGGTTGATCAAGAACTGCAGGCCGCCAGCCGCGTGGAAGTGGTTCACATCGGCAAGCCCATTTGGGTAAACTTTCGCCATGAGCGGAACGGTGTCTGAAAGATCCGCAAAGTCCTCTAGATCCAACAGAACACCCGAAGCGCGGGCCATTGCAGGCAGATGGAGAACTAGGTTGGTCGACCCGCCGGTCGCCATAAGTCCAACGATCCCGTTTACATAGGCGCGTTCATCCAAAATATCGCCAACCGGGCGGAAATCATTGCCAAGGGCTGTGATCTGGGCTGCGCGTTCCACCGCCGCAACGGTCAGCGCGTCACGCAAAGGAGAGCCGGGATTGACAAAGCTGGCACCCGGAAGATGGAGCCCCATAAACTCCATCAGCATCTGGTTGGTGTTGGCTGTGCCGTAGAAGGTGCAAGTGCCGGGGCCATGATAGCTCGCCATCTCGGCCGCCATAAGCTCTTCGCGGCTGGCCTTGCCTTCGGCGAATGCGTTCCGAACCTTTGATTTTTCGTCGTTCGGGATGCCCGACGGCATCGGACCTGCAGGAACGAACACCGACGGAATATGGCCGAAGGTGGCAGCCGCCATGATAAGGCCGGGAACGATCTTGTCGCAAACGCCAAGATAAAGCGCAGAGTCGAACGTGTTGTGGCTCAGCGCAACCCCAGCCGCCAACGCAATAACATCCCGAGAGAAAAGCGAGAGCTCCATGCCAGGCTGGCCTTGGGTGACGCCGTCACACATGGCTGGAACACCTCCGGCGACCTGTGCCGTTGCGCCATTCTTGCGTGCGGCGTCGCGGATCAGATCTGGATAACGCTCATAGGGTTGGTGCGCAGACAACATATCGTTGTAGGCCGTGACAATCCCGATATTCGGCGCGCGGCCGGCTGTCAGTTCCGCTTTGTCCGTCGCCATTGCAGCATAGGCGTGGGCCTGATTTCCACAAGAAAGATGGCTGCGTGCAGGGCCTTTGTTAACGGCATCGCGCATCCGCGAAAGGTACGTCGACCGGCTTTTGAGGCTCCGTTCCCGAATGCGATCGGTTACACGTTCAAGCATCGGATGAAGGGTCATGTCGTCCTCGTAAGTCTGCCCGCGGCCTTAATCTGCGCGGATGAAAGTCACGCGCAGCGTTTAACATGGGTTGTTAGCGCTAACAAGGTGCAATTCATATTTAACCGATCTTCGGAATACGTCCGATCTTGTCAGGCCGACGAAGGTTACCAGCGCAATCCTTTTCTCATGATAGTAGATCTGGTGGGGAAGTCATCGCTTTCGTCACATCTTGAGAGGCGGTTCTTAGGACATGCATGTGAAAGCCCCCCCATTGAAACGTGTAGTCCACAGTTCGGCCAACCGGTGGGCTAGGCGGAATTGCTAAAAGATCGTCGACTGCGGAATTTGGGAACGACGTCGTCTGGTAGAAACATGCCAACACAAAGGTTGCTGTCGCCACTGGGATAGACGGCTAAGTCCGAGGCGATCTAGTCGACGTGGCCTCGCCCGGGAAATTGTGCGCCTTTCCGGTGTCTGATGGCCAAATTCGAAGGCGGATTTCTCAGTCTGGTCATTTTGGTTTCATGAAGGTTCCCGGAAATCTCCGCATTTTCGCCCCAAAGCCAGACGAAAGTATGCTCATTCGGGAAGAACTCCCGCAGAGGATATGACCATGAAACGCATGATGATCACGATGCTTGCTGCCGCAACGCTTCTGTCTGCCTGCGCCTCGGGGAGTGGCGATGTCAGCCGGTCGATCAGTCCGATCACACTGGCCACACAAGGTGCCGCTGTTGACGTAAAGCTGCCAAAGGTCATGGTGGCGCAGTACAACGTCTCGGCCGTCAACGTTTCGGTTCCGGCCGATCTGAGTGTTTCGGAAGCCAATATGTTTTATCCGATTGCCGACATCGTCTGGCGGGGTGAGCCGATGGGAAGCCGGCATCAGCAGGTGAAAACAATCTTCCTTGAAGCTGCTGCAGAGGCCACAGGAACCATGAAGCAGGGGGCTACAGTTGTGGTTGACCTTCAGGTTCAGCGTTTCCACAGCGTGACCGAGAAAACCCGCTTCACGGTTGGTGGCGTCCACGACATGAAATACTCACTGACTGTGCGCGATGCCGCGACTGGAACGGTGGTGGATGGCCCGCGTTTGGTTCATGCCGAAGTGAAGGCGGCAGGTGGCGCGCAAGCCGTGGCAGAGGATCAGATGGGCCGGACCCAGCGCGTGGTCGTTATTGAAAGACTTGTCCGTTCAATCCGCGAAGAACTTAGCGCGCAAGTGACCGATCCGCTTCTGGTGAGCCAAGCCTTGGGTCTTGACCCGGCCGAAGTGACCGCCAGCACGAATTAACAGGCATTTCCCGCGACAAGAAGATAGGCTAAGGGGAGGTCATGATGACCTCCCCTTTGTCCATGAAAACCCCCGCTGAAACTGCCATGTATCCGACCGTAAGACTGCGTCCAAAAGCCGAAGCCCGTGCCATTCGCCACGGCTTTCCTTGGGTCTATGCCGATGAACTGGTGACCGACCGACGCACCCAAGGTCTTACCCCCGGCGCTTTGGCGGTTCTTGAAGATGCCGAGCGTCGGCCACTTGGCCTGGTGACCGTCAACCCGAAATCAAAGATCATTGCCCGCGTGTTAGACCGTGATCCGGAAGCGGTTATCAACCAAGATTGGTTCGCCCGGCGACTTTCGGCGGCACTTGCGTTGCGCGAGCAGCTTTTTGAGGCGCCGTTCTATCGGCTTGTGCACGCCGAGGCCGACGGGCTTCCCGGTGTCGTCATTGACCGTTTTGGCGATGCAGCTGTGGTGCAGCCAAACGCAGCCTGGGCGGAAGGCCATCTTGCCGATCTGACAGCTGCGCTTGTGCAGGTTACAGGCGTCGACAAGGTCGTAAAGAACGGCTCGGGCCGGTCGCGCGGTCTGGAAGGTCTGGACGAAGACATGGTCCTCCTTGCAGGCGTGATTGACGCTCCAATCCGAGTTCCCATGAATGGCGCGGTGTATATGGCAGACCTTTTGGGTGGTCAGAAAACCGGACTGTTTTACGATCAGCGGCCTAATCATGCCTTCGCAGCACGTTTGGCAAAGGGGGGGCGCGTCTTGGACATGTTTTCCCATGTGGGCGGCTTTGGCCTGGCCTGCCTTGCCAACGGCGCGGTTTCGGCCCTTTGCGTTGATGGGTCCGCAGCGGCGTTGGACTTGGCGGGGCAGGGTGCCAAGGCAATGGGGGCTTCGGATCGTTTTGCCTCGCGTCAGGGCGATGCCTTTGCTGTGCTAGAGGCTTTGGCGGCAGAAGGTGCACAGTTTGATGTGGTGATCTGTGATCCTCCTGCTTTCGCACCGGCGAAACCTGCCTTGGAGGCCGGGCTTCGTGCTTATGAACGTATTGCTCGTCTGGCGGCACCGCTGGTCGCTCCGGGTGGCTACCTTGGGCTTTGCTCTTGTTCCCATGCTGCAGACTTGACCGCCTTCCGAAATGCCAGCGCCCGCGGCATTGGGCGTGGTGGGCGGCGCGGACAGATCATCTACACGGGCTTTGCTGGCCCAGACCATCCCGTTCTGCCCCAGCTTGCTGAGGGCGGCTATCTGAAGTCTCTGTTCTTCAGGTTGGATGGATGAAGGCTGCGCTTGACGCCTGCGTTCTTTATCCAACGGTCCTGCGCGAAATCCTGATGGGCTGCGCCGCGGAGGGTTTGTTTCAGCCGGTGTTTTCTGAAAGGATTCTTCGAGAGTGGGTCCGGGCCACGGTAAAGCTTGGGCCGGGCGCGCCGGTGATTGCAGAGGGCGAAGCGGAGTTGTTGCGGTCTCGCTTTCCAAAGGCGATCATCAAAGAGCAGCCGGGGATCGAGGCGCGCATTCAATTGCCAGATTCGAACGATGAGCACGTTCTGGCCATCGCCATCGCCGGTCATGCAGACTGCATCGTGACCTTTAACGCGCAGGATTTTCCGCGGCATATTCTGGCCGAAGAAGGCCTGCAGCGCCGTGACCCGGATGGCTTTCTTTGGGAACTTCATTCCGCGCAGCCGGAAAAGGTAGCGGGAGTTGTGCAGCGGGTGCACGAAACGGCCTGCCGCTTGGCTGGTGAAGAATTGTCGCTGAAAGCCCTGTTGAAGCGAGCCAAGCTTAACCGCTTGGCTCGCGCATTGATTGGCTGATTAATCTTTGCGGATCGAAACCAACAGGCTGGCCAATTCGGTTTCAGAAACCCCAGCGGCAGTGGCTGCGTCTCCAAGGCTTTGTCCCGCGGCGAGGGCGATACCTGCTTCGGAAAGGGCAGCGCTTACTTCAGCTTCAGAACTGTGAAGAAGCGGCGCAATTTCGGCTGGCGAGGCGGCCATGACCTGACGGACAAGACCGAACATGGCCGCGCGATCCCCGCCGGCGCTTTCGCTGCTCGTGGGCAAGAGGAACGGGACGGCCATAGCCAGAGACAGGGCAAGCCCAATCGCCATCGGGGCATGTTTGAAATAGCTGACGAAGGGGCGCCAGTTCTTCCAAATGTGTAGGACGAAGGGAACGATCAGCACCAAAGAGAGGATTTCATGCATCTCGCGAAATCCGCTTGGGCCGAAATGGAAAAACAAGGCGATCCCTGTCACGAGAGAAATGACGAACAGGCCGGTGATCAAGGGGGTGGCGTAACGGTTGAAAAGAGAAAGCATGATGTTGCCCATTGGATGTTTTGCGCGTGCACCCAATCAAACGCTGCGGCGCGGCAATTCCGTCGCTACAATCTTAAGAAAAGTAAACATTTTACATTGTTTCAAACATCTTGTGCCGACCGCCACCGGGCTTCGGCACTTTCGATCGCCATAATCCGTTCCGGCGTTTTGGGATGACTCATCAACCAAGCTGGAATTCCTTGGCCCATGTTTTTTGTCAGCGCATCCAATTTGCGGAAGAGCGACTTCTGCGGGCCTGTCCCAATTCCTGACTTGATCAACAGGGCACTGGCATAGGCATCGGCCTCAAATTCGTCGCGACGCGACAGGCGCGCCATCAGAGCCGTGGAAATCAGGTTGGCAATCCATATTCCAATGATCGGAAGAAAGCGGCTTAGCAGGGCCGACAGCATGATGAACACGGCATTTTGCCCGGTGAAGTCGATCATCCGGCGGCGTGTGTGCCCCAAGGCAACATGGCCCAGTTCATGGGCGATGACACTAGCCATCTCTTCGGCGGTGACGTCGCCCTGTGCCTTCCGGTTTAGAAAGCCACGGGTCAGAAAAATCCGACCATCGGCCACTGCCAGGCCATTCACCGCTTCGATCTCAAACACATGGACTTTGATCTGAGGAATATCCAAGGCCTGCGCCATTCGGTCAGTCAACCGCAGGATGGAAGGATCGGACAGTGGTGTGCTGTTGGCGTCCAGCATCTTTGCCGTGCGCCATACTGAAAACCGCCACATCAGGAGCGCATAGCCGATGGCCAACAGGACAGGAAGAAACTTGATCATGGACTAGGATATGGGATCACTCACCCGCTTCGGAAAGGGCATTCTTCTGCCCGCGTTCTTTCCGCGCAAGTTGGACAAGCCACCAACCCAAAAGCAATACCGCCGTACCAGTTGCGACAAAGCCAAGAATAGAGCCAAGAAGATCAGAAGCGGCGTTCATATTGCCGGCGAAGGCGCGGCCCATCACCACATAAAGAACGCACCAGACGACCTCGCCCAAGATGCCCCAAAGCGTAAACCGCAGCCAGTTATGGCGCATGGCACCAGAAATCACGTTCACATATGGACCAAGCGGGCTGAACAGCCACCGCGACAGGAACACCGCGACGCCCCCCTTTGCTTCCATCGTGTTGCGGGCGCGATTAATGACCTTTGCCCGCGAGGGTGCTTTGGCAAGCCGGTCTAGAAAGGGTGCTCCACCTACATGCCCGGCACCATAGCCGACTTGATCCCCGACCACGGCCCCAATCAGCGCCGCAGACAAGACCTGCCAAAGCACAAGGTCGCCAGCCGCCGCGAACCCACCGGCCGCAAGCATGATAACGGAAGATGGAATAGGCAAAGCCAAGCAGGACGCAAAGGTCGTCGCCGCAATCAGCCAAAGCCCATAAGTTGGCACAAGCGCTAAAAGCCATTCGGTCATGGCTTTGCCGGGCGCTTCGCTTCGCGCTCCGCCTCCATTTCAGCTACCACAGCCTCGACGCGGGCGATGATCTCGGCGACAGGCACACCCCGATCTTTGGCAATCTGCTCTAGGGTGAAGGGATGTCCATTTTCGGGCATAGGAAGGCCTGCGCGCTCGTCAATTTCGCGTGGATCGAATCCCCAACTGCGTCCGACATATCCAACCGTCATCCATGCAGCGACCGGCTGGTCGCGGTGCTGCGACCAATAGACTGTCCGCACGACAATCCGCGTCGCAAAGAACAGTGCTAGAACCACTGCCAGAACAAACGCGGAGACGACAAATGGGTGCCGCTTGAATAGTCGGATCATGAGATCTCCTTGATGCCGCGCGCGATCCCTTCCAGAGTCATCGGCACCATTTGCCCGCCAAAGATTTCTCGGATGAGGCGCGTGGAATGGGTGTATTGCCAGTGCTGTTCGGGCAGGGGGTTGATCCACAGATGGCGCGGCCACTGATCGCAGGCGCGTTGCAGCCAGACCTGACCGGCCTCGGGATTCCAATGCTCATTCGCACCACCGGGATGCAGAATCTCATAGGGGCTCATAGAGGCATCGCCCACGAAGATGCATTTATAATCAGAGCCATAGGTGCGCAGGATTTCCCAAGTCGGTGTTTGTTCATCCCATCGGCGGCGGTTGTCTTTCCAGACGCCCTCGTAAAGGCAGTTATGAAAATAGAAATGCTGCATGTGTTTGAACTCGGCCTTCGCAGCAGAGAACAGCTCTTCCATCACTTTCACATATGGGTCCATCGACCCCCCGATATCTAGAAATAACAAAACCTTCACGGAATTGCGCCGCTCTGGCCTTGTTTGTACGTCCAGATAGCCGTGATCCGCCGTTGCCCGGATCGTCCCGTCTAGATCCAGCTCTTCATGCGCGCCGTCCCGGGCCCATTTTCGCAGGCGCCGCAGCGCAACCTTGATGTTGCGGGTGCCTAGTTCGACAGTATCGTCCAAATTCCGAAATTCGCGTTTGTCCCAGACTTTGACCGCCCTTTGGTGGCGGCTTCCGGCTTGACCGATCCGTACACCTTCGGGGTTGTAGCCATAGGCCCCAAACGGGCTGGTCCCTGCGGTGCCAACCCACTTGTTCCCGCCCTGATGACGTCCTTTTTGTTCGGCCAATCGCTGCCGCAAGGTTTCCATCAGTTTGTCAAATCCGCCAAGCGCCTCGATCTGAGCCTTTTCCTCGGGCGTCAGAAACTTTTCGGCCATTTTTTCTAGCCACTCGCGCGGCAGGTCTACGGCCTCCAGAACCTGTTCTGCGGTGATTTCCTCAAGTCCTTGGAAGCTAGCCGCGAAGGCGCGGTCAAAGCGGTCCAGATGCCGCTCGTCTTTCACCATTGCGGTGCGCGCCAGATAATAAAAGGCTTCGGGGTCGTAGGTCGCCAGACCCGCTGCCATGCCCTCCAAGAATCCAAGATACTCACGCAGGGAAACCGGCACGCCCGTTCTTCGAAGGGTTTCGAAAAAGGGCAGAAACATCGGATCAGTCCGACAGAAGGTTTTCAAGGCCGATGGTGGCGAAAACGCCAAGCACCGCAAAAGCTATGGCAAAGCCTGCCGCGTACTGGGCCATGTCTAGGCCCTTGCCGCCCCGCTTCTTTGCCAAAAGCGCACCAAAAATCGCGCCAAACACCAGCCCCGCAATCACGATCATGCCGTATCCCCTGTTCCCGTATCGGCAGGAGATAGTCCAGAAACCGTTCTGGTTTACCCCCGCGCGCCGCGCGACGCCAAGGCTGCGATATCGCTCATCCTTGCCCTGACTTGCGCGTCCGAGCCAAAGGCATAGCGTGCCCAGCCCAGACTGTCGAGACGAGCCGACCTGGCTTCATCTCTGCGGCCCAGTGTTTCCAAAGCTTCGGCCCGCATTGCCAAGAGAGACGACAAAAGAGAGGCGTTCTGATGTTGCCGTGCGACAGGGATCGCACGTTCGGTCATAACAAGGACTTGATCGAACTGGCCTGAGGACAGGGCAAAGGCGGAAAGCTGCATATCAACATGTGCAACATGGATTGCGGCCCCCGGCGTGCTGCGCCAGATCCGTGCGGCTTCGTTGTAGTCGGCGATGGCGCCAGCCATGTCACTTCCGGTTCTGGCACGGGCACGGGCGAAATAGCTGAAGGCCATTCGGCCATCATTTGACCAACCCTGAGCACGGGCGATCGCAATCAGCCGCTCAGCGCTGGCCATCCGTGCGCCATCCCGCCCAGAGAACGTGCTTTCCACCATCGAGATCCACATTCGGGGCGAAAGCGCTTTGATCGTGCCGCCGCGGCCCTGGCCTGACGGGTTCAACCGCGCCAGAATTGCGGGCAGACGCGCGGCGACTTCTGCTTCGTTCATGCCCGAGCGGAGCTCAGGCGCGTAATGAACACGCAGCATCAGCATATCGAAGCCGGTTAGTACGGCATGGAAGTTGTCATCGTTGAAAACCGAGTCGGGCAGGCGGAACAGATCGTTCAGCGGACCCATCGCTTGCGCCAATTCCTCGTGCAGACAGTCGCGCACTTCCTGCGGGCTGGTATCGGCGGGAACAAAGATCGTCGCCTTTTCCCGCTTTGTGATGCGTCCCCAATCCGTCGTCGAGGTGCGGCGCTCCTTCATGTATTCGCCAAACGAACTGACGTTTGGCACGACAAAACACGCAGCCGACGGAACAGCCCGACGCAGGGCGGATTTCGGTTGAAAATCAATGATGATGCTGGGTTCAGTCCCCGGTCGGGCCATCGACACATCAAGGCCGGCCTCGTTGCGGATACGACCAAGGACACGCTGCAATTCTGTCAGGGCGATGGCAGGAACATTGCCTTTCAACCCAATGGTGATCGGTCCTTCAAAACGTGTCATGACCGGTAAGGCACGACCGCTTTCCATGCGAAATTCCAGATCAAGAAAATCTGCCGCGATCTCGGCATTACCGCGCATTGCACCAACCGGAGCGCCCGGCAGGAAGGCCTGCATGGCTGGAAGACCTTGATCGGTCGTCCGACCGTCAATGAACCCCTTCGACACTTCGGTGGGGGGCGTTGGTACGCATGCGGTCAGGAAACTTGTGACGACAAGTCCGGCAAGCAATGAAGGAAGGCGCATGAGAGTGGCAGCTCTTTAGCACGAGGACGAGCGATAGACCCATCCGGTTTCATGGAAAGGCGTGGAACCGGGCAGAACCGGTTCAACACGCCGCTCTTCAGTCTACGGGATCCCCCCAGATCCCGCCCCCTTGCCGTCGCAAAGTTCGCACCTGCGTCTGGAAGAGAGAACTCTGGGCCTGATACCGCGACCCCCGTCGCGGAAAAGCCCGTGCCAAACATTTGAATCGCCCGGAAAAAATTCTGTCCTTCGCCATAGGCGGCGCGCAGGGCAGGGCTTTCAAGGGTGGCGGCAATTGCCATAAATAAACGATCCATCAAAGTTCAGCTGTGATCAGTGAACAGGTTTGGAATGTCCGCAAAGGGGCGGCATCGTGTCAATGATGTGAAATTTCATCCCACAGGTAGAGTCTAGGGTTGGAGGCTCATTCACAACGAACCACCGCATCTGCGATGTTGTGTTCACGAAATATTACGATAATGGTGAAAAATATGTCAAAACGTGAACACATTGTGGCAAAACCGTGGCTAAACCACGGCAATATCGCCCGATTCGAGAATCTGGAAACAATGAAAAAAGACCCGTTCGCATTTGGAAACGGTCATCCCCGGTTCAGCGCCCTGATCTTGCCATGAAGGCCAAACGCTCGAACAAATGCACATCCTGTTCGTTTTTCAGCAAGGCGCCATGCAGTTTGGGTAGCACGGCCTTGCCCTCACGTTTCAAATCTTCCGGGCCAAGGTCTTCGGCCAGCAACAGTTTCAGCCAGTCCAAGACTTCGCTTGTGGATGGCTTCTTTTTCAGCCCCGGCATTTCACGCAATTCGTAGAACTGCGTCAGTGCGGTCGTAAGAAGGGCTTCCTTGATATTCGGGAAATGGACGTTGACGATGGCGCGCATCGTTTCGGCATCAGGAAAGCGGATATAGTGAAAGAAGCAGCGTCGCAGAAAAGCGTCGGGCAATTCTTTTTCGTTGTTCGAGGTGATGATCACAACCGGCCGGTGTTTGGCGCGAATGGTTTCGCCCGTCTCGTAGACGTGGAATTCCATCCGGTCGAGTTCTTGCAAAAGGTCGTTTGGAAATTCGATGTCTGCTTTGTCGACCTCATCAATCAGCAAAACAACCCTCTCATCTGCTTCAAAGGCCTGCCAAAGCTTTCCCTTGCGGATGTAGTTCTTCACATCTTGTACACGCTCATCGCCCAACTGGCTGTCCCGCAGGCGGCTGACAGCATCATATTCATAAAGTCCCTGCTGCGCCTTGGTGGTCGATTTGACATGCCATTCGATCAGCCTCATTCCCAATGAGCCCGCAACCTGACGTGCAAGTTCAGTCTTGCCGGTTCCCGGTTCGCCTTTGACCAGCAAAGGGCGTTCCAAAGTCACGGCCGCATTCACCGCAATCGCCAGATCGGTTGTTGCTACATAGCTTTCGGTTCCGGTAAAGCGCATGCCAGCCTCGTCCCTTTCGAATTTCTGCAGGCCTAGCACAATCCGCTGACGAGGCAAGTGTTTGCCCGTTGCCAAGCCAGAGGAACCACACGGTTTTGTAGAGCCGTCAAACTGATGCGCCAATGTTAGTTGTTGGAAACTTCTTCGCGAGCGGTGGCGTTTTGGCCAGATCACCTAGTGACATTCCCTCCAAAACGGTCTAACAGGCGCGCCAACAGGAGAGCGCAATGACAGAAGCCCACCTGTCGGTCCGTTCCGACGCCATTGAGAGTGCCGCTATGAAGCAAGAAGCGTTTTTGCCGGATGACTACCGGCCCGCGGAAACCGAACCCTTCATGAACGAGCGGCAGCTGGAATATTTCCGGCGCAAGCTTCTGAACTGGAAGGCGGAACTGTTGGACCAAAGCGCAGAGACGCTGGACGCTCTGACCGAAAGCGCCCGCAACGTTCCCGATCTTGCAGATCGTGCCAGTGAAGAAACTGATCGGGCGCTGGAACTGCGCACCCGCGATCGTCAGCGCAAGCTGATTGCCAAGATCGACGCAGCCTTGCGCCGCATCGACAATGGCGAATACGGCTATTGTGAAATGACCGGTGAGCCGATCAGCCTGAAGCGCCTTGATGCCCGCCCGATCGCCACGATGACGTTGGAAGCGCAGGAAAAGCACGAGCGTCGCGAAAAGGTACATCGCGAAGACTGATTTAAGGGTCGCACCCCTCTGGTCTTGCAGGGCGTGGACATATCGACAAAAACTGACGCCGGGCCGAAAGGCTCGGCGTTTGTATTGAAGGACGGCGGCCATGAGCCTGATTGGACAACAGGTTACAATTCTTGGGGCCGGTATTGCCGGATTGGCCGTGGCGCAGGCTTTGGCGCTCCGAGGCGCGCAGGTCACCATTCTAGAGCAGGCTGATGCCATCCGCGAGGTCGGCGCAGGCTTGCAGGTCAGCCCAAATGGTGCGGCTGTGATCAAGGCGCTCGGGCTGGCGGCTGCATTAGAGAAGCAATCTGTCCGGGCCACGGCCGTCGAACTTCGGGACGGGCTGGACGGAGATCTTGTCACCCGGCTTGAGGTTGCACGGTTGCGCCCCGATCAGGGCTACCATTTCCTGCATCGCGCAGATCTGGTCGAGATTCTGCTCGCCGGTGCTCGGGCCGCCGGGGTTGAGCTGCGGCTGTTGCAGCGGATCGAATCTGTAGATGTTTCTGGCCGCAAACCCACAGTCACGACCGCCCAAGGGGCCGTGTTTGAGGCCGATTTGCTGATCGGTGCTGACGGGCTGCATTCCCGGACACGCGAGGCGTTGAATGGCAAGGTCGCGCCCTTCTTTACGCGACAAGTCGCATGGCGGGCGCTTATTCCCGGCAATCCTTCCGATCCTGCGGTGGCCGAGGTTCATATGGGGCCGGGGCGCCATATCGTCAGCTATCCCCTGCGCGGCGGCAGTCTAAGAAACATCGTGGCCGTCGAAGAGCGGAATCGCTGGGTCGAGGAGAGCTGGTCCTTGCGCGATGATCCGATGGAATTGAAGTTGGCCTTTGAAAGCTTTGGTCCGCGGGTCCGTGGCTGGCTGGATCAGATTCAGGACGTTTGGCTTTGGGGCCTGTTCCGCCACCCGGTTGCGAGAACGTGGTTCAAATCCATGCCCGAAGGCGCGGCCGTGATCCTGGGCGACGCCGCGCATCCGACCCTTCCATTTTTGGCCCAGGGTGCCAGCATGGGGCTAGAGGATGCTTGGATTCTGGCGTCGAACCTTGCGGGCCATGACACGCTGGCTGCCGGCCTTGTGGCCTATCAGTCGGCGCGTGCGCCGCGCTGCGCTCGGATTGTCGAAGCAGCGAACCGCAACGCCAAGGCCTATCATCTGTCTGGGCCGGTGCGTGGCCTTGCCCATATGGGGCTAAAGCTTGGCGGCATGGTCGCACCGCAGATGGCGCTTAAGCGGTTCGATTGGCTGTATGATCACGATGTAACCGCGTCGCAGTGATCGGATGGGGGATGTGCCATCAGGTCACAGCGGGGTTGTGCGCTATCTCACGCATCCCGAGGTCATGATCGACCCTGATCTGCCCGTTCCGGAATGGTCTCTTCACGAGCGGGGCGCTGCGCGGGTCAGGGATCTGGGAAGACGGCTAGGACGGCTAGCCGGGACCAAGCATGTGTTTTCCAGCATGGAAATGAAAGCGGTTCAAACTGCGGCCCCTTTGGCCGCGTCCTTGGGACTGGCTGTCCAGCGGGTTTCGGCCTTGGGGGAAAATGAGAGATCCTCGACCGGCTATCTGCCCAAGGACGAATTCGAGGCGGTTGCGGACAAATTTTTTACCGAACCTGATGTGTCGGTCCGGGGATGGGAGACGGCCCAAGCGGCGCAGGAAAGGATCGTCGGGGAGGTAAGGCGGTGTCTGGCCGGGATAGGTGACGGTGATGTGCTTTTTGTCGGCCACGGCGCGGTTGGAACATTGCTTTTCTGTGCTTTGAGTGCGCAGGCGATTGACCGCAGCCATGATCAGCCAGCGGGCGGTGGCAATTGGTTCGAATTTTCCCGTCCCCTTCAGGCCCCTTTGCGCGGATGGCAACCGATGGAGTTGCTTTGAACGATCAAGGCTGGCGAGACGGTTTTCCTTCAAGCCCGTCTTCGGCGGCACCGCTGGCCGAAGGGATTCGCATCTCGAAAGTCTCTCGGACCACGGTGTAATCGTAATAGCCCATCCGGGCGAGGGGTTCGATTCCGGCGATGTCGAGCTTTCCCGAGGGAAGGATCACTTCATCCTTCACATGGATGCGCATGACCTCTCCATAAACCACGTCCACCCAGCCGACCGGGCTGCGGCCGGGGAGGCGGTGGGTGGCGATGTAGCGGCATTCGAACTGGGCCGGGCTTTCTGCAACGCGGGCGCAGGGGGCGTCGATCGAGGGGGCTTTGGTCACGCCTGCGGCCTCGAATTCATCGACCTCGGGCGGGACAGCCATGGCCGAGAGGTTGACGGCTTCGCGCAGGGCATAGGTTGCCATGTTCCAGACGAACCAGCCGGTTTCCTCGGCATTGATCACCGTGTCCTTGCGGCGACCGTCTGGATATTGGTTCGCGGCAAACATCACCATTGGCGGGTCGAAGGTCAGGTTCTGCCATTGGCTATAGGGGGCGAGGTTGTGGATGCCGCTGCTGCTGATCGTTGAAAGCCAGCCTATCGGGCGGGGCACGGTGCAGGATTTGAAGGGTGAGAAGGGTAAGGGGCAGGGATCGGTTGCGGGGGCGTAATGCATGGATCAAGGCTCCTTTCGGTGGTCGGGGAGCGGGGGTTTCACACCCCCGCGCCGGGGCCCTGCGGCCCCGGCTTCCCCCGTGGGATATTTGAAGACAGAAAATGATGGATTTCGGTCTTGGGCAAGCTTTGCCAAGCGTCCCGGACGGGGACGTTTTTTAAACGCAGGAGAATCAATGGCTTGGCTTCGGGGATTAACCGATTCTTCAGTTTTGCGGCGATGGCGCGCGCGAAATCTGCTGATTGAACAGGCCCAAACTATTGCGGATTGGGCCTGTTCGAGGCTTGGGCGTCAGTTGCCGAGGATGCCCGGCAGGCGCAGGCCGTGGTCGCGGGCGCATTGGAGCGCGATGTCATAGCCCGCATCGGCATGGCGCCAGACGCCGGAGGCCGGGTCGTTCCAGAGCACGCGCTCCAGCCGCTTGGCCGCCTCGGGCGTGCCATCGGCGAGGATGACGACACCGGCATGTTGGGAAAAGCCCATGCCGACGCCGCCGCCGTGATGCAGGCTGACCCATGTGGCGCCGGAGGCCGTGTTCATCAGCGCGTTCAGGAGCGGCCAGTCGGAGACGGCATCCGATCCATCCTTCATCGCCTCGGTTTCGCGGTTGGGAGAGGCTACCGAGCCGGAATCCAGGTGATCGCGCCCGATGACGATGGGGGCCTTGAGTTCGCCTGAGGCCACCATTTCGTTGAACATCAGGCCCGCGCGGTGGCGGTCGCCGAGACCGATCCAGCAGATGCGGGCAGGCAGGCCTTGGAAGGCGATGCGTTCGCCCGCCATATCCAGCCAGCGGTGGAGGTGTGTGTTTTCCGGGAAGAGCCGTTTCATCGCCGCATCGGTCTTGCGGATATCTTCCGGGTCGCCCGAGAGTGCGCACCAGCGGAAGGGGCCGATGCCTTTGCAGAAGAGGGGGCGGATATAGGCGGGCACGAAGCCGGGGAAGGCGAAGGCGTTTTCCAGACCTTCGTCCTGTGCCACTTGGCGGATGTTGTTGCCATAGTCGAGCGTGGGCACGCCCGCGTTCCAGAAGCCGACCATCGCCTCGACATGGGTGCGCATGGAGGCGCGGGCGGCGGCCTCGACCTGAGCCGGGGCGGTTTCTTGTTTCGCCTTCCAGTCGGCAACGCTCCACCCTGCCGGGCAATAGCCGTGGAGGGGATCATGGGCGGAGGTTTGGTCGGTGACGATGTCGGGGCGGGGCCCGCCGTTTTGCATACGTCGGAGGAGTTCCGGGAAGATCTCGGCCGCGTTGCCCAGAAGGCCCACGGATTTCGCCTCTCCCTTTGCGGTCCAGTCGGCGATCAGGGCGAGCGCCTCATCCAGCGTATGGGCCTTGGCGTCGAGGTATCGGGTGCGCAGGCGGAAGTCGATGCGGGTCTCGTCCACCTCGACCGCAAGGCAGCAGGCCCCGGCCATGACGGCGGCGAGGGGTTGGGCGCCGCCCATGCCGCCAAGGCCGCCCGTCAGGATCCAGCGGCCCGTGAGATTTCCGTCGTAATGCTGGCGTCCGGCCTCGGCAAAGGTCTCGAAGGTGCCCTGCACGATGCCTTGGGTGCCGATATAGATCCACGAGCCAGCGGTCATCTGGCCATACATCATCAGGCCCTTGCGATCGAGTTCGTTGAAATGATCCCATGTTGCCCAATGGGGTACTAGGTTCGAGTTCGCGATCAGGACGCGGGGGGCGTCGGCATGGGTGCGGATGATGGCGATGGGTTTGCCGGATTGCACCAGCAGCGTCTCATCGGCCTCGAGATCCTTCAGCCCCGCGACGATACGGTCGAAATCCTGCCATGTGCGGGCAGCGCGACCGATGCCGCCATAGACCACCAGTTCATGGGGGTTTTCGGCGACATCGGGATGAAGGTTGTTCATCAGCATCCGCATTGCGGCCTCGCCCCCCCATGTCTTGGCGGTTTTCTCGGGGCCGATGGGCGGGAAGATGTCACGTTGGTTGTGGCGCGGGTTGGTCATGGCGGGCCTCTTTTGGTCAGAGAGAGAGGTTGGCTGCGGCGGTCAGAGCGCCGCTGCGGATCAGGGTGCTTGCGGCCTGAATATCAGGGGCAAGGGCGCGGTCTTCTTTGAGCGTGGGCACATCGGTGCGCAGGCGCGCCATGACCTGTTGCAGGACCGGGCTGGTTTTCAGTGGCGCGCGGAAGTCGATGCCTTGGGCCGCCGTCATCGCCTCGACCCCCAGAATGACGTTGAGGTTGGTGTTCATCCGCAGAAGGCGGCGGGCGGCATGGGCGGCCATCGAGACGTGGTCTTCCTGATTGGCCGAGGTGGGGGTGGAATCGGTCGAGCAGGGGGTGGCGAGGTGTTTGTTCTCGCTCATCAAGGCGGCGGTGGTGACTTCCGCGATCATCAGTCCCGAGTTCAGGCCGGGATCGGGGGTGAGGAAGGGCGGCAGGTCGTGGGAAAGCGTAGGGTCGACCATCAGCGCGATGCGACGTTGCGCGATGGAGCCGATTTCCGAGATGGCAAGGGCGATCTGATCGGCGGCGAAGGCCACATATTCGGCGTGGAAATTGCCGCCCGAAACGATCTCGCCGGTTTCGACCAACACCAGCGGGTTGTCGGTGACGGCGTTGGCCTCGATCTCCAGCGTATTGGCGGCTTGGCGGAGGAGGTCGAGAGCGGCGCCCATGACCTGAGGCTGGCAGCGGATGCAATAGGGGTCTTGGACGCGGGTATCGCCCTCGCGGTGGCTTTCGCGGATCTCGGAGCCGTCGAGGAGGGAAGTTTGCGCGGTGGCAAAGGCGATCTGGCCGGGATGGCCACGGAAGCTGTGGATGGCGGGGTTCAGGGGCGCGGTCGAGCCCATGATCGCATCGGTGGAAAGCGCGCCGGTGACGGTGGCGGCGGTCAGGTTGTCCCATGCGCCCCAGAGGCCGACGAGGGCGGCGGCGGTGGAAAACTGGGTGCCGTTGATCAGGGCGAGGCCCTCTTTCGGACCAAGCGTGACGGGCGTGAGGCCGGCGCGGGTCAAGGCTTCGCCCCCCGGCAGCGTTTCGCCGTTGAATATGGCCTCACCGGCGCCGATCATCACGGCGGCCATATGGGCAAGGGGGGCAAGGTCGCCCGAGGCGCCGACCGAGCCTTGCGACGGGATCACCGGCGTCACGCCCGCGTTCAGCATATCCTCGATCAGCTTGACCGTGGCCCATTGGGTGCCGCTGGCCCCACGGCCAAGCGAGAGGAGCTTCAGCGCCATCATCAGGCGAGTGGTGGGGATGTCGAGCGGATCGCCCACACCGCAGCAATGCGAAAGGATGAGATTGCGTTGCAGAGTGGCGGTGTCTTTTGACGGGATGCGGACCGAGGCCAGTTTGCCAAAGCCGGTGTTGACGCCATAGATCGCTGCCTCCCCCTTGGCGGCGCGTTCCACCAAGGCGGCAGCGGAGTCGATGGCGGGGCGGGCAGCGGGGTCAAGTGCGACCGGGGCGTTGTCTGACCACAGCGCCCGCAAGGTGGCAAGGCTGGTTTGGCCCGGAATAAGGAGATGATGGGTCATAGGTCACCTTGGAAAATGCGGCGGTAAAGCGGGTTGAAGCCGATGCGGTAGGAAAGCTCGGCCGGGTGTTCGACATTCCAGATCGCCAGATCGGCCCGCAATCCGGGGGCGATGGTACCGCAATCGGAGAGCCCAAGGGCGCGGGCGGCGTGCTGGGTGGCGCCGCGGAGCGCCTCTTCCGGCGTCAGGCGAAAGAGCGTGCAGGCCATGTTGAGCGTCAGGAGAAGCGAGTTCAGCGGCGAAGTGCCGGGGTTCAGATCGGTGGCAATCGCCATCGGCACGCCATGGGCGCGGAAGGCAGCAATGGGGGGCAGTTGCGTTTCGCGCAGGGTGTAGAAGGCGCCAGGCAGCAGCACGGCCACGGTGCCCGATTGAGCCATGGCCCGCGCATCCGCCTCAGTGGCATATTCGACGTGATCGGCGGAAAGGGCGTTGTGCTGGCAGGCGAGTTGCGTGCCGCCAAGATGCGAGAGTTGCTCGGCATGGAGCTTGACGGGTAGGTTCAACGCCTTGGCCGCCTCGAATACCCGCGCCATATGGGCGGGCGAAAAGGCGATGCCTTCGCAAAAACCATCAACCTGATCGACCAACCCTTCGGCATGGGCTGCGTGCAAGGCGGGTAGGCAAACCTCGGTCAGGTAATCTTCGGCGCGGCCCTTGTAATCCGGCGGCACGGCATGGGCACCGAGATAGGTTGTGACGATCCGCACCGGGCGGAGGCGCGCCAAACGGCGGGCGGCACGAAGCATCGTCAGTTCTGCCTCGATGGTCAGGCCATAGCCGGATTTGATCTCGACAGTGCCGACGCCTTCGGCCAGTAGCGCATCAAGTCGGGGCAGGGCGGTTGCAACAAGGCCCTCAACGTTGGCGGCCCGTGTGGCCGTGACGGTTGAAAGGATGCCGCCGCCAGCGCGGGCGATCTTTTCGTAGCTGGCCCCGTTCAGGCGCATCTCGAATTCCACCGCACGGTTGCCGCCATGCACAAGATGCGTGTGGCAGTCGATCAGCGCCGGGGTGATCAGCCGCCCGCCAAGATCAAGTCTTTCATGGCCCGAAGTTGCGGGCAATTCGCTGCGCGGTCCGACCCAGTCGATGCGCCCGCCAGACAGGATCATCGCCCCGTCCTCGATCAGGCCATAGGGCGTGCCCGCCTGCATGGTTGCGATTTTTGCGCCGGTCAGAATCATTCTTGGCCCTTGTCTTTCTCGATCGCTTCAGCAATATGTGCATACATATTATCAGGTCAAGAGCGGAAAATGACGACACTCTGGGCAGAATGGGCGCTGCTGCCGACAGGTTGGGCGCGGCATGTGGCGGTGGAAATGGCGGGGGGGCGAGTCATCCGTGTGACGCGGGATTGCGACCCTGTGGGCGAACGGCTGGGCATTCTCTTGCCTGCGCCCGCGAACGCCCATAGCCATGCCTTTCAGCGGGCAATGGCTGGGTTGACTGAGCGGCGGGGGCCGAACCCGAATGACAGTTTCTGGACATGGCGGCAGTTGATGTTCCGCTTTCTGGACCGACTGGACCCTGACCAGATCGAGGCGATTGCCGCCTTTGTGCAGATGGAGATGCTGGAGGCGGGGTATGCCTGCAATGTGGAGTTTCACTATTTGCACCACGCACCCGGCGGCGTGCCCTATGCCGATTTGGCCGAGACCTCGGCCCGGATCGCTGCGGCGGCGGAAACCAGCGGGATCGGCCTGACTTTGCTGCCGGTGCATTACCAGTTTGGCGGTTTGGACCAGCGCCCCCTTGGGCCGGGGCAGATCCGCTTTGGCAATGATCTGGATCGTTTTGCCCGGCTGTATGACGGGACCGGAAAAGCCATCGGGCGGCTGGGACCGGATTCCCGGTTGGGTTTGGCACCGCATTCCCTGCGGGCTGTCCGGGCTGAGGATCTGGCGCCGTTGCGCGCCATGGCTGGTGGCGCGCCGTTCCATATGCATCTTGCTGAACAGATCGCCGAAGTGGAGGAGGTGCGCGCGGCCACGGGGCAACGTCCTGTCAATTGGGTGCTGGAACATCTGTTGCCGGGGCCGGATTGCTGTTTCATCCATTGCACCCAGATGACGCCCGAGGAGACCGAGGGGCTGGCCCGCTCTGGTGCGGTGGCGGGGCTGTGCCCGATCACCGAGTCGTCTTTGGGTGACGGGATTTTCGAAGGTCTGCGCTGGTTTGGGGCGGGCGGGGCTGTGGCGATCGGGTCAGACAGCAATATCCGCATCGCCTTGGCCGAGGAATTGCGGACCCTGGATTATTCGCAACGCCTGCGCGACCATTCGCGAGCGGCCCTTGCCACGGCCGAGCTTTCGACCGGGCGGCGGCTGTTTCAGGCGGCCTGCGCCGGGGGCGCACAGGCGGCGGGGCGGGCATCCGGGGCGATTGCCGAGGGGAACTGGGCCGATCTGATGGCCTTGGATGCAGAACATGTCGATCTGGCCGGTCGGTCGGGGGACACGCTTTTGGATGCGTGGATTTTCGCAGGCGATGACCGGATGGTGACGGATGTCTGGTCTGCCGGGCGTCATCTGGTGCGCGAGGGGCGGCACATTCGGCGCGAGGCCATCGTTGCGGCCTATCGCAAGGCAACGGCCAGCCTGATGGAGGCGCTGTGAGCGAGGGGGCAAAGACATGGCAGGCGGTGCAGGCCGAGGTCTTGCGCCGCATCCGCTCGGGCCTGTGGAAGCCCGGCGAGCCGATCCCGCATGAAGCAAATCTGGCCGAGGAATTGGGCTGCGCGCGAACGACCGTGAACCGGGCTTTGCGCGAGGTGGCCGAAAGCGGGTTGATCGAGCGGCGCAGGCGGGCGGGCAGCCGGGTGGCCCTGCGCCCCGTGCGCAAGGCGACGCTGGAGATCCCGGTCATCCGCGATGAGGTGGAGGCGTCGGGGCAGGCGTACCGGTTTGACATTCTGGCCCGCGATGAGGCGCTGCCCCCCAAGGCCATTGCCGCAAAGATGGCCGTGGCCGAGGAGCAGCGGCTTTTGCACATCACCGGCCTGCATATGGCCGGCGATCGCCCCTATGCCTATGAGGACCGCTGGATCGACCTGCGTGCCGTGCCTTCAGCCGCAACCGTGGATTTCACGCGGATCAGCCCGAATGAATGGCTGGTGCTGTCGATCCCGTTCGAAGGGGGCGATATCGCCTTTTCTGCGGCCTCGGCGGGCGGGCTGGCCGCTGCGCTGAATTGCCCAAAGGACGCGGCGCTGTTCGTGGTCGAACGCGTCACATGGCGCGGCGCCGAACGTCTGACTACCGTCCGGTTGACCTTTGCCCCGGGATACAGCCTTCAAACGATCCTGTAAAAGCGGGCCGCCCCAACTTGCAGAAGGTCACGACGGATAGGGGTCGGGGTGAAGCCCGACCCATGATTGATCAGACCATCATCTCTTTCGTCGCCGTCAGCTTCAGGTCGGGATAGTCGCGGATCACGCGGTCGATGTCCCATTGTAGGCGGGTGAGGAAGACCGTGTCGCCGTCATTGTCCAGCGCGATGTGCTGTTTGTTGACGTTGATCAGTTTGTCCATTTCTGCCTTTGGCCCCTGAACCCAGCGGGCCGAGGTGAATTGCGAGGGTTCAAACCGGACGGGCAGGCCGTATTCCTGTTCGATCCGACTGGCCAGAACCTCGAATTGCAGCTGTCCCACGACGCCGACGATAAAGCCCGAGCCGATCATGGGCTTGAAGACCTTGGCCGCGCCTTCCTCGGCGAATTGCATCAGGGCCTTTTCCAGATGCTTGGCCTTCATCGGGTCGCCCGCGCGGACGCCTTGCAGAAGTTCCGGCGCGAAGGAGGGGATGCCGGTGAAGCGCAGCGCCTCGCCCTCGGTCAGGGCGTCGCCGATGCGGAGCTGGCCGTGGTTCGGGATGCCGATGATGTCGCCGGCCCAAGCCTCTTCGGCCAGTTCACGGTCGGCGGCAAGGAAGAGCACAGGGTTCGACACGGCCATAGGCTTCTTCGACCGGACGTGCAGAAGCTTCATGCCGCGTTCGAAATGGCCCGAGGCGAGACGGACAAAGGCCACGCGGTCGCGGTGCTTTGGGTCCATGTTCGCCTGAACTTTGAAGACAAACCCGGTAACCTTTGATTCCTCAGGAGAAATCGCGCGCTCAGCGGCCTTTTGCGGCTGTGGTTCGGGGCCGAATTCGCCCATGCCGTCCATCAATTCCTTGACGCCGAAAGAGTTGATGGCCGAGCCGAACCAGATCGGCGTCATGGCGCCATGCAGGAAGGCTTGACGGTCAAAGGCTGGCAGCAATTCTCGCGCCATTTCAATCTCTTCTCGGAACTTCTTGAGAAGGTCGGTGGGGACGTGATCGGCCAGTTTCGGATCATCAAGGCCGGAAATCTTGATCGATTCCGCCACCTTGTTGCGGTCGGCGCGGTCCATGATTTCCAGACGGTCATGCAAGAGGTCATAGGCGCCGATGAATTCGCGCCCCATGCCGATGGGCCAGGAGGCGGGTGTCACGTCAATCGCAAGGTTTTCCTGAATCTCGTCGATGATTTCAAAGGTGTCGCGGCTTTCCCGGTCCATCTTGTTGCAGAAGGTCAGGATTGGCAGGTCGCGCAGGCGGCAGACCTCGAACAGCTTGCGCGTCTGGCTTTCGACGCCTTTTGCCCCGTCGATCACCATGATCGCCGCGTCAACCGCCGTCAGGGTGCGGTAGGTGTCTTCGGAGAAGTCCGAGTGGCCGGGGGTGTCGACGAGGTTGAAGCGGAACTGGCCGTATTCGAACGACATCGCCGAAGCGGAGACCGAGATGCCGCGTTCCTGTTCCATCTTCATGAAGTCAGAGCGCGTGCGCCGTGCCTCACCCTTGGCGCGCACCTGACCGGCCATCTGAATGGCGCCCCCGAACAGGAGGAACTTTTCCGTCAGCGTGGTCTTTCCGGCGTCGGGGTGCGAAATGATCGCGAAGGTCCGGCGGCGGGCGATTTCAGGCGGGAGGGTGGGGCGATTGTCTAGCATGCGCGGCTAGTAGCCTAAAGATTGGCAGCCGTCCACTGGGCCGTGAGGCGCTTTGCCCTGTTAGCCGTCTTTGCGTTTCGGGCGGCCCAAAAGCGCATCGCGCCCGACATAGTCGAGCATCTGGCGACTGGCTTCGGTGCCGAAATGCTGTGACTGCGCAAGGCCGGGAAAGTGCTGCCGGACTTCCGCCGCGATTTCGGCGGGCAGGTGGCGGACCGTGGCATCGTTGACCATCAGGCTTTCTACGGGAACGCCTTCGGCATAGATGATTTCATGATGATCGAAGACGATGCTGAAATAGTCGACAAAGCCGCCCTGACGCTGAAAGATCTTGTCATCGTCGATCAGATGTTTGGCCTGGATCAGGATTTCAGCGGTTTCCATGCCGGGGCGGCGGTTGCGCTGGTAGAGGAAGATGCGGTGATGCGGGCTGACGATCAGGTCGCCCAGATTGCCAAGGGTGCCCGCGGTGATGACCACTGGGGCAAAAGAACCTACCCCTCGCAGCGTGGCCTTACCAAGCCACCGCACGGGCTGTGGGCCGTGATCGCGGGTCAGCACCCGATCCCCCGGATGCAGATTTTCAATCGGGCAAAGGCGGCCATCTGCCAGCGAAATCATGGTGCCGCTGGCAAAGGACACGCAGACGAGATCAGCCAAAGGCACAGGTTCGGGATCGTCCTCGATGGCCACAAGCGTGTAATCGAGATCGCCCCCCATCGGTGATAACGGCAGGGCGACGCTTGGCCCGCTGTCAAGTTGCAGGAACAAAAGGTCAAGCATCGTGCCGTCAGAGGCCATCAACGTATAGCGTGCAGACAATTTGGTCTGTTCACCGGGCGTGCCGACTTGACTGCCTCGGGCGATGGTTTCGCCATTTGCGCCGTGGGACAGCACAAGGCGCATCGGGGCGGCGGCGTCGGAAAGGGCGTAGATGTCGCCTTCACAGACCATGTCTGGCGTGCCGAGGCCGTCGCCTGCGTTCACCCCGTGGATGACATAGATGTCATCCGCTGCGAAAACCTGACAGGTATGGCCGGGAACATGGTCCTCGGAAGAGGTCATTCAACGGTCTCGTTTTGAAAATCATGATTTTGACAGGCGCCCCAGAGCCCGCCTTTTTTCCAAATACGGGGAACTGCCCTTTGCGTCAACGGCTTCGCCTTCAACAGCCGGTCTATCCCTGCTAAACCAAAGGCGAACAGCAAGAAGGAGCAGGCGGATGGATCTGGGGATCAGAGGCAAGCGGGCGTTGGTATGTGCAGGGTCCAAGGGGCTTGGTCGGGGCTGTGCCGAGGCTTTGGCCGAGGCTGGCGTGGATGTCGTGCTGAATGCGCGTGGGGCTGAGGTGCTGGAGGCGACAGCAGCAGAGTTGCGGGCGCGCTTTGGGGTGAAAGTCACGACTGTTGCGGCCGATGTAACCACCGAAGAAGGCCGGGCGGCTGTCTTGGCCGCGGCGGAAGGGATCGACATTCTGGTGACAAATGCAGGCGGGCCCCCGCCGGGCCTGTGGTCGGACTGGTCGCGCGACGATTTCATCAAGGCGATTGATGCCAATATGCTGACCCCGATTGCCTTAATGCAGGCGGCGCTGCCGGGAATGATTGCCAAGGGCTGGGGACGCGTGGTCAACATCACCTCGGGGTCGGTCAAGGCGCCCATTCCGCAGCTTGGCCTTTCCAATACGGCGCGCACGGGTCTGACGGGCTTTGTCGCAGGGACGGCGCGGCAAGTGGCCAGGCATGGTGTCACGATCAACAACCTGCTGCCGGGGATTCACGACACTGACCGTGCCGTTGCGTTGGATACGGGCGTGACCAAGGCCGAAGGGATCAGCATGGAAGCCGCGCGCGCCAAGCGGGCAGCGACGATTCCGGCAGGGCGTTATGGCACTGCGGGCGAGTTTGGCGCGGCTTGCGCTTTTCTGTGCAGTCAGCATGCGGGCTTTATCGTCGGGCAGAATCTGCTTCTGGATGGTGGCGCGATCAACGCGACGATCTGATGGCTGGACGGGTGGCGGCTGGACTGTTAGGGGAAGCCTGAGAGAAACGCTAGGATACCATGCCGCAAAGCCGCCCCCGTCTTGTTGCCGAGCATCTGAGCCGCGCTTTTGCTGGGCGCAAGGTTGTGGACGATGTCTCTTTGTCGGTTCTGCCGGGGCAGGTGACCTGTCTGTTGGGCCCGTCTGGGTGCGGGAAGTCTACGACGCTGCGGATGATCGCCGGGGTGGAACGGGCCGATCAGGGGCGTGTTCTGATTGACGGGGATGAAATGGCCGGGCCGGGGCGGCATTTGCCGCCCGAAAAGCGGTCGGTCGGGCTGATGTTTCAGGACTTTGCCCTGTTTCCACATTTGTCGGTTGAGCAGAATGTCGGCTTTGGCCTGAAGGGAGACAAGGTGGTCAAGGCGGCGCGGGTGCATGAGCTGCTGGAGCGCGTGAACCTTTCGGGCTTTGGGGCAAAACATCCACACGAGCTTTCGGGTGGGGAACAGCAGCGTGTCGCTTTGGCCCGTGCCTTGGCACCCCGGCCCAAGGTCATGTTGATGGATGAGCCGTTTTCGGGGCTGGATAACCGGTTGCGCGATGGCATTCGTGACACCACGTTGGACATTCTGAAAGAGGAAGGCACCGCCGTGGTGCTTGTGACGCATGAGCCGGATGAGGCGATGCGGATGGCCGATGAAATTGTGCTTATGCGGGCTGGTCGCATGGTGCAGATGGGCGCGCCCTATAACGTCTATAACGCTCCGGTAGATAAGGCTGCGGCGGCTTTCTTTAGTGATATCAACGTGATCCGAGGCGTTTCTAAAGGGGCTTTGACGGAAACCCCGTTCGGGGCCTTTTTGACGCCGGGCCATCCGGATGGGGCCGAGGTGGAGATTGTGATCCGCCCGCAGCATTTGAAGATCGACTTTGACCGGGCGGGCCGTGGGCCGAACCCGACGCCGCAAGACGGCACGCCAGCGCGCGGAACGGTGACGCGGGCGCGCTATCTGGGGCGGGAAAGCCTTGTCGACTTCCGGATGGATTTTGACGGTTCGATCCTGACGACCAGTGTGCCGGGCGTGTTCTTGCCGAAACTGGGCACGGTGTTGTGGCTGATGATCCGGCGCGACCGCTGTTTCGTCTTTCCGGCCCGCAAAGGTATTTAAGGCGCGTTTTCCGCCGCCAGTCGGGCGCGATAATCCTCTAGGCGTTTGCCGTCTTCCAGCGGGAAGGTTTCTCCGGTTTCATCCAAGGCAACGATCCGGTCCACCCGGAAGGCGCGAAAGTCCTGACGGGCCTCGCACCATGCGGCAAGGGTCCAGACGCGGCCCCAGAATTCCAGTTGCAGCGGGCGGATGTCGCGATGGGTCTCGCGGCCCTCTGGGTCTATGTAGGTGATGGTCAACCGTTCATGTTGGCGGATGGCGCGGCGGATCAGAGGCAGATGCGGGGAGGCGCGTTTGGCCTCTTGGCCGGTGAAAACAAAGAGATCGTCTTCGTCGTCATCTGGCGGGGCCGGGGTGACGCTGGCGATTTTCGTCGCCAGCATCCGCGCGGCCCGGGCAAGGCCGGGATCAGCCCCTTCGGCCACCAGCCGGACACCAAGGCGCAGCGCCTCCAGTTCGGACCCGGTTAGAATCATCGGGGGCAGGGTGATCGGCGCGCGCAGGATGTAACCCACCCCGCGCTCGCCTTCGACAGGAAGGCCGCTGGCCATCAAGGTGGCCATATCGCGCCAGATGGTGCGAACCGAGACCTCAAGCTTATCCGCCATTTCGCTGGCGCGGTGCAAACGCCCGTCGCGCAGGATCTGGATCAGGTCAAACAGGCGGTCGGTGCGTCTCATGGCGCGAAAGTGGCGGTTGTGGTGGCCGCCGTCAATCCATCCGCCACCGGATGACGGGGTGCCCCATGCTGACCGAACCCATGTCAATCAGCGCCATGAAGGGCTGAAACGCGGGTTCGGCCATCATTGCCTGCGCCCCCGCCTGTGCGGCGCCCATGTCGGTCCATTCCACCAGATCGGTCCAGGTGCCATCGGGCGCGCCAACCAAACTGCGGCGCAGAAAGCCTGGCTGGCACCGCAGCGGAGCCTCTGTCGCCTTGGCGGCTGCCAGAAATGCCGTGTCAGTTGCGCCTTGCTCTAAGCGAAAGCTGACCATTTCGAGAACCGGGCTGACCATCGTATCGGCACCAGAGGCCGCACGGGCGGAATCGGCCGGGGCAAAGGGCGTGGCAAAGCCCGTCTGGGCAGGAAAAAGTATCTTCATCATTCGTTATCTCCATTCTGCGGCATGAATCGCCGTGAGGGCTTTTTCGCAGAGGGCAACTGACATATAGCTGTCAGCTACATGACCGTACCGCCCGGTTTTCGGTGCCGAATTGGCCTAGGAAGCGGCAGGTTTGGCGGGTATTGGAAAGGATAAGCGGCTGACCTTCACAGGAAGGGGCGGCCCAGCAGGAGGAATTGACATGCTGAACAACATCGGCCTTCCCGGCCTTCTTCTTATCGCCGTTGTGGTGCTGGTCCTGTTCGGACGCGGCAAGATTTCGGGCCTGATGGGCGAAGTGGGCAAGGGCATCACCGCCTTCAAAAAGGGCGTGAAGGATGGCACCGAGGAAATCGAAAACGCCTCGGCCAATGCTGCCAAGGACGTGACGCCTGAAACCGAGAAGGACAAGGCCTGATCCCAGGCCTTGACCGAACCGCCCCTGTGCAAAGGTGCCGGGGCCGTTTCCGCTAGTCCTGAACGGAGCCCACCATGTTCGATCTCGGGATGTCCGAGCTTTTGGTCATCGGCGTCGTCGCGTTGATCGTGATCGGTCCGAAAGACTTGCCGCAGCTGTTCCGCAGCATGGGTAAGTTCACCGCAAAGATGCGGGCGATGGCGCGCGAATTCAGCCGCGCCATGGAGGCCGCTGCCGATGAGGCGGGCGTCAAGGATGTGGCCAAGGATCTGAAGGATGCGACCTCGGCCAAGTCGATGGGCCTTGATAAGGTGCGCGAAGCCGCGGAAAAGTTTGAGAAATGGGATCCGATGAAGAATGCGGCCCGGCCCTCGACCCCGGCAAAACCGGCGGAATCTGCCGTTGCCGAAGAAAAGCCGCGCGGGCCGAATACTGCGGCGCTGGCCGAAAAGCAGGCGGCGCGCAAGGCTGCGGCGATGGATGCGGCTGACAAGCTGAAAAAGGCGGGCGAGACACCGGCTGATCCGGCTCCGGCGGCTGACGCTGCGCCGACCACTCCTCCTCCGAAGGCAGAAGCCTGATGACCAAAGACGAAATCGAAGACAGTTCCGCCCCGCTGGTCGAACATCTGGCCGAGTTGCGTAACCGGCTGATCTGGTCGGCCGTGGCCTTTATCGTGGCGATGGTTCTGTGCTTTGTGGTGGCCGACCCGATCTTGCGGTTCCTGTTGCGCCCGATCGAAGAGGCGATGCGGGCCTTGGGCAATCCCAATCCGGTGATGCAATACACGGCGCCGCAGGAATATTTCTTTACGCTGGTGCGGATTTCGATGGTGGGCGGCCTTGCGCTGTCCTTTCCAGTTATCGGCTATCAACTGTGGCGGTTCATCGCACCGGGTCTTTATCGCAGCGAAAAGGCCGCGTTTCTGCCGTTTCTGATTGCGTCGCCCGTTTTGTTCATGATCGGGGCGACCTTTTCGCATTACGTCGTGACGCCCTTGGCGATGAACTTCTTTCTGGGCTTTGCCGATGCATCTTCGGTGTTGACCGGGTTGATCCCGGCCTTGGTGGGTGAAGTGCCAGCCGATGCGATCAGTGAGGCTGTCACCGACACGGGATCGACCAGCGAAGGCATCAGCATCGTTTTCCAAGGCAAGGTCAACGAGACGCTGGATGTGTCCTTGAAGCTGATCATCGCCTTTGGCCTTTGCTTTCAGTTGCCGGTTCTGCTGACGCTGATGGGCAAGGCAGGGTTGATTTCGTCCAAGGGACTGGCCGGCATGCGGAAATATGCGGTGGTGATGATCCTGATCGTGGCCGCGCTGGTGACGCCACCCGATGTCATGAGCCAGATGATCCTGTTTTTCGCGGTTTATCCGCTTTATGAGGTTTCGATCTTCCTGATCCGCCGGATCGAAACGAAGCGCGAGGCTGAATTGCGGGCTCAAGGTCTGTGGGAAGACGAGGACGACGACACGGAAGAAGAAAAGACCGCATGACTGACGACGCGCTGACCCGTATTGCCGAGGCCTTGGAGCGCCTTGCCCCGGCACCCATGCCCGCCCCTGATTTTTCATCGGCCGATGCCTTTGCGTGGCATACGTCACCCGACCGTCTGGAGCCGGTGGCGAAGGTCAGCCGCGTCGATATCAGCCTTTTGGTGGGCGTGAACCGCTCGCGCGATACGCTTTTGGAAAACACCCGCCATTTCGCCAAGGGCCTGCCTGCGAACAACGCGCTTCTTTGGGGCGCGCGCGGCATGGGCAAATCGAGCCTTGTCAAGGCGGTTCATGCCAAGATCGTCACGGAAGGCCTGCCCCTTAAGATCGTGGAATTGAGCCGAGAAGACCTGCCATCGGTGCAGCGCCTTCTGGCCCATTTGCGGGGAACAGAGGCGCGGTTCATTCTATTTTGCGACGACCTTTCGTTTAGCCATGACGACCAGCATTACAAATCGCTGAAGGCGGTGCTGGATGGCGGGATCGAAGGGCGGCCGGAAAATGTGCTGTTCTATGCGACCAGCAACCGGCGCCATCTGATGCCGCGTGACATGATCGAGAATGAACGGTCAAGCGCGATCAACCCATCGGAAGCGGTGGAGGAAAAGGTTTCCCTGTCGGACAGGTTTGGGCTTTGGCTGGGTTTCCATCCCTGCAGTCAGGATGAGTATCTGGACATGATCCGGGGATATTGTGCAGCCTATGGCGTGGCCATCAGTGAAGACCGGCTTTGGGCCGAGGCGATCGAATGGCAGGCGACGCGTGGGGCGCGGTCTGGCCGGGTGGCCTGGCAGTTCTTCTGCGATCTTGCGGCGCGTGAAGGCGTGCGGATCTGATAAGAGAGATTGCGCCGCGTGCCGAGTCGCCGAAGGAAGGGGGCTCTGCCCCCTGTTCGCATTTTGGACGAGGCCAAAATGCTGACCCCCGGGATATTTAAGCCAAGATAAAGGCGGCGCCTTGGTGGCGATTATTGCAGGAATGGCATCGGATCCGTGCTGTCGACACCACGGCGGACCTCGAAATGGAGGAAGCTAGGGGTGCCTGCACGGACCTTGGCAATGGTCTGGCCCCGGCTGACGGTGTCCCCCTTCTTGACTGTGATCGCATCGACGCCCGCATAGACGGTGAGGATGTTGCCGTCATGGCGGATCACGATGATCGGGGTTTGTTCGGTATCCTTGGTGATGGCAGCGACCGTGCCAGCATTGGCAGCCTTGACCGCCGTGCCTGCCGGGGCTGAAATGTCAATGCCGTCATTCTTGCCCTTGGCATAGGGGCGGATGATGGCCCCTGCGACGGGCATTTGCATCTTTGACGCGCTGGCCGAGGTCTGCTGGCTGCCGAGATTGGGGGAAGCCGGGGCCTCCTTGGGCTTTTCAGCGGCGGGGGTGGTTTTCTCAGCAGGCAGGGGTTTGGTGGCCGACGGCGGAACCGGTGTGGGCGAGCCTGCGCCGGGGGCCGAGGCCGCGGCAGCACCGACCGGGGCGGGCGCATTGGCGACCGGGATGATCAGGTACTGGCCTTCGCGCACGGCGAGATCGGTGCCAAGCCCGTTCCATTCGCCAAGCGCCTTGGCGGAGACATTGTAGAGCCGTGCGATGGAGAAGGCGGTTTCGCCGCGACGCACCTGATGGCGGACCGGTTCCGAGGCGGTGCGGGGCGTTGTCGTGGCGGCGGGTGGTGTGGGGGTGCCTACGCGGTCAAGCGCTGTTGTCGCAATGGCCGAAACATCGACCGCGCCCGGTGCCGCGCCTATGGTTGCGCCGGTTGCTGGAAGACCCTGAACCCGACCACCATCTTCGATCCGGCGGGGGAGAGCGAGGATCTCGCCTTCGCGCAGCGGATCGGTTGGCATCAGCGCGTTATAGCGGGCTAGGTCGTCTGGTGTCAGGCCGATGCGGGCCGCGACCGAACCCACAGTATCGCCGCGACGGGCGACGACGACCTGATAGCCGGGGTAAGAGATGACTCCGCGGCTGTCAGGTGCAGGTCGGCGGGCGGTGGCCTGCAATGCCGCATTGCTGGTGTCGAGCGCCCCGCCGCCGCCGCGCAAATCCCAATCAAGTCCGGTTGGGGTGCAGGCGCTGAGCGCTGCAATGCTGCACACAAATCCGATTGCACGGGCGCGCGGGGTAATAGGGGTCATGCTCTGCCTCTTCTTTGACTTGGGCAGTATGTTCTGCCCTTTGTTACGCCTGTTCGCCAAGGGTAAACCCTTAGCCACATCTAATCACTTGCCAGCCCTTCGATCAGCGGCACGAACCGGACCGGGCGCAGCTCTTCGTATTCGAAACCACGCTCGGTGCGGGTGACCTTGATCAGGCTTTGCACCGTATCGGACTGACCGACCGGCACAACCATGATACCGCCAAGTTTCAGTTGCGCCAATAGGGGGCCGGGCGGGTCTTCGGCGGCGGCGGTCACAATGATACGATCAAAGGGGGCCTGTTCCGGCAAGCCAAAACTGCCATCGGCCGAAAATGCCGTGATATTCACCAAGCCAAGGTTGCGGAAAACATGCTGCGCTTCGGCCACCAGTTTGCGGTGGCGGTCGACCGTATAGACCCGGCGGCAAAGCTGGCTGAGGATGGCGGCCTGATAGCCCGAACCTGTTCCGACCTCTAGCACCGTGTCGCGCGGCTGCACGTTCAGTGCCTGTGTCATCAGCCCCACGACCGAGGGCTGGCTGATGGTCTGACCGCAGGCGATGGGAAGCGGCATGTCTTCATAGGCGCGGTCTGCAAAATGGCCGCGCACGAACTGGCCGCGGTCGATCCGCTCCATCGCCGTCAAAACCCGGCCATCTGTCACGCCCCGAGAGCGCAGTGCATAAAGAAACCGCATCTTGCGTTCGGCGTCCGAGGTATCGGGTTCGCCTTCCCCCATCATGCCAGCCGCGCCTCAAGATCTGAAAGAAGATCATGGGCCGTCAGATCGGCGCGCATCGGTGTCACGCTGATATAGCCGTCAAGGTTCACCGCCGCATCTGTGCCCGGAAGGGTCGGGCGGTGCTGAGGCCCCCCTTTGACCCAAAGATAGCGCCGCCCGGTGGGGGAGAGGTTGGGTTCAACCGAAAATGACGTGTCGCGCCGAAAGCCCTGAGCGGCGACCTTGATGCCCTTGACCAGATGGGCGGCCATGGGTGGGAAGTTCACGTTGTAGAAGACGCGGTAATCGTCATTTGTCCACAGGCCTTTGTCCAAAAGGCTGCGAACAACATTGGCGCCATGGGTGGCCGAGGCCTGAAACGGCGTATCCAGATCCTCGGTGCCGCGGCCAAGGAATTGCGACATGGCAATGGCAGGAATGCCTTGCAGGGCGGCTTCCATCGCGCCGCCGATGGTGCCGGAATAAAGCGTGTTCTCTGCAGCGTTGTTGCCCCGGTTGACACCCGACAACACCAGATCGGGCTTTGCCCCGTCCAGCACGTCATAGATCCCGGCCAGCACGCAATCGGCGGGGCTGCCTTCGGCGGCGTAACGGCGCTCGGACAGGCGGGCAATCATCATCGGGTGGGAATAGCTGATGCAATGACCGACGCCCGATTGTTCAAAGGCGGGGGCCACGGTCCAGACCTCGCCGTTTGGCCCCGCGATTTCCTGGGCGATGGCGGTCAGAACCTCCAGCCCCGGAGCGTTGATGCCGTCATCATTGGTGATCAGAATGCGCATGAAATCGTCCCTTTCCCCTTGATTAGACGAGCAGGCCGCAAGCGGCAAGGGCGGCGCGCAAGGTTTGGTGTTCTGCCTTGACAGAGCTGAGCCAAGCCGCCTTGTCTGGGGGCTGGATACCAGCGGGAAAAGCCGACGATGACCGATCTTTCAGACCTGATTGCGTTGCGCCACAGTTTACATCGCCACCCGGAAGTGTCGCGCGCTGAACAGGCAACGGCCGCCTTGATTGCGAAAGAGCTGCAATCGCTTCAAGCCGCCGAGGTGATTGAAGGTCTGGGTGGGCATGGTGTGGCAGCGGTATTCCACGGGCGCGGCGAAGGGCCGACCGTGATGCTGCGGGCGGAACTGGATGCCTTGCCCATCGCGGAGACCTCAGGCGTAGGTCATGCCAGCCTGCTTCCGGGGCGCGGTCATCTTTGCGGTCATGACGGTCATATGGCCATTCTGATGGGCGTGGCGCAGAAGGTGGCGCTGCGGCCTTTGGCGCGGGGGCGGCTGGTCTGCCTGTTCCAGCCTGCCGAGGAAGACGGCTCGGGTGCCGCGGCGGTCTTGGCCGATCCGGCCTTTGCGGCCTTGCGCCCGGATTGGGCCTTTGCGCTGCACAATATGCCGGGCCAGCCTTTGGGTGCGGCGCGTGTTTCCGCGGGGCCTTCGAATTGCGCCTCGGTCGGGCTGCGGTTGCGGTTCTTGGGGCGCACGGCCCATGCGGCCACGCCGCAGACTGGACTTTCGCCCGTGCCCGCCGTTTTGGCGCTGGTGCCTGCGGTGCAGGCGCTTAGCCGTGATCAGGCGCTGGTTCCGGGCTTTCGGTTGGTGACCTTGACCCATGTTCGGATCGGAGAGCCGACTTTTGGCATCGCGCCGGGCGAGGCCGAGGTGTTTCTGACGCTACGTTGCATGCTGGACGCAGATATGGCTGCGCTGAGGGCGGAAGTCATGCGCCTGGCCGAGGCGGAGGCTGCGGCACATGGGCTGGAGTTGATGGTAGACTGGCACGACGATTTTGCCGCCTGCCATAACGATGCCGAGGCCGTCGCGCGGATAGAGAAGGCCCTTTTGGAAACGGGAACCCCGTTTGGCCCCGCAGAAACGATGCGGGCATCTGAGGATTTCGGGCGTTTTGGCGGGAGCGGAACAAAGTCGGCGATGTTCCTGCTGGGCGCGGGAGAGCAGCATCCGGCGTTGCATGATCCGAACTATGATTTCCCTGATGCAATCATTCCGGTCGGTGTTGCTGTGTTTACGGCCTTGGTGGAGGATTTGCTGGATTAGCGCGGCTTCGCGCATTCCCGCACAGTGGTCGCGCGGCGGCGGTAGGTGAATTTCTGGCGGGGAGGGCTATCTTGTTCGCAAAGGAACAGGAGGCTGTCATGAGTTGGAACCCTGCGCTGGACCCGTCGATCCCGATCGGTGATGCTGTTGATGCAATTGAAGCGGTCATCGTTCCGCGGGCGCGCGATATCGGCGGGTTCGAGGTGCGGCGCGCCTTGCCCTCGGTGCAGCGGCAGATGGTGGGTCCGTTCATTTTCTTCGATCAGATGGGCCCCGCCGAGTTCTTGACCGGACAAGGGATTGATGTGCGTCCCCATCCGCATATCGGGTTGGGGACTGTCACCTATCTGATGAAGGGACGCATCCATCACCGGGATTCGCTGGGCACGGATTCGTGGATTGAACCGGGGGCGGTGAACTGGATGCTGGCGGGGCAGGGCATTACCCATTCCGAACGGCAAGATGAAGCACAGCGGCAGAGCCCGCATGATCTGTTTGGTTTGCAGACATGGCTGGCCCTTCCCTTGGACCGCGAGGATGATCCGGCGGCGTTCCATCACGCCCCGAAATCCGACCTGCCGGTTCTGAAAGGTGAGGGCAAAGAGGTGCGCGTGATTCTGGGCGATGTCTACGGGGCCTCGGCGCCGGTGCCCTTGGGGTTCGAGACCTTTTATGCTGACGCGATCCTGAAACCCGGGGCTTCGATTCCCTTGCCCGACAATCACGAGGATCGGGGCGTCTATGTTTTGCAGGGTGAGCTCACGGTTGCGGGGCAGAACTTTGAGGCCGGACGAATGCTGGTCTTTCGTCCGGGTGATCGGGTGTCGGTGAAAGCAGGCGATCAGGGGGCGCGGGTCATGCTGTTGGGCGGCGCGACGATGGAAGGGCCGCGTCATATCTGGTGGAACTTTGTGGCCTCTTCCAAAGAACGTCTGGAGGCCGCAAAAGAGGCGTGGCGGGCGGGGGATTGGGCGCATGGGCGTTTCAAGTTGCCGCCGGGGGATGATCAGGAATTCATTCCGGCTCCGCCCCGGTAAGAAGGGGAAGAAAATCGTCACGCACCCGCTTGACGCCGCCGAAAGGCTTCTCTATCAGACGCCCCACGAAGACTGCGCGGTTGTAGCTCAGTTGGTTAGAGTACCGGCCTGTCACGCCGGGGGTCGCGGGTTCGAGCCCCGTCAACCGCGCCACTTCGTAAACGAAAGGGCCCCTGCGAAAGCGGGGGCCTTTCGCATTTGTGGCCCCGCTCGCTAAGCGTCCCCGTCGGGGACGCAAAATGGACCCAATCTTTTCAAAGACTTGGCGGCGCATCTTTACGGGTTTTTAACAACTGCCCGTCCTTTCCCGCTTTGAGGTCCAAAGTTGCAGGCGTCCGCCCATTTCCTGCTTGACGCCCCCCAAGGCAGGGGATAATCAGCCCCTATCGCGCGGTTGTAGCTCAGTTGGTTAGAGTACCGGCCTGTCACGCCGGGGGTCGCGGGTTCGAGCCCCGTCAACCGCGCCACTTCTCCAAAACCCCTGCCGGAAACGGCGGGGGTTTTTGGTTTTCCGGCCCCCGCTTTTGCCATATGCAACTGTTTGAATGTGTGTTAGGTCAGACGCAGAAATTGCCTGCACAGGCCTATACACGGAGCCGCCATGAGCCTGCTGGACCAGATTCCCCTGCATTTCGTCATTCTGGCGGCGCTGACGCTTGGTCTCGCGCCCTTCTTTCCAGAGCCGCATCTGATGGAGAAGCTGCGAATGCTGGCGCAGGGAACATTGACCAAGCCGATTGACGTCTTTGACCTGCTGCTGCACGCAACCCCGTGGTTGGTGCTGGCGGCAAAATTGGTGCGCTTGGCCTTGGCCCGTTAACCCAGAAGGCGCGGGTCGAACGGGTATTTGGTCAGGTTTTCAAAACCGGTTTCGGTGATCAGAACCTGTTCTTCCAGCTTGATCGAGAAATCGCCGTCTTCGGGGCTGGCCAAGACCTCGACACAAAGCACCATCCCGGCCTCAAGCGGGTAGTCGAAAGCGCCTTCGACCATCTGGTCAGGATAGGCCACCAGCGGCCATTCATCGCAAAGACCGACGCCATGCATCATGCAGCCGTATTTCTGTTTTTGCATTTGGTCTGGCAGGCGGTGGCAGTTGCGGGAAAGATCCCCGATCATCACGCCAGGCTTTAGCATATTCATATTGTGTTCAATATGTTCCAAGCCGATCTTCATGGTGTCAATCATGTCTTGGCGGGGCTTTTCGTCACCAATCCACCATGTGCGGCTGATGTCGATGCAAATGCCGTAGCTGCCGATCAGGTCGGTATCGAACGCGACGATTTCGTTGTTCTGGACAGTGCGCGGGCCACATTCCTGAAACCACGGATTTGTTCGGGGGCCGGAGGCGAGGAGCCGGGTTTCGATCCATTCGCCACCGCGCCGGATGTTTTCGGCATGAAGAACGGCCCAGATGTCGTCTTCTGTCATGTCGCCCTTGGGCACCCCGGCACGGGCGGCCTTTTCCATTTCGGCAATGGCGGCTTCGCAGGCGTGATGGGCGCAGCGCATGGCACGAATTTCGTCTGGCCCTTTGATGGCGCGGGTCTTTTCGGTCAGCTCCTCGCCCGGCAGGACGGTGAAGCCCTGTGCCTCCAGCGCGCGCAGGCCGTGCAGCATGACCTTATCGACACCAAGACGCATATTGCCGCCGCCATGTTCGCGTATCAGGTCGCGGACTTCGCGGCTGAACTGATCTGCGGCAATATCTAGGCGGTCCCCCCTGTCGAAATAGAACAGATCCGCGCCCGAGCGTTGTTCGCGCACAAGCGCATTGAAGCGCGACAGGAACATGGCCTGTTTGTAGTCCCAGACCACCATGTAGCCATCGGCGCAAACAAGGCAGGCGCGAAAGGCGTTGTGGGTGTTCCACAACTGCATATTGGTCGAGTCGGTGGCGTAGCGGATGTTCAGCGGATCAAACATCAGGATGCCGCCGTAATCGCGGTCATTGACGGCGCGGGTCAGGCGGTTCCAGCGAAATTCTCGCATCCGTTCCAGATTGGGCAGGATGAGACCGGCATTTTCCCATTCTTTCAAGGCAAGGGGGGTGGGGCCGATTTCGACGCGGTCATTGTCGTTCAAGCTGCCATCATCAAGGCGGGGGCCTTTGGTCGGGTCGATCTTGCGGCGTTCGACATAGTGGCGGTTCATCGGCTGTGCCCCTTGTTCGGATTTCGACGATGGTGAAAGCCGGGCGGCTGTGGGGCTTTGCCGCAAGCGACCTGCGCGTGTCGGAATGGGGCTATCGGCTGCGGGGAAAGCTGGGCTAGGGATAGGGAATGGAACGTGTTTTGCAGAAATCCTTGCCCTTTGCCCCCTGGGCCGATGCGCGGACTCGGCGGTTGCCGGGGATCCTGCCTTTGGACATGGGGGATTGGCTGCGCGTAGATGATGCCTTTGCGGCGCAGATGGCGCTGCGAGAGCGGCTTTTGGCGGAGCGGCCAGACGAGGTCTTGGGCGAAACGGCACAGTCTGCGCCAGCGGTGGCAGAGCTTTATGACTTTGTTCTGGACCGTTTGCCCGACGGCTTTTCGCGGGATGGCGATGCTGTGACGCGGCCGGACGGGGTGACGGTGGTGTTGGACCCGGAGCGCAAGCTGTGGACGCTGGGCCATCTGGTGCAGGAAGACCTGTGCCTGATGGAGGAGGACGGGGCTGGAGAACATCTTTTATCGGCAGCGGTCCTGTGCTTTCCCGCAGGTTGGACGCTGCATGAAAAGCTGGGCCGGGCGATGATGCGGATTCATGTGCCCGTGGCCAAATATACCGAAGATGTTGGCAAGCGTGTGCAGCGGTTGATGGATGCGGTGCGCGAGGAAAACCCGCTGTGGCGGGCCAATGCGCACCATTCGCGGGCACCGCTTTTCAACCCGCTGCGGGAAGACGCGGCAAAGGACACGGTTGAGCAGGGCGAGATGCCCTTTATCCGGTCAGAGCGGCAATGCCTGATCCGGCTGCCGAAAACGCGGGCGGTTCTGTTTTCGATCCATACCTATCTGGTCGATCGCAAGGATCTGACACCTGACCAAGAGGCCGGCCTGCTGGAATTTCCAATTCACCGGGCAGAATGATTGGGGCTGCGAATTAGGCTATAAACCGGTTCACAAGCCGATAGAAGAACCGCGCCACAACGTTTGAATTCGTCTTTCCCAAGAACTCATCGGAAGCAACGTCGGGAATGTAGCCGTCGCGGGAGACCGCGCTTACGTGGTTTTTTCCCCAGTCGGAAAAAAGCGCCGAGATGACTCTCCGGCCTTCCTCAGGGGGATTTCCATCAGGCGTCAAGAAGCCAAACGGATCGTCCAAGGGTTCAGCAGGACGATCATTCCGCGCCTTGTCCGAAAACGCCGCGGAAGCAGGTTCGGCATCCATCAAGAACAGCTTTGAAAGCGACATCGTAGACCACCTAATCGTCTGGACACCAAACCAAACGTTTTGTTGCACATGAACTAATTGTCGCTCAACTACCGCAAAGGGTTGGAGAGTATATACAAAGGGTGATCAAAATACCCGTTCGGATAGGATTTCTACTCAGAAGGCTTGCGAGCTGCCGAGGTGGATCAGGGAGAGCATGCCAAACACGCTGGCTGCGACGCGGGGCCAAGGCATCTGAAGGACTTCGCCGACGTGGCGTTGGGCGTTATCACGGTGATAGGCGCTGATTTCTTCGCGTACGGCTTCCATCGGACGACGATTCTTTGCGCGGAACAGGCTGACAGCCTGAGACATGCACTCGTCCGAGATCTCGGGGCAGGAGTCGTCAAACATGTTGTCGATCCGGGGAATGTCAGCCGAAGGGAGGCAGGCCCGGACCCGGATACGGGCTTTGCGGACACGTGCATCCACGGGACGAAGATCGCCAAGATCGGCGAAGATGTTCTCGATCTGGCTGTCCTCGGTCTCGGTCTTACGCGGAGATTGAGGGAAGAGCGGGACCACGACAGCTTGACGAGCGCGGCGGGTTTCGGTCGAAACCGTCGCTCTGGCATCCGGACGATCAGTCCGAGGCATTCCGTTTACTGGACGAACGCGACGCACCTGTGTCATGGCTTGGCTCCTTTAACATTTGCGGTTTTGCCCGCTTGAGAAAGATGCCTTCAGACGGCGCCGCCGTCACGCGGACAGGCGACTAGGTTTCCGTCCCCGATCGGAGGGATCATACAGCCATTTGTCTATGATTGGTTAACAAAGGGACTGTTTGGGCCCGTGAACGACGCCCGACGACAGTCGGATTCGGGCGTGGCGCCAGTTTGATCTGGTCAAAAAGCTGATTCAGGACGCCCGGATGCTTGGCCAGTTCGACCCACGATTCGTCAACATCATCGCGGTTCTTGCGCGCTGCATGGGCGAGGGCGAAGGAAAGAATGTTCGACATGGGACCTACTCAGACAAGACCTGTTTTGCCAGTCTGTCACCGAATGCGCCGATAACAAGGCAATCAGATGACAATCCGAGAGTTGCAGGAAAATCGTTTCGTTTTCGTAAACCATGTTGCGAAAAGGACTCAGGACTGCCGCGCCAAAAACAAAGCGATGTCAAAGCGCTGGCGCGGAGCGCCCTGATTGTTTCCGGATCTCCGGTCAGTCCTCGACTTCGATGCGGTCGTAACCCGCAACGGACAGAGCTGAACCATCCGGTCCGGTTCGGGTGACCAAGAGCACCAGCCCCAGATCTGGGTTGAAGGCTTTTTCAAAAGTGATGGGCTCCATTCCATCAAGCTCCATCACTTCTTGGACACGCCAGACACCGTAGCGGCAATCTCCGATTTCGACGCGCCCGAGACCCAGAAATTCCAGCTTGTTCGTGCCTTTGGTCTGGGCCACGCCGTCGCGGTAGAGAACGACATTGGCACGCCATCCCTGACGGCTGGGCAATTGGTCCAGCCACTCTAGCGGGTTGCCCTTGTAGCGAAAGCTGAGCGTCACACCATCGCTGACCCTTTCCCCAACGATCAGGGGGTGCGGATAGAGGTAATTGGCCTCATCAGGCCCTTCGGGCCATTGGGTAAGCCGGTGTTGGGTTACCCCTTTATCGGTGCGCGTAAAGCGTTCGGTCGAGGGTGGGTTCTCGCTGGTCAACACGGCGACTTGCCCTGGTTCCAGCCGGTATGGGCAGGCAACGGCGGGCAGGGCGGTCAGGCAAAGGAAAAGCGGGAAAAAGCGAAGCATGAAATTCTTCCACGGAATGACAATCCCGGGAGTGTAGGCCAAGGGGGGCATTCTGCAATCATGGATTTCGCCAGCAGCAGAACGAAAAAGGGCGCCCGAAGGCGCCCTTTCCTGACTTCCCCGCCAATTAGCAGGAGTAGTACATCGCGTATTCGATCGGGTGCGGCGTGTGCTCGTAGGCGTAAACCTCTTCCCACTTGAGGGCCATGTAGCCTTCGAGTTGGTCCTTGGTGAACACGTCGCCAGCCAGCAGGAACTCGTGATCCTTTTCCAGCTCTTCCAGAGCTTCGCGGAGCGAGCCGCAAACGGTCGGGATCGCTGCCAGTTCTTCCGGCGGCAGGTCGTAGAGGTCCTTGTCCGAAGCCGGGCCCGGGTCGATCTTGTTCTTGATGCCGTCGAGGCCAGCCATAAGAAGGGCTGCGAAGGCAAGATACGGGTTTGCCGACGGATCGGGGAAGCGGGCTTCCACACGCTTTGCCTTCGGCGATTCGGTCCACGGAATACGAACGCAGCCAGAGCGGTTGCGTGCCGAGAAGGCGCGCAGAACCGGAGCTTCGAAGCCCGGGATCAGACGCTTGTAGCTGTTGGTCGACGGGTTGGTCAGGGCGTTCAGCGCCTTGGCGTGCTTCAGGATGCCACCGATGAAGTACAGGGCTTCCTGCGACAGGTCAGCGTATTTGTCGCCAGCGAAGAGCGGCTTGCCGTCTTTCCAGATCGACATGTTGACGTGCATACCCGAGCCGTTGTCGCCCTTCATCGGCTTCGGCATGAAGGTCACGGTCTTGCCGTAAGCGTGGGCCACGTTGTGGATCACGTACTTGTACTTCTGGATGTTGTCAGCCTGTTCGACCAGACCACCGAAGATCATGCCGAGTTCGTGCTGGCAGGTCGCCACTTCGTGGTGGTGCTTGTCAACCTTGATGCCCATGCGCTTCATGGTCGAGAGCATCTCGCCGCGGATGTCCTGGGCTTCGTCAACCGGGTTCACCGGGAAGTAGCCGCCCTTGTAATTGGCGCGGTGAGCGAGGTTGCCACCTTCCATCGGGGTGTCGGTGTTCCAAGCGGCGGCTTCGGCGTCCAGCTGGAACGACACCTTGTTCGGCGCGACCGAGTAACGGACGTCGTCGAAGATGAAGAATTCAGCTTCCGGGCCGAAATAGGCTGCGTCGCCGATGCCCGAGGACTTCAGGTAAGCCTCGGCCTTGGCGGCGGTGCCACGCGGGTCACGGCTATAGGCTTCGCCGGTGTCGGGCTCGACCACGTTGCAGTGCACGCAGAGGGTTTTTTCAGCGTAGAACGGATCCACATAGACCGAGGAGGCGTCGGGGATCAGTTTCATGTCGGACTGGTCGATCGACTTCCAGCCAGCGATCGACGAACCGTCGAACATGAAGCCTTCTTCAAAGAAGTCTTCATCGACCAGATCGGCGACGATGGTCACGTGCTGGAGTTTGCCTTTGGGATCGGTGAAACGAATATCAACGTATTCGATTTCTTCGTCCTTCATCAGTTTCAGAGCATTCTTGATCGCGCTCATCATGCTGCCTTTCGGTGTTGTGGATGTTTCAGTCAGGGCCGGTGAAGGCCCGGTGTTTCTCGGATCAGGGTCAGACCGCGTCGTCGCCGGTTTCGCCGGTGCGGATGCGGATGGCCTGTTCGATGGAGCTGACGAAGATCTTGCCGTCGCCGATCTTGTCGGTGCGGGCGGCGGCGATGATCGCCTCGATGGCGGCATCGACCATGTCATCGGACAGGATGACTTCGATCTTCACCTTGGGCAGGAAGTCGACGACATATTCGGCGCCGCGATAAAGCTCGGTATGGCCCTTTTGACGGCCGAAGCCTTTGACTTCGGTGACGGAAAGGCCCTGAATGCCCGCTTCCTGCAGGGCTTCCTTGACCTCATCAAGCTTGAAGGGCTTGATGATCGCCTCGATCTTCTTCATGGGCCGACTCCCCCCGGTTTTTTCTCTCACGGACCCTCTGACCACTTCACGACGAGCGGGGCAATTCGCTAGGGTTTGAACGGGCTACTCTGTCGCGGGATTCCGTAGCCTGTGATTAAAAAATGTGCAATGCGGTTGTTTGGTGGGCAGTTTGGAAACTTCTGAGGCGGGGAAATGACGGAACTCCTGACTTCTGCACAAATGCGCGCCATTGAGCAGGCCGCGGTTGCGTCTGGTGAAGTGACCGGCCTCGAGTTGATGGAGCGCGCCGGACAAGGGGTTGTCGAGGCGATTTTCGAGGAATGGCCAGAGTTGCGGGCCTCCTCGCATCGGGCGGTGGTCCTCTGCGGCCCCGGCAACAACGGCGGCGATGGGTTCGTCGTGGCGCGGCTGCTGAAGGAGCGGGGCTGGGAGGTGGAGGTCTTCCTCTACGGCGACCCGGAGCGGCTGCCGCCGGACGCGCGGGTGAATTATGAGCGGTGGTTGGGGATGGGGGAGGTGTGTCAGCCGAGAACGGATCAAGACGACTTCCGAGCCAGGGGATATCAGACTGACTTGGTTGTTGATGCGATCTTTGGTACGGGACTTTCACGCGCCGTAGATCAAGAGTTTGAGCGAGGCGCTTTGATTTGGTCCCATAAAGTAGCCAAGTTTGGGCGGCGTGTATCGATCGACCTTCCGTCCGGCACTTGTTCGGACAGCGGAAAAGCATTGCAAGGTTACAGTTCCAGAGCCGACCTTACAGTTACTTTCGAACGTCCACGCGTCGGACACTATTCTCACCAAGCGCCGCAAATGTGCGGCAAGTTAGTTGTCGTGCCGCTTGGCCTGCGACGTCAACCAATAGATTACCTTATACTTTCAGGGGCTTTGGGCAAAGTCGAAGGACCAACAGACCTCGGCAAGCTTGTTCAACTGACTATGAAATCCGTCCAAACAAGCAGTGTTGCCCAGAAAGGAAACAGCGGTCGGGACCACAAATACGCCCACGGCCACGCCCTCATCCTCTCCGGCCCCTCTGGGCAAGGCGGCGCTGCCCGTCTCACTGCGCGGGGGGCGCTCAGGATCGGGGCGGGGGTGGTGACGGTGGGGTGTCCACTGGACGCTATCCCCGAGAACGCCGCGCGGCTGGATGCGGTGATGCTGCGGGGGGTGGCGGATGGGTCGGCTTTGGCGCAGGTGCTGGAGGACAAGCGGATAAACGCGCTGTGCCTTGGACCGGGGATGGGCACCGGGGCGCGGGAGGTGGCTTTGGTGGCAGCGGGATTGGCTGAGGCCCGATCCACGGTGCTAGATGCTGATGCGCTGACGATTCTGTCGCAGGAGCCTGAGCTGTTTTCGGCGTTGCATGAGAGGTGTGTGCTGACGCCACATGCCGGAGAGTTTGCCCGCCTTTTCCCGGATATTGCCGAGAAGCTGGCCGCGCCAGCGACCAAGGGTCCAGCTTACTCCAAGGTGGATGCCTGCCGGGAGGCGGCAGCGCGGGCGGGCTGTGTGGTGTTGTTCAAGGGGCCGGATACGGTGATTGCAGCGCCGGATGGGTGCGCCGCGATCAATTCGGCACAGTATGAACGCGCCGCGCCTTGGCTGGCGACGGCAGGTTCGGGCGACGTTTTGGCGGGGTTTATCACAGGGCTTTTGGCGCGGGGATTTCCGCCCTTTGATGCAGCCTGCACCGGCGCTTGGCTGCACGTGGAATGCGCGCTGGAATTCGGCCCTGGCCTGATTGCCGAGGATTTGCCCGAGCAATTGCCAGCCGTATTTCGCCGCCTGTTGAAATGAAAAAGCCGCCCGAAAGGCGGCTTTGCGGTCTTGCGAGGGAAGTTCGGGTTCAGGCCATCACTTCAGCGGGTTCGCAAGTGAGTTCGAGACCATTCGCATAAATGACCTCTGTGGCATCGAAGTGAAGCGAAATCATCCAGATTTCCGAGGCCGTCACCCGGCGCACATATTCCCCATCGACAAGTTTGGAGGCCGCAACCACGGCCTGCGCGACGCCGGACAGCGCCTTGGCGCGCCAGTCACGGATCATGATTGGTTGAGTGGGGGCGACGCAGATGTCTTCGTCCGGGCGGTCGCGGTCCAGCACACCCTCGGAAATGCTGATCACGTCGCAGTTCTTGACCACGGAAATCTGAACGGACCGAACAGTGCGGGCGCCAGCGCGCGTGATCACGCGATCACCAGGGGCGATATATTCAACAGGAAGGGCGCCAGCGAGTGTCAGAACCGTTGAGCCGGTTGCAATGCCACAACGGGGCATCTGATGAGATGCGCGAATATCGCCTGCCTTTTTACCAAAAGTCATCTCGACCATGGTCGCCTCCTCGTCTGAACGTCTGCCTCGAAGTTTTTCTCAGCAGATTAAGTCATCATAATGTCTTCGGCGAGGTAATGTTGGGCCCTCACGGGTTAAGAAAGTGCTCATGTGGCGCTTAAGTCATCCATTTGGATAGGATTGTTCACATTTTGCGCCACAATCGGCTGTTTTGACTGTCTAAGCCGAGCTTGAAAAAGCCTTGCGTCTTACATGTTATTTTCCTCTCGCATCTGCTCATTTGCTTTGTTAGAAGGGCGCGGAATTTCAGGGTACCCGGCACCGTCCCTTGGGGGACGGGCAGGGGTGCTTTGAGCAATTTGCGGGTGTGGCGAAATTGGTAGACGCACTGGATTTAGGTTCCAGCGCCGCAAGGCGTGGGGGTTCAAGTCCCTCCACCCGCACCAGGTTTGGATAAGAAGGACGACAAGATGCAGGTCACCGAGACCCTGAACGAAGGCCTCAAGCGCGCCTACACCATCACGGTGTCGGCCGCCGAACTGGACGCAAAAGTTCAGGAAAAACTGCTCGAGGCACAGCCCGAGATCGAAATTAAGGGCTTCCGCAAGGGCAAGGTGCCGATGGCCATGCTGAAAAAGCAGTTCGGTCAGCGTATGCTGGGCGACGCCATGCAGGACGCCATCGACGGCGCGATGAAGGACCACTTCGACAAGACCGGCGACCGCCCAGCACTGCAGCCGGAAGTTAAGATGGTGGACGGCGAAACCTGGTCGGAAGGCAAGGATGTTGTCGTGACCATGTCGTATGACTGCCTGCCGCCGATTCCGGAACTGGACGCATCGAAGATCACGCTGGAGCGTCTGGTTGTGAAGGCTGACGACGCCTCGATCGAAGAAGCGCTGAAGAATCTTGCCGCAACCGCCCAGTCTTTCGAAGACCGCAAGAAGGGCTCGAAAGCCAAGGATGGCGATCAGGTTGTGATCGACTTCAAGGGCTCGGTTGACGGCGACTATTTCGAAGGTGGCACCGCCGAGGATTATCCGCTGGTTCTGGGTTCGGGCTCGTTCATTCCGGGCTTTGAAGATCAGCTGATCGGCACCAAGGTTGGTGAAGAAAAGAACGTGGAAGTCAACTTCCCGGAAAACTATGGCGCCAAGCATCTGGCTGGCAAAGCTGCTGTGTTCGAATGCACCGTGAAAGCGGTCAAAGAGCCGAAAGCTGCCGAGATCAATGACGAGATGGCCAAGAACTACGGCGCAGAAGATCTTGCTGCACTGAAGGGCCAGATCGCCGAGCGTCTGGAAGCCGAATACAAAGGCGCAAGCCGCGCTGTCATGAAGCGCGCTTTGCTGGACCAACTGGACGGTCTGGTGAAGTTCGATCTTCCTTCGGCCTTGGTTGAAGCAGAAGCAAACCAGATTGCCCACCAGCTGTGGCATGAAGAGCATCCGGAAGAGCATGGCCACAACCACGGCGCCATTGAGCCGACGGATGAGCACAAGTCGCTGGCTGAGCGCCGTGTGCGTCTGGGTCTGTTGCTGGCTGAAATCGGTCGCAAGGCCGAGATTCAGGTGTCTGACGCCGAGATGACACAGGCTGTTCTGAACGCTGCACGCCAGTACCCAGGCCAAGAGCGTCAGTTCTTCGAATTCGTGCAGAAGAACCCGCAGATGCAGCAGCAGCTGCGCGCGCCGATCTTCGAAGACAAGGTTGTTGACCACATCGTGGCCGGCGCCAAGGTTTCGGACAAGGACGTGTCGAAGGAAGATCTGCAAAAGGCCGTTGAGGCTTTGGACGAGATGTAATCCAACCCCCTTTGGGGTTGTGACAGGGGGCCGCATCTTCGGATGCGGCCCTTTTTATTGCAACCGGAGCGGTCAGCCCCTAAGTTAAAGACGAAGGCATGGCCTTAGATACGCATTCCCCGAAATTTTGAAATCCAGACCCGAGGCAAAGTAATGCCTTCGGGGGCTAGGGCATGGAGGTTTTATGACGACCATAGAAGTGGCGCGCGCCTTTGCGGCGAAGGCACATGAGGGACAGACCCGAAAAGGACAGGGGCAAGAGCCCTATTTCGTGCATTTGGAGGAAGTGGCTGCATTGGTCGCGCAGTTTGGCGGCTCTTCCACCGCCGTGATGGCGGCATGGTTGCACGATACGGTCGAAGATTGCGGTGTGACGTCGGCTGAGATTTCACGACTGTTCGGGCCGAAGGTTGCCGCGATCGTGGCAGAGTTGACTGATGACAAGGCGCTGGAAAAAGCAGAGCGCAAGCGGATGCAGATCTTAAACGCGCCCGGGAAGTCGCCTGAAGCGGCACTGGTCAAGCTGTGCGACAAGCTTTCGAATGTCCGGGCGGTTGGGAATTCCCCACCCGTTCACTGGCCTATAGAGCGGAAGCGTGCCTATGTAGACTGGGCCGAAACCGTTGTTCAGGCGCTTCCGGAGTTGTCGGCAGAGGCGCGTGCCGCTTTTGATGCGGTTGTAGCGCAGACGCGCGAAACCTTGGCCTAGGGCTGTTCCGGGTCGGCTGATAGGCGTTCAAAGGCGGGGGGCAATTCATTGACCTTTTCCCGCCACAGAACCAAAAGGCCTGCGGCCATGATGATGGCAATACCGATCCAGCCTGTCAGGTCTGGCCATTCGTCAAAGAAAGTCCATCCCCAAAGCACTCCCCAAAGCATGTAGCTGTATTCAAAGGGGGCAACGGCGTTGCTGTCGGCGATGCGGTAGGCTTGGGTCAACAGCGTCAAGCCAAGAGCCGCAATGACGCCACATCCACACATCAACAGCGCGTCGATGGTTGTTGGCCAAGCCCAACCACGCAAAAGAAAGGCAAGTGTCGGGTGGCTTTCGTTGGCGAAGGCCCCGCTTCCAAACGCAGCCGACATTGCCAAGGCGACGACGAGGAAAACGAAATTTCCCCAGAAGGCCATCGCTGGCGCGGTTTCGGTTTCGCCCAACTTGCGGGCAAAGATCATTGCGCCCCCATAGGACAGTCCCGACAACAAGACCATCAACGCGGCCCAGTCAAACATTGCCGCACCGGGGCGGACCATGACAACAACACCCGAAAACCCCAAGGCGACAGCCGCCCAACGCCGCCAACCGACGTTCTCTTTCAGCCAGAGAACGGACAGGACGGTGATGAACAAGGGGGCCGTGAAATAGAGCGCAACGGTGGTTGCGATCGGCAGGGCAGGAAGGGCAAGATAGTAGGCGGCATAGGCCATGAACATGATGACGCCCCGCGCAATCATGCGACCGGTCGCTGGCGTAATCAGGGTGCGTAGTCCACCATCACGGTAGGCCAGCGCTATAAGCAATGGCATCGCCGTCAGGCCCCGCAGCACCATCGCCTCTGACAGCGGGTAAGACCCGGACAAAAGCTTCAGGATCAGATCCTGAATAGCGAAAAGACCAATGCCTGCACAAAGGCAAAGGATACCAAGTGCAGTGTCATTTCGGCTGTGAGCGGCGATAAGGCTGGGCGAGGCGGTCATTTGGTGCTTTCATTGACCCCGGAAGTCAGCCATCTGCTGCCCGGTATTTCGCACCGATCTGCGACATTTCCTTGTCGTCTTTTGCCCTGAGGCCGGAACCTATTCCAGCGCGTTCATTACCATCGGGCGTTTCTTCGGATCCATCAGAGAGTTGCGCGTCGATCCGTCCAACTTGACCTGAAGCTTACCTGTGCTGGTTTTGTCTGAAAACATTTTCAGCGAGGTGCGGGTTCCGGGCATGACGGATGTGCCTTGCGCGGCCACTTGATCGGCGGTCATCATCCAAGTGCCACTCAAAACTTCGGAAAGGGAAATATTGCCGTCAATCGGAACGCAAAAGGACCCGTCACAATGATATCCCAGTGGATCGCCGGGCTTTGTCTTGATGGAGAGCGCGACGTAGTCCTTCAGCGTAAGATTATCCATCGGCCCGATCTTTTCCCCACGCAGGAGGCGGCTAGAGTCCTCTAATGTCAGCCAGTTTTCCTTGGGTTGGGTATAGGCAACATAGGCCGCGAAGCCGGCCAGAGACAGGCAGGCGGTGAAAATGGAAATGAGAACAGCCTTCAACATCTACACAAATTCCTTTCGCTTAATCTCTCGGGCTTAAGCGCCGGATGTGACCAAAAATTGTCGATGTTTGGCCCATTCAGGGAAAGGAAAAACCGCGCCAGATTGCTCTGGCGCGGTTTCTAGCCCGACAATGGTGTCGAACTTATTCTTCGGAAGCAGCGCCGCCGATGTCGTCGAAGAGTTCGGCGATTTCGAAGTCAGCAGCGGCTTCGGCTTCAGCGGCCAGTTCCTGGATCGACTTGCCCGATGCCTGCAGCTCTGCTTCTTCGGCCGAACGAGCAACGTTCAGCTTGATGCGAGCGGTGACTTCGGGGTGCAGCACGACCGAAACCTCGTGGATGCCGAGGTCTTTGATCGGCTTGTCGAGCACAACCTGGTTGCGGCCAACGGTGAAGCCAGCAGCGGTCGCAGCGTCAGCGGCGTCACGGGTGGTGACCGAACCGTAAAGGGCGCCGGCGTCCGATGCCGAGCGGATGATCACGAAGGACTGACCGTCCAGCTTGTCCGCCACAACCTGAGCTTCCTTTTTGGTTTCCAGGTTCTGAGCTTCGAGCTGTGCCTTGCGGGCTTCGAAACCTTTGATGTTGGTTTCGTTGGCGCGGAGCGCCTTGCCCTGCGGCAGCAGGAAGTTACGGGCATAGCCGTCCTTGACGGAAACGACTTCACCCATCTGGCCAAGCTTGGCCACGCGTTCCAGAAGGATCACTTGCATGTTCTGTGCTCCTTATTTCACGGCATAGGGCAGCAGGGCGAGGAAGCGGGCGCGCTTGATGGCCTGAGCCAGTTCACGCTGCTTCTTTGCCGAGACGGCGGTGATGCGGGACGGGACGATCTTGCCGCGCTCAGAGATGTAGCGCTGCAGCAGACGGGTGTCCTTGTAGTCGATTGCCGGAGCATTTTCGCCCGAGAAGGGGCAAACCTTGCGGCGGCGGAAGAATGGTTTGTTCGCCATTTTATGGGTTCCTTTCCTTCAGGCCGAAATCAACGACGCGGAGCGCGCTCGGGGCGCGGACCACGATCACCGAAGCCGCCGCGATCACCACGGTCGCCGCGATCGCCACGGTCGCCGCGCTCTTCGCGGTCGCCACGGTCATCACGCTTCGACATCTGGGCCGACGGGCCTTCGGCATGCTTGTCGACCTTGATGGTCAGGACGCGCATGACGTCATCGTGCAGACGCATCAGGCGTTCCATTTCCTGAACGGCAGCGGCAGGCGCGTCCGAACGCAGGAAGGCATAGTGGCCCTTGCGGTTCTTGTTGATCTTGTAGGCCATCGTCTTGACGCCCCAGTATTCCGACTCGACGACTTTGCCGCCGTTGTCAGCCAGAACGGTGCTGAAGTGTTCGACAAGGCCTTCGGCCTGCGCGTTGGAAAGATCCTGACGCGAAATAAAGACATGCTCGTACAGCGGCATGTGCGTTCCTTTTCGTCTCGGGCGGCTTCAACGACCGGGCCAATCTTTCCGCGGCCCAAAGTCACGAGAGGCATCGCCGGTTCAAGTGAAGATGCGGAAAGATGGGGCCTTATACAGGCTTTTTGCAGCGTTACAAGGGCAAAGACCCCGCGAGACTGTGATGTGCAGATGCGAACAGAACTTGTTCGGATCTAGCGAATTGAGCGCACAATCAAGCACATGCAGTTTGTCCAAGTGCAGCATGGCCATGGGGGTCATGTCAATGAGAGAGATGTACCATGACCCGTTTTGCCGCCCTGTCGCTGGCGACTGCCCTGTTTGCCGCCCCGGCTTTTGCCGAAGCCGAGAAATATGTTCTCGATTCCAGCCATAGCCAGATAGTGTTTTCCTACAACCACCTTGGATACTCGACCAGCTGGGGCATGTTCTCGGGCTTTGCTGGCGAGATTCAATTCGATCAGGCCGATCCGGCCGCTTCGTCGGTGACGGTTTCTTTCCCGGTCAAATCCATGCTGACCGGCTGGGAAGAGCGCTTCACCCATTTCATGTCGCCCGACTTCTTTGATGCTTCTGACGACGAGATGGTGAGCTTTGCCTCGACCGCGATCGAAGTCACCGGCGAAAAGACGGCCAAGATTACCGGCGACCTGACCCTGAACGGCGTGACCAAATCGGTTGTTCTGGATGCCGTGCTGAACCAAGTGGGCGATCACCCGATGGCAAATCAGCCTTGGGCTGGCTTCTCGGCCACAACCACGCTGGTGCGCTCGGAATACAATCTGGGCATGTTCGCCCCCTACGTCTCGGACGAAGTTCAGGTCCAGATTTCGGTTGAGGCGATGAAAGCCGAATGATCTGACACCTGTTCCCTGTCAGACATGGAAAAGGCCGCCAGAGTGATCCGGCGGCCTTCTTCCTGTGTGTCTTTGCTTAGTTGCTACGGGTGGCAGTCAGATTGACATCGACGACAACCGCAAACCCAACATTCGATTCGTCGGCATAGGCTTTGCCCATCTCGAACGCCCGACGATCCAGCGTGACCTGACCCGACATGGTGGCTGTGTTGCCCTCAACTGTCAGCGTAAACGGCAGGTCAACCGGTTGCTCTATACCGCGCAAGGTCAGCGTGCCCTTGGCAATATAATCTCCGCCCTCGGGCAGAATCTCGGCAGAGAAAATGGCCTGCGGAAAGGATGTGACATTGAAGAAATCGTTGCCCTTGGCCTGATCGGTCACGGAACCCAAGGTGAGGGAGCCGGTGTCGATCTGCACAGTGACTTGACCGTTCCGCCCGTCGACCGGGGTTTCATCAAAGCTGATTTCGGCCGACCAGTTGCCAAAGCTGCCATTCACAGTCTGGCCCATTTGTTTGACGGCGAACGCCAGTGAACCGTCTGTCACCTGCCAGTTTCCGGCGGTGGACTGTTCTGCCGGTTGCGTCAGCGGTGCGGCAGCGATTTCGTCCGTTCTGGGAGCCGTCGCCACGACGGCAGCAGCGGCACCCGCATAAAGAACAAGGGCAAGGATCGCCGAAAGGAAGGTGGGCGTCGTCAGGACGGGGTGATGGGGGGCCCGTTCACCACGCGTCATCCGGCGCAAGGTCGCGTCTTTGTCAATCACATGGTGTTTCAGAGCGCCCGCAACATGCAGGATGATCGACACAGCAAGAAGTTTTGTGAAAAGCCAATGCATAGCCGCGGCGGCCTCTCCCAAGGCTTCGGATTTGGGGACCAGAGGAAGGTCTTGCCCGAAGGGCCAGAGGATCGGCGCAAAGCCTGTGACCGCGGCATGGTGGATCCAGCCAGACAAGGGCACGATCAGCATCGACAGATAAAGAAGCCAGTGCACAAGATGGGCGACGAACATCTCGGCCTTGCGGTCTGGATGCAGAGGGGCAGGGCGTTCCCCCGTCACCGCCCAAAGAATGCGGCCAAGGGCAAGGAAGAAGGCCGCAATGCCAAGGGTCTTGTGAACCGAAAAGACCTGTGCCTTCCAGCTGAGTGCCTCGGACGTGTCGAAAGGCAGGCTGTTGGCATAAAGGCCCAAGGGAATGGCGGTCAGGATCAAAAGCGCGGTCAGCCAATGAAACAGGCGTGCGACCCAGCCGAAATGTTGCGGGCTGTTACGGGCGGTCATCGAAAACTCCGGTAAAACGAGGATATGCAATAAAGGTATCAGGCGGGCCCTGCCAATGCATGATGCGTGGGCGCACAGGGGCTGTGCAAGGCCGGGCGAAAGGTAAGCCGCTTGGCAACAAGGAAAATGGCAGCAGTTGTGGTCAAAGATTGCACTGACCGCCCCTGCGGGGTATGCCGAAAGCGACAAGAAGAATGGGAGAGGGTCATGAGCCGCGCATTCGTATTTCCCGGGCAGGGTGCCCAGACCATCGGCATGGGCCGCGCCTTGGCCGAAGCCTATCCGACCGCCAAAGCGGTGTTTGATGAAGTGGATGAGGCTTTGGGCGAAAAGCTCTCGTCGCTGATTTGGGAAGGCGATATCGCTGAACTGACGTTGACCCAAAATGCCCAGCCTGCGCTGATGGCGACTTCGATTGCCGCCCTTCGGGCATTGGAGGCGGAAGGGCTTGGGATGGAGCTGTGCGATTTCGTGGCGGGCCATTCGCTGGGCGAATATTCGGCGCTCTGCGCGGCGGGTGCGCTGACCGTTTCTGACACCGCACGGCTTTTGCGGATTAGGGGACAGGCCATGCAAGAGGCGGTGCCGGTTGGCGTGGGCGCAATGGCCGCGATTCTGGGTCTGGATTTTGAAAGCGTCGCCGCCTTGGCCGCTGAAGCCGCAGGCGATGAGGTTTGTCAGGCGGCCAATGACAACGATCCGGCGCAAGTGGTGATTTCAGGCCATAAGGATGCGGTTGAACGGGCGATGGCACTGGCTAAGGAAAAAGGGGCCAAACGTGCGCTTCCGCTGCCAGTCTCGGCACCGTTCCACTGCGCCCTGATGCAGCCCGCTGCGGCGGTGATGGCCGAAGCCTTAGCCGCGGTGGTGATTTCCAAACCGGTTTGCCCAGTGGTGGTGAACGTACGCGCCGAAGCGGTAGAAGAACCTGACAGGTTCCGCGATCTCTTGATTGCGCAGGTCACCGGTTCGGTCCGCTGGCGCGAAAGCGTGCAGTGGATGGAGCGTGCGGGCGTCACCGAATACTGGGAAATCGGTGCGGGCAAGGCGTTGTCGGGCATGATCAAACGGATCGCCTCGGGCGCGGAGACCAAGGCTGTTGGCGCGCCTGCAGATATTGCAGCGCTGAAAGGCTGACCGGGCAGGGAGGCTGTCTGCCCCCCTTAAGGCTTTCGGCGGGGCCGAAAGCCTTCCCCCCGAGGATATTTAAAGACAGAAAATGCGGGCCGTGCCCGAAAATGGGAGTGAACGATGTTTGATCTGACAGGCAAGACGGCGCTGGTGACCGGGGCATCCGGCGGGATCGGAGCAGAAATTGCACGGGCCTTGCATGCCGCGGGGGCGGCAGTCGGATTGTCGGGCACACGCGTCGAGCCCTTGGAGGCTTTGGCTGCGGAGCTTGGCGCGCGCGCGCATGTCTTGCCCTGCAACCTGTCGAATCCGGAAGAGGTTGAAGGTCTGGTCAAGCGCGCCGTCGAGGCAATGGGTTCGGTCGACGTTCTGGTCAACAATGCCGGCATCACCCGCGATGGATTGGTGATGCGGATGTCGGATGCCGATTGGCAATCTGTGATCGATGTCAACCTGACGGCCACCTTCCGGCTGTGCCGCGCCGCCATTCGCGGCATGATGAAAGCGCGTTGGGGCCGGATCGTGAATATTTCCTCGGTGGTCGGAACCACCGGGAATGGCGGGCAGGTAAACTATGCGGCCTCGAAAGCGGGCATGGTCGGCATGTCGAAATCGCTGGCCGCCGAAGTGGCAAGCCGCGGAATCACCGTCAATTGCGTGGCGCCCGGCTTTATCACCACGGCTATGACCGACAAATTGAATGACGAGCAGAAGTCGAAAATCCTGACGCAGGTTCCGGCAGGCCGGATGGGCGATGCAAATGAGATCGCTGCGGCGGTGCTTTATCTGGCCAGCCCAGAGGCGGGTTACGTCACCGGAGCCACGCTGCATGTCAACGGCGGTATGGCGATGATCTGAGCCAAGACGCGCCGTCGCGGAAAGCGTTTGCCATGTGCGATAACGCTTGCTATAGGCGCGCAAGAAATCACCGGATATAAACGGTGTCGTCGCGATTTCGCGGCGGGAATCGCCTCGGTTCCGGGGCACTCAAATAAGGCCGGGAACTGGCCCGCAACGTGAAAGAGGAAGTGACATGAGCGACATCGCAGACCGCGTGAAGAAGATCGTCGTCGAGCATCTGGGCGTCGAAGAGGACAAGGTGACTGAAACCGCCTCGTTCATTGACGATCTGGGCGCTGACTCGCTCGACACCGTCGAACTGGTTATGGCTTTCGAAGAAGAATTCGGCATCGAGATTCCGGATGACGCCGCTGAAACCATCCAGACCTTTGGCGATGCAGTGAAGTTCATCACCGAAGCTGCCTGAGTTTTCTTTCCTTCGGGAAGGCAAAGAGCGCCCCATACGGGCGCTCTTTTTGTTTGCGGGAACGCCCGGGGTATAGGCTTTCAGCCGTCCAATGCGACGTGCCAGTAAGCAAAAGAAAATCCCCGGCGCGGGGCCGGGGATCTGCATCAGAACGGAATTTCGTCGTCAAGGTCAGGACGGCCACCTCCGCCCGAAGGCCCGCGGTCGCCACCGCGACCCCCGCCACCCGAGCTGCCACCGCCGTAGCCGCCACCACCGCCGCTGCCCGAGCCATAATCATCATAGCCGCCACGGTCATCATAGCCACCGCCGCCGCCACCCGAAGCACCTCCATCGCCACGGCCACCCAGAAGGGTCATATTGCCGGCATAGGGGCGCAAAACGACCTCGGTCGTGTAGCGGTCCTGTCCCGACTGGTCTTGCCATTTGCGGGTTTCAAGCTGGCCCTCGATATAGACCGTGCTGCCTTTACGCAGATACTGCTCGGCGATCTTGGCCAGCGGTTCGTTGAAAATGGCGACCGAATGCCATTCGGTACGTTCTTTCTTTTCGCCGGTGTTCCGGTCGCGCCATGTTTCCGAGGTTGCAATCCGAAGGTTTACCACTTTGCCGCCGTTCTGAAAGCTGCGCACCTCGGGGTCGCGGCCCAGATTGCCGATAAGGATGACCTTGTTTACGGATCCTGCCATGTCGTACTCCCTGAACTGGCTTTCGGCACATTGGCCGGTCTTGGTTAACAAAGGCTATACCGCCGCAAGTGGGGGCCTGCAACCACGGGGATTGCGCAAGGGGCGGGCGGAAATTCGCCGAAACGGCGAAGCCGCGTGCTCAAGAGGCTGGGGCACTGGAATCCCCTGATGTTTTCAGTATAGTAGCGCCGATTGATGAGACGGGACGATTGCATGAAGCTCTGGTCTGTACTGCTTTGCTCTGCCCTTGCTTTTGGCGGAATTTCGGGAATGCCGCAGGCCGGAAAGGCCGAAGGTATCAACTTTTCCGGCTCGACAAAGAACCGGGCGCATTTGTTCAAATCGCAGACGCGTTTGCTGGATGGCCGCTTGGCCAAACAATACGAATCCTCGGTGCGGCTGACGCCAAAGGGCAAGGCCGCTGCGACAACTGATGCCAGTGTCATCCCGCGGTTCTCGGGCAAGTATAAGGGCGAATATCTGGCCCATGCCAAGGCCGTTGCGCAAAAGCATGGCATTCCCGAAGATCTGTTCTTGCGGCTGGTTCAGCAGGAATCCGGTTGGAACCCTGGCGCGGTCAGCAGCAAGGGCGCGACCGGACTGGCGCAATTAATGCCCGCCACGGCGCGCAAGCTGGGGGTGGATATCAATGATCCGAAGCAGAACCTTGAAGGCGGGGCGCGTTATCTGAAGATGATGTACGCCAAATTCGGAAGCTGGCGTCTGGCGCTTGCCGCTTATAACGCCGGGCCGGGCGCGGTGGAAAAGCACAATGGCATTCCGCCCTATGCCGAGACGAAGAATTATGTGAAGGCGATTCTGGGCTAATCTACTTGGCCCATGCCAGCAAAAGGCCCGCCCCAAAAGGGCGGGCCTTTTGCTTGGTGACAGGCTCACTCTGCTGCGATCTTGATGACCGGTTCCATCTTTTCAAGGATCTCGGTGGAAAGGTGGCATTTGATCTGATGGCCTTGGGCCAGGGTCTGCACCGGCGGCACGTCCTTTTCACACAATCCGCCGGGAACTTGGGATTTCCAGCGGCAGCGTGTCTGGAAAGGGCAACCAGAGGGCGGGTTCATCGCACTGGGGATATCGCCCTCCAGCACGATGCGGCGTTTTTCCACGCGGGTATCGGCGATGGGAACCGCAGAGAGAAGCGCCTCGGTATAAGGGTGATAGGGCGGCGAGAACACCTGATCGGTGGTGCCCAGCTCGACCACATGGCCCAGATACATCACCATGACCCGGTCAGAGAGGTAGCGCACGATCGACAGGTCATGGCTGATGAACAGAAGCGTGGTCTTGTTCTTGCGCTGGATGTCCATCAAGAGGTCAGTCACGGCAGCCTGAACCGATACATCCAAGGCCGATACCGGTTCATCGGCAACCACGATCTTGGCCCCACCCGCAAAGGCGCGGGCAATGCCAACCCGCTGCTTCTGCCCGCCCGAAAGCTGACGTGGCATCCGCTCGGCAAAGGCGCGGGGCAATTTCACAAGGTCGAGAAGTTGCAACATCCGCTCATGCCGTTCGGCGTCGGAATTGCCTTCGCCAAAGATTTCCAGCGCGCGAATGATCTGGCGACCGACCGACATTGAGGGGTTCAGCGTGTCAAACGGGTTCTGGAACACCATTTGAAGCTGCGAGACGGTATCAACGCCGCGTTTCTGAATAGGCGTGTCCTGCACGTTTTCATCAAACAGCATGATCTGACCCGAGGTCGCGGTTTCCAGACCCATCAGCACCTTGGCAAAGGTGGATTTTCCACAACCGGATTCGCCCACGATGGCCAAGGTTTCGCCCTCATGTGCCTCAAAGCTGAGGGTTTCGTTGGCCTTGACGACCTTCGTCAGGCCACCGCCAAAGGCCCCTGACGAAACCTCATAGTATTTTTTCAGATCTTCCATTTTCAGGACAACGGGCCCGATCTTTGCCTTTTCGCTGGTCTTGCGAGCCTTGGGCGGCGCGGCCCAGTCAATCTCTTGCCAGCGCAGGCAGCGCGTTTCGTGCCGGTCGCGGCCCGGAACTTCGTCCATCGGGATATCGGCCGCGTTGCAGCGGCCATCGGCAAAGTAATCACAGCGCGGGCCAAAATTGCATCCCTTCGGGCGTTCATGCGGCAAGGGGAAGTTGCCGGGAATGGCAATCAGCGGGGCGGCATTCTTGTCTGCCCCCGGAAGTGGGATCGACCGGAACAGGGCCTGCGTATAGGGGTGGCGCATCTTGTCAAAGACCTCGGCCACATTTCCGGTCTCGACCGCTTCGCCGGAATACATCACGCAAAGCCGGTCGCAGACATCCAGCACAAGGCCAAGGTTGTGCGAAATGAACAGCATGGAGGTGCCGTATTTCTCACCCAGTTCCTTGACCAGATCGACAATCCCAGCCTCAACCGTCACATCCAGTGCAGTGGTGGGTTCATCAAGGATCAGAAGCGCAGGCTTGGCCATCAGCGCCATCGCGATCACGATGCGCTGCTGCTGGCCGCCGGACAATTGATGCGGATAAGAGTTCAGCATCCGGTCCGGGTCGGGCAGGCGCACATCGGCCACGATCTGTCGGGCCAGTTTCACGGCATCGGCTTTCGCCATCCCCTGATGGATCATAGGCACTTCTGCCAGCTGATCGCCGATCTTCATCGCCGGGTTCAGACTGGCCATAGGCTCTTGATAGATCATCGCGATTTCCGAGCCGCGGATATGGCGCAGGCCCTCATCATCCATGGCCGTCAGATCGCGGCCTTTGAACTTGATCGAACCGCCAACGATGCGGCCATTCTTGCCAAGGTCGCGCATGACGGCCAGCGCGACAGTCGATTTGCCGCAACCGGATTCCCCCACAAGGCCCATAGCCTCGCCCGCCATCACCGTGCAGGAAAAATCCATGACGGCTGGGATTTCGCGCAAGCGGGTGAAGAAGCTGATCGAGAGGTTCTCGATTTCGAGGATCGGCTTAGAAGGGTCCCAATCGGCCATCATCGGCTCCTTTGGTTGCGTGCGGGACCGGGGGCCAGCCCCCGGACCCCCGGGATATTTAAAGACAGAAAAGGGTGGTCAGGCTGGACATCAGTCCCTCAAGCTTTCTTCGCGCAGGCCATCGGCGAGGAGGTTGAGGCCGAGAACGAGACTCATAAGGGCAAGGGCCGGAACCACAGCGGGGTGCGGGAAGATGGCCAGAAGGCGGCGGCCATCGTCGATGGTGGACCCCCAGTCCGGGCTTTCCGGGCTGACGCCGAGGCCGAAGAAGCCAAGGGTGCCAAGCAGGATGGTAGTGTAGCCGATCCTGAGGCAAAAATCAACGATCAGCGGGCCACGGGCATTGGGAAGGACTTCCCAGAGCATGATGTACCAGGCGCTTTCGCCGCGGGTTTGGGCAGCCGAGACATAATCGCGGGACTTCAGGTCCATCACGATGCCGCGCACGATGCGGAAGACCGTGGGCGAGTTCACGAAGACCACCGAGACGAAGACGTTAAGGATATTCGGGTCCATCGCCCAGATCCCCAGCGGGTCTTTGTTGAAGGCAAGGCCGGAATAGGCCCAGAGACCTAAGGCCAAGGCGATCCCGACATAGAGGTTCCGGCGTGCAGGCGTGGTGAAGTAGCGGCTGTTCAGCAGAACCGAGACGAAGATGACCGGGAACAGAAACAGGACTGCCGCCAGAATCGTCGGAATGCCCGTCACCCGAATTTCCGGCGTAACCAGCAGATAGAACAGCAGGATGACGGGGAAGGCCAGAACAAGGTTCGCCACAAAGCTGAGCCCGGTGTCGAGTCTGCCGCCGAAATAGCCTGCGGGCAGGCCAAGGGTGATGCCGACCATGAAGGCGATGACGGTCGCTGCCGGGGCGATCTTCAGCACCTCCCGGGCGCCCATAACCATACGCGAAAAGACGTCCCGCGCAAGGTTGTCACCGCCCAAAAGGTAATAGGGAAACACGCCCTCACCCGCGTTCTTGACCGCCGAGCCGGGCAGGGCGTTCTTCATGCCCGAAAGCTGCACCAGCGCGTCATGGGTGATGATCCTGTCGGCGAAGAAGGCGGTAAAGACCCAGAACATCACAATGGCAAAGCCCGCCATGCCGATGGTGGAATCGAACAGTTTGCCGTAAAGGCCAAGCCGGCGCTTGAACTTGATCGAGGCGGCGAAAGTAACGACCAATGCCACCCAGACGGGGAGGAATTGCAGGGCCATTTTGGCAAGGATCGCGGGCCAGGACAGATCTTCCATCTGGTGTCCTCCTCAGGTGAGCCGAATTCGGGGGTTGAGGAAGACATAGCCGATATCCGAAATCATCTGCGTCACGAGAACGACAAAGACCGCCACGACCGAGCAGCCCAATAGCAACTGGATGTCGTTGTTCCCAGCCGCCTGCACCAGCGTCCAGCCAAAGCCCTTGTAGTTGAAGAGCGTCTCGACGATCACCACGCCGTTCAACAGCCACGGGAATTGCAGCATGATCACGGTAAAGGGCGCGATCAGGGCATTGCGCAGCGCATGGCGCAGAATGATTGTGCGGAAGGCCACGCCTTTCAGCCGGGCGGTGCGGATATATTGCTGTGTCATCACCTCGGTCATCGAGGCGCGGGTCATGCGGGCGATATAGCCGATGCCGTAAAGCGCGATGGTCATGACCGGCAGCGCAAAGTTCCAGAAGGTGATCTTGTCCATGGCGCTGGTCGCAGTGCCCTGAAACAGCGTCTTGCCCTCGATCCAGCCCCAGTCAGAGAGGATCGGGGAGAGGCCGGCCGTGGCCGAACCCAGAAAGGCAATCAGGATGACGCCAGACACATATTCCGGGGTGGCAGTCGAGGCGATGGCAAAGGTCGAGAGCACGCGGTCGGTGCGGCTGCCTTCGCGCATCCCCGACAGAACGCCAAGGATCAAAGAGGTAGGCACCATCACCGCCATGACCCAGAACATGAGCCAGCCCGTCGCGCCAAGGCTGCGCGACAGCACCTCGGAGACTGGTTGCTTGAAGACGATGGATTGCCCCCAATACCCCTGCAAGATGCCGCAGCGCGCTGGCGCCACCTCGGCGGGGACCGCAGACGAAATGCAGCGACCGGAAACCTTTCCGTCATCAGCTGTATAGGTCCAGCCGGGCACCACGCCCAGCCATTCGCCGTAACGCACCACTACGGGTCGGGTAAAGCCGTTGCGGCTCAACCAAAGCTCCACATCCTCGTCGGTCATGCGGACCGAGCCCTCAGACTTGGCAAGCTTTTCAAGGTTTGGCGGCAGGTTCGTCATATAAAAGACAACGAAGGTCAGTGCCAACGCCGTCAGCAGCATGACGCCAAGACGCCTTACAGTGAATAATAACATGTCATGTCCTTTCCCCCCGGGGACAAGGCGTGTTGCAGTGCGGGTCGTAACGGAAAGTGATCTTGCAAAGAGGGGGCGCGGCGCGTGGCCGCGCCCCTTGCGTGATCCTTGAAGAGATCAGGCGTCGATCCACCACTTGTAGTGGTGATGTTCAAAGGTTGCGTGCTTTTCAGCACCCTTCACCTTCGGGTCAGCGTGGCGGTAAAGAGAACGCCAGTAGGGCTGGATCATGACGCCTTCGTTCTGCATGATCGCTTCGATCTTCGCCATGACCTCGCGGCGGGCATCGGCATCGGCGATCGACAGGGCTTGGCTCAGCAGGCTGTCGAACTCGGCGTTGGAAAAGGCGCTTTCGTTCCAGGCCTCGCCCGAACGATAGGCCAGTGCCAGAACCTGCACGCCCAGCGGACGCATGTTCCACTCGGTGGACGACCACGGATATTTGGTCCAGTCGTTCCAGAAGGTCGAACCCGGCAGAACCGTCCGCTTGACGTTGATGCCCGCGTCCCGAACCTGTGCTGCAACCGCGTCGCAGGTGGCAGCTTGCCAAGCGTCGTCAATCGAGATCAGTTCGAACTCGTGATCGGCCATGCCGGCATCAGCGATCATCTGCTTGGCCTTGGCGCCATCAACGACCAGTGGGCCCAGTTCGGCATATTCCGGGTGGATCGGGCAGACATGGTGGTTTTCTGCCACGGTGCCGCGGCCCGAATAGCCCAGTTCCAGAACAACCGCATTGTCGACCGCCATGCTCAGCGCGCGACGCACATTGACGTCCTTGTATTCATCGGCCAACTGGTTGAAGCGGACAGCCAAGGTGGCCGAGGTCACGGCTTCGGAACGGACCCAGCCCAGCGCGTCCAGAACGTCAATGAATTCACCGGTCGACTGATAGGTCGCGTCGATTTCGCCCGAACCAGCAGCCGCCACGGCCGCGGCAGGATCGGTGCCAAGGTCGATATATTCGATCTTGTCCAGATACGGGCCGCCATAGACGTCGGTGCCCCACCAAGTGTGGTTGGCATTCTTGACCAAAACCTGACGAACGCCAACTTCGTTGGTTTCGGGCAAGTAGGGGCCGGTGCCGATCGGGTTCGCCGAGGGGTCGCCATTGTCATAGGACGAATGGACGATGGCGGCTGGATAGTCAGCCATGCCCACGATGATGGTGATGTCAGGTGCGTTGCACTTCAGCTTGACGGTCATCGCGTCAACGACGGTGATCGCGCCGTCTGCCGCCTGCTTGGTTTCGGCATTCATCAGGCTGGCCATGCGGCCTGCCATCGAGTTGCCTTCTACGTTGCCGTCACACCAACGGGCGATGTTGCGGGCAACGTCTTCGGCGGTGAAATCATCACCGTTGTTCCACTTGACGCCCTGACGCACTTTCAGCGTGTACTCGCTGGCGTCAGCATTGGCTTCCCACGATTCCAGCAGCATGCCGCGGATCGAGCCATCGTTGTTGTATTCCGTCAGATATTCGAGCCAGCCACGGGTAAAGTTGGCGATCTGGCTCCAGTCGGCGGTGCGCGGGTCTTTCAGACCTTTGGTTTCCATTTCCATGCGCAGCGTGCCGCCCATCTTTGGGGTGGCTTGCGCTTCGGCAGGGGCGGTCAGACCCAACAAGCCATAGGCCGTCGGCGCCGCAACGCCCAGGGCGGTTGCGCGGACAAGGAATTCGCGGCGGCTCAACTTGCCTGCCCGGACTTCCTCGGCATACATCTCCGCCGCCGGATGAACGGCTGGGCGGATGAAGGTGGTATCTTTCATTCTTGTCTCCCTGAGAGGCTGAGCCACGTTATCTTTATTGGTCTGTTCTCGACCCGCCCGGTTGCTGCGGTAACTGGCTATGGCCATCGGCAGGTCCGGATCTGACTGTGCTATTCCGCATGACTTTACGGCACAGGTCAACGCCGATAGTCGTCACTTCCCGATCAAATTGCGACACCGAAGACGTGAAATCGCCGTAAAGCGACTCTGCCGGGGCAGGCTTTGCCCCGTTTCAGTAAGTCTTTATCATCCGGTCAGATTTCCTGCCGAAACGCCGAGGGAGAACGGCCCGTCAGATGCTGGAAACAGCGGGTGAAATAGGCGGGCGATGAGAAGCCCAAAGCCTCTCCGATCTTTGACACCGGAAGCTTGGTCTCAGCCAGCATTCGGCGGGCTTCAAATATGCGGCGATCCTGCAAGACCTCGATTGCCGAACGCCCGCAGGCCACCCTGCAGCAACGCGTCAGATGTGTCGGGGTAACGCCCAGCGCGGCTGCGAACTCACCAACCCCTGTGCCTTGGCGGAAATCACGCTCCATCAGGGCAGTGTAGCGCGCCACCAGCCTGCGGGCGGCATCCAGCTTGGGCTGTTCCGGTGCGGCCCGCACGGCCTGCCGTTCCAACCAGACGCCCAAAAGGCCAAGATAATGCCGCGTCGCACGATCATGCGCGGGAATGTCGCTTTCCATCTCTCGCTGCAGCGAATCCAGAATGACGTTCACTTCCTGCTGGGCATGAACTTCGCGGATCCGCAAATGCTGCGGCGTCTCGGGCAGGGTCAGACCAGAGTCGCGGCCAAAAAACACGGCGGTACCAAAGACTTGGGGGCCAACCTCAAACCCGTGCATGACACCCGGCGGGATAAACACCGCATTATGTGCCGTGTAGCCGCGCGTGGTTCCGGCAATGGTGATCCTGCCCTGTCCCTTGGTGAACCACAGAAACATGGGTTCAGAAATCGCACGCATGGCTTCGACACGCCAGCGCCCGCCAGCGGCGAGCCGGGGAATCGCTGTGATGCGAAGTTGAGAAACAGGACGAATATCGTTCATTGCGCGGTGCTCGGTCGGATCATGGGGTAGAATAACCAGCCCTTAATCCACAACCCAAGCGAAATTATGGCGATATCCACAGGTGATGATAGGGGCTGTGGATAACTTGCCGCTGCTCGGCGGTCTTTCTGCGGATTTCAGCCGAATTTGCGGCCAAAAATAAATATCCGAAAGTCACTTATGGCAATTCGACCGGGGTCCATGCGCCCATTTGACTGCGAAACCAGGTGCGCTGGCGTTTCGCATATTGACGGCTGGCCAGCTTGGCTGCGGCTATGGCCTCATCCAATCCAAAGCGCCCCTGCAAATGGGCGATCAATTCCGGCGCGCCGATGGCCCGGGCCGAGGGGCGCGTGGGTTCCCAATAGGGCAATTCCTGCCGCGCTTCGTCCAAGGCCCCTTGCGCCATCATCATGTCAAATCGCCGGTCAATGCGCGCGTTCAGCCAGTCGACATCAGGCTTCAAAACCAAGGCTTCGGCCTTTGGCCGCGGCAAATCCGGCAAGGGCGTATCGCGTTGCCAATCTGCAATGCCTCGACCCGTCGCCCGCAGAACCTCCCAGGCCCGCTGCACACGCGCGCCATTGGCAAGGTCGATCTGGGCCGCGGTTTCCGGATCAAGCGCGGCCACCATCGCGGCCGGATCGTTGGCGCGCAAGGCGTCTGCCTCTTGCCGCACGTCAGCCGGAATGGCTGGGATCTCTGCCAGTCCTTCTGTCAGCGCCCGAAAATACAGACCGGCCCCGCCGACGATGACAATCTTCTCGCCCAACACCGCCCGCACATCGCGCAGCCAGTGACCAACGGAATAGGTCTCCTCCCGCCCGACATGTCCATAAAGCCGATGCGGGACTTGCGCTTCTTCCTCTGCCGAAGGGCGGGCCGTCAGCAACCGCCAGCAGCCATAAACCTGCAAAGCGTCGGCATTGACCACAATCCGCCCGTCTCGCGCAGCCAGTTCCAATGCCAATGCCGATTTGCCACTTGCGGTCGGTCCTGCAATCAGAACCGGGGCTTCACGCGAAATCGAAGAGAGCATCCAGCCCATTTTCTGTCCCTAAATATCCCGGGGGTCAGCGATTTGCGGCGCAAATCGCGAAAGGGGGCAGCGCCCCCTGCGACTGATGCCACCCCGCAATGCCATCTCCAAGGTTGAACCTGCCCTCGTTTTCCGACATTTTGCGCCGCAGTCAAATTCCGGAAACGAGATACGGGGATTCCCATGCCGAAACCAGCCCTAGATGCAGGTGCCAAATACAGCCGCGTGATGCTCAAGATATCGGGCGAGGCGTTGATGGGCGATCAGGGCTTTGGCTTGCACCCGCCAACCGTCGAACGTGTCGCCCGCGAAATTCAGGCGGTGCATGATCTAGGCGTCGAAATTTGCATGGTGATCGGCGGCGGCAACATCTTCCGCGGGCTTGCCGGTTCTGCCCAAGGGATGGAGCGGACAACAGCCGATTACATGGGCATGCTGGCCACCGTCATGAACGCGCTTGCCATGCAGTCTGCGCTTGAACAGCTTGGCGTCTTCACCCGCGTCATCAGCGCCATTCCGATGGATCAGGTTTGCGAACCCTATATCCGCCGTCGCGCTGTCCGACACCTTGAAAAGAAGCGGGTCTGCATTTTCGCAGCGGGCACCGGCAACCCCTATTTCACCACCGATACAGCGGCCGCGCTTCGGGCCAGCGAAATGGCGTGTGAGGCCATCTTCATGGGCAAGAATGTCGACGGCATTTATGACAGCGACCCCAAAAAGAACCCCGAGGCAAAGCGCTATGACAGCATCTCCTATGACGACGTGTTGCGCGACAATCTCAAGGTCATGGACGCCTCGGCCATCGCGCTTTGCCGCGACAACAAGATGCCGCTTGTCGTTTTTGCGCTGAACGAACCGGGCGGGTTCCGCGGCATCATGGCCGGGCAGGGCACTTACACGTTGGTGCATGACTAAGCCCAAGTCGCCGTTGGAACACGGGTAGGGCTATACCCATAGCCTCCCATCGCTTATAGAACCAAAAAAGACCGCCCCCAATCATTGCGGGGGAAGCCAAAGGACCAAATACGATGGCAGATGACTTTGAACTCGACACCGACGATCTGACTCGCCGCATGGAAGGCGCGATCGGCGCGCTGCGCACGGAATTCGCCTCCCTTCGCACGGGCCGCGCTTCGGGCTCGATGCTGGAACCGATTCAGGTCGAGGCCTATGGGCAGATGACCCCGATCAACCAGCTTGGCACGGTGAACGTGCCAGAACCCCGGATGGTCACGATCAACGTCTGGGACAAAGGCATGGTGGGCAAGGTCGAAAAGGCGATCCGAGAGTCGGGCCTTGGCATCAACCCGCAGCTTAACGGCACCATCATCATGTTGCCGATCCCGGAACTGAACGAGCAGCGCCGCAAGGAACTGACCAAGGTCGCCGCCCAGTATGCCGAACATGCCCGTGTGGCGGTTCGTAACCTGCGCCGCGATGGCATGGACCAGATCAAGAAGGCCAAGAACGATGGCCTGTCGGAAGACGATCAGAAATTCTGGGAATCCGAAGTACAGGATCTGACTGACAAGTATATCAAGATCGTCGACCAGACGCTTGAAACCAAGCAAGCCGAAATCATGCAGGTCTGATCCGGGTCCCGGTCCATTCCCGCGCCTTCGGGCGCGGGACACATTCCAACAGAATTGATACAAAGTCGGGGCCGTCTTTCGGGCCAGAACAACAAAGGGGTGGGGCTTGGGCACCACGGACAGCACAGGGTCAAAGCAGCCTCGCCCGGCAGAGCATGTGGCCATCATCATGGATGGCAACGGTCGTTGGGCCACGCAAAAGGGGTGGCCGCGCCTTGTTGGCCATCGTCGCGGCGCCGAACGGGTCAAGGAAATCGTCCGTTGCGCCCCTGATCTTGGCATCCGATGGCTGACCGTCTACGCCTTTTCCACCGAAAACTGGAAGCGCTCGACCGAAGAAGTCCTTGGACTGATGTCGATTTTCGCCCGTTACATCGAGCGCGAGGCCGACCGTCTGGCCGCCGAAGGGGTGCGGATGCGCTTTATTGGTGACCGCTCGCGTCTGGACCCCAAATTGCAACGGCTGATGAAAGGGATCGAAGAGCGCACCGAAGGATTTACCCGATTGAACTTCACCGTCGCCATCAATTATGGCGGCCGGGATGAGATCTTGCGGGCCACCCGTGCCATAGCCGCCAAGGTTGCAGCAGGCGAAATCGCCCCCGAAGAGGTGACCGAGGCCATGATCTCGGCCCATCTTGATACCGGCGGCATCCCTGATCCGGATCTGGTGATCCGCACATCGGGCGAAACCCGGACCTCGAACTTCCTGCAATGGCAAACCGCCTATGCAGAATATGAATTCACGCCAACCCTTTGGCCTGACTTTACCCCCGAAGAACTGGCCAGCATCTTGGCGCGCTTTGGCAACCGTGATCGCCGCTTTGGCGGGGTGGCCAGCGCATGACGGCACCGGTGGCAGATCCGAACGCTCGTTGGGGCGATCTGAAAAAGCGGGTGATCTCGGCCATCTTCATGCTGATCGTCGGCGTGTCCGAGCTTTGGCTGGGCGGCATGTCCTTCAACCTCATGGTCTTTGCGCTGACGGGGGTGATGTTCTGGGAACTGGCCAATATTACAGCGCCCGGCCATATCCGCACGCCGCTTGCTATGGGGGTGATTGCCGCCGCCTGTCTGGCGGGCGCAGTCCTCTTCCGAGACGACCTCGCCTCGACGCTGCTTATTCTTCCGGGCCTTGCCTTGGCCCTGACACCGCGCCGTGACCGCCGCATCGCTACGGTCTATGGCATCGCCATCATGGTCGCTGGCTATGGCCTGATTGATCTGCGCGGCCCCGGCGTTCCAGCGATCCTTTGGATCATCTGCATCGTCATTGCCTCGGATGTCGCGGGGTATTTTGTTGGTCGCGTCGTCGGCGGCCCGAAATTCTGGCCCGCCATCAGCCCCAAGAAAACATGGTCTGGCACTGTGGCGGGCTGGGTCGGAGCCGTGTTGGTTTCGCTGATCTTTGTGGCTTTGGGCTATGCGCCGTGGCTCGCCGTCGCCGTGGCCCCGGTGGTGGCCTTTGCCGGCCAGATGGGCGATATTGCCGAAAGCTGGATCAAGCGCCGCGCAAGCGTCAAGGACAGCTCGAACCTGATCCCCGGCCATGGCGGCTTTCTGGACCGTTTCGATGCGATGATCGGCGCCGTCGTCCTGATCATGCTCCTGTCGCTGATCGCATCGCTGCCAATGCCCACGCCGCTCGGGGGCTAAGGTGATGCGGTCCATCTCTATTTTCGGGGCCACTGGCTCTATCGGTGAAAGCACCTTTGACCTGATTACCCGTGCTGGCGGGGCAGGGGCGTTCCGCACCGTTGCCCTGACCGGGGGCCGAAATGTCGCCCGCTTGGCAGAAATGGCGCGCGTTTTGCGCGCTGAAATCGCGGTTTGCGCGGATGAAGCCTGCCTGCCAGACCTGCGGGCCGCGCTTGCCGGCACTGGCATCGAAACCGCCGCTGGTACTCAGGCCATTGCCGAGGCGGCCGACCGTCCCGCCGATTGGGTGATGAGCGCCATCGTCGGGGCCGCCGGGCTTGTTCCCGGTTTGCGTGCGCTGCGCCACGGCAGGACACTCGCCCTTGCAAACAAGGAAAGCCTTGTGACTGCAGGCCCGCTCCTAATGGCCGAGGCCGCCCGTCACGGCGCCACCATTCTTCCCGTCGACAGCGAACATTCCGCGATCTTCCAAGGTCTTGTCGGCGAAGACATCGCGGCCATCGACCGTATCATTCTTACCGCTTCCGGGGGGGCGCTGCGCGACTGGCCGCTCGAGGCCCTTGCCCGCGCCACGGTGACCGAGGCACTGGCGCATCCAAACTGGTCGATGGGACAGCGCATCACCATCGATTCCGCCTCGATGTTCAACAAGGCGCTCGAGGTGATCGAGACACGCGAATATTTCGGGATCAATCCAGATCAGATCGAGGTCATCATCCACCCCGAAAGCCTGATTCATTCCATGGTGGGTTTTCATGACGGGGCGATCATGGCGCATCTGGGCGCACCTGACATGCGCCACCCCATTGGGTATGCGCTGAACTGGCCCAATCGTCAGCCCTTGCCGGTGGCACGGCTCGACTTTGCCCAACTCGCAACGCTAACCTTCCGCGCCCCGGATATGAACCGCTATCCCGCCTTGCGGCTTTGCCGTGAGGTGATGCATATTCGGGGGCTTGCCGGTGCGGCCTTTAACGCCGCCAAGGAAACCGCGCTGGATTACTTCCTTGATAATCGCATCGGCTTCATGGACATGGCGGGGGTGGTGGAAGACACTCTTGACGCTCTTGTGTCCGACTTACGCCTTGAAACCGACGTATTGTCCCTTGAGAAGGTGCTTGGGGCAGACCATCTTGCCAGACGGCGTGCGACAGAAATCGCACAAAACCGGTCAGCGGCATAAGTCTTGCTCCCTCTGGTTAAAGTAAACGATAGGACGCCCGCGTGGATTTGATTGGCCTGTTTCCCAGCTTTGGCAATGCGATCTGGACGATTGCAGCCTTTGTCGTGGCGCTCTCTGTGATTGTGGCCATCCATGAATACGGTCATTACATCGTGGGCCGCTGGTCGGGCATCCATGCCGAGGTGTTTTCGCTGGGCTTTGGCCCGGTGCTTTTCTCGCGAGAGGACCAATACGGAACGCGCTGGCAACTCGCCGCCCTGCCTTTCGGTGGCTATGTCAAATTCCTGGGCGATTCCAACGCCGCCTCAGGCGTGGATGGGCAAGCAATCCGCGAAATGACGGCAGAGGAGCGCCGCCGCACCATGCATGGCGCGCCGCTTTGGGCCCGTGCCGCAACGGTGGCCGCGGGGCCGATGTTCAATTTCATCTCGGCCATCATCATTTTCGCCGCCATGTCTTTCTATTCGGGCATCGCGACCGAAGACCCGGTGATCAGCCGCGTTGAAGCCGTTCCTTTTTCGGGGCCGACCCTTGAGGTGGGCGACCGGGTGAATTCGATCAACGACGTGGCGACACCAGATTTCACGACATTGGTGCAGGTCGCACGCGATACCACCGCGGCGCCGACAGCCAGTTATGAAGTGGTCCGCAACGGTGAAACCCTGCGCTTTGATGGCCCGCATCCCTATCCGCCAGTGGCGCTTTCTGTCTCGCCCCATACGGCGGCCTATGACGCCGGCATGCAGACCGCAGATGTCATCACCGCCATCAATGGCCAGCCCATCTATTCCTTCATCCAGCTGCAAGAGGCCGTGAAGGCCTCGGATGGTGCACCTGTCGCTTTGACGATCTGGCGCGCGGGGGAGACGGTCGAGCTGACGCTTGAACCCCGCCGCTCGGATATGCCCTTGCCGGAAGGTGGCTTTGAAACGCGCTGGCTTATTGGTCTGACCGGCGGCATGGGCTTTGACCCCGTCACCCGTTTGCCCTCGCCGATCGAGGCTGTGCAGATCGGGGCCGAACAGACCTGGTATATCGCGAAAACCTCGCTTTCCGGCATTTGGCACATGATCACCGGGGCGATTTCTTCCTGCAATCTTCGCAGCCCAATCGGCATCGCTGAAAGCTCGGGGGCCGCCGCATCGCAAGGCGTGGACTCATTCATCATGTTCATCGGCCTTTTGTCGGTGGCCGTCGGCCTGATGAACCTCTTGCCTGTCCCCGTGCTGGATGGCGGGCATCTGGTTTTCCACGCCTACGAGGCGATTTTCGGCAACCCACCGACCGAAAAAGCGCTCCGCGTGCTGATGTCGGCGGGCCTTACTCTGATTCTGTCACTGATGGCCTTCGGGGTCTCTAACGATCTGTTTCTGTGTTAATCCCATCCGTTTGGATGGGCTTTCTATCCGCACAGAGCCACAATCGCGCCACATTCATTTGCTAAGTTCTGCTGGCAATGGAGGTGTTACATGCAGGTTGTCATGGAAAGCTATCGTGGGCTGTCGTTTCTGGTCTATTTGAACGCTGACCGGATCTTTACGTTCGGCACGGTGATCGCTGGCCTTCTGGCCGGGGCTTTCTTGGGTACCTGCCTGATGCCTCAATAATCACGCGTTGATTTTCCCGATTTCGGATCGGCCCGCTTTCCGCAAGCGGGCCTTTGCTTTTGCGCTTCGCGGCGTTCCGCCATCGGTCCGGCGCGCCTTTTCAACGCTTTGACAAGCCAAGCTCTTACGGCTAGTGAAGACACTATAGCTTGTTGAGGATGAGGATTGTCATGCACGATACTGCGGTCAGCGTTGCCAAAACCGGGCGTGCCTCTGCCACTCGTCGCATCATTACGGCGCTTTTCCTTTCCACTGCAATGGCTTCCGGGGCGAACTTCACACCGGCCGTTGCACAGGAATACAGCTTCGACAGCGTGACGGTTGAAGGCAACGAGCTGGTTGATGTTCCAACCATCCTCGGTCTGGCCAGAATCAATCGTGGCCAAGCACTCAGCACCGCCGAATTGAACGACGCCTATCAGAACCTCGTCCGCTCGGGTCTGTTCGAAACCGTCGAAATCGTTCCTTCGGGCAACACACTGATCATCAAGGTCGTCGAATACCCGATCATCAACTTCATCAATTTCGAAGGCAACAAGCGCCTCAAGGATGAAGATCTGGCCGAGGCCATCTCTTCCAAAACAAGCCGCGTCTATTCACCCAGCCAAGCCGAGGCCGATGCGTCTACCTTGGGCGAACTTTACCGCGCCAAGGGCCGCATGGCCGCGACCGTGACGCCAAAGATCATCCGCCGCTCCAACAGCCGCGTCGATCTGGTCTTTGAGATCACCGAAGGCCGCGTGACCGAAATTGAACGCTTGGCCTTTGTTGGCAACCGTGCCTATTCCGACCGCCGCCTGCGGCAGGTCCTGGAAACCAAGCAGGCCGGCATCTTCCGCCAACTGGTGCAGCGCGACACCCTGGTGGCCGAGCGTTTGGAAGTCGACAAGCAGTTGCTCCGCGACTTCTATCTGTCGCGCGGCTATGTCGACATTCAGGTGACCGACGCCTCTGCCGAAATCGCCCGCGAACGGGATGCGGTCTTCGTCAGCTTCACCATTCAGGAAGGCCGCCAATTCCGTATCGGCAAAGTCTCGACAGTGTCGGAAATCAGCGATGTTGACGCGGCAGAGTTTGAAGCCGTTCAGCGCATCCGTGAGGGCGTGGTCTATTCGCCAGCGGTCATCGAAAATAACATCGCGCGGATGGAAAACCTTGCCCTTCGCAGGGGGCTTAACTTTGTCCGTGTTGATCCGCGCATCACCCGCAATGATCGGGATGGCACGCTGGATATCGAATTTGCCATCGTCCGCGGCGATCGTATCTTCGTCGAACGCATCGACATCGAAGGCAACACGACGACCCTTGATCAGGTCATCCGCCGCCAGTTCCGCAGCGCCGAAGGCGACCCCTTCAACCCGCGCGAAATCCGTCAGGCGGCCGAACGTATTCGCGCCCTCGGGTTCTTCAAGAACGCCGACGTGAATGCGCGTCAGGGCAGCGCCGGCGATCAGGTTGTGGTCGATGTGAACGTCGAAGAACAGGCCACCGGATCGCTTAGCCTGGGCGCCAGCTACGGCGTCGAAGCCGGTGTCGGCCTCAATATCGGCTTCTCGGAAACGAACTTCCTTGGTCGCGGGCAGGCGCTTTCGGTCAACCTGTCGACCGGCACGGATTCGCAGAATACCAGCCTCAGCTTCACCGAACCGGCTTTCCTTGGCCGCGACTTGTCGCTCAGCTTCGGCGTGTTCTACAACACGACCAAGCAGTTGAATTCGCTCTACAACACCGAAGCTCTTGGCACCAATATCTCGCTTGGTTTCCCGGTTGGCGAACTCAGCACGCTGGATATCCGTTATGGCCTCAGCCTGAACACGCTGAAAAACTACAAAGGCGTCGATGACGACAACGATACGACAACGCCGAATATCTTCGACCCGACCCTGACGGCCGAAGTGGCGCGCGATGCCGAAGTCACCTCGTCCATCGGCTATACCTACGCCTATGACACCCGAATTGGCGGCCTGTCGCCCGATCGCGCCGTTTTGCTGCGGTTTAGCCAAGACATTGCAGGGCTTGGTGGCGACGCGAAATACATCAAGTCCGAACTTTTGGCCTTGGCCGAACGCAAGATCATGAACGAAGACGTGACCCTGCGCGCGATTTTCGAGGCTGGTGCCATCAGCGCCTTCGGCGGCTATGAAACCCGCGTGACCGAGCGCTTCTTCGGCTCGCAAAAGATTCGGGGCTTTGCGGGCAACGGGATCGGCCCGCGCGCTTTGGCAACCGATGATGCCTTGGGCGGCAACTACTATGTCGCGGCTCGGTTCGAGGCAGATTTCCCGCTTGGTCTTCCCGAAGAATACGGGATCACGGGCGGTGCCTTTGTGGATGTTGGGTCGGTTTGGGGCCTGAACGGCCCGCGCGTTGACGCAAATGGTGCGGCGATTGACACCAGCCTGAATCCTCGTGCGTCGATTGGTCTTTCCTTCGTGTGGAACGCCCCCATCGGTCCGCTGCGCTTCAACTTCTCGCGGCCGCTGAAGAAAGAGTCCTACGACAAGGTGCGCAACTTCGATCTGACCATTTCGACCAAGTTCTGATGCGGGCAGAGTGCCGAAAGCGTTTTGGATTGGCCAGTGTTGCGGCACTGGCCTTTGCCATATTTGCCGGACCTGCCACGCTGACCCTTGCCCAAACGACCGAGCCGACTGCGACCGAACCTGTTCAGCAAGACGGCGTGTTGCAGTTGCCCTTCGTGACGATCGACAAAGACCGCCTTTATGCCGAATCCGAACCGGGAAAAGCTGCTCAGGCCGCATTCGATGAAGACAGCGCCGCATTGATTGCCGAAAATCGACGCCTCGAAGCGGCACTGGAACAAGAAGAGCGTGACCTTACGGCCCGGCGTGCCTCGCTTCCCGCGGCAGAGTTTCAAAAACTGGCGCAGGAATTCGACGCCAAGGTCGAAGATCTGCGAACAGCCCAAGACACGAAAAGCCGCAATCTGACCCGTCGCCGCGACGAAGACAGGCAGATTTTCTTTGAGCGGTCGATTCCGGTTCTGGGGCAACTCATGGTCGACCTGAACGCCGTGGCCATTATCGACCGCACCGCGATTATCCTGACCTATGATCAGCTTGATGTAACGGATCTGGCTATAGAACGCCTGAACGCTGACTATGCGGCACAATCTGACGCGTCTGAGGCACCGGCTTCGGGTGATGACAGTGCTGCGCCCGAGGCAAAACCGACCGCTCCGTAACCACCTGTCCTTGCCGTGACAGGGGGATATTGCTAGCAACGGGAAAAGACCCATAACAAAGGGACATCCGATGACCTCCGCCACCGCCCCGACCGAAGCCGACATCAGCCTGATCCAGCGGATCCTGCCGCATCGTTATCCGTTTCTTCTGGTCGACAAGGTGCGCGACATCGTCGTGAACGAAAGCTGTGTCGGCATCAAATGCGTCACGATGAACGAACCGCAATTCACCGGCCACTTTCCCGAAATGCCGGTCTTTCCGGGCGTCCTGATCATCGAGGCGATGGCCCAGACCTCGGGCATCCTCGTCGGCCTGTCGATGGATCTCGTCGACAAGAATGCCAAGGTGTTCTTCATGGGGGTCGATGGCGTCAAGTTCCGCCGCAAGGTCGGCCCGGGCGACGTTCTGGAACTGCATGTCAAAGCCCTGCGTGGCGGCGGTCGCGTCTGGAAATTCGACGGCCGCGCCATGGTTGATGGCGAACTTGCCTGCGAGGCCCAATTCACCGCCATGTTCGACGTGCCAAAGGCCTGATCCATGGGTATCGACGCCACGGCGACCATCCACCCCTCGGCTATCGTCGAAGAAGGGGCCAGCATTGGCCCCGGCTGCACCATCGGCCCCTTTGCGGTAATCGGTCCCGAGGTGACACTCGCAAGCGGTGTCACCGTCAAATCGCATGCCGTCGTTACGGGTTGGACAGAGATCGGCGAAGAAACCGTCATCTTTCCCTTCGCCACCGTGGGCGAGGTGCCGCAAGACCTGAAATTCAAGGGCGAGCGTACCCGCCTGATCGTCGGCGCCCGCTGCCGCATCCGCGAAGGCGCCACGCTGAACACCGGCACCGAGGGCGGTGGAGGCATCACCCGCGTCGGCGATGATTGCCTGATCATGACCGGCGCCCATGTCGGCCATGATGCGCAAATCGGCAACCGCGTGATCCTTGTGAACCAAGTCGCCATCGCCGGCCACTGCCACCTTGGCGATGACGTCATCGTCGGCGGCCTTTCAGGCGTTCACCAATGGGTCCGTATCGGCCAGGGTGCCATCATCGGCGCCGTGACCATGGTCACCAATGACGTGATCCCCTATGGCCTCGTGCAAGCCCCGCGCGGCGAGTTGGACGGCCTGAACCTTGTCGGCCTGAAACGCCGCGGGGTCGAGCGGTCCGAAATCACCGCACTCCGCGCCGCCTATCAGATGCTGGCCCAAGGCGAAGGCAATTTCCTCGACCGGGCCCGCAAACTCTCGGAAGAAACCGACAGCCGGCATGTGCGCGAGATCACGGAATTCATCCTCGCCGCCTCTGACCGCAGCTTCCTGACCCCGAAATGACCCGTACCGCGATCATCGCAGGGGCAGGGGCGTTGCCCGCCGCCGTGGCCCAAGCACTTGATAACCCGCTGGTCTGCGCGCTCGACGGTTTCACGCCAACCGGCCTGACCCCGGACATGACCTTCCGGGTCGAGCGCCTTGTTCCGTTCTTCAACGCGCTAGAGGATGCGGGCGTGACCACCGTTACCTTCGCTGGCGCCGTCCAGCGCCCCCGCCTTGACCCGGCGCTGTTTGATCCGGCAACCGCCCAACTCGTTCCGCGCCTTTTCGCCGCCATGCAGGCGGGCGATGATGCCACGCTCCGAGCGGTGATTGGCCTTTTCGAAGAGGCCGGCTTTGCCATCAAAGGAACCGCCGATCTCGCCCCCGATCTGGTCCCCGCCGAGGGGCTTTTGACCGGCAACCTGACCGATCAAGACCGCAAGGACGCCGCGCGCGCCGAAACCATCGTGCAGGCACTTGGCGCGGCCGATGTGGGGCAGGGCTGCGTTGTCGTCCAAGGCCTTTGCCTTGCTGCCGAGGCGCTGCCGGGAACCGACGCCATGCTGGCAGGCGTTGCCCTCTTGCCGCAGACGCTCCGCCCCGATCCGGCCCGCGGGCGCGGCCTCTTTTACAAGGCCCCGAAACCGGGCCAAGACCTGCGCATCGACCTGCCCACCATCGGCCCTGCCACCGTCTCTGCCGCGGCTAAAGCCGGGCTTGCCGGCATCGCATGGCAGGCGGGTGGCGTCATCTGCCTTGACCGCCCCGCCATGATCGCCGCCGCCGAAGCCGCAGGCCTCTTCCTGTGGGCGCGCTAAGCCTTTTCTTGATCGCGGGCGAACCTTCGGGCGACCGGCTGGGCGCGGCGCTGATGGCGGGTCTCAAGCAGCTCAACCCCGGCGTCACCTTTTCCGGCGTCGGCGGCCCCCTGATGCAGGAACAGGGGCTGCAAAGCCTGTTCCCGATGGAAGAGCTTTCGGTCATGGGCATCGCCGAGGTGCTGCCAAAGTACTTCCACCTGAAACGCCGAATCGCGGAAACCGCACAGGCGGCCCTTGCCGCCAAGCCCGACGCGATGATCACCATCGACAGCCCCGATTTCTGTCTGCGCGTGGCGTCCATCGTGAAAGCCGCCCTGCCTGATTTCAAAACCGTTCACTACGTTGCCCCTTCGGTCTGGGCGTGGCGCCCCGGTCGCGCGACGAAAATGGCACGGGTCATCGACCATGTTCTGGCTCTGCTGCCATTCGAGCCGCCCTATATGACCGCCGCTGGCATGAGCTGCGATTTCGTCGGCCATCCGGTGGTGGCCGAGCCGCTGGCGACGCCCGAGGAACGCGCCCTGATGGCGGGGGATGGACCGCTGATCCTTGCCCTGCCGGGGTCACGCAGGGGCGAGGTCACGCGTCTTGCCCCGGTTCTGGGGCAGGTCTTGGCGCGGATCAAAGCCGCCCACCCAACCGCCCGCGTGGCCCTGCCCACCGTGCGCGGCGTGGCCGACCTCGTGGCGGAATTGACGGAAAACTGGGCATTTAAGCCGCAGATCATCCACGATCCTGCCGAAAAACGTGCAGCCTTTGCCGTGGCCGATGTTGCCATCGCCGCCTCTGGCACCGTGTCCCTTGAACTTGCCGCCAATGACTGCCCGATGGTCATTGCCTATGACATGCACCCTCTCACGCTGTGGCTTATGCGCCGTGCCGCGCTGATTGATACGGTCACACTGGTCAATCTGGTCTCTGACACGCGGGTCGTCCCGGAATTCATAGGCGAGACCTGCCGCGCCGATCTGATCGCGCCCGCAGTGCTGCAACTCTTGGAAAATGGCGCCGGACCTCAGGCCGAGGCGATGCGCCTGACGATGGAACGCTTGGGCAAGGGTGGTGAGGCTCCGGGCCTGCGCGCCGCCCGATCAGTGCTGAACTTTCTAAAGGGGTAGGGAATGCATCAGGCTTTCGCACGGTTTACCACCGCACTCTCCGCCGCCTCTGATCCGCAAGACCCCTTTGCCGCCCTGCATCGGCTGACGGCAGAGACCGTGGGCGCGCGCCTCTTTACGGTGACAACGGTGGAAGACAATGGACGTCTGGCACGGCGCAGCTACACCAGCCATCCGGTGGAATATCCGGTTTCCGGTGTAAAGATCGTCGAGCCGAACCGCTGGACCGAGGTGGTTCTGGACGGGCGAAAGACATTTGTTGCGAATTCTCTGGCCGAGATTGCGACGGTCTTCCCCGATCATGAATTGATCGGGTCGCTGGGTCTTGGCTCGGTCGTGAACATGCCGGTGATCCTGCGCGGAGAGATTGGCGCGACGCTGAACCTTTTGGATGTTGAGGGCTATTTCACGCCCGAGCGCGTGGCCTTTATCACAGAAAATCTGACCCTGCCGACAATGGCCGCGCAATTGTTGCATGACCGTCTTTTGGCGGGGACAAGTTAATTTTAGGTTAAAGTTGCTCTGTAAGGCATTGAGTTTACGGTATTTAAAAAACGTCCCCGTCGGGGACGCCTTTTTTTATCGCCCGCGCCAGATCCAGCCGCCGCCAAAGATGCGGCCACCTTCCGGTGCATAAAACACGCAAGCCTGCCCCGCGCTGACCCCATCTTCCGGGTCCAAAAGTTCGACCTCCGCCACGGTCGCCGAAAGCGGGCGGATGACAGCAGGCCGAGGTGGCCGGGTGGACCGAACCTTCACGTTCAGATGCCATTCCTTCTGGCTCTCAAACGGCGCATCGCCCAGCCAGTTGATCTCCCTGACCGGAATCACCCGCGTGGCCAGCGACTCCTTCGGACCTACGATGACCCGCCGCGTCTCCGCGTCCAGCCGGACCACATAAAGTGGTTCGCCCAGGCCGCCGATCCCAAGGCCCTTGCGCTGCCCGATCGTGTAGTGAATGACCCCACGATGCTGCCCCAGAACGTTGCCCTCAAGATCAACGATCTCCCCCGGATCCGCCGCCCCCGGCCGCAGCTTTTCGATCACCGCCGCATAGTTGCCGTTGGGAACGAAACAGATGTCCTGACTGTCCGGCTTGTCCGCGACCGGCAACCCGTATTTCGCCGCAAGGGCCCGCGTCTCGGCCTTGGATTTCAAATGCCCCAAGGGGAAGCGCAGGTAAGACAACTGCTCGGGCGTGGTCGAGAACAGAAAGTAACTCTGGTCCCGGTTCGCATCCGCCGCCGAATGAAGTTCTGGTCCCACGTCCCCCAACTTGCGCTGGATATAATGGCCCGTAGCCATGCAATCGGCATCCAGATCCTTCGCTGTGGCCAAAAGGTCCTTGAACTTCACGCGCTCGTTGCAGCGGATGCAGGGGACGGGAGTTGCACCCGCCAGATAGGCGTCCGCGAATTCCTCGATGACGGCTTCACGGAAGGTGTTTTCATAGTCGAGGACGTAATGCGGAAAGCCCATCGTCTCCGCCACCCGGCGAGCATCGTGAATATCGCGCCCAGCACAGCAGGCACCTTTCTTGGCCAAGGCTGCGCCATGGTCGTAAAGCTGAAGCGTGACCCCCACCACGTCATAGCCCTCTTCCGCCAGCATCGCGGCCACAACAGAGCTGTCGACACCGCCGGACATCGCGACAACAACGCGCGTCTCTGAGGGGGGCTTGGGCAGCCCCAGCGAATTAAGTGGTTGATCAAGCATAACAGGGCCTTTCAGCGATAGGTCGGAATATATGAAAATGCCCGCTACTCTCAAGCCCCGACGGTCAATCAGTTCATCCACAGTTAAGTGAGATCGGCAATCCTCTGTCCGGGAAAGTGGAAGAGAGGACTTTGCCCAGATGTATTTGAAACGAGTTGACGGGCCAAGGCAGGTGACTCTGCCCGATGGCACAATCATCAGCCGCGCAGATTTGCCTGATCCAAAGACCCGGCGATGGGTGGCAAGCCGTAAAGCCATCGTCGTCAAGGCCGTGCTTTATGGATTGATCACAGAAGAGTCCGCCCGGGAACGCTATTCCCTATCAGAGGAAGAGTTCGCAACTTGGCGAGAGGCTGTGGAAATGCATGGAGAGGGGGCGCTTAAAATCACGCAGATTCAAAAATACAGACAACTTTAGATTGTTTTCCGCTCCCCCTCTGGCAGAGTAACTTCGCGTTAACCATTGACCGGCAGTCTCGTTAACGAAGATGCATGGACTGGAGATAACCCGATGCGAATTCTGCTGGTAGAGGATGACCCTACGACGTCACGCAGCATTGAATTGATGCTGACGCATGCCAATCTGAATGTCTATTGCACCGATCTGGGCGAGGATGGGGTCGATCTGGCAAAGCTCTATGATTACGATCTAATTCTTCTCGATCTCAACCTTCCCGACATGTCCGGACATGATGTATTGCGGCAGTTGCGTCTTGCCAAGGTTGAAACGCCAATTCTTATCCTGTCCGGTGAAGATGATACGGACAGTAAGCTGAAGGGGTTCGGCTTCGGGGCTGACGACTACATGACAAAGCCGTTTCACCGGGAAGAACTGGTTGCCCGTATTCATGCAATCATTCGGCGATCCAAAGGCCATAGCCAATCTGTGATCCGCACTGGAATGGTGCAGGTCAATCTGGATGCTAAGACCGTTGATGTGGAAGGAAAGACCGTTCATCTGACGGGCAAAGAATATCAGATGCTCGAGCTTCTTTCACTGCGGAAGGGCACGACACTGACCAAAGAGATGTTCCTGAACCACCTTTACGGCGGAATGGATGAGCCGGAATTGAAGATCATTGATGTGTTCATCTGTAAATTGCGGAAGAAACTGGCCGAAGCAACGGGTGGGCAGAACTATATCGAAACTGTCTGGGGGCGTGGCTATGTGCTGCGCGATCCAACAAATTCGGAACGAAAACTGGCAGCCTCTGCTTGAACCTTTACCTCTTCCCGGCGGCCCCCTAAACCTGTGGGGCAAGCCGGGAGAACGGAATGGTTGAAAAGGCCGTAGAACATTTGTCTGAAGCTGAGGCGCGGGACGAGCTCGCATCTCTTTCGCGTGTTCTTTCCGAGGCGAACAAGGCCTATCACACCCTGGATGCACCAGAGATTTCGGATGCCGAATATGATGCCCTAAAGCGTCGGAATGCAGCAATAGAGGCGCGATTTCCGACGCTGAAGCGCGCCGATAGTCCCAGCGATGTGGTCGGTGCCGGTGTTGCAGATGGTTTTGGGAAGGTTCCGCATCGCGTTCGAATGCTGAGCTTGGAAAATGCCTTCGAAGATTCGGACATTGACGATTTTGTCGACCGGATCAGGAAGTATCTCAATCATTCTGGACCGTTGGAGTTTACCGCAGAGCCCAAGATCGACGGGCTGTCCTTGTCGCTTCGCTATGAAGGCGGGCAATTGGTGCAGGCAGCGACACGAGGTGACGGGGAAGTCGGTGAGAACGTTACAGCCAACGCGAGGACTATTAGGGACATCCCGCAAGCTATTGAAAATGCGCCGGGTGTCTTGGAAGTTCGTGGCGAAGTCTATATGTCACATGCCGATTTCGCATCCTTGAATGCCCGGCAAGCCGCCGCAGGGGGCAAGACCTTTGCAAACCCACGCAACGCCGCGGCGGGGTCTTTGCGCCAATTGGATGCAACGATAACGGCGGGGCGACCGCTGCGTTTCTTTGCATATGCATGGGGAGATCTGTCCTCGCCCTTGGCGTCGACGCAAATGGCGGCAATCCAGCGCCTGACGGATTTTGGGTTCCAGACGAACCCACTGACGGAAATCTGTGACAGCCCTGCCAGCCTTTTGACGCACTACCGTAGTATCGAGCAACGCCGTGCCAATCTTGGCTATGACATTGATGGCGTCGTCTATAAGGTGAACGATCTTGGGCTGCAGGCCCGTTTGGGCTTTCGCTCGACCACGCCAAGGTGGGCCATCGCGCATAAATTTCCTGCGGAATTGGCCTGGACGGAACTTCTGGATGTCGACATTCAGGTTGGACGGACCGGTGCGCTGTCACCTGTTGCCCGTCTTCGTCCGGTCACTGTAGGTGGCGTGGTTGTCAGCAACGCAACCTTGCACAACGAAGACTACATTGCCGGGCGCGACAGCAAGGGCGGAGAGATCCGGGGTGGTAAAGACATTCGCATCGGTGATTGGGTGCAGGTCTATCGTGCGGGAGACGTCATCCCGAAGGTTGCGGATGTGGATTTGTCGCGTCGTAAGGACGGCTCGCAATCATTTGATTTTCCAAAAATATGTCCTGAATGCGGAAGCCCGGCTGTCAGGGAGGAGGGAGATTCCGTCAGGCGTTGCACAGGTGGTCTGATTTGCCCGGCACAAGCAGTTGAAAGACTTAAACACTTCGTCAGTCGGAGCGCGTTTGACATTGAAGGTCTTGGGGCAAAGCAAGTGGAGCTATTCTTTAACGACGCTGATTTGCCCGTAAAAACGCCTGCCGACATCTTTACGCTGGCTGAAAGAGACGCGGCTAATGGGTTGAAGCGGTTAAAGAATCGCGATGGCTTTGGCGAGACGTCTGTCACAAAACTGTTTGCCGCAATCGAGGCCAAACGGTCGATCCCCTTAGACCGATTGATTTTCGCCTTGGGAATTCGGCATGTCGGGGAAGTTGCGGCTCAAGTCCTTGCGCGCCATTTCAGCACTTGGGAGGCGTTTGAGGCCACAGTTGGAAACGCGCAGGACGGCAACGCAGCTTGGCAGGAGTTGTTATCAATCGACGGCGTTGGCCGGACCATGGCCCAAAGTGTGGTGGCGGCTTTCCAGAATGAACAAGAGCGCAGGGCGATAGACGATCTGGTGCAACGTCTTCGTGTTCTGCCGGTCATCTGGACCGCGGCAAAGGAAAGCCCGGTTGCAGGAAAAACGGTGGTCTTCACTGGCACGTTGGAAAAGATGACGCGGGCCGAGGCGAAGGCGCGGGCGGAAGCCTTGGGCGCAAAAGTGGCCGGTAGCGTCAGCGCCAAGACAGATTTGCTGGTGGCAGGGCCGGGGGCAGGGTCCAAGGCGAAGGAGGCTGCGCGGCTAGGGGTGGAAACTATCGACGAGGACGCGTGGCTAGCGCTCATCGGGGACGCATGAGCCGTCCCGAGACTCTTTTTCCGCTGTTTGCCGATCTTGAGACGCTGGAAGGTGTCGGCCCGAAATCGGCCAAGGCATTTGAGCAACTGGAGGTCACGCGCCCCAAGGATCTGCTGTTTCTGCTTCCTAGCTCGGGTGTTGATCGAAGTCGCAAGCTCTCGGTGCGAGAGGTTGTCCCGCCAACTGTGGCAACGGTTGAGGTGGAGGTTGGGGCGCATTTTCCGCCGCGTCGGAAGGGGGGTGCCTACCGGGTCTCGGTGCGCGATCCTCAGTTGGAATGGAGTTTGGTCTTTTTTCATGCCCGCAGTGATTACTTGCAGCGTCTGCTTCCCACAGGCCAGAGAAGGATCGTTTCCGGAAAGGTCGAGCTTTTTGACGGCATGATGCAGATGGTCCACCCGGACCATGTGTTGCGTCCAGAAGAAGCGGGGGAGCTTCCGGTGTTTGAGCCCGTTTATCCCCTTACGGCTGGCATCACTCAAAAGATCGTCTCAAAAGCCGTTCATGGAGCGATTGCGCGCCTTTCTGGATTGCCTGAGTGGGTGGACCCGGCCCTAAAGGCGCGGGAGAGATGGCCAGACTGGGAGGAGGCGATCAAGGCTGTGCATCGTCCTTTGGGCATGGGGCAGTTGGCGCCTACTGATCCTGCGCGCGCGCGCTTGGCCTATGATGAGTTTTTTGCCCATCAGGTCACACTTTCACTGGCACGGGCGTCGATGCGGCGGCTGAAGGGCGTCGAAACCGCTGGCAATGGCCAATTGAAAGCAAAGGTTCTGAAGAGCCTTCCTTATGAGATGACGGGCGCGCAACAACGTGCAGTGCAAGAGATCGCCGCCGATCTTGCGTTGCCGTTGAGAATGAACCGTTTGCTTCAGGGCGATGTCGGATCAGGAAAAACCTTGGTGGCCTTCCTGGCCTTGCTTACTGCTGTTGAGGCGGGCGGGCAGGGTGTCATGATGGCACCGACCGAGATTTTGGCGCGCCAGCATTTCGAGGGACTTGCACCGCTGGCGGCCGCTGCTGGCGTGGACCTCGAACTGCTTACGGGGCGTGACAAGAACGCGGAGCGCGCCGCAAAGTTGGAAAGGCTGCTGTCTGGCCGGATCGGCATTCTGGTCGGGACGCACGCCGTTTTTCAGAAGGATGTGGCGTTCAAAGACCTGAGATTGGCTGTCGTTGATGAACAACACAGGTTCGGCGTTGCGCAGAGGATGGAGCTTGGTGCGAAGGGACAGGCCGTCGACGTCTTGGTGATGACCGCGACGCCAATTCCCCGTAGCCTTGCCTTGGCCAGTTACGGAGACATGGATGTCTCTGTGCTTGATGAAAAGCCCGCAGGTCGAAAGCCAGTTAAAACTGCGCTGATTGCCAGTTCGCGGATGGAAGAGGTCGTCGCCCATTTGCGCAAGGCCGTGGCCGATGGTCGGCAGGTTTACTGGGTTTGCCCATTGGTCGAAGAGTCCGAGGTTCTGGATTATACAAGTGCCGAGTCGCGCTTTGCCCATCTGCGGGCCGCTTTGGGCGATGTGGTAGGGCTTGTTCATGGCCAGTTGCCTCCCGGTGAGAAAGACGCCGCAATGGCGCGGTTTCAACGAGGTGACACACGGGTTCTTGTGGCAACCACGGTGATTGAAGTGGGTGTGAACGTTCCAAACGCCTCGATCATGGTCATTGAACGAGCCGAAATTTTTGGGTTGGCGCAGTTACATCAACTTCGTGGGCGTGTCGGACGCGGGTCGGCAGAATCCACCTGTCTGCTGATGTATCAGGCACCGCTTTCAGAGGCGGGAGAGCGGCGGCTGACGACCTTGCGTGATACGGAAGACGGGTTCCGCATTGCCGAGGAAGACTTGGCGATGCGGGGGGCGGGCGATTTGATCGGAACGGCACAATCGGGTCTGCCTAAGTTTAGGATTGCCGACCTTGAAAAGCAGACCGCGCTGATGGCCGTTGCGCAGTCGGATGCCCGGAATCTGTTGGCTCAAGATCCCAGCCTGAAGAGCGATCGTGGGGCGGCAGTGCGCCTTCTTCTTTGGTTGCTTGATCAGGATCGGGCCATACGCCTGATCGGCGTCGGCTAGATAAAACACGAAATGTTCACGAATGTTCTTAAAAAGTTCTTTACAGCGCCGTGCCGTTTGTGAGAACAATTGGGCAACACCGCAACGGAGGATGCCATGATCGCCCAAGTGAAAGAAATCGTCTCGCGCTCTCACGGACTGCTGATTGAGGATATCGCCGGTGTCACGGCCCTGTTTGTCGGTCTGTTTGCCGTTCTAAGCTTCTGAGTTCTGCCTGCGGTCTGTTCCCCGGCGCTTTGCCGCATCTGTCCCCGTGCCCTGCACATGATGCCGCCTGTCCTGCGCCCAGACACGCTCCTTCCGCCGCCGTCAATCCCGACGTGCGGCGGCTTTTTTTAGATGATCAGGGCGTGTGGGCGAGACACAGACACTCCCTGAGGCGCCTGTTTCGGCAGTCTGCGGAATTCAGAACCGAATATTTTCTGGGCTGGCCCGAGAACGTTTTGTTGTGGGGCGGAGGATAACCATTCCTGTTGACTGCTGCTCAAGAGATGATCCTACTGTCGCAGGCCGATATTGCTTTCCATATCGGTGTAAGAAGACGGTCTGTGAGCCCCCAGAGCCTTGCGATCAGTTGCTTAAGATTGGTGTTGGCGAGGGCGATCGCTATCGTCGAACAAATCCACAACTGTGATTGCGCGTTGAGAAAGGGTTTGAGCCAATGCACGCGACGTCTCTTGGCCTTTAGGCAGATTTCTCTGCAGCTGCGTTTCCGGCGGCCTCTGCTGCGGCTTCGATGGCCAAGAGAATCGAGGCGTGGCGATTTTTGTAATCTCTAGCCGGCAAAAGGACGGCGAATCCATCAAACGGGGCAGGGGGAATTGGCCCGTTTTCCTTTAGCATCGCTTTCAGCGCATCCCGTCCAGCGGCCAGTTCGGCAGGCGTACGTCCAATGACGGCGGCACCAAGGACTGCGGCAGCGGCCTGACCCAGCGCGCAGGATTTCACATCTTGGGCAAAATCGGCCACACGGCCATCGGCGAGTGACAGATCCACCGTCACCGTAGAACCGCAAAGCGGTGACCTTTTGCGAACGCTTGCCGCGGGCTGAGGCAGGCGACCCAAATGCGGAATGTCTGCCGCAAGTTCCAGAATGCGTCCCGAGTAAAGTTTGATCAGATCACTGTCGCTCACGGGGTTTTCCTTTCGCTTCCCCTTAGATAAACCCAAAATGCGGTTCCGCCAAGGAGAAGCCCGATGACCTTTGACCCGGCAAGCCTAAAGTATGACGCAAATGGCCTGATCCCCTGCATTGCGCAGGACCATGTATCTGGCGAAGTGCTGATGATGGCGTGGATGAATGCCGAAGCCTTGGCCAAGACGCTTGATACCCGCCGTGTCACTTATTGGTCGCGGTCGCGTGGCAGTTTCTGGATCAAGGGCGAGACCTCTGGCCATGTGCAGAAACTGATTGATCTCCGGGTGGATTGTGACAGCGATTGCCTCTTGGCCCTGGTGGAACAGGAAGGGCCAGCCTGCCACACAAATCGGCGCAGTTGTTTTTACACTGCTGTGCGCGAAGGGGTTGAAGTCGAACTGACAAAACCCATGCTATAAGGGAACCTATGCGGGGAATGCAGGTTTTCCCTTCTGAGCCCTTGACCTTGCCGTCAGAAAACCAACTATCTGCGGCAACCCGATAAATCCAAGAAAGGATACCACTATGGCCTTTACCCTTCCCGATCTTCCGTACGCTCATGATGCACTTGCCTCGTTGGGCATGTCGAAGGAGACGCTGGAATACCACCACGATCTGCACCACAAGGCCTATGTCGACAACGGCAACAAGCTGATTGCTGGCACCGAGTGGGAATCGAAATCTTTGGAAGAGATCGTCAAGGGTACCTACAACGCAGGTGCTGTGGCCCAAAACGGCATCTTCAACAACGCATCGCAGCACTGGAATCACAATCTGTTCTGGGAAGTGATGGGGCCGGGCGAGGACAAGAAAATCCCGGGCGATCTGGAAAAGGCGCTGACTGAGGCGTTCGGCTCTGTCGCTAAGTTCAAGGAAGATTTCGCCGCTGCTGGTGCAGGTCAGTTCGGCTCGGGCTGGGCTTGGCTGGTGAAGGACAAAGATGGCAGCCTGAAGGTCACCAAAACGGAAAACGGTGTGAACCCGCTTTGCTTTGGCCAGGCCGCTTTGTTGGGCTGCGATGTGTGGGAACACTCTTACTACATCGACTTCCGCAACAAGCGCCCCGCCTATCTTACCAACTTCCTTGAGAAGCTGGTCAACTGGGAAGCAGTCGCCGCAAAGCTGTAAGGTGAAGAAAATCTTATTGAAGGCCCGTGTAGGAATGCGCGGGCTTTTTTAATTGACAGCAACAACTTGACGTAGATTAGCTGCGCAGAACAGTTCACGTTTTGATTGTGGGGGCGTTTGTGTCCAAGATTTTTCTCGCCGCTTTTTCAGTTGCCTTTCTCTCACTTTTTTCCAGCGCCGGATCTGCGGATACCATTCGTTGTGAATTCCCGAACAAGTCCAGCCATTGGGTTCCTTCTTGGGTAGAATTTGAACTTGTTGGCTTTGGAGGCTCGGCCAAGGTTCGCGATCAACTCAGCGAAAAATTTGGACTGCCCTTGAACCAAGGAAAGGTATCGGAAGGCAGGAAGTCGATCGGGGTCACATTTACGACCGGTCCGATCATATCGGATAACGTAGGGTATTCGAGGGCGCATCTGAATTATCGACTTTCGACTTGGGCAGATGGGGCCGCTCAGATCGAAGGGAAGGGATTTGGTTATTACGACACTTTCTCTGGCAGAGGGTATTGCAAATGAGTGCTGAGGTAACGAAGCGGTTCAGAATAGCTACATCGGCTGCGTTGTTTTGCATTGTATCCGTTGTTGGCGCCCATGCGAAAACCGTGCGTTGTGAAACAACTTCAAAGACCGATAAATTCGTTCCGGATTGGATTGAGTACACGGTTCGGGAAACCGATGTCGACGTAAAGGATTCGGTTCAGAAGCAATATCAGGCACCCTGGCAACCGGGCAGGGTTTCGGCGCAAACCGCAAAACGGACGACGATCGCTTGGGATGTAGGGCCCATCAACTCTGACAGGTTCTGGCGACCAGCACCGCTGCAGATGCGATTGAGCCATTTTTCAGATGGGAGTTTTCGCCTGACCATCGCTGCGCCCCAACTGAAGTATGCAAACAACCAAGGCGCGATTGAAGGCCAAGGGCGCTGCAAATAATGAAGTTTACGGTTCAGCCAAAGGCGCTGGACAAGAGTTCCTCAAGCTCGGCTACATTGGCCACTGCGCGGAAATGCGAAAGTGTCGTATCCTCAGCAAATCCGCTGGCGACCACATGCTTCATTAACTGGATCAAATGATCCCAGTAACCGTCTGTATTCAATAAGAAGATCGGCTTTTGGTGAAGCCCTATCTGACGCCAGGTCAGGACTTCAAAAAACTCGTCCAGACTTCCAGATCCACCGGGCAAAACCACGATGGCATCTGAGTTCATGAACATCACCTTCTTGCGCTCATGCATATCCTCGGTGATGACCAGTTGCGTAAGATCGCGTTTGCCAACTTCGCGCCGCATGAGATGTGTCGGGATAACACCCATGGTTGCAGCCCCGGCTGATTGAGCTGATCGTGCGACTTCTCCCATGAGGCCAACATCCCCGGCACCATAAACGAGTCGCCAACCGTTGCGAGCAATCATCGCCCCGGTTTCTTGCGCTGCTGCTGCATACGTAGGGCTGTTTCCGTGCCGCGACCCGCAAAACACACACACAGAACGTAGTAAAGTCATCGAAACACCCAGCCCTTTTTCATTTGCCTTTGTCGGGGATTGGGGGTTCCTATGCAAGGGCAAGTCGGGCAGGAAAAGCACGGCAGAACCGGAAAATCCGGTCGGGGGAAGAACGGGGATAGGAATGACCACTGGAAACGCTATGGGGGGCGGAGCCAAGGCCGCTATTGCGGTTTTGGGACTTGTTGGTATTGCCGTTTTGGGCAATTTCATCTTCATGCCGGATCAAGCGACCGCGCCGGTGCCTGCAGCAAATTTGACGTCGGCTCCAGCGCCAGAGACTGCTGCGGCTGCAAGCGACGAACCCGCCTCAAGTGCGCCTTCGGCATCGCCCAGTACGCCAGAGGTTTCCGAAGCGACCGAGGCCACATCTTCCGTACATTCAGTGACCATTGAAAACTGGCGCGTCGAGCCAGATGGGGCAGGGCTTATCTCTGGGCGGTCTGCGCCGCTTTCCCTGCTTTCAGTGCTGATTGACGGGGCGAAGATCTCTGAGGGAGCGGCGACGGCGGCTGGCGACTTTGTACTCTTGTTTACGCTCCCACCGAACGACAAACCGAGTCTGATGACCGTAGAGGCGAGTCTGCCGGACGGAACCAGACTTCCTGGACCTGCTGCGATTGCATTGGCTCCAATTGCGGGGTCGGACGTCGTGGCCGCTGCTGTAGAACCAGCCGCCGTCGCGGAACCAGAGGGTGCCGCAGTGGCAGAGCCTAAGACGGCCCCGACGGCTGTCATGATTACGGACGAAGGCGCAAAGGTAGTCAGCGCTGTCCCTGAAGTTGTGGTCGGGGGCGTCACACCGGTGACGATTGCGGCGATTGCCTATACACCGGAAGGACATGTTCAGCTTTCCGGTCTTGGAACAGCAGGTCAAACGGTTCGCCTTTATCTGAATAATGCCGCGGCCGCAGAGACTGCGGTTCTTGAGGATAGCAGCTGGCAAGTGGTGCTGACGGACACGGCTCCGGGCATTTACACGCTGCGAGCCGACCAGATTGATGCTTCTGGAAAGGTAACAGCCCGGTTTGAAACACCTTTCAAGCGGGAAACCACCGAAGCGTTGGCCTCATTGACCGGATCTAAAGTGGGACCTGCGGCTGGCGCCGGACCCGTAACCGAACCGCAAACCGTTGCATCAGAGCCATCGCCGTCAACGGCACTTGCCGAGACCGAGCCGGAAACACCAGCCACGGAACCGGTTTCTGTGGCGACCGCGGATGCCACGTCCGAACCTCCCTCGGCCGAAGCATCGACAGAAACAACCACGCCTGCTTTGCCGGATGCCACGGATGCCGCTGAGGTGATGGCACCTGATGCAGAGACAACGGCGCCGGGGCCGACCGCTTCGAATGCCCAACAACCGGCACCTACTGCGCCGCAGCCTATTGATGAAAGCCCATCTCAGGCGACAGCAACACAGCCTTCGCAGCCGGGCGCAGAAACGTCTGTGAACCAAGTGTTGCAAACGGTCTCCATCACTGTCCAGCCGGGATATTCGCTGTGGAAAATCGCGCGAGACACCTATGGGGACGGGATTCTTTATGTGCAGGTTTATGAGGCCAACAAGAACCAGATCGGCGACCCGGATCTGATCTATCCTGGACAGGTATTCGAGCTTCCCAGAAAATAGATCTTCGCTGCGCGCTCTGGTCATTGGCTGCGCAAGCGCCTAGGTATTGGCGCGAAGCGAGGTTCCAATGACTCAAAAGACCGATAATCCGGCCTCGGGCTGGCAAACGATCGTGCGCGTTATCCCCTATCTTTGGCCTAAAGATAAGGCTTGGGTTAAGCGTCGGGTGGTTATTTCCTTGTCGATGCTGGTATTCGCCAAGGTAATATCGGTCTCAACGCCGTTTCTCTACAAACAGGCAGTTGATGCGCTTGCAGGAGATGCACCTGACGCGGCTACGCTTTTGGGACTTTCTGCCGTTGGTTTAACGATTGCCTATGGTCTTGCCCGCCTTATGACCGTCGGGTTTCAAGAACTGCGGGATGCCGTCTTTGTACGGGTTGGGCAGCGAGCCTTACGGCAATTGGCGCTTGAAACCTTTACACATATTCATCGGCTTTCCCTGCGTTATCACATCACCCGCAAGACGGGGGGATTGAGCCGGATCATCGAGCGTGGCGTTAAAGGCGTCGATTTTCTGCTGCGGTTCATGCTTTTGTCAATCGGGCCGCTGATCCTTGAATTGACGATGGTTTCGATCATTTTTGCGGCGGTCTTCGGTCTGGCCTATTCCTTGGTGGTCGTTGTTGTCATCACGCTTTATGTGACCTTTACGTTCAAGGTCACGGAATGGCGCGTGAAGATACGGCGCGAGATGAACGCGCAGGATACCGATGCCAATCAGAAGGCCATCGACAGTCTGTTGAACTTCGAAACGGTCAAATACTTCAACGCCGAGGAAATGGAGGCAAAGCGCTATGATAGCGCGATGCAGCGCTATGAAACGGCTGCGGTGAAAACCGGCCTTTCCTTGGCTTTTCTTAACTTTGGTCAGGCGCTTTTGATCACGTCAGGTCTGGTCATCGTCATGGTCATGGCTGCTCGTGGAGTGCAGGCCGGAAATTTGACCGTTGGTGATTTCGTGATGGTGAATGCCTACATGATCCAGATCACCATGCCGCTGAACTTTCTTGGGACCGTTTATCGCGAAATTCGCCAAGCCTTGACCGATATGGGTGAGATGTTTGGTCTCTTGGGGCAGCCGGCAGAAGTGGTCGATAAGCCAGGCGCACGCGCCCTGGCTGTAAAGGGGGGCGCTGTGCATTTCGAAAATGTACAGTTCGATTATGACCCGTCGCGCCCAATTCTGAAGGGCATCAGCTTTGATGTTCAACCGGGGCAACGTGTGGCGCTGGTGGGCCCCTCCGGGTCCGGGAAGTCGACCATAGCCCGACTTCTGTTCCGCTTCTATGATGTGACGGGTGGGGCGATCCGTATTGACGGTCAAGACTTGCGTGATGTGACGCAAACGTCCATCCATTCGGAAATCGGCGTGGTTCCGCAGGACACTGTGCTGTTCAACGACACGATCTACTACAACATTGCCTATGGCCGCCCACATGCGACCCGCGAAGAAATCGAGCAAGCCGCAAAGGCTGCGCGCATTCATGATTTCATTCTGTCATTGCCAGAAGGGTATGAAACGACAGTTGGCGAGCGGGGTCTCAAGCTTTCCGGCGGTGAAAAGCAACGGGTCGGAATTGCGCGCACCTTGTTGAAGAATCCGCCAATCCTTATCCTTGACGAAGCCACCTCTGCGCTTGACACCCAAACCGAGCGTGACATTCAGGAAAGCTTGTTGCGCATGGGCGAGGGGCGAAGCGTCATCACCATTGCGCACAGGCTTTCGACGATCGCGGATGCTGACCAAATCATCGTTTTGGAGGCAGGCCAGATCGTTGAACGCGGGACGCATGACGAGCTTTTGGACCGTGGCGGGCGCTATGCCGCCATGTGGGCGCGGCAATCCGCCGAAGAAGATGAGGCTGCCGCCTGACCTTGAGGGACGACCGCCGTGCCGTCCGGGCTTGGCAAGAGACAGCGCTTGCGTGTAAGACAAGACCGAGCATCCATGCCCCGGCACTGGGGCTGTTATCTGACCTGATTTCGAAAGCAGAAGTGACGTGAGCAATCCCGAAAGTTTTATTGACGAAGTCACCGAAGAAGTTCGCCGCGACAGGCTCTTTGCCACATTCCGGAAATACGGATGGATCGGTGTTTTGCTTGTGGTCGCAGTTGTCGGGGGCTCTGCCTACAACGAGTGGAGCAAGGCGCGGGCAGAAGCCAGCGCCGAAGCCTTTGGCGATGCGTTGATAGATGCACTCGATCTGGGTGCGCCCGAGGATCGTCGCGCTGCGCTTGCGTCTATCCCGGCAGAAGATGGACAGAAGGCCATCCTTAATCTGGTTCTGGCGACGGATCCTGCCGAAAACCGGGAAGAAAGCCTGAAGGCCTTGGCCGCGTTGGAAGCAGATAGCAGCCAACCACAAGCCTACCGTGATTTGGCGACGCTGCGACGGGTAATTGTTTCCGGCAAAGATCTTTCAATTCAAGAACGGCGTGCTGCACTTGAGCCGATCGCGGTAGCAGGACGACCATTCCGTCCGCTGGCGCTTGAGCAACTTGCATATCTTCTTTTGGAGGAAGGCAAGACGGACGAGGCTATCGCGGCCATGACAGCATTGACACAAGATCAACAGTCACCGTCCAGTTTGCGGGGGCGTGTTGACCAGATGATTACGGTACTTGGGGGTAAGCCCGCATCGGTTGCCACCGGAAATGGCGGCTGATCGTTTCACCGGGTCGCTTGACGGCGCCCCAAGCAGCGGGAATTCTACCAAAAAGGGGCTTTTGGGGTGACACGGTTGGCTAGGCTTAAGCTGAATTTGGGAATGACCGCGCTGGCCTCGGCGCTGCTTTTGATGGGTTGTGAACGAGAACTTATCCTTGAGGGAGAGCGTTTCCCGGTGCGAGCCGATTTGGACGCGTCGAAGGTTGTTGAGGGTGAGCCAGCTCCGGTTGCTCCAAGTGACCGCCCGGAGAACCAAAGTATTCCGATTTCTATTCCGGCGGCTTCGGCCAATTCGGAATGGACCCACCGTGGCGGGAACGTCAGCCATTCCTCTCCGCATGGCCAACTTTCGTCCATGCCGCAGCGGATTTGGTCTGCCAATATTGGATCGGGTTCATCGAGGAAAAATCGTGTTGCCGCATCGCCCATCGTTGCAGGCGGACGTATCTTCACCATCGACAGCAATTCGCGGGTCGTTGCGACTGGAAGTAACGGAGCAACGCTGTGGCAGGCTGATCTGACGGCTCCTTTTGACAAGGGCGGTGACATCGCAGGCGGCGGTTTGGCGTTTGGTGCGGATGCCCTTTTTGCTGCAACAGCCTATGGAGAGCTTGTTTCACTTGAGCCATCGACGGGCATAGTTCAGTGGCGTCAGCGTCTGAATGGTCCGGTTGCGGGGGCGCCAAGCGTCGACGATGGCATGGTCTATCTTTCGACGCGCGATGGCGCAGGTTTCGCGGTAGACGCGAAATCCGGACAAGTTAAGTGGACAGTGAACGGTGCATCAAATGCCGCATCAGTCATGGCCTCCGCTTCTCCGGCCATTTTTGGGCGGAACGTCATATTCCCGTTTGCCAGCGGCGATATGGTCGCCGCTCTGAAATTGAACGGCACTCGTGTCTGGAGCGCTCCCGTCAGCGGCCAGCGTCCGGGACGCGGCTATCAGGGTATGACTGATTTGACGGGTGATCCGGTCGTAATCGGGGGCACCATTTATGCCGGTAGCGCCGCAGGGCGGACCGCAGCCATTGATGCCGGAACGGGTAAGCACCTTTGGACGGCGGTTGAAGGGGCGTTGAATCCTCCCTTGGTCTTTGGCGGATCAGTCTTCGTCGTGAACGACGAAGCGCGCTTGGTCAGGATGGATGCAGCCACCGGTGCGGTCATCTGGTCTGCAGAGATGCCTTATTTCCTGAAAGACAAGCCGAAGCGTCAAAAGAAGATCTATGCCCATTACGGCCCGGTGCTGGCGGGCGGCAGGGTGGTCGTTGCCTCTTCCGATGGGCTTTTGCGGCTGTTTGATCCCACCAATGGTGAGTTGGTTCAGACCGTCGATATCCCCGGCGGCGCCGCTTCTGCACCCGCCTTGGCGGGCGGGGTGCTTTACGTCGTTTCCACGAATGGGCAACTTCACGCTTTCCGTTGAAGGAATTCCCCTGTAAAGGGGTCGGCTTGAGACAGATCTGACTAGACAGGCATCCAGAGCCATGAGCTTTACCCTCGCCATCGTGGGCCGCCCCAACGTGGGCAAATCGACACTGTTCAACAGGCTGGTCGGCAAGAAACTGGCGTTGGTTGATGACCAACCGGGTGTCACGCGGGATTTGCGCGAAGGGGACGCCAAGCTGTTTGACCTGCGGTTCACGGTCATCGACACGGCTGGCCTGGAAGAAGTTACCGATGACAGCCTTCAGGGCCGGATGCGTCGGTTGACCGAAAAGGCCGTTGATCTTGCGGATATCTGTCTGTTTCTGATTGACGGTCGCGTGGGGGTCACGCCCTCGGACGAGGTCTTTGCCGACATTCTGCGTAAGAAGGCTGCGCGCGTCATTTTGGGCGTTAATAAGGCTGAAGGCCGTGCTGGCGAAGACGGCGCACTTGAGGCCTGGAGCCTCGGTCTGGGAGAGCCGCTTAGGGTTTCTGCCGAACATGGTGAAGGCATGGATGATCTTTACCACATTCTGAAACCGCTGGAAGGCGAATTTGCCGAACGCGAGGCGATGAACACGCCCGTTGTTGATGAAGATATTTCGGAAGAAGACGCCGAGAACGAAGTCGATGAAACGGCGCATTATCCGACAGCAAAGAAGCCTTTGCAGATTGCCGTAATCGGCCGCCCAAATGCCGGGAAGTCCACTCTGATCAACAAGATTCTTGGGGAAGATCGTCTGCTGACAGGGCCAGAAGCCGGCATTACCCGAGATGCGATTTCGGTCCGAACGGATTGGATGGGCACTCCTGTTCGCGTGTTTGATACCGCCGGGATGAGGAAAAAGGCGAAAGTCACTGAAAAGCTGGAGAAGCTTTCAGTGGCAGATGGCTTGCGCGCCGTTCGCTTTGCTGAGGTTGTCGTGGTCCTGCTGGACGTGGAAATTCCGTTTGAACAGCAAGATCTTCGGATCGCTGACTTTGCCGAGACAGAAGGCCGCGCTGTGGTTGTTGCGGTCAACAAGTGGGATCTGGAAGACGACAAGCAAGAAAAGCTGGCCGATCTGAAGGAAATGTTTGAGCGGCTGTTGCCCCAGTTGCGCGGTGCGCCGCTGATCACCGTATCTGCGAAGACCGGACGCGGTCTGGATCGTTTGCACGACGCTATCCGCCGGGCCCATGACGTATGGAACCGTCGCATTCCGACGGCCCGTCTGAACACGTGGCTGGGTGCCATGACCGAAGCGCACCCGCCACCGGCGCCCGGCGGCCACAGGATCAAGTTGAAATTCATTACACAGGCAAAAACCCGGCCGCCGGGATTTGTGGTGAAATGTTCACGGCCGGATGAATTGCCGGAAAGCTACAAACGCTATCTGGTCAACGGTCTGCGCGACCACTTTGATATGCCTGGAACACCGATCCGTCTGTTCTTCAGGGGGCAGGGCAATGAGAACCCTTGGAAAGAGCGCAAGTTCCATACCCCAAGCCGTCTGCGCAAACATATGGAGAAGAAGTAGCCGTGCAGCGAGCCTTTGCCTCACGCCGCGTCTTTTCTTCCTTGGTGCGCCATGTTACGGACGCGCCGCAAAGTTCACGAGGCAGGGCCAGTGCCCTGACCAAAATCAGGAGACGCCGCTATGGCCATCGAACGTACACTTTCCATAATCAAGCCGGATGCCACGAAGCGCAATCTGACCGGCAAGATCGTTGCCAAGTTTGAAGAAGCCGGGCTGCGCGTCGTTGCTTCCAAGCGCATCCACCTTTCGCCCGCTCAGGCTGGCCAGTTCTACGCTGAACACAAAGAGCGCCCCTTCTATGGCGAACTCTGCAGCTTTATGGCTTCCGAGCCTGTTGTGGTGCAGGTTCTTGAAGGCGAAAGCGCGATTGCAAAGAACCGTGAAGTGATGGGCGCAACCGACCCGGCTCAGGCTGCTGACGGCACGATCCGCAAGGAATTCGCTTTGTCCAAAGGCGAAAACTCGGTTCACGGTTCGGACAGCCCGGAATCGGCCGCCCGCGAAATCGCTTTCTTCTTCTCGGGTCTCGAGCTGGTAGGCTAATGCCTGCTCGCGCGGCACAGCCCGGAATTTTGAAAGTCCGGGCAAATTTCTTTGAAGAAATTTGGCGTTAGCCGTGCCGTTCGACAACACCAAAGAACTGAAGGGCCGTTTCCAGATCGGAGCGGCCTTTTTCTTTGGTGCCGATCAAACTGGCTTTGATTGCGTCGAAACGTTTGCGAAGGGCCTTTTTCTCTTCTCCCTTGCAGTCATTCCAAGGTCGCCCCTGTAGCCCCATCACCAAGACGTAGTAGCCGATAAAATGGGGCTGAGTGCCTGAGAGCAAAAGCCTCCGATAGGCCTCATCCGCGCCGAGTTCTCTTATCTCTTCGGCACTATGAATGCCTGCCCGCGCGTAGGCCGCTTCCGAAGCAGGTCCGAGATTTGGGATAGTGGAGACAGGTTCGGGCATGAAGGTACCAAGAATCGAAACAGGGCCAGCGTCGTCGCCAGCCCTGTAAAGATCAAGTTCTGAAAAATGTACTAAATTGATGCCCAGTCTTTGAAAACCTGGCTGCCAGCTTGCTGCTGAGCGGTTGAACCGCCTTGCTGTTGCTGTTGCTGCCCTTGCTGGTGGCTGGGCGTAGAGTTCTGTTGCGTGGCCATTATCTGCTCCATTTGACCGTTTCGCGATGCCGATTAACCCAGTCTTCGCCCGGTTTTTGACGGAAGCGAGGCGCGAGTTTGGCATTTCGAGGCGCATTTACTCCTACAGAACCGTTTCGGCAACACGAAAACAGTTCACAATCTGGGGATTGAACGCGCCGTACCGGCAAGTTTCCGCTGTGCTTAGAAATGGGTAGATACTTGATAATCTGAATCGGCCCGCGTCAGGGTTTGACGCGGGCCGCTCGTTTGTTCGAACTATAGTGGGCGCGCTTAGAGCAATGCCTTTGCTTTGGCAGCTGCCGCTTCGGCTGTTATGCCGAACTCTTTGTAAAGGCGGTCATAGGGAGCAGAAGCGCCAAAGCTGGACATACCGACAAAGCCGGCCTTAGCTTCTTTGCCACGCTCACCCAAAAGCCACCGGTCCCATCCTTGCTGAACGCCTGCTTCAATTGCGACGCGCGCCGGACCGGCGGGGAGGACTTTCTTGCGATAGGCTTCATCCTGTTGGGCAAAGAGTTCCATCGAAGGCATGGAAACAACTCGGGTGCCGATACCTTCAGCTTCAAGCATGTCGCGTGCCTTAAGTGCGATTTCGACTTCTGAACCGGTGGCGATCAGAATGACCTGACGCTTGCCAGTGGCATCTGCCAGAACATAGGCACCTTTGGCTGAAAGGTTTTGGTTCGTGTGCGTTTTCCGCACCGCCGGAAGGTTCTGGCGCGACAGGGCCATCACCGACGGCGTGGTCTTTTGCTGAAGCGCAATTTCCCAGCATTCGGCTGTTTCCACCAAATCTGCCGGACGGAACACGACGGTGTTCGGCGTGGCGCGACTGATCGCCAAATGTTCGACCGGTTGGTGTGTTGGGCCGTCTTCACCAAGACCGATCGAGTCATGGGTCATGACATAGACAACTGGAATGCCCATTAGGGCCGAAAGGCGCATCGAAGGGCGAGCATAGTCGGTAAAGGCCATGAAGGTCCCGGAATAGGGACGAACGCCCCCATGCAATGCCATTCCGTTCATTGCTGCAGCCATGCCGTGTTCGCGGATACCGTAATAGACATAACGGCCTTTGCGATCCTCAGCCGAGAATACGCCCAGATCGGCCGTCTTGGTGTTGTTTGACCCTGTCAGGTCAGCGGAACCGCCCATGGTTTCGGGCATGATCGGATTGACGACTTGAAGGACCTTTTCGCTTGCCGAGCGAGTAGCCAGTTTAGGGGCATCAGCCGACGCCTGCTTCTTCAAGGCGCGGATAACCGACGAAAGCTTTGCCGGGGCGTCTCCGGCAAAAATGCGAGCGAATTCAGCCTGTTTGGCTGTCGATAGCCCGGCCAAATTAGCCTCCCACTTGCTGCGCGCTTCGGCACCCTTACGTCCGACGCTTTCCCACCAGGCTTTTACTTCAGCAGGGACTTCGAACGGGCCACCGGTCCAGCCGTAGCCTTCTTTAGCTGCTTCGAGTTGGCCCTTGTCGGTCAAGGCGCCGTGGCCTTTTGACGTGTCCTGGGCTGCATGGCCTAGTGCGATGTGGGTAGCGCAGGCGATCATGGCTGGCCGTGGCGACTTTTTCGCTGCGGTGATTGCGCGGTTAATGTCTTCGGGGTCATGACCATCGCATTCGAATACGTCCCAGCCAGATGCGGCGAAACGGGCCTTTTGGTCGGTGATGTCTGACAAGGAAACCTTGCCATCAATCGTGATGCCGTTGTTGTCCCAAAGAACGATCAGACGCGAAAGTTGCAACTTGCCCGCAAGCCCGATGGCTTCTTGGCTGACGCCTTCCATCAAGCAGCCGTCACCAGCAATGACATAGGTGTAGTGATCTTGGATCTTGGAGCCCCAGCGTGCGCGCAGGTTCTCTTCAGCGATGGCAAAGCCGACCGCATTTGAAATACCCTGACCCAGTGGACCGGTGGTGGTTTCAACGCCGGACACGTGACCATACTCTGGGTGTCCGGCGGTGATAGCGCCCCACTGGCGGAAGTTCTTGATTTGATCCAGCGTCACATCCGCATAGCCTGTTAGATACAGAAGCGAATAGATCAACATCGAGCCATGACCTGCCGAAAGGATGAAACGGTCGCGGTCTGCCCAGCGTGGCATGGAGGCGTCAAATTTGAGGTGCTTTTCGAACAAGACGGTCGCAACGTCCGCCATACCCATAGGCATGCCTGAATGCCCAGAGTTGGCAGCGGCGACGGCGTCAAGCGTCAGCGTGCGGATGGCGGTTGCGCGCATCCAATGATCAGGATGGCGAGCGCGAAGGGTCTGGATATCCAAGGCCGGTTTCCTTGTGCTGAGAAAGCGATGGGGGTTCCTTATCACCCCAAGCGGCAAGATCAAGCTTGCCATGAGGAACTGGAAGCAAGAGATTGATCTAATGGCGCGGTAGAGCTTTGCCGATTGGGTTAAGATCGGGGTTGACGACACTGATCTCGATTCGCACTGTGGCTCGAGGCAGAACAACGCTCGACAGAGCAAAGAAACAGCCGGGACAGCCGGGAAAGAGGGGGCATGGACGATATTGCCGAACTGGAACGCCGGATCACCGCAGCCCTCATGCGGATTGACCGTGGACTTGATGGCCTTTACCGCGTCGCCGCGGCACCTGCATCAGATGACCAAAGTGCTGGTGGTGTTGGCGCTGAATCTGATCAGGTCCAGCGCCTGAATGACGCTTTGGAAGAAGAACGGACAGTAACTGCCCAGCTTCAGGAACGTCTTCGTGCATTAAGGGAAAAGGAAGCGGGGCAAACGATGCCGCTGCAAGCCGAGATTGATCGGCTGACCAAGCAACTTGATGTGCAAGGTCTTGAAATGCAGCGGTTGAAAAAAACGGTTGGTTCCCTTCGCGAGCAGCTTAGGACGATGACCGATGCCCTTGCCGAGGACCGCGTTGAGCCTCATCTGATCAATAAAGCGATGTTGACGGAACTTGAGGCGCTTCGTGCGCTTCGGTCTGCCGATGCGGCCGAGTTGGAGGAGATAATTTTGGCCTTGGACCCATTGGCGGCACCTGCGGCAAAAGAAGGAGCTGATGCCGATGCCTGATGTAACCGTAACGATCGGTGGCCGCGAATTCCAAGTGGCCTGTCAGGCCGGAGAAGAGCATTTTCTGCGGGCAGCGGCCGGCATGATGAACGCCGAGGCAGAGCCGTTGGTTCAACAGATGGGGCGACTTCCCGAAGCGCGCATGTTGCTGATGGCGGGCCTGATGTTGGCCGATAAGACGGCTGCCCTGGAAGATGAATTGCGGCAAGTAAAATCGAAACTTTCTGAATTAGAGGGACGTCCTGCTCCGCAGGCGGAAAAAGTCGAGGTTCCTGTGATCCCGCCTCAGGTGCGAGAAACGCTTGCAGAGATCGCGGCACGGGCAGAGGCGCTGGCAGAACGCGTAAGCGAAAAGAACCCGAGCTAATGAAAAACCCGCCTTTCGGCGGGTTTTCAAACGGTTATCTTGGTTTCTTCAGGCGTTTGCTTCGCGGATCTTGTCCGCCGCTTCTTTGTTGTAACTAACGCCTTTGGCATCAAGAAGCGTATCAAGTTCGCCGGAGAGCGTCATCTCCGTCACGATATCACATCCGCCCACGAACTCTCCTTTGACGTACAACTGTGGGATCGTTGGCCAGTCAGAAAAATCCTTAATGCCCTGACGGATTTCCGGGTTTGCCAGTACATTAACATCAGCATACTCAATGCCCATGTAATTCAGCACACCGGCAACGCGGCTGGAGAAACCACATTGTGGCATCATCTTTGTGCCCTTCATGAACAGAACGACGTCGTTCTTTTCAATCGTTTCCTTGATCTGATCTTGCGCACTCATTTCATCATCCTTTCAGAGCGGACTATTCTGGCGCCCGGGTCGTCAGGGCAAGTGCATGAAGTTCGCCATGTGCCCCGTCCATTTTTCCTTTGAGAGCGGCGTAGACTGCGCGCTGTTGCTGCACACGGTTCATGCCGCGAAAAGATTCGTCGATCACTTCGGCAGAGAAATGTGCCCCGTCGTCGCCTTGGACGGTGATCTTTGCTTTAGGGAAGCTCTCCCGAATAAGGGCTTCGATATCGTGGGCTTCGATGGCCATAGAGAATGCTCCGGTTGCTTCTTGGACCAAATCTAGGCCTGTCCCGGAGCGGCTGCAAGGCCGTGCTCCGGAACAGATTGGGATTACAGCCCAACTTTTGCTGCAAAGGCCGAACGATAGAGGGCAGAAAGTTCCGACAGAGGCGCCTCATCGTCGCCAAATACGATTGCCGTGCCTCCGAACTTGCCGACAACGCTGAAGGGGACAGACGCCACCTTGGCAGCCGACTGCAGGTTCTCCAAAGAAGATGGCGAGACGGCGACCAGATAGCGGGCTTGATCTTCACCAAAGAGTGATGATGTTTCAGACACATCCAACTTGAGGCCAATGCCTGCGACTTCTGCCATCTCGAAAGCCGCCAAAGCGAGACCACCATCTGAGAGGTCAGAGCAGGCGTGGAACGATTTGCCATGCGCGCGAACGAAGGTTCCGTTGCGCTTTTCGGCTTCCAGATCTACAACCGGCGCGTCGCCAGTTTCCATGCCAAAGGCCTCGGCCAAAAGTGCAGATTGGCCCAGATGTCCTTCAGTTTTACCGATCAGAATGGCAAGGTCGCCTGATTTCGCCTGACCGTGAATAAGATCATCTAGCGACTTGAGGATGCCAACAGCACCGATAGTTGGCGTTGGCAGAATCGCCTTACCGTCTGTTTCGTTGTAAAGAGAGACGTTCCCCGAAACGATCGGCATGTCGAGTGCGGCAACCGCAGCGCCGATCCCTTTGATCGCCCCTACGAATTGCCCCATGATCTCGGGCTTTTCAGGATTGCCGAAGTTCAAGTTGTCGGTCGTTGCCAGAGGCAGCGCGCCCATAGCAGAAAGATTGCGATAGGTTTCGGCGACCGCTTGCTTGCCACCCTCGAACGGGTTTGCCTTGACATAGCGCGGAGTCACGTCACTGGTGAAGGCAAGCGCCTTATCAGTGCCGTGAACACGAACGACGCCAGCCGGCAGACCGGGGGTAACAACTGTATCGGCACCCACTTGACTGTCGTACTGTTCCCATACCCATGACTTATGAGCGTAGGTCGGTGAACCGATCAAAGCCTTGAGCCCTTCAATCGCAGAAATTTTGGGAATTTCGCCGATCGGAGCAGCTTTGGGGGTTTCGATCCAAGGACGGTCATATTCTGGAGCGGTCGACGAGAGTTTGGACAACGGCAGATCAGCCTTTACCTCATTGCCGTGGACAATGATGAAGCGATCTTCCGGGATCGTTTCGCCGACGATTGCAAAATCCAGATCCCACTTTTGGAAAATCGCCCGAGCGATTGCCTCCATCTCAGGCTTCAAGACCATCAACATGCGCTCTTGGCTTTCCGAGAGCATCATCTCGTAGGCGGTCATGTTGGTTTCGCGTTGCGGAACACTGTCCAATTGCAGACGGATGCCCAAGCCACCCTTGTCACCCATTTCAACCGCAGAACAGGTTAGACCAGCGGCGCCCATGTCCTGAATTGAGATAACAGAGCCGGAAGCCATCAACTCAAGGCAGGCCTCAAGCAACCGCTTTTCGGTAAAGGGGTCGCCTACTTGAACAGTGGGGCGCTTTTCTTCGATGGTATCGTCGAATTCCGCCGATGCCATTGTAGCTCCGCCAACACCATCACGCCCCGTTTTTGCACCCAAGTAGACAACAGGCATTCCGACGCCGGATGCTGCGGAATAGAAAATCTTATCTGCGTCAGCGAGACCCGCCGCAAACGCGTTGACAAGGCAGTTACCGTTGTAGGCCTTGTGGAAACGGACTTCACCGCCGACCGTAGGAACGCCGAAGGCATTCCCGTAGCCACCGATACCTTCGACGACCCCTTTGACAAGATAAGCGGTCTTTGCATGCGACGGCTCTCCAAAGGAGAGCGCGTTCATTGCGGCAATCGGCCGGGCGCCCATCGTGAAGACATCGCGCAAAATTCCACCGACGCCCGTCGCGGCTCCTTGGTGCGGTTCAATGTAAGAGGGGTGGTTGTGGCTTTCCATCTTGAAGATGACCGCCTGTCCGCCACCGATATCAACGACACCTGCATTTTCGCCAGGGCCGCAAATAACCTGAGGACCAGAAGTGGGGAGGGTGCGCAGCCATTTCTTAGAAGATTTGTACGAGCAATGCTCGTTCCACATTGCGGAAAAGATGCCGAGCTCAGTGAATGTCGGCTCGCGTCCGATGATCTCTAGCAGACGCTGGTATTCGTCGGGCTTTAGCCCATGTGCGGCCACAAGTTCAGGGGTGATCGCCGGTTCGTTCATGACCGCATCCTCATACATTCCGCCTTTGGCGCGCTCTTAGGACAAAGGGGCGCAAAGGGAAAGGGCCAAGTGGTTCCGCAGAGGGCATGAGGATGGGGCCAAACGCAAAAAAGGTGGCGACAAGGGAATCATTGCAACTCCTTTTGGACTGCTGCGCCCTATGGCAGTTTTTCTTCGCGCTCAAAACCTGACCAGTTGGCTAAAAAAGATGCCGCGGAAAATGCCAAAAAATAATGATCGCCCGAAAAATAAAAAAAAGGCCGAGCAGAAGCTCGGCCCAAGTCCAACAGGGAGGTATGAAAGGTGCAGGACAAATCTCAACTGCGCCCTTCACGGATGCATTTAGGTTGGGCAGTGAGTCGCGACAAGTGTTTTCATGTCGCACATGCAGCAAAGCCGCCATGCATTCCGTGCATGGCTCTTCAATCTGACTGCTTTCTCTTTCGGTAGGCGAATATCTCTTCCGTCACAAACTCCCGGAACGCCGCTACGCGCTTTGAATGGCGAAGCTCTTCAGGATATGCGAGGAAAACAGGGACCTCACCGCTTTCCAGATCAGGTAAGACGCGGACCAGATGAGGAAAATCTTCAATAATATAGTCCGGTAGAACCCCGATGCCCAAATGGTTCAGAACGCCTTGAAGCACACCGAAGTAATTGTTCACAGTCAGGGTCGAGGCAACTTCATGACTAAGAAGTTGCTGAACGAGTTGAGCGCCTGCAGACACCTGAGCGGCGCCAGCTTGCTGGCAGATCAGTCGGTGGGTGCCAAAATCCTCGACCGAAGTAGGGGTTCCGTGCTCGGCAAGATACTCGGCTGAAGCATAGAGCCGCATGCGAATGTTCATAAGCCGCCGGCGGATAAGATCGGCTTGACTGGGTTCTTTCATGCGAATTGCGACATCGGCCTCGCGCATGGGCAGATCGAGAACCCGTTCTTCTAGCATGAGGTCAATTTTTAGGCCTGGGTAATTCTTGTAGAGGCTGGCTAATCGAGGCGCGAGCCATAGGGTGCCAAATCCCGTCGTCGTTGTTACGCGCAATTCGCCAAATACACCGTCTTCGCTGTCGCGGATGCGTGCCGCGGTCGCCTCGAGCCTTTTTACCATCTGTTGGGTCGCATCGAACAGCAACTCACCCTGTTCGGTCAGGATCAGGCCGCGCGCGTGGCGGTGAAACAAGGTCACGCTCAGGGATTCTTCCAAAGCCCGAATCTGACGACTGACGGCGGATTGGCTCAGGTGCAGCACCTCGCCCGCATGGGTCAAACTGCCCTTATCGGCAACGGCGTGAAATATTCTTAACTTGTCCCAGTCCATGGTCCCCAACCTAAAATCGTCACTCGACGCTAACACGGAGTGGCTGATGAGGGGAGAATCATTTGTATGTAAATGCCCTCAAAGGAAAATGTCCTGATAAAGCGCAAGTGTTCATAGCTTTGTCATACGGATGCCCGAAACACTGGCAAAGCGCGGACAATAGGAATAGGGCCGCGTGTAAAGCCAAAGCTCTGTGGTGGACAAGACGATGCGCGCAAACCTAACCCGGGAGATATCTTACGCAACCTCCGCTTCCGGACCAATTGGAGCGGTCTTGATACGGGTTCTCGAGAATGCGACGGGTAGAGTTTCGCTCATTCGACGTGCGGCTGGATACGAAGGTGAAGTCGCAGAGGGGGCAAGTTTCTGGGAAGTGCTGCCGCGACGGTTCGGCCTTGAACTTCAAGTCGTTGGCGGTTCGCTTTCAGATATCCCATCTAGCGGCCCTCTGATCCTCGTTTCGAACCATCCTTATGGAATTCTAGATGGGTTGATGATGGGACATATTCTGGATCGAGTACGTCCCGACTTCCGCATTATTGCAAACTCCGTTTTCAAGCGCTCGGAGAGTCTGAGCCGCGTGGTGCTGCCGATTTCCTTCGAGGCAACGAAGGATGCCATCAGGCAAAATTTGGAAACGCGAGCACTTGCGCTAGACTATCTGTCAAAGGGTGGGGCCATAGGCGTATTTCCGGGTGGCACAGTTTCAACGAGCGCAAAGCCGTTTTCCTACCCGATGGACCCAGGTTGGCGCAATTTTACTGCAAAAATGATTGCGCGATCCAATGCCACAGTGGTTCCGATTTACTTTGTCGGCCACAATTCTCGGCTGTTTCAAGTCGCTAGCCATATCCATTCGACCCTGCGCCTGGGGCTGTTGATAAAGGAGTTCAACGACCGAGTGGATGAAGCGGTTCATATTGTTGTTGGAACGCCTGTAGACCCCGTGGAAATTGAACAGCGCAAAGCAGATCCGACACGCCTGATGGAATTTCTGCGTCGCGTCACCTACGACCTTTCGCCGGAACCTCATCGCTCGTATGATCTGGGCTACGAGTTCGAGGCCAAATACAAATCGCGCTGAACGGCAGAGCCGGCAACAGCGACGGGCAGGGGGCAGCTATGGCGGTTGGGATTTTCGATTCTGGGTTGGGCGGGTTGACGGTCCTGGATGCCGTTAGCAAACGCTTACCCGATGTGAACTTTGTATATTTGGGTGACAATGCCCATGCGCCTTATGGCGTTCGGGCGGCAGACGACATCTTCAACCTTACATGTGCTGCCGTTGAACGGCTGTGGGCGGAGGGGTGTGATCTGGTTATCCTCGCCTGCAATACGGCATCAGCTGCGGCGTTGAAGCGCATGCAGGAGACTTGGATCCCCAAAGATAAGCGCGTTTTAGGAGTTTTTGTTCCTTTGATTGAGGCGTTGACCGAACGTCAGTGGGGCGACAATTCTCCCCCTCGCGAAGTTGCGGTTAAGCACGTTGCTTTATTCGCAACCCCTGCAACGGTTGCGAGTCGTGCATTTCAACGTGAGTTGGCATTCCGCGCTATCGGCGTAGACGTCGAGGCGCAGCCGTGCGGCGGAGTGGTCGATGCAATTGAGCAAGGCGATGAAATCCTTGCAGAAGCCTTGGTCCGGAGCCATGTCGAAGCCTTGAAGCGTCGCATGCCGCATCCTCAGGCAGCGATACTTGGCTGTACGCACTATCCGTTGATGGAAGGGGTCTTTCAAGATGCCCTTGGTTCCGATGTAAAGGTTTACAGTCAGGCCAATCTGGTCGCGGAGTCTTTGGCAGATTACCTTGTGCGGCGGCCGGAATTCCTTGGGAGCGGCGGGGAGTCAAAATTCCTGACTACAGGAGATCCAAAAGCGGTATCGAACAAGGCAACTCAATTTCTTCGGCGCAAGATTGAGTTTCAATCTGCCTGAGCGACCTGCGAACTACACTCTCTTTCGTTGTCCGCCATATGTGGAAAAGCCTTGATGGTATAAGATTTGGGAAGCGTCGGTAGTGCGGTAGAACGCTTCGCATCGCCGCACCCCCTCGACAGTTCATGTCGAAAGCCCCAGATTTAGCGCGAACAGAGGAGTTCTGAAAATGGCAGGTATGAAAGGCCTTAAGAAACAGCGGAGAATACAGATCATTCTGTTGGCTTTCTTCGCCTTGGCCATTTCGACCGCCCTTATTGGCTATGCGATGAAAGACGGGATCAACTTTTTCCGTAGCCCAACACAGGTTTTCGAAACACCACCGGGTTCGGGAGAAGTCTTCCGTATTGGGGGGCTCGTTGAGGAAGGCAGCCTGGTCCGCGGGCAGGGCGAGACTGTGACGTTCCGGGTGACCGACACGAACCAAACTGTTCCGGTTACATTTACGGGAATTCTGCCTGATCTTTTCGCAGAAGGTCAGGGTATGGTTGGAACCGGTTCGATGCAGGAGGGTGTCTTTGTTGCGACAGAAATCCTCGCTAAACACGACGAAACTTACATGCCAAAGGAAGTTATCGACGCGTTGAAAGAGCAAGGCGTCTATAAAGACGGGGCTCCGGAAAGCTAAGGGCGAACGGCCAGTTCTTCTCACTTTAACTCGACCTATCCAACCTGCGATGCGGGGGAGCGTTCCTTTTCTTGGGGATGCGCATGAAGTCTGTGAAGGAAATTGCCGAAGAGATAGTCTCGCGAGAAGGAGGGTTCGTAAACGATCCAGACGACCCCGGAGGTGCGACGAAGTTTGGGGTCACGCTTCAGACCTTGCGGAGATTGGGCATCGACGTCACCCAGGATTCAAGGATCGATGTCAGTGATGTTCGGTCTTTGACGCGGGCAGATGCCGTTGCGATTTATATCGAGCACTATTTCCACCGACCGGGATTGGGAAATTTGCCAGAATCCATTCAGGCAAGCGTCTTTGATATGTATGTGAATGCAGGTCTGAACGCGGTGAAAGTACTGCAACGCCTGTGCACGAGCATGGGATTTCCTTGCGACCCCGATGGAATGGTTGGACCGGAAACCATTCGCGCAGTTCAAAATGCGTGTGACGCGGCGCCTCAACATCTCAACGACGCCTACGGTATTGCGAGGCGGAATTACTACTATGCGATCGCCGATGCTCGACCGCAAAGCCGCAAATACGCGAGGCGGCGCGACGGTGGAAAGGGTGGCTGGATCATCCGCGCCGAGGAGTTCATTTCACCAAAGTATCACTTGAGCGATTTGCAGCATCAACTGCGAGTGGCAACATGGGGATGATCGAACGCGTGGTTGGGGGCGGCGCTGTTGCAGCTTTGGGAACAGCCGCGAAGGGAGTTGCCGAAGTTTTTGTTCCGTCTGCGACCCGTCGAATGGAATTGTCTGCCGAGGCGCAGATGGCAGCACTTCAGCAATTGGGAGAGGAGTACGGACACCCGTCCTTTGGGCTTTTTGACAGGGTTGTGAATGGACTGAACCGGCTGCCGAGGCCGCTATTGGCTTTCGGAACGCTTGGATTGTTTGTATTCGCAATGGTAGAACCCGAAGCCTTTGCACATCGTATGGTCGGGTTGAACGCTGTTCCCGAACCACTTTGGTGGCTGCTGGGGGCAATCGTTGCTTTCTACTTCGGAGCTCGAGAAACCTTCTACTTTAGAGGCCGCGGCACCACTCAGTCACTTGTTGCAGGCGAAATTCAGCAGGATTCGAACGCTGCACTCGAGGAATGGCGTCTGGCACGTTGAGCCGAACTTGACCTGCCTTGCGCCCTCTGGCATGGCCTTGGGCGCAAGACAGGATTTGATCAGATGAACCTCTTCGCCGATATTCGCTCGCTCGTCATCGACGCACTCAACACACTTCAAGCTGAAGGGACTCTTCCCGCCGGACTTGATCTGTCAAATGTTGCTGTTGAACCACCGAGAGATTCAGCCCATGGCGACATGGCGACAAACGCAGCGATGGTTCTTTCGAAACCGGCCGGATTGCAGCCGCGTCTGATCGCGGAGGCTTTGACCAGCAAGTTGATGCAAGACCCGCGCATTGCCGTCGCTGATGTTGCGGGGCCGGGCTTCCTGAATATGCGTCTTGCAGATTCCGTCTGGCATGGATTGGTGCGCGCGGCGTTGTTCGCCGGCAAGGATTTCGGTCGCTCGGATATCGGAGCTGGCCAGAAAGTGAACGTCGAATTTGTCAGTGCCAATCCCACAGGCCCAATGCATGTTGGTCATGTGAGGGGCGCAGTTGTCGGCGACGCTCTTGCCAACCTGCTGGCATTCGCCGGTTGGACCGTTACGCGTGAATACTACATCAACGACGGTGGGGCACAGGTCGATGTGCTGGCACGTTCAGCCTACGAACGGTATCGTGAGGCGCATGGTTTGGAGCCCGAAATTCGAGAGGGGCTTTACCCGGGTGACTACTTGATCCCCGTCGGTGAGGCTTTGAAAGCCAAGTATGGTGACAGCCTGTTGGACAAGGGTGAACAGGTTTGGTTGGTTGAAGTTCGCGAATTCGCCACTGAGATGATGATGCAGATGATCCGTGAGGATCTGGATGCGTTGGGTGTTCGGATGGATGTCTATTCCAGCGAGAAGGCTCTTTACGGAACGGGCAAGATCGAAGCCGCAATCCAGCGGCTTCGGGATTTAGATCTGATCTATGATGGCATTCTTGAACCACCGAAAGGGAAAACACCGGAAGACTGGGAACCACGTGAGCAAACCTTATTCCGATCGACCTCCTACGGCGATGACGTTGATCGTCCGATCAAAAAGTCTGACGGAAGCTGGACGTACTTTGCGCCCGATATCGCTTATCACTATGACAAGGTGACGCGTAATTTCGATCAGTTGATCGACATTTTTGGCGCCGACCACGGTGGTTACGTCAAGCGGATGAAAGCGGCTGTAGCGGCCCTTTCGGAAAATCGCGTCCCGCTCGACATCAAGCTGATTCAGTTGGTGAAGCTTTTCAAGAACGGCGAACCCTTCAAGATGTCAAAGCGGGCAGGGACCTTTGTTACCCTGCGCGATGTCGTCGAAATGGCTGGGGCAGATGTAACGCGATTCATTATGCTGACGCGAAAGAACGACGTGGCCTTGGATTTCGACTTCGACAAAGTTTTGGAGCAGTCGAAAGACAATCCGGTATTTTACGTCCAATACGCCAATGCTCGGGTTAACTCCATTCTGCGGAAGGCGGCAGAGGCGGGCATTGATGTCTCAGATCATGCTTTGCAAGTCGCTGATTTGGCCAAGTTGGACCATGCGGCAGAAATTGCTGTTGCAAAGAAAATAGCGGAATGGCCCCGTTTGGTCGAGATTTCAGCCCGTACGAATGAACCGCACAGAGTCGCCTTCTACCTTTACGAACTGGCTTCTGATCTGCATGGGCTTTGGAACAGGGGTAATGATGAGACGTCGTTGCGCTTTATCCAAGAAGATGTCGCCACAAGTCAGGCAAAAATAGCGCTTGCTAGGGCCGTAGGCGTTGTTATTTGCGCAGGTCTTGGTATCTTGGGCGTGAAGCCAGTAGAGGAAATGCGCTGATCCAATAAGGCGCCCGCTGGCAAAGCAAACAAAGCTGCGGAGCAAATCCGCGCGATCGAGGCAGAGCATGGCGGATATCGACTTTGATGAATACGGGGGTATTCCCCGTTTTTCCGGGCAACAAGTTCGGCGTTTCGTGAATGTGGCTGGAGCTCTGTGTTCGTTGGGGCTTGTGATAGGCGTTGGTGTCTGGGGCTACAATTTGGCGGTTCGCGATGTCTCTGGCATTCCCGTCATTAAAGCCGCCAAGGGGCCAATGCGTGTTGCACCTGATAATCCTGGTGGCGAAATCGCAGATCATCAAGGGATGGCTGTGAACGTTGTGCCAGAGCTTCGGTCTTCGGAAGGGCTTCCATCTGAAATCATCCTCGCGCCGGCACCTGTAGAGTTGTCCGTCGAAGATTCTCCCGGGCTTACGGTGGCTGACCAAGGGTATGTGGAAGCAAAGGGCGATACAGCTGCCGAACTGCCATCAGCGGTTCCCTTGGAGGCAATGATATCAGAAGAGCAGGCATCGCCTTCGGTCAGTACAGAAGATGCAGTGGCGTTAGCATTGGCCGAAGCGTTGGGTCAGGATGTGGCGCCTCTTGCGGAGCTTGCGCCGGAAGTTGACGCGGTTGACGTTTCTGGCTCAGGCCCTGGAGTGATGCGTTCAGTGAGACCGCAGCGCCGCCCCGGAGCACAAGGCCTGTCTGCGATAGCAGAAGTATCTTCCACTGCAGCGCCGGTGTCTTCTGAGGTTGATCCGTCTACACTTGCTGTCGGAACACGGCTCGTTCAGCTTGGTGCCTTCGACAATGCGGATCAGGCTCGTGGAGAATGGAACAAACTGACTTCGCGTTTCGGTGATCTGATGAGTGGAAAATCGGTCGTGATCCAAGCGGCGGAGTCTGGCGGGCGCACGTTCTACCGTTTGCGGGCGCATGGATTTGACGGCGAAGATGATGCACGCAGGTTCTGTGCGGCACTGTTGGCAGAAGACGCGGCATGCATTCCGGTAGCGCATAGATGACTGGTTCTGGCACTGGTCAGCTTGCGGCAATTTTTGGTTGTGCAGGGATAGAACTGACATCGGACGAGCAGGCATTCTTCCGAGATACAGATCCGTTTGGCTTTATCCTTTTCGCACGCAACGTCGAAAGTCCCTTGCAGCTGCGCCGCTTGACGAATGATCTGCGAGATGCAGTGGGACGAGATGCGCCAATCTTGATTGACCAAGAAGGCGGACGGGTCCAGCGGTTGCGCGCGCCACATTGGCGCGAATGGAATCCCCCGTTGGAAATGGTCACGCGATCATCGTCACCGCTTCGGGCAATGTGGCTGAGGTCACGGATCATTGCCCATGAGTTGCGTGGGGTTGGTATCGACGCAAACTGCGCGCCTTGTGCGGATATTGCCGTTGAAGAAACCCACCCATTTCTGAAGAGCCGCTGCTATGGGTTTGATTCTGATACCGTTTTGCAAGTGTCCGAGGCTGTCGCCGACGGGCTGCTTTCTGGGGGCGTCTTGCCGGTGATCAAGCATCTACCTGGGCACGGAAGAGCAATGTCAGACTCTCATCTTAATCTTCCGACGGTTGCGGAGCCGATTGAAATCTTGCGTAAGACCGATTTTGTGCCCTTTCGGGGGCTTAATGACCTTCCGATGGCGATGACTGCACATATTGTCTTTTCGTCAATCGACGAGAATGCTCCGGCGACTCAAAGTCTGGAAATGATTAGGGTCATCCGTGAGGACATAGGGTTTTCTGGTCTGCTGATGACTGACGATTTGAACATGCAGGCGCTTTCCGGAAGTCTTGGCACAAGGACCGAAGCTGCAATGGCCGCAGGCTGCGACATTGCTTTGCACTGCAAAGGTGATCTGGATGAAATGCGCGCGGTCGCTGCCGCTTGCGGGGGCCAGTCGATAGATACCCGTTCCCGTGCTCGTGCCGCACTGTCAGCACGTCGCACCCCAGACCCGGTTGACATCGAAGCGTTGGAGGCTGAACTTCGTCACCTGATGGTCGATCGTGGCCGCGGTCCGATGGCGGAGGCAGATGTCTGAACCAATAGCCGATGATTGGGGTGAGGACCGTATGGCCCCGTCTGAACGGATGGCCGCCGAAGCGCTGATTGTCGATGTCGATGGGTTTGAAGGTCCTCTTGATCTTTTGCTGATGCTTAGTCGGACTCAGAAGGTGGACCTTAGGAAGATCTCGGTTCTGAATCTGGCGGAGCAATATCTTTCCTTCGTTCGAAAAGCTCAGGCGTTGCGAATAGAACTGGCAGCCGATTATCTGGTTATGGCTGCTTGGCTCGCCTTTTTGAAATCACGGCTTCTTTTGCCTCCAGAACCGGGTGAAGATGGTCCGAGTGCCGAAGAACTTGCTGCCCATCTCGCGTTTCAGCTTGAGCGACTTCAAGCGATGAGAGAGGCCGCAGCTCGGCTCATGGCCCGTGACCAGTTGGGGCGCGATTTCTTTTCCCGGGGTTTGCCAGAAGATGTCACGCGGCATCGCAAAATTGAATACACTGCGACACTGCTTGATCTTATGAGGGCTTACGCACGGATCAGGACAAAAGATGAGTTTCGTCCCTTTGTCATGGACCGTGACCATGTATTTACAATGGAACAGGCCTTGGATCGAATGCGCGGATTGATCGGCTATGTCGGGGAATGGGCCGATCTGACCAGCTTTCTGCCTGATGGATGGGATGTGAACCCCATGCGTCGGAGGTCCTCGACCGCGGCCCACTTTGCAGCAATTCTGGAAATGGCTAAGCGTGGGCAGGTGGAAGTGCGACAGGGGGATACATTTGCCCCAATCCAAATCCGGCGGAAGGAAAAATGACTGACGCTGCCGAACCGATCGAGAAAAGCCTATTTGAGGCGCCGCCCATGGGTGAGCAGGAAAGGATGGTCGAAGCGATCATCTTTGCGAGTACCGAGCCGGTGAGTGTTTCTGAACTAGAGGCGCGAATGCCGCATGGATGTGATCCGGCAGAAGCACTTGTACATCTTCGTAAACGGTATGAAGGCAGAGGGGTTCAACTCGTAAGAGTCGGTGATGCCTGGGCAATGCGAACGGCACCTGATCTTGGGCATCTGATGCGCAAGGAAACGGTTGAGCAACGAAAGCTTTCGCGGGCAGCTATCGAAACTTTGGCAATCGTTGCCTATCATCAACCCGTAACTCGTGCCGAGATCGAAGAAATCAGGGGCGTAGCTGTCAGCAGGGGGACAATTGATCAGTTGATTGAACTCGACTGGATCAGATTTGGCCGTAGGCGAATGACGCCTGGTCGGCCGGTCACCTTTGTCGTCACAGAGCATTTTCTTGACCATTTCGGGCTAGAATCGGCCCGGGATCTTCCTGGCATCAAGGAGCTTCGCTCGGCCGGACTGCTGGACAATCGGCCACCTCCCGGTGTGACCAAAGCCGGCGACGATGACGAGGACGAAGCGACGACCGGTCAAAGCGAACTCTTTGAGGACTGAAATGAATCTGAACCAGATCTTCGACATGGTATTGAGGATTTTCATCCGCAAAGGCGTGAACTGGGGAATAAATAAGGGCGTGGATATGGCCGCTCGGGGCAGAAAGTCGAGCACGAACGCTCAGGCCCAGCACCAGACGCAACAGGCTCGGGATCTGGCCAAACGGGCACGAAAGGCTGCGCGGATTACCCGTCGTTTGGGGCGTTAGCTCTTTAAGGTTCGAAGACTACCGTCAAAATCAACGAGTGTAATGCGTCGAACCGAAGGGGCGCGTTCCATAAGTGCGTTCAGATCAGCGATTGGCATAAAGACCGCGGCGGTTGATATGCCATCGGCTAATACGGCTTCTCTCGCTTCAACGCTAACCGTTGACCAGAGAGGGGAGGAGCCTGTTGGATTGATCAAATGTTGGAAGCCCGCGACCATCGTAGCTTGAGGTGAAGAAGTGGCGATCGCGATATTCGAAAGCTTATAGGTAGCGAGTTGCCCATGGGAGGGGTCGGCTACGCCAATTGTCCACGGTCCACCCAAGGCATACTGTTCTCCAAGATCAACCAAAGCCTTGGTATAGCCGTTGTCCAGAAGTAGGCGCTTCACGCAATCTGCTGCATAGCCTTGGGCAATTCCGTTAAAGGTCAGAGCGCATGTCGGCGGCAGAATCAGGCTTCCACTTGAAAGGCGCAAGTGACCCCAGCCAATGATTGGAGTTGAAATTTGCCCGGTTCGCTGTTGCCAAATTCCCTGAACTGTAGGATCAAAAATCCCGCCAGTCAGGGCGTGTATCGTTTCAATACGATCCAGCAGATCCAAAAACATCGGGCTGGGAGTCAAACTGCCCTCCCGGTTCAGCTTGGAGAGTGAAGAGGCCGGATCGTATAGGCTGAATTCGGCTTCGATTTTTTTGATCAATGCCGGAAGTTCAGACAGCACTGTCTTGCGGTCACCATTACCTGCGAGTTTTAGGCTGAGGTCCGCGCCGAACCCCTGACCTGACCAGTCTTGTCCAGCTTGGCTCGGACGTCCCATTACCGCTGTAGACGCTAAGATCTGAAGAAAGCGTCGTCTTTTCATTCTGCGGCCTCCAGTCGGGAACGTGATCGAGACGCAAGGATCAGGGGAACGCAACGCCGGTCGTCACTATAAATGGATACGCAATCAAGGCACTGAAAACATTCAGAATAATCAATACCTCCATTTTTGTTGATTGCTCCATAGCGACACCGAATGCGACAAAGCTGACAAGGGGAGCCGCATTCTTGCCGACGGGCTATCCAATCTCGCCCTCGCAAAAGCCCACCGATCGCCATCAGTGCACCCAGCGGGCAGACATACCGGCAAAAGCCCTTGAACATTACGGTGCCCAAAAGAAGCCAAAAGACGGCATAGGCCACGAACCACCACTCCCTTTGAAAGACTGTGGTGATTGCAGTTTTAAATGGCTCAAGCTCGGCTACATCATCAATGTGATCAGGGCTGAACACAGCCGTCGCGATCATGCCGAAAAGCAGAAAGTATTTAAGAAGCTTCAGCCTTCGGTCCCAAAGCATGCTTGGTTCCCATTCCGGAAGTCGCAGCCACCGCCCGAGATGATGCGCGAATTCCTGCATCGCGCCAAAGGGACAAAGCCAGCCACAAAACAGACCCCGCCCCCAAAGAATGAACCCGATGATCGTGGCAACCCAGACCAATAGTGAGAAGGGATCGTATAGAAGATAAGCGTAGTTCCCTGCATCAAGTGCCGTTCTTAGGGTCGCAAGCGGGGTAACAATGGACAACTGACCTTGCCCCCACCACCCAATGAAGATCAGGGTAATCAGGAGGAGCACCAATCGAATTGCAGTGAAATTGGGGCGATCCGCTAGCCAGTTTTGACCCGGACCCAGCAAGAACAAACCCGAGCCAAGCAAAACGGCAAGTAAAATCAGATCGCTTTTGCGATTGAGGACGGCCTCTTTCCAAGGTGCAAGCTTTTCGACGGCTTCTTGCCTTAGGAAAAATCGCTCCGGCGCGGAAGTCGTCATGGTGAAGTGCACCGAGCCGATTTCGGGTTGGAACATTCCGTGCTCCCGAACGACTTGAGCATGCAGTTGCCATTCACGGGTCGGGTCGAACCCCAGACGGCGGTCCGTTCGCAAAATCATTGCGGTTCCTTCCGGAACGTCGGACTTGAAGGAAAAGAGCAAGTCCGAGTCACGCAACTGGATGGGCAATCCATCCTGCTCGGCTGAGAGGCGGTCTGGCGCAGTATTGCGAACGAAATCGGGACTTACAAGGCCGTGACGGGCAAGATCTAGAACAAGAATTGGCTCGTCGTTTGTCGACACCATCAAAAAACGCTGCAAATCCTGAAAGCTCTCTTGGTCAAGCACAGCGCGCGCTACCGAGGGTGGACCCAGATCTAACACCCAAAGATCCAGAAAGAGTTCGTCAGGATAGTCGATCGCAATGGGGTCGTCCTTTGCCCAGACCGTGCCAGCGAATGCCTCGTCCACTTCCCTATTTGTGATCTTGATATTGCGGGCGATACCCTGATCGACAAGGTCTGCCCAGCTTAGGTTTTCATCCACTTCAGGATTTGGAAAGGCGGGCGGGGACGCACTGATCCCCTGCATCCTTTCTTTCGCAACTTGTAATGTGCCCGCCAATATTGATTCGTGTGCGATGCGTACTGACGCCGTCGCCTTCGTCACACCGTCGAGGTAAACAAGATCAGAGCCCGCGCCGCCTTCCCCATAGGGCGTTCCTACGACCAAGGGTTCATTGATCGAATGGCCCCGATATTGCTCAAAGAACTTATGAAAAGGCGCTTCGCCCAAGCCTGATACGAAGATCGGTTCATTGTGGCTGACCAAGCGAACGTCGATAAAGGCGCCCTGAAGATCCAGCATGACCAAGAGGTTGATCGGGGCACCAGAGAAGCCGGGCAGGGGCGCCATTTCACCCGTTTCGAACACAAAACCAGCTTCTGCACCGCCAGAATTCAAAAGGCTCCAGACGCCTTTTTCATTAAGCTGTTCGCCCAGGGCATAGGGAGGCACGACAAAGGGTTCGATTTTTTCGCGAGAAAGAGCCTCTGCACAAAGTTGCAGCGGCCAAAGCATACAAAATAACAAAGCCAAGATTGTGCGCATGATGTCGAATAGTAGAACCAATGACGCAAAGCGGGCCATCCGACCAAAGTGTGAGGGCGTAGCGGAGGCAATGGCGATAGGATCACGGCATGACCGGAAAAAAGCGAACATCCGACCCCATCATAGCAACCCTGTCAATATTGGGGTTCGTGCTTTTTTGGTCGGTCCTCGCCGAACTGCGTAGCGACCCAAGAATCTTGCCCGGCCCGTTTCTGGTGGCGAAAACGATTTGGGCTGAAGCGGTCACTGGGGCACTTTGGATGCATGTCGGGGCTACCTTGGTGCGCGTGTCTATTGCCTTTATCTTGGCGATGACAATTGGCACCGCTCTGGGCGTTTTATTGGGCAGATCCCGCATATTGGACCGTTGGGCAGATCCTTGGGTCGTGATCTTCCTGAACATCCCTGCCTTGGTCGTCATTGTCTTATGCTACCTATGGATCGGGCTGAATGAGACAGCCGCAATCACGGCTGTTACGCTGAACAAGGCAGCGATGGTTCTGGTGAATATGAGAGAAGGTGCGCGGGTCATGGATCCCCATCTCGAGGAAATGTCGCGTATCTATCGCTTCTCTCGACTGCAATGGGCCCAACATTTACTTCTGCCGCAACTCGCACCGTATCTTGCGGCGGCCGCCCGAAACGGATTGGCGGTCATCTGGAAGATTGTCCTAGTTGTCGAGTTTCTCGGACGCTCTTCCGGTGTGGGTTTCCAAATCCATCTGAAATTTCAGCTTTTCGACATTCCCGGCGTCATGGCCTACGCGTTCTCGTTCGTGGCCATCATGCTGGTTATCGACTATTTCGCTATTCAGCCCATGGAACGGCGATCAGCCTTGTGGCGTCTGAACGAACAGTAGGCGTCATCTGGCTGCAACAATCTTGTGCGAGCTAGTTTTGGTGCGCAATCTTCGTCAGCACTTATCTTGGGGGGCTTGCCAGTCCCGAAACGCCAGATATAGTTTTCGTTGATTGGGGTGGGGTTTCCCGCCTTGATGCCGCAAGGAATGGGTTGGGATGGGAGTCCTTTGACCAGATGGACGGCGATTTTAGAACAGGGTTCGTGCGCGATCCGGCCGCACTGAAACATTTCCCGGCATTGGTGCTGAATGCGGACTATAGACCGTTAAGTTACTACCCACTGAGCCTTTGGCCATGGCAAGAGGCGATAAAGGCGGCAGTACTTGATCGCGTACAGATCGTCGCCGAGTACGAAGAAACAGTTCGAAGCCAAAGAGCAGTGTTTCGCATACCGTCTGTCGTCGTTCTGAAAGAATTCGTAAGACCTCAAAAGCGCGTGGCCTTCACGCGCTTTAATCTTTTCTTGAGGGACGAGTTCTGCTGCCAGTATTGTGGCGCAAAAGGGGATCTGACCTTCGACCATGTTGTTCCACGTTCCCGGGGAGGGATAACCAGTTGGGAGAATGTTGTAGCGGCCTGCAGCCCCTGCAATTTGCGGAAAGGGTCAAAGACCCTAAAACAATCAGGCTTGCACTTGAACCGTATTCCGCGACGCCCAACAGCGGAAGAAATGCAGTCGCATGGTCGGAAATTCCCTCCAAACTTCCTGCATGACAGTTGGATGGACTATCTCTACTGGGATGCGGAACTGGACGCCTGACTTCGCCGCTGATTATGATTGGCCGGTTGCCGCAGTGTCGGTTACCTGGAAGGAAGTCGTGAATGTTTGTTGGCCTTGATGAAGCAGCATTGAAGCTGATTGTTGCCGTGTTTTGCGGCGCGCTTATCGGGTCCGAAAGGCAGGCACGAAACCGTATGGCCGGTTTGCGGACAAATGCGCTTGTCGCATTAGGTGCGGCCAGTTTTGTCGTGTTTTCCGGGCTTTATCCGAACGAAGTCAGCCCGACACGTGTTGCTGCGCAAATCGTTTCAGGTATCGGATTTCTTGGCGCCGGGATTATTTTCAGGGATGGTTTCAATATCCACGGCCTCAATACTGCGGCGACCCTTTGGTGTTCGGCCGGAGTTGGCATGATGGCGGGATCTGGCCACTGGCCTCATGCACTGTTGTTGACCAGTCTTGTCATTTTCATCAATCTCGGATTGCGGCCTTTGGTTCGGTGGATAAAGAAGAAAACGAAGGCAGGGGTTCCTGTCGGGCGTGCCTACCGTGTCATTGTCAGCTGCAAACCGGAATCGGAAGGCGACGTACGAAGCCTTATGCTTAGATCGCTTGCTTTAGGGGGGATCCATATCTCGGAGATTTCTGTTCGACCAAGTGAGGATGTTCACGGGCTGGATCTGTTGGCAACGGCTTCTGGAGATGGACAATCTGACGCCGTCGTCGAGCAAGTTATCCATCGTTTGGCGGCAGAAACAGGCCTGATCCGCGTCAGATGGGAAGTACTTGAAGAAGCCTGAGGTCAAAGGCTTCAAATCCATCCTATCGGAATGCTAGACTTTTGAAAACTGCGGGGCTAAAAAGGCCGCGTTAGCGCTAACGGCGCAGTGCAGCGAGGATTGAGCCATGGTTTCGCGTGTCATTCCAGTCGAAGTGTTTGACTTGGTGGTTTTTGGCGGCACGGGGGATCTTGCGCGCCGCAAAATTCTTCCGGGTCTCTATCGCCGCTTTCTTTCAGGACAGATGCCTGGCGACAGCAGGATCATCGGCGCCGCCCGTGCAGAGCATACCGATGAAGAATTCCGGTCGTTGGTCAAAGAGGCGATCTTGGAGTTTGTTCCTGAGAATCGGCAGGACCAGACCGCAATCGCGGACTTCATGAAACGCCTTCACTATGTTGCCATTGATGCAAAGGGTGAGGGCGGGTGGGCGAAGCTCAAGGAGGTGATGCGCACAGACGTGGTCAACGCCTTCTACTTCTCTGTCGCGCCAAGTTTGTTCGGAGATATCGCCCTTCGGTTGAAACAACATGGAATCGCAGATGACAATGCGCGTATCGTTGTCGAAAAGCCGTTCGGACGGGATCTTGCGTCGGCCAAAGCATTGAACGCCACATTGGCGAAGCATTTCAACGAAGGTCAAATCTACCGGATCGACCACTATCTTGGCAAAGAGACTGTTCAGAACTTAATGGCTGTACGTTTTGCCAACATCCTGTTCGAGCCTCTTTGGAAGTCCGAATACATTGACCATGTCCAGATAACCGTCGCCGAAACGGTAAGCGTGGAGGGCAGGGGCGCTTATTACGACAAATCTGGTGCCATGCGGGACATGGTTCAGAACCATATGATGCAGCTGCTTTGCCTCATTGCGATGGAACCGCCTTATCATTTTGACCCGGATGCAGTGCGGGATGAAAAGCTGAAGGTGATCCGAGCACTTGATCCGGTTCAACCGAACGACATTGTGCGCGGTCAGTATTTGTCCGGAGGCGGTCAAGGCGGTTATGTTGAGCATTCCGAGAACGAACAAAGCAAAACGGAAAGCTATATTGCTTTGAAGGCACATATCTCGAACTGGCGCTGGAAAGGCACGCCGTTCTACTTGCGCACCGGAAAGCGACTGCGGGCCCGCGCAAGCGAGATTGCGATTACTTTCCGTGAACCCCCACATTCCATCTTCGACGATGCAAAGGGCTGGCGGGAAAACGTCTTGGTCATCCGTCTTCAGCCGGATGAAGGGATGAACCTGATGGTGATGATCAAGGAGCCGGGACCGGGCGGCATGCGTTTGGCGCAAGTGCCTTTGGATATGACCTTTGCCGATGCGCTTGGCCCCGACGCCGAGGACGTTCCAGATGCGTATGAGCGGCTGATTATGGACGTGATCCGTGGTAACCAAACGCTATTCATGCGCGGTGATGAGGTCGAAGCCGCATGGGCATGGACAGACCCGATCATCGCTGGCTGGGAAGCCCGGGGAGACAAACCGCAGGGCTATGATCCCGGCTCGTCAGGCCCGGAAGACGCACTGATGCTTATGCACAGAGACGGTCGCCGTTGGAGGGATATTCGCTGATGGAGTTTCGTGAATATCCTGATGCCGACCTGATGTTTCTGTCTCTCGCCGACACAATCGCAAGCGAGTTGGGTGATTTTCTGCGTCGTGACGGGCGCGCTTCGTTTTGTGTTCCGGGAGGTACCACGCCCGGACCGATTTTCGACACTTTGTCAGGTGTTGATCTGCCATGGGAAAACGTGTCCGTTTTCCTGAATGACGAGCGTTGGGTTCCCGAGACAAGCCCCAGATCCAATACACGTCTGCTAAAAGATCGTTTGATCCGTGGCAAAGCTCAGAGCGCACAGCTCGTGCCGTTGTATGCAGGTGCAGAGACGCCAGAGGAACAGCTGGATGAATTGTCAGCAGGGCTGAAACCCCATCTGCCAATTTCGGTTCTGCTCTTGGGAATGGGAGCGGACATGCATACAGCAAGCTTGTTTCCGGGCGCGGACAAATTAGAAGATGCGCTATCGGATGATGCGCCAATTTTGATGGCGTTGCGTGCCGAGGCAGCCGGAGAGCCAAGGATCACGCTGACGGCTCCATATCTGAAATCAGCAATACGCACCCATGTGGTGATCCGTGGTCCTGAAAAGCGAAAGGCTTTGGAATCGGCCACAAAACTTACTCAGAGCGAGGCTCCAATAAAGGTCGTCCTCGATAATGCAACCGTGCACTGGGCAGAATGACATGCAGAACCGTTGGGACTCACTCAAAGATCATCATGCGGCAGTAGAAGGTCGCTCCATTCTTGGACTTTTCAACGATGCAGATCGCGCTGCACGTTTTTCGGTGTCTAAGGATGGCTTGCTGTTTGATTATTCTAAAACCAACATTGATGATCGAGGACGCGATCTTCTGATCGCCCTCGCGGCCGCGTCTGCCGTAGATGAAAAGCGCGACGCAATGTTTTCCGGTGCTAAGATCAATGAAACTGAAGGCCGGGCGGTATTGCACACAGCGTTACGGAACCTGTCTTCATCGGTAATCGTGGATGGCGCAGAGGTCATGCCTGAAGTCCGCGCAACATATGCGCGGATGCAAGACTTTGTTCGTCAGGTGCAAAGCGGTGCTTACTCTGGACAAGGTGGTAAAATCACCGATGTCTTGAACATCGGGATTGGGGGGTCGGATCTGGGCCCGGCAATGGCCGCTATCGCACTATCTCCCTATGCGATCGGTCCGCGTGTCCATTTTGTCTCGAACGTCGATGGTGCGCATATCGCCGATGTCCTCTCGGGACTTAATCCTGATACCACTTTGGTGATCGTGGCGTCGAAAACGTTCACGACCATTGAAACCATGACGAATGCCGAAACGGCAAAGCGCTGGATGTCAGTCAAAGTGTCTGATCCTGCCTCACAGTTTGCAGCAGTATCCACTGCAGCAGATAAAACCAAAGCCTTTGGAATTGCTCCCGAACGTGTTTTTGGTTTTGAAGACTGGGTTGGCGGGCGCTATTCCATGTGGGGACCAATAGGCCTGTCACTCATGCTGTCCATCGGCCCCGACCATTTTGCCGAATTCCTCCGCGGCGGGGCGGCGATGGATGACCATTTCAGGTCAGCCCCCTTTGACCAAAACATTCCGGTCTTGTTGGCTTTGGTGGGTATTTGGCACAACCAAATCTGTGGACATGCGACGCGTGCAGTTCTGCCCTATGACCAACGTCTTTTGCGTCTGCCCGCCTATCTGCAGCAACTTGAGATGGAGTCGAATGGCAAACGCGTTGATATGGCCGGAAACGATTTGCCTTATCACTCTGGACCAGTGGTTTGGGGTGAGCCGGGGACAAACGGTCAGCATGCCTTTTATCAGCTGATCCATCAGGGTACGCGTGTTGTCCCCTGTGAGTTCCTTGTCGCGCGGACGGGTCACGAAAAAGAACTCCAGCATCAGCATGTCCTGCTTGTCTCGAATTGCCTGGCACAGTCCGAGGCGCTGATGCGTGGGCGCTCTTTGGCGGAAGCGACGGCAATCCTGGCAAAGAAGGGGGTGACCGGCGCAGAGTTAGAGCGGCAGGCACGGCATCGCGTTTTCCCGGGCAATCGCCCGTCGACGACGCTTGCCTATGAAACGCTGACGCCGTTTGTTCTGGGACAGATCATCGCGCTATATGAACATCGCGTGTTTGTCGAAGGCGTGATCCTTGGGATCAATTCCTACGATCAGTGGGGCGTTGAACTTGGCAAAGAGCTTGCGCTGGCGCTTCAACCAGTACTGGAAGGCAAAGCAGCGGCCGACGACAAAGATGGATCAACCCAACTCTTGGCAAAATGGTTCAAAGGCTAGTTTTTAGAAGCTCGGTCCGGATCGGGGCTATTGCATTTCGTAGCATAAGGTCGGGGGAGACATTCATCTCGGCCTTTAGCTGCCGCGCGATCTGATGTGCTTTCTCACGCATGGCGGCGTCGTGGTAAGTCTCCATGATGATTGTGACAAGATTTCTTTCCTCGCGTTCGCGAGGATGAACAACGCGTGCGACTCCTTGATCTGCTGCGCGCTGAGCGTGGAACAACTGCTCACGATGCTGAAAAAGACAAACTTGAGGCAGGCCTGCGTAAAGCCCCAAACACAATATGCCATGTTGTCCAGCATTCAATAAAATGCGGGACCTTTCGGCGATCTTCGAAACCGGGACTGGCCTATCCTCGAGGATCATTCCGCTCTGGATAAGCCTTTCAGCGACGCCGGGCGGCGGAGCGGGAAGATATCCACGTCTGGGAAGTGGCAGGTTTGCAAGAGCCTCCACCACGCCCGGATCGTTGAATTCTATCGTGGAAAAATAGACAAATACCTCTTCGCCGCCTTGTGCCAACACGGGACTGATATCTGTCACTGGAGGAAGATAAGTCGCGTTTTCGCGAACTTCTTCGTAGGGGTCAAGAAACGGCAAGGTGCGAACCAGTTGCAGATCCGCGCGATACAGTTCTGGGAATGACGCCAGCCGCGGCATCCCAATCTCGTCTGCGACTGTATTCAGATTTTCAACCAGCACTTTCTCATCATGCAGCCTTATAGTGGCGTCTTGGGAAAGGACTGGAAACTCAAGCATGTTCGGAGGCGGAAGGCCGTAGCCAGTACCTGTCGCGATTGACTTGATTCCCAATGACCGTGCTGCAAACATGGCCAAAGGGGCGTAGTCGGCCAGTACAAGTTTCACATCACGACTGGAAAGTACCAATCGCCACCAAGCGACAATCTCGCGGATCCGGCTGACTGAGGAAAAGCCGCTGTCGCCTAGAAACTCTCCCCACGTCGCTGTCGGAATCCTTTCTGGCCCAAGCCGTCTAGAACTATCATAGCTCAGCATGGGACCGTCAAAGATATCGGCTCGTAGAGCCGCCAATTCTGATTGGTGTTCCCGACGGGCAAGCGCGGCATCAAAGACGAATCCGTCCTCAAATGCGTTAGCTAGTCTGGCCAAAGTCACAAGATGGCCCCGCCCGGCACCAAACTCATTGGCGAGTAGGATACGCGGCGGGGCTCCTGGCATTCACTAAGCCCCGTAGCAAGGACCGCAACTGCAACCCGTGTCAACGGGAGGTGGTGGGGGCGGAGGCGGCGGAGGAGGCGTAACGACGACCGGCGCAACTGTGGGGGCCGGGCCGTCCTGAAGCGCCGCGGTCGAGCATTGTGAATAGCGCAACGAGGCTTCGGGTAGTCCAAGTTGCCGCGCAATGAATTTCAGGGCGGCATCATTGTTATAGGCTACCCGCCGTGTCAGCTTCCCTTCTCCGACTTTGAAGGTATGTAGTTTACCGTCATGTCGAACGAGCAGAGCCGGCTTGTAGGTCTGATTTTCAAGAATATTGCATTGGACGACATCAATTTCTGCCGCTTCCACAAGGGAAGTCGTGCTTAATAAGACAGAAATCGACAGGACCTTTAAAGTCGTTTTCGGTTTCATAATCGAATCTCCTAAAGCGGTTGACGAAATTAAAATTTCGCCGGCCGGAAAACAGCAGAAATAAAACACCTGCTATATTTGGAAGTTAACACGGTTTCTGAAACTGAAATAGCCGATTCAGGTGTATTGGCGGGGCAGGATTCCTTACCTGCCCCGCTTTAAGGTCAGCGCAATGCAGCAGTCACGATAACCTCGACGCGGTATTCGGGGGCCGCAAGTTTTGCTTCGCCCGTAGCGCGTGCTGGTGTGTGGCCCTGAGGCACCCAAGCGTCCCAAACGGAATTCATTTCAGCAAAATCCGCGATGTCGGCTAGCCAAATTTGGGCCGACAGGATTCTGGACTTGTCCGTGCCGGCTTCGGCCAAAATGCGATCGACTTCCGCCAGACAGGTGCGGGTCTGATCAGCAACAGAGTCACCCGGGTTTCCAACTTGGCCGGCAAGCCAGACGATCCCGTTAAAGCAGACGCCTTCGCTCATGCGTGCGCCAATGCCAATGCGTTTGATATCCGTGGTCATGGAATTCCCCTTTTGCCAACACTGATTGCCTAGCGAGGCAGATCAGCAAAGGGAAGGGGTTACTTGACCGGATTGCAGGTGAAGCTATCACCGGAAGCCGGAGAGAACCAAGCAAGGGTTCCATCAGCGTTAACGGCCACCGAAAGCTGATAGTCGTCCGCAAATGTCAGAATGTACCCAGAACTATCTGAGGCAACATCTGTGATCTGCATGTTGTCAGAGCCATTGTTATAGATCTCAGACGTAAAACTGAAAATCGCAACGCCACAATCCCAAGTGCCTTCAAAGGGATAACCTTCGGCAATGGCCGGGGTTGAAAGCGCTAGAAACGCGATTGATGTAAGAAAAGCACGCACCGTTTTCACCTCAGATGCGGATGGAGCGGGTGAAGGGAATCGAACCCTCGTCATCAGCTTGGGAAGCTGCGGCTCTACCATTGAGCTACACCCGCGTGAACCCTGAGGTATGTTACGGCAGGTCCGCCGTCAAGAGCGTGCCCCGCCGGATTCTTCAAGGAAGCGTAAGCGCCAGTTCAACACGTTCGCCCGCCGATACGGTAAAGTTCTGCTCTGCCTTTGCTCCCTCTCTGTCGGCAGTTGCAATGTAATCTCCCGCGGGAAGTGTTACCTGCAGGGGGCCATAGCTGTACGCAATCAGCTTTCGTTCGCCATTGATGTCCGTTTTGGCTGATCTCACCTCTAGATAGGCGCCTTCGACCAGATCAATCGCCGCCACACCTGCATTAAGCACCAGTTTAAGTTCTGTTTGCTCTGCTGCCTTTACGGTGAATGGCATCTCAACAGAGGCCTCTCCCAATTTGCTTAGGGCAATGTAGTCGCCAGGTACGAGGTCGAATACCGCTTCGGAACCGTAGTTGTAGACCACTGAAGTTCTGGTCCCATCTACTGCCGTCTGTGCTGCAAAGATTTCGTAGTAGGGGTCGCCAGATTCGACGCGAAGATCTGGCGTGTACCATGAGGTCAACTTTGCCACACCAATCCCCATAACCATGCGTTTTTCAGAAATTCCGCCAGGTTCAATAACAACAGCTTCGTTGACTTCGGCAGTCCCGAGCCGCGCCTTTAAGGCATATTCCCCGGCAGGAAGAACAACGCGTCCTTTTGCATAACCGTAGACGGTGACGTCCTCAGGTCCACGCACCTCCCAATACCCTTCTGGATCTACGTCGCCGCCTTGTTCGGCGAGCACAGCAACGTCAAGAATACCTGCATCAAGGACAACTTCGATCGTGGTCATACCCTCGGCCGCGACGGTGACCGGAACTGTCGCTTGGGCCTTTCCCAGTTTTGCCGTCAGGGAATAGTCGCCGGCCGGAAGTGTCCCAAGGCTCTTTCCATAGATCGTATAAACGTCTCCTGTCGGAGCCCCCGCAGCGTCAACTGGAGTCAAATCGAAATAGGCGTCAGATACGATTTCGGGCTCTTCTCCTCCGGCAACCAAGCGCAGGACTGGATCCACGTTTTCGAGCAGTTCCGGTGCCGGTTCGGGTTCAACAACCGGTTCTGGGCTTGGTTCCGCCGTGGGCGCTGCAGCGACAGTCGTTTTTAAGGCTTCGACCAAAGCGGTGGCGTCCTTGGCCTCAATGTATTTCCCGCCAGTGTTCTCTGCCAGGCAGGCCACCTGTTTGCCTTCATCCTCTGTCAGACCAAAGCCAACAACGTGCGCAGTAAAATCTACGCCCGAAGCTTCCAGTTCGTTCCCCAAGGCACATGGATCAGCATTGCAGGTCTCAATGCCGTCCGTAATGAGGATGACCGTGGCTTTTTCCTCTGTTGCGCGAAGTTCAATTGCAGCACGCCTAACAGCTTCCGAAAGGGGGGTCTTTCCCAAGAATTTCATGCGGTTCGCCGCTTCAGAAATGGCTGCCGCTGATTCTGTCGACGGTGGAACGATCAGCTCGATATCCTCGCAAGACCCTTTCTCTCTGTGTCCATACGCCATCAAGCCAAGTTCGGACTCGGCCGGAATGCCTTGCAAAACCTGACCCAAAGCTTCGCGCGCAATCTCCAACTTTGGACGGCCGTCAATCTGCCCCCACATCGAGCCGGAAGCATCAAGCACAATTATTGATCGGTCTTCGGCAAGAACTGGGTTTGCTATCAATGCTAGCGAAAGGAAAGCAAAGACCCTCTGGATAGAGATGGACATGAAAGGCTCCTTGAAAATCTTATCAGACGCTAGGGATGACGCTTTGCTCTGGCAAGTCGAACTTCATCTGTTTTGGGCAAGGAATCCCGGAGCAATCATCCAGGAAGTGCAGTTTTTAATGTCTCCGGGAGCGTCTCCGACGCCATGCAATGCGCCCCCCCAAGCCATCCCAAGCCATCCGCCGCTCTGGCGCAGCATGGCTTCCATTGCGCTTGGCACCGCGGGATTGGGATCAGCTCTGGTAGAAATCAGCCAAAGTCTTTTTCCGGCAATACGATCCTTGAAGCTCAAGTCCGGGCTATCCAAAAAACCGGACCAATGGTCGATGAGCAATTTTGCCGGAGCGGGCAGGGCATACCAATAGACCGGGGCAACGAACACAATGTCGGTTGCGCGACAAAGATCGCTAAACAGTCCCATAATAACTGCGTCTTCCTGCGGCGCATAAGGACGTCTGTCCCGAAAAGCTGGAAGAGACAGGTCTGACAAGTCAACCCAAGTCTGGTCAGAACCTTCGATCGCGGCGCGACGGGCAAGACATTCGGAATTGCCGTTGCGACGGCCAGAGGACAATAGGAATAGGAAATTACGCATCATCTCTCGATCATGCACGCCTGTCATGAAATGAAAATCCCCCCGGCGTTGAGACCGGGGGGCACGGACAGCCGAGACTTTGCGAGGGGACATATTACAGAGCCTGTCTGCCCGTGGCGGACCAGGGCTGCACCCAGTGACTGGCACAAACCTCGTGCCGGGGAGATTACATTGCGGGCAACAGAACAGTGTCGATGACATGAATGACGCCATTCGACTGCTTCACATCAGCGATGGTGACATTCGCAACATTGCCCTGACCGTCCTTGATCATGACTTTGTCGCCTTCATACATTGCAGTGAATTCACACCCACCGACAGTTTTCACCGGATGGGCGCCTTTGTCGTCATCAACCATCTTCATGATTGCATCTGACAGAGCGTTGGCTGCTACAACATGGCAGGTGAGGATCTTGGTCAGCTGGTCTTTGTTTTCCGGCTTCAGCAGGGTTTCAACCGTTCCTGCAGGAAGCTTTGCAAAGGCGTCGTTGGTCGGAGCAAAGACGGTGAACGGGCCTTCGCCGGACAACGTTTCCACCAGACCAGCGGCTTGCACCGCTGTGACGAGAGTCGTGTGGTCGGCAGAGTTCACAGCATTTTCGACAATGTTCTTTTCTTCATACATGGCGGCGCCGCCAACCATCGGATTTTCAGCCAATGCCATGGTCGTCGAAAGCGCGAGGATCGAAGCTGTGATAGCAAGTTTCATGTCGGTATCTCCGGTTCATAGAAGGGCAGGACCGTCCTGCCATCTGATCAGAGTTACGAAGGCATCATCGTGGAAGTTTCAGGTGCCGCGTGAATTTATCGCTCATCACGCAGCCGTGATTACGCGCCGACTTCAGCGGTCAAGATAACCGGCCCAGTTGGGGCGCCCGTGGGCGATCCACCTTCTGGTTCGACAGAAACGGCAAGAATCCAGTCTGATGGTGGCACTGGGTATTCAATCACAAGCTCGGTGCCACCCAATAGACCAAGCGAAACTGGCGCAGCCCCGGGCGCGATGATCCACAATTCATGGACTTGTCCCGGGCCTGCACTCGCGCCAACTGCACGGGTCACAACCAACTCATTGTCGAGGAAAGCCGCACTATAGACGAGTGACTGATCCGTAGTAGCAAGTGTGACTACCTTTGACGGGTCAACCGACGGAAGGGTTACAAAGACCACGGCAACAGCCAAAGCCGCTGCGGCCAAACTTCCTACAGCCCAACTTAGCCAGTTCTTCCGTACTGCCGCTTGCTTAGGGAACAACCGATCTTCAATCTTACCCAGCAGAGCAGGAGAGGGTTTCTCCTCTGCAAAATCGGTATTGAGCCCGGCCAACCGCTTTTCCCATGAATTTACAGCAAGGGCAAACGTGGCATCCTCACGGATTAGGCGTTCGGCTGCAATGCGGTCCGGAAGGTCCAGCACGCCCAAGACATACTCCGCAGCGAGCGCATCATGTTCTTCGAATGGGGTCAAAGGTGTGTCGGTCATTGGTCCAGACACTCCTTTAGTTTCAGAAGGCTACGCCGAAGCCAAGTTCGCATGGTGTTCAGAGGAACCGAGAAGTGACGTGCGAGTTCGTCATAAGAATGCCCATCCAGATAAGCACCACGAACTGCCGCTGCGCGGTCAGGCTCTAGAGTGCTGAAGCAATCCTTTACGCGCCTTGCCTCACCCTTGGCGATGAGAACGGTTTCAGCGCGAGGCGCCTGATCTACGATAAAGTCGGCAGCTTCATCCTTGTCCTGCGCGGGCTTCCGAGCGCGAAGGCGATCAATTGCAAGATTGCGTGTCATGGCGATAAGCCACGACATTCCAGCCCCTTTATCGGGGCTGTACTGAACTGCTTTCAGCCAAACTCTGGTGTAAACCTCTTGCAATGCATCCTCCGCATCCGTGCGATTACCAAGGATACGAAGCGTAACGCCCAATAGTTTCGCCGAACTCTCCGCATAAAGCATACGAAATGCCGCGCGGTCTTGCGCGGCACATCCAAGGATCAGTTGGGCAATCGGATCTTCCATCAGTCAGACAATAGCCAAATGTTGCCTATGGGCAAGTCAACCTCTGCGCCGACGGCGATTTGAATCGCCCCCGCCACTGGCGGTGTTAAACGAAACATCGGGAAGCGTCACGATCAAGCCAAGTTCCGGGAAAGGGTCAACCGCGTGCGGTATGGCATTCGCATTGACAAAATGCTCTTGGAAGCGTGGTTCGATTGCAGTCTCGACCTTGTGAATATCGTGTACAGTCTTCTCAATCTGACTGCGGGCCGCAGCGCTGCAAAGTGCTATCCGCGCCCCAGTTCCTGCCGCGTTTCCTGCGCTTGTGACCTTTTCCAATGGCGCATCCGGGATCATTCCAAGAACCATTGCGTGCTTTGGGCTGATATGGGCACCAAACGCTCCTGCAAGGGTTACGCGGTCTACATGGTCGACGCCCATTTCATCCATCAACAAGCGTGCACCGGCATATAGAGCCGACTTGGCCAATTGAATTGCACGAATATCGCCCTGCGTCACCATGATCCGTGGGCCGCCGTCTGCACTGCCATCATGGAGCATGTAGCTGTGGGTTCGACCTTCCGGTACCGAACGTTCAGTTCCAGTCTGTTCAGCACTTCCAATCAAACCACGCGCGTCGACAAGTCCAGCCATCCGCATCTCAGCAACGGCCTCAATGATCCCAGAGCCGCAGATGCCAGTGATCCCTGTTGTTGCCGTCGCTGCCGCAAATTCTGGATCGTCAGACCAAAGCTCGCTTCCAATCACTCTGAAACGTGGCTCTTTCGTGATCGGATCAATGTGCACCCGCTCAATGGCACCGGGTGCGGCGCGTTGTCCGCTCGAAATCTGGGCCCCTTCAAAAGCCGGGCCCGTAGGCGAAGAACAAGCCAGAACGCGTGTCTTATTGCCCAAAAGGATTTCGGCATTTGTTCCGACATCGACGATCAAGACCATGTCGTCTGATTTATTGGGTTCTTCCGATAGCGCTACGGCTGCGCAGTCTGCACCGACATGGCCTGCGATGCAGGGAAGTATGTAAACGCGCGCTGCGGCGTTCAAATGGGTCAGGTCAAGATCACGCGCATCCAGTGAAAGACTGCCACTTGTCGCCAACGCAAACGGTGCTTGGCCAAGTTCTACGGGATCAATCCCCAAGAGAAGGTGATGCATCACTGGATTGCAGACGAACACCACCTCATAAACATTGGTGGGTAGCGTATTTGCCTCGGCTGCAATTGATGCGGAAAGCGCGTTGATTGCCTCACGCACGGCCCGGGTCATTTCCACATCGCCGCCGGGATTCATCATTGCGTAGGAAACACGGCTCATCAGGTCTTCGCCAAAGCGGATCTGTGGATTCATCAACCCGCTTGATGCCAAAACTCGACCATCAGTCAGGTCGCAAAGATGTGCGGCGATGGTGGTTGACCCAAGATCAATGGCCAGCCCCAGAATTGGTCCTTCATGAAAGCCCGGCCAGATATCCAGAATGCGTGAAGAAGCGTCCTGATTGCCTTTGTGCAATGCAACCGTGACCTTCCATTCGCCCTTGCGAAGTGCCGGTTGCAACCGCCGCATCAGTGCAAGGTCTGCTGTCACATCCTGAACCTGCCACTGATCGCGCAAAGCAATCGCCAGCCGTTCGAAATCGCCAGTTGGCTCGTGCATGTCGGGTTCTTGCACTTCAACGAACAGAAGCTTTGTTGCCGGGTCCATTGCAATGGTGCGCTCAGTCGCCGACTTGCGAATAACTTGCTTGTGAACTTGGCTTTCCGGTGGGACGTCAATGACGACATCACCCATGACCTTTGCCTGACATCCAAGCCGACGTCCGTCGATCATTCCGCGCTTTTGCTTATAACGGTCCTCAACAGAGTTCCACTCTGTCAGGGCGTCCGCATCGACATGGACACCGTGTTTCGGGAACTCACCATAACCCGGCGTGATCTGGCATTTGGAGCAGATCCCGCGGCCGCCACAGACAGAATCGAGGTCGACGCCAAGCTGCCGTGCTGCAGTCAGAACAGGCGTACCCAAAGGGAACCGCCCACGTTTTCCAGACGGCGTAAAGATTACAAGGGCGTCTTCGGTCATGTGCAAGTCCACAAAGAGTTTTCTGTCGTTCCGGGTTTTAATCTGCAAACAGAAGAAGACAATGCCCGTTAGCGGCAGCTTCCCTCTCTATTCCGTCAGTGAATAGAAAGATTTCGTCGGTTCATGCCTGAAACGCGACCTGTGCTTCAAAGGCAAAAGATGGGAGAAGAATTTTCTGAAACAGTGCGCGCGTTATCACGGGCTGAACTGGCTTCTAGGAATTATCCAGCCAGTTCAGGATATCCTCCCGGTCGCCGTCCAAAAGCGGGGCAGGGGCGCGTTTTTTAGGTTCTGCAAGACCCGACATCTTGATCGGGTTTCCAGGTGCCAAGAAGGTCGCCCCCCCTGGATTGGCTTCAACCTCAAGCACCATATTCCGGGCACGGAGCTGCGGGTCGCGCAGCACCTCGGCCATATCCTGGACAGAAGCTGTCGGAAGCCCCGCAGTTTCTAGAAGCTTGATCCAATAGCTTACCGAGTGTTCAAGTGTGATGGCTTCGATCAAACGTTTTAATAGGGCATGATGCTCGCATCGTGCAGAATTTGTTGCAAACCTCTGATCGTCAGCGATGGGGAGGTTTAGCGTGGTGCAGAGAAGGCGGAACATGGCGTCATTGCCAGCCGCGATGACAAAGAACCCGTCACTGGCACGATAAGTCGAAAACGGTGTTATTGTCGGGTGACGGGCCCCTGTCCTTGTGGGAGGCGTGCCCGTTGCCGCAGTAATTGCTATGGAATGTTCCTGTATGGCAAGCTGGCTATCCAGCATCGAAATGTCGATCTTACGGCCAACGCCGGTGCTTGACCGATCATATAGCGCAGCCAGGATTCCCTGAGTTAGGTACATACCGGCAACGATATCGCCGATGCTTGCGCCAACCCGGACTGGGGGGCCGCCTTCTTCCCCCGTGATGCTCATCACACCACCCCGGGCCTGCACCACCATGTCATAGGCCGGTTTTGCTGAATCTGGTCCAGTGTGCCCAAACCCGGATACTGCCCCATAAATCAAACGCGGATAGCGTCGGTGAAGCGTTTCCCACCCAAAGCCAAGTTTTTCCATGACGCCAGGACGGAAATTTTCCAGAACAACGTCTGAGGCGGCCAAAAGCTGATCAAGAATATCGGCGCCTTCCTGACTTTTCAGATCAAGCGCTATGGATTGCTTGCCGGCATTTAATGCGGCGAAATAGGCGCTTTCATCCCCAACAAACGGTGGAAATGCCCGCGTATCATCACCCAGCTTCGGGCGTTCGACTTTTATGACGCGTGCGCCGAGGTCCGAAAGGGTGTGTGAGCAGAAGGGTCCGGCCAGAACATGGGTCAGATCCAAAACGACGATTCCTGCCAAGGGTGAGGTCATCTTGGTGCTCCCTTACCTAAAGGCATAACAAACCTTCGTGGCGGGAAGATCAAGGTGGCAAGAAGGGCGTCGGCTGGCGAACAGATGTAAGGAAATCATGACTTGCGAAAAAGAAAGGGCCCGCTGACGGGCCCTTTTTGTTTTATTGGTATATAGTTAGCCGCGTGCGCGACGGCCGCCACGGCGGCCCGATGCTGCTTGCGACTGTGCCGACGAAGCTTCGGCAAAAGTCATGCCGCCCTCAACCGCTTCCAAGACCTTGGCAAACCGGATCCATTCGCCGCCGTTCGCATCATGGTTCATTAGGAAGTTGGCAGCACGGATGGCTTCCATTTCCTGCTGGCGAACCGGGTTCATGATAGCCGAGGTCATACCAGCGCCAATGGCCATCGGCAGGAAAGCCCCGTTGATGCCATGCCGGTGCGGAAGTCCGAAGGAAATGTTGGAAGCGCCACAGGTCGTATTCACGCCCAGCTCATCGCGCAGGCGCCGAACCAGAGCAAACACCTGCTGACCGGCCGAAGCCATAGCGCCAACGGGCATGACAAGCGGGTCGACCACGATGTCATGGGCCGGAATGCCAAAGTCAGCTGCCCGCTCGACAATTTTCTTGGCTACGGCAAAACGAACATCTGGGTCGGGCGAAATTCCGGTGTCATCGTTCGAGATGGCGACAACCGGAACATTGTACTTCTTGACCAGAGGAAGAACCAGTTCCAGACGCTCTTCTTCACCGGTGACCGAGTTCAGAAGCGGACGCCCCTCGCAGGCGGCCAGACCGGCTTCCAGTGCAGCGGGAACCGAGCTGTCGATGCAAAGGGGGACGTCGACCGTCTGTTGAACAATCTCGATCAGGGCCTTCATCAGAGGTGGTTCGACGAAGTTGTTGTCTGCATAGCGTGGATCTTCGGCCATCTTGTTGGTGAAGACTGCGCCAGAGTTCACATCGAGAACCGTTGCGCCACAGGCAACCTGCTCCAAAGCGTCCTTGATAACAGTTTCAAAGTTTCCGGCTTCCAGTTCGGCAGCAAGTTTCTTACGGCCGGTTGGATTGATGCGCTCGCCGATAACGCAGAACGGCTCATCAAAGCCGATCACCACGGTTTTCGTTTTGGATTCAAGAATGGTGCGGGTCATTGGTCGTCCATACGTTAAGGTGAAATCAATCGAAGTAGGCGGTCAGCTTTCGCTGCATTTAGGTTATTTTGGTCTGGCATAACGACACTATTGAGCCATTTGAGAGGCCCCATCCTGTCGTCATAGCCTAACCTTGTCTGCCGGGTGATCAGGCAGCGACGGCTGGTTTTCCGGCAGCGCCACCGTTTTCGGTGACCCATTGTGCGTTTGTCTTGATCCCGCCCAATGGGAAGAAGTGAACCTGTTCAATTCCAAAACCCGGGTTTGCTGCCTTATGGGCGGCAAGTTCGGCCAGGAAATCGGTTGGTTCATAGGGAAGCAAAAGCTTCGATACATCCATGGCCCGCTTTTGCAGAACCTTCAGCGAAGGACCAACGCCACAAGCGATGGCAAACTTAATCAGGGTCTGCAATTTGGCAGGTCCCGCGACACCGATATGGACGGGTAGTTTGATATTTTCAGCCTGTAAACGGTTAACCCAATCGATAACCGGCGCGGCCTCAAAGCAGAACTGCGTCGCCATCGCCATTTCGGCATCCGTGCGCTCGGAAAAAGCCGATTTCCAACGTGCGGCTTCCATAACCATCTTGTCTGATCCGTCGGGATCAATGTCCTTGTTGCCTTCCGGATGTCCGGCAACATGCAGGCGCTTAAAGCCATCAAAGGCGCCAGATTCCAACAACTGCATCGAAGTATGGAAATCGCCATGAGGGGATGCGACCCCGCCTGCCAAGATAAGCCCCTGGCTGACGCCCACATCTTTGTAGCGGGCAACCCAATCATTCAGCGTGGCTTTGTCCTTGATGATGCGCGCAGGAAAGTGCGGCATCACGATATAGCCTTCTTCGCCAATCCGCTTGGCCGTGGCAACCATCTCCTCGATGGGTGTGCCCTCGATATGCGCGATGTAAACGCGCGTGCCTGTTGGCAACAAGGCGCGGAAGTTTTCAACCTTTTCAGCCGTGCGGGGCATTACCTCAATGGAATAACCCGTGAGGAAGGCCTCAAGCGATCCACCCGACGTGGCTGGGGAATGCGCCTTGGAGCGAAAATTGAACAGTGCCATGAGTCTCTCCCTTAGTGTCATCGATCAGGGCTTCGCCCAGCCTTCCGCTTCGATCAGCGCCTTAATCCGCGCCGTATCATATTCCATTTCCAGACGAGCGGCTTCGGCGCGAGCGACGTCTTCCTGCTCACCTTCGACTTCGTATGGAGGGGCCTTACGCCATTCGGCGAGATAGGCATCGGCATCCTTGGCACCAATCTTCATGGCACAACGATCAATCGCTTGCTCAAACCGCTCAGGCAGTTGAACCTTGGCACCGCGCCGTCCCTTGCCAACGATGACTTGGGCCGGAATATCGCGCCAATAAACCACCGTAACTTCCGCCATCCGTCCGATTCCTTTTCGACCCGTTGCCTAGGTTCTAATAGCCTGTTTGCGACGCGAAGGTGCGTTTTCGACATGGTGCATCAAATAACCGACCCGACGCCTCTGCCGACCAAACTAGTTCAATAACTGAGGTATTTCGACATTCAATAATTCTCTTTTTTTGCATGATCTTGTTCGAAGCCTGCGTTGTGTCCTTGGCCGGAAGTTCACAGCAAGCATCCCCTGCGTACCGACCCGGATTGAGGCGCGCGAAGAATACTTGCGAGCGGAAGGTATCGGCGTTACCCTTAACTCAACCACATATGGAGGGCGATTATGGCGCCCGAGCGTCCTCGAGAGGGGGGCGCATCAAACTCTTCGGTAGAGCCTGAAAATGGCTCCCGAGACGTTGATTTGTCACCCTCTCCTATTTCAGGGGCTGGCACGCTATACGCGGCGCTGGACCTTGGCACAAACAGTTGCCGCATGCTGATTGCCCAACCTAGGGGCAGCCAGTTTACGGTGATCGACAGCTTTTCAAAGACTGTCCAGCTTGGTGTGGGCCTTGAGGCTTCGGGCCGGCTTTCGCGCGCGTCAATGTCGCGTACGGTTCAAGCCCTACGGATTTGTCAGAAAAAACTGGAACGCCACAATGTTCGGCAAATGCGCTTGGTGGCGACAGAGGCATGCCGCAGGGCAAGAAATGCGCGTGACTTCATGCGCCAGGTGCGACGCGAGACAGGACTACAGCTGGAAGTCATAACCCCCGAAGAAGAAGCGCGTCTTGCTGTCATCTCTTGTGCGCCATTGGTCAACGTAACGACCGAGCAATTGCTAGTGGTGGATATTGGTGGCGGCTCTACCGAACTGGTCTGGATTGATCTGTCCAAGGTTCGCCCGGAAAACCGTCCCCGCGCGATCATGGGTCTGCACAGTGGCTTTGATGCCCAACCCGCGGACGGTGCAAAGGTAGTTGACTGGATCAGCGTACCTTTGGGGGTTGCCACATTGCGTGATCAGTTTGGTGACGTCGACGATGACGCCGCCCGTTTCGCGCTGATGAGTTGGTTCTTCGAAGAGCAACTCGCGAGCTTTTCTCCCTATAACGCGCAGCAGCGGAGAGAGGGATTCCAGATCATCGGAACAAGTGGAACGGTCACCACCGTAGCTGCAAGTTTTCTTGGCTTGCGCCGCTATGACCGGACCAAGGTGGACGGGCTTCAGATGACTTCGGATCAGATTGATACGGTCATCCGGGATTATCTGACCTTGGGGCCGGAAGGGCGCCGCACCGACCCCAGAATTGGCCGGGACCGACATGCATTGATTATGTCTGGCGCAGCTATTCTACAAGCCCTGATGCGTATATGGCCAACGGATCGGTTGTCCGTCGCCGACCGGGGACTGCGCGAAGGATTACTATACGCCCAGATGACCAAAGATGGCGTATTGACTGAGGGACCATTTACATGACCGGAAAGAAAACACCTGAAAAAAACACCTCCGGTCGAGGTCAGCGCGACCTGCGAGTGCGGGTAAAGACTGCCAAAGGCAGAAAGCTGTCCTCAACCCTTTGGCTCGAACGGCAACTGAATGACCCTTACGTTCAAAGGGCCAAGAAAGAAGGCTATCGGGGCAGGGCTGCGTACAAGATCATCGAACTGGATGATCGATATGGTTTTCTGAAGCCCGGTGCTCGGGTGGTCGATTTGGGATGTGCACCCGGCGGCTGGTGCCAAGTGGCTGTTGTGCGCGTCAATGCGCTTTCCCAAAATGCGAAGAAGCCGCAGGGAACTGTCCTTGGAGTCGATTTGCAAGAGGTTGAACCGATTTCAGGGGCCGAGTTGCACCAATTGGATTTTCTCTCTGAAGAGGCGGATGAAAAGGTAAAAGCCTGGCTGGGCGGGCGCGCCGATGTCGTTATGTCTGACATGGCCGCTGCAGCTTCGGGCCATAAAGCCACTGACCACCTGCGGATTGTTGCACTGGTCGAAGCAGCCTTGGATTTCGCGTTCGACGTATTAGAGGATGGCGGCACCTTCGTGGCAAAGGTTTTGGCTGGCGGGGCAGAGAACACGATGCAGGCCTTGTTGAAAAAGAATTTCCGCAAGGTCGCGAATGTGAAACCGCCTGCCAGTCGCTCTGACAGTTCTGAAAAGTTCGTTGTTGCAATGGGCTTCCGTGGCAGAGACGGTTCCGACGCGGAGGAAGAACCAGATCAGGAATAAAAAAAGGCGCCTAAAGGGCGCCTACTTTTTTAGACCGATCTTGTCTATATTCAGCCGCCCCAAGTGCGGACCGGACCACAATCCATATGGACAAAATTCGAGCGCGAATAGCGTCCAACGCCGCCCGAGGCACAAGCAGAAGCAGCTTTTGCCATCTGGCCCACCGATCGCGATTTCAGTCTAAGATCAGCGGCCTGACCCTTCATGTGCAAAGAGTTCTTTGCCACGCCACGCGACTGAGACCGCAGCATCGCGTTCGTACGCGGGCTACGATAGCCGGACAGCAGCATATATGGCTCCGATACATCCATCAAACGATGTGCCGCAGCCATGATGTCAAGATTGCGAGGGTCCATCTTGACGGTGTCATCCGTGCGCCAATCGCGCATGAAATGGTTCACTTCCTTCAGGACTTCGGGGATGTATTCGCCCTCAATCCAATAGATCGTGTCGATCGATTCACCCGTGCGGCCCGAATACATACGAATACGGCGAATGTCGCCGGCACCTTTCAACAGGCCAAAAGCATTCGAGTAGGTGGGTGCTGCGACCACAGCGGTTGCCGCGAAAGCGCCGAGTAGACCGCGCCGCGTGACCCCGAAAGTCGTGTTCTCTGCCATTCTAAGCCTGTCCCGTGCGTTATTCTAACCGCCTTGACGACGGATTGCCTGCCACTTCATCCCCAAGTGTGCAATCGGTATGCCACAGGTCGATTCCCAACCCAAGTGCAGATTCGTCGCTTTTGCCCGTTCTAGGTTCCGTCGGCAAAAATTTGCTTAATTCATTCGCAAGCCTGCGCTGATTTTTTCCCACTTGGCCGTTGCCGATTTGTGACGTTCATGCGCCTGAAAATCGTGTTTCTTCCTGATTGTGAGTGGACTCGGCCGGAAAACTCGCCAAAATTCCATAACTTGGTAGGTTTTCGTGATGTTGGGGGCGAAATGCATTTCTTTGGACAGTTGCGGCGGATGGCTTTTCTTTTGGGAACGGTCGCCAGCTTATCATTAGGCACAGGGACAGAAATCGCCGCCCAAAGCTTGCCAAGCCCCTTTGCTCAGGTCCTTGCGGCCGAGGCTTCGTCCGTTGATGCCGTGGCCGAATTCTATCGCGAAAGAAACTACACACCGATCTGGACAGCGGAAGACTCTTTGGAACGCCGCACTGCGTTGTTGGAGACGTTGTCACGGGCGAAGGATCATGCCCTTCCTGTAGACAGATACAATGTGCCTGCCCTGATAGCCCAGATGTCCAGCGCAACAACCGAAGGCGACCGGGCTCGCGTTGAAATGGCTTTGACCCGCGCTTTCCTTGACTACGGGCGTGATTTGAAGTCAGGAATCATTGATCCCAAGACAGTCGACAAGGGGATCGTCCGCGAAATTACCCGCCCAGACCCCCGGGCACTTCTGACCGCGATCGTCGGAAACAATCCAAGCAAGACGTTGCGTGATCTGGCCCCGAAAGCGCCGCAGTATTCGCAGCTTCTCCGTGCAAAGATCTCTCTTGAACAGCAGATGGAACGCGGTGGCTGGGGGCCAACGGTATCGGCAACCAAACTTGCCCCCGGTGAAAATGGGCCAGCGGTCGTGGAACTGCGGGATCGCTTGGTTCAGATGGGCTACATGTCCGCTTCTGCTACGCGGGATTACGATGCAGCCGTTCAAGCTGCCATTCTACGCTTTCAGATTGACCACGGTCTGATTGCTGATGGGGTAGCGACAGAGACGACGATCAAAGAGTTGAACCAGCCTCCCAGTGCGCGACTGGCCTCAATCGTCGTTGCACTTGAGCGTATGCGTTGGTTGGGAGACGCACCTTTGGGTGAGCGTCATATTTGGGTGAACCAGCCAGATTTCACGGCGAAGATCGTGGACCACGGGAAGGTAACGTTCGAAACGCGCGCTGTGATCGGGAAAAACGTTCCCGACCAGCATACGCCAGAATTCTCGGATCAGATGGAGCATATGGTCATTAACCCAAGCTGGGGGGTACCGCGCTCGATCATCGTGAATGAATACCTTCCGCTCTTGCAGCGCAATCCGAATGCGGTCAGCCACTTGCAGGTGATTGATGGCTCAGGGCGGGTTGTTCCGCGTGGTGCGGTAAACTTTGCCGCTTATTCGGCGAGAAGTTTTCCATTTGGCCTCCGACAGCCGCCGTCGGATGGGAATGCACTTGGAAAAGTTAAGTTCATGTTCCCGAACCCGCACAATATTTACCTCCACGATACACCCGCCAAGAGCCTGTTTGCACATGAAGTCCGCGCCTATAGCCATGGGTGTATCCGGTTGGCAGAACCGTTCGACTTTGCCTACGCTCTCTTGGCCATGCAGGAAGAAGATCCGAAAGCAGTCTTTGAGTCGCACTTGAAGACAGGCCGGGAAACCACTGTTAAATTGGACAAACCTCTGCCCGTGCACCTTGTTTACTTCACGGCTTTTCCCGGCTCGAAGGGGCAGATGACCTATCGCAAAGACATCTACGGCCGAGACAAGCAATTGTTTCAAGCGCTTGAAGCTGCCGGGGTGGCCTTGCCAGCACTTCAGGGGTAAGAACAGGCTTGCGGTATCCACCGTTAGGGAGCCTGTTCCATGCGCCATACAATCGCTGAAATTGCAGCCGCTCTGGGAGCGGAGTGTGCCGGTGAAATCAGCCTTTCGGTCATGCGTGTAGCCGAGCCTGAGCAGGCTGGTCCCTTGGACCTAGCGCTATGTGTGAACCCGAAATATGCAGAAGGTGTAGCCAAAGGACAGGCTAGGGCAGCAATGCTGTGGCCTGGTGCTGACTGGGCCGCGATGGGTCTAAAGGCCGCGATCTTTGCGCCGCGTGGCCGTCTGGCAATGGCTGGTTTGACAGCTATGATGGATCCCGGCCCGCAGATCGCAGTGGGTATACACGCCCTTTCAGTTATTGATGAAACGGCAGTTATCGGAAGTGGAGCGGCCATCGGCCCATTCGTAACAATCGGCGCCGGTGTCACGATCGGCGCAAATGCTCGTATTGCGAGCCATGTATCTATCGCAGAAGGCGCAGTCATCGGATCAGATGCGCTAATCCTTCAAGGCGCAAGAATTGGTGCCCGTGTGGTCATCGGCGACCGGTTCATTTGTCAGCCTGGCGCAGTCATCGGCGCCGATGGTTTTTCGTTTGTCACTCCTGAAAAATCTGGCGTCGAGGAAATCCGCGAAACGCTTGGTCAACGCGATCAATTCAAAGAGCAAAGTTGGACACGCATCCATTCGGTTGGTGCGGTGACCATCGGGGATGACGTCGAGGTTGGTGCAAATGTCTGTATTGACCGTGGAACCATTCGGAACACCGAAATTGGTTCAGGGTCAAAATTGGATAATCTTGTTCATGTCGGACATAACGTGCAAATCGGCCGTGACTGCCTGCTATGCGGGCAGGTTGGCATCGCTGGCTCTGCAAGAATTGGCGATCGTGTCGTCATGGGGGGGCAGTGCGGCGTGAATGACAATATTTTCGTTGGAAACGACGTGATTTGCGGCGGTGCGACCAAGGTTTTCACCAACGCGCCTGCGGGGCGAGTGCTTTTGGGCTACCCAGCGGTCAAGATGGAAACCCATGTCGAGATGCAAAAAGCGTTGCGGCGTCTGCCAAGACTTGCGGCAAAGGTTGCTGAAATCGAGAAAGTCATCCAAAAGTCATGAAAGCTGATTATACCCGGAAGGGTTTGAACAGACGGGGTGACCATGACTTCAGTCATAGACACGATTATCGCCATTATAGCTGAAAAAGCTCTGATTGACGCTTCGCGTCTGCGGAGTGAGTCAAAACTGGAAGACTTGGGACTAGATAGCCTCGCACTGGTTGAGACGATTTTCGCCATTGAAGAGCGTTTTGACATCCAAGTGCCGTTCGATGCGAACAATCCGGATGCTTCCGAGTTCGATTTGACGTCAATCGCGTCAATTGCAACGGCCGTCGAAAGCTTGGTCGCGCAACGGGCAGCGTGATCCGTGGCAAAGCGGGTTGTCATCACTGGGGCGGGGACCGTGAACGCCCTGGGCCATAACGTTGCAGAAACGCTCAACGCCTTCAAATGCGGCATCTGCGGGATTGCGGAGCTTGACATTACAGACGCCGATAGGCTGCAAAGCCGAATTGGTGCTCAGGTCAAGAACTGGCCAGCGGATGATCGCTTCTCACCGCGTGAAAATGCACTTTACGATCGTGTGACCCAGTTCACCGTGGAAGCAGCAAGGCAGGCTGTTGTTCAATCTGGGCTTTCTTTCGCAGAATCCGCCTTGGCGGGCAGCGGTGCCATTTTAGGAACGGCAGGTGGGGGGCTGGAAACCATAGATTCCAATTATCGCGCAGTTTTTGCCGACGGAAAGAACAGGGTTCCTCCGTTGGTGGTCCCCAGATTGATGCACAATGCCGGAGCCAGCCACCTGTCGATGATCTACGGATTACATGGGCCATCTTTCACCGTTTCCTCCGCCTGCGCCAGTTCCAATCATGCCATGAGTTTGGCTTTCCAGTTCGTCCGCTCCGGTGCTGCGCCGGCTATGTTGACGGGGGGCGCCGAGGCGATGCTTTGCTTTGGCGGATTGAAGGCCTGGGAGGGACTGAGGGTAATTTCCTCAGAGGCATGCCGTCCGTTTTCCATCGGGCGCTCTGGCCTTGTTCAAGGCGAGGGGGCTGCGGTCTTTGTTTTTGAAGACCGTGACCATGCTTTGGCCAGGGGAGCGGTGATCCTTGCCGAAGTCATTGGCGCGTCGATGAGCGCGGACGCTCAGGATATTGTCATGCCTTCCCTTGAGGGCGCGATGACTGCCATGAATTTAGCTTTGGCGGACGCTGGTATTGCTCCTGAAGACGTCGGCTACATCAATGCCCATGGAACAGGGACTGCTGCCAACGACCGAGTTGAATCCGCTGCCATTGCTCAGGTCTTCAAATCCGGCCCACCTCCTGTTTCTTCGACGAAATCCATGCATGGCCATGTGATTGGTGGAACCGGCGCAATCGAGTTGCTCGCCTGCCTTCTGGCAGTGCAAGAGGGGGTCTTGGCGCCGACGATTGGCTGGCAAGGACAAGATCCAGACTGCTTGACAGATGTAGTCGCCAACTCCGCACGAACTGCAGACGTCGATGTTGCTATGTCAAATGCATTTGCCTTTGGCGGTCTGAGCAGCGTTCTTGTTTTGAGAAAAGCCCAATGAAAAAGGCCACCCAAACGGGTGGCCAAAGGTTCGCAACTACAGTCGACCCTTATGGGTTGGTTTTCGATACTGCGTCATAACCGGCCGTGAAGCCTTTGAGCGAAATTTCGGCATTCACTTTCTGATCCGGAGCCACAACCGGAACGATGGTGATCGTTGCTTTCGCGCCCTTTTTGAACTGTGCAACTTCATCTGCTGTGAACCCAATCCGGGCAATGCAGCCAATGCTGGAGCAGAAGTTGAACGGGTAAACTTTCGGCTTGCCACCGTCTACGGCAATCAACAGGTTTTCCGTCAATAGCGTTTCCAGTGGAACGATGACTGTTGCGCCTGCTGCGGCTTCACCACCGGCTGGCAGATTGAACATGCTAAATTCCGAAATTGCATTACCTTCGCCGTCGCGCAACAACTGGTAAAGTTGGCACGGATCCGCGCCGTCTTCTGTACGAATGCAACGCTGCTCCCAAGATTCAAATTTTGCAGCCACATAAGTTGACCCGATACCGTCATCTGCAACCGGCTTGCCGTCAGCACCCGCTTCGGCACCCATCGAAAGACCGTCGGCACTGGCACCGTCAACCGGTGCTGCCGGAGCAGCGGTTCCCTGAGCAGAAGCCTGTACAGCGAAAGCCACCGCGAAGGCAGCTGATACAACGAGCGATCTGAAGGTCGTCGAAGAAAGTACAGAAGTCATCTTTGATCCATCTAGCCTTTTGTTTGGCAATTTATAGCTGCGATGGATTAGCACGCATCCGTCACGCTGTCAGGTGCCAATTACACGACCTAGGCAATGTACCGCCGCTGTTCCTATGAAGGCGAATCCGAACCGGAAAAATGAAAAAGGGCCAGTGGTCTGGCCCTTTTTCACATTTTTTATTTTGCTCCCTGTCGGACTGGCCGACTTCATGGGGCAGACGCTACGGTGGATTCTATCGGTCGTCAACAGGGAATCTGTCATTTCTTGCGTGTCATAAAGATGAAAAAAAATCTTGGGTTTTCTAAGGGGATAGTAAACATACGTGCGGAAAGGGACGGGCTACCTTTTCCGATCTTTGTTCAGTGACGAACGGACTAGCGTGACGTCGGGAAGGCTGTATGGTTGGTACGCGAAGGCCCGCACGGGCAGGCAGTAACGAAGAAATAGGGTAAACGCGTGTCAGAAGAACCATTCATTTTCGTCGGTGGCGGTGGAGAGGGCTACGTCCATCCGCAGCGCTTGCTTCTCAAGTATGGAAACCGCCATGGGCTGATCGCGGGGGCAACCGGCACAGGCAAGACTGTTACGCTTCAAATCCTAGCCGAAGGATTTTCTGCAGCAGGCGTTCCCGTCTTCCTCTCGGATGTCAAAGGTGACTTGTCGGGCGTCGGCGCCAGCGGCAGCCCAGCTGCAAAGTTGCATGAACCCTTCATGAAACGCGCTGCGACCATTGGGTATGATTTGCAGTATCGGGCGTTCCCCGTAACCTTCTGGGATCTGTTTGGAGAGCAGGGGCACCCGATCCGCGCGACGGTCCACGAAATGGGGCCGCTTCTTCTGTCGCGCTTGCTGGAGCTGACCGAACCGCAGGAAGGCGTCTTGAACGTCGCATTCCGGCTGGCCGACGAAGAAGAACTGCCACTGCTGGATTTGAAAGATCTTCAAGCTCTGTTGGTTTTCATAGGTGAAAATGCCAGCGAGATCTCGACACGTTATGGTTTGGTCTCGACGGCTTCTATCGGTGCAATCCAAAGGCGGCTTTTGGTTCTTGAAAACGAGGGAGGTGCAGGCTTCTTCGGTGAGCCGGCGCTTGATCTTATGGATCTGATGCTGACTGACGCAAATGGATTGGGCCGCATCAACGTCCTTGCAGCGGACAAGCTGATGCAATCCCCTCGGATGTACGCAACCTTTTTGCTCTGGATGCTTTCCGAACTCTTCGAGAACCTTCCCGAAGTTGGAGATCCCGATAAACCCAAATTGGTGTTCTTCTTCGACGAGGCGCATCTTTTGTTCCAAGATGCTCCCAAAGCGTTGGTTCAGAAAGTCGAGCAGGTTGCACGTCTGATCCGGTCGAAGGGTGTTGGGGTCTATTTCTGCACGCAGAATCCCGCAGACGTTCCAGAAAATATCCTTGGTCAGCTGGGCAACCGCGTGCAACACGCCCTGCGGGCCTTTACCGCAAAAGACCAAAAAGACCTGCGGATGGCTGCCGAGACCTACCGCGACAACCCGCGCTTCAAGACAGAAGACGCAATCCGCGAGGTTGGAACCGGCGAGGCAGTGACCTCATTTCTGGAATTGAAGGGAATACCGGGAGTGGTCGAACGCACTTTGGTGCGGCCACCATCCAGTCAACTTGGGCCCATTGACCCGGCGGTTCGTGCGCAATTGGTTGTTCAATCGCCGCTGAAAGGGAAGTACGAAACAGCGATCGACAGAGATAGCGCCTATGAACGATTGCGTGCGCGTGAAAAGGCTGCGGCTGACGAATTGGCCAAAGCAGAAAGTGCACCAGCGAACACTGATCTTCGAATTGATCCGGATGAGTTCAAAAAAGCACGGCGCTATGACGGCGGAAGCCGTTCAGATGACGGAAAATCAAAGCGGACCAGTTCCAGCCGAAGTGACTCTATTGGTGAGACTTTCGCCAAAAGCTTTGCCCGCCAACTGGGAAGTAAAACGGGGCAGGCCATTGTTCGCGGCGTGCTCGGCTCGATCTTCAAAAGCCGCTGATTGTGAAGGATGCGCCCTTCAAAGGGGGCGCATTTTCAATTTCGTGATCCGGTTTTCACGGCGCTGAACCACCTCAAACCGAAAGCCATGGAAGCTGAAGGCCTGACCTTCATTCGGGATCATCTGAGCTTCGTGTATGACAAGACCAGCAATTGTGTTGGCTTCGTCATCAGGAAGATTCCAGTCAGTGGCCCGGTTCAGGTCGCGAATGGTCATTTGTCCTTCGACAAGGAAATCGCCATTTTCTGCGCGCTTCAGACCGCTTTCTTTTTGAACCACGTCAAACTCGTCCGTGATTTCGCCCACAATCTCTTCGAGAATATCTTCAAGAGTGATCAATCCCTGCAAGGAGCCATACTCATCGACAACCAGCGCGAAATGCGTCCTGCGTTTCAGGAATTCGCGCATCTGTTCGTCAAGCGTTGTGGTTTCCGGGATGAAGTAGGGCTTCATCGCAACTTTGACGATATCAAGGTCTTTAATCGACTGCACTGAGCCGTCTTCGCCCCTCACCAGCCGATCAACCTCACGCAACAGATCTTTCGCGTGAACGACACCAAGGATATTTTCTTCATCGTCCCGAAACAGTGGCAACCGTGTGTGGGGGCTGGCCAAGACCTTCGTGATGATTTCATCCGGTGAAAGGTCGGCATCCAACATTTCTATATGGCGCCGATGGCGCATGATTTCGTCTACGGTCCGATGGCCAAGATCAAGTGCCCCCAAAAGGCGGTCTCGGTCTTCCTTCTCCACCGCGCCTTCGCTGTGGCCCAGCGAGATGGCACCGACAATTTCTTCGCGCATAGCCAACAGTTTGGCCTCCGGGTCGGCTTTGACCCCGAAGACCCGCAGGATAACGCGTACCAGGGCGCGCACCACCGATACGATCGGGGCAAAGACCAAGATCAGCAGCCGAATGACCGGAGCAACCTTTACAGCCACAGCTTCGGGGAAGGTGATCGACACGGTTTTTGGCAAGACCTCTCCAAAGATCAGCACAAGAACCGTCATAACCATCGTTGCCAAAGCAACACCGGAATCACCAAAAAGCCGAGTAAACAGTGCCGTAGCCAGCGAAGCTGACAAAATATTCACGACATTGTTGCCCAGCAGGATAGCACCAATCATGCGCTCGCTGTCCTCGGTGACAACCATGGCTGAATTTGCACCACCTGATCCCTTGTCCGCCAAGGTCTTTAGCTTTGCTCGCGATGAGGCCGTCAGCGCCGTTTCAGAGCCTGAGAAAAATGCCGACATGACCAGCAAACATCCGATGCCGAAGGCCGTCAGCCAAAAGGCAGAGTCGAGCGAAGTGGAATCCATTAGTCCCTTGTCCGTCCTACGCGATTTCTTGGGTTATGGGGGCAGGTTGGGCTGCGTTCAAGAGTTTCGGCTTTTCTTCGCCAAAGGATGATGCGTCAGCACAAGGTCTTTCAGGTGATCGTCCAGCACATGTGTGTAGATTTCCGTTGTCGCTACATCTGCGTGGCCCAGTAATGTCTGGATCACGCGCAGGTCGGCACCACCGGCCAACAAATGGGTCGCAAAAGCATGGCGCAGAGCATGGGGTGTCACCGAGGCTGGTGAAACGCCAGCTGCGATGGCCAATGACTTTAGCAGGTTATGGAACTGCTGGCGGGTCAAATGCCCCACAATCCCTGAGGAAGGGAAAAGAAACCGTGACACAGGAATGCCTTGCGACTTCGCCCGAGATTCAGCCTCGTCGCGGATCTGCAGCCAGTCGTTTATGGCAACGCGCGCAGGCGTCGACATTGGAACCATACGTTCCTTGCCTCCTTTTCCGCGCACCAGTACCATCTTTGGATCGCCCCGCACGCTGGAAACGGGCAAAGAGACAAGCTCGGTAACACGCAATCCAGTCGCATAAAGCAACTCTAGCATAGCTGTGTTGCGAAGCCTTTCTTCTTTAGATCTTCCGAAGGTTCGAACGACAGTCAATAGGCGGTCAACCTCGTCCCTTCCCAAAGCTTTAGGCAAGCGCTGGACAGCTCCGGGGCCCTTGATACGGACGGCAGGGTCGTCCGCTCGCCAACTTTCTTCATGCGCAAAACGAAAAAGCTGCCGTATCGAAGAAAGGCGCCGCGCACGCGTGGCCTTGGAAAGACCGTTCGCGTCACAAGAAACGAGATAATCTTCAATATCTGCCTTGCTTGCCCCAGCGAAATCGATCTTGCGATGTTCAAGCCAAGAGAGGAAGTCCTTGAGGTCGCGTCCATAGGCGAGCAGCGTATTTCGCGAAGCATCCAACTCTGCTGCCTGTGCGTCCAGAAAGGTAGAAATCCATTGCAGCATATTTCCGGGGGCCGTCATCCCCGTCGCTCCAGCAACACCAACTGCAGCGCAGTACGGCGCGCGGCATCTTCCATTCCAACATGACGCAGAAAGGTTAGACCAGAGGTAACCAGTTCCAACTGTCCCTGCAGGCCCTTTGCGATCTGCTGAATCGCCAAAAGTATCCCTTCACCCAATCGCCGTTGGTCCAGCAGCTCTTGATACTCCGGCCCCAGAGATTCAGACAGGAATGCCGGAGCAATTGCACGCTGGAGAGAATCCTGGGGAACCGCGTCGATCAGATTTCCCGTTGCAATCGCGATCAGGAATTTCTCTTGCGGCTCAGCTGCATTACGGCCTTTGGCGACGCTTTCATACTTGCCTGACAGCAAGCCGATTTCAAAGGCGATCCGATCTGCCTCACCGGTCAAGACCACCTTTGCAAGACTATCGCTGAACAGCAGCGCAAAGGGCACCTCCAGTTCGGCATCTGACATCGCTTCCCAAGCCGACTTCAAATGTCTTGAGATGTCCTCGGATTTCCCAGATGCCAAAGCGGCCTCTAGTTGTTGGATTGCATCCACACGGTCCCAGACACCGCCGGAAGCGGCAGGTGACCGTTCAGAATAAAGGCCAAGCAATCTGTTTGGCGGAATTGCACCGACACGCGCCAAGCGTTCGGCGGCTTCGATTTGCGACTTCCACCCGGCAGTCTCCATCAGCTCTGCATGAGAGAACGCCACAGGTAAGCTGTGGGTTGGGAAAGGCTCTCCAATGGCTTCGAACAGCCGCCAATTCAACGGGGTTATCCGAGAGGGAACGGGCAGATCTGCTTCGCCTTCAAAGAGATCTGGATCAAGGAAGCGAGACAAGAGCCTGTCTTCTTCCTCTGTGATCTGACCCAAAGCCTGAGCTGTGCGCAGTGTAAGCGCGGCTGCGTTCCAATCTCCCGACCGGGCAAGACAGAAAATTCTTGCCTGAAACGTCGGTGCAAGATTTGGGACCGCCTGCATTTTCTCACAGCCCTGATCTTCGTGGCCCGTCAAGAGGGCAATATCGAAAGCGCGGCGAAACAATTCTGCATTCATAATGCCAGAAGCATTGATAAGCGCTTCCGCCTGATCAAGCGCCCCAATGTCTAAAAGCTTGTCGGCTCTTGCCATCAGAAGTTTGCCAGACCGAGATGAGTCCGATGGCGGCGATGCTTCAGCAAGCAACAGCATCATCAGAACACCCTGCAGTGCTGGCAGAGGTTCGCTCCCACCTTCAGCGATCTTGCCAATGATCTCGGATTCAAGGCCCATTCCCCAAAGGTCGGCGGGCAAACCGGTAACAGTCGCGGCAAACAGGCCAGCGGCATCCGGAGAGGGTGCATCCAGTGCAGAGACGCTGACACTTTCCGGCAAAGCACCATCCGAGTCCACCGGTGCCTCAGTTGGACGAGACTTACCGCTATTGCTCGGGCTGCCAACGACCGTTCCTCCCGGCGTAGAAACGGACTGTGACAACCAGTCAATCGCTGAAAGCGGATCTTCCGCCGAAGCAGGCTGCGACAGAAGGATTAACCCTGCGCACAAATAGGGGAACGCGCCCTTAGTCGGCATTCAAGGTAACCGGAACGGTTATCTGACTTTGCGCAGGAGAAAGATCAGCCAAATAGGCATAGCCTACAAGCGCGAGTGCCCCAAGAATGCCTAGCGCAAAGATTAATTTTATAAGTCGCCCCAGCACCGATTCTGCCCTTCTGTCCGGTTTTTCCGCGTCATCCCGGTGTAATCCCGGGTTTCTTCTCCGCCACAGCCGGGCCAAGATGGCAAAGCTTCGGCAAGATTTTGCACGATTATATATGGCAATCGCGGCAAGTTCACGCCATGAGATGAAAAAAGCGCGTGATGCGGGCAAGTCCCCGCGCAAGGAAGAGCTGCACGGGGGAAATATGGCGCGGCTGAAGAAGACCGTCGCAATGGTTGGAATGATGGGTGCTGGCAAGACGGCTGTGGGCAGCGCCGTTGCGCGGGCTCTGCGCGTTCCGTTTCTCGACTCGGACGAGGAGATCGTAAAAGCCGCGAATTCAACCATCGCCGAGATCTTTGAGAGAGATGGCGAGCCCTTCTTTCGCGCGCGGGAAACTGAGGTCTTAGGGCGGTTGCTGCGCGGGACACCCTGCGTTCTTTCAACGGGTGGCGGGGCGTATTTGGCCGAGTCCAATCGCCGCCTGATCTCCGAGGCTGGTGTCGCGGTTTGGCTTCGGGCCGATATCGATCTGCTTTGGCAGCGTGTTCGACACAAAACGACACGGCCGCTTTTGCGAACTGACAACCCTCGCGAAACGCTTCGCAAGATATACGAGGCGCGGGTGCCGCTTTACGGCTTGGCTGACATAGTGGTCGATTCTTGCCCCGACCTGTCGGTCGAAGAAATGGCTGGCCGCGTCATCGAGGCACTTCGTCAGCGTCCAGATGTCCTTGAAGGAGAATAAGATGGCCATCGACGTGGTTTCCGTAGCCCTTGGTGCGCGGTCATATGACGTCCGCATTGGCGCCGGGCTGATCGAAAGGGCAGGGGAAGAAGTCGCTCCTTTTCTGCATCGCAAGAAAGTGGCCGTTGTCACAGATGACACGGTTGGCCCTTTGCACTTGCAGTGCCTTTTGGATTCCTTTGCCCAACAGGGAATTGCCGCAACCTCCCTGACACTTCCGGCCGGCGAAGGAACAAAGAGTTGGCAGTATCTAGCCCAGGCGACCGAATGGCTCTTGGAGCAGAAGATCGAACGCCGTGATCTTGTCGTGGCCTTCGGTGGCGGTGTTATCGGTGATCTGATCGGTTTTGCTTCGGCAATCATGCGACGGGGTGTTCGCTTTGTGCAGATCCCCACGTCACTATTGGCACAGGTCGACAGTTCTGTCGGTGGGAAAACAGGGATCAATACGGCTCAAGGGAAGAACCTCGTCGGCAGCTTTCATCAACCAAGCTTGGTTCTTGCCGATACATCGGTCCTTGAGAGTCTGACCCAACGCGATTTTCTCGCTGGTTACGGAGAAGTCGTCAAATACGGCTTGCTCGGAGATTCCACATTCTTTGAGTGGCTGGAAGAAAACGGCACAGAACTCTACGCTGACCGCGAAAAGCGGCAGAAGGCTGTCTTGAGATCGGTTCAAATGAAGGCTGAAATCGTTGAGCGCGACGAGACCGAAGAAGGCGACCGCGCGCTTTTGAACCTTGGCCATACGTTCTGCCACGCTCTGGAAAAAGCGACAGGTTATTCAGATCGGTTGTTACATGGTGAAGGCGTGGCGATTGGCTGCGCCCTTGCCTTTGAACTTAGCCAACGTCTCGGTCTTTGCTCTCAAGAAGTTCCAAGCCGCGTCAGAGCGCATTTGCGGGCAATGGGAACGAAAGTGGACTTGGCTGACATCCCGGGTGAGCTGCCCTCCGCCGAAGCCCTAGTCGCGCTGATGGGGCAAGACAAAAAAGTTGTCGACGGAAAACTGCGTTTCATTCTGGCCCGCGGAATTGGCGCGGCCTTCGTTACAGACCAAGTTCCGCCAGAAACTGTAAAGACGCTTTTGTCGGAAGCCTTGGGGCGTCGAGGGTAGTCGCCTATAACGTCTTAAAACAACAGCTTATAGACGTTGCCTTGGGTATCAGAGGCGGTGCCAGAACCACTTGTTGTTCCGCTTCCCATGGCAAATTGCCCCTGCACGATCGTTCCATTTCGGCAGACCGCGTAGATTTCTCCGCGGTTGATTCCGCCGACGCTCTCGCTGGATTTGCTAAGCTTTCCGCCCAGACCACGAATCGAAAGATCGATGCCCCTTACATTGGATTGGACGCGCGGCGCGACCGACGTCCACGTGCCTTCGCATTTTGCCCTGTCCGGCAGACGGAAATTCAGCTCACCGGAATTCCCAGTCTCGTTTGATGCCCGGGCCACAATGACCGGCGGAGGCGATTGTAACGAGAGTGGGCCTGCCGTGGGATAAAGCTGCATGGTTGTCCCAGACCCGCATGCCGCAAGCCCACTGAACAGTCCGATCATACCAATCCAAAGCCGCATCGTCGCAATCCTGCTCGCTGGCCACTTTCTGTGGCTTCCACCTTTTGCGAAGCGCATATTTCGGAAGAGTTTGCATGGCAAGGGCCACCGCGCTCGACACATCCGAACCGCCACGATTTGGCAGTTTTGGTGTCACATCATGCTCTGAACGAAAGTTGGCTGGGGTGCTAGGATTCGAACCTAGGTATGGCGGTACCAAAAACCGCTGCCTTACCACTTGGCGACACCCCAACCGTGCGGCGGTGTTTAGCGAAGCCCGTTTGGGGGTGCAAGGGGGGAAGTGCTGAAAAAATGCATCTCTTGGCGAAACTTCCTCGCCGGGGTATGGGACAGCATGGAAAAGGTTGATGTCATCATATTGGGCGCAGGCGCTGCTGGCTTGTTCTGCGGCATCGAAGCCGCAAGACGAGGTCGAAAAGTCCTCGTTGTTGACCATGCAAAGGCCGCCGGAGAGAAAATCAGAATCTCTGGGGGAGGGCGCTGCAATTTTACCAATCTGGAAGTCTCCTTCGACCGATTCCTTTCGCAAAATCCTCGCTTTGCGCTGTCGGCGCTGAAACGCTACACGCAGTGGGACTTCATCGACCGGATGAAGGAGTGGGGTATTGCGTGGCACGAAAAGACGCTTGGGCAGTTGTTTTGCGATGTCTCTGCACGCCAGGTGGTTGATGCCTTGTTGCGCGACCTTGCGAAGGCTGGCGGACAGCTTTGGCTAGAGACAAGCTTGGGCGACTTGCGACTTGAAGGCACAGATTTCATTCAAGATACCAGCCGCGGCCCGGTCAGGGCGCAATCGGTTGTTGTAGCGACCGGCGGAAAGTCGATCCCGAAAATGGGCGCCACTGGGCATGGCTATAAAGTGGCCGAGGCGTTCGGCCTCCCCTTGGTTGATACACGTCCAGCGCTGGTTCCCCTGACTTTTGCCCAGCAGGAACTGGAATGGATGACACCTCTGGCCGGTGTGTCCGTTTCTGGCAAGGTCAAGCATGGGCGGACAACCTTCGAAGAATCTCTTCTTTTCACGCACCGCGGCCTGTCTGGGCCTGCAATATTGCAGATCTCCAGCTATTGGCGCGAGGGTGACAGCATTCATCTTGACCTTTCAGAGGGGCGGGATCTTTCAAAAGCCCTGCGCTCAGGCCGACAAAATCACCCCAAGGCCGCCCTTCGAACTGTGCTTTCCGGGCTGATCCCGGATCGTTTGGCCCGACACTTTGAAGATATGCATGGGATTACCCAACCCATCGGGGCACTTTCCAATGCGACGCTTGACGCAATCGCTATGGATCTTGCGGAGTGGCGTCTGACCCCGGTTGGGTCAGAGGGGTACCGAACGGCAGAGGTTACCTTGGGGGGCGTTTCGACCGACGCGCTTGACGCACGCAGCATGCAGGCAAAGTCGGTACCGGGCCTGTACTTCATCGGCGAAGTTGTCGACGTCACCGGTTGGCTTGGCGGCTATAATTTTCAATGGGCTTGGTCATCGGGGTGGGCTGCAGGGCAGGTCGCCTGACCCACCCCGAAAACTTACCACTTATGCGCTCACCTGTTCTCGCAGGATGGCTGCGGTCATCGAGATCATCAGATAGATCCCGGCAAAGATCAAAAGCGCGACCATCGTATTTTCGAAGGCTCGCGGATAGCTTGCTTCATCGGGGGGAATCGGCGCCACAGAAATTGAAAGATAGCGAACTTGGCGATTGGCTTCATTCCTTGCCGTTTCCATCGCCTGAAGCGATTGCGCCAAAAGGAGTTGGCGAGTCTGCACATCACTTTGCGCAACCAGCAGTTCGGACTGAACCTGTGCCAACGACTGACCGCCGTTTTCTCCTTCGGTCAGCTTGGCGCGAAGAATGGCAATTTCCGACTCCAAAGTGGCAATCCGCCGCTTCAGGGGCTCCATGCGCGCAGCGTTTGGTTGGGCATTTGCTTCCATTTGGGCAAGGCTCAGTCGATCCTGACTCAACTGGGTTTCCAACTGGCCGATTTGCGAGGTGATCAGGGTCACTTCGACTTCGGAAGACAAGACCTTGAACTGCTCTTGCAACTCAACCACTCGCCTTTGGGCGGCCAGCATCGCGGCTTCCGCCTCTTGGTAGGACTCGCGGGCACCACGCATCTGGTCTTCGCGCAAACGTTGGGTCAGATGGTCAACTTGCTCTTCGGCATAGCCAATCAAGGCTTCCGAGAACTGGGCAGAGATATTGGGATCAGCCGCGATCACCTCCATCTTGATGATGCCCTCGGTCGGGTCATAAGCGATTTTTACGTTACGACTGTAGAGCTTATAGCTCGACTCGACGGTTGCATTCGGTGCCAGCCGTTGGATCGGGTCAATCGTCTGATCCGAGAAATGCGACCTAAACCCTTTATCCTTGTCCAGCCGCAACATGGCATCGCGGCTTTGCAGATAGCCTTGCACCGCGATCGAATCCTGAGATGTCGCAAATTGCGTTCCAGACAAAAGTCCGCCCAAACCGCCCGCTCCAGCGCCGGACGGGGCCGCTTGTTGAATGACGAACTCGGTCTTTGTTGCGTAAAGCGGGGTCGCAACGACATAGTAGTACCACCCTGCCAGTAATGTCGGCAGGAAAACGAAGAAGAACAGCCGTGCAGCCAGCAGGGCAGAGCGTCTGCGCCTCCGACGGGCTATATCCCTCTGAATCTGCATCAGTTCGGTAAACTGGCCTTTGTCGGTCCGTACCTCGGTGGAAGGCAGCTTCGTGGCTTTCACGGTCTGCGGCAAGTTCGTGGCTCCTACCGACGTAACGGTAACTTCGGTACTCAGGGCCGTGTCTTCATCTCCATCCTCGGCCAAGATATCGCCATCAGCCGAGAGCATTTCCATAAGTGAATTTTTGCCAAAGGGATCCAGCCCCTTGGCCCGCAGCAAGCGGACAGCGTCGAAATCGGATGTCGCCGGCAATCCATGCTTCTGGGCAAGACGGCGAGCCATGCGAAGTTGGCGACCTGTTAATCCTTCACGCCGGATTTGCTCAAGTTCCGATGCCGCCGGGTCCGCAGACTTTTCGACGGCCGGTGGCAATGGAATTGCGGACACAGGTGTCACGGCCGAACTCAACGAGGGTGAGGCAGGCACCGTATTCGACGGTGCCGAAGACGGGGCAGGGGTCACACGCTGCGTGGCCGTGACTGCGCGCAGCCGAGGCGGCACGGCACCGAGTGGCGCTGCAGCCGGACTTTCGTCGCGGCGCAGGTTATAGCGTTTGATTTTAAGCTTCATAGTCATACAGGCGCTTAGCCTCTTGAAGGGTCTCGAACATATGCAACTGGCCATTGCGCAGCACAGCAGCCTGACGACAGAACTTTTCTAGTATCTGTGCTTGGTGACTGACAATCACGAGTGTTGCATTTTTCAAGCGATCTCGCAGGATTGCTCCGGCCTTCCTGTTGAATTCGACATCAGTCGTCGACGGCATTCCTTCATCGACAAGATAGATGTCAAACTCAATCGCCAGCATCAGCGACAATGAAAATCGCGCGCGCATGCCTTGGCTATATGTACCAATCGGCATGTCGAAATATTCGTCGATACCGCAAAGCCAACGGCAAAATCCTTCCACATAATCCGGATCAAGCCCGTAAAGACGTGCGATGTAACGGGCGTTCTCGGTTGCGGTGTGTTTGCTGACCACGCCCCCCATAAAGCCCAAGGGAAAAGAAATGCGCGATGTGCGCAGAATCGAGCCTTCGTCGGGCTTTTCCAATCCGGCCATCATGTTGATGATCGTCGTTTTTCCGGTGCCATTGGAAGCCAGAATGCCGAGCGAGCGCCCCTCCTCGACACGGAAAGAGGCACGGTCAAGAATGACCTTGCGTTGTTTCCCGGTCCAAAAGGATTTCGAGACGTTGTCGAACTCGATCACCTGTGCGTCCTTCTCGGTCTAGCCCTCGTTCACCGCATTGGCTGAGGGTAAGTACTGGTGTTTGCCTAAGAAACGTTTTGACCAATTTAGATGCAAAACACGGCTTCGCTGCACGAATTAGACCGTCATTCGGGCAGGATTATGTCCGAATGAGAGACAAATTGGCAATCCCAGACGGATTGAAGAGCCATCGGCGCGTCACCGCCTTACCAGCAACTTCCCGATCAGAATTGCAACCGGCGCCATCAGGAAAGTAACAACGAAACCGGCACGGGCTGCCTCGGCCATCCCGCCACCGGGAAGTGCTGCATCCAAGGCCAAGACCGGAACCGTAAAGCCTATACCTGAAATCAGCGCAACCAAGACGAAGTCGCGCAAACGGGCGCCTGCTGGCATAGGAAACCCACTTAGACCAGCACAAGCTGCACCGATCAGAATGCCAATTGGCTTTCCGATCCACATGGCCGACAGCACGGTTGTCGTCGTCGGTGCAATCGCCAAGACATCCACACCGCCACGAGTCAAACCAAACAGGAACAAGATCACAGCGAGTGGCCGCACAAAAAGGTGCGCCAAACGGTTCAGGGGATCATGCAGAAATTCTTCGGCTTCCGCGAAAAGCCCGAAGGCGCGGTCGGCATGGGGAATCGCCGGGATAATTGGAAGAAAGCCCAGTGCGCCCGGAAGACCGGCCAAAACCACCCCCAACCACGAAAATAGTCCAGCAATCACATAGGGCCAAAGTTGGAAGGCACGCCGTTGATCGCGCTCTGTTGAATTGGATTTCGCGTGACGCCCAAACGTCCACCAAACGCCAAAGGCAGAAACAGCGGTCAGCAAAAGCCAAAGCAAACGGAGATCCGCCGATGGGCTGGTAAGGCCCACAATAATCAGACCGGTGATGTCACTGCCGATGGTCAGCAACAAAAGCAGATGCAGTGCCGGATGCCCAGTGCCAAAGATGAAGCGGCCAACGAGATAGCACAACACGACATCCGACCCGATGGGCACCATCCATCCCACACCCGGCGTCGCTTCCAAAGCTGTTTCGACAATCGCTCCGGTGATAAGCCACAGACTGACAGCCCCAATCCATCCGCCAACCATGCCAGTCAATGGCAAGATCGCCCGCCGACCGGACAGGGCGCCGCGCTCGAGGATCAAGGCCTCCCAAAGCTCCTTGCCAACGAAAAACAAAAAGAACGCCATCAGCCCTTCAGACACCACCGATAATGGTGTGGGAACAAACGGCGCGTTCACCAGCCAATCAGGAAGGCTCACTTCGAAAAGCCGCCATTCAATGGCGTCGTAATAGCTTTCGGGTGACAGATTCAGCCAAACCGTCGCCAATGCCACACCCGAAATCAGGGCAAAGGCGAAATGTCTGACGAAAGGCGAAACACGATACATTCAGTTTCCCAACGGCTTATCGGTTTATGGTGACGCGACGGACCAAAGAGCTGGGCCATCTCATCGCTGATCTATCGCTTCGGATGATGCGCCGCAATTGACCCACAAGGATTGCTTGGCCCTGTTGCGTTGTGGCAAGACTCGGTCAGCAACGCTTTGCAAGTTCCAGAACCACATGTCCCATACACTAACGCAGAGAATCCTAGCGTGTCGTCTGTGCGAAAATTCATTCCATGCAACCCGTTCCGGTCACACGCCCAGACCTGTGGCTTGGTTTCACCGGGACGCTCGGCTGTTGATTGCAGGACAAGCGCCCGGCGCGCGCGTTCATGCCTCTGGAAAGCCATTCACCGATCCTTCAGGGGACAGGTTAAGGGATTGGCTGGGATTGGATGAGAACGCATTTTACGAAAAATGCAAAATAGCAATCGTGCCGATGGCATTCTGCTTTCCGGGCTATGATGCAAAAGGCGCAGACCTGCCGCCCCCGCGCATCTGCGCCCAAACATGGCGCGCCGAGGTCATGGGTGAACTTTCCAACATCGCTTTGGTCTTAGCCGTCGGCAGCGCGGCTATTCGCTGGCATTTGGGGCAGAGCAATGTGACCGTCACAGTGCGCGGATGGCGTGATTGGTACGAAAAAACTGGTGTCTTTCCCTTGCCTCATCCGTCATGGCGAAATACGGCATGGCTCAAACGGAACCCTTGGTTTGCCGAAGAGCTTTTGCCCGATCTCCGTCGCGCAGTCGCTTCGGTTCTGGAGATGCCCGATGTCTGATGATGTTGTCACTTTGCTTGATGCTGCCCATGCTGCGGTTTCGGCGGATCCTGAAAACGAAGCCGCGCGTCTTAGGTTCTATGAACGGCTTGCCGATGGCGAACTGTTCCTGCTTTTGGAAAAAGATGCCGAAGGAGAAACGCTGGAACCCCGCCTCTTTGATCTGGACGAAGGGACTTTTGTACTCGTCTTCGACAGAGAGGAGCGATTGGCCGAGTTTGCAGGTGGGATTGCCCCCTATGCTGCTCTGCAGGGTCGTGTGATTGCCGGTCTTTTGAAGGGACAGGACATTGGTTTGGGCGTCAACCTTGGTGTCGCTCCTTCCGAAATGCTACTGCCAGCAGAAGCGATGGATTGGCTGGCACAGACACTTGAAGCTGGACCTCAAGACGCGAAAGGCATGCCGAAGCGGTTTCACGCGCCAGCCGGCCTCCCAGAGGCACTTATCTCTGGTTTGGACGCTAAACTTGCGCGCGCGATGGGCTTGGCGAGCGCAGCCCTGCTCTCAGCCGTAACCTACGACGACGGCCGCCGCGGGCATCTACTGGCTTTCCTTGATGCTGCCGAAGGGGCCGAATCCGCCTTGGCCCGTGCCGCAAGCGAGGCCTTGGTGTTTTCTGGAATCGAGGCCGGTGAAATTGACGTCACCTTCTTGAAAAGCGTCGATCCGGCAGCGGTTTCGATGGCCCGCGTGGCGCTCAGGTTTGATCTCCCAAGCCCGATCCAGCCGGATGAGACCGTCAAGCCCAGTGCCCCGGGGATGGATCCTTCCCGTCCGCCAAAACTGGTCTGATCCATTCTCCTTGCACCTCAGCCCCACCATTTCGATAGGCCACCGCGGCTAGGATGCTTGACCTTCCTCATCGGCCCGAATAGCTCACTGCCATGGCACGCGCTCCTCTTCTCCAGCTTTCGAACATATCGCTGACCTTCGGCGGCAATCCGGTTTTTGACGGGCTTTCAATGGTTGTCCAACAGGGCGACCGTGTCGCCCTTGTCGGGCGCAACGGGTCAGGCAAATCAACGCTGATGAAGGTGATGGCGGGGCTGGTTGAGGCCGATCATGGAGCCCGTGTCGTTCCTCCGGGCACGTCAGTCGGCTATATGGAACAAGACCCTGACTTGTCGGGCTTTGCGACACTGGGCGATTTCGCTGCCAGCGGTCTGCCGGAAGGCGAGGCATACCGCGTCGCGGTTGTCGCCGAAGGTTTGAAATTCGACCCGTCCACACCTGTCTCCACAGCTTCGGGCGGCGAGCGGCGACGCGCTGCCTTGGCAAAGCTCTTGGCCGAAGCGCCGGATCTGATGCTTCTGGACGAACCGACGAACCATTTGGACATTCAGGCCATCGAATGGCTTGAACGCGAGCTGAGCGAAACACGCGCCGCCTTCGTGCTGATCAGCCACGACCGCGCTTTCCTGCGCGCCTTGACCAAAGCGACGTTGTGGATCGACCGTGGAGAGGTCCGCCGTCGAGAAGCTGGTTTCGAAGGCTTTGAAGAGTGGCGCGAACAGGTTTGGGCCGAAGAAGATGAGGCCCGCCACAAGCTTGATCGCAAGATAAAGGCCGAGGCGAAATGGGCCGTCGAAGGGATTTCAGCGCGACGTAAGCGGAACATGGGCAGGGTGCGGGCGCTTCATGCCCTTCGCGCTGAACGGGCGTCACAAATTCGCCGCCAAGGCACTGCTGCGCTGGAATTGGAAAGCAACACGGTCAGCGGTAAAAAGGTGATCGAGGCGACAGCAATTTCGAAAAGTTTTGGTGAAAAATCTATTCTCAAGAACTTTTCCCTTCGCGTCCTTCGTGGTGACCGCATTGCTTTCGTTGGCCCCAATGGCGTTGGCAAAACGACCCTGCTGAAAATGCTTTTGGGCGATGTGCAACCGGATGAAGGCAGCGTAGTTACCGGAACCAATCTGGAAATTGCTGTTTTCGATCAGACCCGGGCACAACTCGACCCTGAGGCTAGCCTTTGGGAAAATCTGACAGGCGATCCGCTGATGCGGGTGTCTGGCGCGTCGGATCAGGTCATGGTGCGCGGAACGCCAAAACATGTGGTTGCCTATCTGAAAGACTTTCTGTTCGATGAGCGGCAGGCCCGCGCGCCTGTGAAATCGCTGTCGGGCGGCGAAAAGGCACGCCTGCTTCTCGCCAAGCTGATGGCAAAGCCATCGAACCTGTTGGTTCTGGACGAACCGACCAACGATCTGGATGTCGAAACGCTCGATCTTTTGCAGGATATCTTGGGCGAATTCGATGGCACGGTTCTATTGGTCAGCCACGATCGCGATTTCATCGATCGGTTGGCCACGGCCACTGTAGCAATGGAAGGGGACGGTAAGGCAACCGTCTATCCCGGAGGCTGGTCGGACTATGCCAGCCAACGCCCCGAACCTGCAGTTGTGGCAGCAAAGCCGCAAGGCCGTTCCGAGCCTGAGAAAACTAGGGGAAAGCCCGATGAGCCGTCCATTGTTTCGAAGCCTTCGGAACGTAAAGGGCTGAGCTTTACCGAAAAGAAACGACTGGATAATCTGCCGGCAATCATGGAACGCCTTGAGGCAGAGATTGCCAAGTTGACCGAATTTCTCTCGGACCCTGATCTGTTCTCCAAAGAACCGATCAAGTTCCGTAAAGCGACCGAAGCACTGACCGAACGCCAAGAGGCATTGGCCAAGGCCGAAGAAGACTGGCTGGACCTCGCCGACCGAGCCTGATTTCGACGTTTAGGTCTACCACTTGCCGCTGGCGCCCCCGCCCGACGACGACCCGCCCCCGAAGCCAGAGGATGACCTGTCGCGATCCCGTGTCGGCGAAATTCGATAGGTCTCCGTCTTGTCAAGGCCACAAGAGGGGCAGTGCGTTCGTAACATGCCACGACCTGCCGAGTCCATTCCCGGCGCTTCAAGCACTTCCCTTGACCGCACCATTCCCCGCCGACCACAGTTTGGGCAGGACTTCAGCCCGGCAAGAAGATCCCCCAACCGTTCTTTCATGGCCAAGCCGGAAACCGCCCCGAAGAACAGGAGAATCATCCCGATCAGCCCCCAATCCTCGGTCTCGAGCGTTTCCTCTGGAACCGGTTGACCTGCCACAAACGGGTGCGCGATCAGTTCATATACTGCCGAAACGCCAGCCTCTATGCCCTCTGCATAGCGATCTTCCCGAAATTCGGGCAGCATATAGCGGTCAATCACCCGCTGTGCCGCATTGTCCCAAATGACCGGGTAGGCCGAACCCAAGGCAATTCTCATTTCCCGATCTGTCCGCGCAACAAGAACTAGTATTCCATCATTGCGCGAACTGTCACCGACACCCCATTGATTAAAAAGTCGTTTCGCATAATCTGCGATCGGCTCTCCGACCCCGCCATAATCCGCAGTCCGTTCCATCGTGACGACGACGACATGAACCCCCGTCTCGTCGCGCTGTGCCTGAATCGCCTGAGAGATGCGCTGCTCAACCTCCGGCGGCAGAAGGTCTGCAAAGTCGTTGACCCGGTCCGAGATCGGATCAGGCAAACCCTGAGCCCATGCTGCAAACGGGAGGAAAACCGCAAAAAGAAAGACGCGAAGCATAATCACCCCATCAGTTCCGCAATGACCTTTGGTGCCAGCATGACATCTTCTTGCGTGCAATCAAACTGACCAACTTGCATCCGGATCACATAACGGCCGCCATGCATTGTTTGCGTCAAATAAATCCGCCCGTCATCATTGATCCGTGCCAGCAATGCCTCTGTCCGGGCGTTGGTGTCGCATGCAAAGGTGAAGAGCGAAAGCGAGGGTTTTGTTATGATTGAGATTCCCGGAATCTTGGAAATGGCTTCGCAGGCCTCATTGGCCCAGTTAACGTGATTTCTTATCCTGTTTCTCAATCCGTCCAGCCCATAGGCCCGAAGTGTGAACCACAATTTCAACGCCCGAAAGCGCCGACCCAACGGCACGGTCCATTCGTTGAAATTGACGATCTCTTCTTTTCCTGCGGTTTCCAGGTAACTGGGACGCAGACCCAGCGTTTTGACCTGCGGAGTTGGATCACGCAGGAATTGGACGGCGCAATCGAATTGTGCACCCAACCATTTATGAGGGTTGAAAACAATGCTGTCCGCTGCCTCAACACCGTCCCATAACCCTCTGAATTCCGGGCATATCATCGCACTACCGGCCCAAGCCGCGTCGACATGCGTGGTCAGGTCGGCAGTTTTGGCCACGGCGACGCAATCTTTGATCTTATCAAAGGCCCCAACGCTGGTGCCCCCGGCACAAAGAATAACCCCAATTGGCAGAAAACCCGCCGCCCGATCAGCAGCGATGGCCCCAGCCAAGGCCCCCGGTTTCATCGAAAGACTGGAATCTGTCGGTATCTTGACCAGATTTTCCTGCCCGATACCGGCGATGCGGGCGGCCTTGTCCACACTCGAATGCGTTTGTGCGCTTGCATAAAGACGCAAACGCGGGGCGCCCGAGAGGCCGTTGGTCAGCCCATGCCAGTTCAACGCGGCTTCGCGCATGGTCAGAACCGCCGAAAGCGTGGCCGTGGTCGCGCTGTCATGGATCGTGCCCGTGAACCCTTCGGTCAAACCAAGTGCCTGGCGAAGCCAATCGACCATGACCTGCTCGACTTCCGTCGCGGCGGGCGAGGTCTGCCAGATCATGCCCTGTGCGGCGATGGCATTGGCTAGTTGTTCTGCCAACATACTGGCAGGAGAGGCATTGGCAGGAAAATAGGCAAAGAACCGCGGGTGCTGCCAATGCGTGATGCCCGGCAATATTTCCTCGAAATCTGCAAAAATCTGGTCCATGGCCTCAGGCGCTTCTGGAGGGACTGGCGGAAGCTGTCTGGCAATCTTTCCGGGCTCCAGAGGCGCGCGCACGGGACGTTCACGCAGATGCGCGTGATAGTCATGGGCCCAGTCGGCCGCGCGTTTCGACCATTCGCGCAGATCATCGTGGTCCATTGGTCCCTCCGGCAGAATTCGGCCCAAAGGTTGCATGCTGTCATCGGGTCTGCAAGTTCACCATGCCATTGCGCCAAGGCACACGTCATTTCGCTTGGCAGCGCAGGGACCTTGCGCTATGCCAACGGCATGACACCGCAAATGATCATTCGCATCTGCTGCATTACCCGCTGACCATTGGTCGCGCGGGCGGTTGTCAACATTCCACAGCTTACAGGAAGTTGGCCAAGACCCGCGCAGGGGGCGCAGGCTGCAAGGGAATGGAAAAATGACAACGATCCGCCTGACCAATTCGAAGACCCGCAGGAAAGAAGACTTCCTGCCGATCGACCCGTCACAGGTGCGGATGTATGTCTGCGGACCCACGGTTTATGATCGCGCCCATCTGGGCAATGCGCGGCCCGTAGTGGTGTTCGACACGCTTTATCGGTTGCTGCGCCACGTCTATGGACCGGACCATGTCACCTATGTTCGCAACTTCACCGACGTGGACGACAAGATCAACGCCGAGGCACAGCGCCGCAAATCACTTGGCCGTCCTGAAAGCCTTGAAGAGTTGATCCGCGAACGGACTGAAGAAACGATCGCCTGGTACCACGCCGATATGGACGCGCTTGGAGCGATGCGGCCCGACCATGAGCCCCGGGCGACAGAATTTATTGGCGCCATGATCACCATGATTGAAGAGCTGATCGCGAAGGGCCATGCTTATGCGGCAAACGGTCATGTGCTGTTCCGCGTGCGGTCATACAAAGACTATGGCGCATTGTCGGGTCGGTCCGTCGATGACATGATCGCCGGCGCAAGGGTCGAAGTTGCGCCCTTCAAGGAAGACCCGATGGACTTCGTTCTTTGGAAGCCGTCGGATGATGATTTGCCGGGCTGGGAAAGCCCTTGGGGCCGTGGTCGTCCAGGCTGGCATATCGAATGCTCGGCCATGAGCTATGAGTTGCTGGGCGAAAGCTTTGATATTCATGGTGGCGGACTTGATCTGCAATTCCCCCACCATGAAAACGAAATCGCCCAAAGCGCCTGCGCGCACGAACATGGCAGCTTCGCCCGCTATTGGCTTCATAATGAGATGTTGCAGGTCGAAGGAAAGAAGATGTCCAAATCCTTGGGCAATTTCTTTACCGTCCGCGATTTGCTTGACCAGGGATATCCGGGTGAGGTGATCCGCTTTGTCATACTGTCCACACATTACCGCAGCCCGATGGACTGGACGGCGGAAAAGGCACGGCAGGCAGAGGCGACATTACGGAAATGGCGCAGGCAAACTGAAGGTGTTCTGCCCGCCGCGATGGCGATTGACCAGTTCACGGCAATTCTGGCCGACGATCTAAACACAGCCGGGGCAATCGCAGAATTGCACCAGCTTTCTCACGCGGATGACACTCCGAACCTGCTTGCCTGCGCGCAACTTCTGGGTCTACTCCAAAACGAGATGGGAGACTGGGCAAAGGCACCAGAACACGATCTCTCGGCACAGGCTGCTCATCTTGCAGATCTTCGCGTCGCCGCAATGGCCACAAAGAATTTTGCAGCCGTAGATGCCATGAAGTCTGCGCTTCTTGCGGCCGGGGTTGAAGTTCGGATGTCGAAGGAAGGTGTCGAACTCGTTCCCGGTCCGGGTTTTGACGCGGCAAAACTGGAAGGGCTGATTTGATGACCCGTCCCACACCCGCAGCACCCACACAATTTTCTTCCAAGAAAATTGCAAATTCCTTCCAAGGAATTTGTCGTTTTCAGAACGGACTGGCCCGATGACCCGCGAACGTCTTTATCTTTTCGACACAACACTTCGCGACGGTCAGCAGACCCAAGGCGTTCAGTTTTCAGTCGCGGAAAAAATCCAGATCGCGCTTGCGTTGGACAATCTGGGCCTTGACTACATCGAGGGCGGTTGGCCCGGGGCGAACCCGACAGACAGCGATTTCTTTTTGGCGCGTCCGCAAACCCAGGCGGCCTTTACAGCTTTTGGAATGACCAAGCGGGTCGGCCGGTCTGCAGCAAATGACGATGTGCTTGCGGCAGTGCTGGATGCCGGAACGCCTGCTGTTTGCCTTGTCGGCAAGACCCATGAATTCCATGTCACGACCGCTCTTGGCTGCACATTGGAAGAAAACCGCACGGCAATTGCAGAGTCTTTTGCCCATGTCGTCACAAAGGGCCGCGAAGCTTTGTTCGATGCAGAACATTTCTTTGACGGCTATCGCGCCAATCCTGATTACGCCCTGTCTTGTCTCCGCGCGGCGCTGGATGCAGGGGCGAGATGGATCGTTCTGTGTGACACAAATGGCGGCACGCTCCCGGCGGAGGTTGGCAGGGTTGTGTCTGAGGTCATCAAGGCAGGCATTCCCGGCGACAGACTGGGCATTCATTGCCATGATGACACGGGCAATGCTGTGGCATGTTCACTTGCGGCTGTCGATGCCGGGGTGCGCCAGATTCAAGGCACGTTAAATGGCTTGGGCGAACGCTGTGGCAATGCCAACCTGACCACCCTTATCCCGACGCTGCTACTGAAAGCCCCGTATAAGGACGAATATGATATCGGCGTTGACCATACGGCGCTGAAATCGCTGTTGCGCGTCAGCCGCAGCCTTGACGACATTCTGAACCGCGTGCCTCTGCGGTCTGCACCCTATGTCGGGGCCTCTGCCTTCGCCCATAAGGCCGGGCTGCATGCAAGTGCCATTTTGAAAGATCCTTCGACCTATGAACACATCCCGCCGGAAACGGTTGGGAATGAACGTGTCATTCCGATGTCGAACCAAGCAGGTCAATCGAACCTGCGCGCACGCTTGGCACAGGCGGGAATGCAGGTTGACCCCAAAGACAGCCGTCTTGCCTTGATCCTGGATGAAATCAAGCGTCGGGAAGATCAGGGATATGCCTATGATGGCGCGCAAGCCAGTTTTGAGCTTTTGGCCCGCCGCGAACTTGGGCTTTGCCCAACCTTCTTCGAGGTGAAGCGCTACCGGGTAACCGTTGAGCGTCGGAAAAACAAATACGATCAGATGGTCAGCCTGTCAGAGGCCGTGGTCGTCGTCAAAATCGACGGTGAAAAGATGATGTCCGTGTCCGACAGCATGGACAAAGATGGCGGTGACCGCGGCCCGGTGAATGCGCTGTACAAGGCACTCGCAAAAGACCTTGGCCCCTATCAGTCGATCATCGACGATATGCATCTGGTGGATTTCAAAGTGCGGATCACCCAAGGCGGAACCGAAGCCGTGACGCGCGTCATTATCGACAGCGAGGACGGGCAGGGGCGTCGCTGGTCCACTGTCGGGGTCAGCGCCAACATCGTGGATGCCAGCTTTGAGGCGCTTCTTGACGCGATCCAATGGAAACTGATCCGCGACTCTGGGGCGGCAGAGACGGGCAAAGCGTCAGGATGACCTCGCTGTCGGCCCCATTCTTTGATCTTCATCGCGATCTTCCCCGCGAAGCACCGGGTGATGAGACCAGCCTTCGCTGGGCACTTGAACTTGCGAAAACGCCCTCGCGCGCCCGGATCCTTGACGCTGGCTGTGGCCCCGGCGCTGATCTGGCCTTGTTCGAAAAACTCCGCCCCGCTGCGGCGCTGGTGGGGCTTGATCTTCACGCCCCGTTCATCGAGCGGATCCGCCAGACGCTTCCACATGTCACGGCATCTGTCGGCGACATGCTGGAACCCGAGGGGAAGTTTGATCTGATCTGGTCGGCAGGGGCCGCATATGGTCCGGGCATCCTGACGGCGCTTTCTGCCTGGCGCGGCCACTTGGCCCCTAATGGCGCCATTGCGTTTTCAGACTGCCTCTGGCGCACCTCTCGTCCCTCAAGCGCCGCGCTTGCCTTTTGGCAAAAGGAATATCCTGATATCTGTCATCTCTCCGACCATCTGTCCCGTCTGGAACAGGCCGGTTGGCAGGTTCGCGGCGCAAGATGGCTGGGGAAATCGGCTTGGAGCGCCTATTACAAACCGCTACAGGCGCGGATTGATAGCCTTCGCCCTGCGGCCTCGACAGAACTGCTGGCTGTTCTGGACGATGCTCAGGCGGAAATTGATCTGTGGCGGGCGCATGGCGACGATTACGGCTACTATCTGACAGTGGTGACCCCGCTATGACGATCGACAATTGCGCAACCATCGTCGAGCGCGGTGACCCAGATCGGTTTCTGGCTGTCATGGCCTCGCCAGTGCAGACGCGCTCTCGGCTGCTGCCGCTTTATGCCTTCAATCTGGAAGTTGCCAAGGCGCCTTGGGTTGCCAAGGAACCGATGATTGCAGAAATGCGCCTTCAGTGGTGGCGCGATGTTGTCGCAGAGCCAAAATCGCGCGCCCATGAAGTGGCGGCCCCGCTGCATGATCTGATCGTTTCGGCCCAACTTCCTGTGGAAGTCCTCGACCGGCTGGTCGAGGCACGCCGTTGGGATATCTACAAGGATCCTTTTGCCGACCAAGCCGCCTTTGACGCCTATCTTGAAGATACCGGGGCAGGTCTAATGTGGCTTGCCGCGCGGGCCTTGGGTGCCGCAGACACCGATGAAACCGCCGTGCGGTCCTTTGGTTGGGCGACCGCCTTGGCCAATTTCCTTTGTGCGGTTCCGGCCCTTGAAGAACGTGGACGCATTCCCTTGGTTGATGGTCGTGCGGCGGGCATTCAGCATCTTGCCAGTCGTGGCCTGATCCGGCTGAATGAGGCCCGCAGGGCAGGGGTGTCGAAATCGTCCCGCCCCGCGCTTTTGGCTGGGTGGCAAACCGAAGGACTCTTGCGTCTAGCCGCTCAAGACCCCGCCGCAGTGGCCGAAGACCGACTGAAACTTTCCGAATTCGCAAAGCGCGGCAAGCTTTTGTGGCAATCCCTCACGGGTCAATTCTGAACAGCGGGCCTGTCGGTCAGGCCCGCATTTCTTTTGGTCGCATCCACAGCCAGATCAAGGCGCTGCCTGCCAGAATCAGGAAAGGCAGCATGGCAAGGTTCACAAGTTGCCACCCGGCTTGCACCGACCCGCCCGAGCAATTCATCAGACCGCCCGAGGAGAAGCTGGCCATCGTCACGCCGCCGAAAACGATCAGATCGTTCAGCCCCTGAAGCCGCCCACGCTCCTCTGGCCGTTGCGCGGTGGTCAGCATGGTCGTGGCACCGATAAATCCGAAATTCCAACCAATTCCCAATAGTACCAAGGCAAGGAAAAAGTTTTCCAGCTCGACCCCGGCCATGGCCACCGCCCCGGCGCTGGCCAGAATGGTCAGCCCAAGCGCGATGACCTTTTCCACGCCGATACGCGCGATGATATGGCCGGTAAAGAAGCTTGGCGCATACATCGCCAGAACATGCGCGGTCACCACGTCAGCAGCATTCGATGTTTCGAACCCGCATCCGACAACCGCCAAGGGGGATGAGGTCATGACAAGGTTCATCAAGGCATAGGCCACGGTCGCGCAAATCATCGCGACGGCAATAACCGGCGTTTTCAGCAATTCAGACCGGCTTCGCCCCACCGGATCACCCACCGCTTTTGCCTTCGGTTTGGGGATTTTCAGGCCAGCAAAGAGGAACATGCCCGTCAGGTTCAGTGCAATCACCGCAAGGTATGTGCCCAAGAAAGGCACAACGAAACTTTGTGCCGTCGCCTTCACAAGTTGTGGCCCCAGCACCGCAGACAAAAGACCGCCCGCCATGACCCAGGAAATGGCCTTGGGCCGGAACGCGTCCGAAGCCGTATCGGCTGCTGCAAAGCGATAGAACCCTTGCGCGCTCATGTAGATACCGGTGAAAAACGCGCCGAGGACGAAAATCCAGAAGCTTTGGATATAGAGACCATAGGCCCCAATTGCAGCCCCAAGCGCCCCGCCCAAGGCGCCGGCGACAAAACCCGCCCGACGGCCATAACGTTGCATGAAGGCCGAAATGGGGGTGGCAGTCAGCATCGAGCCAATGACGGTAAAACTGATTGGCAAGGTGGCCCAACAGGCATTGGGCGCCAGCGATTGCCCGGCCAAGCCGGCAATCGTGAAGATCATCGGCATCTGCGCGCCCAAAATGGCCTGAGCGGCGACGAGGACGAAAACATTGCGGCGGGCTGTGGCATCGGTATCTAGGGTCATAGGCAAATCGGTATGCTTTTGTCTAAAGACTGGCAAGCGCCAAAGCCTGCCGTTTTTAAGGGCCCAAGGTTTTCGTTGAACGGCGGGGAAACACGAAGGGATTGGCATGGTCGGGCGGATCATTACTTGCGATGCAGATGTTGCAGAAGGCGCGGAATGGTTGGCCAATCGCCATCCAGCCTTTGCCACGGCCTTGACCCAGACCGGACCCTTGCCGCTGCGCCGCAACCCCGATGGGTTTGAAACCTTGCTCTCCGCCATCGTCAGCCAGCAGGTCTCAGTTGCTTCTGCCAATGCGATATGGGCGCGCATGGGCACCGTGGGCCTGACCAAGCAGGAAAATGTTGCGCGGGCCAATGATGAACAACTGCGTGCCGCGGGTCTAAGTCGCCAGAAAGCGCGCTACGCTTTGGCCCTGGCCAATTCTGACATCCATTTTCCGTCCCTGCGAAAGATGGAAACCGAAGACGTCATCTCGCATCTGGTGGCCGTTCCCGGCATCGGCCGCTGGACCGCCGAAGTCTATCTCATGTTCGCCTTGGGCCGGGCCGATGTGTTCGCCCCGGCAGATCTCGCCCTGCAAGAAGCGGCAAAACTGCTTTTCGGGCTTGAAGCGCGCCCCAGCGAAAAAGCCCTGCGCCAGATGGCCGAAGACTGGAGCCCATGGCGTGCAGTTGCAGCCCGCGCCCTCTGGGCTTACTACCGTGTGGCAAAAGACAGGGAAGGAATTCGGTAATGCGGAGTTTGAAGTCAGCGCGCCGGGGTGCGGCCAAGGGACAGGCGACCAGTGCTGTCATCTTTGTGCACGGCTATGGCGCGGATGGGGCCGACCTTTTGGGCTTGTCTGACCCCTTGGCCCCGCATTTGCTAAACACGGCTTTCTATTCGCCTGATGCCCCCGAACCCTGCGCAGGCAACCCCTTTGGCCGGCAGTGGTTTCCGATCCCGTGGCTGGATGGATCAAGCGAAGAAGCCGCCCGCAGCGGTTTGATCGCAGCAGCTCAAGATCTGAACGGGTTTATCGACAAAGTTCTTCTTGATGAGGGGATTAGCCCATCGGCCTTGGCTTTGGTGGGCTTTAGCCAAGGCGCGATGATGAGCCTGCATGTGGCCCCCCGCCGCACAGCCTTGGTGGCTGGCGTGGTGGCGATTTCGGGCCGCTTGCTGCATCCAGACACGCTGTCCGCCGAGGCTGTCGTCAAACCACCGGTGCTGCTGATCCACGGCGATCAGGATGATGTTGTTCCGTTTCAGGACATGACACTGGCCGGAAATGCGCTGGTAAGCGCTGGTTTTGAAACCTACGGCCATGTCATGCAGGGAACCGGTCATGGCATCGCGCCAGACGGGCTGGGGGTTGCCCTTCAATTCCTGAAAGAGCGCCTGCCTGGCTAAGTAAAAGCAGAAGGGGGCTGTCTGCCCCCTCTGGCCTGCGGCCATTCACCCCCGAGGATATTTTTCCAAGGTAAAAGCCGTCAGGCGCCTTGTTCAGCCAGAAAAGCCGCGCAACCCGTGAGGGCCGCGTAATCATCCTCGACGACCGAGATCGAGAAGTCGGAGGTCAGCAGATCGACCCGGCGCTTTTCGCGGAAGACCTTGCCAAGGTCAAAGCGGGCGAAATGCGGGGTCATGGCGCGGGCCATGCCGCCGATCAGGAAGATCCCGCCATAGGGCAGGTGGATCAGCGCCTGATCCGCCAACATTTGCGCAAGGATCCGGGTGTAAAGCCGTGCCGCATGGACGGCCTTTGCCTCACCCAAATCAAGCGCTGCCAATACCTCTGCCGAACTGGCGGTGGAAGTTTCGCCCAGTTCACTTGCGGCAAAGGCGTGAAGATTGGCCAAACCGCGACCCGACAGAACCTCTTCCACACCACAATGAGGCGTTTCCCCGCGCGAGGTCAGCAGGCTTTCGATAAACCGCATCAGCCGCAGGTCTTCGTCGCTGCGCACGGGCATGTTGACATGCCCACATTCCGAAGGCGCTACCATGCGTGCAGGTCCGGTGCCATGAACCGGGGCCGCATTCACACCTGTCCCAAGCCCGACAACCAGCATCGCCCCATTTGGAACCGATGGCCCTTCCACAATGCAATTGAGGTGGTCTGCCGGCACATGGCCAAGGGCATGACCCTGTGCCTGAAGGTCATTCAGGATCGCACAGGATGTGGCGCCCGTGGCTTGCTTCAGTTTCGCGCCATCCATCACCCAGGACAGGTTTGTCATGGTCGCAACACCATCTTGCACCGGGCCCGCGGCCGCGACGCAGACGCCAGAGACGGTTGCCCCGGTCTGATCCAGATAGTCGCGCAGGATATGGGCAATGTCCTGACCCCGCGCCTGATACTCGGCATTTGGAAAACGCCGGATCGAACTGGTCTGAACCGTTCTGCCCTCGGCAAGAGCGACACGGGTGTTGGTTCCGCCGATATCGGCCAAGATGGCAAGGGTCATGAGACGTCCTGTTCAGTCATTGCGCGTCAACGCGCGGGCCAGCGCGTGATACGAAGATTTCGGGGTTCTTGCCAAGCTCTTGTAGTCAACATGGACCAGACCAAAGCGCTTTTCATAGCCCACAGCCCATTCGTAATTGTCCAGAAGCGACCAATAGAAGAAGCCCTTCACATTGGCCCCATCGGTGATTGCCCGCTGTGTCGCGGCTAGATGTGCAAAAAGGAAATCTTCGCGCACCTTGTCCGCCACGGCTCCATCCTGCAACTCATCCGCATTGGCCATGCCGTTTTCGGTGACATAAATCGGCAGATCCCCGACATAATCGCGCGCCATCCGGGTCAGGAACCCGTAAAGCCCCTCGGGGTAGATCTCCCACCCCATCTGGGTCTTGGGCAACTCCCCATCGACATCGCGCAAATGCGGCCAGGCGGCGCTTGGGTCATGCGCATTCAGGTGACGGGTATAGTAATTGACGCCCAACCAATCCAGCTTTTGACCAATCACCGCCATATCGTCCTGCCAGCGGTCCGGCATATGCGGGCCAAGCCCTTCCAGCACGATTTCCGGGTAGGTCTGGCGCGTGATGCCTTCGATGAACCAGCGGTTGAAGATGCCATCCCACCGATCTGCGGCAAGCCGGTCTTCTGCGCCGTCTGTCGCTGGTTGAGCATGATCGAAGTTCAGAACGATGCCAAGATTGGGCTGACCCATCCCACGCAGCCGTTCCACCGCCATGCCATGTGCCAGCAAAATGTGATGCATCGCCCGTGCCGCCGCCCGAATGTCGCGCAGGCCCGGCGCATGGATGCCCATGAAATGCGAAAGCCACGCCACGCACCAAGGTTCATTGATCGTGGCAATCGCCGCCACCCGGTCACCCAGCCTGCGCGTGATCGCTTCGGAAAAATCGGCAAAACGGGCACAGGTGTCGCGGTTGGTCCAGCCGCCCTTATCGGCCAGCGCCGAGGGCATTTCCCAGTGATAAAGCGTCTGGAACGGCTTCAGCCCGCGGGCCAGCATCCCATCGACCAGCCGATCATAGAAATCCAGACCTTCGGGATTGACCGAAACGCCATCCGGCATCACCCGGGCCCAACTGGTCGAAAACCGATAGCCATCCATATGCGCGGCACTGATCAGGTCCAGATCCTCGGGCCAGCGATGATAATGGTCACAGGCAACCGAACCGTCTTCAGCCCGGATCACGTTCCCCGGCGTGGCAGCAAAGGTATCCCAATGGCACGGTCCACAACCGCCAAAACCCGATCCTTCGATCTGATAGGCCGCCGTGGCGGCACCGAAGATAAAACCGGGCGGGAAATCGAAACGCGACATCGACATCTGGCGAGAGCCTTTTCGTAATAGTGGGGTTGGGCAGGTCTTAGGTCAGTCTTTCGGGGCAGGTCCGGTGGACTGCCCCATAATCAGTTCCGCCTCCAAAAGCCGCTGCTGCGGAGAGGCGGTGGGCTCGGCGATCAGATCAAGCAGCATTTCCGCCGTCTGCCGTCCAGCTTCGCGTACCGAAGACCGGGTGGCCGTGAAAAGCGGCAGATCATCTCCGTTTTTCAGATAGCTCAAATCGTCGTCATGGATGATCACGCTGATGTCACGCCCCATGACCAGCCCCTTGTCCTGAATGGCGCGACGCGCCCCCATACCCGAGATCATCGAGGCACAAAGGAAGGCCGTTGGCGGCACTGGCAGAGAAAGCATTTTGGTCGCGGCACGATAGCCTGAAATCTCGGTCATTTCGTCCGAAGACATGTAGGCTGGGTTAGGCGTGATCCCGCGCGCCGTCAGGGCATCGGTATAGCCCGCGCGTCTGCGGATCGCGAAATCCATGAACTCAAGACCATTCACCAAACCAATCCGGCTATGCCCGAAGTCCAGCAGAAACTCGGTCGCGCGCTGAAAGGCCCGTCGGTTGTTCACATCCAGCCAGCTATAGGGCAGGGCGGTCCCCGTCGCGCGGCCATGGACGACGAAAGGCAGGCCGATCTCGTGCAATAAGGCGATACGCGGATCGTTCAGCCGAGGCCCATGGACGATCACGCCATCGACGTTGCCTTTGGATTTCAGGCTCCGATAAGTGTCTTCTTCCTGAGCATCCGGCACGACCGACAGAAGCATGTCATAGTCATTGCGGCTGTAGGTTTCACCCGCGCCCGCAATGAAATCGGCGAAAACCGGGTTCACGATTTCATGGCGGGTTGCGATCGGAATGACGTGCCCTACAGCAAAGGCTCGCCCCGTTGCCAAGCGAATGGCGCGGGTATTGGGCCGGTAATTATGCCGCTTTGCCGCCGCCATCACCCGTTCCCGGGTGGCCTCATTCACCTCGGGATAACCGTTCAGCGCGCGGCTGACGGTCGTGGGCGAAAGGCCCAGTTTCGAGGCGAGTTCTTTCAGGTTCATAGCAGGCAGAACAACCAAACCGGTTTCAAACTTGCGCGACCTTAGCCACTGACGATGCCGGGGTCAAAGGTAAAGCGCAGCGTCCGTAATCGTTATAGATAATTTCTGCGACTGCAAAATAGCCGTTTGGCGCGATTTGACGGCGCTTTGGATTGACTTGAAGGCCCTATTCAGCAATGGTGCGCCATCCAAAGCGGTTTGAGTCCGATTCTTTCGAGACCGGACAACACCCGCTTTTTGGACAAAACCCACACTATGGGGCCCTGCAGATGAGGCAGGGCAGTTCCGGGAGGATGAAAATGAAAACGAAGTTTTACGCCAGCGTCGCCGCGCTGGCACTGGTAGCTGGTGCCGCCTCGGCCCAGGACCTGAAGTTTCCGGTGGGCGAGGGTGCCTTTAACTGGGCCTCTTTCGAGGAATTCAAGGCCGCCAATGGCAATCTGGCCGGTCAGACCCTGACCATCTTTGGGCCGTGGCGCGGTGACGACCAGGTTCAGGTCGAAACCATGCTGGCCTATTTCGAAGCCGCAACCGGCGTTGACGTGGTTTACTCCTCGTCCGAATCCTACGAACAGCAGATTGTGATCGACCTCGAAGGCGGCAGCCCCGCCAACATCTCGATCCTGCCGCAGCCCGGCCTGATCGGTGATCTGGTCAAGAAGGGCTTCGTGTCGCCACTGCCGGAAGGCACTGCCGAATGGATGACCGAAAACTATGCCGCTGGCTCGTCCTGGGTTGGCCTTGGCACCTATGCTGGTCCCGATGGCAACAGCGCCTTCTATGCCTTCCCCTATAAGGCAGACGTCAAGTCGCTGGTTTGGTACTCGCCCGAAAACTTCGCCGATGCGGGCTATGAAGTTCCGGCCACCATGGAAGAGCTGAAGGCCCTGACCGACAAGATCGTGGCCGATGGCGGCACCCCCTGGTGCATCGGTCTGGGTTCAGGCGGCGCGACCGGCTGGCCGGCGACCGACTGGGTCGAAGACATGATGCTGCGCACTAACTCGCCCGAAGACTATGACGCATGGGTCAAGAACGAGCTGAAGTTCAACGATCCGAAAGTCGTGGCCGCAATCGAAGAATTCGGCGCCTTTGCTCGTAACGACAAGAACGTTGCCGGCGGTGCCGCTGCCGTCGCCACCACCGACTTCCGTGACAGCCCGAAGGGCCTGTTTGCTTCGCCTCCGCAGTGCTACATGCACCGTCAGGCTTCCTTCATCCCGGCCTTCTTCCCGGAAGGCACCGTCGTGGGTGAAGATGCAGACTTCTTCTACTTCCCGGCTTACGCGGAAAAAGACCTCGGCACCCCGGTTCTGGGCGCTGGCACTCTGGCCTTCATCACCAAGGCTTCGGACGCTTCCAACGCATTCATCAAGTGGCTGGAAACGCCGATCGCTCACGAAATCTGGATGGCTCAAAAGGGCTTCCTGACCCCGATGAAGGGCGTGAACACCGAACTCTTCTCGGATCCGACCCTGCGCAAGATGAACGAAATCCTGCTGAACGCCACCACCTTCCGCTTCGACGGCTCCGACCTGATGCCGGGCGGTGTGGGCGCAGGTTCGTTCTGGACCGGCATGGTTGACTATGCTGGCGGCAAGTCCGCTCAGGAAGTCGCCGACGGAATCCAGGCGTCTTGGGATGCCTTGAAGTAAGCCTTAGGGCACAGTTGGGGCGGTTCGATCCAGTCGGACCGCCCCAATCTTTCGCGGCAAAGGGATTATCGCGCCGCACCTATTATCGCCGGACATTTTTGCTTCCAAGGGGGGAGAGAAGCCATGAGTCCCGCACTCCAGGGTCTTGTTACGATCATCCTCGGCGTAGGCGGCTGTATCGCCTACTTCTATTTCTCCAATCTCGTTCTGGACAAGGTGATCTTTCCGCCTAAGAAGAACGATGCTGGTCGGAACATCAGCCGCGCCAATATGGTCCGCCCTTGGCTGTTTCTGGCCCCCGCGCTGGTCGCCCTCGGTCTGTATCTCGCCTATCCCGTGGTCGAAACGCTGCGCCTGTCGTTGACCGAACGTGTGCCTGTCATCGGCCAACCCGGACAGTTCGAATATCAATGGGTCGGTTTCGCCAATTACAGCCAGATGATGAGCGAGGCGAAATTCTGGGAAGCCATGAGCAACAACATGATGTGGCTCATCGTGGTGCCCGCGGCCTCCACCGCAATCGGGCTGCTGGTCGCCCAACTGACCGACCGCATCAAATGGGGCTCCATCGCCAAATCGCTGATTTTCATGCCGATGGCGATTTCCTTCGTCGGCGCTTCGGTGATCTTCAAGCTGGTCTATGAAATGCGCGGCCCCGATCAGGAACAGATTGGCGTGTTGAACGCGATCTGGCTGCAGTTCACGGGCGGCATCGGATCGGTTCTGATGCTTAAAGTGCTGCCCATCCTGATCCTGGCCTGTTTTGCCGCCATCGTGGCCTGGATCACCTGGCTGATCGTCCGCCCCTTCCTGCGCGGACGCCCCGGAGGCACCTGGACCAAGATTGGCCGCATCGTGGCCGCGGTTGGTGGTGTCTGGCTGGTTTTCCTGTCCCTGCGCTCCATCATCGGGGTCATCGGCACCGAATACGCCTATGGGACGCCGCAAGCGTGGATTTCGCTGCCCTTCTGGAACAACTTCTTCCTGATGGTCGTCCTGATCTGGATCCAGACCGGCTTTGCCATGGTGATTCTGTCCGCGGCCCTGCGCGGCATTCCCGAAGAAACAGTCGAGGCGGCCATTGTCGACGGCGCCAACCCCTTCGAGATCTTCTTCCAGATCAAGGTGCCTCAGATCATGGGCACGATCGTCGTGGTCTGGACCACGATCACCATCACCGTGCTCAAGGTCTTTGACATCGTTTTCGCCATGACCAACGGCCAGTGGCAGACGCAGGTTTTGGCCAACTACATGTATGAAAAGCTGTTTGTCTCGGCCGACTGGGGTGTCGGTTCGGCCAGTGCCATGGTCATCATGCTTCTGGTCAGCCCGATCCTCGTCTGGAACGTCATCAACGCCCGCAAGGAGATGCGCTGAAATGGACAATATCGCTGGAACCAAATCGGGCCTCAGCTGGGCCGTCCAAATCTCCGTCATCCTGCTTGTGCTGCTGTGGCTTTTCCCGACCTTTGGCCTGTTCGTTTCGTCTTTCCGCACGGCCGACCAGATCACCACCTCGGGCTGGTGGAAATCCATGTTCGCGTCCGAGCAGAACCTGACCCTGCGCGCCGCTGATGCCGCGACCCAAGTGCAAAAGGACGGGCTCTATGTGATCGAGGGCAACCTCTTTGACGGCGGCAATGCCAGCGGTGAGATCACCGTCTGGGGCACCTCGTCGCGGGATATTTCCGCCTTTGAGCCGGGCGCGACCGCCGATCTGGCCGATGGTCAAAAGATCACCGTGCAATCGAATGGCGACTATGTGCTGACCTCGCCCACCGAGATGGAAGGCCGCAGCCCGCGCGTCTTTGTCACCGCCTCGTCCCCGCCAGATTTCACCACCAACAACTATCGCTTTCTGCTGGTGGACCCGGCCAATATCGACGGCATGTCCAAGGCGTTCTTTGGCACGCTGACCGTGACCATCCCGGCGACGATCATCCCGATCCTTGTCGCGGCCTTTGCGGCCTATGCCTTGGCGTGGATGGATTTTCCGGGCCGCGCGCTCTTGATCGCCGCCATCGTCGGCCTTCTGGTGGTGCCACTACAACTGGCGCTGATCCCGCTTTTGAAATTCCACAACGGCATCGGCATCGGTAAGGGCTATCTGGGTGTCTGGCTCGCCCATACCGGCTTTGGTCTGCCGCTCGCGATCTACCTCTTGCGAAACTACATGGTCGGCCTGCCGCGCGACATCATCGAATGCGCCAAGGTCGATGGGGCCACCGACTTCCAGATCTTTACCAAGATCGTGCTGCCCTTGTCTTTCCCGGCACTGGCCAGCTTTGCCATCTTCCAGTTCCTCTGGACATGGAACGACCTGCTGGTGGCCAAGGTCTTTCTGATCGACCCTACCGCCGGGACGACCGTGATGACCGACAAGATCGTGCAGCTGATGGGTTCTCGCGGCGGCAATTGGGAAATCCTTGCAACGGCAGCCTTCATTTCGATCTCGGTGCCGCTGCTCGTCTTCTTCGCCATGCAAAAATACCTCGTGCGCGGCCTTCTGGCTGGCTCGGTGAAATAAGAACGGACTGACAGACCAATGACGACGAAAACCCAAATGGCAATCGGCGCGGATGCCGACTGGTGGCGAGGCGCGGTGATCTACCAGATCTACCCGCGCAGCTATCAAGACAGCAATGGCGACGGTGTGGGCGATCTGGCGGGGATCACCTCCCGGCTGGACCACATCGCCGGCCTCGGGGCAGATGCCATTTGGATCAGCCCGTTCTTCACCTCGCCGATGAAGGACTTTGGCTACGACGTCAGCGATTATTGCGACGTCGATCCGATGTTCGGCAGCTTGGCCGATTTCGATGCCCTCGTCGCCCGCGCCCATGAACTGGGACTAAAGGTCATGATCGACCTTGTGCTGTCGCATACCAGCGACCAGCACCCTTGGTTCAAGGAAAGCCGCAAGAACCACAACAACGACAAGTCCGATTGGTACGTCTGGGCAGACCCGAAAGGCGATGGCACCCCGCCGAACAATTGGCTGTCAATCTTTGGCGGATCAGCATGGCAGTGGGATTCCAGGCGCGAGCAGTACTATCTGCACAACTTCCTGACCTCGCAGCCCGATCTCAACTTCCACCACGAACCGGTGCAAGAGGCGCTTTTAGACGTCGCGCGGTTCTGGCTGGCGCGGGGGGTCAACGGCTTCCGTCTGGACACGATCAACTTCTACATTGCCGACAAGTATCTCCGCGACAATCCTCCGCTGCCCAAGGAATTGCGCAACGACAGCATCGCGCCCTCGGTAAATCCGTATAACCATCAGCTCCATCTTTTTGACAAGAACCAGCCGGAAAACCTTGAATTCCTGAAGAAATTCCGCGCCGTCCTGAACCCATACGGCGCTGCTGCCGTGGGCGAGGTCGGGGACGCACAGCGCGGCCTTGAAATCATGGCCGAATACACCTCGGGCGGTGACAAGGTGCAGATGTGCTACCCGTTTGAAATGCTGCAACCCGCCCGGCTGACCGCTGGCTCGCTGGACCAGACCTTCGCCCGGATGAACGCCGTCGCCCCGGATGCCTGGCCCTGCTGGTCTTATTCCAACCACGACGTCGTTCGCCACGTCACCCGCTGGAACCTCAGCGATGCCGCAGCGCGGATGTATACCGTTCTTTTGCTGACCCTGCGCGGGTCGGTCTGCCTTTATCAGGGCGAGGAACTGGCGCTGCCCGAGGCGGATATCGCCTTTGAAGACCTGCAAGACCCCTATGGCATCGAATTCTGGCCGGAATTCAAAGGCCGCGATGGCTGCCGCACCCCCATGGTTTGGCAGGCCGACAATCTGAACGGCGGCTTTTCTGCTGGCAAACCGTGGCTTCCGGTCACTTCGGCCCATCTGGGCCGCGCCGTCGGCGCACAGGATGCCGACCCGGACAGCATGCTGAACCACTACCGCCGCGCCTTGGCCTTCCGCCGTGCCCATCCGGTTTTGCGTGATGGCGGCCTTACTGGCATGCAGTCGGCTGGCGATCTTGTCACCTTCCAGCGGGTCGGCAAAGAAACGATCTTCTGTGCTTTCAACTTGGGGGAAATCCCCGTTGAGGCCGCGCTCCCTGCCGGAAACTGGCAGGCTTTGGGTGAGGAACTTGGCGCAGTCAAAGCCATTCAGGGCAAGGTGAACCTTGGCCCTTGGGGCTTTGCGGTGTTGCAAAAGATTTAAGGGAAGGGGGAGCCCGGATCATGGCTGATTTGAAACTGACCAATGTGCAGAAGTCCTATGGCGAGGTGAAAGTCCTTAAGGACATCAACCTTGACATCAAGACCGGGGAACTGATCGTTTTCGTTGGCCCTTCGGGCTGTGGCAAATCCACGCTTTTGCGCATGATTGCGGGCTTGGAAAAGATCACCTCGGGCGACTTCACCATTGATGGTGAACGGATGAACGATGTGCCGCCCGCACAGCGCGGCATTGCCATGGTGTTCCAGTCCTATGCGCTGTACCCGCATATGACGGTGCGCGACAACATGAGCTTCGCGCTCAAGATCGCCAAGAAAAGCCCCGAAGAGATTGATGCCGCCGTCGCCAAGGCTGCGAAAATCCTGCAACTCGAACCCTATCTTGACCGCCTGCCAAAGGCGCTGTCGGGCGGTCAACGCCAGCGTGTGGCCATCGGCCGGTCCATCGTGCGCGACCCCAAGGTTTACCTTTTCGACGAGCCGCTTTCGAACCTTGATGCCGCGCTGCGTGTCGCCACCCGGATCGAGATTGCCCAGTTGAAAGAGGCGATGCCGAATTCGACCATGATCTATGTGACCCACGATCAGGTCGAGGCCATGACCCTTGCCACCCGCATCGTGGTGCTGACGGTCGGGCAAGGCATCGGTCAGGTGGGAACGCCGCTGGAACTTTATGAACGTCCCCAGAATGAATTCGTGGCCCAGTTCATCGGCAGCCCTGCGATGAACCTGATCCCCGGCGAAATCATTGAAACCGGCGCGATGACGACGATCCGCGTTGACGGTGGCGGCATCGCGCGGTCAACCGTGCCGACCGTGGCCTCCGATATGGGGCGCAAGGTCAATGTTGGTGTCCGGCCGGAAGATCTGACGATCACCCAAGGTGAGGCGGTCTATGAAGGCAAGGTGGAAATCATTGAAGCCCTTGGCGAACTGACCCAGCTTTACTTTGAAAAGAACGGCCGCGAAACGCCGCTGATCGCCAAGCTGGCGGGCATTCATCCTGAAAAGCGGCACAAGGTGATCAAGCTGACCGCAGTGCCGGAAAAGGTGCATATCTTCGCCGATGGTCAAAGCCTGCTGTATCGCTAAGCTCTAGAACAGCGCGATTGCGGTCAGAAAAATCAGCGACAGGGTCACAGCCAGCAAGGCAGGAACCCATATCGTAAATCTTGGAGCGGGCGGCAGGTCATCCATGCCGCCCTTTATCTTGGCTTAACCTTTCCACTTTCCTAATCCGGGCATGGACCAAAGCCCGCATCCCGACGACTGGGAAAGCCATGACCGATGGCGCGCCCTTTCCGCAGCACTGGGCCTATAGCGTCGCGATGGAACGCATGGGGGCAGAGGTGTCGCGGCTTCTTCTAGCTGGTCGGCCCGTTCAGGCCTTGGAGCGTCCGGGCCTGCGGTTGATCCATCGCCTACCACCCGACTTGTCGCTTTGCTCCTTGGCGCGTCACGCCGGGCTGACGGTGATCAGCACCACATCGTCCCGGACTCGCCTGATCCCGCTGATCACCGCGCGCCATCACGCCATCTGGGATATTGACGCCCCGCTGCCAACGCTTTTGGCGCGCATGCGTCAGACATGGCGTCAGGCCTTGGAAAAGGCCGTCAGCCCGGTTCGCGTAGACAATCCGCCTTGCAGCCCATCCTGCATCACACGCGGATGCAGGGCAGGGCGCGGGGCTATCGCAACCTGCCCCCTTCCTTTGTGCAGAATTGGCCCGGCGGCATCTTGGTGCTGGCCACGGGTAGGCCGCTGACCGCCGGGGCGGTGTTTCTGCTGCATGGCCCAAACGCAACCTATCACGCAGCGTGGTCCAGCCCCGAAGGACTGGCCACCGGCGCGCCAAGGGCAATTTTATGGAGCGCGGCACAAATCTTGTCCGGGAAAGGCATCCGCAGCATCGACCTTGGCGCCTTTGACGCCGCCAAACCCGGCCTCGCCCGGTTCAAATTGGGCACGGGGGCAAGGCGCGAAAACCTTGGCCCGACCTCACTTTTGCCGCCGTTCTGACCGTGCGTGAAAGATGAAGCCAAGAAAATTTAGCAAGACCTGCGCCGCCAAAATCGCGGTTGATCCACTGTGGTCATAATCCGGCGCGACCTCGACCAGATCAACACCCACGACATCATGCGTGCGGGCAATCCCCTGCAGGATTTCCAGCACCTCATAATACAGGAACCCGCCATGGCTGGGCGTGCCCGTTCCCGGCGCGATAGAGGGGCAAAAGCCGTCAATGTCGATGGTCACATAAATGCGCGCGCCCTTGGGAATGCGGGCCAGAACGCCCTCGGCCCCCAGTTTGCGGACCTGCCGGACAGAAAGAATATCATCTCCCATCGCCCGTGCCGCCTCATAGCCATCCTTGGCCGTGGATGAGACGTTTCGTATGCCAAGCGCCGTAATACCCGACACATAATCCCGCTCGGCGGCGCGCCGCATCGGGTTGCCGTGGCCATGCACAACGCCATGCCGGATATCGACGAAATCCAGATGCGCGTCGATCTGCACGATATGGATCGGGCCGTCCTTGGCGCAGGTCTCGTCAAAGGCCCGGATACAGGGGATGTTGATCGAATGATCGCCGCCGATCACCACCGGCAGCGCGCCCGCCGCCAGAATGGCCCGCACACCCTGCTCGATATTGGCGTGGCTTTTCTCGGTATCGGTATGAACGATATCGGCATCGCCAATATCGACGATACGCACATCCGACCCCAGATAGGTGCAGTCATCCTCATGGTCATAGGCCCCGGCATGACCAAAGGAAAACAGCGTCGAGGCCTCACGCACCGCACGCGGCCCGAACCGCGCACCAGCCCGGAACTGGGTGCCAAAGTCAAAGGGCGCGCCCATCACCGCGACATCGGCGGCGATCTGGGACCAATCGCCGACATAGGGCCTTTTGCCAAAAGTCGAAATCCCTACAAAAGGCAGGTTCAGCCGCCCCGTTTCATAGCCATGTCCGCTCATGTCCCGTTCCCCTTGACCGCGATCTGGCCCGAGACTGCTGTGCCAACTGGCCCTTGTCCAGTGCCCTGATCCGCGCCAGTGTGGCCAGATTGGAAGAAAGGACAGGCCATGAGCGACGTGACGGATCAGATGGTGGAAGACTTTGCCCGTGACGGGGCCGTGCTGATCCCCGGCCTGTTTGCGCCCTTTGTCGAAGAGTTGCGGGCCGGGGTGGAAAAGAATATGGCCGCGCCAACGCAGCAGATGCCGACACTGAAGCCCGGCGAGAAGGGGCGTTTCTTCGACGATTACTGCAATTGGGACAAGATCGACGAATTCCGCCGGGCAATCTTTGCGCCCGAAGTGGCCGAAGCCGCCAGCCGCCTGATGCAAAGCCCGCGCGTGCAACTGTTCCACGATCATGTGCTGGTCAAGGAACCTGGCACCTCGAAACCCACGCCCTGGCACACCGACGGCCCCTATTACTTTGTCGAAGGCCGCCAGACCGTGTCCTTCTGGGTGCCGCTGGACCCGGTGCGCGAGGCAAGCCTGCGCTGTGTTGCTGGCAGCCACCTTTGGGAAAAGGACGTGCTGCCCACCCGCTGGATGGCCGAGACGAATTTCTATCCCGGCGATCATGACTACATCCCCGTGCCGGACCCCGAGGCCGAGGGCATGCGCATCCTTGAATGGCCCATGGAGCCGGGCGACGCGGTGGCCTTTCACTATCGCACCCTGCACGGCACGCGGGGCAACACGACCGAAAACCGCCGTCGCGCCTTTTCCCTGCGTCTGGTCGGCGACGACGCCCGATATGTGGAACGCCCCGGCCCGACCTCTCCACCCTTTCCGGGCCATGGAATGACCGCGGGCGAACGCCTGCGCGAAGACTGGTTCCCCACGCTTCTTTCCTAAGGGCCGCGGTCTTGGGGGGCATCGAGCCCCCCGCAACCGCCCTGCCGGGGAAGCCGCGCCCGACCTGCGGCAAATTCCCCCGCTTGCCATTCCCGGACCGATGCGCTGTTCTTGTCGCATTCAAGGAGCCGCATTCATGACGACCGCCCTAAAAGACAAACGTCCGAAATCATTCCCTCCGCCAGAATTTCCACCAAAGCGTTTGCCGCTTTTTGCCCGGATGCCACCGGCGGTCTTTCCCTCGGTTCTTGGGCTGTTGGGTCTGGTTCTGGCCCTGAAACGGGCGACGCTGGAGGCCGGAACGGGGGCAGGGCTGGCTGATCTGGCGATGGGTTTGGCCGCGGGGCTGTGGTTTTTCTCGGCGGTGGCCTATGCGATCAAACTGGCCCGCCGCCCCACGGTGGTCATGGAAGATTTGAGCATTCTGCCCGGGCGGGCCGGTCTGGCCGCGGCCTCCGTCGGCGGTTTTGCCGTCTCGGCCATCCTTGGCTTCTTTTCGCAGGCGATTGCCTCGGTGGTCCTGATCCTTGCCTTCGCTTTGCATACGGGCCTTGTCCTGCTGACGGTTCGCGCGCTTTTGGCCGCGCCGCCAGAGGCGCGAGATGTGACCCCAGCCTGGCATCTGAGCTTTGTGGGCTTCATCGTCGGTGCCCTGGCCGCCACCCCGCTTGGCTGGGCGACTGCGGCCACCGCCATCCTGTGGGGCACGCTTGCCGTTGCGGTGGCAATCTGGCTTTACAGCTTGTGGCAATTGACCCGCCGGATCCCGCCCGCGCCGCTGCGTCCGCTTTTGGCCATCCATCTGGCTCCGGCCAGCCTATTCGCGAGCGTGGGAGGGCTTTTGGGCCAGACGGATCTGGCGCAGGTCATGGTGATCCTGGGTCTGTTGATCCTGACGGCACTCGTGCTTGCCGGGCGCTGGATTACCGAAAGTGGTTTCTCGCCGCTCTGGGGGGCTTTTACCTTTCCTCTCGCCGCCTATGCCTCGGCGCTTTTGATCAATGGCTGGGTCGTCGCCGGGGGAATCCTCACGGCCATCGCCTTGGGCGTGAACCTTGCTATTGCGTGGAAGGTCATCGCCATGTGGCCCAAAGGCAGCCTTGCTGCGAAGACCAATGCGGCCACGGCCTGAGCACGCGGCGACCACGGAGTGAAAAGGGAGAAAGGAAAGGGGGGCTGTCTGCCCCCCTCTGGGCCCTTGGCCCATTCACCCCCCGAGGATATTTTACGACAGAAAATTCGGGGAGCGCGGCAGGGAGAAATAGACGCTGTCGCACCATTCGTCACGCCATTGCATCGTGTTCTGCGCGCGGTGTGTTTCGACAAATCCCAGTTGTTCCAGCAAGGCGCAAGAGGCCCTGTTGCGGGGATCTGCCTCTGCGGTCAGGGCCGTAACCGGGTGGCGGGCAAAAAGCCAAGGAAGGATCGCCTCAAGCGCCTCTCGCATCAACCCCTGCCGCCAATAATCGGGATGCAGGATATACCCGATCTCGGGCAGGCGCCACGCGCCGGCCTTGCCAATCACGCGCCCGCCCATCTCGAGCACGAACTCATCCGACGTGGTCGCGGTGATCATGGAGTGCAGCCAGAGGCGGGTTTCTTCCAGCGTTTCATGTTCTGGCGTTGACCAGTAGCGCATGGCCTCGGGCAGCGACAGGATGGCGTGGATCGCCTCGAGATCCGAAGCGCGGGCGCGCCGAAGGATCATACGCGAGGTGGCGATGGTAGCGCCATCCTCAGCCACCGGGAGCCTCCGGGATGAGCCGGGTGATACCGACCGCCGCAGCCCGCGCGAGGTCAGGGTCAAGGCTCATCGGAACATATTCCCCACGCCGCCAGCGTTCGCCCAGATCGTCGTAGTGACGGCTGAGCGGATGGCCGGATTGGCCGGTTGAGGTGACAAAAACCGAACTGTCTGGGTCGGCGAAGTCGTAAACGCCGCGATAGCCCGCCCCATGAACGTTGAGATAGGGGTTTGGTCCGGTGCCTTTTGTACGGCCGCGTTGCAGGGTGAAATCGCCGCCCGAGGTCGATTGGCGTATGTTGACGAACCATTTGAGGAATGGCACTTCGCCCAGAACCGGATGGTCATGCGTCGCCTGATGGGCATCGCCCCACCGCCAGCTTTCCGGGTTTGGTCCATAGGTTTCGGTCAGTTCCAGAAGCGCCTCATCCAAGGCGATCCGGGCCAGATCGGCGCAGCTTTCGATGGCCGCCGACTGGATCACGTCACACCATGCGCTTGCCCCGCCCACATCGCGATAGACGCGTTCGATAAAGACCGGGTCCAGATGGGTGAATTCGTCTGCCATAGGCCCCAGCTCATCACGGATCAGGCGATCCTGCAAGGCCCGCGCCCACGCCATATAGATCAGCGGTTCAGGCAGATGTTCGTTCATTTCGCCATTCCACTCGGCCACCACTTCCAGCGCCCGTTGCCTCAGCCGTTCGGGTGTTCCCTCCGGCGCGGCCTCTCCAGTGAACCACAGATCTGCACCGATCAGGGGCAGGATCGTCCGGGCCGCATTCGACACGGTATCCAGCTGCGCCTCGATAAAGCTTTCGCGCGTATGGACCTCGCGCGTTTTCATCAGCGCAAGCCAGCGTTGAATGCGCTGCGTATCGCCCCAAAGATGGCTGACATGGTTCGGGAAAGGGGCCTCAATCGTCTTGTTATTGGTGTTTCCAAGGATTCCCGTCCGCGGATCTTTCACCTCGGGATTGTCCTCATAAGGGAACATCCCCTGCCAGCGCACCGCCAGATTTGTTCCCAGGGCGGGCATCCGGCCTTGCGTCGGATGCGCTGCATCCCGCTTTGGCATGGCGCCAATCACCTTGAAGGCAATCCCGTTCTGATCGGCCAGCATCAGGTTTTGCGACGGTGCAATGAACAGCCGCCCCGCCTCGATCGCTTCTTCCTTCGACTGCGACCGCATGATCCGCATGGCGGCCGTCATCGACGTATCCGCCCGCGACAGAGCAGTCCAGGACAGTGCCGCCACATGGCCCGGCGGCGTCACCGAGGCCAGATCGTAATGTGACCCCGGCAGCACCGGACCGGCCTCTGACCAGCGCAGCGTCACTGTAACCGCGGTCTCTCCCTTGACCTGAATGATCGAACGGCGGGTCTCAAAGGGCTTGAAACCGTTGCCGCTGTCATATTCCTCAGGATTGGCCGGGTTCAGCCGCTCCATCACCACATCCTGATCGTCCAGATAGGACGATGTCAGCGCCCAGCCCAAATTCGCGGACCGCCCGACCATCACAGCCGGAACGCCGGGGATCGTGGCGCCGATCACACCGCCCGAGCGCAGTTCAAGCCGTGCCAGATACCAGATCGCAGGCGCGGTAAAGCCAAGATGCGGATCATTGGCCAAAAGCGTGCCGCCTGCTGCAGACCGGTTCGGTGCCGCAGCCCAGGAATTCGACGCACCTGCAAAGGGCAGCTTCGGGAAGGGCGATAGCGGCCCCTCTGCCGTTCTGATCGGCGCGACCGAGGGCTGGACACCGGGCACAAGGCTTGCGTAATCGGGCAGGGCGGTGACAGGGCGCACCGGATCATCCGGCAAAATGTCGCCAAGACGTTCCCCCGGCAACAGCATCGACACCCGCGCCCGTAAAACTTCGGCTTCCAGATGGCCAGACAGTTGCAGGGCCATCAGCTTGATGATGGCAATCGAATCCGCCGGGGCCCAAGCGGCAATTTCGTTCGAGAAAAAGAAGAATTCCGGCGCGCCACGACCGCGTGCGCCTTCATTGACCTGATTGATCCAGGAATTGACCCCGGCCGCATAGGCCTCCAACGCCCGCGTCGTTTCTTCGTCTTGGGCCGAGACCGACTCCAGCGCCAGCGTATAAAGGTCATAGCGACGCAGCAGTTCATCAATCTTCAGCGTCCGATTGCCGAACACCTCTGACAATCGCCCCTGAGCCGTCCGCCGCAACATGGTCATCTGCCACAGACGGTCCTGTGCATGGGCAAAGCCAAGCGCAAAGAACACATCTTCGTCCGTCTCTCCGAAAATATGCGGCACGTCGTCATTGTTGCGCACGATCTCGACAGGCGCAGTCAGGCCCGACAAGGCAAAGTCTTCAGAATAATCGGGAATCGACCGTTCCAGAAACCAATAGGCAATCAGCAGGACCAGCAGTCCAAGGCCAATCAGCCCGGTAACCAGACGCAAGAGCCAGCGAAAGAGGGTCAGCATAAAAGGCGCCTGTTCTTGACGGCAGGGATGTGCCTGTTACCTAAGACATAAGTCTTTAAAGGGCAATGCACGAGGGAGGATGGCCTATGGCGAAGGTGGCGTTTCTGGGATTGGGTGTAATGGGGTTCCCAATGGCGGGACATCTGGTCGCAAAAGGCGGGCATGAAGTCACGGTCTACAACCGCAACCCTGCAAAAGCCGAGGCTTGGGTGGCCAAACATGGGGGAAAATCGGCCCAAACCCCGCGTGAGGCGGCCTTGGGGCAGGATTTCGTGATGGCCTGCGTCGGCAATGACGATGACCTGCGCTCGGTCTGCCTTGGCCCGGACGGGGCATTTGCAGGGATGGACCCCGGCGCAATCTTCGTCGATCACACGACTGTGTCCGCGCAAGTAACCCGCGAGCTGGCTGGCAAGGCCGCCGAAAAAGGTCTTGGCTTTGTCGATGCTCCGGTTTCGGGCGGGCAGGCCGGGGCCGAAAACGGCGTGCTCTCGGTGATGTGCGGGGGCGATCAGGCAACCTATGACAAGGCCGAGGCGGTGATTGCTTCTTATGCCCGCATTTGCCGCCTGCTGGGCGCATCCGGGGCCGGACAAATCGCCAAGATGATGAACCAGATCTGCATCGCCGGTCTCGTCCAAGGCCTGTCCGAGGCACTGGCCTTCGGCGAAAAGGCAGGTCTCGATGGCGAAAAGGTGGTCGAGGTCATCAGCCAGGGCGCAGCTGGCAGCTGGCAAATGGTGAACCGGCACAAGACCATGCTGGAAGGCAAGTTCGATTACGGCTTTGCCGTCGACTGGATGCGCAAGGATCTGGGCATCTGCCTTGCGACCGCCAATGAAATCGGCGCCTCGCTTCCGGTCACGGCTCTGGTCGATCAGTTCTATGCCGATGTCCAGCGCATGGGCGGCGGTCGTCACGACACCTCCAGCCTGATCCGCCGGCTGAAATGACAGGTCAGGGCGCGCTGATCCGGCTCCCGGTTCGGCGTGCCCACCTTGCGGCGCTTTTCGCGCTGAATGTCCGGCCCGATCAACGCGATCTGGTGGCGTCAAACGTCAAGACGCTGGCCGAAGCCGCTTATGAAGAAGGGGCGCAGGTCTGGGGCCTCTGGCTCGGGGAAAAACCCGTCGGCCTGATGGCGATGGTCGATTTCCGCAAGGCAACCGATCTTCTTCCCGGCGATGACCCAACGGCCGCCTATCTCTGGCGATTGATGATTGCGGCCGACAGCCAAGGTCAAGGCCTTGGCCGCACTGCCCTTGGCATGGCGATCGACACTGCGCGCGATTGGGGCTTTGATCGTCTCAAACTCGGCGTGGCCGATCTCGATCACAGCAATATCGGTTTCTATCGCCGCTTCGGCTTTCAGGAAACAGGCGAGGTGATCGATGGCGACCGCATGATGACCCTTGCTTTGCCTCCAAAAGCCTAAGGACGACGGCCTTTATCTTGGCTCAAATATCCCGGGGGTCAGCGTTTTGGCCCTCGCCAAAACGCGAGAAGGGGGCAGCGCCCTCTTCCTCTTCAGGCGCCGGATTCAGGGACATCTGTTAAAAATTGGTTAACGTCCCCATCCAATCCCTTGATTTTCCACAAATTAAAAAGCGTCCCCGTCGGGGACGCTCTTGATTTCCATACGGACGAAGCGGATCAGGGAATGATGCGCGTATATTTCGTTCCCGCAACCGTTGCCCCGGCAATCAGACCCTGCTGACCAAAGACCAGCGCAATCACAGGCTCCAATTCGGTGGTCTCCTTGCCAAGGCTCGCCCCCTGTTGCGGGGTCGCATAGCGAACATCCGCCCCCGCCGCCCAACCGGGCGACCGGCGGAACTGGCCCAATGCGGCCTCGGTCATGAAGAACAGGGCATGGGCATATTGCTGCGCCCCGATCTGCAATCCGATGGTCGCCTTTGCGGCCGAATAATAATCAACCGTCACGCCCCCCACACGCAACGCCCCCCGACCATAAGCCCCACCAACACCAAAGCCGGCTTCGGTTACCAAGGGCATGTAAAGGACGCCCGCGGCCTGGTTCGCAAGATCGCGTGTCCCCGGATAAGAGTTGAAAAGGTAGTCCCGCGTCGCATCGACACGGGCATCAATCTGGGCGCCACCATTCGACCCGATGCCGTTACCACAGGCCGCCAGCACACTGCTTGCCCCCGTTGCCACTAGAAATCCACGCCTTGAAAAGCTTGTCATGCTCTGTTCCTCATTGATCTCTCGGCCGCTTTGCGACCGGGGCTCTTGCGGCCCATTCCTGGCGACAAGATTAGACCTTCCTTGCCAGCCTGTCATCCATACTTTCCTCGGTCGGCAACCTTTTGCAGGACCGGGTCTAGCGGTATCCGGCCTGCAAAAGCCGCGCAACCTCGGGGGCGAAATAGGTCAGAACCCCGTCACATCCCGCCCGGCGAAAGGCCATCAGGCTTTCAAGCATGGTTTTTTCGCCGTCAATCCAGCCGTTCTGGGCGGCAGCCTTTATCATCGCATATTCACCCGACACCTGATAGGCGTAGGTCGGCGCACCGAAGGTCGACTTCACCCGATGGCAGATATCGAGATAGGGCATCCCCGGTTTGACCATCACCATATCAGCGCCTTCCATCAGATCGCGCTCGATCAGACGCACGGCCTCATCGCTGTTGGCAGGGTTCATCTGGTAGGTTTTCTTGTCGCCCTTCAGAGCGCCGCTGGCTCCGACCGCATCGCGGAAAGGGCCGTAGAATGCACTCGCGTATTTCGCGGAATAGGACATGATCGCCACATCCTTGTGGCCCGCTGCCTCTAGGGCCGCACGCATCGCGCCGATGCGTCCATCCATCATATCCGAGGGCCCCAGAATATCAGCCCCGCAGTCGGCCTGAACAAGGCTCATCTTCACCAGGGCTTCAATGGTTTCATCGTTCAAGATGATGCCATCACGAACCAAACCGTCATGCCCATTCGCATTATAGGGGTCTAGCGCCACATCGGTCATGATAGCGATATGCGGCACTTCAGCCTTGATCGCCCGAATGGCGCGGTTGGCGAGATTGTCCGGGTTCCACGCCTCTTCGCAGGCTTCCGTTTTTTTCGCAGGGTCCGTGTAGGGAAAGATACAAATCGCAGGTATGCCGAGCTTGGCCGCCTCTTCAGCCGCTTTGACCACCAGATCGACCGACAGGCGTTCGACCCCGGGCATGGAAACCACCGGCTCCCGTATGCCCGCGCCATCACGCACAAAGACAGGCCAGATCAGGTCATTGACCGACAGGGTATTTTCCTGCGCCAAGGCCCGAAGCGCCGGGGTCCGGCGGAGGCGACGAAAGCGGGAGGTGGGCGTTGGGGCAACGGTTGGGCGCATCGGAACAGTCTCGCGGGCTATTGGGCTTGCAGCTTTTTGTCCTGTCTGCCATCGAAAGGCGCGGGTGCCAAGTCCGGGCATGCCTTGGAGAGGGAAGAACAAGTGGATTGGTATGAACTGATCTTTGTCCTGATCGACATGAGGTCGTTCTCGAACCTGTGGTACTGGATCGGCCTTGCTGTCCTATGGTCGAGCTCCAGCCACTGGATCATGGGTGTTCCCTTTGACATGATCACCCGCGCGCGCCGCAATGGCGGGCAGGCGATGCAGGATTTGCAGGATATCAGCCGGATCAATGCTGCCCGTTTGCTTTATATTTCACGCAGTGCAGGTATCTGGATCATCGCCTTTACCAGTTTTCTTCTGACAACCTTGGGCATTCTGGCCTTTTGGCAGGGCGTAGAGTTCGCCCAAGCGACGTTCCTGTTACTGGCCCCTATGGTTCTGGTGGGCTGGATGTCCTTGCGGACGGCCTATCGGATCGAGCAGGAACAGCCACAGGAAGCCGGATTGATCACCGTCTTGATGCGGCACCGAATGGCGGTCCAGTTCGTCGGGATGGTGGCAATTTTCGTAACCTCCCTTTTCGGGATGTATCAGAACATGTCTGCCGGCGGATGGGGCTGATCGGTCAATCTTGACTGCGGTCCGCACGCGGATAGGTAAGGCCCATGAACAAGACATCCTCTCCTGCCCGAATTCTGCTTGGCGGCGCGCCAGAAGGCTTTGATGCCCGACTGCTGCTGAAAGAACTTGATAAAGGCCAGCCCGTTATCCACATCGCACGCGATGACAAGCGCATGGAAGCGATGCGAGCGGCGCTTTCTATCATGGGGCCGCAGGCAGTGGTGCTGGACTTTCCAGCTTGGGACTGTCTGCCCTATGACCGTGTCTCGCCAAATCCGGAAATTTCGGCACGACGGATGGCCACGTTGGCGATTCTGGCAGCCGGTGTTCCTGGTGCCTTTGTCCTGCTGACCACTGTAAATGCCGCCACGCAAAAGCTGCCCGCCCGCGATACCGTCGCCAAATCGAGTTTCTCGGCCAATGTGGGCGACCGGGTCGATGAAGTTGCACTGAAAGACTTTCTGGCGCGGATGGGCTTTTCTCCGGTATCGACTGTGGCCGAAGCCGGCGACTTTGCGGTGCGTGGTGGGATCATCGACATATTCCCGCCCGGCCAAAGTGGCCCGGTCCGGTTGGATTTCTTTGGTGACACGCTGGATGGTTTGCGGCGTTTTGACCCCGAAACTCAGCGGACGGTTGAGAAACTGAAGAGCTTTGATCTCTCGCCCGTATCCGAAGTCATTCTGGACGAAGCGAGCATCACCCGATTCCGCCAGACATACCGTGTGGAATTCGGGGCAGGTGGGTCTGATGATCCGCTTTACGAGGCCGTAAGCGCGGGCCGCAAGCATCAAGGGATGGAGCATTGGCTGGGCTTCTTCCATGATCGGCTGGAAACCCTGTTCGATTACTTGCCGAAAGCCGCAGTGATGCTGGACGATCAGGTGACACCGTCGCGTCTGAGCCGTTGGGAAGGGATTGAAGACGGGTATGATGCGCGCCGCGAAGCCATGATGGCCAAAGGGCGTCTCGACTCTGTATATAAGCCAGCCGAGCCGCATCTGCTGTATCTTGATGACGCAGCATGGGAGAAGGCAACCGAGGGACATAGGCTGATCCAGTTTTCACCGAACCCGCAAAGCCCGGGGCCGGGCGTCTTGGATGCCGGGGGGCGGCTGGGACGAAATTTCGCCCCCGAAAGGCAGATTGAAAATGTAAGTCTTTTCGGTGCCTTGGCCGACCATCTTAAGGAACAACTCAAGGATCGACAGGTCGTTGTTGCCTGTTGGTCGGAAGGTGCGCGGGAGAGACTTCAGGGTTTACTTGAAGATAACGGTGTAACTGGTTGCCAAACCATAAAAGATTTTCGCGATGTTCCCGATGGGAAAGGTGGTTTGTTTCTGATCGTCTGGGCGCTGGAGGCGGGGTTTGTCGCACCAGGGCTATGTGTCATTTCGGAACAGGATGTTCTGGGCGACCGACTGGTTGGAAAACCACGGAAGAAGCGTAAAGCCGAAAACTTCCTGCGCGAGGTTGATACACTGGCGCCGGGTGATCTGGTGGTCCACGTCGAACATGGCGTTGGCCGCTATCTTGGGTTGGAAACGATCACAGCCTTAGGTGCACCCCATGCCTGTGTGGCGCTGGAATATGCCGAAGGGGCGAAGCTGTACCTGCCGGTCGAGAATATCGAACTACTTAGCCGCTATGGCCATGAAGAAGGCCTGCTTGACCGTTTGGGCGGCGGGGCTTGGCAGGCCAAGAAGGCCAAGCTTAAGGAACGCATCAAGGAAATCGCCGATCGGCTGATGCGGATTGCAGCCGAGCGTGCGCTGCGTCACGCGCCAATCCTTGAGGCGCCACATTCCTTGTGGGAGGCCTTTGCCGCCCGTTTCCCCTATCAGGAAACCGATGACCAGTTGGCGGCGATTGCCGATGTCGTGACGGACCTTGAAAAAGGCAGCCCAATGGACCGCTTGGTCGTGGGCGATGTGGGTTTTGGCAAGACAGAGGTGGCAATGCGCGCGGCCTTCGTCGCGGCGCTTTCCGGCATGCAGGTGGCGGTGATTTGTCCGACCACGCTGCTGGCCCGTCAGCATTACCGCAGCTTTACCGAACGGTTCCGGGGTTTCCCGATTTCAGTCCGGCAGCTTTCACGCTTTGTGTCGACCAAAGAGGCGAATGACACGCGGGAAAAAATGGCGTCAGGGGAGGTCGATATTGTGGTCGGCACCCACGCCTTGCTGGCCAAAGGCGTGAAGTTCAAAAGCCTTGGCCTGATGGTCATTGATGAGGAACAGCATTTCGGCGTGGCACATAAAGAACGGCTGAAGGAAATGCGGTCAGAAATCCATGTTCTGACGCTGACCGCGACGCCGATTCCGCGCACCCTGCAGCTGTCGCTGACAGGGGTACGCGATCTGTCGATCATCGCGACCCCGCCGGTGGACCGTCTAGCGATCCGCACTTATATTTCGGAATTCGATACGGTGACGCTGCGTGAGTCGCTGCTGCGAGAGCGCTTCCGGGGCGGACAATCCTTTTTCGTTGTTCCGCGCATCAGCGACCTGCCAGAGATCGAAGATTTCCTGAAAACCCATGTGCCGGAAGTGAGTTACGTCATCGCCCATGGGCAATTGGCGGCAGGTGATCTGGATGACCGTATGAACCAGTTCTATGACGGCAAGTATGACGTCTTGCTTGCCACGACCATTGTGGAATCTGGCCTGGATATTCCCACGGCAAACACCATGATCGTGCACCGGGCCGATATGTTCGGCCTAAGTCAGCTTTACCAGATTCGCGGCAGGGTCGGGCGGTCCAAGACCCGCGCCTATTGCTATCTGACCACGAAGCCGCGCACGCCGCTGACCCCACAGGCGCAAAAGCGACTGAAACTTCTTGGCAGTCTTGATAGCCTTGGGGCGGGCTTTAACCTTGCCAGCCACGACCTAGACCTGCGTGGCGCGGGTAATCTGTTGGGTGAGGAACAATCTGGCCACATCAAAGAAGTTGGCTACGAGTTGTACCAGCAGATGCTGGAAGAGACGATCGCCAAGATCAAGTCGGGCGAAATCAACGGTCTTGCCGCGATTGATGACCAGTGGTCGCCACAGCTGAATCTTGGCCTGCCAGTGATGATCCCCGAGGATTATGTGGTGGATCTTGATGTCCGCTTGGGGCTTTATCGCCGCCTCTCAAGCCTACAAACAAAAGTCGAGTTGGAAGGCTTTGCCGCAGAGCTGATTGACCGGTTTGGGCCACTGCCGAAGGAAGTCAACACGCTGATGCTGATTGTTCGGATCAAGGCAATGGCGAAGCGAGCCGGAATCAGCCGGATTGACGCAGGGCCAAAGGGCGCAACGATCCAATTCCACAATGATAAATTCGCCAACCCCGCAGGGTTGGTCGAGTTCATCAAGGCGCAGGGTCCAGCGGCAAAGGTTCAGGGCAACAAAATTGTCATTGCTGTTGACCTGAAAACCGATGCCGACCGGATCAAGGGGGCATTCGCCATTGCGCGGGATCTGGCAGAGAAGGTCGTCAGGCCAAAGGGTTAGACCGGACCGCTATACTCGCCGCGTGCCGGATAGGACTTCTCGATTGCAAAGTCGATTGCACCGAGCAGTTCGTTGAAATGCGGACGCACGAAGGGCATCGTCTGAATGCTTTGGTAGTAGAGTGTTTGGTCGGGATTGACCAAGAACAGGCCCGGTTCTGAAAATAGGGCAGGTTCTTCGATCCCGATCGAGGTCTTGCCGCGAGAGGTCGAGATGAACAAACCCCAGTCCCGCGCGGCTGCAAGACTTAGATCATAGGCCATACGCAGGTCGCTTGCGCCAATCTTTTCGGCCATCGCTTTGGCGCGTTCTTCTCCGTCCGATGAAATGGCAACCGTCGCCACACCACGCTTGGCGAATTCGGGGGTCAGACGTTCAAGCTCTTTCAGATAGGTGGCGCAGATCGGGCAATGGAAGCCTCTGTAAAAGCAAAGCACCACCCCTCGTGCAGAGGTTTCGTTGGAAAGGGTGAAGGTGCCGCCGTTGACCAGTGGCAGGGACAGATCAGGGACAGGCTGGCGCGGAAATGGCATGGTATTCTCCGTATTTCTCTTGTCTACCCACCCGTCCTATGAAATTATTTGCAGCAATTGATCCTATTTCTCCGCCCAAAGGTCCAATCTATGCCTCTTGATCGTCTTGCAGCCCTTTTGCCTGGCATGTCGGTTGAAGCGGCTGGCCTGGCGGTAGATCGACCCAACCTGCACATCGCCCGAGTTAAGGATGGTGGGTTTTATGTGGGGCCATATCTGCGCGGGCAGTCTGTGTTTTCCGCGCGGCTGTCCTGGGGGCCGGCGGGGGACAGGCTGTGGCAAGGCATGACGGGTATGACCGTCACAGAGGCGCATGTCCTTTATCCTGTCATCGCCCTTTCGGTGGCCGAGGCAGAGGCGCCACGCTGTGGGGCGGATCATCTGCTGAAAGGCTATGTGCAGACGTTTGTGGTGCATCTGATGCGGCAAGCGATTGAAGAGCAAACCGTCAGTTCTGGTGTCCTTGCTGGTCTGGCAGATCCCAGATTGGCACGCGTTCTGGTCGCACTTCATGAACAACCATCAAAGCCTTGGAAAGTAGAGGCTATGGCAGAGCTGGCCGGGATGTCTCGATCGGCCTTTATGGCGCGGTTCACAGAAGTTCTTGGGGAAGCGCCAGCCACATATCTGCGCCGCTTCCGGATGGAACGCGCCCGCGCGGAATTGGATGCGGGCGGACGAGTGGGAGTGATCGCCCGGCGCTATGGCTATGCCTCACCCGATGCTTTCACAAGGGCGATGAAGGCGCAGGAGCAAGCCTGCGCATGATCATATAGCCAATCCCGGCAAAGACCGTGACCGAGGCCATCAGCGGAACGGGCGAGCCGTCGAACATCAGGCCAACGGGAATTGCCAAGATAACCGAAGCCACAGTCGCCACCGAACCCATCACAGAAGCTGCCATGCCGGCAATATGCCCGACAGGCTCAAGCGCCAGTGCATTGAGGTTGCCAAGCGTCATCCCCACCATGAAGAAAACGCCGACGGTCCAGATGAAATAGGCTGGGAAGACGAGACCCGAGGGAAGGGCGTGCAGCCCGTGAAGGAAGGTTGAGGCACCCGACAACAGGATCTGAACCGCAAACGTGACCAAGACCAGTTTTCGCATCCCGACCCGCAGCACCAGCCTTGCATTCAAGAAGCTGGCGCTGCCGGCCAGAATGGCGATCGCCGCAAAATACATGGGGAAGCTGTCGGCACGGTCAAAGGTCACATCAAAGATCGGCTGCGTCGACGACAGCGTTGCAAACAGGGCTGCAAAGGCCATGGTCTGCGCCGCAATGGACAACTGAATGACACGATGGCCTAGAACCTCGACCAAGGCGGACCAAAGCCCTTTCGCCGTGAACGGACGGCGGTTTTCAGGGGGGAGAGTTTCAGGTTGCCGGGTGAGAACCCAGAAAATGCTGATTGAGGAAAACACGACAAAGGTCAGGAAAACCGCGCGCCAGCCAAATCCAGAAATGATGACTTGTCCCAATGCGGGCGCAACTGCCGGGACAAGCGTAAAGATCATCATGGCGAAACTGACGATCCGGGCCATGTCACGGCCCCTGTAGAGATCGCGCACGAGCGCAAGCGAAACGACCCGTGGTCCGGCAGCGCCCACACCTTGCAACAGCCGGGCGGCCAACACCGTTTCAAGGCTTGGCGCAGCCCAAGCAGCAAGCGCGGCGCCACAATAAAGAATAGCCCCGGCGACGATTACCGTGCGGCGCCCAAAACTGTCTGAAAGAGGTCCGGCCACGAAGGTTCCCAGACCCATACCCATAACAAAGCTGGTGATAATCAGCTGGGCCCGATTTGGCGCATCGGGTGACAAGTCCGCAGCTATTCGGGGCAGGGCGGGCAGCATCGCATCTATGGAAAAGGCGATGGTGGCAAAGAGCATCGCGATCAGCGCGATGAACTCGACCTGCCCCAAGGGCTGTGTCGGTCTCGTCATAGAAATTCCTTTCGCCCACCCGTTAGCGCATGCCGTGGTGGAGAACTATTGGAAAGCGCGCCTGTATCAGTTGCTCGGATCAGACGTGTTAGCGGATTGAGCGGCCTGTAATTCTGGAATGATCTGCGCCCAAACTTGCGGCGGCTGCGCACCAGAAACGACATATTGGTTCGCAATGACAAAGCAGGGAACGCCGGAGACTCCACGGGCACGGGCGTGATGATCTCTTGCCATGATGTCTTCGGCATCGGCATCCGTCGACAATAGCCGCTCGGTCATAGCCACATCCAACCCACAATCCTTGGCAATATCCAGCAGCGTGGCCACTTCGCCAATATCGCGACCTTCGCGCCAATAGGCCTTGAAGAGAGCCGTGACGACCGCGTTCTGGCGGCCCTCTAGCCCGGCCCAATGAATCAGGCGATGCGCGTCCAAGGTATTCGGAACCCGAGGAACGGTTGCGAAATCAATCTGCAAACCAGCGGCTTCGGCTGCCTGTTCGACTTGCCTGTAGGCGCGGACCGCGCCTTCTTTTCCGCCAAACTTCGCCTCAAGGTAAGCCCTGCGATCCATCCCCGATTTGGGCATGTCCGGGTTCAGTTGGAACGGATGCCACTCGATCTCAAACGGGTGTTCGGGATGCTGTTCCAGCGCACGATCCAGATTGGTCTTGCCGATGTAGCACCACGGGCAAATCGGATCAGAAAGAATATCAAGCTTTATCATGGCACAGAGCTTTCAAGGCCCATCTGTCGAAGGGCGCGGCGGTTCAATTTCGAATTTCCATTCCGGGGCAGGGCGTCAAGACGCTTGAATGCACGCGGCTGTTTGTAACGCGCTAGATGAGCGGCTGCATGCGCCTTTAGGCTTTCTTCGTCTACCACGTCCGGACCAGTGTAGAAGCACACGATGATCGTTACTCTGGGTTTAACTTCGACTTCGGCGACTGCGGCTTCGGTGACACCAGGGCATTTCGCCATCGCCGCTTCCACTTCGGCCGGTGAAACGCGATATCCGCCTGCGTTCATCTGGTCATCTGATCGACCCAGATAGGTGACGGCCCCCTGTTCAGAGATCGAAACCGTATCACCCGTCAGAAACCACTCACCGTGGAAGCGATCTGCCGTTGTTTGTGGCGCATCTAGGTAGCCCAGCATGAGGCCCGCATCGGTTCGATCAACCGCCAATTGGCCTGCTTCGCCCCAAGGGACGGGGTTGAAAGCATCGTCCAGGGCAGCGATCCTACGTCCCGGTTGCGGAAAACCCGTGCTTCCCGCAGGCGCTGGCCGATCTGGGGCCGCCGAGATGAAGGTCGATACTTCTGACATGCCAAGCGCTTCGCAAATGGGCGTTTCAGTTGCCGCTTGCCAAGCTGTTCTCGTTTCATCGGACATCTTTTCGCCGGCAGAAAGCCCGTGTCGCAGACGTGGCAAAGCGGGCAACTGCGCTTTGAGCATTTGCCGATAGACACCAGGGGCAGCGGCAAAGATTGTGGCATCAAAGCGTTTCAGCAGCAGGGGAAGTTGACCAGGGTCGACACCAGCCCCCGGAATGAGCGCTGTCGCTCCAACCGTCCACGGGTCCATCAACCCGGTGCCCAGCGTATAGGTCCAGTTGAAAGCCCCTGCGTGAAGCAAGCGGTCGCTTTCGCCCAAGCCTTCCCAGCCTTGATGCATCATCTGACGCGCAAGGATGGCACGATGAGCATGAACCACAGCCATCGGTGTACCAGAAGTGCCAGAGGTAAAGATGATGTAGCCCGGCCTGTCCGGATCACCCTGATGAAACTCTGCTGGCTCCAGCCGTTCCATTGCACGGATTTCCAAATCAGAAATTACGGGTGCGGGGTGGTCTGGCAAAGAGATACCGTCAGCGACGACGATCAGCTTTGGGCTTACCCGATTTGCCATCGGTGTGATTTCGGCCTTGGTCAATTGCGAAGACGTAGCAATTGGCACCATTCCGGCAGCGAGGGCACCCAAGAACAGGATCGGAAATTCGACCTGATTGCCGAGACGCATAAGGATGCGATCCCCTGGAGCCAGACCCAATTTCACCAATCCTGCCGCACAGCCCTGCACTGCTGAGAGGAGGCGCGCGTAACTCCACCGTTCTGCTCCGGTTGGCCTGACGATTTGCAGGGCCGTCTTATCGGGGTGACGTAATGTGCTGGCCCGCAAAACATGTTCGGCCATGTTGAACGGGTTGGGAACCTTTGGACCGGGGCGATTGTCGATAATAGAGACCATCTGCACGGGATAGGACGATGCCCTTTCCGTTGCAAGGTGAAGCAGCTTTGGATAAGTCACGATAATGAGCGCAAATGACCCCAAATCCCTGATCCGCATAGCCCGTGAAACCGGAGAGTCGGCACATGTGGAGCCAGTCAATCTGGCCGAACGGGTCCGCGCTTTGCGCAAGGAACGCGGGTGGACGCTGGAACAGGCGGCAAATCAGGCGGGGCTTGCGCGTTCAACGCTGTCGAAGATTGAAAATGGGCAAATGAGCCCAACCTATGAAGCCCTGAAGAAATTGGCCGAGGGGCTATCAATCTCGGTCCCGCAACTTTTTACCCCGCCAAGTAAGGCGCAAGTCTCTGGGCGCATGGCGGTGACCAAGTCTGGGGACGGGCAAAGCCATGCCACAGCGACATATGAACATGAGCTTCTGGCTGGGGCGCTGACAAAGAAGCAAATGCTTCCCTATCGGGCTCGTATCCGCGCGCGGCGGTTTGAAGAGTTCGATGGTTGGGTTCGACACGATGGGGAAGAGTTTCTCTTTGTACTGACGGGTGTAATCCGGCTTTACACCGAATTTTATGAGCCGGTCGAACTGCGGCGCGGTGATAGCGCCTATTACGACGCCAGCATGGGCCATAACGTCGTCAGTTTGTCAGAGGAAGACGCGACGATCCTATGGGTCACCTCTCTTTCCTGATCAGGGCAATCTTCCCGTCGGGATAGAGTTTTCCAGACCTTTGGCTAACATTAAGCCTTCCCCCAACTAAAGTCAGACAATCTCCATCCGTTGGTAGTAGAAAGCCAGAAGGGAAGGATGAGTTCACATCAAGATTGGCTTTAGCTCCACAAGGGCATCCTTTCAAATGATCTGCTCACGACTGGACAGCAACAAGTCGAAAGAAGACAGCCATATTGCTCGGCAGTCGTCGTTCAACCAAAGCTTAGCTGGGCCGAATTGAACCCGCCGCAAAGAAGATGTCTTTTTCGATAGCCAGTCGGTAGGCCCAACACAGTCCAAGTGAAGCTGGGCTTACTAAGTTTCTAAGGCTTTCTTGTCGTTGGCATACCTTCTGACTTCACTTTCAATCCATCGGGATAGATTGACGAAAAAGGAATGCGCAGTGCAACATAGGGTTGTAGACGGTTAGGTGTTTGGAAAACTTTTCGCAATTTAGAATACAGGTACGGCCGATGGCTATGAAGTCAGCATCCTTCTTCGAAATTGTAGGGCATTTGGTCCTCTCTGAATACTCGAACAACTTGACTGCGGCACGACCGGATCGTTCCGAAAACGTTCTTTCCTCGACGAGCGATTTGATTTCGAATCATACACTTAGGGCCGAGCCTGTGTCTGTCCTGGAGGCTGAAAGGGCCTGCCGCGGCTGGTCATTTTAAGATTTAACGAGTCGGGAAAATTGGCAGATTGCCAGATCTTGGTCATCCGTTATCAGCAGCATCAAGATAAAAGGCCGCCCCCAAGGGCGGCCTTTTGCTCTGAACTCGATCACGTCTTTTAGTTGATCCAGTTGTTCACCCGGTTCGCACCGCCAGAGATATCGCGGCCGATACCATCAACCGTCGCGCATCCGGCAACCAATGTCGTAACGGCCAAAGCCGCGACCATGATCATGTTTCGCATTTTCTTGCCTGTTCCTTACTGCTCGTACCACCAGACTTCTGGCTGGAAGCCCAGCCAGTCGCCATAGAGAGGCAGACGCTCGGGATATTTGAGTTCTTTCCGATGCGCCAACCGTGAGACGTCAGAATACCACAACGGCACGACATATCTACCCGCCGTTAGGATACGGTCCAATGCCTGTGTTGCGGCAATAAAGCCATCCTGATCCGGGGCGTTGAGCATTGCTGTGATCATCGCTTCTGCAGCAGGTGAATTGACACCCATCCAGTTGCGTGTCCCCGGCTCTGCCACACCGGCTGAACCCCAGTACAGCATTTGTTCATTCCCTGGAGAAAGGGACAGCGAACGGATGTAATGGGTCATGTCGAAGTTGTAGGCGTTAGTGCGCTCTTTGTATTGCGCGTCATCAACCGTCTGGACACGGGCCTGAATGCCAAGGCGTTTCAATCCTTCGACATAGATCTCAGCCGTAGAGATCATATCATTCGCCCCGTTCACCAATACAATTTCAAAGGTGAATGGCTCGCCCGCGGCATTTTTCAAAACGCCATCCTGAACGGTCCAACCGGCCTCTTCCAACAACGCCGTTGCGGCTCGCATGGTTTGACGGTTTGACGTTCCACCGTCACCTGCGGGCACGGCATAGCCTTCGATCGTACCTGGCAGGAGATCAGCCTTGAACGGTTCCAACAAGGCAAGGACAGCACCTTCGGCAGGTTTCCCCGGAGTGAAACCCAAGGGCGAGTTTCCAAAATAGGATGGGATGCGCGGGTTAGCGCCGCCGTTGAGCGTCTGGTTCACGAGGTTGAAGTCGAAGGCCATGATTAAGGCCTCACGCACTCGCCAATCTTGGAAAATCGGCTTGCGGGTGTTCATGACAAAGCCTTCGATCCCTGATGGGCGCTTGTGCGGAATGACGGATTTGACAACGTCGCCTGAAGCAATTTCCGGCCAATCGTAGACGCTTTCCCACTTTGCAGGATTCGTTTCGCGCCAGCTAGAGATCAACCCGCCTTTGAACGCCTCAAAGACGACACCGCCGTCTCCGAAATAATCATAGCGGACCTCATCAAAATTGTGCTGCCCACGATTGAACGGAAGATCAGCCCCCCACCAGTTCGGGTTCTTCTTGTAGCTGACGTATTTTCCGGCCTCGAAACTGTCGACGATATACGGACCGGAACCTATTGGGGCTTCAAGCGAGGATTCGTCGAATGCCTTTCCTTGCCATTGCGCCTTCTGCAAGATCGGGCGCAGCCCAAGGATGAGGGGCAATTCGCGATCTTCGGTATTAAATGTAAACTTCACCGACCTGGGTCCGGTTTGTTCCATCCCGCCAATTTTTTTCCAAGCGCCGTGGTAGCGCGGGTTTCCAAGCGTGCCAAGCGTTTCAAATGACCACTTTACATCTTCGACGGTCACCGGACTTCCATCGGAAAATTTGGCGGTCTCACGCAGAGTGAATTCGACAAAAGTGCGCGCATCATCGGTGGCAATCGATTCGGCCAAAAGACCGTAAAGCGCAAAGGGTTCATCATAATTTCGCCCCATAAGCGTTTCGACAGTCAGACCGGAAAGACCCGCAGGCGCACGCCCTTTGAGGATGAAAGGGTTCATCGAATCGAAACTGCCCGATTCGCCAAAAACGATCTTTCCGCCTTTCGGCGCATCAGGGTTTACCTGAGGCAGAGACACAAAATCCGGGGGCAGGGCAGGTTCGCCATACATAGCTATGCCATGCTGCGGGTCCGCAGCCGACTGCGCAAAGGCAGCAGACCCCAAAAGCGTGAGGCTCAGAACCACGCCCAGCCGTGTGGCATTCTGGAAAATATGATGTTTCATTTCGGCAACTATCCTTCGTGCCCTTTGTTTATTGGTGCGAAGACTACGAGGGCTTTCAAGACATTTCAAACTTTTAACTTGGCCATCCCGATTGGCGGGCGTATATAGGACTCACTGCTCGATAGGTTTCTTGCCTGTATGAAACCTGCCTCAATAACTGAACGCCGGCCTTGTGCCGGCGTTTTTTTTTGGCGCTTTCGACCGCTTTCCGCATGGAATTTGCGTTTGCAGCATGCAAATCTTCTTGCAATCGCAGCAATGGGGGACCGCATGCAACTTAAGGGCAAGACCGCTGTCGTAACTGGGTCGAACAGTGGAATCGGTTTGGGTGTGGCCCGCGAATTGGCGCGCGCAGGGGCAACCGTGATTCTGAACAGTTTCTCGGATAGGCCCGAAGATCACGAACTTGCCGCCTCTATTGGAAAAGAATTCGGCGTTCAGGCCCGGTATATTCAGGCCGACATGTCGAATGGCGAGGCGTGCCGCGCGCTGATCGAAAAGTCGGGTGGATGCGATATTCTGGTAAACAACGCTGGCATTCAGCACGTCGCCGGTATCGACGAATTTCCGGTAGATAAGTGGGACGCTATCCTTGCGATCAATTTGTCCTCTGCCTTTCATACTACTGCCGCGGCTTTGCCAGGCATGAAGGCAAAAGGCTGGGGCAGGGTGATCAACGTAGCCTCGGCGCATGGGTTGACTGCATCACCGTTCAAGTCGGCCTATGTGGCGGCAAAGCATGGGGTCGTTGGCCTGACCAAGGTCACGGCGCTTGAAGTTGCAGGACAAGGGATCACCGCAAACGCGATCTGTCCCGGATATGTGCTGACACCGCTGGTGGAGGCGCAGATCCCTGACCAGATGAAGGTCCATAACATGGATCGGGACACGGTGATCCGCGAAGTGATGTTGACCCGTCAACCCAGCCGACAGTTTGCGACGGTAGAACAGATTGGCGGAACGGCCGTGTTCCTATCCTCGGACGCAGCGGCACAGATTACGGGAACCACGATTTCTGTCGATGGGGGCTGGACGGCGCTCTGACCTCACGCCATCAAGGACAGATGAGCGATATACTTTGCATAGGATCTGTCCTGTGGGACATCATAGGCAGGTCCAACGCGTCGATGCGCGTTGGATCAGATGTTCCGGGCCGGATCACACGTGTGCCTGGTGGTGTGGCAATGAATATTGCCATGACCTTGTCCCGCTTAGGGTTAAAGCCTGCGTTGCTTACCGCCATCGGCCGAGACCCCGAGGGGGACGAACTTATTGCCGCCTGCACCCGCATGGGAATGGATTGCAGCGCGGTTTATCGGTCGGAGGATTTGCCAACTGATCGCTATATGGCGATTGAAGGCGCGAATGGTCTGATTTCGGCAATAGCAGATGCACATTCCTTGGAACAGGCGGGGGACAAGATCCTGCGGCCACTGGAAGATGGGCGTCTTGGTCGAAGAGAGGCTCCATACAACGGTTTGATTGCCTTGGATGGCAATCTGACACTTTCCTTACTGACAGAAATTGCCTCTTCTGCGCTGTTCGTGGCTGCTGATCTACGCGTCGCGCCGGCAAGCCCCGGCAAAGCAGAACGGTTGATCCCGTTGCTGAACCATTCCACCGCGACGCTTTATGTCAATTTGGAAGAAGCCAACATTATCGCCAAAGCGGATGCGAAGTCGGCCACAGAGGGCGCCGAAGCTTTGTTGGCGCGTGGAGCGGTGCGGGTCCTAGTGACCGATGGTGGAAGAATGGCAGCTGAAGGCACGAGAGGCAAAGGCGTGATCTACGGAACGCCCCCTGAGGTTCTGGTCGCCCGTGTCACAGGCGCAGGCGACACTTTCATGGCCGCTCATATAGTTGCCGAAAGGCGCGGTTCCTCTCGGGAAGAGGCGCTATCCGCCGCCCTGAGAGCTGCTGCCGACTATGTTTCAGGAGAGATCGGATCATGACAGCACCGCTGAAATTTGCTCCAGAGGTGGAGGCGGCGCGCAAGGCCGGTGAGCCGATCGTTGCGCTTGAGTCCACGATCATCACGCACGGCATGCCTTGGCCCCAGAATGTTGAAACTGCAAGACGGGTAGAGGCTGAGGTGCGCGCTTCGGGTGCTGTTCCGGCAACCATCGCGATCATGAATGGCTGCATCCATGTCGGTCTGACAGAGGATGAACTGGAAAATCTGGGTAAAGCCTCGCAGGTGGCCAAGTTAAGCCGTGCCGATCTTGCTGCCTGCATAGCCACAAAAGGCACAGGCGCAACGACGGTTGCCGCCACAATGATTTGTGCTCACCTCGCCGGGATTTCTGTCTTTGCTACCGGCGGCATTGGCGGTGTGCATCGGGGCGCAGAGCTGAGCTTTGATATCTCTGCCGATTTGCTGGAACTTGCCGCGACGCCGGTGACCGTCGTTGCAGCAGGCGCCAAGGCAATTCTGGACCTGCCGAAGACGCTTGAGGTGCTGGAAACACAAGGCGTTCCGGTTATCGCTTTTGGCCAAGACGATTTCCCCGCTTTCTGGTCCCGATCTTCTGGGTTGCGGGCGCCATTGCGCATGAATTCACCCGATGAAATTGCTGCGTCTCATCTGATGCGCCGAACCTTGGGCTTGCCGGGTGGACAATTGGTGGCGAACCCCATTCCGGAACAAAATGAAATTCCTCGCTCCGAGATCATGCCGGTTATCGAAACCGCGCTCTCCGAAGCCGAGGAAAAAGGCATTTCAGCAAAGGCGGTGACCCCGTTCCTTTTGCAGCACATTTTTGAACTGACTGCCGGTCGTTCACTCGAGTCGAACATCGCGCTGGTGCTGAACAACGCAAGACTGGCTTCGGCGATTGCGGCATCATTGGCTAACAAGTGACGTCGCAAGGCTTGGCCAAAGATTGGTATTTCATCAATTTCTTGAAATCAGAAATCAAATTTGCGCGGACGGAGTCGGAAAGATAACCTCGCCCATTGTGCCAATCGCAAACGCTCCCTAAGTTGCCGCTGTCAGGGAGCCATGATGACAGACCAAAACTCTCAGAAACGCCGGAGTATCCTAGCGGGATTGCGCGCCTCGTTCTTGACGGGGCTTGTCGTGGTTTTACCGATCGGGTTGACGATCTATCTGATCTGGACCGTCATCGGGTGGATCGACGCATGGATCTTGCCGCTTATTCCGGGCCCTTGGAAACCTGAAGTTCTGGTCCGTGAAATCTTTGGACCAGAGGCCACCATCCCGGTGCGGGGCGTTGGCGTTGTCGTTTTCCTTGTGTTCACCGTGGTTATTGGCTGGATAGCCAAGGGTCTTATGGGGCGGTCTCTCTTGCATTGGGCCGAACGTCTTGTCGACCGTATGCCAGTGGTGCGCTCCATCTATAATGGCATCAAGCAGATTGCTGAAACCGTCTTTGCCCAGACGGAGACGAACTTTGAGAGGGCATGTCTGGTCGAGTATCCCAAGGAAAATATCTGGGCGATTGGCTTCGTCTCGACAAAGGCCAAGGGTGAGTTGCAGGCCAAATTGAACAAGGCCGGATATGAAGAAGTGATCTCAGTCTTTCTTCCAACGACACCGAACCCCACTTCGGGTTTCCTCCTTTATGTTTCGGAAAACGACGTGATTTACCTCGATATGAAAATCGAGGATGCAGCCAAGCTGATCATCTCTGCGGGACTTGTGTACCCCAATGGCAAGGAAAATGGCGTGAAAGTCCAAAATCCTGCTAAGCTTCCGGACTGACCTAAACTCAACTTCGATAAAATTCGCGGATTTCGGTCACAGATGGCCAGTCGCGCTCTTGCGTTCCTGCCGGGTGCAGGATAAGGACGCCCCACTTCACAGGCGGGTGCGGGCTGCATCGGGGAGAAATCCTGATCAGTCCACCGGTTGGGCGTAAGCCTGAAATCACCCGCTGAGGCGCAAACCGGAAAGGAAATGGACATGGCGCTCCCCGAGTTTTCCATGCGTCAGCTGCTTGAAGCTGGCGTTCACTACGGCCACCAGACTCAGCGCTGGAACCCGAAGATGGGTGAATACATCTACGGCGACCGTAACGGCATTCACATTCTCGACCTTACCCAGACTGTTCCAATGCTGGATCAGGCTCTGAAGGTTGTTCGCGACACCGTCGCTAAAGGCGGCCGCATTCTGTTCGTCGGCACCAAGCGTCAGGCTCAGAAGCCGATCGCTGACGCCGCTGAAAAGTGCGCTCAGTACTACATGAACCACCGTTGGCTGGGTGGCACGCTGACCAACTGGAAGACCGTTTCCCAGTCGATCCAGCGTCTGAAGCAGATTGATGAGATCATGGCTTCTGGCGGCGAAGGCCTGACCAAAAAAGAACGTCTGAACATGGAACGCGATCAGGCCAAGCTGCAGGCTTCGCTGGGCGGGATCCGTGAAATGGGCGGCACCCCTGACCTGATCTTCATCATCGATGTTGGTAAGGAAGACCTCGCAATCCTCGAAGCCAAGAAGCTGGGCATTCCGGTCGTCGCCGTTGTCGACACCAACTGCTCGCCAAAGGGTGTGGACTATGTGATCCCGGGCAACGACGACGCTGCTCGCGCAATCGCTCTGTACTGCGATCTGGTTGCTCGTGCCGCGCTTGATGGCATGTCGGCCCAACTCGGCGCCGCCGGTGTTGACCTTGGCGCCTTGGAAGCTGCCCCGGAAGAAGAAGCAGTCGCTGACGCCTGATTGGCGAAGCTGACTGTTATCTGATTGTTATGCGGCGGGGGTAATTCCCCGCCGACCCATTCCAAATTCAGGAGTCTGCTATGACGATCACCGCTGCAATGGTGAAAGAACTGCGCGAATCCACCGGCGCAGGCATGATGGATGCCAAGAAGGCGCTGACCGAAACCAACGGCGACATGGAAGCCGCTGTTGACTGGCTGCGCACCAAGGGTCTTGCAACCGCCGCCAAGAAAGCCGGCCGTGTCGCCGCTGAAGGTCTGGTGGGCGTTGCTGTTGAGGGTGGCCGTGGGGTTGCCGTCGAAGTCAACTCGGAAACCGACTTCGTTGCGAAGAACGCTGACTTCCAGAACCTGGTTCGCAGCTTCACCGCAACCGGCCTGAAGGCTGCTGACATCGAAGCCCTGAAAGCGGCTGACATGGGCGGCAAATCTGTTGCCGATACGCTGACTTCGGCGATCGCGACCATCGGCGAAAACCTGACCCTGCGCCGCATGGCCTCGGTTGAGGGCGATGCTGTTGCAGCTTATGTGCACAACGCTGCGGCTGACGGCCTGGGCAAGATCGGCGTTCTGGTTGCCATGAAGGGCACCGACAACGGTATTGGCAAGCAGTTGGCGATGCACATCGCTGCAACCTCGCCTCTGGCCCTGTCGGAAGCTGCTCTGGACCCGGAAGTGGTTGAGCGCGAGCGCACCGTTCAGACGCAAAAAGCTCTGGAAGAGAACGCGAACTCGGCCAAGCCGAAGCCAGAAGCCGTTATCCAGAACAACATCATTCCGGGCCGTATGCAGAAGTTCCTGAAGGAAGTCACTCTGCTGAACCAGCCCTTCGTGATGAACCCGGACATCACTGTCGAGCAGGCTGCTAAAGAAGCAGGCGTTGAAGTGACCGGCTTTGTTCGCCTTGCTGTCGGTGAAGGCGTCGAAAAGAAAGAAGAAGATTTCGCTGCTGAAGTTGCGAAAGTCCTTCAGGGCTGATTTTCATCTCTCCGAAATGAAAAGAAGGGCGGTCGAAAGACCGCCCTTTTTCTTGTGCCAATCAATAAATGAAAACAGTCTTAGGAAGATAAGGACGGTCCATCCCCAGGATGAACCGTCCCCTGCGCCGACCCATGGGGATGAGGACAGGGCGCAATCGGTGTTCTGCCGATCTCGCGAAAATACACGAGCAAGGCAGGTTTGATCAGCAGAGAGGGGAACTTCCCGACTGATCTGACACAGGTGGCAAGCCGATGAAAATGCATCGTCTGCCACCTGCCGTTCCAAAGCCCGAAGGCCACCACTCACGGAACAAGATCAACATGCGTCTAAAGTTGACGCTGGGTAAGTCAGGATATCCTTACCCGTAAACAATGGTTTAGTGCTTGCTTCCGCCAGACTGCTGGGCTGGACGCTGAAAGATGATGTTCAGCAGCGAAGCTTTGGCAACGGCCTGAGTTGTCGTCTCGACAGAAAGGGCCTCTCTGGCAAGCCTAAGATGCTTTTCTACCATGGCGGCCGAAACCTCCATCAAGAGCGCAACGTCTTGCGTCGTCTTGCCGTCAGCCACCCATTCCAATGCCTGACGCTGGCGCTCCGTCAAGCTGCGCTTCGTCGGCGATTGCGGCAGTAGGATGATCTTCAGATGCATCATATGCGCGACAGCCAGAATTTCGTCTTTCTTGGCCTCGAACAAGGCTTCAACCTGATCGTGGGTCATTCCAGGATCGGCCACCAGCCCCAAGGCTCCTTTGGACCGCGTTGTACTTTCCGGAAAGCTTATGGATATTCCCGCAAAGATTCCCATTGCCGCATTCAACTCAACCGCTTCTTTTTCGTCAGGCGTCAGCTTTCCTGCGTCATAGGCCTCTTTCACCCAACGCCAGGTGCAGGCACCGGAATTAGCAACGGCCCAACGATAGACAGGTGTGCGCGCGTAAAGACCGTTATAGAAATAACGGCGAGCATACTCACTATCGCCCGTTGTAAGAAAAATGGCATCATCGGGATCGCCGACGCTGCGTTCGTGAAGAAACCGAGTGAACCCATAATTCATTCGCGACAGGCCAAGAGGCTGAAAGAAACCCGCGGCTAATGCCCAAACCTCGTCCACTGATTTGGCTTCAGCAATGCGCGTTAAAAGCTGCAGCACAGCCGTCATTGTTCTTCCCCGAGCAAGACCTAATCTTTGGATATTCCCTATCCCTGTGAACGTTCTAGACCGAATGAACCATTCGGTCAAAGTAGATCGACAAGATTGCTTGGCTCCGACAGTCTAAACTCATTTGAATGCCTGAACTTCAATCAGGCAATGTTCCTGCGTGGCATAGCGCGCGTGCGTTGGGTAAGTTCTGGCGATAGGGCAAGCATTGCATCGTACTGGGTCAAATGAACGTCACCGGTCAATTCATCGACCAAATGCGTGCGCTTCAGGCGATCCATAATTGGGCCCTTCACTTCGGCAAGATGGAGCACAACACCAGCGTCTTTTAGACGAGTATTGATCGCCTCAAGACTTTCAATAGCAGAGCTATCAATATCGTTCACCGCAACGCAGTTTAGAACAACCGCCCGGATCATCGGATTGTCGACAACGCGCGCCATGACTGTATCTTCTAGCCAACGTGCATTCGGGAAGTACAGAGCCTCATCTACGCGAATAGACAAGACGTCTGGAACCGTCATCACATTGTGGCGCTCGATGTTCCGGTAGTGTTCTGTGCCAGAAACCTGCCCGATGACCGCGAAATGCGGTTTGGTCGTCCGCCACAGATGCAACGCGATCGAAAGTAGCACGCCAGAAGCAATTCCCGGTTCAACTCCGAAGACGAGGGTGACAAAGATCGTTGCACCAGCAGCGGCGCCATCGGCCTTGCTGACAAGGTAGGTGCGGCGAAGCGCCCCCAGATCGACAAGCCCAAGAACCGCCACGATAATCGTCGCGGCAAGAGTAGCTTTGGGAAGATGATAGAGCAGGGGGGTTAGAAACAGGGTCGCGAGAGCCATTCCAACTGCCGTATATGCTCCTGCTGCTGGCGTCTCGGCTCCTGCGTCAAAGTTAACGACCGACCGCGCAAAGCCTCCTGTGACAGGAAAGCCCCCTGACAGGCCGGCACCAAGATTAGACATGCCAAGGGCGACCAGTTCCTGATCCGGATCGATTCTTTGGCGACGCTTCGCAGCAAGGGTCTGTGCGACTGAAACCGTTTCAACATAACCGACCAATGAGATCAGGGCTGCAGGCGTAAGAATTGCGGCCCACAGATCCATATCAAGCGGGGGCAGGGCGGGTGTTGGCAGTCCTGAAGGGATATCTCCGACAAGCGCAACGCCTCGATCGCCCAATCCAAACCCCCAGGCGACTACCGTGGTCAAGGCGACAGCTCCAACTGGGGCTGCCCGAACGAGCAAGGAGGAAAGTTTGTCACTGACGCCATTGGCCTTAAGAACCGACTTCATTCGGCTGCGAGACCACCACAAGAAGCCGACGCCAAATCCGCCGATCAACAGCGTAAACACGTTCGTATTCAGCAGGTTGGCAAAGATGCCTCCAAGAACCTCTGGCATCGTGTGTCCGGATGCCTTGATGCCCAATATTCCCGGAATTTGACTGGTCGCAATCAGGATGCCTGATGCCGTGATGAAGCCGGAAATAACTGGATGACTAAGAAAGTTTGCTATAAAGCCCAAACGAAGAAGCCCCATAGCCAACAGCATCAACCCTGATGCCACTGCCATGGCAATAGCAGCGCCCAAATACTCTGGTGTGCCTGCCGCCGCCAGTTTGCCGACTGAAGCGGCCGTCATAAGACTTACCACGGCGACTGGCCCGACGGCCAATGTGCTGGACGTTCCGAATATTGCATAAAGAACAAGCGGCGCAATCGAAGCATAAAGCCCGACTTCAGCCGGAAGACCGGCAAGCAGAGCATAGGCAAGAGATTGCGGGATCAGCATGATTGTGACAATGATCGCCGCCACCAAATCGTTGGTCAGCGTCGCTTGGTCATAGTTAGGCGCCCAATTCAGAATGGGGAAATAGCGTTTCATGCCGCGCTCCTGTCTTACGACTTTACTGGAGATATCGAAGCGCTATTTATATTGCAAGATGTGAATATATATTTTCGCAGCTGAAACCACAGGCGCATTCGAGAAAAGAAAGCCCTTTACGACTGCGCTTCAACCGCCGCCGCACGGATCTTTGCGATATTCGCACCATAGACTTCAGGCAGATCTACCGACCCACCGGAGAAAACGGCCGAACCGGCCACCAAGACGTCAGCACCAGCAGCAGCAACCAGCGGAGCGGTTTCAACCGTGACGCCACCATCAATCTCGATATGGATAGGACGGGCGCCAATCATCTGACGGAGTTTTTTAACCTTATCAACTTGGCTTTGAATGAATTTCTGGCCGCCAAAGCCCGGATTCACGGTCATGACACAAATCAAGTCAACCATGTCGAGCAGGTATGGAACCTGGTCAAGCCCAGTGCCTGGGTTGATTGCAAGGCCTGCCTTGGCACCGGCAAGACGGATCGCTTGCAAGGTGCGATGAATATGCGGACCAGATTCCAGATGCGCCGTGATCACGTCAGCACCAGCTTTCGCATAAGCTTCAATGTAGGAGTCGACCGGCGCGATCATCAAATGAACGTCCATAACGCCTTTAATGTGTTTACGGATGGCAGCGCAAGTTGAGGGTCCGAAGGTCAGGTTCGGAACAAAGTGGCCGTCCATGACGTCAACATGAACCCAGTCTGCGCCTTGAGCTTCAATGGCACGACATTCAGCACCAAAATTGGCAAAGTCCGCTGACAGAATGGACGGGGCGATTTTGATGGAACGGTCGAACATCTTGCGTCTCCTAAGGCATTCGCGCTGCATACAGGGCCAAATCCGCGCGGTCTAGCTGAAGTTTACTTTACATAATATTGATTATCAGATTTTCTGATTAGCCATAATTAAGTTCCCCCTAATGGGAAACCGCCCTGTTTCCAACTGTTTGAAAGTTGGCGCACCCAGCACGATTCGAACGTGCGGCCTTTGCCTTCGGAGGGCAACGCTCTATCCAGCTGAGCTATGGGTGCGTTGGCTTTGCTATAGCGGCAAGGCACGGTGACTGCAACACAGGTTTAAGCAAAAAGCTCGTGACACAGTTCCAAGGCAGAAACCAAAGAGTCCACTTCTGATTTTGTGTTGTACATGCCAAAGGACGCCCGGCATGTCGCACCGACGCCCATATGATCCATCAACGGCATGGCACAATGTGTTCCCGCCCGGACAGCAATTCCGCGCTTATCCAAGACAGTCGAGATATCATGGGCGTGCGCTGCGCCCTGTAACGTAAAGCTGAAAATTGCACCCTTGGTTTTTGAATTTCCCTGAATATTCAACCAATTCAGACCCGAAAGCCTCTTTTGCGCATAATCCCGCAATGCACGCTCATGCGCAGCAATCTGATCCATGCCGATGGACATCATATAATCCAAGGCGACGCCCATGCCAATTTGCTGAACGATACCGGGAGTCCCGGCTTCGAACTTCATTGGTGGATCGTTATAGCTGACTGCATCGCGTGTCACTTCGCGGATCATGTCACCGCCCCCAAGGAACGGCCGCATCTCTGCCATGCGTTCACGACGGATGAACATCGCCCCAGAACCACTTGGCCCATAAAGCTTATGTCCGGTGATCGCATAAAAATCACAGCCAATCGCCTGCACATCTACCGGCTGATGTACCGCAGCCTGAGATCCATCAACAAGAACTGGAACACCCCGATCGCGCGCGGCTTTGCAAATCGCCGCCACATCAACAACCGTTCCTAGCACATTTGACATTTGGGTGACGGCCACAAGTTTTGTCTTCGGGCCAATCGCTTCAATAACTGCATTTGGATCAATGTCGCCATTCGCGTCACATTCTACCCACTTCAGGACAACTCCCTGCCGTTCCCGCAGGAAATGCCACGGAACGATATTTGCGTGATGCTCCATCACGGTCAGGATGATCTCGTCCCCTGCCTGCAGCCGTGGCGCGGCCCATGCGTAGGAAACAAGATTGATACCCTCGGTTGTTCCGGTCGTGAAAACAATTTCGTCTTCACTTGCGGCATTCAGGAAACGAGCAACGATCCCGCGAACCGATTCATACTTGTCGGTTGCCAAGTTAGAAAGGAAGTGCAAACCCCTGTGAACATTAGCATATTCCATAGAATAGGCATGATTCATCGCATCGATCACGACCTTGGGCTTTTGCGCGCTTGCTCCATTGTCCAAGTACACAAGTGGCTTGCCATTTACCTGGCGCGACAAGATCGGAAAATCGGCGCGGATTGCGTTGACATCATACATAGTCAAACTCCCTGCCCGACGATGGGCAGCATCAAGAAGGCGATGATAAACGTCACGGCAATCATCGTGACAAGGATGCCGAAAAATACCCGAGCAACTGATTTAAAACCATGAAGTTCAGCAGTGAAGTGACTGATTAGCCAGAAATAAAGACCTACCGAAGCCATCCCAATGATCGAGGCCAATGGCGGAATCAGGATCACGGCAAGAATCTGCAAAACCTGCGGAACGATCAGGATCATTTGCAGCCATACCACAAGCAACAAGGCATCTTCCTGTCGTCCGGTTCCGCCACGCCACCGCCCGATCACCGTGATCAGGAATACCACGATAAGGTTGAACACCAAGTCGAGCGTAAACGTCGCAAATGGGCTGATCTGCACGGCTTCTTCGCCCATTACGGGCGAAACAGGGTAAAGCCCCATGTAGAAATGGACTGTAATCGCCGAAACCGTGGCAGCCAGAACCAGACCCATCCACCGAGCAGATACGGGGATCGACGCGCTCAAGACTTGCCGTGCTGCATCACGAGGCTCTTGCACACTGTAGCGCGCAAATTCCAGATAGGATCTCACCGAAAAGGTCATCCGCGCTCTACCTCGTGTAGCATGACGCCCCAGAAGCCGAAGAACGCGAGCGCGAGCCCGCCTGTCACCAGCCAATAACCGGCACTTGGCCCCACCATGCCAGCGACCATCCCCTGCAACAACATCAGTGGGGTAATCGTCGTCAACGCCCAGAAAAGAGCGAGGCGCGCGCTATACCAACTGCCCTGCCCGCCCAAAGCTTTGGCAGCCAGACGGCTTATCGCCGCCAGCAGATACCAAAAAGGAATGGTCGCCAGAACGGCAAAGGCTCTTGCAAGAATACGGGGCGCTGCCGAGGGCTCTCCGGCCACAAACGCCTCTCGCGAGGCAAGCGGCCATTGCGCCACGAAGGCAACGATCAGAAAGACCATCAGAAGCGAAAAGACAAACGGCTCGGAAACACCGCGCCGCAAATGACGGCGAACAGCCGCGCGTGGTTGCCGCCAGCTGGCCACGATGTCCGACGTTACTGCCATTCCCCAGTGATCCTTAATGTTCGTGGCGGTGCAGCCAGTTTTCAAGGCGCTGGCGGATGTCTTCGGCAATCACCTCGTCTTCCACTTCGCTGATGGCTTCCGCCAAGAAGGCTAGAACCAACAACGATGTTGCAACCGACTTCGGAACGCCGCGTGATTGCAAATAGAAAAGCGCGGTTTCGTCAATCGCACCCGAGGTCGAGCCGTGGCTGCACTGGACGTCATCGGCATAGATTTCCAGTTCAGGCTTCGCAAGAAACTGGCTGTCATCATCCAGAAGAAGCGATTGGCTGATCTGATAGCCATCGGTCTTTTGGGCGCCCGGCTTTACAAGTATCTTGCCTTGGAAAACGCCAACTGCCCCGTTCTTCAAGACCTTCTTGAACACTTGGCGGCTTTCGCAACGCTCTGCTGCATGAGTGATGAAGACCGTATCGTCATGATGGAAATCGCCATCTCCAACAGTCGCACCAGCGATATGGGCCACTCCGTCATCCCCGACAAGTTCAATGACCGCTTCGTTTCTGGTCAGTCGACCGTTGGCCGTCAGGGTAAATGATTTGAACAAAGCCCCTGCCCCAACACGCGCAAAAAGATGCGTGTGCGCCCGACGTTCGTGATCACGACCCTGCGCGCGAATATGGTGGAACCTGCCACCATCCGCGACGTCAATTTCCATCACTTTAGTGAAACGTGCGGCTGCCGGCCCGTTCTCCAAAATAGTCAGCTCGGCGCCCTTCTCAACCTTGATGCAGTGGTGAAGGATAGCATCCGATGTTTCTGAACTGTGATGATAGATGAACGCCACAGGCTTGGAAGCCGCTTTCGTCGCCCGGATCAGGATACCGTCAGTTGCAAAGGCTGTGTTTAGTGCGGCCATCGGGCGGGCAACCGGAATTTGGCCACGCGCCTCAAGTTCACCGTAAAGATCGCGCGCCCAGTGAATGTCGCTTTCCGTCAGATCCGCAAGCCGGATGATTTCCACCCCGGCAAGTTCCAGCGGATCGGACTGGCTGGCATCAAAAACACCATCGACAAAAACGAGCTTCAGCCGATCGATCGCATCGAAAATCGGCGCCTCGTCCGAACTATCGAACAGCGCGGCTTTGGGGGCTTCGGCGGCATTCAGCGAGGCTGGATCGGTATAGCGCCAGTATTCGTCGCGCTTTATCGGCATTCCCATGGCCGTCAGGCGATCCAAAGCATTAGACCGTGCCTTGCCAAGCCACCCCTTCGGATTGAAGGAAAGCCCCGAAATCCGTGCAGCAAGAAGGTCTGACTTCGTTTGCGGCAAGGCCATTACTGCACCTCCGCCAGAATATCAGCGTACCCGTTTTGCTCGACTTCCAAAGCCAACTCCGGTCCGCCGGTTTTGATGATGCGGCCGGCTGCCATGATGTGCACGACATCCGGTTTGATATGGTCCAGAAGGCGCTGGTAGTGGGTGATCACCAGAAATGACCGCCCCTCGTCTCGCAGGGCATTGACGCCCTCGGAAACCAGCTTCATCGCATCGACATCAAGACCCGAGTCCGTTTCGTCAAGGATGCACATTTTCGGCTCCAGCATTGCCATCTGCAGGATTTCGTTGCGCTTCTTCTCGCCACCTGAAAAGCCCACATTGACCGGGCGCTTCAGCATATCGGCGTCGATCTTCAACGACTTTGCCTTGGCCCGGACCACCTTCAGGAAATCGCCGGCTGATAATTCTTCTTCGCCGCGCGCCTTACGCTGCGCGTTCACAGCGGTCCGCAGGAACGTCATGTTACCCACGCCTGGAATTTCCACAGGGTATTGGAAAGCAAGGAACAAGCCAGCGGCAGCGCGCTCTTCCGGCTCCATCTCTAGAAGTTCTTCACCTTCCAGCGAGGCAGATCCATCAGTGACCTCGTAACCATCGCGACCAGCCAAGACATAGGACAGGGTCGATTTCCCCGACCCATTCGGCCCCATGATTGCATGGACTTCACCGGCCTTCACCGAAAGATCGACACCCCGCAGGATGACCTTGTCTTCTTCTTCGAGTTTGACGTGAAGGTTCTTGATCTCAAGCATCGCATATCTCCTGAAAAGCCGCATCCGTATGATGTGACTTTGGATTGAGGCCAAAGCGGTCTTTGGCAGGTTCCGAAAAATGGCTAAAGGCCGGTTGAGCCAAATCGGTCAACCGGTCGATTTTTTCACCGACGCCCAGTGAAGGGATTACAGAAAGGGAATGGACACTCCGCGCACCAGCACGGAATAGGGTTCGGCCGAACCAAGCACCTCTGCCACCCAAAGCGGCGAGGAGATCAATTCGAACAGATGTGGTGCCGCATGAACGAAGTTGTGCATACCCACTGTCATGATCAGCGCACCGGTCGAATGAAGACCGATCAGCCCCTCCCGGTCGGTGAACATCTTTCGCCCTAGGTAGATTGCGATCATCAGCGCCACCACGCCGGTTACGACTTGGTCGTTGATCGGGTCTCCGGGCAAAGGTTCGTTCAGGCCCAACCAAAAGCGGGCCACTTCCAAAATGATCACGGCCAGCCCGCCAAGGCAAATCGCCCAGATGCGCCCCAGCCCATAGCCAAAGTTCGAGATCGCAGTCGCACTTTGTTTGGTTTTCAGGCGCGGCGCGATCACATAGCTCTCGTCCATGCCCACGAACAACGTGTGGCGGTTGGTCGTCGAGCCACTTTCGATCCGAGCAAGACGCTCGTGAAAGTCGTTCATGTGAATGGTCACTTTGGCCCCCGGTAGAATTGCCAACAGTCATTTGGCGTTCTAGTCGGGAAGCGCGGCAACAATGGGATGGGATTATGGCCAATTTAAGCATCCCTACTGCGCCTTCAAAAACCAGCCGATGACCCAATTCAAGCGATCAGCCGGAATTGTGGTCGGCGCAACGTCAAACTCTGCCATGCGGCCATGCAGGCGGACGGGCTTCAGGAAACTCTCGATCTCGTGGTATTGTGGGCGCACAGCATAGTCGTCGACCAATACAGTGACCGGACGGGTGATCCGAAATGCTGTGGTCAACAGACATGCCGGGCGAAACCGGCCATCAACCAGAACAACATCCGGGTGCTCAAAATCGGGTCTATCCCATACCGACAAGGCGTATCCGGGAAAATGACGAAACGATTTCGGCCCAACGGGCGCCCCCCATTTTCCGGTCGGGCCTATGTCGCCATGATGAAGAACCACCCTGCCCTTTGGCGGACTGGCCTCAAACCAGTCTTGCATGCCGCGCAGCCATTCAGCGTCGCTTTCAACCGAAAACACGGCTTTGCCCAGTTCGGCACCCAGCACCGTTGATCCACCGGAACCATATTCCAGAATGGTCGATGCGCGTGCGTAGGCATCTGCCAACGCCTTCGCCTCGTCCTCTGGAAAGGTCAGTTCTGGTCGGACAGGTTCAGCCAAGCCGCACCGCCGTACCGCTGGCTGAAACCATCAGCATCTGGCCGATGACCTCATAATCCAGATCCACACCAACAACGGCGTTCGCCCCCAAGGCACGCGCCTTTTCGGTCATTTCGGACAAGGCCGTTTCGCGGGCATCGGCCAACTTGGCCTCATAAGCTCCGGAACGCCCGCCGATGATATCGGTCACACTGGCGAAAAGATCGCGCACGATGTTCGCGCCCATGATCGCTTCGCCCGTCACAATGCCCTTGTAATCGGCAATCTGGTAGCCTTCGACATTTGGCGTGGTGGTCACGATCATTTCACTTCCCCCGATCCTTGATCATCTTGAGCGTGCCCAAGACCGCGAACATCAACAGGCCAAACATGACCATTGGCAAAAGAATGGTTTCGCGCGGCCAATCAAAGGCATAGATCATTCCAAGGCCCCAAAGGACCGTGGCGACCAACGCCTGAAAGACCACCGATTGCCACGTCATCCGACAGAACCTTCCAGCGAGATCGCCACAAGGCTTTGAGCTTCCATGGCGAATTCCATCGGCAGAGCCTGAAGCACCTCCTTGCAAAATCCGTTCACCACCAATGCCACGGCCTCTTCCTCGTCCATCCCGCGTGAGCGGCAGTAGAAAAGCTGGTCATCATCCACCTTTGACGTGGTGGCCTCATGCTCAACGCGGCTCGAGTTGTTCTTGACCTCAATGTAGGGAACAGTATGCGCCCCACATTTGTCGCCAATCAAAAGGCTGTCGCATTGCGTGTAATTGCGGCTGTCCTTGGCCTTGGGGTGCATGGAAACCAATCCGCGATAGGTATTCTGCGCCCGGCCCGCACTGATGCCTTTCGACACAATCCGCGACTTTGTTCGTTTGCCAAGATGAACCATCTTGGTCCCCGTATCGGCCTGCTGGGCGTTGTTGGCGATGGCGATAGAATAGAACTCGCCTTGGCTGTCATCGCCGCGCAAGATGCAGGAAGGGTATTTCCAGGTGATGGCCGATCCCGTCTCTACCTGCGTCCACATGACCTTCGAACGGTCGCCACGGCAATCCGCCCGCTTGGTGACAAAATTGTAGATGCCGCCTTTGCCGTTTTCATCGCCAGGATACCAGTTCTGCACTGTCGAGTACTTAACCTCGGCATCTTCCAAAATCACGATCTCAACGACGGCTGCGTGAAGCTGGTGGGTGTCGCGCTTCGGCGCGGTGCAGCCTTCCAGATAGCTGACATAGGATTTCTTGTCGGCAATGATCAGGGTGCGTTCGAACTGCCCCGTATTCTCGGCGTTGATCCGGAAATAGGTGCTCAGTTCCATCGGGCAGCGCACGCCTTCGGGTATATAGACGAACGACCCATCCGAGAAGACCGCCGAATTCAAAGTTGCGAAGAAGTTGTCGGATTGCGGCACAACGCTTCCGAGATACTTCTTCACCAATTCCGGGTGCTCTTTGATCGCTTCGCTGATCGAGCAAAAGATCACGCCCGCCTTTTTCAGTTCTTCCTTGAACGTTGTGCCCACGCTCACCGAGTCAAAAACCGCATCTACGGCAACCTTGCGCTCACCCTCGGGGCCTTCCACACCAGCAAGAAGCATCTGCTCTTTCAAGGGGATGCCAAGCTTTTCGTAAGTCGCCAGAAGTTTCGGGTCCACCTCATCAAGCGACTTTGGCTTTTCCGTCATGCTCTTCGGCTTGGCGTAGTAATACTGGTCCTGATAGTCGATCTCAGGATAGTTCAACATCGCCCAACGGGGCTCTTCCATCTGGACCCAACGCCGATAAGCCGCCAGACGCCAGTCCAACATCCATTCCGGCTCGCCATTCTTTTCGCTGATCAGGCGAACGATATCTTCGGACACACCTTTCGGTGCGTATTCCATCTCGATTTCGGTTTCCCAGCCATACTTATACTTGCCCGCCATCGCCTGAACGGTCTCGATCGTCTCACGATCGACGCCTTCCCGTACTTCGGTGTCAAGTGCAGCCATTGGCTTATCCCCACAGATCAAGGGCTTACGCCCGTTTGTTTATGCGGCGCGAGCACGCGCCTTGGAATAGGACGCCAGCCATAGGTCAGCAAATCGTCCAACATCATCGCGTGACACGCCTGGGCCAATCGATATACGGATTGCCTGTGCGGCAAGATCTTCGTCGTAACCCATTGCGGTCAGAACCTTGCTGGCCCGAACTTTCCCACTGGAACAGGCAGAACCTGCCGAAACGGCAAAACCTGCCAGATCCATGGCCATCACTTGCGTCTCACCCTTCCAACCCGGAGCGATCACACAAAGCGTGTTCGGGAGCCGCTTGGCTCCTTTCCCGACTGAAATAGTATTGTTTGCACCGGACGACAATGCTGAATCTAGAATATTTCTAATTTCAGCAACCTCCTCCCAAACACCATTCGCCAAATCGCGCGCCGCTGCCTCGGCAGCCACAGCAAATCCCGCCATTCCGATCAGGTTCTCGGTGCCCGCCCGCCGACCCATCTCTTGCCCACCACCGCGAAGCTGCGGCGGGACATCCAGCCCCCGGCGCAGGATCAGCGCGCCAACTCCCTTCGGCCCGCCCAGTTTATGCGCGCTAACCAAACCCATGTCGCAGCCCAGCCAGTTAAAGGCAAAGGGTATCTTGCCAAACGCCTGGGTCAGATCGCTGACGGCCAACCCTTCGGGCAAGTTCTGCAATACGCCGGTCTCGGAATTGGCCAATTGCAGAACCGATGTCTTTGGATCAGGACAAGCAACAGACCCTTCTTTGGAAACCGCCAAATCCGTCGTGCACCATGCTGCGACGGCCTCATGTTCAACCGCAGCCGCGTGAAGCCCTCGGTCCTTCAACGCCAATGCCGCAGCCTCTGTCGCGCCGCTGGTAAACACGATATCCGCACCATCAGCCCCAAGCGCCGAAGCAATTTTCGCGCGCGACCTTTCCATCAGGGCTTTGGCCGCACGACCTTCGGCATGGACAGAGGATGGGTTTCCAACAACGTCCATCGCCTCAATCATCGCGGCCTTCGCTTCGGGCCGCAAAGGCGTGGTCGCATTCCAGTCAAGATACAGGCGGGGTTTCATTCCTCGTCCACCACCCTGAACAAGGCTGGTACTGCCGGACAGGGCTGCATCTCGTTATTCACCACATCAGACAGCCGGGTTTGATGCAGAAACACATAGACATTGGCCGAAAGCCCCTGCCACAACCGATTGGTCAGGCTTTGCGCCCGACTCCCGGACACGGCCCCCGAAGCCCCTGCCCCGGTATGCATAGCGTCGACGGTCTCTTCCACCGCCTGCATCACATCCGCAATCCGGATGTCTGACGGCGACTTCGCCAGCTTATAGCCGCCGCCGGGGCCGCGCACGGCTTCGACCAATCCAGCACGCCGCAGCTTGACGAAAAGCTGTTCCAGATATGGCAAGGAAATATCTTGCCGCTTGGAAATAGCCGCCAGAGAAACAAGGTCGTCTCCCTTTGCCATCGCCAGATCTGTCAGCGCCACCATTGCATAGCGGCCTTTGGTCGAGAGTTTCATGGGCAAACCCCGGAAATGGGCCCAGAATGGGCGCAAAGTGATTGACGACAGGCCAAGGGGCCATTACCTGAACTCGACCCCTTGGGTGGCTTTGCCGCCCTGAGGCACGTTCCTAGATATGCCGGGCGAAGGCGTCAAGAAAACGCTTCCGGAAAACACAGGCAGGATCCATATGCCCGAAGTCATCTTCGCTGGCCCAGAAGGGCGCCTTGAAGGCCGTTACCATCCTCAGAAAGACAAAGACGCACCGATTGCAATCGTGCTTCATCCGCACCCCGCCTATGGCGGCACGATGAACAATAAGGTCGTCTATAACCTGCACTACGCCTTCTACAACCTTGGCTTCACCGTATTGCGGTTCAACTTCCGTGGTGTTGGCCGCAGCCAAGGCGAATACGACCAAGGCATTGGCGAGCTTTCTGATGCGGCTTCGGCGCTCGACTACCTTCAGTCGATGAACCAGAATTCGAAGCATTGCTGGGTTGCAGGCTTCTCCTTCGGGGCGTGGATCGGCATGCAGCTTCTCATGCGGCGCCCGGAAATCACTGGCTTCATTTCGGTTGCGCCGCCGGCCAACCTTTATGACTTCTCTTTCCTTGCGCCCTGCCCGTCGTCCGGCCTGATTATCAACGGTACCGCGGACAAGGTTGCCCCGCCGAAAGATACCAAATTGCTGGTGTCCAAACTGCACGAGCAGAAGGGCATCACGATCACCCACACCGAGATCGAAGGTGCGGATCACTTCTTCAAGGATGAAGAGGCGCATATGAAGCCTATGATCAATACGGTCAGCGACTATGTGCGCCGCCGTCTGGGTGAGGCCTCGCGCTGACATGGCCGATTTCATTCAGGACTTGGCCGACGGTCTTGCCCAGGATGTCTTGGAGAATTCCAAAGAACTGGGCGACGCTTTCTTTTACGAACAAGTCTCCAAGGTGATCGGGGCCTCGTCCCCGACCCTGCAAGAGGCCTTCATGACGTCGATCCGCATTCGTCTGGCAGAGAAGCGCGGCCGCGACTTCCTGCAAAAGGCCTTGACCGCAAAGCGCGAAGGCAGCGCCATGCCAACCGCGCCCAGAGAGGCCGAAAAGGGCGGGCATTGAGCGGTTCAGGTTCAGATCGGCTGACGGCCCAATTCGCCTTTCTGAACGAGGCCGACCGGTTGAAACAGGTCGACCGCGCCAATGTCCTGATGGACAATTCCCGTCCCGAGAATTCGGCCGAACATAGCTGGCACCTTTGCCTTTGGGCCTTGGTCATGCCCCTGCCCGATGGCGTAAATCGCAATCGTGTTATCGCTATGCTGTTGCTGCACGATCTGGTCGAAATCGACGTGGGCGATCAGCCGATTGACCTTCCCCATGACGCAGATGCGCTTCAACAGGCCGAGGCGGCTGCCGCAAAGCGTTTGTTCGGCCTTTTGCCCCCGGATATCGGCTCTGCCCTTTTATCCCTTTGGCAAGAATTTGAGACCGCAGAAACGCCTGATGCCAAGGCCGCCAAGCGGTTGGATTACAGCCAGCCCATGTTTCAGGTACTTTGCGCAAACCCTCCGCGTCCCGATCATCTGGACGTCGTACGCATGAACCTCACTCGGGGGCGTGCCGCCCCCTTGGCAAAAGACTGGCCTGCGATCCATGCCCGCGCCTCGGCCCTTTTGGCGCAGATGGCCCCTGACGATGACCCTGACCTCGCCGCACGGCTGGCCTTTCTGGCAGAAGCAGACCGCCTGAAATCCGTTTACCGCGCGACAACTTTGGTCGACGGCTCACGACGCGAAAATTCAGGCGAACATTCGTGGCACTTGGCGCTTTATTCTCTGGTTCTGGCCGATCAGGCGGAAAATCGTGTCAATATCCAACGCGTCACCCAGATGCTTTTGATCCACGATCTCGTCGAGATCGACGTGGGCGACGTCCCGATCCACTCTGCCAATGGTCAGGCTCATGCCAGCGCGGATACACAAGCAGCTGAGTCCAAAGCGGCTGACCGGATCTTTGGCCTTTTGCCCACCGAAACCGGAAAAGAATTGCGCGCATTGTGGGACGAATTCGAGGCCGCCCAATCACCCGACGCTCTTTTCGCCAAGGCACTGGATCGCGTTCAACCTGTCATGGCCAATCTGATGTCTGGCGGCGGGACATGGGTCACCTATGATGTGACACTTGAGCAACTGGATACGCGTGTCGGCAGTAAGATCGCCAATGGTGCGCCTGAAATTTGGGCTTGGACGCGGGATCAAGTGCTTCCTTACTTTCACGACCGGATGTTTTCCGCCTAAACGGTATACAATCGCATACCGTTCTGGAAATTCCTTTTCGGATGCGCTATAGCCGTTGCACAGATTCCACCGTGAAAGGGTGAACCATGACGAAGATCAAGGTCGCGAACCCCATCGTCGAGATGGATGGCGACGAGATGACCCGCATCATCTGGGACTTCATCAAGAAAAAGCTGATCCTCCCCTATTTGGACGTCGATCTGCTTTATTACGATTTGGGGATCGAAGAGCGGGATCGGACGAATGACCAAATCACGATCGACGCCGCGAACAAGACCAAAGAAGTCGGCGTTGCGGTCAAATGTGCAACCATCACGCCAGACGAGGCGCGGGTCGAAGAGTTCGGTCTGAAGCAGATGTGGCGCAGCCCCAACGGCACGATCCGCAACATCCTTGGCGGTGTGATCTTCCGGGAACCGATCATCTGCCAGAACGTGCCGCGCCTTGTGCCGGGCTGGACGCAACCGATCGTCGTGGGGCGCCATGCTTTTGGCGATCAGTACCGCGCCACGGATTTCCGCTTTCCCGGCAAAGGCAAGCTGACGATGAAATTCGTGGGCGATGATGGCACGGTGATCGAAAGAGAGGTGTTCGACGCCCCCGCCGCCGGTGTTGCCATGGGGATGTACAACCTTGACCAATCGATCATCGACTTTGCCCGATCGTCGTTTAACTACGGCCTTATCAAGGGCTGGCCGGTGTATCTTTCGACCAAGAATACGATCCTCAAGGCCTATGACGGCCGGTTCAAGGATCTGTTCCAGAAGATCTATGAGGAAGAGTTCGAGACCGAGTTCAAGAAAGCCGGCATCCATTACGAACACCGTCTCATCGACGATATGGTGGCCAGCGCCTTGAAATGGTCGGGCGGATATATCTGGGCCTGCAAGAACTATGACGGCGATGTCCAATCCGACACAGTGGCCCAAGGCTTCGGCTCGCTTGGCCTGATGACCTCGGTTCTGATGACGCCCGATGGCAAGATCGTCGAGGCCGAGGCCGCCCACGGCACGGTGACCAGACACTACCGCCAGCATCAAAAAGGTCAGCAAACCTCGACCAACTCTATCGCGTCGATCTTTGCTTGGACCGGTGGATTGAAGCATCGCGCCAAACTGGATGACAACCCGGCCCTGCTGAACTTTGCGACAACCTTGGAAAAAGTCTGCGTGAAGACTGTCGAAGACGGTTGGATGACCAAGGATCTTGCCTTGCTGGTTGGTCCGGACCAAAGCTGGCTGACCACGATGGGCTATCTGGAAAAGGTCGACGAATACTTGAACAAGGCCCTCCAAGCCTAAGCTATCAAAAAGAAAAAGGGCCGCCATTACAGCGGCCCTTCTTTCGTTCAGATGGTCAAAATCTGCTTATTTGCCATGCGTAAAAACATGGTCATTCGGTCCGATCTGAACCGAACTGTATCCCATGCCTTCCAGAAGCGTCGCAGCCTCGACATAGGCGTCCTTGTCACGCTGCAACAACTCTACCCAGATTGCAGGCTTCTTCGCCTTGAGGATCTTCTTGGCCCCCTGAAGAACGGCCATCTGCATGCCCTCGGTATCAATTTTGATGAAACCAAGGTTCTTCATTTCCTCGGCGTCAATCAGGTCGTCCAGCGCCACCATCGGAATCGAACCGTCCTTTGCCGGAACAAAAGCCGTACCGCCTAGGTTACGCGGGTTGAACTTCGCCACCTCGCCGCGGCCCGATTTCGCCCCGACCAGACAGTTATAGGCCAAGGCTTCGGTCAGGCCATTCAGTTCAAGATTGCGGCACAGGGTTGCATAGACATTCGGCTGCGGCTCAAAAGCCAGAACCTGCTTTGCACCCAACACTTTGCCGAAAAAGACCGAATGATTACCGATGTTGGCCCCAACGTCGCAAACCGTGGTGTTTTCGCCGACCAGGTTCATTCCCTGAATTGTTGCAAGCAACCGCCCTTCATAGAAGTTTCGGGTTTTCAGGATGGTGCGCTGCACGAAATCATCCTGCGCATTTGGCAGGGAAAGCGCGATATCTTGCGTGCCGCCATGGGCAAAACGCAGCACATGTCCATCCTCCAACAGACCGACACGCTGCAACATGAGTTGCTCTTCCATCAGCCGAAGCATCTGATCAAGCTTGGTGTTCAGCTCTGCCACATCCACGGGAATAGAGTCGCTCATTGGGGCCCCAACGACCCCAAGGGTTTTCTTCGCCTGCATTTTTTGCCTCGTTTATGTTTTTTGCCATTGTGCCATAAGTCGGCGGGCAAACAAGGACATTCCGGCAACATGTTTGCCAAAAGGATGGTAGACAGGTCAGACTTTCTGTCCTAGATGGCAACCATGAGCCCCGCGAAGCACCACACCAAATTGGAAGATCTGCAAGGCATTGGCCTTGGCGTTTTCCTTTGCGCCTTTGGACTTCAGTTCCTTACTTTTTCCGGGCTGATTACGGGGCAGACTGCGGGGATTGCGGTGATCCTCTCGTATCTTACCGGCTATTCCTTTGGCCTGGTGTTTTTCACGATCAACATTCCTTTCTATGCGCTTGCATGGATGAGGCTTGGCCCGCAATTCACTGTAAAGTCGCTACTTTCCGTAACAGCACTTTCGGCCATGACCGAATTCTTTCCAAAGGCGTTCCAGATTGCCCAAGTCCAGCCCCCCCTTTCAGCCGTCATCTTTGGATGTCTGACAGGTGTCGGGCTGTTGGTCATGTTCCGCCACAATGGCTCTTTGGGTGGGTTGGGGGTCGTGGCGCTGTTGATGCAAGACAAGATGGGGTTCCGGGCCGGATACGTTCAGCTTGCGGCAGATGTCGTCATTTTTTCGGTCGCGCTGATCCTTTTCCCATGGACCATTGTTCTTTGGTCCCTGCTTGGGGCTGTGATCGTCAACCTCATCATTGCCATCAACCACCGGCGAGACCGCTATATCGCCACCTGATCCTAACGTGATGGCTGGCCAATCGTCCGCAAACAGGCTATGGGCGGCGCCAACATCTGCATTCCTTACGAAAGTGACTTCCGATGGAGCTCCGCAACATCGCCATTATCGCGCACGTCGACCATGGCAAAACCACGCTCGTTGACGAGCTACTGAAACAATCGGGGGCCTTCCGCGAAGGTCAGGCTGTCAGCGAGCGCGCGATGGACAGCAACGATATCGAACGTGAACGCGGCATTACCATTTTGGCCAAATGTACCAGCGTGGAACATGCGGGCACCCGTATCAATATCGTCGACACCCCCGGCCACGCCGACTTTGGCGGAGAAGTTGAACGCATCCTGAGCATGGTCGACGGCGTTTGTCTGCTGGTTGACGCCGCCGAAGGCCCGATGCCGCAAACCAAGTTTGTGACCTCGAAGGCACTTGCCCTTGGCCTGCGCCCGATCGTGGTTCTGAACAAGGTCGACAAGCCGGATGCCGAGCCTGATCGTGCCCTGAACGAAGTGTTCGACCTGTTCTCGAACCTTGGCGCAAGCGACGAACAGCTTGATTTCCCTTACGTTTATGCCTCTGGCCGGGCCGGCTGGGCGGATAACGAGCTGGATGGTCCGCGCAAGGACCTGACCGCGTTGTTCGATCTGATCGTCAAGCACGTTCCAGCACCCAAGCAGATTGCCCGCGCGGCCGAGCCGTTCCAGATGCTGGCCACCACCCTGTCGGCTGACCCGTTCATCGGGCGCATTCTGACCGGTCGTGTTGAAGCAGGTACTCTGAAGGTCGGCACCTCGCTGAAAGCTTTGTCGCGCACTGGCGAAAAGATTGAACAGTTCCGCGTGACCAAGATCCTTGCCTTCCGCGGACTGTCGCAGCAGCCGATTGACGAAGCGCAGGCAGGCGACATCGTGACACTGGCCGGGATGACCAAGGCGACCGTGGCCGATACGCTTTGCGACCTGTCGATCGAAGAAGCTATCCCCTCGCAACCCATTGATCCGCCGACGATTACTGTCACCTTTGGCATCAACGACAGCCCGCTTGCCGGCCGTGATGGCAGCAAGGTTCAGTCGCGCGTCATCCGTGATCGCCTGATGAAAGAAGCCGAGCAGAACGTGGCCATCAAGATCGCTGACACCCCCGGTGGTGAGGCATTTGAGGTTTCAGGTCGGGGCGAACTTCAGATGGGCGTTTTGATTGAAAACATGCGCCGTGAAGGGTTTGAACTGTCGATCAGCCGTCCGCGCGTGATCATGCGCGAAGAAGACGGTCAGCGGGTTGAACCGGTTGAGGAAGTCATCGTCGATGTGGATGACGAATATACCGGCGCCGTGATCGACAAACTGACGGGTGAGCGCAAGGGCGATCTGGTCGAGATGAAGCCCGCAGGGGCTGGAAAGACCCGGATCGTGGCCCATGTGCCGTCGCGCGGGCTGATCGGTTATCACGGCCAGTTCCTGACCGACACCCGTGGCACCGGCGTGCTGAACCGGATTTTCCACGGCTGGACCCCGCATAAGGGCCACATTCAAGGACGCCGCCAAGGTGTTCTAATCTCGATGGAAAATGGCGTTTCGGTAGCCTATGCGCTGTGGAACCTGGAAGAGCGCGGACGCCTGTTCATTGGCCCGCAAGAGCAGGTCTATGAGGGTATGTTGATCGGCGAACACAGCCGCGACAACGACCTTGAAGTGAACCCGCTGAAGGGCAAGAAACTGACCAACGTTCGCGCCTCGGGCACGGATGAAGCGGTGCGTCTGACCCCGCATGTGAAGATGTCGCTGGAAGAGGCGATTGCCTATATCGACGATGATGAACTGGTGGAAGTGACCCCGAAAATCATCCGACTTCGCAAGCGTTACTTGGACCCGCATGAGCGCAAGCGGATGGCCAAGAAGGACTAAAAGAAACGCCCCCGAAACCGGGGGCGTTTTCATTTTGTGCTGTGTTCATCGCGTGGTTTTAGCGTGTTAAAGGTGTGGTTTTCCCGTGGTCACAGCGGCGACCACGGGAAAGGCCGTCCATCAATCCGCGCCATGGGCGATGCTGCTTGGCTTGACCAGCTTTTTCTGGATGGCCCAGACCAGCACAGCCGTGCCCAGACCGATGGCATCGGTCAGATAGCCTGAGTCGATCATGCCCATGGCTGCCAGAACCAAGACCCCGCGCAGAACGATATGCAGGTGGCCAAAGAACCATCCCTGAACGGCGCTGGAGAGCAGATAGACGCCAAGCAGCGCGCCCAACACGACATGGATGATGTCGACGGTTGAACCCTGCATCAGAAGTTCGGGCGAGGAGAAGAACATGAAGGGCACGATAAAGGCGGCAAGGCCCATCTTGAACGACTCGACCGAGGTCTTCATCGGGTCTGACTGCGCGATTGCCGCGCCCGCATAGGCCGCAAGGGCGACAGGCGGGGTGATGGCCGACATGACCGCGAAGTAGAAGATGAAGAAGTGGGCGGTCAGCATGTCGATGCCCATCGAGATCAGGCCCGGCGCGATCACGCTCGCCGCCACCGCATAGGCCGCCGTGGTGGGCATGCCCATCCCAAGGATGATCGACACGACCATCGCAAAGAACAGCGCGATGACTTGGTTGTTTTCAGCCAGACCAAGAAGCAGCGAGGAGAAACGCGTTCCAAGGCCGGTCAGAGCGATCACGCCCACGATGATCCCAGCTGCGGCACAGACGGCCACCAGTTGCAGGGTCATCTTGGTCGAGATTTCCAGTGCGAAGAGCACCTCTTTCACGCCCATCTTGTACGGGGTCAGCCATGAGACTACCGCAGCCGCGCCCATGGCCAGCGTACCAGCCCGGATCACCGAATAGCCCATGAACAGCGCGCCGATCAGGATGAAGATCGGGATGAACAAGAACGCCTGTCGCGCCAGTTTGGCGAATTTCGGCAGTTCTTCGCGCGGGATGCCCTTCATGTCGTATTTCTGTGCCGCGAGATCGACGTTGAAATAGACCGAGACGAAGTAGAGCAGCGCCGGGATGATGGCGGCAATCACGATGTCGGAATAGGCGATGCCCGTGATTTCCGACATGATGAAGGCCCCTGCCCCCATGATTGGCGGCAGAATCTGCCCGCCCGAGCTTGCGGCGGCTTCGACCGCGGCTGCCGTTTGCGGCTTGTAGCCCACGCGCTTCATTAGCGGGATGGTCAGCGAACCCGTGGCCACAACGTTGCCGGCCGAGGTGCCGTTGATCATGCCCATCAGGCCCGAACCGAAGACGGCCACTTTCGCAGGCCCCCCGCGACGGTCGCCCGCTGCGGCAAAGGCGAAGTTCACGAAATACTCACCCACGCGGGATGCCTGAAGGAAGGCGGCGAAGGCCACAAAGAGGATGATATAGGTCGAGGAAATGGCCGTGGTCGGGCCAAGGATGCCTTGGTCGGTGAAGATATAGGTGAAGAAGCGGGTCAGGCTGTAGCCTTTGTGGTAAAGGATGCCGGGCAGCCACGGGCCCACAAAGCTGTAGATCACGAAGATGCCCGCGATGATCACCAGAGCCAGACCTGCCATACGGCGTGTCAGTTCAAGAATCAGGATCACGCCCACCAGCGCGGCCCACATATCGGCCTCTTTGGCCAAGGCTGTCCCTGCCCGCAGGCGCAGGAAGGGCGCGTGGTAGATGATATAGAGCGTGGCGGCGATGGCCGCGAGGGCAAGCGCGACATCGGCCAGATCAAGGCTGGCGCGGCGCGGCTCTGGCAAGAACCAGCCAACCATCAAGACCCAAACCGTGCCAAGCGTCAGCGGGACGCCGAAGGTCCAGCGATAGGCAGTGGCCTGAGCGGCCTGATCGACGCCCATATCGGAGATGAAGAAGAGAAGAACCTGCACCAAGGCAATGACGATCAGCGCGGCACCGGGGGCAAGGATCATCAACCGGCCGGGTTTCGCGGGTGCATCCTCGGCGAGGAAGGTCATCGAGGAGAAAAGAAGGAAGCCGATGGCCAGACCGCCGCCAACATGGATCAGGCGATAGGTCCAGGTTTCAAGCGGATAGAGGTTCATCACGCCGATGTGGAAGGCGGTGTAAAGCACGCAAAGAGCGGCCACAAAGAGGCCAAGCTGGCCTATCGGTTTGCGCTGGTTGCCTGCGAAAATTTCGTTATCGACGCCGGCAGCGATATCCTGCTTGGGCGCGTCTGTGCTAGGCGCGGTCATGGGCTGTCCCCCAGAAGCGGTTGCAAAGGCTTGCAAAAAGGGCGCCCCGTTGGTCAGGGCGCCCAAGGTCACATGCGTGATGGATTACTTCAGGTTATCGGGCACGGTCTGGCCCTTTTCCTCAAGGTATTTCACAGCACCCGCATGGAACGGCATGAAGGTGTTCTTGGACCAGTTTTCCAGCAGGGTTTCTTTGGCGGCTGCGTGGATCTGGACCATGCGGTCCGGGTTATCCAGAGCCAGCTTGGTGATCTCGTAAGCCAGGCTGTCCGGCATGTCCTTGTGGGCAACGGCAAAGTTCCACAAAGCGACGGTTTCCTGCACATAGTCATGGCCGGCATAGGTGCCTGCGGGGATGGTCAGCGGAGCCATGGCCGGGAATGCTTCCAGCACCTTGGCCTGCTCTTCCGGGGTGAAGCCGAACATGACGACGTCCTGCTGGGCGGCGAGTTCGGCAAAGGCCGAGATCGGAACGCCTGCGGCGAAGGCGAAGGCGTCGATCAGGCCGTCGGTCAGCTGGCCAGCGGCGTCTGCGGCACCGGCGTTGGAAACGGTGGCTTCAACCCCGAGAGCTGCCATGAATTGCGGCCAATAGGTGCCGGGGGTGCCGCCTGCGGGGCCAACCGAGACGCGCTTGCCGGCGAGGTCGGAAACCGAGGTGATGCCCGAAGATTTCAGCGCGATGACCTGGAACGGGGTCTGGTACATCGGGAAGAGCGCGCGGATGTCCTTGTGCTCCAGACCCGGGGCCAGTTCCGACTTGCCATTCCATGCGTCAAAGGCCGGACCCATGGTGACAAGGCCCATCAGGTGGTCGCCGGTCTGAACCAGCGTGACGTTCTGAACCGGACCGCCGGTCACTTCGCCGGTGGCGTTGAGGCCAAGGGCTTCGGAGATGTAGCCGGCAAAACCGTTGCCATACACAAAGTAGGTGCCGCCCTGCGAAGCGGTGCCGATGGTCATTTCCTGCGGCCAGCCGGTCTTGTCCTGAGCGATGGCGGCAGTTGCCATGACGGCCGCCACGGCAGCGGCGGTGAAGGTCTTGATAAACATGTATCCTCCCGATTGAATTCGAGCCTCAGGGGCCCTCCGCCCCCGGTGCTGGCAGAAGAAAACCGGTCTGGACGGGATGGCACAACCGCCGCAAAGGCCGTTAGCGCCACCAAATTTGCGCCACACGGCTGTGATGGGTGGATTTCGTAACATCGGGGCCGAAACGATGGGGGGAATGTTACCTATTCCCCCTCTCCTTCACTGCCCGCCCCGAACTGAGATTTGTCCAAGCCGTGCTTTTGCATCTTTTCCCATAGTGTTTTGCGCGACAGGCCAAGAGATTCGTAGACCGGTTTCAGGTTGCCACGATGGGCGGCTAGGGCAGCTTCGATCTCGCGGCGCTCGAATTCTGCAACGCGTTCGGACAAGCGGCTTGGGGCTTCCTCTGCCCCCAGACCTTCGCCAAGGCCAAGCGCGTAGCGGTCGGCGGCATTGCGCAATTCGCGCACATTTCCGGGCCAATCGCGGGCTGCAAGTTGTGCGACAGCCGTGGGCGGCAATTCCGGTGGGTCGGTGCGGTGTCGACTGGCGGCTTCGGCCAGAAGGCGCAGAAACAAGAGCGGAATATCTTCGCGTCTGGCCGACAACGCCGGAACCTGAAGCGTGACGACGTTCAGCCGATAGAGAAGATCGGCCCGGAAACGGCCAGCCTCGACCTCGGCTTCCAGAGGAACACGCGCGGTCGCCATAAAGCGCACGTCAAGATCGACCGCTTCGTTCGAACCAAGCCGAGTGACTGTGCGATCTTCGATCACCCTGACCAGTTTTCCCTGCATGTCCAATGGCATTGACGCAATGTCATCCAGCAGGATGGTGCCGCCCCGCGCATGTTCAAACTTGCCATAGCGGGGCCGAAGCGCACCGGGAAAGGCCCCGGCCTCATGCCCGAAAAGTTCGGATTCGATCAGCGCCGCCGGGATGGCCGCGCAGTCGATGGTGACAAAAGGTTTTCGCGCGCGCGAAGATAGATCGTGCAACGCACGGGCGGTGACCTCTTTGCCCGACCCGGTTTCACCAACGATCAACACATCTGCCTCGGACGGGCCAATGGTGCGAATACGACGGCGCAGGTCGATCATCGCATTGGACCTGCCGATCAGGCGTTGTTCAAGGTCATCGGCCTGCCCCGCTGCCGCCTTGAGAACCCGGTTTTCCAGAACCAGCCGGCGATAATCCGAGGCACGGGAGACGATCTCTGCCAACTGACCTGATGAAAACGGCTTTTCGACGAAATCATAGGCCCCTTCGCGCATCGCCCGAACCGCTAGCTGCACATCGCCGTGGCCTGTGATCAGGATGACCGGAATGTCGCGGTCTATGTCATGGATGCGGTTCATCAGCGTCAGCCCATCCATGCCGGGCATTCGAATGTCGGTCAGCACGACACCGGGAAAGCCAAAGGACACAAGATCCATAATGCGTTCGGGCGCGGCAAAATCCTGCACGGAGAAGCCCGCCAGATCGAGTGCCTGCGCCGTCGAGGCCCGCAGGTCAGGTTCGTCGTCGACAAGGAGGATACGCATCGGGGTCATTCGGCGGCCTTTGGCAGATCGGCTTCGGCCCGGTCAAGCCGGATTGTAAAGACAGCGCCACCGCCAGCCGCTTGAGATACTGAAAGATCGCCCCCAAAGTCTTTGATAATATTGTAGGAAATGGAAAGTCCCAAGCCCAGCCCCTTACCCACACCCTTGGTCGAGAAGAACGGATCAAAGATCCGTTCGATCAGCGCCGGGGGCACGCCGGGGCCGGTATCGGTGATGCGGATCACCGGGTTTGCATCCTCCAGTCTGGCGGTCAGGGTGATCTTGCGGGTTTCGCGGTCTTCGACGGCATCTGCGGCGTTGGACAGGATATTGACCAACACCTGTTGCAACCGCACCGGCCCCGCCACGACCAAAGGCAGGTCGGGCGCAAGATCGACCTTGATTTCCGCCTTGGCAGAAGTGATCCGCAGCATCGCTATTTCCAAGGCGGCCTCGATCACCTCGGGCAGAGAGACGGCCGCAAGTTTCTGGCCCGGTTTGCGGGCGAAACTGCGAAGGTGGCGACTGATCGAGGTCATGCGGTCGATCAGCGACAGGATACGGTCAAGATTGCCACGCGCCTCGGGCATGCGTCCCCGGTCCATCAGAACAAGGGCATTGTCCGCATAGGTGCGGGCCGCGGCCAGCGGTTGATTGAATTCATGGCTGAGGGCCGCTGACATCTGGCCCAAGGCCGCAAGCTTGCCCGCCTGAATGAGGTCGGCCTGCGCTTGGCGCAATTCGATGGTGCGTTCTTCGACGCGCTGTTCCAGATCGGCCTGCGCTTGGGCCTGCAATTGAAGCCGTTCAGCCAGTCGCAGGCGGCGTTGCCAGAGAACGACGCCAAACAGGGCCATCAGGCCGACCGACAACATCGCAATCAAGGCCGCCGTCGTGGCCTCGCGCCGGGCGGGGGCGGTGTCGATCAGCACATGCACCTGCCACGAGGCCGACAACATGGGGAAATCGCGCTGAATATATTCCAGAACTGCCGCGCCTTCCTGAAGGGTGACAAGATGGTGGCCATCCAGAATGCTGTCGCTTTGGATGTTCAACAGGCCCACTTCGGCATCGGCATAGCGACGGGTCGCCGCAATCCGGGCGCGGGCCGCATCGGACAACGGGCGGAGCGCGCGGAACAGCCAGTCCGTGCGGCTGGACAGAAACACCACGCTGTCAGGATCGGTTACCAACACCGCATAGTCACCGCCCCGCCAAGTTTCCTCGATGGCGTCAAGGTCGATCTTGAAGACAAGGACGCCAGCAATTTCGTCGCCCAAGCGGACGGGGGCCCCGAAATAGTAACCACGCTTTCGGCTGGTGGTGCCAAGGGCATAGAACCGCCCCGTGCCACCGCGGATCGAGTCGTAGAAATAAGGGCGGAAGGCGAAGTTGCCGCCAACGAAGGAGGTTTCCTTGTTGTAGTTCGAGGCCGCAAGCGTGATGCCGTTGCGGTCCATCAGATAGATGTCAGAGGCATCAAGTTGCGATTGCAGCGCGGCAAGATAATGGTTCGCGTCTTGCACCAGCCCTTGATCCTGTGGATTGGCCGCAAGCCGTGTAATGATGGGTTGTTCAGCAATCAGGGCGGGAAGGCGTTCAAACCGTTCCAACTGTCCGGCAAGGGATGAGGCTGCCAGTTGCAGCACGTTCTCGCCCCGGCGCGCGGTATCATCCAGCGTTTGCAGCAAGGTGTGGCGAAAGCTGGCCCAACCTGCCAAGGCGGTCAGCGCCGCGGCGAGTGCCGCAGCGATCCAAAGCCAATGCTTGAGCGGTTTGAAATCCATCCCCGTCCTCTTCCCGCCTCTAGGCTAGTCGGGCGAGATTGGGCAGGCAAGGTCAGGCAGCAGCGGCGGCCAGTTTGCACGGGTGGAAATCTTGGCGGGAAAAGCCTTCGGGACCAAAGCTGCAGAAGCTGTAGGGCGGAATTTCGATCCATCCTCCCTCGCCGCTTTCCAAAGGTTCCGAAACCACGGCCCAGCCATTGCGACTGTCGGACCAGCGGTAAAACAGGGTCGGTGCCACATCATCGGTGGCATAGCGCATGGCGTAAAGCCGCTCGCCATCCGACAGGGCCGCAGTCAGGCGCAGATGCGGTGCCACGCCCTTTTCGCGGGCCAACCGGATCATCCGGGCGGCGGCGCGTTCCATTGCGCCCAAGGGATCGTCGTTCAACCCTTCGGCAACGGCGATCAGGAACAGGGCCTCACTGTCTGTCGCGCCTTTGCGGAAGGGGTAAAGATCGTCGGGGATCATCATATCCGCGGTGCGCCGGAAGGCATCATAGCCGCCGATCTGGCCATTATGCATGAAGGACCAGTTTTGCCATGTGAAGGGATGGCAGTTGTTTCGGCTGGTCGCCGTGCCAGTGGAGGCGCGGACATGGGCAAGGAAGAGACGCGATTTGACCTGCGCGGTCAGACTGCGAAGGTTCGGGTCGCTCCAGGCCGGAAGCACATCGCGGTAGAGGCCCGGTTCCGGTTTGTCGCCATACCAAGCCACGCCGAACCCATCGGCATTGATGGCCGTGTGGCATTTTGTGGCGCAATGAGACTGGTGGATCAGCGAATGGCCCGGCCTGCTGATGATGTCTTCGAGAAAAATCGCCTCGCCCCAATAGGCGGCCCAACGACACATGATCTGCCTCATCCATGACAGGAGATCTTCTGTCTCCCCTGTCCTATCTTTACCAGAAAAACTTAGGAACGTCAGTCACGAATGGCGGAGGCAGGCCCCCGCCATTTCCCTTGAATTTACTCGATCTCTTCAACGACGACGAGATCGCGCACCGAGGCGCCCTTGGCATGGCTGAGCGCCTCTTGATAGGCCGGGCTGTTGTAGCAAGCCACAGCCGCCTCGACCGAGGGGAAGCGCGCCACGACGTTGCGGGCGCGGTCATTGCCTTCCAGCTGGACATAGCGCCCGCCACGGGCAAGGAAGACCCCGCCATGATCGGCAATGGCCGGGCCCGCTGCCTTGGCATATTTGCCATAGGCATCCGAGTCGGTGACCGTCACATGGGCGATCCAGAGTGCAGTCGGCATCGGCTTATCCTTTCAGAACGGCTTCGGCAGCGGCAATCGCGGCTTCGGCCCCCGCAATGTCAGCACCGCCAGCCTGCGCCATGTCAGGACGGCCACCGCCACCCTTGCCACCAAGCGCCTCGGCCGCGGCCTTGACCAAGGTGACGGCAGAGAGTGTCGCTGTCAGGTCGGCCGTAACGCCCGCCGCAACAGCGGGTTTTGCCCCGGTATCGGCGATCAGCAGAACAGCGCCCGAGCCAAGCCTTCCCTTCATCTCGTCGATCAAGGCCGGAAGATCCTTGCCCGAAACGCCTTGCAGCACTTGAGCAATGAACTTTACGCCGTTGATTTCCTTGGCTTCCGGGCCGCCCGACTTGCCGCCCATGGCAACCTCGCGACGCAACTGGGCCACTTCGTTCTGAAGCGCCTTGCGTTCGTCCGCCAGCGCCTTGACGCGGTCCAGCACATCGGCGCCGTGGGTTTTCAACAAGGCCGCCACTTCGGCCAGACGGGCATCCTGCTGGCGCAGATGGTCAAGCGCCGCCTGCCCCGTCAGCGCCTCGATCCGGCGAACACCCGCCGAAGACGCCGAGTCGCCCAACAGAACGAAAGCCCCGATGTCGCCGGTACGGGCAACATGGGTGCCGCCGCAGAGTTCGAGGCTGTAGGTGCGGCCATCCGCGCCTTTGCCCGACCCGTCAAGCAAGCCCATCGACACGACGCGGACCTCTTCGCCGTATTTTTCGCCGAAGAGTGCCTGTGCGCCAAGCGCACGGGCATCATCCGGCGTCATGATCCGGGTATCGACCGGGCTGTTCTGGCGAATGAACTGGTTCACCTCGGCCTCGACCGTAGTCAGTTCAGCCCCCGACAGGGCGGTGTTGTGGCTGAAGTCAAAGCGCAGACGGTCTGGCGCATTCAGCGAGCCCTTCTGGGCCACGTGATCGCCAAGCGCACGGCGCAGGGCTTCGTGCAGAAGGTGGGTGGCCGAGTGGTTCGCGCGGATGGCGCGACGGCGGGAATGGGTGACTTCCAGCTTTGCCGGTTGGCCCTTGGCAATCGCGCCTTCGACGACCTTTGCCGTGTGGATGAACACCCCGGCGGCTTTTTTGGTGTCGGTCACTTCCGCCAGACCAGTGTCGGTGCGGATCAGACCGGTATCCCCTACCTGACCACCCGATTCCGCGTAGAACGGCGTCTGGTTGACCACAATGGCGATCTCGGTTCCGGTATCCGCGCTGCCGGCCTCGGCCCCGTCCTTGACCAAGGCCAGAACCACGCCCTCGGCGGTTTCGGTGTCATAGCCCAAGAATTCGGTCGTGCCTTTGGCTTCGGCAATTTCGAACCAGATCTTGGCGTCCTTCGCCTCTCCCGAGCCGGTCCAGGCCGCACGGGCCTTGGCGCGCTGTTCTGCCATCGCGGCTTCAAAGCCTGCGACATCCACGGCGCGGCCTTTTTCGCGCAGCGCATCCTGCGTCAGGTCAAGCGGGAAGCCATAGGTGTCATATAGTTTGAAGGCCGCTTCGCCCGGAAGGTCGCTGCCTTCGGGAATGCGGTTCAATTCGTCGTCCAACAGGCGCAGACCACGGTCCAGCGTTTGCCGGAACTTGGTTTCTTCCAGTTTCAGCGTTTCCTCGATCAGCGCCTGAGCGCGCTGAAGTTCCGGATAAGCGGCCCCCATCTGACGGACGAGTGCCGGAACCAGTTTGAACATCACCGGGTCTTGTGCACCCAGCATATGGGCATGGCGCATGGCCCGGCGCATGATACGCCGCAGCACATAGCCACGACCTTCGTTCGAGGGCATGACGCCATCGGCGATCAGGAAACTGGTCGAGCGCAGGTGGTCAGCGATCACGCGGTGATGCACCTTGCCCGCGCCATCCGGGTCGTTTGAGGTGGCGTTGGCACTGGCCTCGATCAGGCTGCGCATCAGGTCGGTATCATAGTTGTCGTGCTTGCCCTGAAGAAGCGCGCCGATCCGTTCCAGACCCATGCCGGTGTCGATGGACTTTGCCTCCAGTTCGCGACGGCTGCCGTCTTCGAACTGCTCGAACTGCATGAAGACGTTGTTCCAGATCTCGATGAAGCGGTCGCCATCTTCATTCGCCGATCCCGGAGGGCCACCCCAGATGTGGTCGCCGTGATCGTAGAAGATCTCGGTGCAGGGGCCGCAGGGGCCGGTTGGGCCCATCATCCAGAAATTGTCATTCGTCGGAATGCGGATGATGCGGTCATCCGACAGGCCCGCGACTTTCTTCCAGATATCGGCGGCTTCGTCATCGGTGTGGTAGACGGTGACCAGAAGGCGCGATTTGTTGATCCCGAAATCCTTGGTCAACAACTCCCAGGCAAGCGGGATTGCGGTTTCCTTGAAGTAATCGCCGAAGCTGAAATTCCCCAGCATTTCAAAGAAGGTATGGTGGCGCGCGGTATAGCCGACATTGTCGAGGTCATTGTGCTTGCCCCCTGCCCGCACGCATTTCTGCGCGGTGGTCGCACGGGTGTAGTCACGGGTTTCGACACCGGTGAACAGGTTCTTGAACTGCACCATGCCCGAATTCGCAAACATCAGCGTCGGGTCATTGCGCGGAACCAGTGGTGAGCTTTCCACCACGCGGTGCCCGTTGCGGGCGAAGAAATCGAGGTAGGTCGAGCGGATATCGTTCAGCGACGCCATGTCTTTTGGGCCCCTTGGCTTCGTAAATTTCGGGCAGGTCTGGCCCCATGTAGCCTTGCCGGCGCGACCTGTCCACAGGCAATGGCCCGCATAGGAAAAAGGGCCGCGGATTTCTCTGCGGCCCTTTTGCGGTTGTGTTTTTCTGACGAGGTCAGTTGTCCATCACATCATCGCTGTTGTCGCTTTCCGACATGTGGAAATCGAGCCCGTTGGCGGCGCGGATCTTGTCCTCGATCTCCATCGCGATCGAAGGATTCTGCTTCAGGAAGGTCTTGGCGTTTTCGCGGCCTTGGCCGATGCGCTCATCGCCGTAAGAATACCAACTGCCCGATTTTTCGACCACGCCGGCCTTCACGCCGATGTCGATCAGCTCGCCCGTTTTCGAGATGCCTTCGCCATACATGATGTCGAATTCCACCTGTTTGAAGGGCGGAGCGACCTTGTTCTTGACGACCTTAACGCGGGTCGTGTTGCCAACCACGTCGTCCTTTTCCTTGATCGACCCAATGCGGCGGATGTCAAGGCGGACCGAGGCGTAGAATTTCAGCGCATTGCCGCCTGTAGTGGTTTCTGGGCTGCCGAACATGACGCCGATCTTCATACGGATCTGGTTGATGAAGATCACCATGCAATTGCTGCGGCCAATGCTTGCGGTCAGCTTGCGCATCGCTTGGCTCATCAGGCGGGCCTGCGCACCGACCGTGGCATCGCCCATATCGCCTTCGAGTTCGGCCTTCGGCGTCAGAGCGGCGACCGAGTCGACGACGATCAGGCTGACAGCGCCCGAACGCACCAGCGTATCAACGATTTCAAGCGCCTGTTCGCCGGTATCCGGCTGGCTGATCAAAAGCTCATCAAGATTGACGCCCAGCTTCTTGGCATATTGCGGATCAAGCGCGTGTTCGGCATCGACAAAGGCGCAGACGCCGCCCTTTTTCTGCTCTTCGGCCACCACATGAAGGGTCAGTGTGGTTTTGCCCGAGCTTTCCGGGCCATAAATTTCGACGATCCGCCCCTTTGGCAATCCGCCGATTCCCAAGGCGATATCAAGGCCCAAAGAGCCAGTCGACGTTGCCTCGATATCCATCGCCGGGCTGTCTGCCCCCAGCTTCATGATCGAGCCTTTGCCGAACTGCCGTTCGATCTGGGCCAGTGCGCTTTCCAGCGCCTTCTGCTTGTCCATTTCGCGCTTCCCGTTCAAATCAAGGAGGTTCGCCACCGCCATGTCCGTCTCCTTATTTCACAGCCGCTACCGGGCGGCAATCTGTTGTGGACCGCAGGCAGGATGCGCCGATGCGGGATTTGTTCCCCAAGTGTTCTCACTTTATTGGGGGTAAAACAAGAACATTTCAAGCGAATTTTCGTGAATTTAGCTTTTTCACAGTTTGGTTAAGGGATAGTTTACGCCCAAGGAAAGAAGTCGGCCACAGGGCAAAGATGAAGAAGGGCATGTTGTAATGTTGGTATTCTGGGAGCAGCGGCTTGCTATCCTTGCCACACCGAAAACCGGTTCGACCGCCATCGAGGCAGCGCTCGAGTCCCTCGCTTCGGTCGCGGTTCAGCGCCCCCCTGCCCTGAAACACACGAATGTTGCCCGGTTTCGGCGGTTCGTTGGCCCTTATCTGGAAGCAAGCGCCGGCGCCCCCTTTACGGTGGTTGCCTTGATGCGAGAACCGCGCGACTGGCTGGGAAGCTGGTATAGATACCGGCAGCGCGAGGATATTGCCGATCAGGCCAAATCGACAGCCGGCATCAGTTTCGATGGCTTTGTCTCGGCTTGGTGCCAGACGCCGCGCCCCGCTTTCGCCGATGTAGGCTCGCAGGCAAAATTTCTGACACCGTCACCCGAAGTGCGTGCAGATCGCATTTTTCGGTATGAAAACATCGAAACCTTCCTCGAGTTTCTGGAAGATCGGCTTGATTTTCATATCACCCTGCCTCGCCTGAACGTATCGCCCTCTGCGCCGATGGATTTGTCGCCAGAAACCGAAGCGCGGCTTGCCCAAACAGCAGAGGCCGATTTCAAGCTTTACGCGTCGCTGGACTAAGCGGTTCTGGCCTGTTCTTGCCAGCGGGTCATTGCAGTTGTGCCTGAACCGTTTCCGCCAATTCGTTCAGCGAAAAAGGCTTTGGCAGAAAGATTGAGTTTGGAATACGACCCTGTTCCTCGGAAAGGCAGTCTTCGGCGTAACCGGACATGAAGATCACACGCGCATTTGGCCGGGTTTCCTGCGCCTGCTTCACCCAACCCGGTCCGTCGAGTCCCGGCATGACCACGTCCGTCACGAAAAGATCGACGGACAAGCCGGGGTCTTCGAGTGTTTTAAGGGCTTCTTCGGCATCTTTTGCCTCAAGCACGGTATAGCCACGCAAGCGCAGAGCGCGGCTGGCAAAGGCGCGCACTGGGGCCTCATCTTCGACCAGCAGCACAACACCTTCGCCTTGCCTGACCACCTGCGAGCGGACGGGCGCTGCAGCCGTGGCTGGTTGATCTTCCTCCCACTTGTCATGAATCGGGAAGTAAAGGTGGAAGACCGTCCCTTCTCCCAATGTCGAATCTACAAAAATGTAGCCACCAGACTGCTTGACGATTCCATAGACCGTCGAAAGACCTAGCCCAGTGCCGTCACCTTGGCGTTTCGTGGTAAAAAACGGTTCGAAAATCTTGGACAGGTGCTCTGGAGCGATCCCCAGGCCGCTGTCGGAAACGCGGATCAAGGCATAGTTTCCCGGTGGCACCACTGCCCGGTCACGCCGCATTTCGGATTTCATTTCCAACGCCTCGGTCTCAAGGCGGATCGTTCCGCCTTCCGGCATTGCGTCACGCGCGTTGACAACAAGGTTCATCAGCACCTGTTCCAATTGACGCTTATCGGCACGGATAAAGCCAAGCTGCGCCGCATGGAACAGGGAGAGTTTGATCTTTTCGCCGACCAAACGGTTGAGCAGGTGGGTGAGATCCGACAAAACCACTTCGAGGTCGATCTTTTGCGGTTTCAAAGTCTGTTTTCGCGAGAAAGCCAGAAGCTGTGCGACCAAGGCCGCTGCGCGATTGGCATTCTGTTGAACCTGGATAAGGTCGCCAAAGTCTTTGTCATCGCTGGAATGCCGCATCAAAAGCAGGTCGCAATGCCCCGAGATCGCGGTCAGAAGATTGTTGAAATCATGCGCTATTCCGCCAGCAAGCTGACCGATGGCCTGCATTTTCTGGCTTTGGGCAAATTGCGTTTCCATGCGCTTCAGGTCTGTCGCGTCCTGTAGAACGGCAAGGACGCACGGATGGCCGCGGTCAACCACCCGGCGCAAGGTGATTTGGTGGAACGAATCGGAAGGGCAACTGCGCGGGTGAAGGATCTCTGCACCCGGCGGCATTCGTTCGGCCACAATATCGGCGAGCCAATCCTGCACGGGGCGCCCAAGGCCTTCGTAGAGGTCATGGAAATGCGTTTGCGCGCCCTTATCAAGTTTTAACAAATCGCGGGCAATTGCATTCGCGCCAAGCAGTGCACCGTCTGGACGAAAGCGCAAAAGCGCAACTGGTATAAGTTCGAAATCCTCTCGGAAAGACCCAGCCTCAACCATTTCCTCTGACGGCAGAAGGAAGATCTCCCGTCTTTCCCCCGGCCCTTCCACCTCGGCAAATAGGGCTTTTACGGGTCCGGACACGGAGGGGATTTCCACCACCTCACCACTGTGCGGGTTGGAAGTCGTGACGATCGCTTCCAGTCGCTTGGGGCGGCCACCAACGAGACGCCGCATCGCCTCATTGCAGAACAGAACCACGCCCTGCTTGTTGGTGACCAACATGGGAAGACTGATCCCCTCGGCCCCTCGGCTATGGCCGTTACGTTCTACAAATTCCTCAAGCCGCCAGAAAAATTGGCCCGGTGCAAAAGCAGAAACGGACAACCGGGACATTCCGGTTCGAGTGACCACATCTTCGCGCGCGGCCCCAGACTGCGCCGCACGGGATTGCAGACGGTACAAAACAGAGGCCGGGCTTGCAAAGTGATCTTGCAAGGCTGCGGTCAAGGTTTGCGTTTCCGAGCCAAAGCGCGACCGTGCCGCGGGGTTTCTGAAAAGCACGGCCCCCTTGTTGTCGGTTGTAAAACAAGGCGCGCCATCTGCCCCCAAAAGGCGATGCAGGTCGTTGTGACGCCGCAACGCGACGACCCTGCCTGCCCAAACGGCACCATGCACGACCAGAACGGTCGCAAAAAAGGTGAAGCCGATGATTGCGAATGAGAGCGACAGCCGCTTATCCGGCGCAACCACGGCGATGGCGCCGGCCACAAGTCCAAGGAGGATAAGCCCACGACTGCGCCGGGAAAGTCCGCCCGCATTTTCCAGAACAGAAGTGATGTCTGTATTCCACACAGTCACAGGGCATTCCTGATCAGAGAAATCAAGAACCAGAACACTCCGAATCCGTTAACGGCGGATTAAGATAAACACAACTTATAGTTGTTATTTACGGCGATTAGCCCTGCGTCAAGTAGGCGACGAAAAAGCCGTCGCCCCCATCGAGCGGTGTAAACTGGCGCTGGGCAACAAGGCGCCACTGTGGGGATCGTTCGAGGAAGTCCCTGATTTGCAGAGAATTTTCTTCTGAGAGGACAGAGCATGTTGCATAGGCCAGCGTTCCCCCGCGACTGACCATTGCCGAGATACGATCAAGAATTCCGGCTTGAACGGTCAGCAAGTCGCTAAAGGTCTTTTCATTCAACGACCATTTGCCCTGCGGATCACGTCGCCAGCTGCCCGAGCCCGAACAGGGAACGTCTGCCAGAACAAGGTCGTAAGGCGCGTTTCTTTCCGGGGTTTCGGTCAGGGTCACCTTGATCCCTGCACGTTTGGCGCGTTCGGGAAGGTCTTTCATGCGCCGGGGCGAAATGTCATGCGCGAACAGCCCCAGTTTCGCCCTTGCGGCCATCGCCAAGGTCTTGCCGCCCCCACCCGCGCAGTGGTCAAGCACCTTCATTCCATCTTTCAGGGGCAGCATTTCGATCACGGCCTGAGAGGCCGCATCCTGCAATTCGACCTGCCCTGACAGATAAGCGCGGCAGTTCTGAATTTTCCGCTGACCAGACGTGACTTCCAACGCTGAACTCGCCAAGGGATGTGGGACGGCCACGATCTGATCTTCGGCCAAGGAACGTATAGCCTGATCCGGGCGGCAGCGGCCCAGGTTCACCCGCAGAAAGACAGGTGCCCTTTGCTGCAAACTTTGCGCAATGGCAAAGGCCTGTTCGCCAAGGGAGGCCTGGAATTTTGGGATTAGCCAGTCCGGCAGATCCCACTCCTCAACGTCATCGGGTTCGCGCCCGGCGTCGGATGGTCCGACCGGCGCAGGGGCATAGCCTTCGCCAGTGAAAATATCTTTACCATCCTGCCCAGCGGCCCGAAGCCCGCCCAGAATGAGATGGCGACCCGTTTCCCCTCCCCCAAGTGCTGCAAAGCTTCGGCGGCACCGCAAGGCGTCATAGACGAGGTCGCGCACGGCAGCGCGATCGCCAGACCCCGCAAATCGGCTGGAGCGCCCCCAGGCAGTCAGAACATGTTCTGCCGATTGACCGGCCAGGATCTTGTCTAGCACGTCAATGGCGGCAGAGATACGAGCGGCAGGCGTCATAGTGCCAACGCCTTGTACCCTTTGTTTGTCGGCTGAAGCTTCAGAAATGGAGAACCGTCAACCCGAGCCTGGAAATGACCGCCACAGGTCACGAGACCGTCTTTTGCGATTTGTTCCAAAGCGGCGAGGCGCGTGTTGGTTGCCAACTCGCGATTGACGTCAAATTTGGTGGCAATCAAGGGATCGGGAAGTTGAATATCGGCGCGGTGCAGGACATCGCCGATAACCGCAATTTTCCCGTCTATCACATAACCTGCATGGCCCGGCGTGTGGCCGGGAAGAGACCAAAGACGCAGGCCAGGCAGCGGGCGTTCCCCGTCTTTCAGGGGATGCAGGTTTGTCGCATTGGCCAAGAACCGTGCGGAAGGGTGATTTTGGGTTGGCCAATAGGCGATTTCATCAGCAGCCGCAAAAACCGTGGCATTGGCAAAATCCAAGGACAACAAGCCACCGCAATGATCGCCATGCATATGAGTCATCAGAACAGCATCAATGTCATCCGGCGTGACACCATTCGATGCAAGCGCCGCTTTCAGCCCGCCACCTTTGTCGCCGTAGAGATCACCAGACCCCGTGTCGATCAGAACCGGGGCTAAACCTTGCCGTTGGAGAAGATAGCAATGAACCGGAAGCTCAACCACTTCCGGAATCTCTGCCCCTCGCGGATCAGGAAAGAAGTCCCGGCCAAAGCTGACCTTACCGTCCAGAAGCCGGGTCAGGCTTCCGTCCTGCCAAGTCAGCTTGTCGCCCAGGACCTTCATCAACCCACCCGGTAGTTCGGGCTTTCGCGGGTGATCTGAACGTCGTGGACGTGGCTTTCCTTGAGGCCCGCACCTGTGATGCGCACGAAAGAGCAATTCTTCCGCATCTCGGCAACAGTGCGATTACCAGTATAGCCCATGGCCGCACGAAGACCGCCGACCATCTGGTGCAGAACGGTTGCAGCCGTTCCCTTGTAGGGGACCTGACCTTCAATGCCTTCTGGCACCAGCTTGTCGCTGGCAGCATCCTTTTGGAAGTAGCGGTCGGCCGAGCCGCGCGCCATGGCGCCCAAGCTGCCCATGCCGCGATAGGCCTTAAAGCTGCGGCCGTTCCACAAGATCACTTCGCCGGGCGACTCATCGGTTCCGGCAATGGCCGAACCGACCATCGCACAGGAGGCACCCGCAGCGATCGCCTTGGCGAAATCGCCCGAGAATTTGATGCCGCCATCGGCAATCACCGGTGTGTCGCCGGCTGCGCTTGCCGCGTCCATAATGGCGGTAAGTTGGGGCACGCCCACGCCTGCAACGATGCGGGTCGTGCAGATTGAACCCGGCCCGATACCAACCTTGACCGCGTCTGCCCCTGCCCCAATGAGGGCGCGGGTCGCCTCGGCTGTGGCGACGTTTCCGGCCACGACCTGAACCGTGTTCGACAGTTTCTTGATGCGCTCAACGGCTTTGGCGACGCCTTCGCTGTGTCCATGGGCGGTGTCGATCACCACCATGTCGACGCCTGCCTCGATCAGGGCCTGACTGCGTTCAAAGCCGGCGTCACCGACCGTCGAGGCCGCTGCGACCCGCAGACGGCCAAGCTCGTCCTTGCAGGCCTGAGGATTAAGAACGGCTTTTTCGGTGTCTTTCAGCGTCAGAAGACCGGTCAGTTTGCCACCGCCATCCGTTACCAACAGCTTTTCGATCCGGCGCGCCTTCATCAGGCTGATCGCCTGCTCCCGGTCAACCGGTTCACGCAGGATCGCAAGATTGTCGGACGTCATCATCACGCTGACCGGAGTCCGATCATCGCTGGCAAAACGCATGTCGCGGTTTGTCACGATGCCAACAACACGACCTTGGGCGTCAACCACCGGAAAGCCAGTTATATTATAGCGTTCCATCAACTCTTTGGCGTCAGCCAGCGTCTGATCCGGACGCAAGGTGATGGGGGAATAGACAACACCCGACTCGAACCGCTTTACTCGGCGCACTTCTCGCGCCTGTTCTTCGGTGCTCAGGTTACGGTGAATCACACCGATGCCTCCGGCCTGCGCCATGGCGATTGCCATCCGCGCTTCGGTGACCGTGTCCATCGCGCTGGATAGCAGCGGGATGTTCATACGGATCGCCCTGGTAACGAAGGTTGATGTATCTGCGTCCGAGGGCAGCACTGAGGATGCGGCCGGAACCAGCAGAACGTCGTCAAAGGTAAGTGCCTCGCGAATCTCCATGGGAGCCTCCGGTGGAGTGATCGTTTGGCGGTTCCCTGTTTCATGGCCTGCGGGGGGATGCAAGCACAAATGGCGACAAGGACTTGAACGAAGCGTTGCGCCGTGCATCTTTGGCCCATCTAAAAACCGGAGCCCTGAAGATGCGCGTGGCCATTGTCGAAAACACCCGGATCACACATCACGGGCAAGTTGGGGTGGCTTTACACGAAGCCGGGGCGCGTATCAGCCAATATCGCCCATGGAAGGATGGGCAGCTTCCTGAACCGGACGATTACGACGCTTTGGTTGTCTTCGGGGGCGAGCAGGCTGCAACGGACGACCACACACATCCCTATCTGCCGCATTTGGCCGCCCTGATGCGTGTGATGACCGAAAAAGACAAAGCGGTTCTTGGTATTTGCCTTGGAAGCCAAATTCTAGCGCGTGGATATGGCGCCGCCAATATTCTGGGGGCCGCGCGAGAGTTCGGCTGGTGCAAGGTGGCCTTGTCAGACGCCGCCGCCGATGATCCTGTCCTCGGCGCACTTCCTCGGGAATTCCCGATTTTTCAGTGGCATTCAGACACCTTTTCCCTGCCCGAAGGTGCAACGCACCTGGCCCGGTCCAACGTCGCCACAGTGCAAGCCTTTCGGTTGGGACGCGCTACCTATGGGACGCAATTTCACTTCGAGGCGAACCGGGCCGTTGTAACGGATTGGAGCCACGAATTCCCGCAGATTATCCATTCTATGGACCCAGACTGGCTCGCTAGCCGCGAGGAACTGTCAAGACGGGACGGCGAACAGGCGGACCAGTCCGGCCTGAAAATGGCTCGTGCCTGGGTCGCCTTGATCATGCCCTAACGCTGCGGCGAGGTGCAAAATTCTTCCAAGAATTTTGGCCCTTCCCAGTGAGGGAAGCCAACACGCTCACAGATCTCGGAAACGCTTTTCCTGCCGCGCCGTCCAACGAACCTTCACGACCCAACCTGTCTCTGACTCGGATTCTGACTGCACCACATCATGTTCGTGCAGCCAAGCGTGCTTACGGCCATCGCTGAAGGCCAATTCCACGGTCCGCTCGGTCTTTTCTTCGTCAAAGACCGAATTGGCGCGCTCTAGCAGATGTTCGACACCTTCCCCCGTCAATGCCGAGACGGCAATGACTTCTGGGCGCTGGGCGGCCTGGACCAAGAGCGCTTCGCGCGCGGCACCGTCTACAAGGTCAAGCTTGTTCCATATCTCAAGTTGCGGCGTTGCCTTGTTGACCCCAAGGGATGCAAGAATCTCGGCCACATCCGCGGCTTGTTCTGCCGATTCAGGGTGCGCGATATCGCGCACATGTAAGATGAGGTCAGCCGACAAGACCTCTTCAAGGGTGGCACGGAAAGCGGCAACCAACTGGGTTGGCAAATCAGAAATGAAGCCCACTGTGTCAGACAGAATGATTTTCCGCCCCGACGGCAAGACCACCCCACGCATGGTCGGATCAAGGGTCGCAAAAAGCATGTCTTTTGCCAGAACTTCGGCGCCTGTCATGCGGTTGAAAAGCGTCGATTTACCCGCGTTCGTATAGCCCACCAGCGCAACAATTGGGAAAGGAACCTTTTTGCGGGCTGCCCGATGCAATTCGCGGGTTTTCACCACCTTTGCCAATTGCCGTTTCAGCCGCAGAACCTGATCGTCGATTGCCCGCCTGTCGGCTTCGATCTGTGTTTCACCCGGACCACCAACAAAGCCAAATCCCCCACGCTGGCGTTCAAGGTGGGTCCAGGCCCGAACCAGACGCGTTCGTTGATAGGAAAGTGCGGCCATCTCGACTTGAAGGACGCCTTCTCTGGTCCTTGCCCGGTCAGAAAAGATCTCCAGAATGAGACCGGTACGGTCCAACAGCTTAACGCCCCATTCCTTTTCCAGATTGCGCTGCTGAACGGGCGTTACCGGACCATCGACAAGGACAAGCCCCACACGAAGTGCCTTGAACTTCTCTTTCAGTTCCTCAACCTTGCCAGAGCCAAACAGCATACCGGGATGGACTTTTGGCAGGCGGACCACCTCGGCGCCAACCACATCCATTGCCGGCAGGGCTGCCGCAAGGCTGACAGCTTCGGCAAGACCGTGTTCCGGCAGACGCCGACCTTGTTGCGATTTGATGTCAGGGTGCAAGACGAAAGCCCGCATCGCGGGCCCTTCGCTCTCATAGGCATCAAGACCAGTTGAGTCATCGTGACCCAACCAATCTTCATCCTCGTCCTCGGGAAGATCAGGTATCAGTCTTCACCCTCATAAAGATTGATCGGCGCACCCGGCATGATCGTTGAGATCGCATGCTTGTAGACAAGTTGCGACTGGCCATCCCGACGCAAAAGTACGCAAAAGTTGTCGAACCAGGTGATCACGCCCTGTAGCTTCACACCGTTGATCAAGAAAATAGTTACCGGAACCTTTGCTTTGCGAACGTGATTGAGAAAAGCATCCTGCAAATTTTGTTTATCGCCGGCCATTTTGTCTTTGCCTTTTTTTCTTGCGCGTTTAATCCCTGTCCCTCGGCTTTGGCCCACCGCTGGCGCATTAATGGCAAGTATGGTGCGGGACGCGAAGAGATTCCAGCCCCAAAAACAGCCCTTTATAGATTGTTAAGACGGCTTGAGCGATTAATGGCGCCAACTGGATGGCGCCATAAGTGCCAAAATCGCAAGCGTTTCCAATCGCCCAAGAATCATTACCGCTGCGAGGACGACCTTCGCCTCGGAACTTAGATCGACGTATTGGATGGGATTGCTTGCCGCGAGGTCAGCCAATTGCCCGGTGGTGGTTAATGCAGCCAAGGTTAAAACAAGGGCTCCTTCGAAATCCAACCCAAGGAGCGAGAGAACCGCCATCGTCACAGCGATGGAAAGTGCAAACAGCATGAAGAACAGCCAAGCAAAATAAGCGCCCTGTCGGCGCAACTGGCGGGCTTGCCCACCGCCGCCACCAACAGATGAGGGATGAATCAGCTTCTCGAGTTCGCGTTCCCCATGCCGTGCTAATACGTAAACGCGTAATAGTTTTACCCCGCCGGCTGTTGTGGCAACCCCACCGCCGAACATTGCAAGACCTGCAAGGATCAAACCGGGATTTGAAAGGCCAGACCAACTACGAGCCGCATCCCATTCTCCCGATTCAAACCCGGTCGTTGTCAGAAAACTCATGACGGTAAAAAGACTGCCCCACAGGCCACGCAGTGCTGCGGACCAATCTTGCTCTGCCATGACCTCCAACGAACCGATCCAGTGGCGCAAAAACAGGATCGACGTGACACCGACAATCAGAACAACCGCCAACCTGATTTCAGGATCTTGTCGAAGCGGCACATTCGCCGCAACCAAGGTCGTTTCCGGTAAGAACCTTCGTGAAATGGCAAGACCGAGGAAGACAAAAATAAAAGCCTCCCCCAGCAAGCCAGAGTTCAAGACCGTCAGATCACCGCCTGTGCCGATGCCAGAGGTGGACAGGGTCGCCATTGCATGAATGAGGGCGGTCAGATTGACTTCGCCCGCGATCATAAGAAGCAGCCAAAGCGCCAGAGTCAGACCGAAATAGACCGGGAAGAGACCGACGGTGTACTTCAGAAAGCGTTGCGAAGGATCGGCGATGCGGGTGATCTGGGTCAGACCATCGCTTCCGCGTCCGGGCGTGCGTCCGGACAATACCTCTACGCCCCCCAAATTCATGGGGGCAAGGATGGCCGTTGCAGTGACAAGAATGAAAAGCCCACCCATCCAACCGACCAAGGCGCGCCATAAATGCACGGTTGTCGGCAAGCGCCCAGACACATCATACACCGTGGCGCCGGTTGTTGTGAAACTCGACACCATCTCGAACCACGCGTTCACAAAGCTGGTATCTGGCATGACCTGAGTGATGGGCAGAGTGAAGATCACAGGTATCAGGGCATAAGCGCCAACGAGAGAGGCGAGCTGGCTTCGGGCGATATTCTGTGGGCGCCAAGAGGCTGTCGCAATCGCAACCATCAACGTCAGGATCAGCACGAGTATCCCGGAATAGAAGAATGCCTGTGCCATCTGGTGCTGGCGCGTCAGGGACGCATGTGCCGCCGGGACAAACATCGAAAGCCCAGCCAACCCTGATAGAGTAACCAACAATGGCGTGGTCAGAAGGCGATCCCGCAACATCAGAAGAAGTCGATGGATACCTGCAGCAGGCGCTCCACCTCTCTTACGTCGGAGGACAGGGCAAAGAGCCCCACATAGTCGCCAGCCTCCAGCCTAAGGTCGCCCGTCGGCTTCACAACCTTGTCGCCCTTCATGACAGCCCCCACCAGAACGCCTTCTGGGAATTCGATTTCCTTGATCTGACGGCCAGCCATCGGGCTGGTCGAGAGGATCTGGGCTTCAATCACTTCGGCCTCGGCATCGCCAATTGAGTAAATCTGGCGCACACGCCCGTGCCGAATATGGCGAAGGATCGACGAAACGGTCGTGGCACGTGGGTTGATGTAGGCATCAATATCCAAGGGGCCCATCAGGGGCGCAAGCGTCGGGTCGTTTACCAACGCAATAGACATATGGCAACCAGCCTGCTTTGCACGAACAGCGACAAGAAGGTTCGTCTTGTCATCATCCGTTACGGCCAGAACCGCATCTGCCCTGTCAATTGCGGCTTCGGTCAGCATGTCCATATCCATGCCATCACCGTGCAAAACGATCGTACGTTCCAGACTGTCAGCAGCACGTTCCGCGACCGGTCGGGCCTTTTCGATGATCTTTGCGCGCACACGATCGGTTCGGGCCTCTAGGGCGCGGGCAACACCCAGACCAACGTTCCCGCCCCCTATGATTACAATGCGCTCCTGCTTCTTTGTCTTTTTTCCAAAGATTTCGAGCGAGCGGTTCACATCTTCCGAATGACTGAAGACATAGATCTGATCCCCTGCAAAAAGCTGGTCGCCCGGCTCTGGCGCGAAAAGGCGTTCTTCCCTGCGAACTCCCACCACTATGGCGCGCAGGCTTGGGAACAGTTCGTTCAACTGCCGCAAAGGCGTGTTCAACACCGGGCAGTCCTCGTCCAAGGCCATGCCAAGTAGTTGTGCGCGCCCTAGCATGAAGCTTTCGGTATCGAAAGTCGACGGTGCCGCAAGCCGCTGCAAGGCCGCTTCAGCTACTTCACGTTCGGGACTGATCACCACATCTATCGGCAAATGGTCACGCCGATAGAGATCCGAGTAAATGGCGTCGAGATAGCTTTGCGCCCTCAGACGCGCGATTTTTCGAGGAACGGAAAAAACCGAATGAGCCACTTGGCAAGTAACCATGTTCACTTCATCGGAATGGGTCGCGGCAATGATCAAATCGGCGTCACGAGCGCCCGCCTTGTCCAGCACATCGGGATATGAGGCAAAGCCAACGATCCCTTGTACATCCAAGGTATCCGTCGCCCGGCGAACCAAGTCAGGGTTGAAATCGACAACCGTTACGTCGTTTCTTTCACTGGAAAGCTGCCGGGCAATTTGCCAGCCAACCTGGCCGGCACCGCAAATTATGACCTTCATATTCGCCCCATAGGTCGCGCGGACAGGGTCATATCCGCCGGGATTGCTCTTGCATCGCAGAAGCGGTGATCCGGGTCAATGGCAGAGACTTCACTTCCGAAGCTTTAAAGTCTCGCTGCCAATTCCCGCCTCACCCTCAATGCGCCACGTCCCTTGCAGAACACCTTCGGCCGTTGCGCGGTACAGACCAAACCAGTGCCCGCCGACCACCGAACTGGCGCTAAGGACATCGCCATCGATCAAACAAAACCCGGGAATGACATCGGGTGCTGTGCCCAGATCAAATTTACACACACCGTCAGGAGAAACGGAGATATTGACCACGTCTTGATATTGGCTTGTCCCGTCATTCTCGATCCCGTCAACGTCATAGATGCCCGGGCCGATAGACTGCGCGCCAGCTGACAGGGCGAAAAAATGCACCCCTACAGAAAATAAAATCAATAATTTCATTGGTGTAATACCTTAATGTGCCTTATTCGTCATCATCGTCCACATCGTCAAAGTGAGCCGATCTTCCACCGCTTTTATTTGTCGTCACGACGCCCAGTGACTTCAGTTTACGATGCAGCGCACTGCGCTCCATGCCAACAAAATTTGCCGTACGGCTGATATTTCCTCCAAACCGGTTGATTTGCGTCAGAAGGTATTCGCGCTCAAAGACTTCTCGCGCCTCGCGCAACGGAAGAGTTGCCATCGCCCCACCGAGCACAAGGCGACCAGATGCATCCGAAGCAGCCTCTTGGCCCGGAAGTTCAGTGGCTTCAATCGGGCCAGTTCCATCGCCAAGGATCAACACGCGTTCAATGACATTTCGTAACTGACGGACGTTCCCGGGCCAAGCCGTGGTCTGCAAGAGGGCCTCTGCCTCGCCGGTCAGCTTTCGCAACGGCAAGCCTTGGCTTTTATTGAACATCTCGATGAAATGTCGGGTCAGTTCCGGAATATCCTCACGACGTTCCTCCAGACTCGGCACCTGAATTGGTACAACATTCAAACGATCATAAAGTTCTTGCCTGAACCGACCGGCTGCGATCTCTGACCGCAAATCGCGGGTCGTCGAAGAAATCACGCGCAAGTCGACGCGCACCTTGTCAGAACCACCAACCCGCATGAATTGCTGTTCGACAAGTACCCTCAGGATTTTTGACTGAGTAACCAGGGGCATATCGGCAACTTCGTCAAAATAGACAACGCCCCCATGCGCTTGCTCCAGCAGGCCCTTTTCAACACCACGTTCGGCTGTTTCGCGCCCGAATAGTACCTCTTCCATCCGATCCGGTTCAATGGTCGCAGATGAAACCGAAACGAAGGGGGCTGATGCGCGGTTCGAATTGCTGTGAATGAACCGCGCAGCCACTTCTTTCCCACTGCCCGATGGCCCAGTCAGCATGACCCGGCCATTGGACTTCGTGACTTTTTCAAGTTGTGCCTTCAGAGCGCGGAATGCCGGGCTTTGACCAAGCATCTCGGCGCTTGTGACATCGCGACGCCGCAAGTCCTGATTTTCGCGGCGAAGACGGCTCGTCTCCATCGCGCGGCTTACAACGACCATCAGCTGATCAATATTGAAGGGCTTTTCAATGAAGTCGTAAGCCCCTTGCTTGATCGCCGCGACAGCGATTTCAATGTTGCCGTGGCCGGAGATGATCACCACCGGAATGTCAGGATTGTCCCGCTTGACGGTCTTCAGAATGTCGATGCCATCCATCCGGCTATCCTTTAGCCAGATATCAAGGATCATCAGGCTTGGCGGATCGCTATTGATCTCGGACATGGCTTCATCGGAGTTCGATGCAAGCCGGACCGTGAAGCCCTCATCCCGCAGGATATCCCCGATCAACTCGCGGATGTCTTTTTCATCGTCAACAATAAGAATACTCAACTCAACCTCCCTGCCCTGCAGCGGTCACATTCCTCGCCCTTTTCCGGACCAGTCGCGGCAACCTGATTTCGGCCATCGCGCCGGCATGGGCGTTTCCTTCGAAAACGGGCGCATCCAACAGAAATAACTGCCCGCCATGTTCTTCTATGATCTTCTTGACGATCGGCAGCCCCAATCCAGTGCCTTTTTCCCGCGTCGTCACATAGGGTTCAAAAAGCCGTGCCCGATCGGGGGGAAGCCCAATTCCGTTATCCATGATCCGGATTATGGCTTCTGCGTCATCAGCCTCCATCGTGATCCTGATCTCTGGCACATGCCCTCTGGGTTCACCCTTTTCCATCAAAGATTCAATGGCTTCCCCTGCATTCTTGATAAGATTGGTGAAAGCCTGCGAAATCATTGTCGCATCCAAGTCCATTACGACAGGATAAATGGGGATCGACACATCGAAGCGCACGTCGGGCTGACCGCTTTCTTGAAGCGTGATCGCATCCTTTAAAAGGGCTGTCAGATCATTCTCTCGCCGATCAGGTTCTGGCATTCGGGCAAACTTTGAGAACTCGTCCACGATGCGCCGCAAATCGTTTGTCTGTCGCACAATGACGTCGGTGTATTGCTCGAGATCATCAGGTTCGGCGACCTGTGTCCGGAACTTCCGCTTTATGCGTTCTGCAGAAAGTGCAATGGGCGTCAATGGGTTCTTGATCTCATGCGCAATGCGCCGTGCCACATCGCCCCAAGCTGCCATACGCTGGGCACTGACTAGTTCTGTGACGTCGTCGAAAGCCACGACATAGCCTTCAAGCCTTCCATTGTCGTTGCGGCGGACACTCATCCGCACCAAAAGGCTTTCCAGCTTGCCCTTGCGTGTCAGCCGTACTTCTTCCTGAACGGCATTGGCACTTCCGTCCCTCAGTCTATCGAAAACCGCCTCAAACTCGGGAACGGCCGCGCCAAGGGCGACATCCGGCGTTTCGTCCGAAATATCGAGCAATCTCTCGGCAGCTCGGTTGACGAAATCCACCCTGCCTTCTGAATTCAGACCGATGACGCCTGCCGTTACGTTTGACAAAACGGAATCAAAAAGCCGCCGCCGGCGTTCGGTTTGGCGGTGTCCTTCCATCAAAGCTTCACGCTGTCCTTTCAACTGCCGGGTCATCTGGTTGAAAAGGCGCCCCAGCATCGCGATCTCATCATCTCCGGGTTCTTCAATAACCCGGACGTCCAGATCGCCCCCGCCAACCCTTTGGGCGGCCCCGGCCAATCGGCCAACCGGACGGCTTAGTCGCTCGGCAAACCAAAGCCCAAGCCAGACGGCGGCCAATATAAGGATGATGGCAAAACCGAGATAAATCAGGCCGAAATTGAACAACACCCGCCCGCGCTCGGATTCGAGCTGATTGTAAAGCCGTACGGTTTCCTGCGTCTCATCCAATAAGGACAAAAGCTGACCATCAACCTCACGGCTCACGTAAAGATATCGGTCGGCAAAGGCTTCTAGGTGTACCAGCGCGCGGAATTCATTATTTGACCAATCTTCAATGACCTGCGGACCTTCTTCAGCAGCGGCCTGCAGGGTCGCCATCGGAGGCTGTTCAAAGTCGAACAGGTAGGACCGTTCCCCACGGGTCTTAAGTTTGCCGGCGCCATCAATCAAAAACGCTTCCTTCAGACCGCGCTGCACGGCAGCCTGACCCTGCGTCAGCAAGGGACGCAACTGATCATCCGCCAGGAAGAAGGTCGATTGCTTGGCGACATTCAAGTAGGCCGCGAGTGCGACGGCATCTGCAATCAGATCATCGCGGCTTTGCGTTTCGTAGGCCTGAGCTGCCGAAAGAGACGTGCCGACGACAGAACGCACGCGATCAGAAAACCAGCCCTCTAGCCCGATATTGACTGTCAACACGGCAAAAATGGCGACAAGTACGGTTGGAACTAAAGCGACGAGGGCGAACACACCCGACAGACGCAAATGAAGCCGCGATCCGGCAGACTTGCTTCGCCTGTCGGCAATCAGCTTTGCCACGCGCGCTACAACCAATGCAGCAATACTGAGGATGTAAACAAGGTCCGCGAGCAAAACGATCCGCAGCAAGGGGCTCGTCGCGCCCTGACTGAACGGACCAAGCGCCAGAAATGTGCCAACCGCCAGCAGCGGACCAAGAAAGACCAGCCCGAAGGTCGTGGCGGTCTGCACCCGGCGCATACGACGAATGCGCGACAGCCTTTCCCAAGCCGCGCCCCCTGCCGTCTTGCTCAACGTGCGCTGCACCCTAACACTTTCCCTGATGTCGGCACCAATTCGTGCCCAAACCGCCACATGCCGTGTCCGATTCACCATGAGGCGAACCGGACACGGCCAATGTTGCGGTTTTACATCAGTTTGCGACGCCGTGTCACGCGGATATCGAGTTCAGTGATTTTTTTACGCAAGGTATTGCGGTTGATCCCCAAAAGGTCCGCACATTTTGCCTGATTTCCTGCAGTGGCATCCAAAGCGATTTCGATCAGAGGCATTTCTACCTCTCGCAAAATTCGCTGATAAACGCCGGCTGGGGGCAACTGTCCGCCATGCAAATCGAAATAGCGCTTCAAATGTCGGGCCACGCTCGCCGAAAGCTTTTCGTTCTCGCCGCCGCCCTTAAGCGGCTCCATCGCGGGCTGATTCCCCAGGACGGCCTCAACTTCGGATTTCGCGATTTCAACCTCGGTCGCCGTCACCATCAAACGTCGCAGCGTATTCTCAAGCTGACGTACGTTTCCCGGCCAACTGAAATTTCGCACCAATTCGCGCGCATCATTTGACAAGCGACGCAAGTTGCCGAAATCCCGTTCACCACGGGCCAGGAAATGGTCAGCAAGCAAGGGAATGTCGTCCACCCTCTCCCGCAGGCTTGGAACATGCAGCGTCACACCTGAAAGGCGATAGTATAAATCTTGTCGGAAAAGGCCTGCTTCCATGCGCGAGGACAAATCGACCTGACTTGTCGCCATAATTCTTGGTGCTGTGTCGGACATCATATCCATCATCCGCACAATGCGCGCTTGGGTGTCCTCGTCGTAGTCTGCCACCTCGTCAAAGACTAGGCTGCCGCCTTTAACCCGCGACAAAAGCTGCGAAGGCCCATCTACGCCTTGCAGATCGCTTGCCTGAGCCACCACGAACGGCAGGGTTCTACGATCTGAAAAATCATGAATTGCACGGGCAATCAGGCTTTTTCCTGTTCCGCTTTCCCCCGTAATCAGCACAGCGAGATCAGTATTCATCACGCGCGCCACAAGCCGGTAAAGAGCTTGCATTGCCGGCGTACGACCCACCAACGGCAAGTCTTCCCCCGCCTCGCGGATGGGCTGTGGAGCTGTTTTTGGCATGCGCCGTTTTTGTTCCAGCGCCTTGGCTGACCGCTTCATCAAGTCCGGTAAGTCAAACGGTTTTGGCAGGTAATCAAAAGCCTCTGCTTCTGCTGCCTGAATGGCGGTCATAATCGTGTTCTGCGCCGAGATTACGATTACCGGAAGACCGGGACGCATCTTCCCGATACGCGGAAGTGCGTCCAAGCCGTTCCCGTCAGGCATGATCACGTCAGAGATTATTAGGTCGCCTTTTCCTTCCTCTACCCACCGCATCAAGGTCATCAGGCTGGAAGTAGCATGAACCTTACAGCCGGCGCGCGTCAGGGCTTGCGTCAGAACCGTCCGGATTGTCCGATCGTCATCTGCCACCAATACCGTACCATCCATCAGTCAGCCTCCATGCTCTTCGGTGCCACCGGAAGAGATACCCGGAACACAGTGCGCCCTGGCACCGAGTCCACCTGTATCCACCCTTCGTGGTCAGATATGATTTTTGAAACGAGGGCGAGTCCAAGCCCAGTTCCGTTTTCTCGGCCGGAAACAAAGGGCTCGAAGATATCTGCTGCGATTTCCGGTGCGATCCCCGGGCCATCGTCAATAATTTCAACGTTCAAGGGAAGAACAGACGGCTTTCCCAATTTCCGACGAAGCCGCAACGAAAGGTCATAGAATGTGCGCAGACGAATTGTTGTACCCGTGGTCTTACAGGCTTCGGCCGCATTCTTGATAAGGTTCAGGAAGACCTGCATCAATTGATCAGGATCCGCATAGGTCGGCGGAAGTGACGGATCGTAATCCTCGATGATCTGCATATGGGCGGCAAATCCAACCATCGCCGACTTTCTGGCACGGTCCAATGCGTCATGGATATTGACCGCACGCCTTTCCGGGGGGCGGACATTGCCGAATTGTTCAACTTGTTCAAGCAGTTTCACAATTCGACGGGTTTCCTCCACGATCAGATCGGTCAGTTCCCGATCCTCGGCATTTAGACCCATCGACAAAAGTTGCGCGGCACCGGAAATTCCAGCCAAGGGGTTCTTGATCTCGTGCGCCAACATTTCGGCCATGCCGATGGCCGATTTTGCAGCTGACTTGACGCTCATCGAACGGCCTAGTCGGTCTGCAATGTCTCGGGGGCTGATCAACACCATCAGGAAGTCGGCATTGTCGTTCATCGGTGCGATTTGAAGATTGCATTGCACCGGGGCGCGCTCGCCAGTCGTCACATCCACGTCGTTGATAAAGATAGGCGACTGGTTCTTTCGCGCCCGGGAGAAAGCTTCTTCCATCGGCGCATCAATCACTAACCGATCCAGAACCGGCTGCCCCATCAAAGCACGGCTGGAAAGGTTAAGGAAAATTTCGCCCGCCGGATTGACCTCTGCGACCCGACCGTCCAAGCCAACCAGCAATGCCGGTATTGGCAGGCTCGCCCAAATGACGCCGGGAACAGGGTATGGCTGGCGGTAGACGGGGGTCATGCAGCAGCCCGCCCCGGTTGCGAGAAGCTTGCACGGATCAGACGAACAACCTCAGCAGGGCTTTCGGATGTCAGTATCTCGTGACGGTAAACAAGCGCACCAGCCTCCTTAAGATACCACGATAGATGCTTGCGCGCCGTCTTCACCCCAAGTCCAATTCCGTAGAACGACAGTTGGGACTCGTAATGCGCGATGATCAGATCGGCCAATTCGTAACCGTTGGGAATTTTCGGCGCAGCAGTGCCATAGATATCATGGGCGATCTGCGCGAGCCGCCAAGGTGCACCTTGTGCACCGCGGCCAATCATCACCCCGTCTGCACCTGACTGCTGCAATGCTTCTTTCGCAGTTTTCGTATCAACAATGTCTCCATTGGCGATGACAGGAATTGAAACGGCTTCCTTGACTGCCCGAATGGCAGCCCAGTTCGCGTGACCCTTATAAAATTGGACGCGCGTTCGGCCATGAATTGTGACCATTTGAATGCCAGCCGCCTCAGCACGCCGTGCAAGTTCTGGAGCATTCAAATTGTTGTCGTCCCAACCTAGCCGTGTCTTAAGTGTCACCGGGATTTTTACCGCCCCCACGACTGCCTCGATCAGGGCAATTGCCAGATCCGGCTCTCGCATCAGCGCAGATCCACACGCGCCATTCCCACCCGCTGCCGTCACGCGTTTGGCCGGGCAGCCCATATTGATGTCGATGACGCGAGCGCCCTGCCCTTCAGCATAACGCGCAGCTTCCGCCATTGCGCTTGGTTCACGACCTGCAAGTTGTACACTGGTTGTCGCTTCCCCAAAACCCAACTCGGCCTTGGCGCGCGCTTGCGGCTTGGCATTGATGACGTCGTGGCTCGCAATCATCTCGGATACTACCAGACCCGCGCCGAAGCCCGACACGACACGGCGAAACGGCAGGTCTGTAATCCCCGCCAGCGGTGCCAACAATACCGGCGGATCAATAGAAAGCGAGTCGAGTACGATGGCCAATTGCCTAATCCTTGTGCGCACAGTGTTCAGCTAATCCCGTCGACGCGGAATAACAAACTCCCAAGCGTGTTGAAACGTCTGAAAAACAAGCATAGCCTATTTTTTGTGCATACCTGCTGATTTCCTACCCAAGTTGCGCAAACGCAAAGGCTGATCTAAGCAAGGCGCAGGAGCATCGAAATGACATCAGCCGCCATCATTGTAGCTGCAGGACGGGGCACTCGTGCCGGTGGGGATCTGCCGAAACAGTGGCAACTCTTGGCCGGCGAACCGGTCTTGACGCATACGATTGAAGCGTTGCGTCCTTTTGTTGACATGGTTGTTTTGGCCATTCATCCCGATGATCGGGAAAAAGCTGCCCACTATGCTTTGCCTATGGTCGACGGCGGATCAACGCGAATGCAATCCGTTCGAAATGCCCTAGAATGGCTATCGGATAAGGGAATCGACAACGTCCTTATCCATGACGGCGCAAGGCCTACGGTGCCCGGCCACATTGTTCGGTCTGTCCTGAAAGCATTGGAAACGTCGCCGGGCGCTGCACCCGCCTTGGCGGTCACCGATGCACTTTGGCGCGGAACTTCAGTTGTGGAAGGCACTGCTGATCGAACCGGACTATGGCGGGCACAAACCCCTCAAGGATTTCATTTCGACGCCATTCTCAAGGCACATCGTAGTGCACAGCAGGATGCGGCAGATGACGTCGAACTTGCCCGGGCTGCAGGATACACAGTGGCCATCGTGCCCGGGGACGAAGACAATCTAAAGGTAACCTTTCCAGGTGATTTCCAAAGAGCAGAAGCAATATTGAAAGGACGGCGCATGGATATCCGTGTGGGTAACGGCTTTGACGTTCACGCCTTCACCGAAGGGCAAGGGGTCTGGCTGTGCGGCGTAAGGGTTCCACACACAAAGGCTTTGCTTGGCCATTCAGACGCTGATGTTGGCATGCATGCGCTGACGGATGCGATCTATGGCGCCCTGGCCGAGGGGGACATCGGGGTCCACTTCCCACCCAGCGATCCGCAATGGAAAGGGGCCGAAAGCCAGATCTTTCTTCGCCACGCGATGCAACGGGTTCAGGAACGCGGCTTTTCGCTGTCAAACTGCGATGTTACCTTGATCTGCGAACGACCGAAGGTTGGCCCGCATCAAGGGGAAATGCGGGCGGCACTGGCAGAAATCATGAGGGTCGAAATCGAACGCATAAGCGTAAAGGCGACCACGTCCGAAAAGCTTGGCTTCACAGGCCGCGAAGAGGGCATCGCAGCCTTGGCAACCGCAACTCTGGTGAAAAAATGATCAGAGCAATCACCACCTTTTTCTACGTGGGCCACTTACGACCAGCGCCCGGCACCTACGGAAGCCTTGTTGCTTTGGCCTTGGGCGTGCTCATTGATGGATATTTGGGTTTCCCCGCTCTCTTGGGGGCAACTCTTGCTGTCACGTGGCTTGGGTTTTGGGCTTGCGCCAAAGACCTGAAAGACAGGCCCGAAGAAGACCCTTCTGAAATCGTCATTGACGAAGTGGCAGGTCAATGGCTTGCACTGCTCTTTCCGGCGGCTGCGTTCTTTTTTGGTCCCGGCAAAGAAGGCTTCCTGCCTTGGCCGGCATGGGTCGGGGCGTTCCTTCTGTTCCGCTTGTTCGACATCTGGAAACCGTCTCTTGTGGGCAAGGCAGACGCGCGACATGACCCGGTTGGCGTAATGCTGGACGACCTTTGGGCCGGCGTTTTTGCCGGGATCAGTGCTATTGTCCTTGGCGTTCTATGGCACTTGGTTCTGTTCTCATGACTGACGCAGCCGCGGTTCTGGAACTGGCTCGACGCAAAGGCTGGAAAATTGTTACGGCAGAAAGTTGCACAGGCGGGCTCATCTCAGCGGCATTGACCGATATTCCGGGTTCATCCGATGTGGTCGACAGAGGGTTTGTGACCTATTCGAATGACGCCAAGGTCGCGATGCTCGGCATTCTTCCTCAAACACTCGTCAATCACGGGGCGGTTAGTGAGGAAATCGCAAGAGAAATGGCCGTTGGGGCCCTTATCCGCTCGAAAGCCAATGTCAGCGTCGCCGTCACAGGAATCGCAGGTCCGGGCGGATCGGAATTCAAGCCCGAAGGACGGGTCTGTTTCGGGGTGGCGACCGTGGATCAGTGCAGGACAGAAACAGTCGAGTTTGGCGCCATTGGGCGTCGAATGGTGCGCGCCGCAACCGTTGAACATGCGCTGAATCTTTTGGCAAACGCGCTGCAGTCATAATCTTTTTTCTGCACCAATGTGGGCAGATGCAATCCATTTTCGCCCATTTATTGGACAATAATGAAACGGCGCGCAAAATAAGCACGTTTATCTTTGCCGCCCCTTTCTTGTGCAAAGGTTTCACGTTTTCTGCCCGCACTTGGATTTCCACAGGGGGGAAGAAATGAACGGGGCAGACACCGCCTTTATCATCACAGCGACGGCACTTGTCTTGTTCATGACCCTGCCGGGGCTCGCACTCTTTTATGGTGGCTTGGTTCGTGCGCGGAACGTGCTTTCGGTGTTCATGCACTGCTTCGCCATCGCATGCGTGATGTCGATTCTTTGGCTGGTTGCCGGGTATTCGATCGCGTTCGGTGGCGCCGGTCCGTGGTTTGGCGGTTTCGAAAAGGCATTCTTGTCCGGGGTCACCGTTGACAGCCTGATTGGCACACTGCCAGAGGTCTTGTTCTTTGCCTTTCAGATGACCTTTGCGATCATCACACCAGCCCTGATCGTAGGCGCCTATGTAGAACGTGTGGGCTTTGGCTTTGTTCTGCTGTTTTCAGGCCTGTGGATGCTCGCCGTCTATGCTCCCGTCGTTCATTGGATCTGGGGCGGTGGCGCGATGGCCGATGGCGGTATCTTTGGTGATGTAGGAACCCGCGATTTTGCAGGTGGTATCGTTGTGCACGAAACCGCTGGCCTTGCTGCGCTTCTTATTGCCTATGTTCTGGGCCCGCGAAAGCATCGCACAACGCCCCCCCACCAGCCCGGGATGGTTATGGTTGGCGCAGCAATGCTCTGGGTCGGTTGGTTCGGCTTTAACGGTGGTTCGGCCTTGGCGGCGAACGGTCATGCTGCAATGGCGCTGACTGTGACGCACCTATCTGCAGCAGCAGCGTCATTAAGCTGGATCCTTTGGGAGCGCATTAAATTCGGACGCGCCTCGCTTGTTGGTCTGGTGACCGGTACGATTGCTGGTTTGGCGTCTATCACGCCTGCTTCCGGCTTTGTTGGTCCAGGCGCGGCGCTTTTGATCGGTGGTGTCGCTGGCATTCTTTGCCAAGAAGCGGTCAACCTTGTTCGAAACCGTCTGCGCATCGACGATACACTCGATGTCTTCGCAGTTCATGGAGTCGGCGGGATCTTTGGCACAATCATGATTGCTGCCTTTGGTCATGGCACTTGGATCGCACAGTTGGGCGCGCTCGCAATCGTTGGCGTCTTCACTCTGGTGGTGACTTTTGTGCTGATCAAGCTGGTGTCATTGGTCACGCCCCTACGAGTGGACATCGAGACCGAAACCAATGGCCTTGACCTCTCGGTTCATGGCGAACGCGCTTACGAACTGAACTCCTGATCCCCTGACTGCCGTCAGCCCTATTCGGCTGGCGGCACTTTTTTCAGGTAAGAAGCAATGGCGCGGCGATCCTCCTCGGGCAGCCGCGCCATGTTATCAACTACATGGGCCATATGCCCCCCTACCGAGTCAAATTCGGGCGTAAAGCCGCTGGTCAGATATTCAACGATTTCTTCTTCCGTCCATGTTAGCTTTGCTGGCGTGATATTCGGGATCTTTCCCTTTCCGTCCGGCGTCACAGAACCAGCCAGCCAACGCGATGTATCAAGCCCGCCCAGAGCATCTCGCGGTGTGTGGCATTCCCCGCAATGAGCTAAGGCCTCGGCTATGTATCTTCCGCGTATTTCGGCCTCTGTCAGGTCACCATCAATGACAAAATCCGGCCGCATATTCAGAAATTTCCATCCCCCCAACATACGTCGGATATTGAACGGAAAACCAACATCGTGTGCCTTACTGGGGGTGGGGTCAGCTGGAAGTGTTCGCAAATAGGCCGCTAGATCGACCAAATCCTGAGGAGCCATGCGTTCATAGGACCAATAGGGTAGCGCCGGGAAATAATGTGATCCTTCAGGCGATACACCCTTCATGATTGCATTTGCCAGGTCCAGATCCGACCATCCCCCAATTCCCGCATCCATATCTGGCGAAATATTTGGTGCGTAGAATGTGCCGAACTGCGTAGCGAAAGCTTGTCCACCAAGCAAATTGCGCTGATCTTCCCCCTTGGAGTCAGGTGCCATATGGCAACTCGCGCATCCTGCGGCGGTGAAAACAACCTCGCCTCGCCCCTCGTCGCCAGACAGACCATCCAGGGCGGTCAACGGTAGAGCGCGAGGCATTGTTATCTGCCAAAAAACTGCCGCGCCAAGAAATCCAGCCGATAAAGCCAGGAAAGCAATTCGCCGCATGATCAACACTCCCTCAAATGTCGACATACTAACGTCTTATCGTTTCAAGGATAGCCCGGTGTTCTTGGCCATCGGTCAGCGCCTTACAGGTTCGACCGTCAAAAAATCCGGCCACCCCCAGAAATACTCGATCGTGTACAAAGCAAAGCAGGCTGCGACCACGGCTACAACCAACTTGACCTGTTTCCATGACGGCGGATGGCGCGCCCATTTCGCCATCCGAACAAGCCAGCCAAGGTTCATTCCGAAGCCTCATCCGCAAAGCGTACTTTGCCGATATACGGTAGGTTCCGATTTCTTTGGGCGAAATCAATGCCGTAGCCCACGACAAATTCGTCCGGAATTTCAAAACCAGTCCAGTCGGCCTTGATCGGCACTTCTCGACGCGAAGGCTTGTCCAGCAAAGCGCAGACTTTCAATCGGGCTGGGTTACGGGATTCAAGAAGGTGCAGAACATGACTCAGCGTGAAACCGGTGTCCACGATGTCTTCGACAACCAAAACATCCCGACCAGCAATCTCTCCCCGCAAATCCTTGAGTATACGGACCTCGCGGCTTGAATGCATGGCGTCTCCATAGCTTGAGGCCTCCAGAAAATCGACCTCAACCGGCAAATCAATCTCTCGAACCAGGTCTGCAATGAAGACAAAAGACCCTCGCAGAAGACCGACGACCACCAATTTATCCGTGCCAGAGAAATGTTTCGTAATTCCAGCAGCCAGATTTTCTACGCGGGCCGCAATGGCCTTGGCACTGATCATCTGATCTATCACATAGGGGCGTTGTGGCATGGCGACCTCTTGATTTTCCGTTCGTTCTTAACCAATACACCGCTCCAAGTCATGGAAATTGGTGATGCCAACCCACTCGGAAAAGCGCTTCCTGCCCTATAGCCCGCAAGAAATGTATGATCTTGTGGCAGATGTTGGGTCTTATCCGAAGTTCCTTCCCTGGAACTCGGCCGCACGGATCAGGTCGCGTCAGGCTGGCCCCGACGGATCAGAGGTGATGGAGGCAGATCTTGTGATCAGCTTCAAAGTGTTCCGTGAACGGTTTGGAAGCCGTGTCACGCTTTTGCCTGCCTTGATGAAGATCGACACCGAGTATTTGGACGGGCCGTTCAAATACATGAAATCCTACTGGCAGTTTCACGATGCGCCAGGAGGATGTGAGGTAGAGTTCTTCGTTGACTTCGAATTTCGGAACGCGATCCTTCAGGGCATCATAGGCGTCGTGTTCAATGATGCCATGCAGCGCGTCGTCCGGGCTTTTGAACGACGTGCTGCTGATCTCTATGGGCGTAGGGCGTAGGCGTTTGGCGCAATGCGAAAGCGCCTTACTGAACGCTCCACTGTTCCGAAGCGCAAAGGATCTAAGCTCTACCCAGCTTTGCCATCCGCGCAGCACGAAGCCGTTCGAAATCGTCGCCCGCGTGATAAGAGGACCGCGTCAACGGCGTTGCAGAGACCATCAGGAAGCCTTTGCCGTAGGCGGCCGTCTCATAACCTTTGAACTCTTCCGGCGTTACGAAACGATCTACGCGGTGGTGCTTTGGCGTAGGCTGCAAATATTGACCGATCGTCAGGAAATCAACGTCAGCACTCCGCATATCATCCATAACCTGAAGCACTCCGGGACGATCCTCGCCCAAGCCCACCATGATGCCGGATTTTGTGAAAATTGTCGGATCCAACTCTTTCACGCGCTGCAGCAGGCGCAGCGAATGGAAATACCGCGCACCTGGTCGCACCTCTAGATAAAGGCCCGGAACCGTTTCAAGATTGTGGTTGAACACATCTGGCTTGGCTTCAACAACCTTTGCCAAAACATCATCCGAACATTTGAGGAAGTCAGGCGTCAGGATTTCAATTGTCGTGGCAGGGCTGCGATGCCGAATAGCCCGGATCGTCTGGGCGAAATGTTCTGCACCACCGTCTTCCAGATCGTCGCGATCGACACTGGTGATCACCACGTGTTTCAAACCAAGTTCAGAGACTGCGTGAGCCACTTTGCCCGGTTCAAATGCATCCAAGGCTTGCGGCTTTCCCGTGGCCACATTGCAGAAGGTACAGCCGCGGGTACAAATCTCGCCCATGATCATCATCGTGGCGTGCCCTTGGCTCCAGCATTCCCCTACATTCGGGCAGCCAGCTTCTTCGCACACGGTCACAAGCTTCTTCGACTTCAGAATTTCCCGTGTCTTCTTGTAACCCTCGGATGTCGGAGCCTTGACGCGAATCCAGTCTGGCTTTTTCGGCTGAGCATTGTCTGGCCGATGCGCCTTTTCCGGGTGACGTTGGTCGGGCATTTTGAGATCGCGCAAGAGTTTTTCCCCCTGACAGGCCTATGCCCGTGGCGATACGCCAAAAAGGCCCACAACGCAACGGATGCGACCATGCATCTGCGTCGCAGGGCTATGTAGCAAGTGCAATGATAAGCGAGTGTAAGATGCAAAAGAAGATGATCGCCGAAGCGTTGGGGACCCTGATCCTTGTCCTCTTTGGATGTGGATCAGCGGTTCTCATGGGAAGCCAAATCGGATTGATGGGTATCTCGCTTGCATTCGGGCTGGCAATTGTAGCTGCGGCTTACGGGCTCGGCGCCATTTCTGGCGCGCATTTGAACCCCGCAGTCAGCCTTGGAATGGTGGCCGCAGGTCGCATGAGCCCCGGCGAATGCGCGATCTATGCCGTAGCGCAATTCACCGGTGCCACTATCGGAGCCGGCATTCTGCTACTAATCGCAAGTGGCAAGGCGGACTACAGCCTTGCATCACAGGGCTTGGGGCAGAACGGCTATGGACCAGGCTACTTGGGTGAATATTCTCTTGTGGCGGCTGTCATTTTTGAGATCGTGATGACGTTTATTTTTGTCACGGTCATTCTGGGCGTCACCACCAGCAAGGCAAACGCAAATGTCGCCGGGCTTGCGATTGGTCTCACTCTTGCCGCTATTCATCTAGTCGGAATTACCGTGACTGGAGTCTCCGTAAACCCGGCACGATCTTTTGGGCCAGCCCTCTTTGTTGGAGGAAAGGCGCTGACCGATCTTTGGCTGTTCTTCGTGGCTCCGTTGGCGGGCGGAGTCCTTGCTGGGCTCGTCTGGAAGAAGGGCGTAACCCGCGCTTGACGGGCTATGCAAGACCGGCATGTTCCCGCTGGGACGAAGATCAGGGGCGCGGGCATTCACCGCGCCCCTTTTTTCCTTCTTCGTCTTATCCGATCAGCCGGCCGCCTGGCCCATAAGTCTCATCATAATGCCGCTTCAGTCGCTGAAGGGCGATCCGCAACACAATCTTTCCAGAGCGAGCGGCCCAACCCATTCTTTTCTCTGTTGTTTCAATGCCTTCCATGAAACAGCACACGCGAAGCGCGACATCCCCCAACCCGGGCCCAAGGTCTCTAAGCGCTGCAGCGACGCGCTCACGGGCATCTGCAGGTCCTTCGCCACGTCCAGAATCCGGTCGAAACGCGCCACGGTCCGCACCGGTCAAGAAGCGCTCCCAGTTTTGCGCGACCCTAGGACCCATTTGAGCAACTTCGAAATCTTCGCGGAGCCGCTCTCCGGCACGAACCAATTCGGGATCAAGAAAGAGTTTTCCATCCTTGTCTCTCCGCCGTCCCATAACTGCTATGGGGCTCTCGGCAAGATTGTAACGCACCCGGCGCTGCGCGCCGCCTTCAATTATGGTCCGTTCTTCCCATTCGCGATGTTGATTTCCAAAGGGAGTTGCAGCTTCAGCAAAGCCCTCGACACGGTCTGGAGTTTTCTCCGTGTCATCCATCATTCGCTTCAGCGCTGCCCGACCAGCGGCCGTAATTTCATAGGCTGCGATGCGGCCTTGTTTGCGGCAATAAATCCAGCTCTGTATCGCAAATGCCTGCGCGATAGCGCGATCTACAACGCCTGTTCGCGCGGTCTTCCCATCAGGAAACTCCCTTAGAACGACGGCCTTCTCCATATCTCCTGCCAAAGCCAGAACCGCACCCGGTTCGGCCAGACGACGAAGAATGCGTGAGCCCTCGCTTAGTAGTATCGACTCGTCAACAGGTAGATTTTCTGTACGAAGCGAAATCGTCATAACGGCCTCTTCCCTTGCTGTAGACGAACCCGACTTTCCCACCAACCCTGCAAGAGCCTCGTCAATCAGAGGGTCTTCTCTTCGCAATTCGCAACGCCTCACAGCACGCATCACGGTCGATGCATGAGTGCCTTCCCGCCGTGCAAGTTCACGGATGGAAAGGCCTTCCGCAGTGTGGTCAACATAAAGTTTAACCGCATCAGGAAGCCAATTCGGCTTTGCAAAGTCAGCAGGCAAATTCGGTTTCATCTTTGTTTCCGACAACCGTCTGGTTCTGATCACAGCAGGGCATTTCAACCCTTGATTGAATCAATTACCCAATAGTTAATTCCGGCGTCGCTGTGGATAATTTACCGAAATTATGAAGCAATTTCACCAGATGCGAACGGTCAAACACGAAAAAACGCAACGCCTGATTGTTTGATTTATTCTAGTTCGGCAACAATCAGGAGCCCGTTCATGACCGACCATTGCAACGCCCTTTCCGATCTGCGCAGACCTCGACTTCTGATCCGTGCCGCCCGGTTCGGAGTTTCTGATTACCGGCGTGACCGCGATCTTCGAAGATTGATCGGGCGCTATGTGCCTCCGGCTGAAGCCGTTGCCCTGTTGTTGACGACAGAGGGAGCGATGGAAGAAGATCGGCGAAATGGGCAAGCGAATTATTCGGTTTCCCAACATATCGAAATTCTGATTGCGCTGGTGGCTGAAGCGAAACTTGCTGGCACCGAAGCAGAAGTTTGAAATGAAAACGGGCGAAGCCAAAGGCTTCGCCCGTTATGCCAAACTAGAGGCAAGTTTAGATAAAGGCGTCCGGCATAGATGCCTTCTTCTTCGCGACATATTCGTTCAGCGCTTCGTTGATGCCTTCGTCAAGCGCAGGCGCCTGATAGTCGCCCAGCATCTTCTTTACGCGCAAATTCGCAAGGGTCTGCGTGTCACGTCCGCCCTCTTCTTCCCAAGTTTCAAACGGCTTATAATCCAACAGGTCAGTTCGCCAGAAAGCCGATTTGAAGTTTGCTTGAGTATGGCCGCAACCAAGATAGTGGCCCCCGGGACCGACCTCACGAATTGCATCCATTCCCTGACCGTTCTCATCCATGATGATGCCTTTGGCCAGATGATGCAGCGTACCAAGCTGGTCAGCATCCATCACGAACTTCTCGTAGGACGACACCAAGCCGCCTTCAAGCCAGCCGCAGGCGTGCAACATGAAGTTCACGCCCGACAGCAACGCCATGTTCAGGCTGTTCGACGTTTCATAGGCCGCCTGCGCATCAGGCAGTTTCGAACCGCAGAACGAGCCGCCTGAACGATATGGAAGCCCCAAACGGCGAGCCAACTGGCCAGCACCGTAGGTGATATGAGCGGCTTCGGGCGTGCCGAATGTCGGCGCACCGGAGTTCATGTCGATCGAGGTTACGAAGGCGCCGAAGATCACCGGCGCACCAGCGCGGATCAACTGGCTGTACGCAACGCCCGCCAGAACTTCGGCCAGAACCTGCGTCAATGTGCCGGCAACTGTCACCGGCGCCATGGCGCCACCAACGATAAACGGCGAGATGATCGCTGCTTGGTTGGCACGAGCATAAACTTCCAGAGCACCCATCATGATGCCGTCGAATGTCAGCGGCGAGTTGATGTTGATCAGCGACGTCATCACGGTGTTCTGGTCGACAAAGTCGTTGCCGAACAGGATTTTAGCCATCTCAACCGAATCTTCCGCACGGCTGGGTTCGGTGACCGAGCCCATAAACGGCTTATCCGAGAGCGTCATGTGGGCGAGCAGCATATCCAAGTGGCGCTTGTTCACCGGAACGTCTGTCGGCTCGCAAACCGTGCCACCCGAATGGTGCAGCCACTTTGACATATAGCCAAGCTTTACGAAATTGCGGAAATCCTCAATGGTTGCGTAGCGTCGGCCGCCTTCCATGTCGCGCACGAACGGAGGTCCATAGACAGGTGCCAGCACCAGATTGCGACCACCGATTTCGACATTGCGGGCCGAATTGCGGGCGTGCTGGGTAAAGGTCTTAGGTGCCGTTGCGCAAAGTTTACGGGCCAGACCGCGAGGAATGCGGACGCGCTCACCGGTGACGTCTGCACCTGCTGCTTTCCAAAGCTCCAGCGCGGCCGGGTTTTCAACGAAGTTGACGCCGATTTCTTCCAGAACGGTTTCAGCATTCCATTCGATGATCTGAAGCGCTTCTTCGTTCAGAATCTCAAAGTTGGGAATGTTGCGTTCGATGAAACGGGCGGTTTCGAAGCTGATCGCCGTACGTTCTGCCCTCCGGCTGGCACCACCACCACCCCGAGCTCTACGTCCCGCTGCTACATCGTTCATGTCCCAAACCTCCAAAAGCAGTTTGACGACCTTATGACGTCAAACCCAATTGGTCCGCCCCCCATTTCCGCCGCTTGCCGCCCAAAAACGACATGTCGCCTTTGGCCATATGTTGAAGTCCCACACAAGCGACCAAAATCAGCATTGTTGATTAGATTTTCCACTGAAATTCATGCTGCGGGTGCTGCCTGCCTCTTGCGATTCTTTAACTGCCTTCGTATGCGAACGCATGACCCAACATGATCGCCTTCTCATCATCGACTTCGGCTCTCAGGTTACGCAGCTAATTGCGCGTCGGTTGAGGGAACTGAATGTCTACTGCGAAATCCATCCGTTCAACAAAGTGGATGACGCTTTTCTTCAAAGCTATGCGCCGAAGGCCGTAATTTTTTCCGGCGGCCCGGCTTCGGTTTTCGCAGAAGGCGCACCAATGCCTCCGGCTGGTGTGTTCGATCTGGGTGTTCCGATCCTGGGGATTTGCTATGGCCAACAGGTCATGATGCATTGTCTTGGCGGAAAGGTCGAACGTGGTCACGGAACAGCTGAATTTGGCCGTGCCTTCGTTACGCCCTCGCCCGAAAAGCTGGATATTCTTGACGGATGGTTCACAGAAGGGCGTGAGCAGGTCTGGATGAGCCATGGCGACCATGTGTCCAAAATCGCTCCTGGATTTCAAGTTTATGGCACATCACCGAATGCGCCATTTGCGATTACTGCGGACAAGTCCCGTCATTTCTACGCGGTTCAGTTCCATCCGGAAGTGCATCACACACCCCGCGGCGCAAAGCTGTACGAAAACTTTGTCAGGCTTGCAGGATTTAGCGGCGACTGGACAATGGGCGCTTATCGCGAAGAAGCGATCCGCAAGATTCGCGAACAGGTTGGCGACAAGAAGGTCATCTGCGGTCTTTCCGGCGGCGTTGATTCATCGGTGGCCGCAGTCTTGATTCATGAAGCGATTGGGGATCAGCTGACTTGTGTGTTCGTCGATCATGGGCTGTTGCGCTTGGGCGAGGCTGAACAGGTCGTCACCATGTTCCGCGACCATTACAACATGCCACTGATCCACGCCGACGAATCCGATCTTTTCCTCGGAGCGCTTGAAGGCGTTTCCGACCCGGAGGTGAAACGGAAGACAATCGGCAAGCTGTTCATCGACGTGTTCCAGAAGCACGCCCATGAGGTTGGTGGTGCCGAATTCCTGGCCCAGGGCACACTTTATCCCGATGTCATCGAAAGTGTCAGCTTCTCTGGCGGCCCTTCGGTCACCATCAAGTCACACCACAATGTGGGTGGCCTGCCTGAAAAGATGGGTCTGAAACTGGTCGAGCCGCTGCGCGAGTTGTTCAAGGATGAGGTTCGTGCCTTGGGTCGCGAACTTGGTCTGCCTGACCAGTTCATCGGACGTCACCCCTTCCCCGGCCCGGGACTTGCCATCCGCTGCCCTGGCGATATTACCCGGGAAAAGCTGGAGATCCTTCGAAAGGCTGACGCGGTTTATATCGACCAAATCCGCAAGCACGGCCTGTATGACGAAATCTGGCAAGCCTTCGCAGCTATCCTGCCGATGCGGACTGTTGGCGTTATGGGTGACGGGCGCACATATGACTACGCTCTTGCTTTGCGCGCGGTGACTTCTGTCGACGGTATGACAGCGGATTACTACCCGTTTACGCATGAATTCCTTGGGGAAACGGCAACCCGGATCATCAACGAAGTGCAAGGTGTGAACCGTGTCTTCTACGATTGCACCTCCAAGCCACCGGGCACCATAGAACTGGAATAGGCAAGTCAATCAGACTTGCCTAATCGCTGCTGGCCATGTCCAACTTGCTAGACCAGCAAGGGGGTGAACTGATGCGTGCACTAAGACTTTACGCCGAACGGGACTTGCGGCTGGAAGATGTTCCAGAACCGGTGCCGGGATACGGAGAGGTCATCATTCGCGTCGAAGCCGCAGGAATATGCGGAACTGACCGCCATTTGTTCTTGGGAGAGTTTCCTTCGCGAGGCCCAGTGACTTTGGGGCATGAATTCAGTGGTTTGATAACCGCAGTCGGTGCTGGAGTATATCTGCCTGTCGGATCGCGCGTGACGTGCGACCCAAACATCCCCTGCCTGACCTGCCCAGCCTGTCTCAAGGGACGCGTGAACCTTTGTTTGCGAAACGTGGCGACGGGCATCCATCGTGATGGCGGATTTGCCCCCTTCGCTGCCTTCCCGGCATCTAAGGCAATAGTGCTTCCAGCCGATATGAACCCGTTCCATGGTGCTTTTGCCGAGCCACTGGCCTGCACGCTTCACGGCTTGGATCTTGCGGCCATCCAACCGGGAGAGCGGTGCCTGATCATGGGCGGTGGTGTTATCGGCTTGCTGGCCCTACAATTGGCACGGCTAGCCGGCGCAGACGCGATGATGGTTACCAGGAGCCGCGAGAAACAGGATCTGGCCCTACAGTTTGGTGCAATGCATGTTGCCAAGTCCGCGAGCGAAGCTTTGTCAATCTGGCCTAACGGTGCCGATGTCGTGCTTGAATGTGCCGGAGTGTCTGACACCGTCGAAGCCGCACCGAGACTGACTTCAAACGGTGGTCGTATCGTGATCCTCGGCGTGCTGCCGCAAGGGAAGAAAGTTCAGATCGAGCCCTTTGACCTCTTGTTTCGTGAAATCCAGCTCCACTTCAGTTTTCTCAATCCTTTCACCCAAGGAAGAGCCGCAGAACTGATTGCAAAAGGCAAAGTCGAGTTGGAACCGTTAATCAGCAGAGTAATTACGCTGGATGAAGCATTGGAAACCATTTCTCATCCAGCCCCCGCGAGGGACATACGTGCGATCATAATCCCGGATTGACACCAGCTTTCATTCTGAAAAGCTGCGGGTTCAAAATGGGGTATGCTTTATGGTTCGCTTGCGTGGAAAACTGGTTTGTATGACGGAGGCCGAGAGGCAAGCGGTCCTCACGCACCGTGCAGAACACATTCGCCTCACACGCGCCGAACCTGGCTGCATCACCTTCGATATTGATGACAGCGACGATCCGATGGTTTTCGAAGTCATGGAGAGCTTTCGTGACGGCCCTGCATTTGAAGCGCATCAAACGAGAACACGTCAGAGCCTTTGGTTTGAAGCCACGCGTCACATCCTGCGCGATTTTATGATCGAGGAAGTGGGAGACTAGGACCGGCTTAACAACCGCGAGCCCTTCAGCGATGTTGGCGTTTTCCTGGTAGGTCTAAGTTTTCCAACACCTTGCTCACCTTAGGGATTTTCACCTTGCTATCTGGACAATCCGCCAACGCCCAGACACAGAAGGGTATGAACGAAACGCACCGGCCTATAGCTGCCGCCCTCTGGATGACAGGCTCCATTGCATCGTTTACCGCGATGGCAATTGCGGCGCGCCAGATTCAGGGCGAGCATGACACTTTCGAGATCATGACGATCCGATCACTGATCGGTTTCTTTCTGGTCCTATGTGTGGCGGGCGCCCTTGGGCGGTTGACTGAGGTGAAGGCCAATCGACTTGCCGGCCACTTGGGAAGAAATGTTGTCCATTTTGCCGGTCAGAACCTTTGGCTGTTGGCACTGACCTTAATCCCTCTGGCGCAGGTTTTTGCCATAGAATTCACTTCACCCATCTGGGTTATCGTTCTTTCCCCATTTCTGTTAGGCGAGAAGATCACTCAGACAAAGGTACTTGCCGCAACTATGGGCTTCTTGGGCATCCTCATCGTAGCGCGCCCGGATTTCGGTCAGATCAATGCAGGCATTCTGGCGGCATTTGCTTGCGCAATCTGCTTTGCGTTGACAGGAATTGCGACGAAGGCACTGACGCGTGCGGAATCCATCGTGTCTATCCTCTTTTGGCTGACATTGATGCAGTTTGTCATGGGGGCGACCCTTGCCGCTTGGGATGGGAATGTTAGATGGCCGACGGCACATTCGATGCCTTGGCTGACGCTTATCGGTGTCTGTGGCCTGCTCGCACACCTTTGCCTGACATCGGCTTTGCGACTCGCCCCCGCCTCATTCGTTATGCCTGTCGATTTTGCCCGTCTTCCGCTGATCGCAGGGATCGGAGCAGTCTTCTATAATGAGCCGATTGATGTCTTTGTCTTTATTGGCGCCGTTCTGATCATCTCCGGAAACCTGATTAACGTTCGCGCCGAGGCCAAAAAGCGGGCTTAAAAGTCACAAAAAATACTATCACAAGCATGTGACGCCGCGTCATTGATTGACCGATTTTCGGCCAATTCATAGCGTGTGTGACGGGGAAGTCCTTCCACACAGGATGAGGAAAATGAAAAAGACACTCGCCGCGGCCGGATTGGCCGCACTCGCAGCCAGCGCCGCCAATGCCGGTGGTTTTGAGCGTTCTGGCGTTCCACTAGGTTTCATGTTCGAAAAAGGCGGATACGCTGAACTGTCCTACGGTTCGGTTTCGCCGTCAGTAAAAGGTGCTGCGGGCGGTGGTCTTGCTCCTACGGGCAACGTTACTCCATCCTACAGCCAAATTGGTCTTGCGGTTAAAGCAGACCTTAACGAAAAGCTTTCGTTTGGTGTGACCATCGACCCAAGCTACGGTGCAGACATTTCCTACCCTGCTCCGTCGCCGGGCCCTGCCCCATATCCGATCCGCGGCACCAATGCGGAACTCAATGGCCAGACTGTTGCTGCCGTTGCACGCTATAAGTTCAACGAGAACTTTTCGGTACACGCTGGTCTGCGTCAGGTCTCGGTTGGCGGCAATGTCCAGATTTTTAACGGTGGAGTGCCGCTTTATCAAGCGAACTTCTCGAAGGACTCGGATCTTGGTTATCTGGTAGGGGTCGCCTACGAAAAGCCGGAAATCGCGCTTCGCGTGGCTTTGACCTACCAAAGCGAAACCAAGCACGTTCTGAAGACGACAGTGTTCGGCGGCCCTGTCCCTTCGGCACTCTATCCCCGTGTCGAACTTCCGAAGTCGGTCACTTTGGATTTCCAATCCGGGGTTGCTGCCAATACGCTGGTATTCGGCTCGATCCGCTGGGTTGATTGGACATCGGCGACCCTGAACGCTCCGGGCTACCCGCTGAACCCGCTTATCAGCCACGCAAACGACACCATCACCTATAACCTTGGTGTTGGACGCAAGTTCAACGACAATTGGTCGGCTGCTGTCTCTCTGGGCTATGAAAAGAGCAATGGTGGCATTGCTTCGAACCTTTCCCCGACCGATGGCTACGCGTCCATTCAGGTCGGTGCCACCTACACGCATGAGAACATGAAGATCTCTGCTGGTGTGCGCTACGTCGACATCGGCAATGCGGTTTCTCTTGGCGGTGCTTCGCAATTCCGCAACAACTCGGCGACCGCAATAGGTCTTCGTGTTGGCTTCTCCTTCTAAGAAGCGGCCCCTTTAAGTTTTGGAGAACCCCGCCGTGACGGCGGGGTTTTTCATTGAAGCGGCCCCAAAGCGGCGGTAACACGGCCTTTGCAGGAAATGGGGTGTCATATAATGATCTATGCCAGCGGTGCAGATTACCTTTCGGCGAGCCACAAGCGGGTTTTGCTGTTCGGGATGTCCGGATTGGGCAAGACGTATCTTGCAAATATGCTGCGCGACAACGGTGCCGCGGATGGTGGTTCGTGGTTCCATTACTCCGTCGATTACCGCATAGGCACCCGTTATATGGGCGAATTTATCGCCGATAACTTCAAACGCGAAGCGATGAAAGTACCGCTTTTGCGCGAATTGCTTATGACGGACAGCGTTTATATCGCATCGAACATCACGTTTAATAATCTGGCCCCATTGTCGACCTATCTGGGAAAGCCTGGCGATCCAGAAAAAGGCGGTTTGCCATTTGATCAGTACATGCAGCGCCAAGAACAGCACCGCAAGGCAGAGGTTTCCGCAATGCTGGACACCGCGCAATTCATTGATCGAGCCGAAGCCATTTACGGCTATCGCAACTTTATCTGTGATACATCAGGCTCAATTTGCGAAGTTGTTACTCCGGAAGACCCAAAAGACGAGGTGATGACCAAGCTTTCAGAATCTCTTTTGATGGTCTGGATCAAGGGGTCTGAGGCACATACTGCCGAACTTGTTCGCCGTTTTGATCGTGCGCCAAAACCGATGTATTACCAGCCTGACTTCCTGCGTGCGGCTTGGGAAGAATATCGCATAACATTCGAAAAAACAGAAGAAAACTGCGATCCAGATCACTTTGTTCGTTGGACATATGCGCGCGCGCTCGCCCACAGGCAACCGCGCTATAAGGCGATGGCAAACTGGGGCGTAACCATAACGGCAGAGGAAGTAGCTCAAGTGCGAAGCCCATCCGATTTTAACGCGCTGATCGCGCAGTCTATCGACAGAAAGGATCGCACCTAGGGCTCCTTGCCTTGCCCTGATCGGTCTGACGACATACATGCCATAACTCTGAGCCAAGGGACCACTTGCCCATGCCAATCACGCTTCCAGAATCTCTCCCTGCCTTCAATGTGTTGCGCAATGAGGGTGTGATGGTCATGTCCCCTGAACGTGCCGCCAGACAAGACATTCGCCCGCTTCGGATCGGCCTTCTGAATCTGATGCCGAAAAAGATACAGACCGAAAACCAATTTGCGCGCCTCATCGGCGCGACGCCGCTCCAGATTGATTTTCAATTGATACGGATGACGGAACACCAAACTCGGAATACTGCCGCCGAGCATATGGAAACGTTCTATCGCCCATTCGCGGAAATCGAGGAAAGCGGCGAGAAGTTCGATGGCCTAATCATCACAGGCGCCCCAATTGAACACCTTCCGTTTGAAGATGTGACATACTGGGAAGAACTCTGTCGGGTGATGGACTGGACGCAGACCCATGTCCAGTCAACCTTCGGCGTCTGTTGGGGTGGAATGGCGATGATTTACCACTTCCACAAAGTCCAGAAGTATATGCTGGATCACAAGGCGTTCGGCTGTTTCCGTCACCGAAACCTTGCGCCGACCTCCCCTTATCTGCGAGGGTTTTCAGACGATTTTGTAATCCCCGTTTCTCGCTGGACCGAAATGAAGCAATCCGAAATCGATGCCGATCCAGAGCTGAAGACACTTCTGGGCTCGGACGAGGTCGGACCTTGTCTGGTGGAAGACGCCGCTCATCGCGCGCTCTATATCTTCAATCATTTCGAATATGACAGCGACACTCTCAAGCAGGAATATGATCGTGATGTTGCAGCAAATACGCCAATCAATGTTCCGTTGAACTACTATCCGGACGATAATCCGGCAAACCCTCCGCTCAATCGTTGGCGCAGCCATGCCCATTTGCTTTATGGGAATTGGCTAAACGAAATCTACCAATCCACTCCTTACGAGATTCAGGACATTGGTCGTTAGCACTGCGCTTGCTTCCCTCGCCTTGGCAGGCTTGACCGGGATGCGGATAGCGTCCCGCAGTCAGCAAGCTTTGGTCAGCCACCCCCCGGTCGGGCCCATATTGGGCACTTCGGAAAAGGGTGTTCACACCTTTGTCACGGGCAGCGGGCCTGATCTTGTTTTGATCCACGGCGCGAATGGCAACCTGCGTGACTTCACCCTAGGCTTTGCCGAGAGGTTATCATCTTCGTACCGCGTGATCGCGGTGGATCGCCCAGGTTTGGGCCATTCGAAATCTATGCCTGATGGACAAACTTCGGTCCACGACCAGGCCAGACAAATTCGCGCCGCGCTGCGAGAAATTGGTGTGCAGCGCCCGATTGTCCTCGGGCAAAGCTATGGTGGAGCCGTTGCTTTGGCTTGGGCATTACAGGAAGAGCCAGCTGCATTGGTCCTCGTCTCTGCTGCGACCATGCCTTGGCCAGGTTCACTTGACCCGTGGTACCGAATAACCGCAAACCCTATTGGACGGCATCTCATTGTGCCGCTGGCGTCAGCCTTCGTCCCGAAAAGCTATATGCGACGCGCTGTTGCTGGGGTCTTTGCTCCCCAAGCTGCTCCTGAAAACTATTCGGAACATCTCGGCACGAACCTAACGCTGAGGTATGGTTCACTCTCCTCCACTGTCCAACAGATCAACGGTCTTCGCGCGGATGTGGTCCAAATGCAATCACACTACCCGATGCTTAACCTTCCTGTTGAATTGGTGCACGGGGATGCGGACACCATTGTTCCCTTAACAATTCATGCGGAACCACTGGCAAAGCTGCTGCCGAATGCTAACCTTACGGTTCTACAAAACGTGGGGCATATGCCGCATCACACCCATGTAGAGGAAGTTGTGAATGCAATCGACCGCGCTGCGCTACGGGCTGGATTGCGCTAAGCGGCGCAATCGCGATACTGGAAGAAACTTTCCTGCGGGGGCATAATGGAACTGCCATTTGATGGTGCAATCAGTCGCTATTTCTCGGAAGTCGCTCCTAAGTCCGTCCGAAAGGCGATTGAGACCGCCAACAAGGATGAAATCCTAACCAAAAGCTACCCTTATCGGGAAGAGATCAAAAAGAAGGCCTATGAAGACCATCTTGAGGCTCTGCAGATCCAACTGGTGCGCATGCAGGCCGATCTTAAAGCCAGCGGAAAGCGCTTGATCGTAGTTTTCGAAGGCCGTGACGCTGCCGGCAAAGGTGGAACGATAGACGCCGTCCGCATGAACCTTAATCCTCGCGTTTGCACTGTTGCGGCTTTGACAAAACCTTCCGATCGCGAAGCCGCACAATGGTATTTTCAACGTTACGTCGACTGGCTTCCAGCCAAAGGCGAAATGGTTCTCTTTGACCGTAGTTGGTACAATAGAGCCATGATCGAACATGTTTTCGGCTTTTGCACGCCATCGCAACGCGAGCATTTTTTCAGACAATTACCCGATTTCGAACACATGTTGGTGGATGAAGGAATAGTTCTGCGGAAGATTTGGCTGGAAGTTGGCCGCGCCGAACAGCTCAATCGCTTCTTGGCGCGCGAGAAAGACCCGTTGAAGCAATGGAAGCTGTCGTCAATTGACGTCGACGGTTTGGGCAAATGGGATGAGTATACAGCCGCAATTGAAGAAACCATGGAGCGATCGAATTTTGACTTTGCACCGTGGACCGTCATCTTGTCTGACGACAAAAAGCGCGCCAGGATCGCGGCTATTCAAACTATCTTACACGCTATGGATTACTCCGGCAAAGATAGCGCATTGATCGGTGAACCTGACAGTGCAATCTGTGGTGAGCCTGATCTGCGTAAGGGGCGAGAGTGAAGCGAGGATACCATCACGGCAATCTTCGACAGGCTCTAGTTGACGCCGCATTGACGCTTATCGCGGAAAAAGGCCCAACTGGTTTCACGTTATCCGAAGCAGCAAAGGCAGCTGACGTGACGCCTGCTGCAGTCTATCGCCACTTCGCTGGGCGCGATGACCTGATAGCCGAGGTTGCTCGCCAAGGATTTGATATCTTCGCGGCCCTGATGGAATATGCCTATAACGGTGGCAAACCGACGGCCTTAGCTGCCTTCGAAGCAACCGGACGAGCCTATTTGGCTTTCGCCCGAAAGTACCCAGGGCATTATATGGCAATGTTCGAAAGTGGGCTCGCTCCTGCGAGCCACCCCGATCTTGCTCAGGTTTCAGCCAAGGCGCGCAGCGTCCTTGAACAGGCCGCCACTAAGCTGTCCGAGCATCTTCCGCCCGATCGTCGCCCGCCTGCCACAATGTTCTCTTCGCATATCTGGGCCATGAGCCACGGTGTTGTGGAACTTTTCATGCGCGGCAATGGAACGAAATCACCCTTTCCACCCGAAGACTTGCTGGAAGCAGGCATAGGGATCTATCTCCGCGGGCTTGGGTTGATTGCCCCGGATCGCTAGCTACCTATTTCCCAAAGAAAAAGCGCCGCCGTATGGGCAGCGCTTAATCCAAAAGTTTCAATAGTCTTAGCGGAACAGCACCAAAGCCGACGGGCTCCACGCAACATCCACCTTACTTCCTACTTCAAGGATCGGTCGTCCGGGCACGTTCCGCATCGACAAGCGCACCTCTACGTCGGTCCCACCCAAATAGACATCATAGTAGGTCATGTCGCCAAAATAGATGACTTCATCAACCAACCCGTCGACAGTCCGATCCGATGTCGTCTGACCGGGGTACAGCAGGGTCAAGGTCTCTGGACGCAAACCAACGACTGGCGCTTCGCCCTTTCCCGGGGGGCATTGGTCTGCCTCCAACTCCACGGTTCCAAGCCCTTTGGCGTCCACCTTCACCTTTCCACCGTCCTCAGAGACGACAGTACAGGGTATGAAATTCATGGTGCCAATGAAGTCTGCCACCTTCTTGGAGTTCGGACGACGATACAAAGTTTCCGGATCGTCAAGCTGGGCAATTTCCCCTTCGAACATCACCGCAATCCGATCAGACATAACTAAGGCCTCTTCTTGGTCATGTGTCACAAGCACAAAGGTGATCCCAACTTGACGCTGCAACTTGATCAACTCGACCTGCATCTGTTCACGCATCTTCTTGTCGAGCGCAGAAAGCGGCTCGTCCAACAGTAGAACCTTTGGCTTCAGGATAAGAGCACGGGCAAGCGCAACGCGCTGTCTCTGGCCGCCCGAAAGCGCATGCGCCGCACGGTCGCCATAGCCCTTGAGCCCCACCATTTCCAACGCCTCGGCAACAGCCTTGGCCTTTTCCTCCTTGGATCTCGGATCTTTGCGCAGGCCAAAGCCGACATTCTGGGCCACTGTCAAATGCGGGAAGATGGCATAGGATTGAAACACCATATTGGTCGGCCGCTTGTTCGCCGGAACATGGGCCATGTCCTTTCCGTCAAGGAGCACCGCGCCCGACGAAATGTCTTCAAAGCCTGCGATGGTCCGCAAAAGGGTGGTCTTGCCACATCCTGATGGCCCAAGGAGCGAGAAAAACTCTCCCGCCCGAATGCTGGCCGAGATGCCGCGCAGGGCATGGTAGTCGCCATAGTACTTATGGACGTCCCGGAACTCGATCATTTTTTCAGTGCTGCTCACAGGAAGCCTCCGGTATCCTTGCCGCCGGTTTTCGCGATACCGCGGCGACGGAAATATTCAGCGATGGTCAAAAGGACGACCGACACCAAGACAAGGATGGTGCCGAGCGCCAACATGGCGGGGACGCGGGCGGGGAAGCGGAACTGGCTATAAATATAAGCAGACAGAACTGAATCCGCGCCGGCGAGGAAGTAAGAGATAATGAATTCGTCAAGGCTAATCGTGAAACAGATCAACAAGGACGAAATGATCCCGGGCATCACCAAGGGAAGGATGATCAACCGGAACGTAGATACAGGCGTTTCACCAAGATCATAGGCCGCCTCTTCCAAAGACTGGTCCAAGGATTGAAAGGCCGAGGTTAGAATGGCCACAGCGAATGGCGTGCAGATCAACGAATGACCAAGAATAACGGTCATGATCGACAGCGGCACACCAAGAGCCAAAAGTACCACGAGAAGCGACATGGCAACGATCATTTCGGGCAAGACCAAAGGAAGCATAATCAGGCCCATTGCCGGGCCTTTCCCCGGGAATCTGTACCTGGTCGAGGCCCGGGCAGCGAAGATTCCCAGAGTTGTGGCCAATATCGACGTCGAAGAAGAAATGATCATCGAATGCTTCAGCGCCGTCCACATCTGCGCGTCGTTCCACATTTCGCTAAACCAGATCGTCGTAAATCCGGACAGCGGAAAGGCAATGATCTTTGAATCATTGAACGCAAAGACTGGGAGAAGAGCAATCGGCGCATAGAGAAACATCAGATAGCCGATGGCGTAAATCTTGAGCGAGCGTCCCTTGGTCATTTCTTTGGCCCCAGAAAGCGGCTGTTCAAAAGCACAAAGCCAATTGCAACCAAGCCGACGATGAACATCGCACTGACAGCGATGGCACTGCCAAGTGGCTTGTTGTTTACCTTCAACATCTGCACTTCCATCATGTTGGCTATCATCGGCAATTTGCCTCCGCCAATCAGATCAGGTGTTACATAGTCGCCAATTGTCGGAATAAAGACGATCAATACGGCAGCAATTACGCCCGGCATCGAAAGCGGCAACGTTACGCGCAGGAAAGTCCGGAGTTTGGACTCCCCAAGATCCTGACCGGCTTCCAAAAGGCTACGGTCAATCTTTTCCAAGCTGACAAAGATCGGAAGGATCGCAAATGGCGCATAGGCATGGGCCAATGTAACGATCAGAGCGCCTACGTTATAGTTAATCCATTGCAGTGGTTCGTCGATGATCCCGATCGACAAAAGGCCGGAATTGATTACGCCATTGTATCCAAGGATCACTTTCCACAGGAACACCCGGATCAGATAACTGGTCCAGAACGGGATCGTGATCAGAAACAACCACATGGACTTTTTGGACGGCGACACATTGAAGCTAACGAAATAAGCGATCGGATAGGCGATCAAGACGGTTACCAATGTCACGCCAAGTGCCACGGTCAGAGAGCGAAGCATGATCGCGCGGTAAACAGGACCAGTCCAAACTTCGATATAGTTGGACCAAGTAAAGTCCCATGTAATCTGCCCACGCCCGCCGGTAAGCACAGAGAACAACAAAACTGTGGCCAAAGGTGCCGCCAGCAACAAGGTTGCATAAAGGAAGGTCGGACTGACCATTGCCAGACCTGACCGGGCCTCTCGGCTCAGGCCGGACCCGCTTGATTTCGTCATGATGCCCCCTGTTCGGACGTCTTATTCTGTCATTTGATCAAATTTAGGCACAACCGAACACGGCTGGCAAGCCTGTCTATATGTACCACGCAAAAAAGCCGGGCCAAGGCCCGGTTTTTATGCAGAACTTTTCCGGATTTCTTATCCTGCGACGCGTTCAATGTGTATCGCGCGCTTTTTCAGCTCGTCATAAAGCGTCGGCAATACACGAAGTGAGCCGACGGCAGCCTGCAAAGCATCCGAAAGACGACGCTCATCTGTACGCCCATCTGCCACACGCCACACCATGCGGCGGGCAACTCCATCATCATAAACAATTTCAGTACGGCCTGCACGCGTACGCAGACCCAGAAAATCAGCCCCACCATGGGGGGCGTGGAAAGCGGCTTGGATACCCATCGTTTTTGCGCCCTGCTCGGTGTGCCATTCGGCATCACATGTTGATAAGCCCAAGCTGCTCTTGTTGTCGTTATCGGTCAATTGGACTCCGCGCGAGGGGCTTGTGCTGGCACAAATCTGCGATTCCAAAGACACAGAATCAGGAGGTCGTGACGAATTCAGCCAGAAAGTCGCCACAATCCCGCCACAATCGGCTTCAAACCATCAAATCCGAGGGTGGCTCGGCTAACAAACGCGCCAAACGTCGCAACGCTTTCTCATACTCCTCCAGCCCCACGTTTCCGGAAAATGCGATGCGAACCGCGTTAGGCGCACGGCCATGTACCAACGCATATTCATCCGCAGAGCGCACCACCACACCTGCCCCTTCAGCCCGAGATACAAAATTGGAGGCGCGCCAGCCTGAGGGAAGCCGAAGAAACCCAAATCTCACGCCAGGTGACCAAGCGAGATCGAAAGCGCCAAGTTCATTCACTGCCATTTGAAGGCGAACCTCGAGTTCCTCGTGCACCCGAGCGCGTAGCCGATGCGCTTCGCCAGACGACAACAGATGCAAGACGACTGCTTCGATTGGACGAGCTAGAGCGAAGAACGAATGTTGGGCGGTCAGGCGCCCAGCCTGCCCCATGCCAATGGGCGCAATCATATAGCCAAAACGCAGTCCAGCGGAAACGGTCTTCGACAGACTGCCAACATACCAAGTTCGCTCTGGGGCAATCGCGCGTAGCGATGGCCGATTCGACAGAGAGACAGAATAGCAATCATCTTCAAGTATTTGCAGATCATGACGTCGCGCAACATCGGCAATTTGCGCCCGACGCTCTGCCGACATGCGCCCAGTGGTCGGGTTCTGAGCCTCCGGCGTCAGACACAAAACTTGGGCGCCATGCCGACGGCACGCCGCCTCCAAGGCATCTGGACGGATACCTTCGGCGTCCATCTCAACGGCGACGACCTCGGCCCGCGCAAGCTTTGCGGCATGGCGGAATCCCGGATATGCAAGTTCTTCGGTCAGAACAACGGGACGATCACCACGTAGGCAGCACAAAAACACCAGAATAATGGCGTTCTGGCCCCCATGGGTCAGCACCACCTCTTCTGGCCCGAATGAACCCAACGTTCTGTCAGAAACCCATTCGCAGATCGCTTCTCGCAATGGCAGCTCGTCGCTTTGGCGAGGATAGTCGACCCAGTCATTTGCCGGATCGAGCGAGATTTCTCGCAATGCAGCTGCAATGGCTTCGTTTTGCCCAACGTCGGGAAGGATCGGCGCTCGCAGATCGACCCGTCCTTGATCGCGTGAACTGTCGCGTTCGATGAACAGGGGTTGCGTCGGACCAAGGCGCGGCGCCCGGCTCGCAACAAAAGTGCCCCGACCGACGGTTGCCGCCAGAAGGCCCTCTTGCGTAGCCAAGTTATAGGCCCGCGCGACCGTGCCTGGCGTAACTTTCATTTGCCAAGCAAGTTCACGAACAGTCGGAAGCTGTGCCCCTTCGGCCAACTCCCCAGATCGAATTGACTCACGCAAAGCGCGCATCAATGCGAGATATTTCGGTCCATCTGCCTGCGATATGTCCGGCAGCCAGTTTATTGTATCCACCACAATGTACCTCTGGCGATTCATTAGGCAATTTTTGTATCAATATACTATGGCATACACCGCCATTGTATCAATACAAAAGGATCTTGAAAAATGTCTCCCGTCGAAACGCTGGTTTTCCGTCCTGCATCGCTGCCGCCGCTGTCGCGCGTCGTTCTGCGCGCCGCAGTTCTGGTTCTGGCATGGGAGACTCGCGCCCGAACCCGCAAACAATTGCGAAAGTTGGATCGCCACATGCTCAGAGACATCGGACTGGATGCGCTGTCAGCCGAGGCAGAGTGCAATCGTCCGTTTTGGCGCGACTGACAAAGCCCTGCTCCCCTGGGCGACTTTGGGCCGGCATTGCCGGCCCTTTTTTATATTTTGAGTGCCAGGTGTTAAGGCAATTTGAGGCCAAGTTTGGCGAATTCGCCAACAAGGTAATCTGCGCCTGCCGCTGTTAGATGTCCGTAATCATAGGCAATCGCAATGCCCTCAGGCGTAGCGGTCCTGCAAGTGTCCTGCTTACAAAGCGCTTCGATAGGGTCGAAGAATTCCCCGCCTTCAAGCTCGGTCTCTTGGCGCATGCGCGCGTTCTCTTGCCGCTTTTTCTCTGCCTGACGCATCAGTCCCGGAGACTGATAGCGTGCGCGAGGCAGGAATGCGGCCTCAACTATAAGCTTCGGTGAAACGTCAAATTCAGGTTGTTGGCCAATGACAACAACACGTATTCCATGCGACTTCAGGTATGAAACGGTCTCTGCGACCGACGGATAGGATTTGGAGTGCCAGCGTGCGACAATCACAACCGTCTCAACCCGCTTTTTCACTATGAGGTCACTGTAGAACCAAGCCCAAAGCCGTTCACAGCCGGATCTCGGTTCCTTCGCTGAGTATAAAGGATTCGAACCGGTGCAGGCCGCCCGGAATAGATTTGTATCTGGGAAGCGTTCACTGATTGCTTGCTGGTAAGCACTGGCAAAACTATCGCCAATAACCGCAATCGCTCCATCCGGGGCCTCTCCTACCACGCAGTTTCGCTCCCATGATGCACTTGAAGTTGTGACGGCGCAGGGGCGACGCGAAAACTTCGGCGCCTGGCGCGTCCCCGAGGTTAGAATTGCTTGAGCCGCACTGTCGAACCGGCCTGGCAGCCCGTTCAGAGCTATCATTGCAAATGACGTCAAACCGACCGCTGCCATTCCCGAAAGTCCTGCAATGTAAACCGTCGAGCGCGACATTGCCCGCCGACGTGCTGGCTTTTCCACCAGATAGTAACTCATAACCGAAATGGCTGTCGCAACCACCAAAGCGGAAATTGCCTGCGTGACCGTCAGTTCCTGTTCATTGTTCCACACGAACAGGAACACAAGTATCGGCCAGTGCCACAAATAAAGAGAGTAAGAAACCAGACCAATTGCGGGAAAGGGCGGAAGAGACAGGAGACGACTTACAAACGTTCCCTGTCCGCTGAGCCACAAGACAGTGGCGCCCCCACAAACAACCGCGAAGACACCCCACAAGTTGTTGCCGCCAACTTGCTCCAATACGGCGAAACCACCGATCAGAACGGAAAAAGCCACGGCAGCCAAAATTTGCGTCAAGGTCTTAGAAAGGCTCGGCACGGGTACCAAAGCGGCAAGGGCTCCAACACCTAATTCCCAAGCGCGGGCATGAGGCATGTAGAACCCAACGTCCGGGTCTTGCTTCGCGAGATAAAGCGCGGTGGAAAAGCTGGCGACGATCACCGCAATCAGCAATGCCAGCATCACATTTCTGAATGCCTTTCCAGTCAGATAGGCTGCCGCGAATAACAAGGGTGCCCACACTAGATAAAACTGCTCTTCTACGCCCAATGACCAAGTGTGCAACAAGGGCTTGGTAAATGCCGCAGTATCAAAATAGCCCGTGGCGAAGTAAAAATGGAAATTGGCGTAGCCGAAAGTAGCCGCGAGCCCGGACGCACCAAGCGCCTTAAGATCGGACGGCCCAAGCATTATTAGCCCAGTTGCCAAAACGACAATGGTCATCACCAACAGCGCCGGCAAGATGCGTCGGATCCGCCGCGCATAAAAATCGACCAGAGAGAAGGTTCCAGCGGCAACATCCTGCTTGATCAGGCTGGTGATCAGATAGCCACTGATTGCGAAGAAGAGATCTACGCCGGCAAACCCGGAATCTTTCAGCCAGAGGCCATAGTGAAACAAGACCACGGAAACGATTGCTATCGCGCGAAGTCCATCAATGTCCGCGCGGTATGAAAGCTTGTCTTGGGCCAAAATGATTCCCCTTTGTAATCACGGGTCACCATATTTGTTCAAATCGTCACGAAAAAGGCCACCCGCTGGCGCCGGCGTTTGTCCAAAGGGTGATCCTGCCCAAGATAAGGTTCTGACAAAAGTGCCGTTGCCTGCCTTCAACTTCGGTAGCAGGGCCGCTTCACCCCATTAGAAATAAAAAACGCAGCCAAAAGGCTGCGTTTTCCGAATAGTGTAATTCCAAGGCTCTTCGCCTCGGAAACACAACTTAGCGCTTCGAGAACTGGAACGAACGCCGGGCCTTTGCCTTACCGTACTTCTTACGTTCAACGACACGGCTGTCGCGGGTCAGGAAGCCAGCGGCCTTCAAAGCGCCACGCAGAGCCGGTTCGTAAAGCTGGAGAGCCTTTGAAATACCGTGCTTTACAGCGCCAGCCTGGCCGGACAGACCACCACCAGCGACTGTTGCGTAGACGTCAAACTGGCCTTCGACATTGGCAATCTGGAACGGCTGCTTCAGGATCATCTGAAGAACCGGACGAGCAAAGTATGCCGACATTTCCTTGCCATTGACGGTGACCTTGCCAGAACCTGGCTTAACCCAAACGCGGGCAACAGCGTCTTTACGCTTACCAGTCGCATAAGAGCGGCCAAGGGCATCGCGAACCGGAGTGCGCGGAGCGGCTTCAGCGGCAGCCGCGGGAGCGGCCGAACCGGAAACAGCCGATTTCAGATCGTCGAGAGATTTGATGTCAGCCATAATCAAGCGCTCCGGGTGTTCTTCGGGTTCAGGACTTTGACGTCCAGAACGGTCGGCTGCTGAGCTTCATGCGGGTGCTCGGCACCGGCATAAACGCGCAGGTTCGTCATCTGCTGACGGCCCAAACGGTTGCGGGTGATCATGCGCTCAACAGCTTTGATCACGACGCGCTCGGGATGAGCGCCTTCCAGCACTTGCTTGGCGGTACGGCTCTTGATGCCGCCCGGATGGCCAGTGTGCCAGTAGTATACTTTGTCGTCGCGCTTCTTGCCGGTCATCTGTACCTTGTCGGCGTTGATGACGATGACATTGTCACCCATGTCCATGTGGGGGGTGAAGGTCGGCTTGTTCTTGCCGCGCAGGATATTGGCGACGATCGTGGCGAGGCGTCCCAGAACAACGCCCTCGGCGTCGATCAGGATCCACTTCTTCTCGATGTCCGCCGGAGTAGCGGTAAAGGTTTTCATCGGTCGTGTCCCATGAGGATAGGCGAGGCTTATGCCCCTGAATCTCGGATGCGGGCTTATCGCCTAGTTCACCACCGCGGTCAACATCGCATTTCTAAATTTAAATGTTTAATATCAATGTGTTAAAAAAGTGGTATTATTTTACCCCATCACTTCTTGCTGTTATAGCACGAAGTGCACGGGCTCTTTCCGGCGGAATCTTTTCGATTTCGACACCGGTAAAGACATGTAGTGTATCAAGGTCTTGATCGATTACCGCGTGATCGCTGACCCATCCTCCCAGACCAAGATAGCTCCGCAACAGGGCCGGCATCAACGAAAGCGCACGAGAACTATTGATCGGGGTCGGGAGATCAGCAAAATCGACGCGAAACGCTGACTTCGGACGCGGGCGCCAATCTTCAGGGCCGATACGAGGCCTGAGTAGCGCCAGGGAAGCCGCATGCTGGCGAGGATCCGCGCCATGAAAACTGGTACAACCAAACAAGAGCCCTACCCCACATGAATCGACAACCGCGGTCATTGCCGCCCAAGCAAGCCGCAACACATCAGGATCTTGGCTGCCGGGAGCAACACAAAAGCGCCCGAGTTCCAGCATCGGCTTTGGAAATTGTTCAAGCGGAGAAAGATCGTAGTATTTGCCTGTATAAGACTGCGTGATCTGCCCCCCCTGCCAAAGGCGAAGTCGGTAGCAGGCCAAGACAGAGTGATCTTGCAGAACAAGAACATGGCTGGAGACGGCATCAAAATCATCTGCGTCAAAACCATCTGCAAAGTCTGAAACATTGTGGTTCGCAAAAGCTCGATATCGCAGGCGCTGCGCATCCCTAACTTCACTATCCGAGCAAGCCAGACGAACAACGAGCTTTCCTCTTCGAAATGCGGGAAAGGATACATCATTCTGAGCCATGTCGGCGCCTTTGCTAAGCACAAGGAAGCCTGAAGACACCACTCAATTGAGCAGCTGCGCCGTTCCAAGTCGACCGAAGTTAGAGAAGAGCTGACGCAGAACGCTCATACCTTTCACGTTGCTTTCGGTCACGCGACGCGACAGGGGAACGATCTGCCCGCGTTCCATTCCAAACCGTTCGACGTTTTGGAGGACACCGGCCTCGCTGAAGGTCAAGGCGACGACTTGACGATCGATTTCTTCGGGTGGCAACGCGCCTTTTTGTACCCAACGGCTTTGAACATAGAACCACCCCGTGTCGTTCAAAAGTCCCGACGCAGAGGGCCGTCCGACTTTAGGCCCGGCTGTTTCTCTAGTATCTTTGCCCACTTCCAACTGGGCGAGATCTTCGTCGTTCGGCACATATCCGTGGTTGCGATAGATGGGCGCGCAGGCCGCCACGACAATTACAAGAGCCGAAGCCAGAATTGCCGAAAAAAACCGATTGGGACGCAATCCCCGATTCCGGCCATCTGCAGCTGTCTTCACCGTCATGAAATTCTACCTTCGTCCAAACCCTGCTGCGGTAAGGCCTTGCATTGCCTTGCCAACACTTGCTTTCGCGGCCTATGCCGCTTATGGCGCGGTGCGAAGCTATGCCCGCTTGCCCCAAAGGCTTATAGAAGGAAGCTAGTTGGTTCAAGAATGGAACGAGCAGAGCCGCATCTTGCAAAGGAGGATTGCCATGGCACACCAAAATGACGCTGCGGACCACGACAGCGAGGTGCCAGAAAGCTTCCGCCACCCTTTGCGCGTGGCAAGCCTCGCCACCAGAAAGCCTACCCGATTCAAACTTGATCCCGACGCAGCGACCCGCGCAGCCGTTGCGGAAACGCTGGGCCTGATCGAGTTGCCTCGCCTGCGTATGAAGGGCGAGTTGACGCCAAGCGGTTCACGGGACTTCACACTGAAGGCGGTCCTTGAAGCAAGCATCGTGCAGCCATGTTCTGTCACCCTCGCTCCGGTTCCGTCCGATCTGAAAGAAGATGTGGTGCGACGCTTTGTTGCGGATTGGCATGAACCCGAGGGCGATGACGTCGAAATGCCCGAGGATGACAGCGCAGAGCCCCTGCCAGACGTCATCGACCTCGGTCATGTCGCCATCGAAGCGCTGGCCCTTGCGTTGCCGCTTTATCCACGGGCGCCCGGTGCAGAGTTGGGCGATGTGAACGCAACTCCTCCGGGTGCTGAACCCATCCTTGAGTCCGATATGAAACCATTTGCCGGATTGGCCGCCTTGAAGGCCAAGCTAGAAAACCCAGAATAGGACCCGTAGGACGACTTAACGGGCAAGCTTAGAAAAGGGCTTGCGCCGGATCGAAATACGGGTATGTTCCGCGCCTCATTCGGGGTGTGGAAACGCGCCCCCGGCGGCTTTGTCCGCTTGAAGAATCGTTAAGGAAAACAGGGGCCTGTCCCCACTACCCCGAGGTTGCGACATGGCTGTCCCGCAGAACCGAGTCACCAAATCCCGCCGCAACATGCGCCGTGCGCATGACGCTCTTGTTGCTGGCAACCCTGCTGAATGCCCGAATTGCGGCGAACTGAAGCGCCCGCATCACGTCTGTGGCGCGTGCGGCCATTACGACTCGAAAGAAGTCGTTTCGACCGCCAAGGACATCGACCTGGACGACGACGCGGCGTAAGCCGTGTCTGACTCTCCCCACTCATGGTAAACGGACCCGACCAAACGGTGACCGGTATCCTGACAGCGGGGGCTGATGCCTCAGGCATTACTGTCATTTCGGTTGACGCCATGGGCGGCGACCGTGGGCCGGCGGCTGTGGTCGCCGGCATTGGCATTTCAGCAGACAAGCATCCCGATGTGCAGTTTATTTTGCATGGCGATGAGTCCACGCTGAAAGCGCTTTGCGCAAAGACCCCTGCCCTTTCAAACCGCGTCCGCATCGTCCATGCCGAGAGGGTCGTGACGATGAATGACAAGCCAAGCCAAGTTATGCGCCATGGCGAAGGCACGTCGATGTGGTCAACGGTCGAGAGCGTGAAGAATGGCGAAGCACAGGCTGCTGTTTCTTGCGGAAATACCGGCGCCTTGATGGCGGTCAGCATGATCCGACTTCGCAAGATCCCGGGCGTAAATCGCCCGGCCATTGCCTGCCTTTGGCCAAGCCGGAACCCAGGCGGCTTCAATGTCATGCTGGACGTCGGCGCAGGGGTCGAAGCCGAAGCCGAAGATCTTTTGCAATTTGCGGCTATGGGAGCGTCTTATGCACGCAACGGTCTTGCTGTGGCACGGCCGCGTGTTGGACTTCTAAACGTTGGCACGGAAGAACATAAAGGCCGGACCGAACTTAAGTCGGCACATGACCGATTGGCCGCTGCCGCCGAAGCGGGTTCTTACGATTTCGTCGGCTTCGTGGAAGGTGTCGATATTCCTTCAGACCGAGTGGATGTGATCGTCACGGACGGATTTACAGGCAATGTCGCGCTCAAGACGGGCGAAGGTACGGCAAAACTGATCTCAGATCTCCTGAAGGAAGTGTTCAGCGACGGACTGCTTTCGAAATTCACCGCGCTACTTGCGATGGGCTCGCTGAAGCGACTGCAGCGCCGGATTGATCCTCGACGGGTCAATGGCGGCGTGTTCCTTGGCTTGAATGGGACTGTCGTCAAATCGCACGGTTCGTCGGATGAGACGGGAGTTGCAGCGGCCGTCAGCCTTGCTATCCAACTGGCCCGCACCGGTTTCGTTGATCGCCTTGCAGCACGGGTTGCATCTACCGGTCGCGCGGGGCAGGATGCAGCGGAAGTGGGCGGGGCAGTCAACAACTCGATGCCGGCCTCGGCGGAAACGGGACCAGAAGCATGACGATACGCGCGGTTGTTCGTGGCGTTGGGCACTATTTGCCTGAACGGGTAGTCCCGAATTCTGAACTTGAAAGCTTGGTAGAAACCTCTGACGAATGGATTCGTTCGCGCTCTGGTATCGAGCGTCGGCATTTCGCAGCAGAGGGCGAAACAACCTCAATGCTGGCAACCCACGCAGCGAGAGCTGCTTTGGCGGATGCAGGTTTTGACGCTGACGACATTGACGCGATCGTCCTCGCCACCTCGACTGCTGACCTGACATTTCCATCGGCAGCGACGATGGTTCAGGCCAATCTGGGTATGACAAAGGGCTTTGCATTTGATGTTCAGGCCGTCTGTGCCGGGTTTGTCTATGCTTTGACAAACGCCAACGCCCTGATCCTGTCCGGTCAAGCAAAACGCGTGCTCGTCATTGGCGCTGAAACGTTCAGCCGCTTGATGGACTGGAATGACCGCACAACGTGCGTCCTGTTCGGGGACGGTGCAGGCGCAGTGGTTCTTGAAGCACAAGAAGGTCAAGGGAGTGCGTCGGACCGCGGAATTCTTGCGACCGATTTGAACTCTGATGGTCGCTACAAAGACATCCTCTATGTCGATGGTGGTGCGAGCACTGGCACCGTTGGGCACCTTCGCATGTCTGGCAAAGAAGTGTTTCGTCACGCCGTGGAAAAACTGGCTGAAACCGCGAACACCTGCCTGGACAAGGCGGGCCTGACCAGCGGCGACGTTGATTGGATTGTGCCTCATCAGGCCAATATTCGGATCATCGAAGGCACAGCCAAGAAAATGCAGTTGCCGATGGAACGCGTGGTTGTCACAGTCCAAGATCACGGCAACACTTCGGCGGCTTCCATTCCGCTTGCCCTCTCCGTTGGAAAGGCAAGAGGACAGATCAAAGAAGGTGATCTGATCGTTACTGAGGCAATCGGCGGCGGTTTGGCCTGGGGCTCGGTCGTTCTGCGCTGGTAATTCGCGTTTGAACTCTTCCTTCCAAGTCTCTGATATTGACTCGCAAATCGGCTCAGCGCATCCTGCCTGAAAATCAGGGGGGATTAAAAAGATGAGCGAGAAGACTCTGACACGGATGGACCTTTCTGAGGCAGTGTTCCGAGAAGTCGGACTAAGCCGCAACGAAAGTGCGCAATTGGTGGAATCTGTGCTTCAGCATATGTCCGATGCACTGGTTACCGGAGAGCAGGTCAAGATCTCGTCTTTCGGAACTTTTTCCATTCGCGACAAAACCGCCCGTGTTGGTCGCAATCCTAAAACTGGCGATGAAGTTCCGATTAGCCCGCGTCGTGTGCTGACATTCCGCCCGTCTCATCTGATGCGCGACCGCGTGGCCGCTGGAAAGAAGAAGTAAGGGAGGCCGGGGCGCATGGAAAAATCGCCCGATGCCTTTCGTACGATTTCCGAGGTGGCAGAACATCTGGAAACCCCAGCCCATGTGCTGCGGTTCTGGGAAAGCCGTTTCCCACAGATCCGGCCGGTAAAGCGCGCTGGTGGTCGTCGCTATTATCGGCCTGCTGATGTCGCTTTGCTAACTGGGATCAAGCGTCTGCTTCATGACGAAGGCATGACGATCCGTGGCGTGCAAAAGATCTTGCGTGAGCAAGGTGTACGTTACGTTTCGGGCATGGCAGATGACGCAACTGCCGATGACGATGAAGCACTGGAGGCCGCGCTTGCATCCTCTTCCGGCGCGGCGGAAGCCCCGCCCCATTTGCCGGTAGCCGAAGCTGAAGCTGCACAGGTCATCGCCCTTGAGACTGCATTGTCCGCAAGCATTGAGCGCGCTGAAAGCATTGAAGACTCAATGCCGAACGGTGACGACGCAATCGGCCTAGAAACCGCCGAAGACTCTGAAGAAATGGCAGAAGCAGATAGCGAAGAAGCGCCCGCCACAGTGCTTCCGACGCCGTTTTCTCCAAAATCAAAAGAGCCCATTCGCACAACGCCTCCGCCACGCAAAACACCGGCGGACGATGGGATTTCAGATCTCTTTTCTCGAATGGTCGCGTCCACTTCTACGTCTGAAGAAGACGCTGGTGAGGCGGATAGCGCAGATAATGACGTTGAGATCATCGACTTCAACGCATCGAAATCCCCTCCAAAACTGGTTGCGATTGATGAGCTGAAGGCCAGTGAAGAGGCGCCGTTCGAGCAGAGCCCTGACAGTGTCGAGGGCGAGACCGGGCTGGCCAACGAAGAAGCAGAAGAAGCCCCAATGGCCGTCTGGGCCGATGACGTCCCCACAGATGAATATCCAGAAAATCGTGTTGGATTGTCGAACGAACCGGGACCGACACTTCGGGTGACGCGGATTGGGGCAGCTTCAAATAAGTCTGCACCGATGAACGCAGCGCCGAAACCGCATTTGGAATCCGAGATCGGGCCGGACAGCGATTTGGCGCAAACGATTGCGTCGCGCCTAAGGGCGACCCGCGCCGATCAATTGTCTCATTCAGATCGAGGAACTCTGACAGTGATCCGTGCGCGGGCACGGTCCCTGCGTGATCGGCTGGCTGCCCCCCCTCGTCTGGGTCACTAGCAGCAAGAATTCGGGGCAGATCAATGCGCTTTCCGGCTTGTGCAGCCCGCGAATTTCGTTATGTATCCCCCGGTGTCGGGCCGTGGCGCAGCCTGGTTAGCGCGTCCGTCTGGGGGGCGGAAGGTCGTGAGTTCGAATCTCACCGGCCCGACCAACAAAGAAATCGCCCGCTTGGCTTATGGCCCGGCGGGCGTTTCTCTATCAGGACCAAGGGAGGGATCCGATGACTGGGACAGGCGTCTTGCCAGCACAGGCCCTGCGAAAGCTGATTGCCGACGGTGCGATATCGGCCAATCCCGAAATCATCCCTGCCCAGATTCAGCCTGCTAGTCTTGACTTACGGCTTGGAACTGTCGCCTACCGCGTTCGCGCGTCCTTTCTCGCCGGAAAAGGGCGCCCGGTTGCTGAACGCCTTGCCGAATTTGAAATGCACAAAATCGACCTCACTCAGGGAGCGGTTCTCGAGAAGGGCTGTGTTTACGTCATTCCGTTGATGGAAAAATTACGTCTGCCGAAGGGCCTGTCGGCAGTCGCCAATGCAAAATCTTCAACGGGACGCCTTGATCTGCTGACCAGAACCATTACCGATGGTGGCACAGAGTTTGACCGCATTCCCGACGGATATGATGGACCGCTTTATGCCGAAGTCTGCCCGCGATCTTTCAGTGTACTGGTCCGCCCCGGACAGCGTTTGAACCAGATCAGATTCCGGTCTGGTCAGGCAGTCCTGACCGACGCGGAACTCTTGGAGTTGCACGGCCGAGAACCTTTGGTGGATGGACAAGCCGTCATATCGGAAGGCCTTGGCTTTTCAGTCGATCTGCGCCCCCGCAAAGGCGATCTAATCGGCTTTCGGGCCAAACCTCATGCCGGTGTGATCGACCTTGATCGGATTGGACACTACCCCGCTCAGGACTTTTGGGAAGAAATCCGCAACACGAATGGTCAGATCATTCTCGACCCGGGTGCCTTTTACATCCTAGTCAGCCAGGAGGCTGTGACCATTCCGCCGGATTATGCCGCTGAAATGGCCCCTTACCTCGCGATGGTTGGCGAGTTTCGTGTGCATTACGCGGGCTTTTTCGACCCGGGATTTGGTCATGCAGCAGCAGGCGGAACCGGATCACGCGGTGTTCTGGAAGTGCGTTGCCACGAAGCGCCCTTTGTTCTGGAACATGGGCAAGTCGTGGGCCGTTTGGTTTACGAACGCATGGCGGAACGCCCTGATGCGCTATATGGCGAGAAGATTGCCTCAAACTATCAGGGCCAAGGATTGAAACTGGCCAAGCAGTTCCGCTGATTACTCCAGCCGCCCCGGGAAACCCTCGGCGCGCAAATCGGTTCCAAGCAAATCTTCCAGAAGCTTGGCAATCATCGGCGATTGAGCGTGACCACCATAGGCGGCTTTTGCTGCGACATAGGTCTGGTTGGTCATCGATGCCAGATCCAGCGGCACACCAAATTCGCGGCCAAAATTCAAAGCGAACCCCAAATCCTTCAAGGCAAGATCAATGTTGAAGGCAATGTCATAGCTTCCGTTCAGGATCAGCGCGCCTTCGGTTTCATGCACGAAGCTGGTACCGGACGAAGCCGCAATGGCATGCCACGATTGGGCCAGATCCAAGCCACCGCGCTTTGCCAACATCAAGGCTTCAGAGCAGGCCTTCAGGTGGATAAAGGCCAGCATGTTGGTGATCACCTTGATGATCGCGGCACTTCCAAGATCACCCATGTGGAACAGGCGATTGCCAATCACCTGCAGCGCGGGCTTGTGCAATTCAACCAACTCTGCCGCCCCGCCCACAAGGACAGTGATTTCGCCACGCGCGGCAAGGTGAACGCCCCCTGTGACCGGACACTCCAAAAGCGCGATGCCACTGTCGGCTGCAAGTTCCCCCAGTCGAAGGATGTCGTCCCGGCTCAAAGTCGAATTCTCGATCCACGTCGCGCCCGGTTTCATCTCGGGAAGCATTTCCGCCAGGACTGCCTCGCTCACGGCAGGGGAAGGAAGGCAAGTGAACACATGATCCACCTGACGGGCCACATCGGCAGCCGATGTGGCGACCGTTGCCCCCATTGCACGATGGCGTTCGGCCAAGGAGGAATCTCTGTCATAAACGACAACCTCAAAGCCGTTCCGCAACAGACTGGCTGCGATATGCCCGCCCAGATTACCCAGCCCGATATAGCCATATTTCATTTGCTGCACCTTAGCTTCCATAGCCCACGATGGCCTTCACCTCACAAAAGTCGTGAATGCCCCAATCAGCATACTCGCGACCATTGCCGGACTGTTTATATCCGCCGAAGGGGGCAAAGGTATCCCAGTCGGGATAGTTGACGTTTACCTGCCCGGCCCGCAGTCGACGCGCGACAGCCCGCGCGACTTCTATGGGCCCCTGCACATAAGCAGCAAGGCCATAGACTGTGTCATTCGCCATCTGAACGGCGTCATCAACGGTGTCATAGGGAAGGATCGCCAACACTGGCCCAAATATCTCTTCCCTTGCGATGGTCATCTGATTGGTGACGTCTCCAAAAATTGTGGGCTGCGCAAACCAGCCGCGGTTCAGGCCTGATGGACGCCCTGTTCCACCGCACAAGAGCCGGGCACCTTCCTCGATCCCCTTCTGGATCAGTCCCTGAACCTTTTTGAACTGAAGCTCGCTGACCAACGGCCCCATCGTGGTTTCTTCGTCAGCCGGATTGCCAACAACGATTTCAGCCGCAGCGGCAATGGCAGCCTGATAGGCCATTTCTGCCTGGCTGCGAGGCACAAACATGCGTGTCGGCGCATCACAGGACTGCCCCGTATTACCCATGCAGCCCTCGACCCCTGCTTTGACAGAAGCCGCCAAATCTGCACCCGGCAAAATGATGTTTGCCGATTTCCCTCCCAGCTCCTGTGCCACACGTTTGACGGTTGGCGCCGCATTCTGGGCCACCTGAACTCCGGCGCGGGTCGAGCCAGTGAAACTGACCATGTCCACTTCGGGGTGTGAAGACAGCCGAACGCCCACCTCGGGTCCGGTACCATTGACCAAGTTAAAGACTCCGGCAGGCACTCCGGCCTTGTCGCAAACCTCTGCAAAAAGAACACCGGAAAGCGGCGCAATTTCAGAGGGTTTCAAGACCATCGAACAGCCGGCAATCAGTGCTGGAGCCACTTTGCAGGCAATCTGGTTCATCGGCCAATTCCACGGCGTAATCAGGGCGCAGACGCCAATCCCTTCATAGACGATACGGCTATTGCCCCGCGAATATTCCCAGACCATCTCCTCGGCGGCCTTTATCGTCGCTTCAAGATGAACTTGCCCCGCCCAAGCCTGTGCGTCACGCGCCCAACCCTTCGGAGCCCCCATTTCGATCCGCATCGCATCGGCAAAGTCATCGTAACGGCGGTTATATTCAGCCAAAATTGCACGAACGAGATCTATCCGATCTTTGACGGGCAAAACTGAAAAGCCGTCGAAAGCCCGCCTTGCCGCCATGATTGCCCGGTCGGCGTCAGCAGCATTCCCCAAAGCAACTTGGGCGACGATTTCTTCGGTTGCGGGATTCTCCACTCCGGCCTGATTGGTCGAAAGGGGCGACACCCACTGCCCATTGATGTAGAACTTAAGCCTGTTGTCGGAAATCATTGAAACCTCAGCGGAAATAGATGTTAAAGCGCTGCCGTATAACTCGATCGATCTCAGGATCGACCACACAGCCCGCCTTGGAGAGGATTGCATTCTTGCGTGCAATTGCCGTGTCCAACAACAAAGGCTTTCCAGCCTCATTCCATTCCTTGGGGCTCATGCGATTGCCAACCTTGGGGTAGACATATTCGGTCTGCATCAGTTGCAGGGTCTGGTCAGATCCAAGATAGTGACCCGGCCCTCCAAGACATACGTCCTTCATGGCGTCGATGCTGGTTGAATCAGGGGTCACGTCGATCCCACGCACAAGTCGCATCGCCTGTCCCAGAAGGTCATCCCCAAGCACAAGGCTTTCCAGACAGAACCCAAGAAGTGACGCGTGCATTCCAACGGCTTCGTAGCACATATTCAGACCGGCAAGCCCGGCAAGCGCGTTGGTGATCCCCTGCTCCCATCCGGCCTGCATGTCCGGCAGTTTGCTATCGGAAATCCCGCTCGCGGCACCGCCGGGAAGGCCATAGAACCGATGCATCTGTGCGCAACCAGCCGTGAGCAAGGCCTGCTCAGCGCTTCCCCCGGACATTGCCCCTGTCCTTAAGTCCGACACGAATGGCCAGGTTCCGAAGATCGCAGGCGCACCCTTCTTGATGGAATTCACATAGACAACCCCGGCAAGACATTCAGCAACTGCCTGAACAATCGTCAAGGCGATCGGCGCCGGCGCCGTTGCCCCCGCCTGCCCCGCTGACAAAAGCAGCATCGGCATGCCACGGCGGATGCAATCTTCCATCGTGATGCAGCTTTCCTCGGCAAACTTCATCGGTGGAACGACAAAGCAGTTCGAGTTGGATACGAACGGCCGTTCAAGCCACTTCTCTTCACCACCAGCCACGATATGCAGCATCTCGAAACAATCTGCGACATGGCTGGGGTCAGAGAATGACGTACCGACATGCTTCTTGGTTCCCGCAAGGCAGCCATAAAGCGTGTTCAGATCCATCTCCCGGTTATCGGGAATGTCGCGGCACACCATGGTCCGCTGGTAGAAATGGATATTGTCCAAATTGTCGACCAGACGCGCCGCGTCGTACAGATCCTGTGCCGTACTGTCACGGTATTCCAACGTGATCGGGTCGACGATATGCACAGCAGCACCCGCCGTGCCGTAATGAACATTGGTGCCGCTTAGATGCAGGTCATGCTTAGGGTCACGCGCATAAAGGGTGATGTCGCGCGCGGCAACGGCCAACATGTCTTCGACCAAGGCACGCGGAAACCGCATGCGACCATCGCTTCCCTGCACCGCCCCAGCGGCCGTCATGATCTCGACGCCTGACGGGGGCGCCTGGCTTAGCCCGATCTGCTCTAGCGCATCCAAGGCTGCCGAATGGATCTGCTGCACGCCGGCTTCGGTCAGCGGCTTATATTGCCCTCCAGGCATTCCCCCGCGCACCGGGCGCAGATTTTCGGCCAAAGGCGCGGCCCGCGCGGCAACGCGAGCGCCGCGCCCACCAGACCGCCGCGCACGTGCCGGTTCGCACACTTCTCCCAGGTCGCTCATTTCCGCTTCCTCTTCATCTGTTCATCAATACATCCCGAGAAATGGGGGCTGCCCCAAACCCGTTCTCAACCACGCACGCGTTCCGATTTCGGATCATACATTGGCGTCAGCGAAGCCTGAGCCTCATACCGTTTGCCGGCGATCTCAATCTCATAACGAGACGCCAGAACATCTGCATCGTTCTCGCCTTTACAGGGCACGTATCCCATCGCTACTGAGCCACCCAGATGATGCCCGTAGTTGCCGCTTGTCACCGGCCCCACGATCTTTCCATCGCGCACAATGGCTTCGTTGTGGAAGATTGCCGCCGCTGGATCGCGCACCAAGAACTGAACCATCTTTCGGTCCAGACCTGCTTCGCCTTTTCGAAGGACTGCCTCGCGTCCGATAAACCTTGACTTCTTCTTGCTCACCGCAAAACCGAGACCTGCTTCGAGAACATGATCCTCATCGGTGATGTCGTGCCCCCAATGCCGGTAGGCCTTTTCAATCCGGCAACTGTCCAGAGTATGCAGGCCACAAAGAGCCATCTCTGGCGCGGCTTCTTCCAAGGTCTCGAAAACATGCGCGGCCTGATCAGTTGGAATATAAAGTTCCCAACCCAGTTCGCCCACATAGGTCACCCGATGGGCGCGCGCCAATCCCATGCCAATCTCGATTTCCCGCATGGTTCCAAATGGATGCGCTTCGTTTGAAAAATCGTTCGGGCTCACTCTCGACAGAACCTCGCGCGATTTCGGCCCCATCAGGCAAAGAACCGCCTCACCCGAAGAGACATCCGTTACAACCGCGAAATCGTCGCCGATGTGGGCCCTCAGCCAAGCCAGATTGCGTTGCAGCGTCGCCCCCGGCACCACCAAAAGAAAGGCGGTCTCCGTCAGGCGAGTAACCGTAAGATCCGCCTCTATCCCACCCCTCTCATTCAGAAGCATCGTATAGACGATGCGCCCCTGATCGACATCCACCTCGGCAGAGCAGACTCGGTTCATGAACCGAAGTGCATCGCGCCCCTCTACCCTGATCTTTCCAAAACTCGTCATGTCAAACAGACCAACGCCGTGGCGAATGGCTGTATGCTCCGATTTCTGATTTTCGAACCAGTTTTGACGATGCCAGCCATAGCAGTATTCGCGCTCTTGCCCGTCCCGGGCGAACCAATTCGCCCGTTCCCATCCAGCGACTTCTCCGAAAACCGCCCCCCTCTTTTCAAGGTGCGTATGCAGCGGACTGCGCCGCACGCCGCGGCTGGTGACAACCTGACGGTAAGGGTAGTGGTCGGCATAAAGGAGGCCCAACGTCTCGCTTACCCGGTCCTTCAGATATTTGCGGTTCTTCTGGAACGGTTGTGCGCGCCGGATATCGACTTCCCAAAGGTCAAACGGAGGTTCGCCTTCCGTAATCCACTGTGCCAAGGCCATACCGGCCCCACCAGAAGACGCAATTCCGATAGAGTTATAGCCGGCGGCAATCCAATAGCCTTTCACTTCCGGTGCTTCGCCAAGGTAATAGCGATCATCCGGAGTAAAGCTCTCTGGGCCATTGAAGAAGGTGTGGATCCCGGCCTTTTCAAACAACGGCATCCGCTTCATCGCCGCTTCAAGGATCGGCATGAAGTGATCCCAATCCTCAGGCAGGGTGTCGAACTCAAAGTCCTCACGGATACCGTTCATGCCCCAGGGCTTGGCCTTTGGCTCAAAAGCACCAAGCATCATCTTGCCCGCGTCGGATTTGTAATAGGCGCATTCATCCGGCACGCGAAGAACGGGCAAATGCCCAAGCCCTTCAATAGGTTCGGTCACCAAATAGAAGTGCTCACAGGCATGAAGCGGAAGCGTCACTCCATTCTGCGCAGCCAAATCACGCCCCCACATCCCGCCGCAGTTAATTACGACATCTGACGCAATCGAGCCTGGGCCTTCGGGCCCCTCGTATTCGACACCCGTAACGCGTCCTTTCCTCTTCGTGACCTCCGTCACCTTGACACCCTCGGCGATGGTTGCGCCCCGCATCCGCGCCCCTTTGGCAAGTGCCATGGCGATGTTCGCCGGGTCACATTGCCCATCCAAGGGCAAATGGACGCCCCCCTTTGCATCACCGACTTCAAGATGTGGATACATCGCCTTGATTTCACTTGGTGAAATCTCATGCACATCAACATCAAATATGCGCGCCATCGTGGCTTGGCGACGCAACTCCTCCATCCGGTCATCGGTCAGGGCAACGGATATTGACCCAACTTGCCGCATGCCCGTTGATATTCCCGTTTCGGCTTCCAACCCAACGTAAAGCCCCGCCGAGTAACGCGCTAAACGGGTCATGTTGGCACTGGCGCGCAACTGCCCGATCAGACCAGCAGCATGCCATGTGGTGCCGCTTGTCAGCTTCCGGCGTTCCAAAAGCACGATATCGGTCCAACCAGCCTTGGCCAGGTGATAAGCTACGGAGCAGCCGGAAACGCCGCCTCCGATGATCACTGCCCGCGCATTCTTTGGCAAACCCACGTCCGTCGTCCTTTATCTTGGTCCAATTATCCTCGGGGGTAGATGTTTAGCGGCGGCGAAACATCCGAGGGGGCATAAAGCCCCCGCGTTCACTCTAGGCTCTCAGTCGCGCATTCGCAGGATCCCAAGCTGGCGCATCTTCCAAAACTTCAGCCGGAACGCGTTGGCCAAAGATCTCCACCTCCAGCTTGGTTCCTGGCTCGGTCAAATCCGCACGAAGCATCCCCAAAGCAAGGCAAGCCCCTACCCGATGCCCCCAATAGCCACTGGTGGTTTCCCCGACGACTTTTCCGTCGTGCCAAAGCGTCGACATATAGGGCGGGTCATAATCGCCAGCATTCACCCGTAGTGTGACAAAGCGCTTTTCAACGCCCGCTTGCTTTTCGGCAGCAAGGGAAGCCTTGCCTCGAAACGCAGGCTTGGACCAGTCAACAAACCGCTCCAATCCACCCTGAAGCACTGTGTAATCTGTCGAAAGGTCACCTTTCCAAGCGCGATAACCCTTTTCGATACGCAATGAGTTCAGGGCGAACATTCCAAAAGGCCGCAATCTATGTGCTTGCCCTGCTGTGGTAATGGCGTCCCAAACCGCGGGCGCAACTTGGACAGGAGAATGAATTTCCCAGCCCAATTCGCCAGCAAAACTCACCCGCATCAAAATGACGGCGGAACCAGCAATCTTTGCCTTTTGCCATGTCAGCCATGGTTTTGAGAGATCTGCGTCGACGCTTGCCGAATGCAGTACATCTCGGGCCCTAGGACCAGTCAGGATTTGTGTACTCCAGCCCTCAGTCTCATCGGAAAGTGTGATGCCGGCTGGCAGGTCGCGTTCCAGCCATGCCTTGTCATGCCCCTGCGCCGTTGCGGCGGTGATGAGCAAGACTTCATTTTCACCCATTCGGGCCACAGACATTTCTGTGATGATCCTGCCCTTTTCATCGGCAAAATAAGCCAGTCCCAGACGTCCGACTGAGGGGATTTTGCCCGTGATTTGCTCGGCAAGCCAATCAGCCACGCCGTCCCCCTGAAGGCGGAACCGTGAGAAGCCCGGCAGGTCGAGAATCCCGCAGGCATCGCGAACGGCCTCGCACTCTGCCTTTACCGCAGCAAACCATGGCCCTTCACGACGCCATGTCTTCTGTGCTGCCTCTGATGTGTCATCACCCGGACGCGCATACCATAGGGCGCGTTCCCATCCGTTATAGGGGCCGAATTGCGCCCCCAGAGCAGCAACCTTGTCATGGACGGCAGAAACTTTCTTCATCCGCCCTTCTGGCCAGACGTGATGAGGGAAGTGGATCGCATATTCGTTGCCATAGACTTCCTTGCCCTTGGCGACGCAATAATCGTGGTCTTCGAACCCGGTAAAGCGCCGAGGGTCGCAAGACCACATGTCCCATTCCGTCGCCCCTTCGGTGACCCATTCTGCAAGAACCTTGCCCGCCCCGCCGGCCTGACAGATGCCAAATGTAAAGACGCAGGCTTCAAAGGCATTGGGAACCCCCGGCATCGGCCCAATCAGCGGATTGCCGTCCGGTGTATAAGGGATTGGTCCATTAATAACCTTTTGCAGATTGGCTTTCGCCAGCAACGGCACACGATCCATTGCATCATTAATGTGCCATTCGATCCGCTCCAGATCATCGGGAAAGAGCTGAAAGCTAAAATCGTCTGGCATTGGATCATCCGGCGTTGCCCAATGCGCCCGGCACGGATTTTCATAGGGCCCAAGGTTAAAGCCCATCTTTTCCTGTCGCAGATAATAGCTGGAATCAACATCCCGCAGCAGCGGAAGTTTGTGACCGGCTTCCTTGGACCATGCCTCAAGTTCCGGGATCGTATCGAACAGCAGATATTGGTGGCTCATCACCATCATCGGCACACGACGCCCGAACATACGGCCAACCTCGGCTGCATAGTAACCGCCCGCGTTTACAACGTATTCTGCCCGGATTTCACCCTTCGGTGTTGAAAGAACCCACTCGCTTCCCGTCCAACGCGCGGCCGTAACCGGGCAAAAGCGTTCAATATGCGCGCCCATGTCACGCGCGCCTTTGGCCAACGCCTGAGTAAGCTGCGCTGGGTCAATATCGCCATCATAAGGGTCGTAGAGCGCACCCGTGAGATCATGAGTTTCCACAAACGGGTATTTGTCGCGGATTTCATCGGGCGACAGGACCTCAAGATTCATACCTTGATAGCGCCCCATCCCGGCCACACGCTTGAATTCCAAAAGCCGCTCTGTGCTGTGTCCCAAACGGACCGAGCCCGTCACATGATAGTTCATCGGATAATCGACTTCGGCACCGAGGCCGCGATACAGCTGCGCAGAATAGCGCTGCATGTTCATGATCGACCAGCTAGAGGAAAAAGTCGGAACGTTGCCCGCTGCATGCCAAGTGCTGCCAGCTGTCAACTCGTTCTTCTCTAGCAGAACGCAATCTGTCCAACCCGCTTTCGCCAAATGATACAGAGAAGATGCGCCAACTGCCCCTCCTCCTATGATCACCACGCGCGCCTTTTGCGGCAGCTTTGACATGGCATCCTCCCTTGTTGTTCCAATTGATAATATTCATCGCCGCAGATCGACTTTCAATCGGCATGACGATGGCCTATTAATCAACAATGTCGATTAGAAGATTGGGGGATGCCACGTGCAGACAGAGTGGATCGACACCTTTTTGGATTTGATCGAAAGTCGGAGCTTCAACCGAACTGCGGACCGGATGGGTATTACGCAGTCTACGGTTTCGGCCCGGGTCAAGGCTTTGGAAGATGCAGTTGGCGCACGTCTCTTTCACAGATCACGCGCGGGAACAGAGCCCACGACAGAGGCCCTTAGGCTCGCCCCGCACGCCCGGATCTTGCGTCAGGAATGGACGCTTGCACGGCGATCAGTTGAAAAGCGTGGCGCAGTCGCGCTGACACTGCGGATAAGCATTCAGAACGATTTGGCGCATGCTCAGTTGGGACCATTGGTCGGTGATTTGCGGAAGCTGTTGCCACAGACAGCATTTTACATCGAGCCAGACTATTCGACACAAATGTGCACAGACCTGACCACGGGGGCGCAGGATTTCGGAGTGATGTTTTCGCCAAAGGCGCAGGCGGGACTTTACTTTGAGTCGGTCGGCGTCATCCCCTATCGGCTAATCAGTACCCATGCTCAACGACTGGAGGAGGTTGAGGCCGAGCGCTATGTCATGGCGCACTTTTCGCCTGCTTTCGAAACCGCCCACCGCGCGGCACTTCCTGATTTATCTGCTGCACCTGTCTCTGCGGGCCAATCAAGCGCAGTTGAATCGCTATTACGGGAAATGGGAGGATCGGGTTACGTCATGGAGCCCCGCGCCAAAACCATGGTTGAAACCGGCGTATTTCGATGGGTAACGGACGCGCCAATTCTCGAGCAACCAGTTTATGCAGCCATGCATGAACGCAACCGGACGCAACGGGCCTTTCGCCAAATGGTGCAATTGGTTCGGAAACGGTTGTCGGCCTGACAGACAGACTGACGACTGCTCCGACCGGTTCTTCACTAGCGTCATAAAAACGCCCCGCGCGTCAATGGCGCGAGGCGTCATCCCTAAAGCACCGGCGTTGATCGCTGGGCTTCTGTTTCAGGCCGATTATTCCGCCGCTTTGATAGCCATTGGATTATTTGGATGCGTCGTCCAATTGGCGTAGGTTTCAACCACCCGGCCAGTTCTTGGATCGACTGAACCCAGCGGCAAAGTCTTCATCGTGATGCAATTCTCGACCGGGCAGACATTGACGCATAGATTGCAAGCGACGCATTCCTCGTCTTTCACCGTAAAGATGCGATCTGCGGACATGTCGATGGCTTGGTGGCTGGTATCCTCGCAAGCGGCATAGCACCGCCCACATTTGATACAGGCATCCTGATCAATAACTGCCTTGGTGACATGGTTCAGGTTCAGCTGGTTCCAATCAGTAACATTCCCGACCGCACGACCAACCAGTTGATCCACCGACGTCATGCCCTTCTCATCCATGTATTGCGAGAGACCCGAGATCATTTCCTGTACGATCTTGAAGCCATAGGTCATCGCAGCCGTACAGACTTGAACCGATCCCGCCCCCAAAGCCATGAATTCAGCGGCATCGCGCCAAGTCGTGACCCCCCCGATCCCGCTGATTGGCAACCCGCGCGTCTCGGCGCTTCGGGCGATCTCGGCCACCATGTTCAAGGCAATGGGCTTGACGGCCGGTCCGCAATAGCCGCCATGAGCGCCCCGTCCGTCGATCGTGGGCTCCGGTGCAAAGCTGTCTAGATTGACAGATGTGATCGAGTTGATCGTGTTGATCAGGCTTACTGCATCAGCCCCGCCCCGCTTTGCTGCTTCGGCTGGCTTGCGAATGTCGGTGATGTTGGGCGTCAGTTTTACGATGCAGGGCATGCGGCTGTGCTGCTTGACCCAACGGGTCACCATTTCGATGTATTCAGGCACCTGACCAACAGCGCTGCCCATTCCGCGTTCGCTCATCCCGTGTGGGCAGCCGAAGTTCAGTTCCACGCCATCCGCTTCCGTGTCCTCGACATGCTTCAGGATCGATTTCCAGCTTTCTTCATCACAGGGAACCATCAGTGAGACGATCAAGGCCCGGTCTTTCCAGTCGCGTTTTACCCTCTTGATCTCTTGGAGGTTCACTTCAAGTGGACGGTCGGTGATCAATTCGATGTTGTTCAGCCCCAACAGGCGTCTGTCCGCGCCCCAGATGGCGCCATAACGAGGACCGTTTACGTTTACCACAGGCGGCCCTTCAGAGCCCAAGGTCTTCCAGACGACACCGCCCCACCCCGCCTTGAAGGCGCGGACCACGTTATATTCCTTGTCAGTCGGCGGCGCAGAGGCAAGCCAGAAAGGATTGGGGGATTTAATTCCGACGAAGTTCGTTGCCAGATTTGCCATTTTTCTTACCCCATCAGAGCCTTGTGAATATCCTCGGCCGCATTGCGTCCTTGGGCTACGGCGGTAACCGTCAGATCCTCGCCGCCATCTGTACAGTCTCCTCCCGCCCAAACGCCGTCTGGAAGGCCGGATATCTTTCCCTTGTCCGTGGAAACATTCGTCGGTAAACCCGCAAGCGATTGGCCGATCGCCTTGAAAACTTGATCGGCTTTGATCCGGAAGGTTTCGCCAGTAGCTTTCAAACCCTCAGCAGTTTCTTCCGTATAGGCAAATTCCACTTCGCGAACCGCGCCATTGCCATGGATGGATACCGGCATCGCGTTCCAGATGATCTTAACGCCTGCACTAGTAGCATGTTCTTGTTCATAGCTACTCGCGCTCATCTTGCTTTGACCGCGACGGTAAACGATCGAAACATTCTCGGCTCCTAGAAGTTTTGATTGAACGGCAGCATCGACGGCGGTCATTCCGCCGCCGATGACCACCACATCGCGGCCGACAGGGAGCTTTGTCAGATCAGCGGTTTGCCGAAGCTCGGCGATGAAATCCACAGCGTTCGCGACACCGTTCTTGTCCTCGCCTTCAGCGCGCAGTGCGTTTACGCCGCTTAGGCCGATCCCCAAAAACACAGCGTCATAATCTGCCTTGAGCTGGTCAAGACTGACGTCCCGACCAAGTTCCACGCCGGTCTGTATGGTGATGCCGCCGATGCCCAATAGCCAGTCGACTTCCCGCTGCGCAAAACCGTTGGTCGATTTGTAACTGGCTATTCCATATTCGTTCAAACCACCGGCCTTTGGTCGGCGTTCAAGAACCACGACATCGTGTCCGTGCATGGCCAAGCGATGCGCACAGGCAAGCCCAGCGGGACCCGCGCCAACAACAGCGATCTTCTTCCCGGTCGCGGCAGCGCGCTGGAATGGGTGCCCTCCCTTCTCCATGGCCGTATCGGTCGCGAAACGCTGAAGCCTTCCGATTTCGACTGGCTTGCCTTCCGCAGTCTCCCGGACACAGGCTTGTTCGCACAGTGTTTCCGTTGGGCAAACACGTGCGCACATGCCGCCAAGAATATTTTGAGACCAAATTGTATGGGCGGCTGCCTCTGCAGTTCCCGTCGCGATCTGGCGAACGAACAAGGGAATATCAATCTCCGTCGGACAGGCGGTTACACATGGCGCGTCATGGCAAAAATAGCAGCGATCTGCCGCCACACGCGCCTCGTGCCGGTCAAGCGCCGGTTCGTGATCCGAGAAATTCTCGGCAAGGCGGGAGGCTGGCAAACGCGCGGAGACAATGCCGGGCGTCAGCGGGCTGTTGGTCATTGTTGTGGAACTCCCTGTTCGTCTTGATTTGAAATCAGGCTGCCACAGCATTATTTTTTTATCAAATGGTAAATTTTAGCACGCAGCAATATTTCCAATCCCAGCCGCCGAGTGCACAAAAGTTACTCAACGCAAAGGGTGCTTTTCACCCTCGGCTGACAAGGCTATAAGCGATCAGCCCCAGTGGGGATAAAACCTGACCCAGGGTCAACCGCTGGCGCGGACATGCAAGACCAGACTGACCACCAACTGGCGATCAACAGCCAACAGAGGACGGCATGAGCAAGCAACACACCGAAGCAGACGTGGCCTTCATCGCGGCCCTCGCTGAACTTCTGAATAAGAACGAACTGACTGAAATCTCGGTAAAACGGGAATACGGGGAAGACGACAGCCTTGATGTGCGCGTCGTCAAGCAAGTGAACGTGGTGACCACAGTCGCAGCGGCCCCGGCTTATGCTGCCCCGATGGCGGCAGCCCCGGTAGCGGCCAGTGCTGCTCCTGCTGCCGCACCCGCAGCGGCAGAAGACCCGGCCCAGCATCCAGGAGCCGTGACCTCTCCCATGGTCGGAACCTGCTATCTTGCCGCCGAACCAGGAGCTGCACCTTTCATCTCGGTCGGCGCGACCGTAACCGAAGGGCAAACCATTCTGATCGTCGAAGCGATGAAGACAATGAACCATATTCCCGCCCCACGCGCCGGTACGGTCAAACGCATCCTTGTCGAAGATGGCACACCCGTCGAATACGGCACGCCGCTTGTGATCATCGAATAAGGGGCGCCCCATGTTCGAGAAAATTCTGATCGCCAACCGTGGGGAAATCGCGCTTCGCGTGATCCGTGCCTGCCGTGAAATGGGGATCAAATCTGTCGCGGTCCATTCTACGGCCGATGCGGACGCCATGCATGTGCGGATGGCAGACGAGTCGGTCTGTATCGGCCCTGCCCCTTCGACTGACAGCTATCTCAACAAGGCGGCAATCATTTCCGCTTGCGAGATCACGGGCGCACAGGCCGTGCATCCCGGCTACGGCTTCCTTTCCGAGAATGCCAGTTTTGCACAGGCCCTAGAAGATCACGGGATCACCTTTATCGGCCCGAAAGCCGAGCACATACGTATTATGGGTGACAAGATCACTGCCAAGGAAACCGCGAAGGATCTGGGTATTCCAGTCGTTCCGGGATCGGAAGGCGGCGTGCCGGATCTGGAAACTGCGCTACGAGTTGCAGAGGACATCGGATTTCCGGTGATCATCAAAGCAACAGCAGGTGGTGGCGGGCGCGGCATGAAGGTGGCCAAGAACGCAAGCGATCTTGAAGTCGCCTTCCGCACTGCACGGTCAGAGGCCAAAGCGGCCTTCGGCAACGACGAAGTCTATATAGAGAAGTACCTTCAGAAACCCCGCCACATCGAGATTCAGGTCTTTGGTGATGGCCGTGGCAAAGCCGTACACTTGGGAGAACGCGATTGTTCGCTCCAGCGGCGTCACCAGAAGGTTTTCGAAGAAGCGCCTGGCCCCTGCATCACGCCCAAACTGCGGAGCGAGATCGGCGAGATTTGCGCCAATGCGGTCGCCAAAATTGACTACATCGGAGCCGGAACCATCGAGTTTCTATACGAGGATGGAGAGTTCTATTTCATTGAAATGAACACCCGCCTTCAAGTCGAACACCCGGTCACCGAGTTCATCTTCGGGGTTGATCTGGTGCGCGAACAGATTCGGGTCGCCGCTGGGATGGAGATGTCCTTTGGCCAGCAAGACCTTGAAATCAACGGTCACGCGATTGAAGTCCGGATCAATGCTGAACGGTTGCCGAACTTTGCACCCTGCCCCGGAAAGGTTCGTGTCTTCCACGCTCCAGGTGGCCTCGGTGTCCGTATGGATTCGGCTCTTTATGGTGGGTATTCGATCCCTCCCTACTATGACAGCCTGATCGGTAAGCTGATCGTCCATGGCCGCGATCGCCCCGAAGCGTTGGCGCGCCTGAAGCGCGCTCTGTCCGAGTTGATTGTGGACGGCATCGATACCACTGTTCCGCTTTTCCACGCACTTTTGGCAGAGCCCGATATCCAAGCCGGAGATTACAATATCCATTGGCTTGAAAAATGGCTGGCGCAACAATTCGGATGACGAAGCTAATGGTTTGGCGCGGTGAAATCCGTGCCAAACCACTCTGCAAAAATGATCAGCATCGCTACTCCGCAAGGAGATTTGTCATTGGCTGAGCAAATTACGCCAGAGTTGCTATTACGCGCATATTCAATTGGGATTTTCCCAATGGCCGAAACGCGCGAGAACCCGAAGATTCATTGGGTAGATCCGCGGCATCGCGGCATTATTCCGCTTGATAGGTTTCATGTATCTCGCAGCCTCGCACGGACGATCCGGCGCGAAATCTTCCATATTTCAGTGAACAACGATTTCTCGGCCGTAGTCGAGGGGTGCGCGGACCGCGACGACACTTGGATCAACGCTGAAATTTTTCAACTTTACAAAGCCTTACACGACATCGGCTTTGCTCATTCGATTGAAGTCTACGACGATGGGGCGTTGGTTGGCGGGGTTTATGGCGTTGCTATGGGCGGCGCATTCTTTGGCGAGTCAATGTTTTCTCGACGAACAGATGCATCCAAAGTTGCCTTGGCGTATCTCGTGGACCGACTGAACGCGGGCGGCTTTACTCTTTTGGACACTCAGTTTTTGACGCCGCATTTGGCGTCCCTCGGGGCCGTCGAGATTTCGCGCGCTCAATACCAAAAAAAATTGGAAAAGGCGCTCGCTGCAAGAGCCACTTTTTTCCCCGAGGGTTATGTGCCTCAGCCTTCGTTGATTTCTTCAATGGGCTCTTCTGGTGTTTCTGGCGGCTCTTCTGCTTCAGGAGCAACAAAGCCTGAGTCGCAAGAAAGAACCCATACGTCATAACGCGGGTGATCCATGGCAGAAACCGCGGGGCTGGAAGCAAGCATCCACCCCGAAAAGACAGGCTCGCTCCGCCCTTCTTCAATGACTGTCAAGTGCGCCTGCGCATCTGACGCGGGGTTTTCTTTGGGATACCGACAATCGTCCAGCAAGACGGTAATTCTTCCCTGGATGGCAGATTGCCCCAAGGAAAGCGACACGTCCGCCAGTTTACCTGTGACCTTATCCAGAAGACGCAAGGTGCCACCTGGTGCTGATTCCATTTCCTGCGAAAATGCAGCGGACCCATAGACCAGCGCCGCCAAAAAAAAGCTTAGTGTTTTCAAGGCGTCGCCTCCTCAGTTCCGGCGCCCTCGCCCCCTGACCCAACAAACTTCATCAGGAGATTGACGAGGCTGACCGACCCTTGCGTGTCTTCGATTTCATCACCCGGAGACAGGTTTTCCAAAGAGCCGCCGGGCATGATTTCGACGTAATTACCGCCCAAAAGGCCCTCAGAGGAAATCAAGATCGCGCTATCAACTGGGATCTGTACAGAATTCTGTATCTCAATTTCCGCATCGGCGAAATAGGTCTGCGGATTGAGTTCCAGGCCCGTGATCGTGCCAACCTTTAGCCCGGCCAAACGGACATCAGAGCCGACAGTAATGCCATCAACTGCCCTAAAACTTGCCTTAACTGGGTAACTCGCGGATGCGCCCTTCAAGCCAGCTGTTTGGGATGCAAAGTACAAAAAACCTGCGGCCACGAGCAAAACTGCGGCCCCGGCAAGTATTTCGCTCCGCTCAGAGGTCATATTATTCCGGTTGCCAAGCTTCGTAATCTGCCCGAACAACAGGCTGTGCCTTACGAATAGAACCAGCGGGCGCATATGCAGACAGCGTTCCTGTCAGGTTTTCCTGATGCGGCCTTTCCCACGCCTTCTTTTTCAACGGGGCTTTGGTCGGCGGTTCGTCCCAGCTGTGGTGCAACCAACCATGCCATTCTGGTGGCACGCGGCTTGCTTCGGCTTCGCCATTGAAGATCACCCAACGGCGTTTGCCATCGCGCGTTTCATAATAGACGTTACCCTGATCGTCTTCGCCAACCTTCACACCGTTGCGCGAGGTATATACCTGCGTTGCAAGGGTTTGTCCGTTCCACCAAGTGACGAGACGCTTCAGGAATGACATGGGCGAGCCTCCAGTTCGTTGACCTTGATATGGCGGAATTATCCGAGAAGGTCCAGTACCAAGGCATCGCACCTTGGCCTATCGCTTGGAATATTGGCCCGAGTACCGAATAGAAAGGGCAATCCTTCTCTCGGGTGCGTAAAGCTGAAACATCGAGCCCGCCCAATCGGAAATGTAGTAGGAACCTGGGGTCTCGACCGCGTTCAGGATAAGATCCTCCAAGCCATCAACTCTTAAGAACGCACCACAAACTTCTAAAAGATCCTTTCCCTTAGGGCCCTCCGCCAGAATCGGTGTTGGCTTCCAGTTTCCGCCGAATTGCAGGAAATCGGGGCGCGACAGGTCTCTGCGCGGCGGCTTGTGTGAGGCATCTTTCTTAAGACGCACTGCCGCGATGTGGCAAAGAAGATCAGATGGTTTTTGATTATTGAGCGAGGCGACTGAAGTCTCGATGAGACTTCGATCATACTCGACCACAGCACCAAACATTTTCGGGATACTGGCGTAGATGCGATCTTGAGCGATGGCGGCCGCGCCGACCAAAGTCACAAAAATAAAAAAGGCGGACCAGAGGCCCGCCTTCATGAAATCCCGTTTCTTCGGTTCAGCCCGCATTCGCAGTCTCTTTCTTCTTCCCGCTCTCTGTATAAACCAGCATTGGCTTGGCGCCGGCGTTTACCGCCTCATCCTTGACGACAACCTCTTGCACCCCTTCCATGCCGGGAAGTTCGAACATCGTGTCGAGGAGGATGTCTTCCATGATCGAGCGCAAGCCACGCGCACCGGTCTTTCGCTTGATCGCGCGCTTGGCAATGGCCGAAAGTGCGTCAGCCGTAAAGGTCAGTTTAACGCCTTCGATGTCGAACAGACGTTGGTACTGCTTCACAAGCGCGTTCTTCGGTTCGGTCAGAATGGTAACCAAAGCCGACTCATCCAAATCAGCGAGAGTTGCGATCACCGGCAGACGCCCGACAAATTCGGGAATAAGTCCGAATTTCAGCAAATCTTCCGGCTCCAGTTCCTTGAACAGCTCGCCCGCCCCGCGTGCATCTGGATCCTTGACCTCGGCACCAAAACCGATGCCAGACCCTTTGCCGCGTTGAGCGATGATCTTTTCCAGCCCAGCAAATGCACCACCACAGATGAACAGAATGTTCGTAGTGTCCACTTGCAGGAACTCCTGCTGCGGATGCTTACGACCACCTTGAGGCGGGACCGATGCCACCGTCCCTTCCATGATTTTCAAGAGAGCCTGCTGTACGCCTTCGCCACTGACATCCCGAGTGATCGAGGGATTATCGGACTTGCGGGTAATCTTGTCGACTTCGTCAATATAAACGATCCCGCGCTGTGCGCGTTCGACGTTGTACTCACTGGCTTGCAGAAGCTTCAGGATGATGTTTTCCACATCTTCCCCAACATAGCCCGCTTCGGTCAGTGTTGTCGCGTCGGCCATGGTAAAGGGCACGTCGAGAATGCGCGCAAGTGTCTGTGCAAGCAAGGTCTTACCGCAGCCTGTCGGCCCGATCAGCAGAATGTTCGACTTTGCCAGCTCAATATCGGTCTTAGAAGAGTGATTCAGGCGTTTGTAGTGGTTGTGCACCGCGACCGAAAGCACGCGCTTGGCATGCTCCTGACCAATCACATAGTCGTCCAAAACTTTGCAAATATCGCGCGGGGTTGGAACGCCATCGGTTGATTTGAGGCCCGACGACTTCGTCTCTTCACGGATGATATCCATGCAAAGTTCGACGCATTCATCGCAAATGAAGACGGTAGGCCCGGCGATCAGCTTTCGGACTTCATGCTGGCTCTTGCCGCAGAAGGAACAGTAGAGCGTGTTCTTGCTGTCGCCTGAATTGTTCGCCATTGGGTACCCTCAAGACCTTGTTCGGGAAAGTCTAAGCCAAGGCCCGACCGTCCACAATGTCAAATCGCCCCCGATGGTCATCACACCGGGGGCAGGCTGTCACTTGGTTGTATCGTCCGATTTGCCGCGCGACTCTACGATATCGTCAATCAGGCCCCACTCTTTCGCTTCTGCGGCCGACATGAAATTGTCGCGCTCAAGTGCTGCCACGACCTTTTCGTATTCATTGCCAGTATGCTTGACGTAGATTTCATTCAGGCGTTGCTTCAGTCGCTCGGTTTCGCGTGCATGGATCAGGATGTCGGTTGCTTGTCCCTGATACCCGCCAGAGGGCTGGTGAACCATGATCCGGCTGTTTGGCAGCGAGTAACGCATTCCTTTTTCGCCGGCCGTCAGCAAAAGCGAGCCCATTGACGCGGCTTGCCCGATCACAAGGGTCGAGACCTTGGGCTTGATGTACTGCATCGTGTCGTAGATCGACAATCCAGCGGTCACTACGCCACCGGGACTGTTGATGTACATGCTGATTTCTTTCGAAGGATTCTCGGCCTCAAGAAACAACAATTGGGCGCAGATGAGGCTGGACATTCCGTCATGTACCGGACCCGACAGGAAAATGATCCGTTCTTTCAGCAAACGGCTGAAAATGTCGTAGGCGCGTTCCCCGCGGCTGGTCTGTTCGACGACCATAGGAACCAGGGTATTCATATAGGTGTCAATTGGATCGCGCATCTCTCGTCCTGCCTCTCGGGTCATTCACATTGGGATATCGGTCGTTCGTTACGAGAGTCTTAGTTGCGCGATGCGGGGGCTGCAAGGGCAGGTCTGCAATCTCCGGTCTGAGACAGGCCGATCATGCTGTCGACCTCCAAGATTTGTGTGTCCAACCACCCTTTCCTACCAGAGATTATGTCTCGCGCGGATTTTGCCCGATCAATTTTCTAGCCCAGAAAACGCGTGCAACTGCCGTAAATAAGCAAAGTATGGCGAAAGCGGAGGCGCAGATAGCAAAGCTTGACGGAAAGACGCAAACGAACAGAAAGAAGGCAATCGTTTCGGCACCCTCCAGAAGTCCTGCCGCATAATAGAGCGATTTTTGACCCTGTGCGTCGGTAGAGAGTCCATTCTTCTCTGCCATGATCGCAAACCCCAGGAAGCTTGCAGCGTTCACATAGAAACTTGCGATAAGAAATCCCGCAACCAATGCATTATTTGATGGGTCTCGAAGCGCGAACGCACACGGAATCGCGGCATAGAACACGAAATCGCAAAATATATCGAGGTAGCCGCCAAAATCGGTTTTCCTTGAAGCTCGCGCCACGGCTCCGTCAAGCCCATCAGCCAAACGGCTGAGCGCAAGGAAAACTATAGCCACAAGCATCGGCCCCGACAGGGCAACCACTGCCGCCATGGCTAGACCAAAGCCCAAACCGACAAGGGTCACGTCATTCGGACTTACGCCGCTTTTTGCAAGCCGATAGCCCAGTCTGTTCAGTGGAGGGTCAATCAGGGGTCTGAGTTTGGCGTCAAACAAGATTTTCTCCATTCTTTCGCGTCACGCCAGCGCCGCTTCGTCAGCCATCGCAAAACGTTACACCTGTCACGCCAACGTGCATTTACTGAAGGCATTTTCGATTTGCGCTTGAAAGCACACGGCAACGCACCATACCCCTAACCTAGCCGAACCATCGACTTCAAATGAATGACCAGCCAAGGCGAGCAGGATGATGCAAAGAAGAGACTTTATTTTCGCGGCAACCGCCGTCGTCGGCATGTCTGCCATGCCCGCATTTGCAGGCACGAAGGAATGGGAAGCCGTACTCAATGAAGCCAAGGGTCAAACAGTCTATTGGCATGCTTGGGGTGGAGATGAAAAGATCAACGCCTTCATCGCTTGGGTCGGGGAGCAGGCCAAAGAACGTTACGACGTTAAACTCGAGCATGTGAAACTTGCTTCAACCACAGATGCCGTCACGCGTGTCCTGACAGAGAGAGATGCAGGCATTACCAAAGGCGGGGCCGTCGATCTCATCTGGATCAATGGCGAGAATTTTGCGGCTATGCGCGCAAACGATCTTTTGCACGGTCCCTTTGCCAGCAGCCTTCCGAACTGGGGTCTGGTTGATGTGACAGGAAAGCCGGCCGTTGTATCTGACTTCACATTATCCACTGACGGTTTCGAAAGCCCGTGGGCTATGGCGCAGCTTGTCTTTGAGTATGACAGCAAAGTCATTGCCGAGCCGCCCAAATCGCTTTCCGACCTAAAAGACTGGATCAAAGCGAACCCTGGCCGCTTCACCTATCCCCAGCCACCAGATTATCTTGGCACAACCTTCCTGAAGCAAATCGCCTATGGAACAATGTCTGATCCGTCGATCTTGCAGCAACCTGTGGACGAGGCGAGCTATGCCGACGCCGTCGCTCCGATCTGGTCCTTTCTGGACGAAGTCACCCCGTCACTTTGGCGCCAAGGCCAAGCCTACCCACAGAATGAACCCGCTCTTGGCCAGCTGCTTTCCGACGGTGAAATCCAGATCGGCTTTGCATTTAATCCCGGACGGGCGAGTGCTGAAATCGCCGCAGGAAACTTACCGGACAGCATGCGCACCTTTACCTTCGAAAGCGGAACCATTGGCAACGCCAGTTTCGTCGCAATTCCCTTCAATTCGTCGAATACCGCTGGGGCAAAGGTGATCGCCGACCTCCTGCTGTCCCCCGAAGTTCAGGCGCGGGCACAGGATCCGAACGTCCTTGGTTTTCAAACGGTATTGGACGTTGCGAACCTTCCAGAAGCCGAAAGGGTTCGCTTTGAGGCCTTGGAACTTGGAGTTGCAACTTTAAGTCCCGACCAAATTGGCCCAGCACTTCTGGAACCTCACGCAAGCTGGATGGTTCGCATAGGTCAGGATTGGGTCGAGCGTTACGGTGTGGCGCAGTAAGATCGTGTCAGGCGGGGTGCTTCGGCAAGCGCCGCGCCTGACACTTCTGCTTCTTTTGGGCCCGACAATCGCGGGGGTGCTGGGAACGGTCACTCCGGCGATTGCAGATGGATTCAACGGGTTGAGGGCGGCGTGGCTGTGGCCAGGCTTTTTCCAGTCCCTTTATCTATCTTTCAAAACCGGCTTGCTCTCGACACTTGTGTCATTCGTTTTGGCCATGGTGATCGTGTCATCCCTAACCGGTAGCCGGGCCTTTTCTGTAGTTCAGCACATGCTCGCACCATTGCTGGCCGTTCCACACGCCGCGGCAGCGTTGGGGATCGCATTCCTCATCGCACCATCCGGTTGGATCGCTCGGGCGATTTCACCGTGGCTTACCGGTTGGGAACTTCCCCCAGATGCCCTTGTCATAAACGATCCCGGAGGATGGGCGCTGATAGTCGGCTTGATCGCAAAAGAGCTGCCGTTCCTCCTGCTGATGACACTGGCAGCGCTTCCTCAAACTGATGCAACACGCCGCATTCTTCAAACACAGACCCTCGGCGCAGGAAAAACCGTTTCATTTTTGGTGGCTGTTCTGCCGTCCCTCTATAAACAACTCCGCCTTCCGGTTTACGCCGTTCTGGCTTATTCGATGACTACTGTCGAAATGGCCATGATTTTGGGCCCCAATCTGCCCCCGCCTCTTTCGGTCCAGATTGTCGTTTGGATGAATGAGGCAAGTCTTGCGAACCGCGGCACAGCAGCAGGGGCAGCCTTGTTCCAGTTATTGGCCGTGATTTTGGCAATTGGCGGTTGGCGCATCAGCGAATGGGCGATCGGAGCGGGATTCAGATACTTCGTTCTACGGGGCCTCCGGGCCCGCTGGCTGGACATCCCTGGTCGCGCCCTTGGAATTGTCTTTGGATTAGGCTTTTCGGCCTTCCTCTTTCTGGGGCTTGCCGGACTCGCCGTTTGGTCCTTTGCCGTTATGTGGCCTTTCCCTCAGGCTTGGCCAAGCGATCTTTCCGCAAAGACTTGGATGCAAACAGGTGCTGTCCTGTTTGAAAGGACAAGAGACACCTTCTTGATTGCCGTTTGGTCTGCTTCCGTTGCCCTCGCCCTCGTCCTCGCCTGCCTGGAGGCAGAGCATCGCTATCAGCTTGTACCAAACCCGTTTGCTTCAGCGGTTCTTTATCTTCCACTGATAATACCGCAGATTGGGTTTCTCCCCGGTTTACAGCTCTTTGCTCTCTGGTTCGGCTTGGACGGAACGCGGGTCGCGGTTGCGGCAGTCCATTTGATCTTTGTCTTGCCATATGTCTATCTTTCGCTTTCAGGCCCCTTCCGAAGTGTCGACCCAAGGCTGGGGCTAGTTGCAGCCAGCCTAGGAGCAACTCCGCGGAGAGCCTTCTGGGCAATTCGCCTCCCAGTCCTTCTTCGCCCGATCCTAACAGCATTCGCGGTGGGGCTTGCTGTCTCTATTGGCCAGTACCTACCGACGTTGCTGACCGGAGGCGGTCGCGTTGTAACTCTGACCACGGAAGCTGTGGCTTTGTCTTCAGGTGGGAACAGACGCATCATCGGCGCGTATGGACTAGCTCAATCTCTGTTGCCAGTCTTGGGCTTTGCCTTGGCTCTGATCATCCCCAATCTCGTGTTCCGAAATCGCCGTGACCTCCAAACAAAGACATGAACAGAATGCTCACGCTTGAAAAACTGCAAGTGTCGAACTCCAACGGCCTGTTGGTTGACCTGAACGTCATGATTAACCCTGGCGAGACGCTATCTATCATGGGGCCATCGGGCTCGGGGAAATCGACCGCACTCTACGCGCTGCTTGGCGCCCTGCCCGCTGGATTCAAGGCCAGTGGACGCGTTCTTCTTAACGTCCAAGATGTCAGCCGGCTGCCCCCTCATCGGCGCAAGATCGGATTGCTGTTTCAAGACGACGTCCTCTTTCCGCACCTTTCTGTCGGCGGGAACCTAGCGTTCGCCATTCCACCGCGACTTGAGGGACGGGAACTTCGATCAGCAGCCGTGTCAGCGGCCTTGGCACAGGCTGGGCTTGAGGGTTTCGAGGACCGGGACCCCGCGACGCTATCTGGTGGACAAAGAGCCCGCGTCGCCCTGATGAGGGCGCTGCTTGCTGAACCTGCCGCACTGTTACTGGATGAGCCATTTTCCCGCTTGGATCGTGAAATGCGCAACCAAATACGGGGCTTCGTCTTCGAGACGATACGTACCCGGAATATCCCCTCAATCTTGGTCACGCATGACCATGAGGATGCAATAGCGGCAGGCGGGAAGATCATTTCTCCGCTTGGAGAGACCCTCAGCCCCTAACGTGCCAGACGCAGCTCGGCTCTCAAACCACCCAAAGCTTCGCTCTTCCCCAGGACAAGGCTTCCGCCGTGGCTCCGCGCTATATCAGCCACGATTGCCAGTCCCAATCCTGCTCCACCCCGGCGATCCATGTTTCGTGAATCGTCTAGCCGCGCAAAAGGGGTCACTGCTCGCTCCCTTTGCGCATCTGGAATGCCCGGACCATCATCTTCGACAATAAAGCGTATCTGCTTTTCTGTGGACTTTAGACCCAAGGTCACAGTCTTTCCGTGTCGGCAAGCATTTCCCACAAGGTTTTCAAGAGCGCGAGCGACGGCTTGCGGTCGTAATCGCACCTCTTTCGGCGCCGAGATTTCCGGTTCCAGATCGACCCTCAGTCCTGCCCGAGTCGCATTTTCGACGACTCGATGAAGCAAGGCCAGCGGATCCGTCCCAACCGGCTCTTCCATCGCATCGCCCCTTGCAAAGGCAAGGAACTCGTCAACCATCCGTTCCATCTCGGATACGTCGTTCATCAACGCGTCGACGTCGTCGTCGGGTGGCAGCAAAGACAAACCAAGACGCAGCCGTGTAAGAGGAGTCCTCAAATCATGGCTTATCCCGGAAAGCATCATCGTTCGCGTTTCGATGGCGCGCTCGATCTTCGCACGCATGTCCAAAAAGGCCGCACCAGCCGCCCTTACTTCCGTCGCCCCCCTTGGCCGGTAACTTACGACATCACCCTTGCCGAAAGCCTCGGCCGCGACGGCAAGACGGGCAATTGGGCGCAACTGGTTGCGTAGAAAGACATAGGCGATGAATGTCATCAGAATAGACGCCAAACCCATGATGACCAGCAACTGATGGGGGTTTGACGCTGAAATTCGCGGCCGCGGGATGATCAGCTCAATTGGACCTTTGGCACTTTCCAAGGTCAAGATAACCCCGCCGCGCATGGACGAGAGGTCAATCACATAGATCCCCGTCAATCCCGCCCGTAGCGTGTCGAACACAACCCCTGCAGTCAGGTCATCCCAGTCTGACCTGTCTGACGCCGCCAGATCTCGCTCGGTAAGGGCCAGTTGCATCCCAAAAGCGTCAGCCGTCTCAGAGGCCTGAGAAAATGCCCGATCTACATTCGTTTCGTCCGCAAGCTCTTGCCGGATCAATTGGATTTCGTAGATCACCCCCCGCGAAAGCTGACGAGTCACACCTTCAAAATGCCGTTGAATGAAAGCAATGGACACGATCAATTGGATCGTGACGATGGGCAGGACAAGAATAAGCGCCGCTCGACCGTAAAGGCTGCGCGGCAGACCGGGTTTGAAGGACAGACGCATGGTGCGAGGCTAGCGCCAGACAGGACAGAAGGAAAGCGCGCGATGGAGACCGGAAGCTTTGAAGAGGTCGCAGCCGGCGTCCGGCGATTGGTGGCCCCGAATCCGTCGCCCATGACAGGCTATGGCACGAACAGCTATGTCATCGGTGCTTCTGGAAACTTGCTTGTTGTCGACCCCGGCCCAGCCATCGCCGGCCACATGGACGCTCTCTTATCCCTGCATTCTGCCAAAAGCAGGATAGCGGCGATTGTCGTAACCCATGCCCACTTAGACCATTCTCAGGCAGCACCCATGATTTCGCGGCAGACCGGGGCACCCACTCTTGCCTTAGGCGCAGCCGGCGAAGCGCGCTCTGAACTCATGAGAGCCCTCGCTCAGCAGGGATTGAGCCATGGCGGTGAAGGAATCGACCGCAACTTTCGCCCCGACGAACGGCTGGTCGCTGGTCAAATTCTCTCAGGTGATTGGGGAGAGTTGGAAGTGATGCACACGCCCGGACATATGGCCGAACACATATGCCTGCGTTTTGGCGACATCCTCTTCTCGGGCGACCACGCCATGGGGTGGTCCACCAGCTTGGTTTCGCCCCCTGATGGCGACATGGGCAGCTATCTCGCTTCACTCCGCGCGCTCTTGCTGCGCGACTGGCAGTTGATGCTGCCCGGACACGGCAACGCTGTGCGGCATGTCTCACAACGACTGGAAGAACTTTTGGAGCATCGCTTGGAAAGAGAACAACAGATTGCACGGGCCCTATCTCACGCGCCCGCAGACTGCGCGACACTTGCAAAGCGTATATATACGGAAACCCCGGCAGCGCTCCTGCCTGCAGCCGCACGCAACATTCTTGCGCATCTCATTGATCTTTATAGTAGAAATGTCGTTTCTTGCAGCGGCACCATCACCAACAACACGGTTTTTTCACTTCAGACCCAAGAACCGTGATTTTTCCCATCCACCCCCCTTTACGCCCCCGATTCAGCTTGCTATACGGCCCACGTGTTCCGGCGTAGCTCAGCGGTAGAGCAGTTGACTGTTAATCAATTGGTCGTAGGTTCGATCCCTACCGCCGGAGCCAAAAATCCCTGAGATTGTGGCATGTTAAAGATCCCATATGGGGATCTTTTGCTTTTCATACCAAAGAATTGTTAAAACCACCTATTGCTTTGCGGCAGGGCGCGCCTGCTGAGGCTTGATACTTCAGATTACGAATGGACGATGGCGCCAATCTGCCGAAGTAACGACGTTTGAGTCCGTTGAGGACTTTGATCCCGAAACTCGTCGCGCTCTAATCCTCTCAACAATACCAAGAGTGTGACTGCCAACAACGTTCCCGAATAGATAGAAAATCCAAGGCTGTCTCAACTGCTTGTCCACCAAGATGAGGCGCCTGTACTTCCGAAGATCCAGATTGGGGAAGGTGCCGCCTCCAGCACCATCTTCCTAGGACAGCAACCAATTGAACGAAAACTTGGTTTGCTGGGCCGGCCACCCGGTTGGATGGCCTGCTTGGTGCTTGGTTAATCGAAAACTTGGCAGAGCATGGAGATTATGGGGAGAAGATAAGGCCACCAACCGCTGCCCCCTTCAGGCAAGACAACGGAAACTGCTTACCCTCAGTTTACAGACGGGCGCAGACCTGTGTCTTGCAGAGTAACAAAGGTCGATCGGCCATGCATCGTGATTTCTGTCACGACCATAGATCGCAGCCCCTGACCTGCGCCCCCGCCACGCAACTCAACTGCATTCTCGGCACTGAACGTCGCATCCAAGAGCGAAAGAAAGGCGCTACCGTTAACGTTGGCAACGATACCACCTTCAATCCATTCAACAGATTGCGGAACCACCCGTCTCGTCCCGACAATCAATTCCATCGGCGTATCCACAATAGGGCATCCTCTGTCAGCTTCGGTCTGATCGCGGAAATCATCCCCGCCAACCACCCAATCGGGATGACCGGCCAAATCCGATTCTTCAAACGATTCGGCATGTTATCCCCAGATATTCAAGTAAACTGTGGATAGATCAGTCAGACTGAACAGGCGCGGCATTCCCCCGCGCGACTGACATGGTTTTGAGAATGACATGGACCTGGTCGTCCTTTGCCAAGGACAGTTGGTCCACTGCCCGGCGCGTAATCCGGGCCAGAACCTCATCTTCGCCAATTGCGATATGAACCATGACCCCGGGGCCAACTCCGGGCATGATCTTCGATACACGCCCTGACAGAATATTTTGTGCCGACAGGCCCAAGGGCAGTTCCTTCGATAGGATCACGTCGTGAGCCATGATCCGAACACGCAACCATGCGCCCGGCTCGGCATCGACCCTCGGCAAGTAAAGTGGCCCGGTCGCGGCCTGCAGATGGCTGAGGCCGTCAGGCAAATGGGCGACGACCCGCGCGCGCAACATCGCCGCCGCCTCGCGCAGGCCCATGACGCGCAACGCCTCGGTATCGGCCATGACTTCGGCCGTGGTTCCGGTCTTCACCGTCTTTCCACGATCAATGACCAGCATCCGGTCTGCAAGAAGCTGCGCCTCATGCACATCGTGAGTAACCAGCACGACTGGCATATGAAGATGGGCCCGCAGCGCGATGATTTCTGCGTAGAGTGTTTCTCTGGTCGCCCGGTCCACAGCCGAAAACGGTTCATCCAGCAATAGCACGTTCGGCTTCCGGGCTAAGGCGCGGGCCATTGCGACGCGCTGCTGCTGCCCGCCAGATAATTCCGCTGGCCGTCGACCGCCCAGCCCCGCAAGCTTGACCATGTCCAAAAGCCGCTCTGCCTCTGCACGATCGGGGACTGGAAGCGCTAAGGCCACGTTCTCCAGCGCCGTCATGTGGGGAAACAAGGCGTACGACTGGAAAACCACTCCGACTTTCCGCAGATGCGTGGGACGAAAGACATTTTTACCGGTATCCAGCCAAACCTCACCGTCAACGCTGATCCGCCCCTCTTGCGGATGTGTCAGTCCGGCAATCATCCTAATTAGCGTAGATTTTCCGGCACCAGAGGGGCCAATCACGGCCAAAAGCTGACCGGACTCAAGGCGAAAAGCCACATCCAGGCAGACGGGATGTTGCGCCTTAACCCAGACATCCAGCGTCATTGCGACAGCCTCCGCCCAATTCGGGCCGATAGAGCGACCGTCAAAACAATGGTGGTCAGTGACAGCACCACGAGAAAGGCCGACATCGACGCCGCTGAGCGTTCATCAAAAGCCTGTACGCGGTCATAGATAGAGATTGCGATGGTCTTCGTCTCTCCCGGGATCGACCCACCGACCATCAGAACCACACCAAATTCACCTAGCGTGTGAGCAAAGGTCAGCACCATCGCGGTCAGGACGCCCGGCCAAGCCATCGGAAGGTCGATCTTCCATAGCCGCCGCCACGGCGACAGCCCGCAACATAAAGCGGCCTCTCGCACCTCGCGCGGCACCGCCTCAAAGCCACGTTGCGCAGGCTGGATGGCGAAGGGTAGATTGACCAGAACCGAGGCGAGGACCAAGCCTTCAAAGCTGAAGGCAAGCGTGTGACCAAAAAGACCTTGCCAGATCTCGCCCAACACTGAGCCGCGCCCAAAAGACGTGAGCAGGTAGAAACCAAGCACTGTCGGGGGCAGAACCAACGGTAACATTACCATCGCTTCGATCACGGCTTTTCCTTGAAACCGATGATAAGCAAGGAACCGACCGGCAAAGATTGAAACAGGCAGCAGAAGCGCCACTGTCCAAGCGGCAAGCCAAAGCGAAAGGGACAGGGCTTGCCAGTCCATCCTCACTCACCTTCTGGCAACGTAAAGCCGTAGGATTTCATTTTGGCCCGTGCCTGCTCGGTCTGCATATAGCGATAGAAATCCTGCGCCACCGGACCTGCATCCCTTAACAGAACCATGCGCTGTCTTAGCGGCTCGTGCCATTCTTCGGGAAGGAGAGTGTAGGTGCCCTTGCCCGCCAGATCCGGGGCCAAAGCCAAAGAATAGGCAATAATGCCGCCTTCGGCATTGCCTGAGAGAGCGAATTGCGCGGCTTGGCTGACGTTTTCACCAAGAACCAATTTTGGCTCAATCTGGTCCCAAAGCCCGCGCGAGATCAAGGCTTCCTTTGCTCGCGCACCATAGGGCGCGTGGTCAGGGTTCGCGATGGCAAAGCGCGCAAGGCTGCCGTCGGTCAGCTTTGTGGCAAGGTCGTCCAGATTGGAATCGGCCCTAAGGGTTGCATTTTCTGGCACGATCATCACCAGCCGTCCAAGCGCATAAAGGCTGCCTTCGTCTCTCGTCAGTCCTTCGGCATATAGGGCAGATACGAAAGATTCGTCGGCTGCAAGGAACATCTGAAACGGCGCTCCTTCGCGGATCTGTCGCGCGAAATTACCTGTCGACCCGAAGGAAAGACGGATTTCCTGCCCGGTTTCCGCCTGAAAATCCGAAGCAATCTCTGTCAGGACAAACTGCAAGTCCGAGGCCGCCGCAATAACAGGTGCCTCCTCTGCCTCAACCGAAAACGCCGAAAACAGCATCGTCGCAATGACGGCGAGAGCATGTCGGCGACGAAATTGGGGGATCATGTTCTCTGCCTTTGGAAATATTCTCAGAAATATATCGGTTGCAGATGACAGATACGTCAAGCGTTATTTCCCACCGGATAGATCGCTGAGCTTCGATTGCAAAGCCAAAAGCTCTTCGGCCCCTGCAATCGCAGCCTTTTCCTGAAACCTCCGGTACAGCGACACGATCTCTTGCCCGAACTCGGTCAAGACCGCGCCGCCCCCCTTTGCCCCGCCCCTGCTGCTTTCCACCAAAGGCGCCGAAAACATCGCGTTCAGACGGCTGACAATGTCCCAGGCACGCTTGTAACTCATTCCCATTTCACGGCCTGCTGCTGCGATAGAGCCCGTGCGGGCGATGCGCTCCAAAAGCTCTGCCTTGCCGGGACCAATCATCTCATCCGCACCAAAAACGATGCGGATGCGAACAACGGGAGGTGAAGGGCGGTCGGTCGCTTTTGTCATGGGGCGACGTTGCGCGAAAACTCCCTGCCCCGCAAGTGAACGCATCTTGAAAACGCAGATGGCCCCGGAAACCGGGGCCATCTTGACGCTGCCCGAAGGCAGGCCTTGGGTCTTGGTCCAAGGCAGGTTTCACATCACGAGCAGCCCGAGGTTCCGCCACAGGTGTTGCACTTCATGCAGGTGCCGTTGCGGACCAGCGTGTAGTTGCCGCATTCACCGCAAGGATCGCCCTCATAGCCCTGCATCTTGGCTTTCGCGCGGGCATCCATCGGCTGAGCGGTCCCAAGAGCGAAGCTGGAGGTCGTTTCGGCAAAGCCAGTCGCACGCGCCTCAGGCATCATCGTGGCCATAGCGGCGGCCCCGTCAGTGCCAAAAGCTGTTGCCCCCATACCGCCCTGAAGGACGACCAGTTCCTGCGGCAGACGCTTGCGCAGATAGCCGGTCGAGCTGATTTGCTTCAGCACTTCCAGGGACTTGGATGCGGCGCTTTCCGAAACAGGGGCAACGTTGGCTTTGCCTTCATCATCTCCACGGCCCAAGTCGTCGAAGGAATGGCCCTTCGGCTTCACATGCGCCAGATCGGTGCGGTCCAGATAGCTGATCGCCAGTTCGCGGAAAATGTAGTCCAGGATCGACGTCGCATTCTTGATCGAGTCGTTGCCCTGTACCATGCCAGCCGGCTCAAAGCGGGTGAAGGTAAAGGCCTCGACAAATTCTTCCAGCGGCACGCCGTATTGCAAGCCAACCGAAACCGCGATGGCAAAGTTGTTCATCATCGCCCGGAAGCCAGCACCTTCCTTGTGCATGTCGATGAAGATCTCGCCCAGAGAACCATCGGCATATTCTCCGGTCCGCAGGTAAACCTTGTGGCCACCCACGATGGCTTTTTGGGTATACCCTTTGCGACGCTCTGGCAGCTTTTCGCGGTTTGACCGAACGATCTCTTTCACGATCACCTTTTCGATGATCTTTTCAGCGATGACGGCTGCCTTCTCCTGCGGCGAACCGCTGGCAAGGATTTCCTCGGCCTCTTCATCATCTTCGATTAGAGCAGCGGCCAGCGGCTGCGACAGCTTTGAACCATCGCGGTAAAGCGCATTCGCCTTGATCCCCAGCGAATGGCTGAGTTCATAGGCGGCCAAGGTCTCTTCGATCGTGGCCGAGTTCGGCATGTTGATCGTCTTCGAGATCGCACCCGAGATGAAGGACTGGGCGGCAGCCATCATATGGATGTGGCTTTCGACCGAAAGGAACCGCTTGCCCTTCTTGCCGCAGGGGTTGGCGCAATCGAAAACCGGGTAGTGTTCGGTCTTCAGGAAGGGCGCGCCCTCCAGCGTCATGGTCCCGCAAACGTGGTCATTTGCAGCGTCGATCTGGGCTTTTGTGAAGCCAAGGTGGCGCAGCAGGTCAAATGACGGATCGTTCAGCTTAGCTGCCGGGATGCCAAGGGTTTTGGTGCAGAAGTCCTCACCCAGCGTCCACTGATTGAACACAAAGCGCACGTCAAAGGCCGAAGGCAGCGCGGCTTCGATCTTTTCAATCTCACGCGCACCAAAGCCGTGTCCGATCAGCGAGGTGTGGTTGATCGCCGGCGCCTGAGCGATAGAGCCATGTCCAACGGCATAGGCGACGATTTCTGCGATCTGGTGGCTGGGGTAGCCCAGCTTTTCCAAAGCTGCCGGAACTGATTGGTTAATGATCTTGAAGTAGCCGCCGCCAGCCAGTTTCTTGAACTTTACCAACGCGAAGTCAGGCTCGATTCCGGTGGTGTCGCAATCCATGACCAGACCAATGGTGCCGGTCGGCGCAATCACGGTCGTCTGGGCGTTGCGATAGCCGTGCTGTTCGCCAAGCGCCAGTGCCTCATCCCAGCAGGATTTGGCCAGCGAGACCAGTGTTTGATCGGGGCAGTTGGCGGCATCAAGCGCCACCGGGTTGACGTTCACCGCCTCATAGGTCGCAGAGGCATGCGCTGCAGCACGGTGGTTACGGATGACGCGCAGCATGTGCTTTGCATTGCGCTCATATCCCGGGAACGGCCCAAGTTCTTTGGCCATCTCGGCCGAAGTGGCGTAGGACACACCCGTCATCACAGCCGTCAGCGCGCCGCAAAGGGCACGGCCCTCGACCGAGTCATAGCCAAAGCCCATGTTCATCAAGAGGCCGCCGATATTGGCATAGCCAAGGCCAAGGGTGCGGAAATCATAAGACAGCTGCGCGATTTCCTTGGACGGGAACTGCGCCATCATCACGCTGATTTCCAGCGTTACGGTCCACAGACGCGAGGCGTGAACATAACCGTCCGCATCAAACTTGCCGTCCTTGTAGAAGGTCAGCAGGTTCATCGAAGCAAGGTTGCAGGCCGTATCGTCAAGGAACATGTATTCCGAGCAAGGGTTCGAGCCGCGGATCTGCCCATCTTCCGGGCAGGTGTGCCAAGCGTTGACCGTATCGTGGAACTGGATGCCGGGGTCTGCACAGGCCCAAGCGGCATGGCCCACCTGATCCCACAGATCGCGCGCTTTGATGGTCTTCGCCACCTTGCCGTCGGTCCGGCGGATCAGGGCCCAGTCTTCGTCGTTCTTGACAGCAGTCAGGAAGGCATCCGTCACGCGGACAGAGTTGTTCGAGTTCTGGCCCGAGACAGTGATATAGGCTTCCGAATCCCAATCGGTGTCATAGGTCGGGAATTCGATCGAGGTGAAGCCCTGCTTCGCGTACTGCAGGATACGATTGGTGTAAGTATCCGGGATCATAGCCTTTTTGGCAGCCTTGATGGCAGCCTTCAGGCTGGGGTTCTTTGCCGGATCAACCGAATCCTCGGCAGAACCATCCCATTCGCGGATCGCCGCAAAGATTTCGTTCAGGCGCTGTTCATGGGCTTTCGAGCCAGCGACCAAAGAGGCCACTTTCTGCTCTTCAATGACCTTCCAGTTGATGAAGTCTTCGACGTCCGGGTGATCCATGTCACAGATCACCATCTTCGCTGCTCGACGGGTCGTGCCGCCCGATTTGATGGCGCCCGCTGCACGGTCACCGATCTTCAAAAAGCCCATCAGGCCCGACGATTTCCCGCCGCCCGACAACTTCTCGCCTTCACCGCGAAGCGACGAGAAGTTGGTGCCGGTGCCGGAACCGTACTTGAACAGACGCGCCTCGCGAACCCAGAGGTCCATGATCCCGCCATCGCTGACAAGATCATCCTTCACGGACTGGATGAAGCAGGCGTGCGGCTGCGGGTGCTCATAGGCCGAGGCCGATTTGGTCAGTTTGCCCGACTGGTAGTCGACGTAGTAGTGGCCTTGCGACGGGCCATCAATGCCATAGGCCCAATGCAGGCCGGTGTTAAACCACTGGGGCGAGTTCGGTGCTGCCATCTGGTTGGCCAGCATAAAGCGCATTTCGTCGTAATAGGCGCGAGCATCGGCTTCGGTGGTAAAGTAACCACCCTTCCATCCCCAATAGGCCCATGCGCCAGCCAGACGGTCAAAAACTTGTTTGGCGCTGGTTTCGCCGACAAAACGCTCTGCTTCAGGAAGCTTGGCCAAGGCATCTTCGTCCGGGATCGAACGCCACAGGAATTCCGGAACGCCCTTTTCACGCACCTTTTTCGAAACAGCAGGCACGCCGGCTTTGCGGAAGTACTTTTGGGCCAGCACGTCCGACGCAACTTGGCTCCAGCCTTCGGGGATTTCCACGGCTTCGTTCCGGAAAACGATCTTGCCGTCCGGGTTGCGAATTTCGGATGTGGTGGTGGTGAAATCCATAGCACCGTAGGCGCCAGTGGTTTCACTGGTAAACTTACGCTCGATCTTCATTTGCCCCAACCTTCCCTAGACTGCCCGCCGGTTCAGTCCAGCTTGGCATCTTGATTTCAATTTCCGACTGTCCCTTGCGCGCGGGTCAAAACTCTTCCGCGCCTTGCCCACCCCCATGGACAAGACATTTCAGGCCAATTTGCCTGCTTTTGGTGATGAGTCTCTGCTCCGCCTCGCCACCACTATATTTAGTGGCACTTCAGCCTGCGTCGTCAAACTGTCGTAATCAGCGCCAGGGATCAACGAGTTTTTTTGCTCTGAGACTCATTTTTCTGACTTGACCTCGGGCGAGACCCTTCACGCGTTCGTTAACACTTGATTCAGGGCAAACAGACATCCTGTGGGAAGGTTTGGGGATAAGCTCGGGACAGTCAGTTGAAACATTCGGATTTTCCAAAGTGTCGGGCATACTTGGCCCAACCCCCTAAGTTTTAGACTTAATTTCACGCGCGCCTGTCGCTGCACTGCGGCGATTGATCAGAGCGATTCCCATCCCGACCAATGTTGCCGAAAACAAGATCGGCAGTGTGACATGCTCGCCATAGAGCAGCACACCGAACCCCAACGAAAAGACAGGGGTCAGGAACGAAAAGGAGGCGACAATTGCGGTGGGGTATACCGATAGAAGCCATAGCCAAAAGATAAAGCCTCCCGCTATCACTGCGGTCGATTGGAATAGTAGCCCCAAAATATGGTAGAATGTAATCGCTCGGACCAGTTCTCCGAACAGGGGCGATACGGCAAGGAGAATCGGTCCCGAGACAAGCACCATCCAGAAAAGCTGCATCTCTGGTCCGACCTCGCTCAGGCTCGTCTTCCGCGCCAGAAACGCGGCGCCTGCCCATCCAAGCGCGGCCCCAAGCGCCAAGAGATCGCCGATCAATGAACCGCCTGTGCCATCGGAACGCGCCAATATCGCGATTGCCGTTCCCATAAACGCGATGACCAGACCGATGGCCTTGATCCGCGTGATCCGTTGACCGGGCAGCCCAAAATGCGCCATCAGGGCAAGCCAAAGTGGCATCGAGTAAAAGATCACACTGGCCCGGCCAAGCGTCGTCAGATCAAGCGCCAGAAACAGGCAAAGGAATTCTGCCGCGAAAACTGCTCCAACAAGCAAGCCGGGCACTATATCTTGTGATCTGAATACCGGGGGACGCCCCCGCCACCACATCCACAGTCCGACGGCAAACACAGACATGGCAGACCGTAGACCGGCAAAGAACACGGGCTGAAGCCCCTTATTGACTTCAACGACGATCACCTGATTAACCGCAAGAAGCAGCGTGACGCCGATCAGAGAAACCGCCCCGAACCCATCCAGCCTGTCTTTCTGCAAGTGCCACCCCCTGTGTTAACCGCCAACAGACCCGAAGGCCGATTGTCAGGTCAAGCAATCTGTCGTTGACCTTTGTCCACGGCAAGGCAAGGTAGATTGGTCGGGCGTGAACGAGTGGAAAGGGTAAGATCATGAGCCTTCTGAAGACACTGACCAAAGTTGCTATTGGCATCGCCGTCGCCAAGGGGGTCCAGACGATCACCACATCCCGCAGTACGACAACAACGCGCACATCGACGTCCACCAGAAAGACAGGCACCGGAAAGCCCTATCGTTCGCCCGACGATTTGGAAGGGATCATGGACGAAATCTTGGGAAGCGGACGCAAGACCTCCTCGGCCCGCAAGACCACGACACGCAAGTCGACCACCGGTTTGGATGATCTGTTCAGCACCACGCGCACATCAAGCCGCAGTCGAAAGACCACGCCAAAGGGCGGGCTGGAAGATCTGCTGGGCGGCAAGTCTGGCGGCGGATTGGGGGATCTTTTGGGCGGCATGCTGGGCGGAACCACATCCGCACGCGACGCCTTTGAGGCCGGGCAAAAGCGTAGTCTTGGTGATGAAGAAGAGGCCGAGTTGGAAGCCGCTTTGATGCTGCGCTGTATGATTCACGCGGTAAAGGCTGACGGACAACTCGATGCAGCAGAAAAAGCGCGACTGATGGAAGCCGTCGGAGAAGCGTCCCGCGCCGAGATCAACTTCATCAACGAAGAACTGTCTTCGGCTCCGGATTTGGACAACCTCCTGAACGACATCCCACGTGGGCTAGAGGAAAAGGCCTACTGCGTTTCTCTGATGGCGATTGATCTGGACCAACGCGCCGAAGCCGAGTACCTGCACCAACTTGCCACAGGATTGGGATTGGAACCCGCCGAAGTGAATGCGTTGCACGAACGGCTGGGTGCACCGACGATCTACGGGTAAGCCCAAGGGTGGCGCTGCTGCATGGCTTGCGCTAAAGCGAGTCAAAGACCAGACGGACCAAGCCCATGACTGACATCATCGCCCGCTGTGAAGCCAAGGGCCTGCGCATGACCGAACAGCGCAGGATCGTGGCGCGCGTGGTGGGAGAGGCCGAAGACCACCCGGATGTCGAAGAGCTTTACGCCCGCGCCTCGGCCATTGATCCGCGTATCTCGCTTGCAACGGTCTACCGGTCGGTCAAGCTGTTCGAGGAAGCTGGCATACTAGAAAAGCTGGAATTCGGCGATGGCCGCGCCCGTTACGAAGACGCAGAACGCGATCACCACGATCATCTGATTGATGTGAACACTGGAGAGGTGATCGAGTTCGTGGACCCCGAGATTGAGGCACTTCAAGAAAAGATCGCAGCGCGTTTGGGCTATCGGCTCATCGGGCATCGACTTGAACTCTTGGGCATCCCGATGAAAAAGCCTGCAAAGTGAACCAATCCGACAATCTTCGAGGCGCAATCCTGATGGTGGGGTCCATGTTGGCCTTTGCCTTCGAAGATCTTTTCCTGAAACGCTCGGCAATGGCGCTTCCACCCGGTCAGGTGATCATCATGCTGGGCATTGCAGGTGCTGCCTGCTTTTGGATCATAGCCGCGTTTCGAGGTCAGCCCATTCTGACGATGACCGCACTGCGTGGCCCTGCCCTCCTCCGCTCTGCCTCCGAGGCCGGGGCGACGATGCTTTATATTACGGCCCTGGCTTTGATCCCGCTGACCACCAACGCGGCTCTTTTGCAGGCTTCGCCTTTGGCTGTGACCATGGGGGCCGCCCTGATCCTGAAAGAACCGGTCGGCTGGCGGCGATGGACAGCCATCGGCGTGGGCTTTCTGGGTGTCATGATCATTTTGCGCCCCGGCACCGAAGGGTTCAGCCCAGCAGGGCTTTTGACGGTGTTCTGTGTCATCGTCCTGATTGGTCGTGATCTGGCAACCCGCGTCATGCCCCCGTCCATCGGGACATTCCAGTTGACCACTTGGGCCTATATGGGTCTGGTCCCGGCAGGACTGGCCCTGATGGCCATTGCAGGCGACAGCTGGCAACCTGTCGCCCAAGATCGCTGGCCCGATCTCGCAGGGGCGCTTTTGACCGGCTTGGTCGGATACTGGGCCGTCACCGCCGCCATGCGACAGGGAGAGGTTTCTGTCGTGGCTCCCTTCCGCTATACGCGCCTGGTCTTTGCCGCGATCATCGCCGCAGTCTTTTTGGGTGAGCGGCCAGACACCGCAACATGGATTGGCTCTGCCCTGGTTATCGGGTCCGGCCTCTATGCGTTCTGGCGGGAAACTCTGCGTCGAAAGTCCTGACCGATCAGGCGGGCCTGATCCCGACGATGACCTTCCCCACAAGCCCCTTGCCCGGCTCACCCGTCAGACGCAACGTCTGAGCCTCCCGCTCGGTCGGCGTATTGTCGGAAAAAACATTGTCGCGCTCCATCGACAGCGATGAAAGATATCGACCGCTGTCGCCATATTCAGAAACCGTAGAATAGATCTTCGCAGCATCGTCGGCGGGAAGCGCAATCTGCGCAGTCAACAGGGCTTGTCTGCCGCTTGCCGCGGCCTCTCTGCTGTCAAATACCTCGAAATGCATATGTGGCCAGCGGCTGGGGTAACAGCCCGGAAAGATGGTCTTGAACCTTACAACTCCATCGGAGGCACTGACCTGAAGCCCGCGCAAATAATTCGCCTCGGGCAAGTCATAAAGCGAATAGCGCCCCTGCACATCGCAATGCCAAAGATACAGCGCCAAGCCTTCCATCGGCTGACATGCGGCATCCACATTCACAAGCCGAAATTCAACCTCCAGTGGCACCCCTTGCGCTACCGTCCCGTCGGCGCCCAGATTGCCGCGCAGATCAGTCCGCTCGATCCCGCTTTCAGACAGAACGTTGACGAGCTGCCCGTTTCGGCTGTTGCTGCCATCGGCCGGATATGGACCCGCGGTCTCTTCGGGAGGCATGATGCATTGGCTTCCATCCGCAGCCACGCCCGAAACCTCTGCGCGCGCCTGAGGTCACCAGACCCAAGCCAAGGTCGCGGCACCACCTGCTGCTGCCAACCCGCCCAGTGCCGCACGGCGGTTCAGGAAACGCGGGAAATCCTGCCCAAAACTTCCATCCTCATGATGCCGATCTTCCTTGGCCATCGCGCGCTCCTTCTCGTTCGCTGCCATGAAGAACGCCGCAATGCAGAACTTCCGTCGTTCTCTCGGTTCTCTACACTTCCCATAAGCCCCGTCGCAGGGTAAAGACGCCGGCGAGAGCACCCAAATTTTCACGCCACGGGAGAGCCCCATGAGCACGATCATCGACATTCACGCCCGCGAAATTCTCGACAGCCGCGGAAACCCCACCGTCGAGGTGGACGTCACCCTGGAAAGCGGCGCCTTCGGCCGTGCGGCAGTGCCCTCGGGCGCATCCACCGGCGCACATGAAGCCAACGAAAAGCGCGATGGCGACAAGAGCCGCTACAAAGGCAAGGGCGTTCTCGAAGCCGTGGCGGCCGTCAACGGTGAAATCGCCGAAGAACTGGTGGGCTTTGATGCGACCGAGCAGGTTGGCATCGACCGCACCATGATTGAAATGGACGGCACGCCAAACAAATCGCGTCTTGGGGCTAATGCCATTCTCGGTGTGTCGCTCGCCGTGGCCAAGGCCGCTGCCGAATACACCGGCCAGCCGCTGTTCCGCTACGTCGGTGGCACCCCGGCCCGCATTCTGCCAGTGCCGATGATGAACATCATCAACGGCGGCGAACATGCCGACAACCCGATCGACATTCAGGAATTCATGATCATGCCGGTTGGCGCGGACAATATCCGTGACGCCATCCGCATGGGCTCGGAAGTGTTCCACACCCTGAAGAAAGAACTGCAATCGGCGGGTCATAACACCGGCATCGGTGACGAAGGCGGCTTTGCACCCAACTTGAACTCTGCTCGCGATGCGCTTGATTTCATTTTGAAATCCATCGAAAAGGCAGGCTTCCGTCCGGGTGAGGACATCTATCTCGCCCTCGACTGCGCCTCGACCGAATATTTCAAGGGCGGACGCTATGAAATGAAAGGCGAAGGCAAATCGCTGTCGATCGCCGAGAACGTCGATTTCCTCGCAGGATTGGTGAAGGATTACCCGATCATCTCGATCGAGGATGGCTGCTCGGAAGACGACTGGGAAGGCTGGAAGCTTCTGACCGACACGCTGGGCAACAAGGTGCAGTTGGTTGGCGACGACCTTTTCGTGACCAATCCGCGCCGTCTGGCGGAAGGCATCGCCGCAGGCTGTGCGAACTCGATGCTGGTGAAGGTCAACCAGATCGGCACGCTGACCGAAACGCTGCAGGCCGTAGATATGGCTCATCGTGCACGCTACACCAATGTGATGTCGCACCGTTCGGGTGAAACCGAAGACTCGACAATTGCCGACCTTGCCGTGGCAACGAATTGCGGCCAGATCAAAACCGGTTCGCTGTCCCGTTCAGATCGTCTTGCCAAATACAATCAGCTGATCCGTATTGAAGAGATGCTGGGCGAAACCGCTGAATATGCAGGCCGCTCGATCCTCAAGGGCTAAGCATTAGAAAGAGCAAGGATTTTCGAAAATCCTTGCAAATTTCTTCGAAGAAATTTGCGGGCACCGTCAGGTGCCCGTTTTCATTCTTTGAAACGCGTAACACCATAGCCCTGCCATAGCGCGTCGACACTGTTTGACTGGACAAGGTCAGTCACCGCCAATCCGGCAAGGGCCGCAAGCGTAGCGCCGGAATGCATGACTGCCACGATCAGTCCCGGCAGCACCCGCCCCAGCACAGGAAATCCGTCCGATGGCACGGGACGATTGGCTTCAAGAACCGTTTCGACCTGAAGCGACCCGCAATCCAGAAACTCTGCCAGTCGGGTAAGCGATTCTCTGGCAAGCTGATCGGGGTTTGCCGCCAAGATCTCGGCGTTGTCGCCTTGGTGGTTCGGACTCGTCGGCATCAAAAGCCGCCCATCCCGCAACTGCCGCACTTCCCCCATTGGTCCACAAAGAAGTGTCGGCATAAGCGGCACTGTCGGTTGCGTCACCACCATCGCGCCAGGGCGTCGCAGCAACGGAAGGTTCACCCCAACATCCGACAACAAGGCTGAACTTCCCGTTCCTGCGGCAATCACGATGTCATCAGCTAGAATCAGGTCATCACCGACCCAAAGACCGCAGATTTGCCCGCCTTTTTCTGCCAATCGGGTGACAGCCACGCCTGTCCTGACTTCGGCACCGGAATGAGTCAGAAGCGCCCCCGCCAAGGCTGGCGTATCAATCATCCCCTCCTCGGGTAAAAAGACCGCGCCCTCTACGCCCTTTAGCCTCGGCCAATGTTGCCCAATCTCATCCGCTGCAACTGCTCTCGCCTGATAGCCCAGACCCACCAGTCTTCCGCGAAATGCATCAGCAGGCGCACCCTGCTCTTCAAACCACAGACAACCTGGCCAATGGTGATAGCCCGGCACGTCCACAGCCAGTTGTCGATGTGCGTCCATTGCGGCATGGCGCAGGCGAAAATGGGCGTCATCCAAATGAAAGCTGGCGTTCAGCCAGCCAAAACTCGCTCGGGACGCGACCCCTCCCACACTGTCGGCTTCAAACACCGTCACACGACAACCAGCACGAGCAAGATGATAGGCCGACGAAGCCCCGATGATACCCGCGCCGATGATAGCCACATGTTTCATAGCTGTAGCTTGATCCAGATCCACATGTGCCATCAAGGCCAAAAAGCTGAACTGCCGCGCCTGCATCTACGACCATAAAGCTCGGGGTTGAACCCCAATGTTCCGCCTTCGTCCGTTCTCTGTTCACGGTCGTAGAGACCTTCGTGCGATTGCGAGCGTCCCCTCCCCGCCGAAGTCTAGGGCATCCGGAGCACCCGGAACAAAGGGAGGAAAGACCATGAATCTAATCAATGCACTTGCGCTTTCCATTGGCCTGCTGGCCGCAATCGCGACTTGGCTTTGCCTTGGCACCCCGCTTGGCCTTCAGGTTTGGGCGCTGTTTATTGGCTGGGGCGCGTTCTATCATGCAGGCGGCAAGATGGACGGCCTGACGAAATCGGCAATCAATCATGCCTGGGGTGTGGTGGTCGCGGTCGCGACCCTGATCATTGTTGGCACCGTTGGCGGATCGGTAATTGTGACGTCTGTGATCGTTGGTGTGTCTGTGGTCCTTCTGGTCTTGGGCGCCCATATTCCCGCGCTTTCAACCATTCCGGCCGCCGTTTACGGTTATGCCTCGACAGCCGCGTTCTGCCTGCTGACAGGTGTCGCGATCACCGACATTGGGGCCAGTGTGAAAGCCGGGGCCATCGTTCTGGCCTCGATGGTGGTTGGAAATGTCTTCGGTTTCATCTCGGAAGAGGTTGCGGGCGGTTTGGTCAAAAAGACCTGACCTCCCCCGAAACTCGCCGGGCGTGAGAGATTTCCTCTCGCGCCCCACTCTGGTAAGAACCGCCTATGTCCCGGCTTCTCCTTGTGAACAAACCCTATGATATGTTGTGCCAATTCACCGATGGTGAGGGCCGTCGGACCTTGGCCGATCTGGTGCCTGTAAAAGGTGTCTATCCAGCTGGCCGGTTGGATCGCGACAGCGAAGGTCTCGTCCTCTTGACCGACGACGGAAGACTTCAGGCCCGCATCGCCGATCCCAAGCACAAGATGGAAAAAACTTACCTTGCTCAGGTCGAAGGCATCCCGACCCCGGAGCAGATAGAGACGCTGTGCCAAGGGGTTCTTCTGAATGACGGCCCCACCCTACCCGCCCGGGCGCGGATCATCGACCCGCCCGAGGCATTATGGCCGCGCGTTCCGCCGATCCGTGAGCGCAAATCTGTCCCCGACAGTTGGGTCGAACTGACGATTCGCGAAGGCCGCAACAGACAGGTTCGCCGAATGACGGCGGCCGTAAGCTTGCCTTGCCTCAGGCTGATCCGCTGGAGCGTCGGGGAATGGAACTTGGACGGGCTTGCCCCAGAGTGCTGGCGCGAGGTTCCCGTGATGAACACCGCAAGCCTTACAGAAGGCCCGCAAAAATATCGCACGAAAGGGCCGCAAAATGGCCAACGCCCCCAAAGACGCCGCTGATCAGTTGATCGCCCATCTGGGCCTAGCGCCGCATCCTGAAGGCGGATGGTACAAAGAGACGTGGAAAGGCCCGCAGCGCGAGGGGCGCGCCAGTGGAACTGCCATCTTCTTTCTACTGAAGGCTGGCGAACGCAGCCATTGGCACAAAGTCGACGCCGACGAGATCTGGCTTTGGCATGGCGGCGCGCCGCTTGTTCTGTCGATCGGGCGAGACCATGCCGAAAACCACATCTTGGGGCCTGCGGTTCTGGACGGAGAATTGCCACAGATCATCGTGCCTGCCGGATATTGGCAGGCTGCCCAATCAACTGGCGACTATACCTTGGTCTCCTGCACCGTCAGTCCCGGCTTTGATTTTGCAGGCTTTACGCTTGCCCCGAACGCGTTCGACCTTCCGCGCGCAGAAGGCAAGGAAGGCTAGGCGCCAACGTCCTTTCCCAAGGATCATCCATCGTCCAAGCAAGGGGCGCGGTCACCCCAACTTGCCTTTGTTCCGGGTACAAGAATTGCGTGGCATCGGCTTTGGTGCCGCGATAAGCCGGGGCCATGACCCAAACCACCGCACCCACAAACGAAGACAGCCTTTCCGGCTTTGTATATGCGCTTTCAGCCTATCTGCTTTGGGGCTTCTTGCCGCTTTACATGAAGGCCTTGGCGCATGTGCCGCCAACCGAGGTGATTGCACACCGCATTCTGTGGTCATTGCCCATCGCGGTTGCCGTGCTGTGGTACAGGGGCCGGACAGATGATCTGAAAACCGCGCTTCGATCGCCCAGAATGCTGGCGATGGGGGCCGCTACGGCCACACTGATCTCTGTCAACTGGGGGATCTATGTTTGGGCCATCGGCTCTGGCCACGCGATGGAAGCCGCGCTTGGTTACTACATCAACCCGCTTTTCAGCGTGCTATTGGGGCGGCTTTTACTGGGCGAACGCCTGCATCCGGCGCAATGGGCGGCCATTGCGCTGGCCGCAGCCGCAGTGCTGCTTTTGACGGTCGAGGCGGGCAGTCTTCCCATCGTCGCGCTGTCTCTGACGCTGACATGGGGATTCTACGCCTATCTGAAAAAGTCGCTCCCGATTGGGCCGAACCAAGGCTTCACACTTGAAGTGGCCCTGCTCACACCCTTTGCCCTTGCCTATATTGCTTATGCTTGGGTCACGGGACAAAGCCACTTTGCCCAAGGCGTCAGCACGGATACGGCGCTTTTACTCGGCTGCGGTGCGGTAACCGCAATTCCGCTGATGCTTTACGCCAATGGGGCCAAAGGCCTGCGCCTTTCGACCATCGCCATGATGCAATATATCGCGCCGACCATGATCTTCCTGTCGGCGGTCTTCCTGTTTGGCGAGCCATTCGGCCAAGCTCGCGCCATCGCCTTCCCGATGATCTGGGCGGCCTTGGCGATCTTTACCGCAGCGATGCTTACTGCGCGTAGACAGTCACTTCGGGCAGGTCGGTCAAGTTAAGCCCCAAGGCACGAAACGCAGCCAGGGAAAGCTGTGCGCCAGAACTGCCGGGCAAAAGATCGACAGCAACCGACTGGCCACCAGCCGTCACCACGCGCCCCTTACCTGCTGCGCTGACCAATGTGGTGCGCAACCAGATACCCGGTTCAGTCGGGCTACCGAGGCTGACCACCACTTTGCCCAACTCCCGCTCAGCGGCAGAGGCAGGCGCCGCCAAGGCTTCGGCCTTTTCGGCGGCGGTGGTCGTGTCCAGGGCAGAGGCGGATCGCCCTTCGCCCAAGACGATTGGATTGGCCGGGGGCGGTGCAACCGCCTCGGGCTCGGGCGCGACCGCAGCCGCTGGCGTTGCGTCCGTACGGGCGCGATCAAGCACCGAACAGCCCGAGGCTGCGGCTACGATCATGAAAAAGGGAACAAATCTACGCATGACCAGCACGATAGTCTGCCCCTTCCTTCCCTGCAATGGTTGCTTCATCACTAGACAGGAAACGGGCTGCGTCCTACCTTGACGGAATGGAACAGACACCGCTCATCGACCCCTTTGCCCGCCCGATCTCTTATCTGCGGGTCTCAGTCACGGACCGCTGCGATTTTCGCTGCGTCTATTGCATGGCGGAAAACATGACCTTTCTGCCAAAGGCCGATCTTCTGACCTTGGAAGAACTTGACCGGATGTGTTCCACCTTCATCCGTCTCGGGGTGCAAAAGCTACGGATCACGGGCGGCGAGCCTTTGGTGCGCAAAGGCATCATGACCTTTTTCCGCCAGATGTCACGGCATCTGGAAAGCGGCGCCCTGAAAGAACTGACCGTCACCACCAACGGCAGCCAGCTTCGCAAATACGCAGCCGAACTGGCCGATTGCGGTGTAAAGCGGATCAATGTCTCGCTGGACACGCTGGATGCCAAGAAATTCGCCGACATCACCCGGTGGGGCCGCCTCCCGCAAGTGCTTGACGGGATCACCGCAGCCAAAGAGGCAGGCTTGCGGGTCAAGATCAACGCCGTGGCTCTAAAGGGTTTCAACGAGGACGAACAGTTCTCGATCACCGAATGGTGCGCCCGCGAAGGCCATGACCTGACTTGGATCGAAGTGATGCCGATGGGCGATCTGGGCAACGAAGACCGGCTTGACCAATATTGGGCACTGTCAAATCTGCGCGAACGCTATGCCAGCCGCTACACCCTGACTGATCTGGCAGAACGGACCGGCGGGCCGGCGCGCTATGTGCGGCTGGAAGAAACCGGTCAGAAAATCGGGTTCATCACGCCGCTTACACATAATTTCTGCGAAAGCTGCAACCGGGTTCGGCTGACCTGCACGGGCGAGTTGTTCATGTGCCTTGGCCAGGAAGATATGGCTGATCTGCGTGGCCCGCTCCGCTCTGCCCCAACGGACGAGCCGCTGGAACAAGCCATCCGCGCCGCGATTTCACGCAAACCCAAAGGCCATGATTTCGACTATTCGCGCCAAAAGGTAGCGGGTCAGATGTCCCGCCACATGAGCCATACAGGCGGCTAAAGCGTTTTGCGTTTCTATTGATTGAATAAGTATCGGAATGCGAACGAAACTGGTGCGAATTCCGATTCAACGTAAACGCAAAATCGCTCTGAACCAAAGTCTACAGCTTTGACAGCGATGGAATGACCAGCTTTTGCCCGGTGCGAATGTCATTCGGGCTGCGGATGCGGCCAGTATTGGCCGACAGGATGTCAATGTACTTCGATGCATCCCCATAAAAACGCAGAGCCAAGGCACCCAGCGAGTCGCCCGGAACAACCGTGTAAAGCAGATCTTCCGTGGCAAGATACTGCATCATGGCCGTGCCTGCGGGCGTTACATCCGGCAAGGGCGCATCACCCTCGCCAATCCCCGGTCCTTCCTCTTGGGCATGGGCCACAATCGAGGCCAGCAGAACGGCCGTATCGACCCGGCCTTCCGTCGTGACAAGACCGGATGGGGCCTCAGCAACACCTTTGCCCACAGCCTCGTTCACCAAGGCATCAATATAGGCATCGGTCTGACCATCGACCAAGGCCTGCGCCACCAGCCCCACAAGGGCGGCTTTGTCCTCACCAGCAGCATCGCCGGTGCCGCGCAAACCCTGAAGCGCCTTGATCGACATGGCCGCAAGCGCCTCATCCTTGGCCGTGGGTTTTGGCGCCCGCACAGCCTCTTCCGCAGCGCCATTCAGATCCGCCAGAATGGCAGCCGTCATTGATGCAAGATCGGTCGTGCCCGTTACGACGGGCCGTGGCCTGACCTCTGGCACGGTTTCGGGCTGCGAAGCTACCGAAAGCGTTGCCTGAACGGCTGTAGTCAATGCGGCTGAAGGTTCAGTCAACGGCGCAATCTCTGCCTCTGGTGCGGCACTGGACACCAATGGTTGTGCAACATCGTCTGTCCCATTGAACCCCGGAATTCCCGCAATCCCAACGGCGACAATGATCGCTAATGTCAGATAGGCTAAACCAAGACGGATCATGTGGCGCTCCTCAACCTTCAATATTCGGTTTGACCACGGTCAGGCCCAAAAGCAGCCAATCCTGCATCCCGCCGCGGTAGTAAAAAAGTTTCTCCGGCGGAAAACCCGCCTCGGTCAAATAACGGATGGCGCGAGGCGACTGGTCGCACCACGGCCCGTTGCAGAACATGGCCACCGACATCACCGCACTGAAATCCAACGTCCCATCGGCCAAGGGCTTCGCCCCAAGCGCTTTCAGGATCTCCACCCGATAGGGATTCTCAGGGGCCAAAGTTGCAAAGGGCACATTTACGGCACCGGGGATCGTGCCCTTCGCGTTCCATTCAGGAAGTCGACTGTCGATCAAGACACCTTTACCGGAAACCACCTGATCACGCAGAAAGTCGATCACCTCCAACTCACCCAAAGTCACCACGCCCGGTGCGACCTGCATCGGGTGAATACAGAACGGCGGACAGGCGCGGGAGGTTTTGGAAAATTCGTCGTCAATCCGGGCGTCTTGATCCTGATTGCGCGCGATCGTTATTGTCTTTCCTGAAATCACCATTTCAACCGCGGGCAGAGCTTCGGTGATCCCGACATCTTGCGCAGCAACCGGTGAACCTAGGCTAAAAATTACAAAGATGCCGGCCCCGAAAAGGGACCGCACCAAAAACGGCTTCAACATATAGACCCCCCAAGACGTGACCGCCCCGCTAGTTGCAACATCCGGCAGAAGGATGGGGCGCAGAACCAGTCACCAACTATATGTGGTTATCTGACCAGACTCGTCAAACCGCTTCTGCCTTTTGGAGAGGTTCAACTGCGAATTGCTACAAAAACGGCGCAAGATAGCGGACAAATTCTCGCCGGTGCCTCGTTGAAGGGGCACGAATTGAAACGGGGGGCGCAATGCCCCCCGAATCACGGTCCGGTTGAGTGAACGGCCCTCGCTGCAGTCACGCTGCCGGCATACGCGCTTCGGCCATACCGGCGTACCAGCTTGACCCAAAGGGAATCGCGTTGTCGTCGAAGTTATAAGCCGGGTGGTGCACCATCGCGGTGTCACCGTTGCCAAGGAAGATATAGGCCCCCGGTCGCGCATTCAGCATGAAGCTGAAATCTTCCGCCCCCATCAGCGGGGCCGTGTTGGTATCGACTTTGCCTGAAACCGCATTGGCGACGTTGATCGCATGTTCGGTTTCCGTGTCGGAATTGATCGTGACCGGATAGCCGCGCTGATAGTTCACCTCGGCCTTCGCGCCCAAAGCGGTGGCCACACCCGCACAAACTTCGGAAATCCGACGCTCGACGAAATCCTGAACGGCCGGGTCCATCGTCCGAACCGTGCCCTTCATCTTCACGACCTGCGGAATGACGTTATGCGCGGTTGAATCCGTCTGCACGGTGCAGACGCTGACCACAACCTGCTTCATCGGGTCCACGTTCCGGCTGGCGATGGTTTGCAGCGCCACGATGATTTGCGCCGCAACAACCGTGGTGTCGATACAGTCATGCGGTTTCGCCGCATGGCCGCCCTTGCCCGTGACCGTGATGTCGAACTGATCAGCCGCCGCCATGATCGCACCCGGGCGAATGGCAAACTGGCCAACCGGAATCCCCGGCATGTTGTGCATGCCGTACACTTCCTGAATGCCCCAGCGATCCATCATCCCGTCATTCACCATCTCGCGGCCCCCACCACCGCCCTCTTCGGCGGGTTGGAAGATCAGAACGGTGGTGCCGTCAAAATTGCGCGTTTCTGCCAGATACTTGGCCGCCCCCAAAAGCATCGCCGTATGGCCGTCATGGCCGCAGGCATGCATCTTTCCCGGCGTTTTCGAAGCATAGTCGACGCCAGTCTGTTCAATGATCGGCAGCGCATCCATGTCGGCACGCAGGCCGATCACACGGCCCGACGTATCCGTCTTACCTTTGATCACCCCGACAACGCCGGTGCGTCCGATCCCTTCCACCACTTCATCGCAGCCAAAACTCCGCAAGAGTTCGGCCACCTTTCCGGCCGTCCGGTGGACATCAAATAACAGTTCGGGGTGTTCATGGAAATCGCGCCGCCAAGCGGTGATCTCGGGCAGAAGCTCGGCAAAGCGGTTCTTCACGGGCATGGTCGTCTCCTTGATCTGATGGCGCGGATGGTGGGCCGGAACGCCGCCAGCTTCAAGACCTTGCCGCCCCCAAGGATGACGTTTTCTGACCCTTTGGTCAGAAATTCAGCGGAAACGCCGTACCGCCTCCAGCGCAAGGCCCGTCCCGACGCTGGCCAGATTGTCGCCGCGGGCAATGCGCGCATTCGGCAAACTCATCGCCACTTCGGCATTCAGTCGCGGCAAGGCCGAAGAACCGCCCGTCAGGAACACTGTCGCAATGGCATCGGGCTTCAGCCCCGCCATCGCCAGAACGCTGCCGATGCGGTCGCGAATACGGCCCAAAGGCGCCTCTAACGCCGCTTCAAGCCCCGCCCGCGTGGCCATCGGATTCGGCCCGCCCGTAAAGGGGCGCAGCATCAGCCGGATCGCCTCCTCTTCCGAAAGGCCAATCTTTGCCCGCTCAACCTCCATCGCAACCGCATGACCATAACGGTGCTCCAGAACATGCAGCATCCGATCCAGCCGTTCTGGCACGTCGATATCCAGCCGCATCGCCTTCATATCGGCCATGACCTTGTCGCTATAAAGGGTGTTGATCCGGTGCCATGTCGCCAGATCAAGATAGTAATGGCGCGGCATGACCCCCTGCCCGCCCTTGGTCGAAGACAAGTAGCCAAGGTCCGGCATGACCTCGGCCAAGGAAAACGCCCGGTCAAAATCAGTGCCACCCACGCGAATCCCGTCATTGGCCAAGATGTCGGCTGATCGGTCAGCATGTTTCGCGCGGTCCGGCCCGACGCGCAGAACCGAATAGTCGGACGTCCCGCCACCGATATCGACGATCAGGACAAGTTCTTCCCGCGTCGAGCGGGTTTCGTAGTCCAGTGCGGCGGCAATCGGTTCATATTGAAACGACACATCCCGAAACCCCAGATCTTTGGCAATCTCTGCCAAGGCATCCTCTGCGGCCTGATCGGCGGCGGTATCATCGTCCACGAAATGCACAGGTCGCCCCAGAACAACCTGCGTCAACTCGGTTCCTGTCACTTCCTCGGCGCGCGTTTTCATATGCCGCATGAACCGGGCCAGCACATCCTTGAAACTGACGGCCCGCGCCCCAACCCGCGTGCGCTCATGGATCAGACCAGAGCCAAGCGTCGATTTCAGCCCGCGCAGCAGACGCCCGTCCTCGCCGTCAAGATAGGCAGCGATGGCTGCCCTCCCAAAGCGTGGCGCACCGCCATCTGCCTCCCAAAACACCGCCGACGGCAGCGTGACCGAACCGTCTTCCAACGCCACCAACTGACCGCCGATGCCCAAAGTCGAATTCGACGTGCCGAAATCCAGCCCACAGGCAACCGCGCTCATCTTGCTTCTCCGTGACGAAAGCGCGCTGTCTAACGGCCCGCAGCACAGAGGTAAAGGCGTCAGAGGCTAGGGCCCAAGCGAACCGTCGACCCATCTGTAAACCGCGAAAAGCGGAACCGCCGCAAATCATGACCGGTGGCACGCCCACGCACCAGATCAGCGACGACCCGCCCCATTCCGGGCCCGATGCCAAAGCCATGCCCGCTCATGCCCGTTGCAATGGTCAGACCAGAAAGCGGCGCATGGTCCACGACAGGCACCACATCCGGCATCGTGTCGATCATCCCCGCCCAAACAGCTTTCAACTTCGGTCGGCCCAGTTGCGGAAAGGCGCGGGCAAAACTGTCCTGAACCCGGCCAATCGTCGCCATGTTCGGCGCGGGGTTCAGCACGCGCATCGCCTCAAACGGGCTTTCCGCTGTCCAGCGCCGAGGCGTTCCCCAAGCATCGGGAAAGCCCTTCGGCGCCATAGGCCGGAAATGGGTTGATCGGAAATCCTGTTTCAGAACAGTCAAGTATCGGCCAAAGCTGCGAAAGGCGTCTGGTCCGATAAAGAAATCATGTTCTGCCCCCGGCGCGATGGAATAGCCCCCATCAGCCCGCCGCCGAAAGGCGAAGTCTCCATCGGCTGCCGCCCCGGGAAAGATCTCTACCATTGGCTCGGTTGCGGCCACGCTGGCCAGAACAGCAAGCTGCGGAATCGCGATCCCATGCGACGCCAGAAACAACCGCGACCACGCCCCCGCCGCGACGACAACCCGCTCGGCCCGGATGATCCCCTGTTCTGTGACCACACCGGTCACTTTTCCACCCGCGACATCCAGCGCCCGAACCGCACAATTTTCAACCAGCGCAGCCCCCGCCTCTGCCGCCAGTTTGGCCAGCATCGGCACCGCGACCCAAGGCTCGGCACGCGCGTCTGACGGCGTGAACATCGCGCCTTTCCACGCATGGGACGTGCCGAGCAGCGTTTCAACTTCGCAGCGCGCCATAAGCCGCGTGTCCAAGCCATGCGATTGGGCGATCTTCAGCCAAGTCTCATGGCTTTCCAGATCACGGTCACTGTCCGCCAGATAGACAACCCCCGTCTGGCGAAAGCCCAAGCCTTCGCCCAACCGCTGGGACAGTCCTTTCCACAACTGCATCGATTCGATCATGATCGGCAGTTCTGCCGGATCACGCCCCTGCTGGCGCACCCAGCCCCAGTTGCGGCTGGACTGTTCAGCCGCAATGCGCCCCTTTTCCAGCAGAACGACACGCTCGCCCGCCTCGGCGAGATAAAATGCCGTCATCACCCCGATGACACCACCACCAATGATGACCACATCGGCCGCCTCCGGCGCGGGGCCCGGATAGTGAATCGGGGTCGACAGGCTGATCGGAAAGGTCATGCCAAGTCAGCCAAAAGCTTTTCCATGAAACTCTTGCCGGCATTGAACTCGGAAACTTCCAGATATTCGTCCGCCTGATGCGCCTGCGCGATATCACCCGGCCCACAAACGACCGCCGAATAGCCTTCGGCCTGAAACTGTCCGGCCTCGGTGCCATAGCTGACCACATGGGTCGCATTGTCGCCCGTCAACCGACGAACTTGCGTCTCGGCGGCACCTTCGGTTTCGGGCACCAAGGGTGGAACGTCAAAGAAGCGATCAAGATGAATGCCCGCCTCGGGGCGCACGGCCTTCATCGCGGCATCAAGCCGGGCCACTTCTTCTTCCCAACGCGCATACCAGGCTTCTGGCTCTTCCCCCGGCACGATGCGGAATTCCATGACAAATTCGCAATCACCTGCGGTGATGTTATGGGCAGTGCCGCCCTTGATCATGCCGGAATGCAGGGTGGTGAACGGCGGCCTGAACAAACCTGCCACCGCCGTCACCGGCTTGGCCGCGTTCTCGGCGTTGCGGTCATTCAGCCAGCAGATCAGCCGCGCGGCTTCCATGATGGCGCTGACGCCTTCGGGCAGCAGCGAAGAATGAACCTCAAAGCCTTTCACATGAACCCGATAGCCCGCGCCTCCCTTGTGGCCATTCACGCATTTCATCCGACTCGGCTCGCCGATGATCGCCACCGCCGCTTTCGGAATCACACCCTGCATCGCCTTGATCATCGGCGGCGCGCCGGTACAGCCGATCTCTTCGTCAAAAGACAAAGCCAATTGCAGCGGGCGCGACACATTCCGCCGCTTGGCCTCGACCAAGGCCCAGATCGCCAGCGCGTCGAACCCCTTCATGTCACATGCACCGCGCCCATAAAGTCGACCGTCCTTTTCAACGACGGTCCAAGGGTCAGTCGCCCAGTTCTGGCCATCGACCGGCACCACATCGGTATGACCGGACAAAACGACCCCGCCATCTACCTCTGGACCCACATGCGCAAAAAGCGCCGCTTTGGTGCGATCTTCATGCCAGTAGCGATGGGAGACGATTCCGTGGCTGGCCAGATACTCTTCAACCCAATCAATCAGCGGGAGATTGGTTTCACGACTCACCGTCGGAAAGGCAACCAGCCGATCCAGTATTTGCCGCGCCGACAAAAGTTCAGCCACTGTCATCCCTCAACTTCCGCATCCACTTCGGCGCAAACCTGCGCCGCAGGACGGGGGAAGGTCAAGCCGCCTTCGCATGACGCAAGGTCAGGGCAAAATTCCCGGCTTGCGGCCTTGGAAAAAATCTCTAACATTTGGTCAAATAACCGGGTTGGCACGACCAAAAAACCGGAAAATAAAAGAATAACAATGCACTGGGGAGTGTCATATGGCCGATGGGGCCGCGCCCGTCCTTGATGTGAAGGGCCTGAAAACCGTATTCCGCACACGCGGAGGCGAGGTTCATGCCGTAAACGACGTTAGCTTCCACCTGCGTCCCGGAGAACTTCTGGGCGTGGTCGGAGAAAGCGGCTCCGGCAAGTCGGTTACGATGATGTCATTGATCCGTCTGTTGCCGTCTCCACCCGCCGACATCCGCTCGGGAGAGGTTTTGCTGAATGGCCAAGACATCCTGAAGCTGGATGAAGATGGCCTGCGCAAAGTTCGGGGCGCAAAGGTTGGTTTTGTTTTCCAAGACCCGATGACCAGCCTGAACCCGGTGTTCACCGTCGGCAATCAGATCATGGAACCGCTGCGCCGCCATATGGGCATGAACAAGCAGCAGGCCGAGGCGCGCGCCGTCGAGCTTTTGGAACTTGTCGGCATTCCCGATGCCCGCAGACGCCTGTCCAGCTATCCGCACCAGTTTTCAGGCGGGATGCGCCAGCGGGTGATGATCGCCATCGCTTTGGCCTGCGACCCGGATGTCCTGATCGCGGATGAACCGACAACCGCCCTTGATGTGACCATTCAGGCCCAGATCCTTGAACTGGTCAAAGACCTGCGTCAAAAGCTTGGGATGGCGATTGTCTGGATCACCCATGACCTTGGCGTCATCGCCGGAATCGCAGATCGCGTCATGGTGATGTATGGCGGGCAGGTCGTCGAACAGGCCCCGGTGAAAGATCTGTTCGGCAATCCGCAACACCCCTATACACGCGCGCTTTTGAAAACCATTCCGGCGCTGACGGGCGAACGCGAAGACCGCTTGCAGATCATCGAAGGCCAACCGCCGATCCTTGGGGCCGCGCCCAGCTCTTGCCCATTCCGCGCCCGCTGCACCCATGCTTTCGACCGGTGCGAAAAGGAAAATCCGCTGCGTCGGGCAATAGATGGTTTGCCGCTTGGGCATGGCCACGATGTCGCCTGCCACTGGACGCCCCCCTCGGCGGAGACTGCCAATGCTTGATGCCCGCCCCGCGAAGTCGACCCTCGTTCAGGTCCGCGACCTGAAGATGTATTTTCCCATCTATACGGGCCTTTTTCGCCGCCATACCGGCGATGTAAAAGCCGTTGATGGCATCAGCTTCGATATTCTTCAGGGCGAAACCCTTGGGCTTGTCGGTGAATCAGGCTGCGGCAAATCCACAGTGGGCCGCGCCTTGCTGCGTCTGTACGAACCCACGGCAGGCAGCGTTGTGATCGGCGGCACCGACATCGCATCCTTGGGGACCGAAGCGCTGCGAAAAGCGCGTCCGCAGATGCAGATGGTGTTCCAAGATCCGCAGGCCAGCCTGAACCCGCGCATGTCTTTGGCCGATATCATCGGCGAACCGCTGAACGAACACACCGACTGGGATGCACAGAAGAAGCTGGCCCGCATTTACGAATTGATGGATGCCGTCGGCCTGAACCGCAAATTCGCTAATCGCTATCCACATGAATTCTCGGGCGGTCAGCGTCAGCGTATCGGCATTGCCCGCGCGCTTGCCCTGAAACCGAAATTCATCGTCTGTGACGAACCGATCGCAGCGCTTGATGTGTCGATTCAGGCGCAAGTCGTTAACCTGCTGGAGGATTTGCAGGACGAATTCGGCCTGACATACCTTTTCATCAGCCACGACCTGTCAATGGTGCGCCATATCGCTGACCGCGTGGCCGTGATGTATCTGGGCCGCATTGCTGAACTCAGCCCGCGTGATGCGCTTTATTCCCGCCCGCTGCATCCCTATGCCGAGGCGCTTTTGTCCGCCGTTCCGGAACCCGACCCAAGCCTTGCGCGACGCAAGGAACGGATCATTCTCAAAGGTGACGTGCCATCCCCCGCCAATCCGCCGAAAGGGTGCAACTTCTGCACCCGCTGCCCGCGCGTGATGGACGTTTGCAAACAGGTGAAACCGGAACTGGCCGAAGTCGAGCCGGGCCGGTTCGTGGCCTGTCACCTTTATTCCAATACCACTGCCGCCGGGCCAACCGGCGCGTTCGAGGCCAAAGAGCACAACCAACAAGGAGTGTCATAATGAAAATGAAATCAGCCCTTCTGGGCGCGGCAGCTGTGCTGGCCTTCGCGCCAGCGGCATTTGCCGAACGTGGCTCAGACGGCAACGTCAAAGTCCTGTATTCTCAGGCCGTTTCGATCATGAACGCCTATCTGTCTTCGGGCACGAAAGACGTTGAAGTGGGCAGCCTCGTGCTGGAACCGCTGGCGGGCTTTGATAATGAAGGCACCGTGTTCCCGCGTCTGGCAGCCGAACTGCCAAGCGTCGAAAATGGCGGCATCGCCGAAGACTACACTTCGATCACATGGAAGCTGAAAGAAGGCCTGCTCTGGTCTGACGGCTCGGCTGTCACCGCAGATGACGTGGTCTTCACCGCTGAATACTGCATGCATCCCGAAGGCGGCTGCGCCCAAGCCGCACGCTATGAAGGCGTGTCTTCGGTTGAAAAGATCGACGATCTGACCGTCAAAGTCAGCTTCTCGGCTCCGAAGTACAATCCGTTCACCGCATTTGTCGGTGCAACCTCGCCAATCCTGCAAAAAGCCCAGTTCGCCAACTGCCTTGGTGCCGCTGCGCCAACCTGCACCGACGCAAACTTCAAGCCGATCGGCACCGGCCCGTTCATGGTCACCGATTTCAAGGTGAACGACACCGTTGAACTGGCAGCCAACCCGAACTACCGCGATCCGGCCAAGCCCGCTTTCGCTACGCTCTCGGTCAAAGGCGGCGGTGACGCAGCCTCGGCGGCCCGCGCCGTCATGGAAACCGGCGAATTCGACTACGCCTGGAACACCCAGATCAACCCGGAACTTCAGAACCAGATGAAGGCCGGCGGCAAGGGCCAGTTCGTTTCTGGCTTCGGCACTCTGGTCGAGCGGATCGAAATGAACATGACCAACCCTTCGGCTGATCTGCCGGAAGGTGAGCGTGCAACCGCCAAGCATCCGCACCCGTTCCTGTCCGACCTCCGCGTCCGCAAGGCTCTGTCGATGGCCATCGACCGCGCTCTGCTGGTGGAAATCGGCTATGGCGAAGCCGGTCGTCCGACCTGTAACCTCGTCCCGGCACCGATCATCTATGCGTCTGACAACACCGATTGCTTGACCCAGGATATCGAAGGCGCCAAGGCACTTCTCGAAGAAGCTGGCTGGACCGTGGGCGCCGATGGCATCCGCGAAAAGGACGGCATGAAGCTGAAGGTTCTGTACCAGACTTCGGTCAACCCCGTTCGTCAGGACTTCCAGGCTGTCATCAAGGGCTGGTGGAACGAGATCGGCGTAGATGTCGAACTGAAGTCGATCGACGCAGGCGTCTACTTCGGTGGCGACCCAGGTTCGCCGGACACCTTCCAGAAGTTCTACGCTGACGTCGAAATGTATGCCAACAACTTCGACGGCACCGATCCAGAGCCTTATGTCGCTCAGTATACCTGCGAAAAGGCTCCGAAGCCGGAAAGCCAGTGGCAGGGTGAGAACATCAACCGCTTCTGCGACCCAGCCTATGACGCCTTGGTTGCTGAACTGCTGCAAACGCGCGAAATCGAAAAGCGCGCCGAGCTGATCAAGAAGATGAACGACATGCTGACCAAGGACACCTACACGGTTGTTCCGCTGGTTGACCGTGGTCGTCTGTCGGCACACTCCACCACCCTCGGTGGCGTTGTTCTGAACGTCTGGGATTCCGAACTGTGGAATGCTTCGGATTGGTACCGGATCAAGTGATCTGACCTCTTCGCAGGGGGTGGCCATGCTGCCCCCTGCCCCTTTCCCCTTTTTCGTAGACTGCTGACCAAAGGCATCGCCCCATGCTCACCTACACGATCCGTCGGCTGCTTCTGGCCATCCCGACGCTTCTGTTCATCAGTCTGGTGATCTTCCTGCTGGTAGATTTTGCGCCGGGTTCGCCCGCCAGCCAGATCCCTCTGACGGTTCCGCCGGATGTGCGGATGAAAATTCTTGAATCCATGGGTGCGAACGACCCGGTTCATGTCCGCTATGCTCTTTGGCTGAAACAGTTTTTCGTGATCGAACCCTTGGTCTGGTTCGACGGAACCTTTGGCACCACCTATTCCGAAGGCATGCAGCGCATCCTCTCGTGGCAGTCGCGCAGCCCCGTCTTCGACATCATCGCCGAGCGTATGCCGCAGACCCTGACCGTTGTCGGTTCTTCCTATGTCCTCGGCGTTCTGATCGCCCTGCCGATCGGGATCTACTCGGCCTACCGCCAGTATTCGTGGTTCGACCAATTGGGCACCTTTATCGCCATGGTCGGCTTCTCGGTCCCCACCTTCTTTACCGGCCTTGTCCTGATTCTCGTCTTTGCGGTGAACCTGCAGTGGTTCCCGTCGATCTATGACACCAGCCTTCGCGTTACCGACTGGTCTAGCTTCGTCAAACAAGTCCAGCAGATGGTCATGCCGGTGATGGTGCTGGCGCTGTACAACGCTGCCCAGATCAGCCGCTACATGCGGTCCTCCATGCTGGAAAACCTTGGTCAGGACTACGTCCGCACAGCCCGCGCAAAGGGCATGACAGAGCGGATCGTTGTCCTGAAACACGTCTTGCGGAACTCGATGATCCCGGTTGTCACCGTCATCGCGCTTGGCATTCCCACCATCTTTGGCGGGGCCATCATCACCGAACAGGTGTTCCGCGTGAACGGGCTTGGCGCGCTTCTGATCAACGCCATCCACGGCTCTGATTTGCCCATGGTTCAGACCCTGACCTTCATCTTTGCCGTGCTGATCGTGCTCTTCAATCTGGTCGCCGATATTCTTTACGGCATTCTCGACCCAAGGATCCGCTATGACTGATATCAGCATGGAAAAACCGCGCAGCCAGTGGGCGGATGTCTGGTCCCAGTTCAAGACGCATAAAGGCGCGGTGATCGGCCTTGTTGTGTTCAGCCTGCTGATTGCTTTCGTCTTCATCGGGCCGCTCATCTGGACAAAGGATCCGACCTATATCAACCCGAACGCTGCCGAGATGATAAAGGGCCGCAACAAGCCGCCAAGCTTTGCCAGCCCCCTTGGCACCGATCAGCTTGGCCGCGACATGCTGGCCCGCATGATGAAAGGCGGTCAGGTCTCGATCGCCGTTGGCCTTGTGGCCATGACGATCTCGATCTTCCTTGGAACGCTTGTCGGCGTCATGGCGGGCTACTTCAAGAAACTGGACGGCCCGCTGATGCGGATGACCGACTTGTTCTTGGCCCTGCCCCTTTTGCCATTGCTTCTCGTCATGGTTCTTCTGTTCCGCGATCCCTTGTCCGCGGCCTTCGGGCCAGAGGGCGGAACCTTCCTGCTGATCGTGACCGCCATTGGCGTGACCAGCTGGATGCAGGCCGCTCGCGTCGTTAGGGGCGAAGTTCTGGCGCTGAAAGAACGGGAATTCGTGCTGGCTGCCCGCTCCATCGGTACGCCATCGCGCCGGATGATCCTGCGCCACATTCTGCCAAACGTGGTCTCGCCAATCATGGTTGCAGCCACCTTGGGCATCGCCTCGGCCATCATCACCGAATCCGCGCTTTCCTTCCTTGGGCTTGGCTTCCCGCCAGATTTCCCAACATGGGGCCGCCTTCTGTTCGATGGCGCGGAATACATCCAGCAATATCCTCAACGGGTGATCTGGCCGGGTGTGGCGATCTCGCTGACTGTCTTGTCGGTCAACTACATCGGCGACGGTCTGCGCGACGCTCTTGACCCACGCATTCGTGGTCGCTGAAAAGACATTCACGATTTGCAATTGCGCCCATTTGCGCCTATGTCGGCGTAAATGGGCAGGAACTGGCGGTTTCCACCGGCTTCTGCTATACGGTCGGTCATTGAAACAAGTGTAGATCATGTCCCTCGATCAGACTTCACAGCCGTCGCAGTCTCCCTCCGCCCAGTTGGAAGAAACCAATTGCGGAACCTTGGCTCCTGACCAGATGCTTGTTCAGGCACAGGCGGCCGCGGCCTTTCTCAAGGCGCTCAGCCATGAAGGCCGCTTGATGATCTTGTGCCACCTGTCATCAGGCGAAAAATCGGTGACCGAGCTTGAGCATTTGCTTGAAAGCCGTCAGGCGGCAGTCAGCCAGCAATTGGCACGCTTGCGGCTGGAAGGTCTGGTATCCTGCCGTCGCGAGGGCAAGACCATCTTCTATTCGATCCAAGACCCGAAAGTCAGCCAGACCATCGCCTTGGTCTATGATATGTTCTGCAAGCCCAACTGATCGGCAACGCCGCCCTTCTCAGTTCTTATGGCTTTTCACACCGCCGGCCGCTTTTGCTGCCGGCGTGTGCATTTCTTGCCCCGCCTTCCCCTGTCCATCTGCCGTCTGTCTGCACGGGGGGTGTACAGGGGGTGTACGCAGGGTGACATGTCGTTTCAGTGCAATTTGAACTCGCCAACGACATTACGCCATTCCGCCGGGGCGATCAGTTTTCTATGCGTGAAGCGCACCGAATGCAGCGGCCCTTCGATATTGTCCTGCCAATATTCGATGAATCGGAAAAGCTCTGGGTAATCTGGCGCAAGATCGTAGTCCTGCCAGATGAAGCTATTGAGAACATTACGATAATCCGGCATCCGGTAGTAAAATTCTGCGGTTGTCAGGCCATAGCCTTTCAACATCAGTTCCGTCTCAGTTCCGCGCATGTTTAGCACCTCCTGACCTACGCTGAACCTCCCCCTTCTCAAATCATGCCAAAGCCAGATTAAAAATCAATGATTACAGTATGTTGGCACTCCGATCCGATGGCTGCCAAAGCTTCCCGTTCCCTGCCATTGCACCCCATACCTTGCATGGTGTAAGGTCTGGCCAACAAAATCTAGATAAGCCCGACGAAAGGCCCCGTTCACATGAGCGATACGCCAGAAGACACTGAAATCTCAGGTGAAAAGCCAGAGCGCCCAGCTTACCACGGGCCTCAGATCGACATCGCCGCCGAGATGAAAACGGCCTATCTCGACTATGCAATGTCGGTGATCGTCAGCCGCGCGATTCCGGATTTGCGTGACGGTTTGAAACCCGTGCATCGGCGCATTCTCTTTGCCATGCATGAAACCGGCAACACTCACGACAAATCCTACCGCAAATCCGCCCGTCCGGTTGGCGATACGATGGGGAAATACCACCCTCATGGCGACAGCGCGATCTATGACGCGCTGGTGCGGATGGCGCAGCCATTTTCCATGTCTCTCAAGCTCTTGGACGGCCAAGGGAACTTCGGCTCGATGGACGGCGATGCCGCGGCGGCCATGCGCTATACCGAAGTTCGGATGGACAAGCCTGCCGCCTATCTCCTTGCCGACATCGACAAGGAAACCGTTGATTTCCAAGACAACTATGACGGCAAGGACAAAGAACCCACCGTCCTTCCGGCGCGCTTCCCGAACATGCTGGTCAATGGCGCGGGTGGGATTGCGGTGGGTATGGCCACCAATATTCCTCCGCACAATTTGGGCGAAGTGATCGACGGCACCTTGGCCCTGATCGACAACCCCGACCTGTCGACCGAGGCCCTGATGGACATCATCCCGGCCCCCGATTTCCCGACAGGCGCGACCATTTTGGGCCGTTCTGGCGCGCGCAAGGCCTATCTGGAAGGTCGCGGAAGCGTCATCATTCGCGCCAAGACGCATATTGAAGAAATTCGCAAGGATCGCTTCGCTATCATCGTCGATGAAGTTCCCTATCAGGTGAACAAGGCCGCGATGATCGAAAAGATCGCTGATCTGGTCCGTGAAAAGCGGATTGAAGGAATTGCTGGCGTTGCCGACGAATCTGACCGCATCGGTGTGCGTGTCGTGATTGAACTAAAGCGCGATGCAACGCCCGAAGTGGTCTTGAACCAGTTGTTCCGCTTTACACCGATGCAAACCAGCTTTGGCTGCAACATGCTGGCCCTAAACGGGGGCCGGCCTGAACAACTGACGCTGCGGGATTTCCTGAGCCACTTCATCACCTTCCGTGAAGAAGTGGTTGCCCGCCGCACAGCCTTTGAACTGCGCAAAGCCCGTGAACGCAGCCATATCCTTTGCGGTCTGGCCGTTGCGGTTTCCAACGTGGACGAGGTCGTTCGCACGATCCGCTCATCAGCCGATGCTGGTGAGGCCCGCGAAAAGCTGATGACCCGCCGTTGGCCCGCAGCGGATATTGCGGCCTATATTCAGTTGATCGACGATCCGACTCACAAGATGAATGAGGACGGCACCTATAACCTGTCGGAAACGCAGGCCCGTGCTATTCTGGATCTGCGACTGCAACGCCTGACCCAGCTTGGCGTCAAGGAAGTCACCGACGAGCTGGAAGAACTGGCCGCCAAGATCAAGGATTACCTTGAAATCCTTGGTTCGCGTGACCGCATCATGGCGATCATCTCGGATGAATTGCGCGAAGTGAAAACGGCCTTTGCCGTGCCGCGCCGAACCGAGATTGTCGACTGGTCTGGCGACATGGAAGACGAAGACCTGATCGAGCGTGAGGATATGGTCGTCACCATCACCTCGGGCGGCTATATCAAGCGCACCCCACTTGCCGAATTCCGCCAGCAAAACCGGGGCGGCAAGGGTCTGGCTTCGATGCAGACCAAAGAAGACGATGTGGTGACCACGCTCTTTGTGGCCAACACGCATACCTGGCTGTTGTTCTTCACCACCGATGGCATGGTCTACAAGATGAAGACCTGGCGCCTGCCGCTTGCGGGCCGAACCGCCAAGGGCAAGGCGATCGTCAACATCTTGCCGATCCAGACGGGAATCACGATCGCCGCATTGATGCCGGTCGATGTGCCTGAAGAAGATTGGGGCAACCTGCAGATTGTCTTCGCAACCAGCGATGGCGATGTGCGCCAGAACGACCTGTCTGACTTCACCAATGTGATGCGCAACGGCAAGATCGCGATGAAACTGCCCGAAGGCGTCAGCCTTGTGAATGCGGCGATTGCGGATGAGAACGACGATATCATGCTTGTCACCGAAGGTGGCCGCGCAATCCGCTTCTCGACCCAGGAAATTCGCGTCTTCAAGTCGCGCGGATCGACGGGTGTTCGCGGCATCCGCTTGGGCGATGGTGACAAGGTTGTCTCTATGTCCATCATCCGCCACTTCGAGGCCAGCCCAGAGGAGCGCGCCGCTTATCTGAAGCAACGCCGTCTGATGGCCGGCGTGACAGAGGAAGAGGGCGCCGACGATGATGAAGAGAACGTCGCCGCCGGACAGCTTTCGACGGAACGCTATGCCGAAATGTCTGCGGCCGAGGATCTGATCCTGACCATTACAAAGGGCGGATCAGGCAAACTCTCCTCAAGCCACGACTATCCGGTTCGGGGCCGTGGTGGCATGGGCGTCAAAGCAATCTCGCCAGGGCCGCGTGGCGGCAGGATCATTGCCTCCTTCCCGGTCGAGATCAGCGATCAGATCATGTTGGCGACCGATTCCGGACAATCAATCCGTGTGCCGGTTGATCAGATCAGCTTCCGGTCCCGTTCAGCCGGTGGTGTACGGGTCTTTAACGTCGCCGCGGATGAAGCGGTCGTTTCCGTGGCGCGGGTTGCCGAACAAAGTGAAGAATGACCTGCTTGTGCGGCTGGCTCAACTGGCCGCGCAGGAAACGATAATCACCTATGGCGCGCTTGCCAAAGACCTGGGCTGGCGCGTTTCTACACTGACTGACGCACTCGAAGTCCTGATGGAAGAGGACGCCAGAACCGGCAGCCCCTTTCGCGCAGTCCTTCTGGATGCAAAAATGACTCCTGGCCTTCCGGCCGACGGTTTTTTTCAGAAAGCAAGGGAACTGGGCCGTCCTGTGGCGCGTTCCCTAGACTCGGTAGCGAATGAACGGAGGGCCGTTCGTTCAATGCTTCGGCGATCGTTCCAGAACGCTTGTGGTAATGGTGAAGATGTAGACCAATTCCCTTCCTGACACACGGGAGAGCGCTTTCCTAAATGAACTCATGGGACAACTATCGCTTCATGTTGGCGCTGGTTCAGGGCAAGACCATGGCCGCTGCAGCACGAAGCCTTGGGATAGATGTTGCCACGGTTTCGCGGCGCATTGAAAAGCTGAATGAACTTTTTGGGCGTCCTGTTTTCGTCAAAAAGTCCGAAGGCTGGTCTTTGGCGCCCGAATTCGAAGATCTGGCCCAAATGCTGGTGGAGTTCTCGGAACGCCTGACCAGTATGCGAAACAGCATTGTTCAAGGTGGTACTGAGCAAATCACTCAAGTGGTGATCGGCTGCCCCCCAATGATTGCATCGGCAGTGCTTCTTCCGTCCCTTCGCACTGAGCTGTCGCCGCCGCCGAACATCCAATTTACCTTCACGCATCGCATCTTTGAGGACGGGCTCGGTGATTGCGACATTGTCATCAGGTTCGGACGACCTGAGGCCGGACGCATCGTTACGCGGCGTGCGGGAACCGTCGAATTCAGCCTGTATAAACAGAGAGCGCAGCGTCTTGGTAAAGTGTGGGCCGGGCTAACGCCGCCTCATGATAACTATGGTCCAATGCAATTGGGCTTTCAGAAATTTGGCTGCCCTCCAAAAATACGGGTGGATCAAATCGAACATTTGCTGATTGCCGTCGAAGCGAACGGCCTGCCCGCTCCGCTTCCCGACGTCATGACGCGGGGAAAGGATTTGTTGGAACGCGTGCCAGACACTTATGGTTTTTCAGCGGAATTCTGGTTGCTTTACCACGAGGCTCGTCAAAGCGATCCGGCCCTTCGTCAATGTGTGGACTGGATCATTCGTGCCTTTCGCCATGCAGAAGGTAAGACACCCTGACCATTGCTGCATTTTTGCAAAGGCACCATTGCACAATTGAAGGTTGCCTAAACTATCCTCTTTATACAACCTAAAGACATAATAGCCGAAAAATCGGCATCCATCGAGCGGGCAATAAAATGGGGACACAGGCTATTGGAATAGCGCAATTGACGCTTCGACTGGCTTTCGGTGCCGTCGTCGGCTATGCGGCATTCCTTCAATCCGTCTATTCACCGGCCTTCGCCAGTTCCGGAAGTGGCGGAATTGGTGAAAGTACATCCCCTATCGTTCTGCATGCCTTGATGGCGGTTGCCGCAATCTGGCTTATCTTTGGGGTCAGGACTCGGGTCGTCGCGCTGTTCGGATTGTCCTGCTACGCCACTTTGTTCTGGCTTGAAACGCAGAACGGCTTTTCCACGCGGCTTGAATTTCTAGTGCCGTTGCAGATCGTAGCGCTACTCGCTCTCCCGCTGATCCTGTTCGGCGGCGGCCATTTCAGCCTGTACCGCGCGGGCTGGCGTAACCCCCTTTAAGAACTCCGCCTCGGGCCGTAAGCGAGAGCATCGTTTACGGCCCACTTTTTGTTTTGGTTCAGAATTTTCACCCTCTTCCAAAAATGGCGGAAGCTGTATAGATCGCCCACATGGCAGAGGTTTTACATATCATCGGCGGCGGAATGGCCGGATCCGAGGCCGCTTGGCAGGCGGCCAATATGGGCGTTGACGTGGTCATCCATGAGATGCGGCCCAAAGTTGGCACTTTCGCGCATCGCACCGGCAATCTTGCGGAAATGGTGTGCTCCAATTCTTTCCGGTCAGATGACGATGAGAGGAATGCCGTTGGCTTGCTGCATTGGGAGATGCGCGCTGCAAACGGTCTGATTATGGAGCAAGCGGCGGCGCATCGCCTTCCCGCAGGCGGAGCATTGGCCGTGGACCGCGACCCTTTCGCCGAAAGCGTCACGGCCAAGATCAAGGCGCATCCCCGGATTTCAGTGGTCTATGACGAAGTGCCCGAACTGCCGACAGAAGGCCACTGGATCGTCGCCACTGGCCCATTGACCAGTGGTAACTTGGCTGAAAGCATTCGCACTGTAACGGGAGCCGAGCATCTCGCTTTCTTCGACGCCATCGCGCCAATCGTCTATGCAGAAAGCATCGACATGAATGTGGCCTGGCTGCAAAGCCGATACGACAAAGGCGAAACCGAAGAAGAGCGCACAGCCTATATCAACTGCCCGATGAATAAGGCGCAGTATGAGGCCTTTATCGACGCGCTATTGGCTGCCGATAAAACCAACTTTCACGAAGGCGAAACGGCGGGCTACTTCGACGGCTGTCTGCCGATCGAGGTGATGGCAGAGCGTGGCCGCGAAACCCTGCGCCACGGACCGATGAAGCCTGTAGGGCTAACCAATGCGCATAAGCCCGAAGAAAAGGCCTATGCCGTGGTGCAATTGCGCCGCGATAACAAGCTGGGAACACTGTATAATATCGTCGGCTTCCAGACCAAGATGAAGTACGGGGCGCAAACCGAGGTGTTCAAGATGATCCCCGGACTGGAGGGCGCAAGCTTTGCCCGTCTCGGTGGCATCCATCGCAATACATTCATCAACTCGCCGACCCTGCTGGATGACCAGATGCGGCTGAAGTCGCGCCCGAACATTCGGTTTGCGGGTCAGGTCACCGGCGTAGAAGGCTATGTTGAAAGCGCGGCGATGGGTCTTTTGGCGGGTCGAATGGCCGCAGCCGAAATTCTTGGGCGCACCCTGTCCCCGCCACCGCCAGAAACGGCAATGGGTGCGTTGATCACACACATTACGGGCGGCGCAGAGGCCAAGACCTTCCAGCCGATGAACGTGAATTTCGGCCTTTTCCCCCCGATTGATGCCAAAGGCGGGCGCCGGGGCCGCAAGGACCGCTACAAGGCCTATACTGACCGCGCCAAAGAGGCGTTTACAGCGTGGCTGGCGTAACGCGTTTTGCCCCCTCTCCCACTGGCCCGTTACATCTGGGCCATGCCTACTCCGCCCTGATCGCGGCCAGCCGAGGTGATCGGTTTCTTCTTCGAATCGAGGACATCGACACGGCGCGGTACAAGCCGGAATGGGAAGCGGCAATCTTTGATGATCTGTCCTGGCTTGGCCTACGTTGGGAACGGCCCGTCATGCGTCAGTCCGAACGCCAAGACGCCTATGAGCAGGCATTGATCCGGCTGGACTCTCTGGGGCTGACCTATCATTGCACCTGCACCCGCGGCGACATTCGTGCGGCCCTTTCCGCACCCCAGGAAGGTGCGCCTGTCATCGGGCCTGATGGTCCGATCTATCCGGGAACCTGTCGGGCGCTTGGCCATAAGACAGGCGCAGTCCGACTGCATATGGCCAAAGCGATGGAGCGATTGGGCGATGTGCGATTTATCGAAACAGGCACACGCGCAGGCGCCCATATCATATCAGCAGAGCATTTGATCACCCAAGTCGGTGATATTGTTCTGGCTCGCAAGGATATTGGCACCAGTTACCATTTGTCCGTTGTCGTTGATGATGCGGCGCAAGAGATCACCGAAGTAACACGCGGCGAAGACCTTTTCGACGCTACGGCCATTCATGTGGCGCTGTTTCGGTTGTTGAACTTGCCGGTCCCGCTATTTCATCACCACAAGCTGATCCGCGATGAAAACGGCAAACGTCTGGCAAAGCGGGATGACGCCCGGGCCCTGTCTAGATACAGGGCCGAAGGCGCCACACCTGATGATATCCGCCGGATGGTCGGTCTTTAGCGTTCTTTGATCTTGCAGCTGCCGTCGCCGCGCGTTTGGTTCGTGTAGCCTTGGGCCTGCATCGTGATAAATGCGTTCTTCTTCGCCTTGAAGTAACTTACCCGATAGACCAGTGTCGCCAGCTGACCAGCGTTGTCCCGCGCCTTGACCGTCCAGCCGACCGTGAGTTTCGCGGCACTGTCGGATTTAATGGCCCCGACGATCGTTTTCTTTTTGGTGAAGTACTGAATGATCGGGTCGGCGACCAAAATCTCTGAAGTATCAGGGGTTGTGACGAAAACGACTTGCGCGGGTATCCATGAAGAATTCCCCGGATCATTAAAGGAGCAATCATAGATTGTTTCAGCGCTCACCATTGAAGTCGAAATGCAAACTGCTGCTGCGGCCATCAGGCCGCTAAAAGTATATTTATTCAATGGGGTTACCCTTGAACGTAAAATGGGGGCACGATTGCCATGCCCCCATTTATAAATCCTACCGTCGTCTAGGGCACAAAGGCCTTTTCACCCAATTTCACTGCCAGGTTGCGAACTGTGGCGCAAAAGTCCCATTACATATCCTGCAACAGACCGGAAACAGACCACCGTAAACCCGGTCTCGTCTTTCCAGAAGGCGGCAGCCACCTGAGCCGTTCGGGTTCGACGAAGCTCTCCGATGGGAAGCGTGTCGAAATCAACCGGCGACAGCTTTTGCAAGACCTGATCCGCCTTCGCCCCCTCTACCCGGAAAACGGCCCGCGCATCTGACACATTGGCAGCAAGGTGGTGTTCACCTTTCAATGCCTCAGCAATGGCGTCCATCGCGGTCGCGGCCTCTTCATAAGGCAGGACCAAAAGGAACTCGTCCGGGCTCATCCATCCAGCAGCCTTATCGCCGGCAGTGACGATCTGGCGTTGTGATGGAACGGTGCAACCAGTGGCGGCCTTGATCGCCTTGTCCAAGCCATTGGTGCCAGCCTTGGCCCGCAGCGTAATCATGCCCAAGGGGCCAATTTCGCGGACCTTGGCAAAGCCGTCAAAGCTTGCGCCGTTCAAAGGGGATACTGGATTAGACATTCTGCTTCTCCCCTTCCGGGTCATAGAACACGGGGCTGACAACCTTGGCCTTGATGGTACCGCCTTTGCCATCGGTGAAGTCCACGGCCTCGCCCAACCGGTCAGGGCCACGATGCAGAAGACCCATCGCAATGCCGCGCCCAAGGGTGGGCGAGAAATAGGTCGAGGTCACGCGACCCTGCACATTGCGCTGGCCATTGGCATTGCTGCCGCCGGTCACGATATAGGCGCCATCCGGGATGACCCGACCATCAACGGTTTCAAAGCCAACCAACTGCCAGCGATCAGGGTTGGAAAGGAAGCTACGTTCCTGACCACGCTTGCCAAGGTAATCGGCCTTCTTCTTCGAAATCGCCCAACCAAGGCCCAGATCCTGCGGGATCACGGTACCATCGGTTTCGTCACCGATCATGATAAAGCCTTTTTCCGCCCGCATGACGTGCAGGCCTTCGGTGCCATATGGCATGGCGCCGAACTCTTCACCGGCTTTCACGCAAGCGTCCCAGAAGGCAGCGCCAAGGCTGGCCGGAACGGCAATTTCATAGGAAAGCTCACCCGAGAACGAGATGCGATAGACCCGCACCGGGAAGCCACCCAAGGTGCCATCGGCCAATTGCATGAACGGAAGTGTCTCTTTCGAGACGTCCATTCCGCCCAGTTTTTCCAGCAGTTTACGAGCTTTGGGGCCGACAACTGCAACTTGGGCGTATTGCTCGGTCACATTGGCGGTGAAAACCTTCCAGTCCCACCATTCGCATTGCAGCCAGTCTTCCATCCAAGCGTGAATGCGATCTGCCCCGCCCGAGGTTGTGTGGCAAAGCCAGGTATCTTCGTCGATGCGCGCGACAACGCCGTCGTCCGACAGGAAGCCCTGTTCATTGCACATCAAACCGTAGCGGCACTTGCCAATGGGCAAAGTCGACATGACGCCTGTGTAAAGCATGTCAAGGAACTTGCCGGCATCCGGGCCTTTGACAATGATCTTGCCAAGGGTCGAGGCATCCAAAAGTCCCACGTTCTCACGCGTGTTCTTTACCTCGCGATGAACGGCCTGTTCATGCGTCTCGCCTGCCCGCGGGAAGCAATAGGGGCGGCGCCAGTAGCCAACCGGTTCGAAATAGGCGCCGTTCTTTTCATGCCATGAATGCATCGGGGTCTTGCGAAGCGGCTGGAAAATCTCACCGCGCGCTTCACCAGCCAAGGCACCAATGGTCACCGGCGTATAAGGCGGACGGAAAGTCGTGGTGCCCACCGAAGGGATCGCGGCACCAAGGCTGTCTGCCAGAATGGCAAGGCCATTGATGTTCGACAGCTTACCCTGATCAGTGGCCATCCCTAACGTCGTGTAACGCTTGGTATGTTCGACAGACTCATATCCTTCGCGTGCGGCCAACTGAACGTCGGACACTTTCACGTCGTTCTGATAATCCAGCCACATCTTTGAACGCAGCGAGATCGGCGCGCCTTGCGGCATCATCCAAACCGGCTCCATCGGGGCCTCTTCGGCCACGACATGTGCGACATCCTTCGCCTTTTTTGGCTTAAGACCAATGGCTTCAAGCGCAATCTTGATCTGTGCCGAGGCGTCGGAAACCGCAGCGCGCAGCGCCCCATTCGCAGCCCCTGCCGGATAGACAAGCGGGCTGCCATCATGCGTCAACGGAGGACGTGTTGCATCAGGACGGAACATCGCCTGCGCCTCATCCCAAAGCAGCTTGCCGCCGCAATGGCTCCACAGATGAACGACTGGGGACCAGCCACCCGACATTGCAACGGCGTTACATTCGATCAATGTAGTGGCAGAGCCTTCACCTGCAAAGTTGCAGATCTCTACGCCTTCAACGCGCTTGCCGCCTTTGACTTTGGCAATCGCCTTACCGGCCTCGACCCGAATGCCAAGGGCGCGCGCCTTTTGCGGTAATTCTCCATCAGCCTTTGCACGGGCATCAATAACTGCAGCGACCTCAAGCCCCGCTGCATGCAAGGCAAGTGCGGTGCGGTAGGCGTCGTCGTTGTTGGTCACAACAACGGTCCGGTCACCCGGAGAAACAGCCCAGTTCACGACGTAATCGCGCACCGCGCCCGCAAGCATGACCCCAGGAATATCGTTCCCCGCAAACGACAGCGGACGTTCAATCGCACCAGTTGCAGCGACAACTTTGCCCACGCGCAAACGCCACAGGCGGTGCTTTGGACGTCCGTCTCCCGGCGTGTGGTCGGCAACTTTCTCATCAACCAACACATAGCCGTGATCGTAAAGCCCCGCCGCCATCGCACGCGTCTTGAGCGTCACGTTCTCCATGCCTGCTAGTTCGGTGATTGCCGCATCAACCCACTCACCAGCTGACTGCCCGTCGATCACATCGCCATCCACCGGTGCACGGCCGCCCCAATGGGCGGTCTGTTCGACCAGCCATACGCGAGCACCGGCACGGCCAGCCGTCAAAGCGGCTTGCAGACCCGCCACACCACCACCGACGATCAAGAGATCGCAAAAGCCATAGGCCTGTTCATAGCGGTCCGCATCACGCTCCTTTGGCGCTTTGCCAAGGCCTGCAGACTGGCGGATGATCGGTTCAAAGAAGTGCTTCCACGCGGCACGCGGGTGAATGAAGGTCTTATAGTAGAACCCAGCAGGCAGAAAGCGCGCAGCGTAGTTATTGACCACGCCAACGTCGAATTCCAGACTTGGCCAATGGTTCTGGCTGCTGGATTCCAAACCGTCAAAAAGCTCGGTTGTCGTTGTCCGCTGGTTCGGTTCCAGACGGGCGCCGCTACCAAGATTGACGAGGGCGTTTGGTTCCTCGGCGCCACTGCCGACGATACCACGCGGACGGTGGTACTTGAACGAACGCCCTACCAGCATCTGGTCATTGGCCAAGAGGGCCGAAGCAAGCGTGTCGCCCTCATATCCCCGCAGGCGCTTGCCGTTGAAGGTGAAGTCGCAAGATTGGGAGCGCTGGATCAGACGCCCCCCGGATTTCAGACGGGAGCTCATTTGTAGCCCTTCCAATCGGGGCGCTTGGCCTTGATTTTTTCAACGAGTTCAGCAGGAGGTTCGCTGGTTTGCGCCGGATATGTTCCGAAGACCTCAAGCGTTGCGGTGCAGCGTGCGGCCAAGAACCACTTGCCGCAGCCGTAGCTATGCCGCCAGCGTTCAAAGTGAACGCCTTTTGGGTTCTTTCGTGCAAACATGTAGGCTTCGAATTCATCATCGGATGAACCCGGACCGAACCGCTTCAGATGCGCTTCGCCACCGGGCGCCAGTTCCGTTTCCTCGGCCTTCACGCCGCAATAGGGGCATTCAAGGATCAGCATGGGGCACCTTTGGACAGCAGAAAGGCGGGCGCCGTATGGCACCCGCCTTGAAAGATTGCAGAAGACGTGTCGCCGTCAGTTGCCTGCGGCAGCACCAGATTCGACTTGCGGCACAGGGTCAGCCGGGAACGGAGCGGCAGCAGCCGGGTCCGCAGGCTGCTCGGTTGCCGGAGCGGCTGGCTCGGCAGGGGCAGACGGTTCGATAGTGACAGTGGTCGAATTGTTCTCGACCGGAATAACTTGGGTTCCGGCGACTTCACCATCGTACATGGCATAGGCAATGATGCCGACGGCGACGACGAGACCGCCAACAATGAACGCCATGCTGCCGCCCGAAGATTTCTCGGTTTCGCGGACATAGGTCTGACGGTTGGTGTAATCGGTCGACGGACGGTTTGTATAATCGGACATGTAACTGGCTCCTTACAGGATATGAACACCCTGCAAACGCCCGTCCCAATCATTTGGTTCCCAAGTTCCATCAGTGGGCCACCCCGGCCGCAACGCTTTCATCAATGAAGCGACCTTCACGGAAGCGCCACATATCGAATTCTGCCGCCAATGGCCCCGGCTCACCCTTTGCCATCAGATCGGCCATGGCCCAACCAGAACCCGGGATGGCCTTAAAGCCGCCCGTCCCCCAACCGCAGTTGATAAAGCAGTTACCCAGCGGGGTCTTCGAGATGATGGGAGAACGGTCGCCCGTCATATCCACGATACCGCCCCATTGGCGCAGCATCTTCAACCGCGACAGCATTGGGAAAGTTTCGATCAGGGCACGCAGGGTTTCCTCAATGTGCTGGAACGACCCGCGCTGTGTGTAGTTGTTGAACCCATCGGTGCCGCCACCGATGACCATTTCGCCTTTGTCGGATTGCGACATGTAGCCGTGCACGGTGTTGGCCATGACGACCACATCCATGCAGGGTTTGATCGGCTCGGACACCAGAGCCTGTAGGCAAAGCGATTCTACCGGCAGACGGAAGCCTGCCATTTCGGCCAGCTGACCCGAATGACCGGCCACGACGATTCCAAGCTTTTTGGTGCCGATAAAACCCTTGGTGGTTTCGACACCCGTCACCTTACCATTTTCGGACCGCACCCCTTTGACTTCGCAGTTCTGGATGATGTCCATGCCCATTTCCGAGCACCCGCGCGCATAACCCCAAGCCACAGCGTCATGTCGCCCCGTACCGCCGCGCGGTTGCCAAAGCGCACCAAGAACCGGGTAACGCGGCCCTTCGATGTTCATGATCGGGCAAAGTTCCTTCACCTGCTGTGGGGTGATGAACTGGGTCTCCACGCCCTGAAGGCTGTTGGCATGCGCCGTGCGCAGGTAGCCGCGCACCTCGTGATGCGTCTGTGCCAGCATCATCACGCCGCGTGGCGAGAACATGACGTTGTAGTTCAGATCCTGCGACAGCGTCTCGTACAGGCTGCGCGCCTTTTCATAGATCGCGGCCGAAGGGTCTTGCAGGTAATTTGAGCGGATGATCGTTGTGTTCCGCCCCGTGTTACCGCCGCCCAGCCATCCCTTTTCGATGATGGCGACATTGCGGATACCGTGGTTCTTTCCAAGGTAATATGCGGTTGCCAGACCATGGCCCCCTGCCCCCACAATAATGGCATCATATTCTTTCTTGGGTTCGGGCGCTCTCCACGCTCTTTCCCAGCCCATGTGATAGCTGAGCGCTTCTTTCGCGATGGCGAATACCGAATAGCGTTTCATCGGGCGCATTCCTTGACGCTGACCTTGGAAGACATGTCCCTATCTGGACCGAAGGGTGGTTTTCGCCATCCCCCATTGCGGCACTACAGGGAAAATTGCGACATCGGCAAGAGGAGTTCCCGAAAAGCCGAGGGGTCGCCCCTTTTTCTTCGCCATAGCGGGTGCCAACGGCGAACTTCACCTCTTTTTGTCTGGCCGCTTTCGGCCTGCGTCCAATTGCGACTTTCAGATCAAGGTCCGAAAGGCTACATCGGGGCAAGAAAAGACGAAAAAGGCGCATCGCAAATGGAAGATTGGGGCTTCTTGCTGGCAGTTACGGGTTTGATCGCGGGTGTTGCCGCGACATTGATCCGGGCCATCTATTTCGCGAAAGGCGAAGAAAAGACGGCGGCCGATTTCGACATTGCTGTTTATCGCGACCAACTGGCAGAAATTGAGCGCGATATCGCCCGTGGAACACTGCCGGCAGAAGAAGGCCAACGCCTGCGGACGGAAGTTTCACGACGTTTGCTAGACGCCGACCGTGCATCGGAAAAAACTGCTTCCATGGCTGTTTCCAGCCGGGACGGTTTGGTTGTTGCTTTGTTCATCCTTTTGGTGATCGGCGGGTCTGTCGCCCTTTATTGGCGCCTGGGTGCGCCTGGGTATCCGGATTTGCCACTGGCAGATCGGCTTGCTATGGCCGAAGAAATGCGCGCTAACCGCTTTTCGCAGGCCGAAGCAGAGGCGAAGGCACCAGCCGAAGAGCCGCGCACCGATGTAGAGCCATCCTTCCTTGATCTGATGGAAAAACTGCGGGCGACGATGGCCGAACGGCCCGATGATCTGCGCGGGCTGGAGCTATTGGCAAGGAATGAAGCGGCTTTGGGAAATTACAAGGCGGCACAGTCGGCACAGGCGCAAATCGTCAAGGTGAAGGCAGGCCAGACCGAAGGCGGCGATCACGCGATATTAGCTGAACTGATGATCCTTTCAGCAGGTGGATATGTGTCGCCAGAAGCTGAGGCCGAGCTGGTCAAAGCATTGGAGCGGGAGCCGACGAATGGCATGGCCCGTTACTATACTGGGGTCATGTTCGCCCAAGTGGGGCGTTTTGATCAAACATTTGCCGTCTGGCGGCCTTTGCTCGAGGAAAGCCCAGCCGATGCGCCTTGGGTTCCGCCACTTCGCCTGCAGATGCCCGACATCGCCGGGCGGGCCGGTGTTAACTATCAGCTCCCACCCGAGCCGGGCCAAGGTCTGAAAGGTCCAACTGCGGGCGATGTAGCCGCAGCGGGCGACATGTCAGAGGATGACCGCAAGGCGATGATTGAAGGCATGGTGGCGCAGCTTGGTGAGCGTCTTGCCAACGAAGGTGGCAGCGCCGAGGAATGGGCAAGGCTGATCTCATCCCTCGCCGTTCTTGGCAGGATGGACGAGGCAAAAGAGATCTACGCCGAAGCCCTGACACGATTTGAGGGTCAGACGGTTGAAACGCAAGGAATCCGTGACGCTGCGGTGCGAGCGGGAGTTGCCGAATGATCCTGGGTGATCTTGAAGCCTTTGTGGCACAATTGCCGCCCTATAAGGCGATTGCCGGTCTGGATTTGGGTGACAAAACGATTGGCGTTGCCATTTCCGACCTGCGCCGAGGCGTTGCGACTCCAATCGAAGTCATCCGGCGCGAGAAGTTCACCTTGGATGCAGCCAAACTGCTGGCCCTGCTGCAATCACGGGAGGTTGCAGGTATCGTGCTTGGTCTTCCTCTGAACATGGATGGAAGCGAAGGTCCAAGGGTGCAATCCACGCGCGCTTTTGCCCGCAATCTTGAAAAGCTGACCCCCCTTCCGATTACCTTTTGGGATGAGCGACTTTCGACGGTTGCGGCAGAAAGGGCACTGCTTGAGGCGGATACATCTCGGAAACGTCGGAAAGAAGTCATTGATCAGGTGGCGGCGAGCTATATCTTGCAAGGCGCGCTAGATCGTATGGCGCATATGAACCGGGGTTAGGCCTTTGACAGAGAATGTCTGGAAACGGGATGAGATCCAATCGCCTTGCGTGAAGCTTTGCGTGGTTCACCCTGAAGAACGTATCTGTGTTGGCTGCTACCGCTCGATAGACGAGATCAGCGCATGGTCGCGACTGACACATGAGGCGCGGGCCGAAATCATGGCCGAACTGCCAAGCCGCGCGCCACGTCTGCAAAAGCGCCGTGGAGGGCGTTCGGCACGCGTAAGCGGCTAAGCCGAATGATCAAGGTTTCAAAAGCCAATCTTCAACGCTTGGCATAAGAGGACGGAAATAGGCGATCATCCGTCCTTCTTCGGGCGCGGCCGCGGCCTCGGCCCATGGAGCAACGCCGTGAATCGTCAGACGATGCAAAAGAGTGGCCTCTCCGGGGCGAATGGGCACGCAGACCCGCTTGCAGGTTTCAAAAACCTTTTTCCGCGCATGCTGGTAGGCCTCTGTCAGGTCTGAATTTCCCCAATCCGCGCGGTCAACCTTTGCCAAAGCGTCAAGCAGGGCCTTCCTGATGATCTCGTGGCTACCTTCCCACACCGTCAATGGCGAGGCATCCCTACTGGTTTCGTTCAGGGCGATTCCAAGAATCCACGCGTGCGGTTCGCGGATAAAGCGCCTTTTTTCCGGACCTTCAGCGATCACCCCATCCAAATGCGCCGCATCACGATTCAACCGGAACCGAAACCCTGCCTCATTTTCCCCATCCGATGGCAACGGATAGCCCGGGCGAACTGTGGAAATCTGCGCCCGGTGAAGCGGTTGTTGGACCAGACCAAAACTTGACCACGGAAACGCTAGTCCAGCCACATTGCCCGCTTCATCGTTGTCCAAAGCGTCAAGACCAACACACCAAGTGCCGCCGCAACGCCAATCGGCATCAGCATTTGAAATGGCCGCTTCGGCCAAAGGACGTGCCGCTTTAGCCCATGCAGCAATCGCCGGATCGGGGCCGATAGGTCGCCAGCCCCTGTCCATTACCAACCAAGTGCTTTGCGAAGCATGTTCAACGCGACGAGGGTGATGAAGATCGCAAAGACCCGTTTCAACGGCTTTGGGTCCATCGCATGTGCAAGTTTTGCACCCAGAGGCGCGGTCATTAGCGTCATCGAAATGACAAGGAAAAAGGCCGGCAAGTTCACCGCTCCAAGACTGAATGGCGGAGCGGCCTTGACCGGCAGGATAAGGAACCCGATGACCGACGGGACGGCAATCGTCATCCCAAAACCGGCTGCCGTCGCGACAGCCTTGTGGATTGGCATATTATAAAGCGTCATCAGCGGGACACCGAAGCTTCCACCGCCAATACCCATCAGAACCGAAAGAAAACCGACGATCGGTGCCATGACCGCGCGCCGCAGGCCCACCGGCATCCCATCACCCAACCGCCATTCTGATTTGCCAAAGGCCATGTAAAGACCGACGACAATTCCCAGCACCCCAAAGATCATTTGCAAGGTGGTGGATTTCAAAGCTGAAGCCGTGACCACGCCAACAGCGGCACCAGCAGCGATGTAGGGCCCCCAGCTTTTCAGCACATCCCAGTTCACTGCGCCCTTCTTGTTATGCGACAAAACGGAACGCGCAGAGGTTACGATGATGGTGGCCAATGAGGTTGCAAGGCAGACCTGCATAAGGTTCGGGCCGGAAAATCCCAGTGCCCCAAAAGCATAGAAGAATGCCGGAACAAGAACGATCCCTCCCCCAACGCCAAGCAACCCCGCCAGAACACCCGCAAAGGCTCCGATCACGGCAAGCATCAGGACCATTGTAATAAGCAGCATTGGGTCTGGCATGGGAAACCTCCGGAACATCTCTGCCCCACTTAGCGCGGCCAAGTTCATTCTTCCAGTGCAGGCTTACCTTGGGCTGGCAAAAGGTATATCCCGGATCTAGAAAATACTTTTGTGAAAGTTCCACAATGTCTGCCTCATTCTTGCGCCCTGCCCTTATTCTGGGCCTGCTGTCCTGCGTTGGTCCCTTTGCCATCGACATGTATTTGCCTGCGATGCCGGAAATTGGGGCGGAACTAGCAGCTGGTGTCCCAGCAATGCAGGGAACAATAACGGCCTATTTCATCGCTTTTGGGGTAGCCCAATTGGTATATGGCCCGTGGGCGGATCAGGCCGGTCGAAAGCCTCCACTCTATGCCGGGCTAGCCATTTTCATATTGGGGACGATCCTTTGTGCCTTTTCCACATCTGTTGAATGGATGTGGGCAGGGCGTTTCGTGCAGGGGCTTGGCGGCGCTGCTGTCATGGTTGTGCCTCGTGCGATCATCCGCGACATGGCAACAGGTCATGATGCGACGCGGTTGATGGCTGCGATCATGCTGGTGATTTCGGTCTCTCCGATGCTGGCCCCTCTGGCTGGATCGGGTGTTCTGGCAATTTCTGGATGGCAGGCGATATTTGGCGTGCTGGCAGTCGCGGCTGTCGTTTCGCTGTTGATGGTGCGCTTCCTTTTGCAAGAAACGCTTTTGCCCGAATATGCCCAGCAATTTGATATCCGGTCGACTTTGGCTGGTACGAAGAAACTCCTGACCGATCCGGGCTTTATGGGCCTGACCTTTCTGGGCGGTTTTGCCATGGCCAGCTTTTTCGTTTTCATCGCCTCTGGCCCGTTTGTCTATTCCTCGGCCTTTGGACTTTCGCCAACCGAGTTTTCTTTAGCCTTTGCCGTCAATGCTATCGGTTTCTTCGCGGCCTCGCAGGCGGCGGCTGGTCTGGGTATGCGGTTCGGCGCGGTGCGCGTGGTTCAATGGGCAACCTTGGGCTTTGCAGTGATGACGATTGCTTTGGTTGGGGTAGCCTTGGCAGGCGGCGCAAGCCTTCTTGTCGTGATCGCAGGACTTTTCCTTGCTAATGGCTTTCTTGGCCTCGTCATACCCACGGTCATGGTGCTTGCCTTGGATGACCATGGCGACATTGCGGGCTTGGCCTCGTCTTTAGGCGGCACGCTGCAAATGCTGGCTGGCGGGGTCATCGTCGCCATCAGTGCGCCGTTCTTCGACGGAACGGTATTGCCAATGCTGTCAACGATTGCACTTTGCAGCCTGCTGGCACTGGCGCTTAGCAGGTTGCCGCTCCGTAGTCAGACGCCAGCACGCACCTGATCAAGGGCAAGGTCCAGAACCTCCGACCCGGCGCCAGAACGGCTGGCGTTTTCGGAAAGGACACGCCGCCAAAGGCGCGCGCCGGGACGGCCGGTGAATAGCCCCAGCATATGCCGGGTAATTTGATGCAGGCGACCACCGCTCTGCAGGTGCTGTTCAATGTAAGGCTTCATGTTTTCGACAAGGTCGATGGGATCTGGTGAGAAATCCTCGCCCCAAAGACTGTCAGCCCCGATAAGGACCGAAGCAGGATCGTGATAGGCAGCACGACCGACCATGACCCCATCAAGCCCTCTCGCCAACAACTCTCGGGCTTGAGCAAGACTCGTGATCCCCCCGTTAATGCAGATCGTCAGGTCCGGAAAATCCCGCTTCATCTGTTCGACCAACGGGTAATTCAAGGGAGGTATTTCCCGGTTTTCTTTCGGCGACAAACCTTGCAGCCAAGCTTTGCGGGCATGGATGACAAAATGACGGACCCCGGCGCGATGAACTCGGTCGATGAAATCCGGTAGAACCTCCTCTGGCACTTGCTCATCGACTCCGATCCGGCACTTTACTGTCACCGGAACATCGCTTTCCCCAATCATCGCGGCAACACAATCAGCAACCAAATCCGGCTTTTCCATCAGGACCGCGCCAAAGCATCCTGATTGAACACGATCAGACGGACACCCGACATTCAGGTTGATTTCGTCATATCCCCAGTCGCGCGCGATCCGCGTGGCCTGCGCCAATTCAGCCGGATCCGATCCCCCAAGTTGCAGGGCAATCGGGTGTTCGGCATCGGAATAGTCAAGCAAGCGTGGCTTTGGACCGTGGACAATCGCGGGGGCCGTCACCATTTCGGTGTAGAGCATCGCGCGACGTGTCATCAGGCGATGAAAATAACGGCAATGTCGGTCCGTCCAGTCCATCATAGGGGCCACGCTCAGCTTTGCGCTGTCGCGAACGAGGTGGTCTATGATTTTGCTTTCAGCTTTGGACACAACGCCACTACCCGTATTCCGCTCTGATCGCCCCAGTTTCCAAGGCATCTCGGCAGTCACCTTGCCTTGAGACAACCGCTTTCTGCTATTCCGCAACTTCTCGTCTGATGCAATAGTAGCGCGGAAATTCAGGTTACACCGTCCGTTTGAAATTACGCCTGTCCGAAGCCCATGGAATAATCAAAGTGCACACATCTCATCCGGGCATTTAATCACGCGACACCCGGAACAAGGTGTGAACGGAAACGATTTCCTCGGCTCAGACCGATGCCTAGAACTCACCCCAGCCCGGTTAGAAAAACCTCCAGAGCACGGGCGTCGATGGGCTTCATCAGCATTTCGATGGCGGCTTCTCTTGCCAGATTCCTAACCTCTGCACTTCGATTTGCCGTCACCAAGCGCGAAGGCACGTCCCCATGGCGCTGCCGAACGACCTGAATGAATTCAACACCGCTCATTCCGTCGCCCAGTTGGTGATCGACCAAAAAGAAATCAGGGAGGATACCAAGCTCGTCGATTAGCCCCAACGCTTCCTCGCCAGTTTCGGCGTCAAGAACGGAGATCCCCCATTTTTCCAAAAGCAGACACATGGCCCGCCGCAAATCTTCGTCATTCTCGACAAGGAAGCCGATCTTGTTTTCCAGCTGCATACGGGGTTCAGGTAAACGAACCGCAGCGCGTTGATTTTGTGGCTCAAGCCCAGTGGAAAGGGGAACCTTCAACATAAAGCAAGTTCCTTTTCCCAACCTTGAGGTCAGGCCGAGCGGGTGGCCAAGCAAGGCGCAGGCGCGTTCTACGATGGCCAGACCCAATCCCATTCCTTCGCTGGCCGAGGCCCTTGCGTTAAGTCTGTGGAACTCTTTGAAAATGTTATCCTGCTCTTCTTCAGGAATGCCCGGCCCGGTATCCCAAACCTCCAGCCGGACCATCCCTCCTCGCTGGCGCGCGCCGACCAACACCCGCCCTTTGGCGGTATAGCGGATGGCATTTCCAATCAGATTCTGAAGAATTCGGCGCAGATAGGCAGGGTCCGAGACAACGGTCAGATCGGCAGGCCGCACGACAAGACGCAGCCCTTTCGCCGCTGCAATTGCGCTGAACTCTTCGTTCAACTGGCGCAAAAGCGGACCCAATCTTACCTGCCCGACAGAGAGCGAAGCGCGACCGGATTCGAGTTTCGAAATGTCGAGCAAAGCGTCGAGTATGCCCTCTACCGATACCAAGGCATTTTGTGCCTTCTTAAGGGCCTCATGTGCTGCAGGATCAATTGCAGCGTCATCAATCGAAGAGATGAACAACTTCGCCGCAGAAAGCGGCTGAAGAAGATCATGGCTTGCTGCGGCAACAAAACGCGAGCGGCTGGCATTCGCCCGCTCCGCATTTCCAAGAGCGTCTTCCAGTTCAAGTGTCCGCTCCATCACGCGCGCTTCCAGCGTTTCGTTGGCGCGGCTAAGCGCCTCGATCGCTTCACGTTCAGCGGTGACGTCTGTGAAACTCATCACAAAACCACCGTCCGGCATCTCTTGCGCAAACACGGCAAGGATCACGCCATCATCAATCCTGCGAACCTCAAAACTGAGCGGCTGTCTGCCCTTTCCACCGTGGATCCAGTTTTCCAGCATGTGGTCGGTCATCCCGTCTTCGAATTTGATTTCCGACCGGAAGCGCTGCAGCAGGTAGTCGAACGACGCCCCCACTCGGAACCGAACGAGCGGAATCGCCAACAATTGCCCCAAACGCTCGTTCCAGCCCACAAGACGGACATTTGCATCGAAGATAGAGACGCCCTGATTGATATGGTCGAGCGTTGCACGGATGACGCGGGCCTGATCATCCAGCATTTTGCCGCGTTCGTGACGTTCAGATCGGATGATATCAGTGACGTCAGTTTGAAGAATCACTGTTCCGCCATCGGCCGTGCGATGCTCACTGACCTGAACCCAGCGGTCCCAGATCATGCGAACATTGAAAATCACATGGCGATCCTGATGACGGCGCTTTCTTCTTACAGCCCAGTCTTCGGCCCGTTCATTGTCGGGCAAAGAGAAATACCGTGATCGACTGACCCTGTCGACATACTGGTCAAACGTCAGGCCCGGTCGCAGATCGGCGCGAATGTCGTCCATGTGCATCCCAAAACGCGAGTTGCACAGAACCAAGACGTCAGAGGCATCAAAGAGGGCAAAGCCTTCTTGGATGGTCTCGATAGCATTGGACAGGTTCTGACGGGCCGCTTCAGCACTTCGGTTCGCATCAGCCAGACGGGAATTCGATTCATTCAGCAGATCAAGTGCATGTTCCAGATCACGGGTTCTTTCCCGAACCTGATCTTCCAGCATCGCTGCGCGCTGAAATTGGGCATAGGCGGCACCGCTGTCATCGGTCGCCTGCTCAACACGCCGCATCAACACTTCGGCGATGGTCATCAACTTTGCCATCTGGCGATCAGGCGGATCCGCGGGATTGATCAGGCTGTCGATCATTTTCCGTTGTCCGCAGGAGGATAGATGGCTACCCCGGTCATCGTTTGATTGACATGCATGGAGTTCCACTGCTCGCCATATGTCGAGAACCCGACCACGCGATGATCGCGCAAGACCTTTGAAAGCGATCCGTATTTCTGTTTTTCAAGCGCCTCCATCCGTCGAAGAATACAGTCGCAAGCAATAATCGCTGCGGGTTCGCCGCCTTCGGCGAGCTTTGTCAATTCACGGTCCAGATGTGTAACCATGTCTTGCGGCTCTGCCAATGTCAGAACCAGCCCTTCATCTATCGCCGAAAAGAAAATCAAATCGCCGTTCTGATCCACTCTTTGGATAGCCCGGACATGGTGTCTGCCACCAACCTGAACGACAACCGGATGCGCCGCAAAGGTAAAGGTGGTCAACTGGGCGGGATCTTTCCCCAACAGCCGCGCATATTCCAGCGCGGCAGGCTCGGCGTTTATTTGACGAACGATTCTGCGGCTGGGGTCCGCTTCGGTTACAACCATCTTCCGCTTTGTCGGCACAAGATGGTCAAGGTTAAAAACTCGAACGCGGGCAGATGTCCGGATCAAGGTCACGACCGCCGCATTGACCACGGCACGCCCCTGCCAGATCACGCGCGTTTCGCCAAAGCGAATGCCATCACCCGCCGATCCGCCAAACAACGGCAGCGGCCCCAAACCGGAAGACAGCGCCGACGTCAGTTCATCTTCTCGCGTCGACAGCCCATCTACCAAAAGAAAGGCAAACTCGCCTTCCCAATTCGGCCTTGACGCCGCCATAGAGGCCCGTTTGCGGATCAAATCCCCGATGAGATCAAGGCTAGATATTTGCGTCAGATCCGGAACGAAGACACATTCGGCCTCGAAATGCTCGGCAGGAAGGCCGACCGCTACGATTTCGCCTTCGGTATATCCCTCGCCCGAAATTTCGCCAGCGGTGGTGCAGCCGACGACGAGTTCGGCCGAAAAACAGGCCGAGATCGTGTGGCAGATTCGGTCCAGATCTGCCTCTGGCGACACAAAGAGAAAGACTTTTGCGAATGGACCGGGGCCCAGAAGGTCACACAGCTTTTGAATACTGTTTTCTTCTGCAACCGATACCGACGCCGTTGCCACGAACGGCAATGCTGACAGCCCACGCAGCGTCTCATCGCCCGCGCGGCTCGGTTCAAGCAAAGACAAGCTGGGGTCCTGCCCCCCTGCTTCGTCCATAAAAATCCTCCCTCAGGGCCATCAAGCTAAGCCCGTCTTCGCGCTCCCCTCAAGAAGAATCTTGCCCCACGGAAATTGGCGAAGAGTTGCGGAATGCCCCGCAAGCCCTACTCGTTTTCTGGCATCAGGCTATCGAAACTCGCGCCTCGTGCCATCAGAACCGCCTGAGTACGGCTTTGTACGCCCAACTTCCGCATGATCGCGGTGACATGCGCTTTGACAGTCGTCTCTGCAATTGAAAGATCATAAGCAATCTGTTTGTTTAGCATGCCCTCACAAATCAGTTGCAGGATCTTCGCTTGTTGCCGGGTCAGCAATGAAAGCCGCGCGATCGCGTCTTCCTTTTGTGTTGCCGGCGAGTTTGGATCCGCCGATGGCGTAAAGCCTTCGGGCACATAGGCTTTTCCGATCCGGATCGATTCAAACGCAGCACGGAAAACGTCGCGATGGCTGTGCTTGGGCACAAAACCCGCAGCTCCAGCCTTTAGCGCCGCACCGATCACGCGGTTATCGGCCAGCGACGATACGACAACGACGGGAACACGGCCCGCAACCGCCTTGAGGCGGATCAAACCATCCAGCCCATCGACATCCGGAAGATTCAGGTCCAACACCACCACATCTGGAGCAGGCTCGCGATCCAGACGAGAGATTGCCGCATCAAGCCGATCCGCTGTCTCGATCCGCGAGATCCCGGCCACCGCCTTCAGCGTCATCGAAAGCGCGTCGCAGAAAAGAGGATGATCATCGACGATCAGAGCCGAGTTCAGGGAATGGTCGAATATAGGATGCGAGGTCATGGATCACCTTTTCACGCCTGCCGTCTTCAAAGAGTAGCAAGTCAGGGGTCTGGGGCAAAGCAAGCCTTAAGTCCTATAGCAGACGCTTTGCGAGAATTCGCCCTCTCCTCCGAGCGGGGCTAGAGACGCATTCGAAGATAGGTTAGAGGAGCCGGGTTCATGGAGTAAAGCGATGTCTCTTTCTCGTCGTGCCGCCTTAGGGCTGTGTCTTGGTTTCGTGCTTTCGGCTTGCGGCAGCCCCAAGCCGCGCGAAAGCGTGGCCAAAGGCAAACTCCACCCCGGCGAAACGCCCGAAATGCGCGCATTGATCCGCAAATATGCGCGGATCCACGACATCCCGGAAAGCCTTCTACATCGCGTCATACAGCGCGAAAGCGACTATAACCCAATGGCCCGCAGCGGCCCGTATTACGGGCTGATGCAAATCCTGCCTGAAACGGCACGAACGATGGGTCATCGTGGCCCGGCATCCGAACTTCTGGACGCGGAAACAAACCTTTTCTACGCAGGCCGATACTTGCGCGGCGCATGGATCGTGTCTCGCGGGAATGAACCCCGGGCCGTTATGTGGTACGCTAAAGGCTACTATTACGAGGCCAAGCGTTTGGGGCTGCTTAAAGAGACTGGGCTGCGCAGTTGACCGATCTTTCCCCTGACCACCACGATGGCCGCGCGACCGTGTCCATCGCTGATCTGATCCGCGATGGCTTCGCCCTGCCCGCGGATGCGGAAGACCTTTCCCGTGTCGTCGACACGTTCCGGATGCGGATTACGCCTGCTATGCGAAAGGCCGCCCAGACCGCACCTGCCGTGGCCCGTCAGTTCGTGCCAAGCACAGAAGAACTGGTTGAGAGCCCCGAAGATATGATCGACCCGATTGGCGATGACCGTTTTTCTCCTGTTCCGGGATTGACTCACCGCTATCCTGATCGAGCCATCCTGCACATCACAAAGACCTGCGATGTCTACTGCCGCTTTTGCTTTCGTCGCGAAACGGTTGGCGACTCGGGCCATCTTTCCCCGGAAAAGCTGGACGCGGCGCTGAAATACGTCGAGGCGACTCCATCGCTATGGGAGATCATTCTCACCGGCGGGGATCCGTTGGTTCTGTCGCCCCGTCGTCTGGCTGATGTGATGGAAAGATTGGCCGAAATCCCCCATGTCGAGGTGGTTCGCCTCCACACCCGTGTCCCTGTGGTCGCCCCTCACCGGATCACCGAGGCTTTGATAAAGGCACTAGATACGCGGCTTACCCCTTGGATCGTGGTCCATACCAATCACGCCGATGAGTTGACCGCCGAGGCCGAAGCCGCACTTCAAAGACTATCGCGGGCTGGCATTGGGCTTTTGTCGCAATCGGTCTTGCTGAAGGGCGTGAACGACACCACCGAGGCGTTAGAGGCTCTGTTCCGTAAACTTTATCGGCTGCGCGTAAAGCCTTACTATCTTCACCATTGCGACATGGCCAAAGGAGCAAGCCATTTCCGGACAACCATTGCCGCAGGTCAGACCTTGATCGCGGCACTTAGAGGGCACCTCTCTGGCCCCTGCCTGCCGACCTATATTCTTGATATACCAGGCGGCTACGGAAAGTCTCCGATTGGTCCAAGCCATCTCTTTGAAGGCGCAAAAGGGGAATGGACCGTGGCCGATTGGCAAGGGGGTCTCCACAGCTATTCCGACCCTTCCAAAGGCGACTGAACGGCGGACCGTTCTTCTCACGCGTCGCCCTTAGTCTTGCAACGATTTCCCCAGCGAAGATGCGGCCCCTCAGGCGACAGGCAAAGGCTTCATACCCAGAAAGACTAAACGCGCCCCGGTTTCCCGGGTCGCGTCGCATTGCTCAGAATAGACCGGAGGGGGTCAGTTCTGGGCAAGTTGCTTTGGCAGACGGAAAGTCCATACAGTGCCGCCCTGGTTCAGGTAGTTGACCTTTTTGGCCACTTCCCCGCCCCACAGAGGAACAGCGCCGCCCCAGCCCGAGACGACCGTGACATACTGCTCACCATCCATTTCCCAGGTCACAGGCTGACCAACGATGCCCGATCCGGTCTGGAACGACCACAGGACTTCGCCGGTTTCATCGTCCAGCGCCTTGAACTCACCTTCAGGCGTACCGAAGAACACAAGGCCACCTGCGGTGGTCATCACACCGCCCCAAAGTGGTGCGTCGTTCTTGTATTCCCACTTCCACTCACCGGTTGCCGGATCAATGGCCTTGAGGCTGCCGATGTGATCTTCGTAATTCGGCTTGATCGTAAAGCCGGAACCCAGATAGGCCGCGCCCTTCTTGTAGGTGATCGGCTCGTTCCAGATATCCATGCCCCATTCGTTTGAAGGCACATAGAACAGACCGGTTTTCTGGCTATGCGCCATCGGCATCCAGTTCTTGCCTCCAAGGAACGACGGCGACGAGAACACGACCTCACCCTTGGCACCATCTGCGGCCTTGGCCGGATCGCCGGGGCGGTTTTCTTCGACATAGATGGGGCGGCCGTTTTCGTCGATTCCGCTGGCCCAAGTGATATCCTTGACGAAGGGCCAGGCGTTCAGGAACTTACCGTCTTCCCGGTTCAGAACGTAAAAGAAACCGTTACGGTCAGCGGTCGCGAACTTCTTGTTGCCGTCCTTGTCGGTGAAGGCGACGACCTCGTTCACGCCGTCATAGTCCCAACCTTCGCGCGGGGTGGACTGGAAGTGCCACTTGATCTCACCGGTCGCAGGGTCGATGCCAAGGCGGCTTGCTGCATAGAGGTTGTCGCCGACATTGCCTTCGGTCGGTGCACCAGCGTTACGCAGGTGGCTGTTCCATGGCGCGGGGTTCCCCGTCCCGAAAACAAGGGTGTTGGTCTCGATATCGTAAGAGCCGCCCAACCACGTTGCACCGCCGCCGGTCTTCCACAAATCGCCCGGCCAAGTCGCGTTCAGCGTCCCTGTCATGGTCGATTCTTGGCCGTTCAAGGTACCCATATGGCCCTCGATCACGGGGCGCTCCCAGACCAGATCGCCGGTATTGGCGTCGCGGGCCTGCACAGCGCCGACGATGCCAAATTCACCACCAGAGTTACCGGTTATCACCAGGCCGTTCACGATCAGCGGCGCTGCGGTGTAGGAATAACCTTCCTTGTATTCGGCGATCTTCTTGTTCCAGACCACATCGCCGGTCTTGGCATTCAGCGCCACGATACGGGCGTCAAGGGTGCCGAAATAGATGTTGTCGCCATAAAGCGCAGCGCCACGGTTGATCACGTCACAGCAAGGCAGAATGCCTTCTGGCAGACGCGCATCGTACTGCCATAGTTCCTTTCCGGTCTTCACATCAATTGCGTAAAGTCGCGAATAGGAACCGGTAATGTACATGACGCCGTCATAAACCAGCGGCTGCGTTTCCTGACCGCGCTGCTTTTCACCACCAAGCGAGAAAGCCCATGCCGGCACCAAGTTCTTGACGTTTTCCTTGTTCAGCGTTTCCAGCGGGCTGTAGCGCTGAAGATTGCGGCCCATGCCGTTGGTCACGACATCGCCGACGCTGGTCGCATCATTGGCAAGGTCTTCTTCGGTCACACCTGCCCAAGCAACCGGAGCTCCGGCTAGCAAGGCAGCGGTGACGGCGATGACAAAACGATTCATCCCGGTCTCCTCCCTGGGTTCCTGACGACTCGGTCCGCCACTTGCCCCCTCCTGCAAAGAAAGCGCCGGTCTGAGCACATCATCCAGATCACAGGACCGCGAGGGTATTGCACATTGGTCGTACGACCTTTGTTCCCCTTGAGTTCACCTTCTCTCGCGCATGCCGAGTCCAAAAACCTTCTGGCAAGCCTATCTTCAAATGAACAAATCTAAGGCAGGAGCCTAAGTTAGCGGGTCTTTAGGCGGATTGAATGGCGATGCCCTCCCATTGCCATTCGATCACCGGGTTCAGGACTTGATAGACTGAAGGTAGGCAAGGATGAAGTCTTGCACCACAGGGTCGGTGATTCCGACATGGCGCATTTTTGTGCCGGGAACAAATCCCTGATTGTCCTCGATCCATGCCTTCAATGCAGGCGCAGTCCAGACGAATGACGCATTCTTCAGGGCCTCTGAATAGGGATAATCCGCGACCGATCCTGCCTTCCTGCCCACGACACCTTCCAACAATGGACCATAGGAATTTCGATCCGCTTCAACCGAATGGCAACGGCGGCATTCTGCGTTGAACAGATCCTCACCCGCCTTCACCTTGATATCATTAAATATTTCAGGCTCGTCCGCAAATGCGGGGGCGGCAATGGCCAGCATCATCATGACCGCCGGAACTTTCAGTTGCATAGGAAACCTCCTGGGTTCGAACTGCACGTTTCCGTTCTTGGTGATGCGCTTCATTGCGCTGGATGCCTTTGACGCAGGTCAAGAAATCAGCCTCTTATGGTCGTAGATCCGACGACAAAAAGGTCGTAGTTCGAAGGTCGCATTTCGTAACGTTGAGGCGGTGGTACTCTGACAGGGACCACGGGAGGTAAAGTCATGAAACTCACAAGACACTTGCTGGGAGCCGCAGCCGCTATTGCACTGGCCGGAGCCGCTTTCGCAGAAGAAGCAACCCTACGTATCGCAACTCAGGTGTCGGGCACCGTCAATTGGGAATTGACCACAATTTCCTCGCAAGGCTTTGATAAGGCGAACGGATTCACGATGGCCGTGCAGGATGTTGCGGCTGGCCCGGCCGCACAGATCGCCTTTCAAGGGGGAGAGGCGGACATCATCGTTTCAGATTGGCTTTGGGTTGCGCGCATGCGCTCCGAAGGAAATGACTATGTGTTCATCCCGTACTCCAAGGCCGTTGGCGCCTTGATGGTCAAGGGGGATAGCCCGGCGCAAAGCCTTGCCGACATGAAAGGCAAGAAGATTGGTATCGCGGGTGGGCCGGTTGACAAAAGCTGGCTGATCCTTCGCGCCTATGCACAGACGCAAGGCATTGATCTGCAATCGGAAACCGAGCAGGTCTTTGGTGCACCGCCGTTGATTTTCGAAACCGCCATGAACGGCGAAACAGATGGTGCGATCAATTTCTGGCATTTCAATGCCAAAGCTCAGGCAGCAGGATTCCGTCCGCTTATGACCGTCTCCGAGGCCGCCTTGGCCCTTGGTCTTTCCGATCAGACGCCGCTGCTAGGCTATGTGGTCAAGGGGGAGTTCCTGCGCCAAAACCCTGAAATCGTTCATGGATTTGCCGCGGCAAGTCGGGCAGCCAAGGATCTTTTGGCAAGTGACGAGGCGGCATGGGATGCACTTCGTCCGATCATGAATGCAAAGTCGGATGCCCAGTTCGCCGAGTTGAAAGCGGGTTTCCGTGCGGGCATTCCGGCGCCCGGACCAGTTGATGAAGCTTCTGCGGCCAAGATGTTGGAAATAATGGCAAATCTTGGTGGTGAAGAGCTGATGGGGAAGACTACGACCCTGCCTGAAGGCGTCTTCGTCCATCCGGGAAGCTAACCCAGATATGCCGGGCACGGCTCTCTCCCTGAGGCTTCTCTCGGCACAGCATGGACAGGTTCCCGTCTTGGGAAACCTGTCCATGAGCATTTCTAAAGGGGAGACTGTGGCCCTGACCGGGCCGTCAGGAGTTGGGAAAACCACGCTTTTGCGGGTGATCGCGGGGTTGCATCAGGATTGGAAAGGTCAGATGGAACGGCCCGGAACATTGGCGATGGTGTTTCAAAATCCTACCCTTCTTCCGTGGCGATCTGCGCTGGAAAACATTACAATTGCAACGCGTTGCGAGAAAATCTTCGCGCAGAATCTAATGGCCGAAGTTGGCCTTTCCGGTATGGAGTCCCGGTTTCCGGAACAGCTTTCTCTGGGTCAGCAACGCAGGCTTTCGCTGGCCCGCGCCTTGGCTGCGGAACCAGATCTCTTGCTGATGGACGAGCCTTTTGTAAGCCTTGATCCGGCGACTGCAGACGAGATGATGGACCTGTTCGAGCGCAGCCTGAAGCGCCGCGAAATGGCGGTTTTGATGGTGACCCATGCCGAAGCGGAGGCCGAACGCATGGCTGACCGCATACTGCGGCTTGGGGGAAACCCCGCCCGTTTTGCCGATTAAACCGCTGTCACCCTGCGTACACCCCCTGTACACCCCCCGTACAGACAAGCGGCATCAGAACATGGGCGCATATTTCCAGTTATCAGCATCGGGCGTGACCTCATCCAGATCATACCCTGCTGCCTGAAGTCGCTTTGCCGTTGGCAGACCAAGACGGGCCGCCTGATCGACCAGCGCCCGTCCGCCATCCACATCTTGCACAACGCCACGGCCCCGCATCATGTCGAGACCAAGATTGAACATGCCGACGGGATCCCCCGCTTCGGCGGCGCGACGATCCCATGCGGCGGCGCTGTCAGGGTCTTCGGCCGCACCAAGGCCGTTGTCATCCAGTTGCGACATCCAGGTCATGGCGCCTGTGTAACCAGCGGCGGCACAAGCCTCGAACAATTGCCGCGCTTCGACATGGCGGCCCGCCTTTGTGATGAAATAGCCAGAGGCGCATGAGGTCATCGACACCTGCCCCCGCGCGGCGTTTTCCAAGAGCCGGTTGATTGTCATTTCTTCGGGGTTCAGCGCGCCATATTCGCTTTCGGCAAGAACCGGTGTAGCGGCAAGGATCAAGGCAATAGTGACGCGCATAAGAAAACTCCCTTTGCGCGGAGCTTAGCGCAAAGGGAGCATCCGATCATCCCTGCAATGGTCGTAGATCAGTACCAGGCGTCGGCCATGCCTTCTTTGCGTTTGGCAATAAAATCGTTCAGGCCGTCGCGGATGCCTTCGTCGAGGGCCGGAGCCTGATATTCCGCCAACTTGCGCTTCCATGCCTTGTTTGCGCGGGTGGCGGCATCGACGCTGCCGGCCGCTTCCCATTTCTCGAAGGGGTCATTGTCGGAAAGCTCGCTGTCCCAGAAGGCGGTTTCATAATGCGCCATGGTGTGCGAGCAGCCGAAGAAGTGGTTGCCCGGCCCGACCTCTGCAAAGGCATCGACGGCAAGCGCGTCGTCATCAACTTTAACGCCATCCAAATAGGCATGCAGCGCGCCGCACAGATCGGCGTCCAGCATGAACTTTTCATAGGACATCGACAAAAGGCCATCGAGGAAGCCTGCCGAGTGCAGGATGAAGTTCGCGCCACAATGGATGGCCGACAGCATCGACATAGTGCCTTCCATCATCGCCTGCGCATCGGGCAGTTTCGAGGTGGTGAAGTTGCCCGCGCAGCGCAGCGGTAGGTTCAGACGGCGGGCAAGCTGACCGATAACCATCGACCCGATGGCAGGTTCAGGCGTGCCAAAGGTGGGCGAGCCTGAGCGCATGGCCATCGACGACAGGAAGTTGCCAAAAATCACCGGTGCGCCGGGGCGTTCAAGTTGCGTCAGGGCGCAGCCTGCCATCGTCTCGGCCAAGGATTGCGCGATGGCCCCCGCACTGGTGACCGGCCCCATCGCCCCGCCAAGGATGAAGGGCACGATAACCGCGGCTTGGTTTGACCTTGCATAAGCGCGCAGCGATTTGGTCATGGTGCCGTCCCAGACGAGGGGTGAGTTCACGTTGACGTTGCCGAGGATGACGCAGTTCTGTTCAACGAAGTCCGACCCAAAGAGGATGCGGCACATGTCGATGCTGTCCTCTGACCGTTCCTCGGCGGTGACGGAGCCCATGAAGGGGCGATCCGAAAGTTCGATATGCGACATCACCATATCAAGGTGACGCTTGTTCACCGGCACATCGGTCGGCTCGCAGATCGTGCCGCCCGAGTGGTGGAAGTTGGGGCTGGACTGCGCGAGCTTGATGAAATTGCGGAAGTCTTCGATGGTGCCAAAGCGGCGTCCCTTATCCAGATCCATGACAAAGGGGCTGCCATAGGCGGGCGAGAATACGACGTTCTTGCCGCCGATCTGGATCGAGTTCGCCGGATTGCGGGCATGTTGGGTGAATTGGGCAGGGGCCGTTTTCAGGACTTCCCGCAGCATTCCCGGAGGAAATTTGACCAAAAGCCCATCCACTTCGGCCCCGGCTTTGCGCCACAGATCAAGCGCCGTGTCATCGTCGCGGAATTCGATGCCGGTTTCGGCAAGGATGCGGTCTGCCGCCGCCTCGATCTTTTGCAGGCTTTCTTCGCCCATGATGTCATAGGGCGGGATGTTTCGGGTGATGTAGGGGCGGCCCATGCCGCCGCCCTTATGGGCGCGTTCTGCCTGCCGCGCCTGCCGTCCTGATCTGCGATGTTCGTTCATGTTCATGCCTCCGCCGTTGCCCCTAAGACAGCGCCCGAGGCGGGGGAAAGTCCGCATCGGGCGCGACGGTTGAATGTCTGAAAACGCCGTTTCAGATCAGGTCACGACATCCGGAGTGGTGCGGCCGGTGAATTCGGTCAGACGCGAAAGCGCATGCGCTGCGCGGATCACAGGGGCAAGCGCCTCTTGCGGGTCGTGATCAAGGCCATCTGGGCCAGCGGCATAGCGTTCAAGATAGACCCGCAGGGTGGCGCCTTCGGTGCCGGTGCCAGAGAGGCGCATGACGATGCGGCTGCCATCGGTGAACATAATGCGGATGCCCTGCCTGGCGCTGGTGCTGCCGTCAACGGGATCGGTATAGGCGAAATCGTCAGCGGCCTGAACGGTCAGCCCTTCGATTTCTGTTCCCGGCAGGTCCGGAAGGGTCGCGCGCAGGGCGGCCACCATGGCATCGGCGCGGTCTGTGGCGATGGCTTCGAAATCGTGGCGGCTGTAGTAGTTGCGGCCATAGATGCGCCAATGTTCTTCCAAGATCTCTCGGACCGATTGTTTGCGGACGGCAAGGATATTGAGCCAGAGGAGGATGGCCCAAAGCCCATCCTTTTCGCGGACGTGATCCGAACCGGTGCCAAAGGATTCCTCACCGCAAAGCGTGGCCTTGCTTGCATCCAGCAGATTGCCGAAGAACTTCCAGCCGGTCGGCGTTTCATATTTGCCTATGCCCAGCCTATCGGCCACCCGATCAGCGGCGGCGGAGGTGGGCATGGAGCGGGCCACCCCGGCCAAGCCCTTGGCGTAGCCCGGCGCCAGATGTGCATTGGCGGCCAGAACGGCAAGGCTGTCAGAGGGTGAGACATAGATGCCGCGACCGACGACCATGTTACGGTCGCCATCGCCGTCCGAGGCCGCGCCGAAATCGGGGGCGTTTTCACCCATCATCTCGGCCATCAGCTCATGCGCCCAAGTGGGGTTCGGATCGGGATGCATGCCGCCGAAATCGGGCAAAGGCGTGCCGTGGGTGACGGTGCCCTTTGCGGCGCCAAGGCGGTTTTCAAGAATTTCCGTGGCATAGGGGCCGGTTACGGCACACATGCTGTCCATCCGCATCCGAAAGCCGCCTGCGAACATGGCGCGAAGTGCGGGGAAATCGAACAGGCTTTCCATCAGCGTCGCGTAATCGGCGACCGGGTCGACCACATCCACGACCATCTCGCCCAGCGCCTTGCGGCCGACTGTGTGAATATCGACGTCCTGGCTTTCGACGATCTTGTATTCTGTGATCTCGGTCGTGCGTTTGAACATCGCCTCGGTCACGGATTCAGGTGCGGGTCCGCCGTTGGGCATGTTGAATTTGACGCCGAAATCCTCGGTCGGGCCACCGGGGTTGTGGCTGGCGGACATGATGATGCCGCCGTCGGTATTGTTCAGGCGGATCAGGTGGCTGGCGGCGGGAGTGGAGAGGATGGCCCCCTGCCCGATGATCACCCGTGCCGCGCCATTGGCGGCAGCCATCCGCAAGATGACCTGCGCGGCGCGGTCGTTGAAATAGCGCCCGTCGCCACCGAGGACAAAGGTTTTGCCCTTGGCACCGACCACGTCAAAGATCGCTTGGACGAAGTTTTCCAGATAATGCGGCCCCATGAACACCGGGGTCTTTTTGCGAAGCCCACTGGTTCCGGGCTTTTGTCCGGCAATTGGCTGAGTGCTTACGGTGGTGATCATGACTTCCCTCCCATGGGATCGTCCCCCGACGGGGCCGAACGAAACATCAAGACAGACTGTGCGGGCAGATGGTCAGGCGCTGCTGACGGACCGGAAAGTGTGGGGCGCGTTGTGTCCAGCACCAAGTCCCACTGCGCCGTTGACGGCAGGACCAAAGGCATCTCGGCCCCTGTGTTGAAATAAAGCAGGACGGCGACCGGATTGTTGTCCCCGCCTTCTGCCGCCATACGTAATTCAACCCCCAAGGCCCGGAAGGCGGGATCGTGCCAGTCGTGGCCCTGCGGTTCTTTGCCGTTGGCGTGACGCCAGATCACATCGCGCAAGCCATCCGAGGGGCGTTTGCGGGCGTGAAGAAAGCGGCGTTGGCGAAGTTGCGGATGGTGCCGACGCAGGGCTGCAAGCTGGGCCACGAAATCGGTCAGGTCCTCGTCCGTCTTTGTCCAATTCAGCCAAGTCGTTTCGTTGTCTTGGGCATAGGCGTTGTTGTTGCCGCCTTGGCTATGGCCCAGTTCATCCCCTGCAAGCAGCATGGGAACACCCTGTGATAGCATGAGCGTGGCCAGAAGGTTGCGTTTGCGAAGGGCGCGGGCCGCGAGAATTGCCTTGTCGTCGGTCGGGCCTTCGACACCCATATTGTCGGCATGGTTTTCCGAATGGCCATCGCGGTTTTCTTCGCCATTGGCCCAGTTGCGCTTGACCGTATAGCTGACAAGATCTTCCAGCGTGAAGCCATCATGCGCGGTGATGAAATTGATGGAGGATGTGGCCGAGCGGCCGGAATGGTCAAAGCGTTCGGCGCTGCCCAAAAGCCGTTTGGCAAGGTCAGAGGTCTGGCCGGGATCGCGCTTCCAGAACCGACGGACAGTATCGCGGAACTGGTCATTCCATTCGTGGAACGGATGCGGGTATTGGCCAAGTTGATAGCCACCGGGGCCGATGTCCCACGGTTCGGCAATTAGTTTGACATGCGACAACACCGGGTCTTGGCGGATCGCATCGAAAAAGCCGCCCTGCGGGTCAAAACCATGCAGCTCTCGACCCAGAACAGTTGCCAGATCGAAACGGAAGCCATCGACATGGCCCACCTCGACCCAATATCGCAGACTGTCCATCACCATCCGCAGAACCATGGGGTGGGTCAGGTTCAGGGTGTTTCCGGTGCCGGTGTCATTGACGTAATGGCGCCCGCCGTCAGACAGGCGGTAATAGCTGGCGTTGTCCAGCCCCCTGAAGGACAGGGTCGGGCCCCATTGGTCGCCCTCGCCCGTGTGGTTATAGACGACGTCAAGGATAACCTCGATGCCGGCGGAATGAAGCCGGCGCACCATGGTCTGAAACTCCCACAGGGCGCCTTTCGACATATAGCGCGCCTCGGGGGCAAAGAAGGTGAGCGTATTGTAGCCCCAATGGTTCTTGAGGCCCTTGGCGATCAGGAAACGGTCATCGATGAAGCCTTGGACCGGCAAGAGTTCGATCGAGGTCACACCAAGCTTTTGCAGATGTTCGATCACCGGATCGGAGGCGATGCCGAGATAGGTGCCCCGCACCCCTTTTTCGATGCCGGGGTGAAGTTCGGTCAGGGCCTTCACATGGGCCTCGTACAAGACGGTTTCGCTGCGCGCTATGCGTGGGGCGCGATCATCCCCCCAAGCGAAGGACGGGTCGATGACCACCGACTTTGGCACGGCAAAGGCGCTGTCGCGGGTGTCATAGGACAGATCCCCACGCGGAGAGCCGATCTTGTAACCCATCAGCGCATCGGACCAGCGCAGGCGGCCTTCCTGCGCACGGGCATAGGGGTCCATCAACAGCTTGTGCGGATTGAAGCGGTGGCCCTGTTCCGGCGCGTAGGGGCCGTGGGCGCGAAAGCCGTAGACGGTGCCAAAGGTCAGGCCACCAACATGCATGTGCCAGATGTCGCCATCCCGTTCGCGAAACGGGATGCGAGCCATTTCTTTGCGGCCATCAGGGGTGAAGAGGCACAGTTCAATCTGTTCGGCATGGGCGGAAAAGACGGCGAAGTTGACGCCATCCCCGTCAAAGCTGGCTCCCATGGGCCAAGGTCTGCCGGGGCCGATGCTGTGGCCCGCCAACCGCCTTGGTGGAAGTGCGCGATCCGATGTCACCGGACAATGCCAGCGTAAAGAGCCGCATAGGCCGAAGCTGAGGCCTGCCAATCGACCGGATGGGCCATCGCGTTCTTTTGCAGCCGGACCCAGGTCTTTTGGTCGGCGTAAAGCGAGACCAGCTTGGCCAAGGCCTGACGCAAGGAAATGGCGTCGGTCGGGTGAAAGACTATGCCTGTTGCGCTGCCTGCGGCCAAGGTCGCGGGGCTGACGCCAATCACAGTATCGGCCAACCCGCCAGTGGCTGCGACGACGGGAAGCGTGCCATAGCGCAGCCCGTACATCTGCGTCAGGCCACAGGGTTCAAAGCGGGACGGAACCAGAACGGCGTCGGCGCCGGCGAACATGCGGTGGCTTAACGCCTCGTCATAGCCGATCCGCAGGCCAACACGGCCCGGATGGAAGGCGGCAAGGCCGCGCATGGCGGATTCTAGCGCCGGATCGCCGGAACCAAGGATGGCAACGCCCCCCCCTGCTGCCACGAAGGCCGGGATGGCTTCGGGCAGAAGATCGATGCCTTTTTGGTCTGTCAGGCGGCTGACGACGATGGCGAGCGGCCCCGGAACATCAAGGCCGAACTCGTCACACAGCGCCTTGCGCGCCTTTGCCTTGCCGGACAAGGATTTGGCTGAAAACGGGTGGTCCTCGGCCTCGGGGTTCCAGACCGTGGTATCGACACCATTGAGGATGCCGGAAACATCGCCTGCGCGGGCAGCAATCACGCCTTGCAGGCCCATTCCAAATTCGGGGCGCATCAGTTCTTCGGCATAGGTGGGCGAAACGGTTGTGATCTTGTCGGCGGTGACCAAACCGGCCTTCAGGCTGGAAAGGTTGCCGTAATATTCCAGCCCGTCCGGGTGGAATTGGTCGGCGGGCAGACGCAGGTCTGACATCAGGCGCACATCGGCCCAGCCTTGGAAGGCAATATTGTGGATGGTGAGCACCGAGCCCACGTCGCTGGCATTCCCATAGCGCAGATAGGCCGGAGCAAAGCCTGCCTGCCAATCATGCGCATGCAGGATATCCGGCTTCCATCCGTCTATGCCGTCGCGTGCGATCTGTGCGGCCACCCAAGACAGCGCGGCAAAGCGTTGCGGATTGTCCCACCAATCGCCATTCGGCCCGGAATAGGGGCCGCCGTCGCGGTCAAAAAGATGCGGGGCATCCAGCAAAAGAAGATCAATGCCGTCGATGCGCCCGAAATAGACCCGGCTTTCGCCCCCGAAAAGAGAGCTGTCGGATCTGACAGGCGTCATCTGGTCAAGCAGGGGAAGAAGTTTCCGATAGGCGGGCAGCAGCACTCGCATATCCCAGCCCGTGGGGGCCAATGCCGCCGGAAGTGCGCCTACGACATCGGCCAGCCCCCCGGTCTTTATGAAGGGCACACATTCTGATGCGACAGACAGGACACGACCGGCCATGGCCTTCCTCTTTCTTTGTCTTTTCGGGGTCCGGGGCGCGCAACGGGTGCACCCCGGATATTTTAAGGCTTCACAACCCCTTAGGACAATTTTGCCGCGCGGGCGTCAAGCATGTCTTGCGTGATAAGGACAATCCCGCTGTCTGTACGACGGAACCATTTCGCATCCTCGACCGGGTCTTGCCCGACAACCAGACCTTCGGGAATGATCACCCCGCTGTCGATCACCACGTTCTTGAGTTCCGCCTTGCGGTTAACCACAACGCGCGGCAGGGCCACCACATGTTCCAAGGCCGAATAGCTGTGCGTGCGGACCCCGGTGAACAAAAGCGAGTTTCGCACCTCGGACCCGGAAACGATGCAATCGCCCGAAATCAACGAGGAAATCGCCATCCCGCGACGGCCATCTTCGTCATGGATGAATTTGGCGGGCGGCACGATTTCGGAATAGGTCCAGATCGGCCAGCTGTTGTCGTAGATATCCAGCTTTGGGGTAAATTCCGTCAGGTCGATATTGGCCTGCCAGAAGGCGTCGATGGTTCCCACATCGCGCCAATAGGGTTCGTCTTCCAGCCCGCTGGTCACGCAGCTATCGGCGAACTTATGCGCCATCGCCTTGCCGTTCTTGACGATATCGGGGATCAGGTCATTGCCGAAATCGTGGCTGGAATTGGGGTCGGCCATGTCCTTGAGCAGCAGATCGCGCAGGAAGGCCCAGTCAAAGACATAGATCCCCATCGAAGCCAGTGCATGATCCGGATCGCCGGGAATCGCTGGCGGGTCTTTCGGCTTTTCCAGAAAGCTGGTGATGCGCATGTCTTTGTCGACATGCATGACGCCAAAGGCGGTGGCCTCCATGCGGGGAACGGTCAGGCAGCCGATGGTCACATCGGCCTTGTTGGCCACATGTTCGGCCAACATGATTTCGTAATCCATCTTGTAGATGTGGTCGCCCGCAAGGATGACGACGTATTTGACGTTATAGCTGTCAACGATATCAATGTTCTGCGCCACGGCATCGGCGGTGCCGAGATACCATTTGGTTTCATCCACGCGCTGCGAGGCAGGCAGAATGTCCAGATATTCATTCCGTTCCGCCCGGAAGAAGTTCCAGCCCCGCTGGCAATGGCGGATCAGGCTGTGCGCCTTGTACTGAGTGGCAATGGCCATTTTGCGGATGCCAGAGTTCAGGGCGTTCGAGAGGGCAAAGTCGATGATTCGCGTTTTGCCACCGAAATAAACGGCAGGTTTGGCGCGGCGGTCAGTCAATTCCTTCAGGCGACTTCCGCGCCCCCCGGCCAGCACAAATGCCATTGCCTGGCTGGAAAGTCTTGCGTTGGGTCTTGCCTTCATTTTCCCCTCCCTATGGGAATTTTCCCTTAGACCAGTCTGAAATAGAGTGCTGAAAGTGGTGGCAGCGTGACAAGGGCCGATTGCGCGCGACCGTGCCACGGTGTCTTTTCAGATTTGATTGCGCCCATATTGCCCCGGTCTCCCCCGCCGTAATGGGCCGCATCCGTATTCAGAATCTCCTCCCACCGCCCGGCCTCGGGCAGGCCAAGGCGATAGCGCCGTTCAACCGGGGTCATGTTGACCACGGCGACGATGGGTTTGTCCCCTGCCCCGCCTTTGCGGACCCAAGCATAGACCGACGCCTGTGCATCGTTCGATTCAATCCATTCAAACCCTTCAGGGCGGCAATCGTTCACATGCAGGGCCGGATTTTCGCGGTAGACCGAGTTCAGATCCTGCACGAGGCTTTGCATGCCGCGATGCTGGGGGTGATCCAGCAAGTGCCAATCAAGGCTTTGGTTGTGGTTCCATTCCGCGCCTTGGGCAAATTCCTGCCCCATGAAGAGCAGTTTCTTTCCGGGATGCGCCCACATGAAGCCGTAATAGGCGCGAAGGTTGGCGAATTTCTGATCGCCGTCACCCGGCATTTTGTCGAGCATACTGCCTTTGCCATGTACGACTTCATCATGGCTGATTGGCAGGATGTAGTTTTCAGACCAAGCGTAGTGCAGGCCAAAGGTCATCTGGTGGTGATGATATTGGCGATGGATCGGGTCTTTGTGCATGTAGCTGAGCGTATCATTCATCCAGCCCATGTTCCATTTGAAGCCAAAGCCCAGACCGCCGTGATCGACAGGGCGACTGACACCGGGAAAGGCCGTGGATTCTTCGGCCGCCGTCAGGATGCCAGAAACCTCGCCATACACGGTGGTGTTCATCCGTCTCATCATGGCGATGGCTTCGTAATTTTCCCGACCGCCGTCCTGGTTCGGGATCCATTCGCCGTCTTTGCGGGAATAGTCGCGGTACAGCATCGAGGCGACCGCATCGACGCGAAGCCCATCGATGTGGAATTCCTCTAGCCAATACAATGCGTTGGACACGAGGAAGTTTTGCACCTCGGTCCGCCCGTAATTATAGATCAGGGTGTTCCAATCCTGATGGAAACCTTCGCGCGGGTCGGCATGTTCATAGAGAGCCGTCCCGTCAAAGCGGCCAAGACCGTGGGCATCGGTCGGGAAATGTCCCGGCACCCAGTCAAGGATGACTCCAAGGCCCCGACGGTGCGCGGCATCAACAAAGGCCCGAAATTCCGAGGGTGTGCCGTGGCGGATTGTGGGGGCAAAAAGGCCAACGGGCTGATAGCCCCACGACCCGTCAAACGGAAATTCGGAAACCGGCAGCAGTTCGATATGGGTGAACCCCATGCTGGCGGCGTATTCCGTCAACTGATCGGCCAGTTCCAGATAAGACAGCATCCGGTTGCCCTCGGCCCGACGCCACGACCCCAGATGGACCTCATAGACGGAAATCGGCGCGTCGACGGTATGGCGCGCGGCCCTGCTTTCCATCCAGTCTGTATCGCGGAAACGGCCTGTGATCGGACGCACGACACTGGCATTGGCGGGCGGGTGTTCGCTGCCGAAACCCACCGGATCAGCTTTCAGCGGCACGGGGTCGCCATGCGGGCCGATCAGTTCGTATTTATAGGTCGTGCCCTCGCCCAGTCCGGGAATGAAAAGCTCCCACACCCCAGTTGCGCCCCGACGGCGCATCGGGTGGCGGCGCCCGTCCCAGATGTTGAAGTCACCCACGACCGAAACGCGCTGTGCATTTGGGGCCCAGACGGCGAAATGGGTTCCTTCGACACCTTCATGGGTGATCAGATGCGCGCCCAAGACCTGCCAGAGGCGTTTGTGAGTGCCTTCGCCCAGCAGATATTCGTCCATCTCGCCCAGAACCGGACCAAAGCGGAAAGGGTCTTCCCACTCCCAGCTTGCCCCGTGACCTTCGGCACGCAGACGATAGGCAGACTTGCGGGCCAACGGGCAAACAAAGAGGCCGTCCCCCCAATGTGTTGCCTCTGTTTCTTTGGCCTTGCCCGTGACGACCCAAAGCCGATCAGCGCCGGGTGCAAAGGCCGTAACGACCCATTTCCCGTCACGCTTATGCAAGCCCAACAAGGAGAATGGATCTCCATGCCGTCCTTCAACAAGAGCCTTGGCCGCGCCGGCGTCAATCAATTCCGTCATGGTTCCCCCCCAAGGTCGCCCATTTCTGCCGATCTTTTCACAAAGCTGACGTCACACCCCATATTTCCGACATGTAGCTTCGAATGGTCCGGTCTGACGAGAAGAAGCCAGAGCGGGCCGTGTTCATTGCCGCCATGCGCGCCCATTCGTCCGGATCATTGAAGACTGCATCGACGCGCATCTGAGCCTTATCATAGGCTGCAAAATCGCTGGCGACCAAGAAATAGTCGTGATGCCAGACGCGATGGACGAGATCGTGGTACCTGTCTTTCTGATCGGGCGAGAACGTGCCTTCGGCAATCATTTGAAGCACATCCATCAAAGCCTGGCTGGACTCGATCGCCTTGCGGGCGTGATCGGGATCTGCCCGGCGCTTCGTCACCTCCTCGGCGGTGAGGCCAAAGAGGAAGAAGTTTTCCTCGCCGACTTCCTGCAAGATTTCGACATTGGCGCCGTCCAGCGTTCCGATGGTCACGGCCCCGTTCATCATGAATTTCATGTTGCCCGTGCCAGAGGCTTCCTTGCCTGCCGTAGAGATTTGTTCCGACAGGTCGGATGCTGGGATAAGACGCTCGGCCATCGAGACATTGTAATTGGCCGGATAGACGATCTTCAACAGGTCTCCGGTCACCGGATCGTTGTTCACGACCTCGGCCACATCATTGATCAGGCGGATGATTTCCTTGGCCACCGCATAACCGGGAGCGGCCTTTCCGCCAAAAATCTTGACCCTTGGCACCCAGTTCGCATTCGGGTTCTGCCGGATGCGATCCCAATGGGCGACGGTTTGAAGGATGTTCAGAAGCTGACGCTTATATTCATGGATGCGCTTGATCTGCACATCGAACAGGGCGTCCGGGCTGACCGAGATCCCTTGGGTTTCCCCAATCCAATTCGACAGCGCCGCTTTGTTGACCCGCTTTGCTTTGGCAAAGTCGTCGCGGAACGCTTTGGATTTGATTGGTTTTTCCAATTCCCGCAGGCGATCGAGATTGTCTTCCCAGCCATCGCCAATGCTGCCCGAAATCAGGCCCGACAGCGGACGATTGCACATCTTGAGCCAGCGGCGTGGAGTGACGCCGTTGGTTTGGTTGATGATGCGCCCCGGGTGAAGCGCGTTCAGTTCAGGAAAGAGGTTTTTCTTTACCAGATCCGAATGCAGAGCCGAAACGCCATTAACCTGATGCGAGGTGATGAAGGCCAACTCACCCATGCGGACTTCGTGGTGTTTGACGATGCCGACGTAATGGGGCCGCGCTGGATATTTGATGCGGTGCCAGCTGTCGATGCGTTCGACGATCTGCATGTGGCGCGGCAGGACGTTGCCAAAGGTATACGTCGCCCATTTTTCCAACGCCTCTGGCAACAGCGTGTGGTTGGTGTAGCCCAAACAGCCTTGCGTGATCTCTAGCGCCTTGTCGAAAGGCAAGCCATGATCGTCTACCAAAAGACGGATCAGTTCCGGTCCCGCAATGGCCGGATGTGTGTCGTTCATCTGGATGGCGACTTTTGACGGCAGCAAACGCAGGTCTTTGTGGGTTTGCAAGAAGCGACGAAGGATGTCTTGCAGAGCCGCTGAGGTCAGGAAGAATTCCTGTTTCAGCCGCAACTCCTTACCCTGATAGGTCGTGTCATCTGGGTAAAGCACGCGGCTGAGCGTGCGGGCCAAGGTCTCGGGTTCCGCCGCGGCGGCGTAATCGCCGCGATTGAAACGTTCCAGATCGAACATCGTAGTGGGTTGCGCCCCCCACAGCCGCAGCGTGTTGGCCCAGCGGCCTTTCCACCCGACGACCGGCGTATCATAGGCTGTGGCAAAGACGGATTCACCGGGAACCCAAACTTCTTTGCCGCCGCGCGTTTCAACCTGCCCCTTGAAGCCGATGGTGTAGGCGGATTCCGGGCGTGCAAATTCCCAAGGATGCGTCTGCTTCAACCAGTCTTCCGGGGTTTCGACCTGACGGCCGCCCTCAAACCGCTGACGGAACAAGCCGTGCTCATAACGGATGCCATAGCCAAAGGCCGGACACCCCAAGGTGGCCATCGATTCCATGAAGCAGGCCGCAAGGCGACCAAGCCCGCCATTGCCCAAGGCTGCGTCGGGTTCATCCTCGACAATGGCGCGGAAATCTTGGCCAAAGCGGCCCATCACCTCTTCGGCGACATCCCGGAGCCCAAGGTTGATGGTCGCATCTTCGAGAATGCGGCCAATCAGGAATTCCATCGAAAGATAGTAAACCCGCTTGTGGTCGGTGCCATAAGTTTGCTGCGTCGAGGCGAACCACGGTCCAACAATGAGGTCACGCACGGCATAGGACAGCGCCATACGCCAGTCGTAGATGCTGGCATGTTCGGCATCTTTGCCCATTGTGTAAGTCAGGTGGCGCCGGATGCTGGTTTCCAACGACGCGGGTGTCAGGGCGAGATTGCTCAATTCGTTTTCCATCCATTGGCCCAATTCTGTTTGGACCGAGGCTAAGTGCGGGGACTGTAGGGTCAAGCCACCACAAAGCAGTTTCAGGAATCAATCCGGTTTGCGGATTGCTATCAAAGGATTGTTAGCGCAATCAGGCCAAAAACGCACGATATTAAAAACATTTAAAATCAATACTTTGCGATATTCAAAGCGCTTTGAACGACGGTTGGGTAGACAGACAAGGCCCAAGTGCGGGCTTTGCCATGACGTTAGGCGGAATTTTATTGACCGACTTGGTTCCCAGTCGGGACGAGCAAAGGCAGCGGGCGTTCAACGGTACGCGCCTGCCAAGCCTCTTATGATCTGGATCAAGGCGATTCGGCCGGGAATGGTGTTTTGCAAAGTCAGGATATTGTTTGGGAGAGTGGACTGACGATGCGACTGACAACGCGAACCAACTTGGCGATGCGAACCTTGATGTTCTGCGCAGCCAATCCGAACCGGATCGTCCGCAAACATGAAGTGGCTGAAACTTGCAATGCTAGTGAAAATCATCTGGCACAGGTCATTCACCTTTTGGCGCAAAAGGGATTTCTGAAAACCGTTCGCGGGCGTGCTGGTGGTTTGATGCTGGGCCGCAACCCGGAAGATATTCGCGTCGGCGACGTGTTTCGCACCTTTGAGGCCGTTCTTCCCTTTGCAGAATGCTTTGCAGGAGAAGAAAACAATTGCCCGCTGGCTGGGGCATGCCGCTTGAAGTGCGTTTTGGCCGAAGCGCTGGACGCCTTTTATGCCCGGCTGGATCAGGCTTCGATCGCAGATCTTACCTGTGGGAATTCGGAACTGGAAACCCTGCTGAAGGTAGCCTGATCGGGAAAGAAACCTGCCGCTCAGGCGCTTTTGGCCCCACCGGGAAGAAACTTGCCCAAGATGGGGCCAACAACCTTTGTCGCCAACGGAATGGTCAGCAGGCCAATGGCAAGGCCGATCACGCCGTCACAGGCTGCGGTGACGGCCCAGGCTAAAAGCCCCTGCGCGACGGGAACCGCCTCTGCGGCAAGCTCTGCGAGATGGTGAATTTGTTCATAGGGCCAATGCCAGCCCAGCACATCGACGCCGTGGACGATGATGTTGCCACCAACCCAGAGCATTGCCAAAGTCCCCACGGTCGACAGAACCGACAAGAGCTTTGGCATACCAGAAACCAGACCGCGCCCGAATGCGCGCCCTGCCCCGGTCCGGCCGGTAGAGGCCAAGTGAAGGCCGATATCGTCCATCTTTACGATCAGGGCGACTGCGCCATAGACGCCAACGGTGATCATGATGCCAACAACGGCGAGTGTCGCAGCCTCGACCCAAAGCGTGCTTTCCGGGATGGCAGCCAAAGAGAGCGTCATGATTTCAGCGGACAGGATGAAATCTGTCTTGATGGCGCCTGCGACCCTTTGTTCTTCCAGATGCGCCGGGTCGCCCGTGCTGAAATCCTCTTCCACTTCGGCATCGGCATGGGGAAAGAAGTGATGGAAAACCTTTTCCGCGCCTTCAAAGCAAAGATAGAGGCCGCCCAGCATCAACAGCGGCGTGATGGCTTGTGGCAAGAAAGCCTGCAAGAGCAGAAGCCCCGGCAGCAGGATCACCAGCTTGTTCCGGACCGACCCTAGGGCGATTTTCCAGATCATCGGAAGTTCGCGGTCCGCAGAGAAGCCCGTTACATATTTTGGCGTAACAGCGGCATCGTCGATAACGACGCCAGCGGCTTTCGTTCCGGCCTTCGCGGCGGCGCCTGCAATGTCGTCAATAGAGGCAGCGGCCACTTTGGCGATCGCGGCCACGTCATCCAACAAAGCAATCAAACCACTCATACCTTCGGCCTCCGGGGTGCAGTTGTCCTGACATAGCCCAGCCCAACCGAAAGGCAAAGCGGCATCCCGGCGCAGCCTTTTAGCGCAACCGTTAGCGCAACCAGTTTAGTTTTGCGCTAACATGATGAAAATGCGTCGTTTTTTCACTTTGACGACCGGCCTTATGCGGTTAAGCGGGTCACGACTCTGATGCCACAGGAGACGCGCATGACCATCACCGTCGGGATCAATGGCTTCGGCCGCATTGGCCGCTGCACACTTGCTCACATCGCAGAATCGAACCGTAACGATGTTCAGGTGGTGGCGATCAACGCCACGGGCCCGGTTGAAACAAACGCCCATCTTCTGAAATATGACAGCGTGCACGGCCGGTTCCCCGGCACGGTCAAAGTGTCAAACGGTATGCTTGATCTGGGCCGCGGGCCGATCCGCATGATGTCGACCTACAATCCGCAAGAATTGGATTGGGAAGGTGTTGACGTGGTGCTGGAATGCACTGGCAACTTCAACGAACGCGATAAGGCCGCCGTCCATCTGGGGCGTGGTGCCAAGCGGGTGCTGGTTTCAGCCCCAGCCAAGAACGCCGACAAGACGGTCGTTTACGGCGTGAACCATCGCCAGCTGACGGCCGATCATCTGGTTGTTTCGAACGGGTCTTGCACGACCAATTGCCTGGCCCCTTTGGCCAAGGTCTTGAATGACGCGATTGGCATCGAGTCGGGCATCATGACCACGATTCACAGCTATACCGGCGACCAGCCAACGCTGGACCGCCGCCACAAAGACCTGTACCGCGCCCGCTCGGCTGCAATGGCAATGATTCCGACCTCGACCGGCGCGGCAAAAGCCCTTGGCGAGGTGCTGCCGGAATTGAAAGGCAAGCTGGATGGAAGCGCCATTCGCGTGCCGACCCCGAATGTCAGTGCTGTTGATCTGACCTTCATCGCGGCAAAATCGGTGACCGCCGAAGAGGTGAACCAGGTCGTCCGCGAGGCCTGCGCGGGGTACATGGGCATGGTGATGGCCTATGATCCAGAGCCAAAAGTTTCCATCGACTTTAACCACACGCCGCAATCGTCTATTTTCGCCCCCGACCAGACCAAAGTGGTTGGCCGTTCCGTGCGGGTTCTGGCATGGTATGACAATGAATGGGGCTTCTCTTGCCGCATGGCCGATGTGGCCGGCGTCATGGGGCGGCTCGCGCAATAAGGCGGGAACTTCAAGCCGCCGGTAAAGAGGGCAGCTTGACCGACCGTTTGTCGCTTATCCTGGGTGGCCTTATCGTGGCCGCGATTGTATTGGACCTGTCCGTCAATGGCGGACAGGCCCTGTTTTTTCTAAGCCTTCGTCTGGCAGAACTGATCGAATGGATCGCCTTTTGGCGGTGACAGCGTTTCCTAATTGCCCTGTATCTGCTGCATGAACAGGCCCAAATGCCGGGAAACGATTTCGTCATAGCGACCGTTTTCGCGGATCTGGGCCAGACCGGCATTGACCCGGTACAGGAAGGTTGTTCCGCGCCAGTGCTTCTTTGAAACGATCACATGCAGGGTTTCCGTGGAAAGCGGGCGTTCCATCGGCCTGACCTGCCCGCGCAGACCCATGGCATTGATCTTTTCGGCCCCGAGGAAAAGGTTTTCAGGCACGGCATCCACCGTTCCCGCAACAAGCATCGAGAAACAATCGTCCGGCGTATCGGGCCTGACGAGGTCTATCTTTGCCTCGGCAATCCAGTTGCGGCCATTGGCATCCAGATCATGGGTGTAATAGCCTTTTGGCCGACAAAGGGTTTTGCCTTCGATATCCGCGTCTGTGTCAAAGGTGACAGAGGAATCTGCCGCCACGAAAAGCTGGATCGGCATTTCGAACAGCGGGTCCGAGAAGTGAAAGTTCGCGCAGCGTTCATTCGACGGATCAGCCGCGCAATCGGGCCGCAGCCAGGGAAAGCCCATGTCGTATTTGGCTTCATCAAGCAGCGGGAAAAGATGTTGGGACCAGTCATCCTCCCAATCCATTGCATATGGCACTGGATTGGGGGTTTCCTCCATGATCGCGTTGACCAATTCGGTGATCAGCCCGCCCCCGGCCCAGTCTTTCTGGGTGAATGGCGGATAGTTCGAGCCGGTTAGGAACCGAAGTTCGGCCTGAGCGCTGCGAAGAGGCGTAGCGTCTGGTTCCGGTGCCGCGCCACCAGCGCAGGGAATGTAGATCTCCGCCCCCGCGGGGATCGTCAGCGGACCCGTTACCGCCAAGCCCTGATTGGCATAATAGATCAGGGTCCATTGTTCATAATCGCCGTAATGGGCTTCGGCGATGGAAAAGAAGCTGTCACCTTCCTTGACCGTATAGGTCACATCGCAACTTTGCGCCCAGACCGGTGCGCCCCCCCAAAGCAGAACCGCCGCTGCGGCCAGAATCTTCCGCGCGCCCATGATCAAAAATCTGCCCAGATCAGCGACATATGCGGGCCGATCACCTTTTGATAGGTGCCGTCGGCCTTGATTTCGGCAAGGCCATTGTTGATCAGGTCCAACAACTCTTGTGCGCGCGGGTGCGTCTTGTGGACGACCACATGCAGACCTTCAATCGACAGAGGGCGGGTCTGGACGATCTCGATCTTGTCGCCAATGCCAAGTTCTTTCATCGTCGAGCGACCAGTGAATTCGTCGACCACAACCGCGTCGACCGTTCCAGCAAGAAGCATGTTGAAGCAATCTGCGTTCTTGTCCGGCATTTCCAGCTTGACCTTACCATCCTTCAGCCAGTTCCGGCCGTCCTTGTCGAGGTCGTGCGTGTAATACCCCTTTGGTCGGCAAAGTGTCTTGCCGATCATGTCGTCGTCCATGTCAAAGGCCACGGGGCGGTCTTTTGCGGCAAAGACCAGAACCAGCATTTCGAACATCGAGTCCGAGAAGTAGAAGTTCTCACAGCGGTAATTGTCGGGCGTCTGGACGCAGTCCGGCTTCAGCCACGGGAAACCCAGATCAAGCAAGGCATTCGACAGCAGCGGCTCCAGATGAGCGGACCAGTCATTGACCCAATGGATCGCAAAGCCTTCTGCCGGATTGGCACGGGTCATCGCGGTCTGCACAACCTCGGTCACCAGACCACCGTTGAGCGAATTGCGGTCGGTAAATGGCGCATAATCATCAGCAGTAAGCAGATTGATCTTTTTTGCCGTGGCAGCGGTGCCAGCAGCGACCTGCAAAGGTACTGTCGGGGCCTTAACCTCAGCAACCTCTGCTCCGCCTTCCAATCCCGCAGGAAGACCATTGATACAGGCAAGGTTCAAACGCGCCCCAACCACCAGATTGTGCGGCTTTGGCCCAATTGTATCGAGGTTGTTTTGGTGGATCGTGCTCCACATCCCCGCGTTTTTGTAAAGATTGTCGGCGATCATCGACAGGCTGTCGCCGGGTTTGACCGTGTAAATCCCACCGCATGTTTCGGCCTGAAGAACAGAGACCGACGCTAATAAAAATGCACTGGCAGCTGCTGCCGCAGCCCAGATTTTGTGACTCATGAATTTCGCCCCCCAAGATGTGAGACAACTATGCGCTTCTTCGACCTTGGGTCAAGTCAACTGCAGCGTGCTAGTCGGCCAAGTTTGGCAGAGTTCTTCGTGATCACACTAACTAAGGGTTGATCTTTCAGGTAAACTGGCCACGTTAGCGCTAACTTGCGCTGAGTGAGTCGCATTCAAGTCAGGAGGAATTCATGGTCGTACGCGTAGCCATCAACGGATTTGGCCGTATTGGAAGAAACGTCCTTCGCGCCATCGTGGAATCGGGCCGTAGGGACATCGAGGTGATCGCGATCAACGATCTGGGGCCGGTGGAAACCAACGCCCACCTCTTGCGCTTTGACTCGGTTCATGGCCGCTTTCCAAGCGAAGTCACGACTGGCGAAGATTGGATCGACGCTGGCCGCGGCAAGATCCGCGTCACCGCCATCAAGAACCCGGCAGACCTGCCTTGGTCGGATGTGGATATCGTGATGGAGTGCACCGGCATCTTCACCTCGAAAGAAAAGTGCCAGCCGCACCTTGAAAACGGCTCCAAGCGCGTGCTGATCTCGGCTCCGGGCGATGGCGCGGACAAGACGATTGTCTACGGTGTGAACCACAACACGCTGACCAAGGATGACATCGTTGTCTCTAACGCATCCTGCACCACGAACTGCCTGTCCCCGGTCGCCAAAGTTCTGAACGATGTCATTGGCATCGAAAAAGGCATGATGACCACCATCCACAGTTACACCGGCGATCAGCCGACGCTGGACACGATGCACAAGGACCTGTACCGCGCCCGCGCAGCAGCCCTTTCGATGATCCCGACCTCGACGGGTGCTGCCAAGGCCGTGGGTCTGGTGCTGCCGGAACTGAAGGGCAAGCTGGACGGCTTTGCCATCCGTGTGCCGACGCCCAACGTTTCGGTCGTGGACCTGAAATTCATCGCAAAGCGTGCGACCACCGTGGAAGAAATCAACGCCGCGATCAAAGCTGCCGCCGATGGCCCGCTGAAAGGCATTCTGGGCTATACCCTGTTCAAGAACGTGTCGTCCGATTTCAACCACGACCCGCATTCCTCGGTGTTCCACATGGACCAGACCAAGGTCATGGAAGGCACCATGTGCTCGGTCCTGTCATGGTATGACAACGAATGGGGCTTTTCCAACCGCATGGCCGACACGGCCGTTGCGATGGGCAAGTTGATCTGACGCGTTTTTCGGTTTGAAGGTTTAAACGCCCGGCCAGACTGTGCCGGGCGTTTTTCTTTTGGGACCAAGATTTTATTTCGTCATGGACACCATTCGTGACCGCCGAAATCTTCCGCTTTTGACGCAGCACGCTATTCTGACAAGATGAGCCTTGTTGTCCTTCTTGCGATCCTTTCCGGCCTGTTCATGGCCATTGCGCTTTCCGAACCGCTGGCGGCGCGTCTGCGTCTGCCCGTCAGTGTTATCCTTGCGGGCGTTGGCATCGCGATTGGCGCTGGGGCCTCGTGGTTCTGGAACACAACCGTCACGGATGCCCTGAACCCGGTTGCGCTGGCCATTCTGGATCTGCCGATTTCGTCGGGCATTTTCATTTATATCTTCCTGCCGATCCTGCTGTTTCAGGTATCGCTGACGCTGAACCTTCGCCGGCTTTTGGATGACTGGGTGCCTGTTTTGACTCTGGCCGTCGTTGCCGTTGTCGTCGCCACCTTCATCATCGGCATGGCCATCGCACCGTTTACGCAACTGCCGTTGATTGCCTGCTTTTTGTTGGGGTCGATTGTATCGACGACGGACCCGTCAGCCGTGGTCAGCATCTTCCGCTCGACCCCTGCCCCGCAGCGATTGGCGCGCATTGTCGAGGGCGAAAGCCTTTTGAACGATGCCGCAGCCATTGCGCTGTTTTCTGTTTTTCTGTCCGCCGTGGCCACGCGGGAAGCCGAGCCTGACATCGCAGCGGCCTTGTGGCGGCTGCCTTGGCTGATCGGAGCGGGGGCCGTTGTCGGCTGGGTCATTGGCAGGGTCGGCGTTGTGCTGATGGGTTGGCTTGGCCCTTGGCCACTGGCCCAGGTGTCGATCAGCTTTGCCATTGCCTTCGCGACTTTTCTGACAACGGACAAGGTTGTCGGGGCCTCTGGTGTGGTTGCGGTTGTGGTCGCGGGCATGACCGTCAATTTTCTGGCGCCGGGGCGCATCTCTCCGCCCTCGCTGGAGCAACTGCGAGATGCCTGGAACTTGTTGGCCTATTGGGCTGGCGGGCTGATATTCGTGCTTGCAGCCCTGCTGATCCCCCGCACATTTGAGAATTTGCGACCCGGAGACTTTGGCTTGATCCTGATTACGGTCCTGGCTGCTTTCGTGGCGCGTGCGATCATTCTTTACGGACTTTTGCCAATTCTCACGGGGGCAAAACTCTCTCCTCAGGTTGAGCCACCCTACAAACTGGCCATTCTTTGGGGCGGGCTAAGGGGCGCTGTCACCTTGGCCCTTGCCTTGGCGGTGACCGAAAGTCCGTCCATCTTTGTCGAGGTAAAGCGCCAGATCGGCATCATCGCGACCGGTTTTGTTTTGTTCACACTTTTGGTGCAAGGGACGACCCTGCGCACCGTCATTGGCAAGCTGGGCCTTGATCGGCTTTCGCCGCTGGACAAGGCCCTGTCCGATCAGGTCGTTGCGGTTTCTTTGCAAGAGGTCCGCGAAACGGTGGCTGAAACGACGCGCCAACTCTCGCTTACCCCGTCCATCGTCCGCGACGAAGCCGTTCGGTTTGGAGAGCGTCTGAACAAGGCTGTCGAGGTTGCAGATGAAGGGCAAGACATTCTGGACCGCGACCGCGTGACCTTGGGCCTGGTTGCGATGGCTGGCTATGAGCGGGATTTGATCCTGTTTGCGTTCAAGGACAGCCTGATGTCTGCCCGATTGGCGGACCGTATGCTGGCCGATGCGGACAGGCTGATCGAAGCAACCCGTGTCGATGGACGGCATGGGTATCGGGTACAGGCTCGGCGCATCCTCCAACCCAGCTTCGCGCTTAGTCTGGCAGAACGGCTTCACAATCGTCTTCACCTGAACGCGCCTTTGGAACGCTTGACCGCGGATCGGTTTGAACTGTTGGTTTCGCATTCTCAGATATTGAAGGCGCTTGCAGATTTTATCGAAAGCCGAATTGTCCGCATTCATGGCCGCCGGGTAGCAAGCCTGTTGCACGATCTGATCAAGCGACGGGTCGAAGACACGGGTCGCGAAATGGAAGGGTTGCGGACCCAGTTCCCCGGATATGCCGAGGAACTGGAACGCCGATTGATCCGAAGGCTTGTGCTGCGACAAGAAGAGCTTGAATACGATCAGATGACGCAGGACGGCCTTATCGGACCGGAACTGCGAACAGCTTTGCGCGCCCAGACCGACGCAGAGGCGGCGAAACTTCGCAAGCGACCAAAGTTGGATCTGCGCCTACAACGGGTGGATATCGTTTCGGCCTTCCCGCTGTTTGCCGGCTTGGATGACGATGCTTTGGCCAAACTCGCCAAGCGTATGAAGACGGTTTACGCCAAACCCGATGATGTGTTGATGCGGAAAGATGACAAACCCGACAAAGTCTGGTTCATCGCCTCGGGCGCTGCCGAAGTTGAACAGGCGGGCCAACGGCTTCTTTTGGGACGCGGAGAGATGTTCGGTCAGCTTTCCTTGTTGATGAAGAAATCAAGGCGCGCAAAAGTCAAAGCGATAAGCCACATGACTTTGCTTTCGTTGGAGGAATCCCGTTTTCTTGACCTTCTTAGACGGTCACCAGCTCTGTGTGCAGCCGTGCAGGAAAGTGCCGATAAACGGGGGGTTGCGCTGGATGAAACAATGCTGCCGCGCGGTGCGCCTTCGGAAGATCCGTGGCTCAATCGCTTTCGCAAGGCGCTTGGACAACGCAGTTAGGACGGTGGATGTGCGGCCGGAGGGTTAGCGTCGGAGCTTCGCAACCAACTGCGCTTCGACAGCCGGGGTCACGAACTTCGACACGTCCCCACCAAGGCGGGCGATTTCTTTCACCAGCTTTGATGCGATGGCTTGCCGTCTTGCATCGGCCATCATGAAAACCGTTTCGATGCTGGAATCCAGGGCGCGATTCATGCCAACCATCTGGAATTCGTATTCAAAATCCGCGACCGCCCGCAGCCCCCGGACAATTACGCTTGCTCCGACATCGCGTGCACAGTCGATCAGAAGGTTTTCGAACGGGTGAACCACGATTTCGCCGCCCGTCTTTGCGGTAATGGCTTTGCATTCCGCCTCGACCATCGCCACGCGTTCTTCCAAGGAAAACAAGGGGCCCTTGTCACGGTTGATGGCAACACCAATCACAAGGCGGTCGACCAAAGCCATCGCCCGTTGAATGATGTCGACATGCCCCAAAGTGATGGGGTCAAAAGTCCCGGGATATAGGCCGATGCGCATGACTGTCCCTGTGGTAGTTTTCGGCAACGCAATATTATTGCGCCGCCGAATGCAAGGTGAAAAAGCGCCGCATTCCTTGCGATTAGAAGCCTTTGATCATGCCTTCCAAGGCGTCTTTCTCGGCAGAAAGTTCCATCAATCTTGCCTTCACAACGTCGCCGATAGAGATGAGGCCGACCATCTCATCGCCCTCCATCACCGGCATGTGGCGAAAGCGGCCATCTGTCATCTTTTGCAGAACTTCATCGGTTTGGTCCGACCGTGTGCAGCCCACGATCTTGGCCGTCATGATTGTATCCACGCTTTCCGACAAACAGACCGGCCCGCGGCGGCCAAGTTCCCGCACGATATCGCGTTCAGACAGAATGCCAGAGACGCGTTTGCCATCTGCAGAGATGATCAGGGCACCAATCCGGCGTGAGGACAAGGTTTCAGCCGCTTTCGCGACCGTTGTTCCCGGCGGAACCGTCACAACCCCATCATCGGCCTTTGATTTCAGAATTTGGCTGACCAGCATGGTATGTCCTCCCGAATTGCCCATGGGGCAAGCGTCGGCCTGTGGCCATGAGTCTGTCAAGAAAAAGCTTCAAGCCGTTGAACTTCGCGCCGGATTCCCAAGGCAAGCGCATCTGCGAACCGTGAAAGCCGCACCGACCGCGCATCGCCTTCGTGGCGGATCAGCCAAAACGCCCGGGTCAACCTGACCGTATCGGCCAGCACCCGTGACAGTTCGGGAGCCTGAGGAAGCGCGAAATCGTGCACAACGCCCAAACCCGCCCCAGCGCGAAGAAGCTGGAGTTGCACGGGAACGGAGTTCGAGGCGACATCGACATGGGTCAAGCCAAGCTCTCCCAGATAATCCAGTTCTTTGTCAAAGATCATGTCGGGGATGTAGCCAACAATCCGATGCCCCTGAAGATCGTCATAAGAGGTGATCGGCGCGGCCTTCGCCAAGTAATCGGGGTGCGCGGCCAGAGAAAGGCGGTAATCGGTCAGTTTTTGAACCGTCAGGCGGCCCGCCTGAGGACGGCTGACGCCGATTGCCATGTCGGCCTCTCGTTTGGAGAGGTTAAAGACACGAGGAAGGGCGACAAGTTGCACTTCCAGGCCCGGATTTGCCGCGCTGATTTCGGCGATCACGGGCGGAAGCAGGTAGTTCGCGCAGCCATCAGGCGCGCCCAGCCGGATTTGACCTGTGATGCCCCCTGCCCCTTCGAACCGGCTTAGGCTTTCAGCCGCCCCCGCGGTTGCAGCCTCGGTAGCTTCGGCGTGCGGAAGCAGACGCAGGCCATCTTCGGTCAGGACGTAGCCCTGCGGCGACTTGTTGAACAGCAGCGTTGCCGTTCGTTCTTCCAGACGCGCGATCCGCCGTCCCACGGTCGCAGGATCAAGGGCCAGCCGTTTTCCGGCTCCAGACAGGCTTTCGCTGCGTGCAACAGCCAAGAAAATCCGCAGATCATCCCAGTCCACGACTTACCTCGCTCCGATATCGGTTTTGCAGGAATGCAAAACGTTTTTGGAATATTGCCGCTTTTCCCGGCATTTCCGCAAGACTAATGTGGCGCCAAGCAAATTGGAGGAGTCCCATGAAAGAGATCGGTCACTGGATCAACGGCAAGCGTGTTGCAGGCACGTCGGGCCGTTTCGCAGATGTGTTCAACCCGGCCACGGGCGAAGTTCAGGCAAAGCTGGCTTTGGCAAGCAAGGCCGAGCTTGATGCTGCCGTTGCTGCTGCTGCCGCCGCGCAACCGGCATGGGGTGCCACCAACCCGCAGCGCCGCGCCCGCGTCATGATGAAGTTCGTCGACCTTCTGAACCGCGACATGGATAAACTGGCCGAAGCTCTGTCGAGCGAGCATGGCAAGACCTTCCCGGATGCCAAGGGCGACATCCAGCGTGGTCTTGAAGTCATCGAATACTGCATCGGTGCCCCCCAGTTGCTGAAAGGCGAATTCACCGACAGCGCCGGCCCCGGCATCGACATGTATTCGATGCGTCAGCCCCTTGGTGTGGCTGCTGGCATCACGCCGTTCAACTTCCCGGCCATGATCCCGCTGTGGAAAATGGGCCCGGCCCTTGCTTGCGGCAACGCATTCATTCTGAAGCCTTCCGAGCGCGACCCCTCCGTGCCGCTGATGCTGGCCGAGTTGATGAAGGAAGCCGGTCTGCCGGATGGCGTTCTTCAAGTCATCAACGGCGACAAAGAGTCGGTCGATGCGATCCTTGACAACCCGACCATCGCTGCTGTCGGTTTCGTCGGATCGACCCCGATCGCCGAGTACATCTACGGCCGTGGCTGTTCAAACGGTAAGCGCGTGCAGTGTTTCGGCGGCGCAAAGAACCACATGATCATCATGCCAGATGCTGATCTTGACCAGGCAGCCGACGCGCTGGTCGGTGCAGGCTATGGTGCTGCAGGCGAACGCTGCATGGCGATTTCGGTTGCCGTTCCGGTGGGTGAAAAGACAGCCGATGCGCTGATTGAAAAACTGATCCCGCGGATCGAAAAACTGAAGGTCGGCCCTTATACTGCGGGCAACGACGTGGATTACGGCCCAGTCGTGACCGCTGCGGCAAAGGCCAACATTCTGAAGCTGGTTCAATCGGGCGTGGATCAGGGCGCAAAGCTGGTCGTCGACGGCCGCAATTTCTCGCTGCAGGGGTATGAGGACGGCTTCTTTGTTGGTCCGCATCTGTTTGACCATGTCACGAAGGACATGGACATCTACAAGAAGGAAATCTTCGGGCCGGTTCTTTCGACCGTTCGTGCGAAATCCTATGAAGAGGCTATCGGCCTTGCCATGGACCACGAATACGGAAACGGCACCGCGATTTTCACCCGTGATGGCGATACCGCCCGCGACTTTGCCAACCGTATCAACATCGGCATGATCGGCATCAACGTTCCGATCCCGGTTCCGCTGGCCTATCACACCTTTGGCGGCTGGAAGAAGTCGGCCTTTGGCGACCTGAACCAGCATGGCCCGGATGCCTTCCGCTTCTACACGCGGACCAAGACGATCACCTCGCGCTGGCCGTCGGGAATCAAGGAAGGCTCGGCCTTCAACTTCAAGGCAATGGACTGATCGCAGACATCCATTTGCAGGGTTTAAAAGGGGGCTGGCCTTTCGGGGTCGGCCCTTATTTTCATATGGAATTCGATAGCCTTGGGACTTCCCTGCAACGTTTATGGTCCGGCTTTCCTTACTTGCCTATAGACGTGGTTGCCCAGAAACCCAAAGAGGTGTTCACTGGCCCAAGGGGCAATCTTGCTTTGTGGGACGTCAGATGGCCGTCAGCTACAAGATCCTTAAAGAGTTCGATGTTGTGTATGTTAAATATGTTGGACCGCCCGAGATTTTGGCGGCCATAGCTTTATTTGAATCATACCAACGCGACCCGGATTGCCGTCCGGGGCAAAAGCATTTTGTGGACTTGTCGGATATTTCTGAACCCGTTGGGGACTACATCGAGATGATGAAGTTCATGGCGAAAATGGCCGATCAGTTCACGCAGGACAGCCCTCAGACCTTGCTTGTCTGCTATGCGCCAACCCCACTGTCTCGCAAGGTAGCGATAATGGGGCAAAAGTCGTGGGACAAGGTGGATCAAGTTGTCTACCGGGTCATTGAGGATGAGGCGGCCGCGCTTGCTTTCTTGGGGCTGACGGCAAAATCAGTTGCTGACCTGCTTGCCGACGCCTGAGCATTCCGGAAATGGCAGCAAAGACTTGCCTTCCAATTGGAAAGTAAGTCCTTTGGTTCCATGACAGACACATTGCATATCCGGATCGTTGGCTCTGCTGGACAGATCTCACTGACGCGTGCTGACGCCTTGAATGCGCTGACACGAGAGATGATCCGGCAGATCCGCCGGGCCATCGCCTCGTTCAATGAAAACCCACAAATAGATGTCATTCTGCTGGATGCCGAGGGCGATAGGGCCTTCTGCGCAGGCGGCGATCTGTCATCCATTTATCGGGCCGGCAAGACCGGGAACTTCAGCGCCGGGCAAGATTTCTGGGCAGAAGAATACCGGATGAACCTAGAAATTGCGACGAGCCGGAAGCCGGTTGTCAGCTTTATGCACGGGTTTGTCATGGGAGGAGGTATCGGTCTAGGGTGCCATGCAGCCCTTCGCATTGCCGCACCCGATGCGGTCTTTGCAGTCTCACAGGTCAAAGTTGGATTGGCACCAGATGCCGGGGCGAGTTTCCTGCTTGCTCTTTCTCCGGGTCGAATGGGCGAATATCTTGGCGCCACTGGGCGACGGTTTGGTGCCGCTGATGCGGTTTGGCTGGGCTTTGCCGATAGGGTCATCGCAAGGGCAGACTGGCCGAGGCTGAAGGCGCTGTTGTCTGGCGGTGCAGGACTGGATGCAATTCCAGAGGGGATAGAAGGCGCATCGGGGCTTTCCATGATCGCGCCCGCTGTCGACGCCCAGTTCGGCGGCGAAAGCCTTGCTGATATTTGGCGCGCATTGTTGAAAGATACTACTCCGTTCGGTCACGATTGCCGCGAGCTTTTGGGAAAAGTGTCGCCTCTGGCCGCGTCCGCAGCGATTGAAATGTTGCACCGCCTTGGCGAAGGTTGGCCCATGGATCGAGCGCTTGGTTTGGAATATCGTTTTGCATATCGTGCTCAGGAAAACGGAGATCTTCTGGAAGGCATCCGCGCTGTGATCATAGACAAGGACCAGTCCCCGAAATGGCGCCATGATGGCCCCGACACAGTTGCCGCTGTCGAAACCGCTAGAATGCTGATGCCGTTGGGCCCTGCGGAGTGGAGAGCGGAGTGAACTGGATCGAAGCAATTCCCGAGCTGTTGCCCGCGAACGTCCAAAGATTTTCGGCATTGGTGCCGAAAGACCTGCCCAAGGGACTGGTTCTGTTTCGTCCGGGAGAAATGGCGGCAGGATTCGCAGTCGTGCTTCGTGGGCGCGTTGAAGTTAACCTCACAGGGCCATCCGGGCGCGAGATCCTGTTATACGCGGTTGAACCGGGCCAGTCCTGTGTTCAAACAACTTTGGGCTTGCTTGGTGGCGAGGCTTATACTGGCGAGGCCATCACCGCGAGTGATGTGCAAGTGATCAGCATTCCGCGTACTCTCTTTCTGGAAGTCATGGACAATGACGCCAGCTTTAGAACCTTTGTGATGAAAAGCTTTGCGCAGCGCATGCGTGATATAACACGCCTGTTGGAGCGCGTGGCCTTTGGTCGGGTAGAAGCCCGCCTTGCCTCGGAGCTTTTGCGACTAGAGCAAGGTGGAACGGTATTTGCCACGCATGCCGAGTTGGCAGCGCGGATCGGTTCAGCGCGAGAGGTCGTGACAAGGCGGATTGACGGATTTGTCCGTGAAGGTTGGATTGACACCGAAAGGGGCGAGGTTCGGCTTCTTGATCTGGATGCTCTGCGTCAACTCGCCGCAACAGTTGCGTGATCAGATCACAGACGAAGGGATGGGACAGCCTTTACACTTTCTTTCATGAACCGGCTGCCAAAGCACAGTCCGGAATGAGCCGCTCAGCCTTGCCTGTGCGCAGTTCAAGAAAGGGAACGACATGTTCACGACCAATGTTGGTGGAATTGACCGCATCCTACGCATCGTTGTGGGTCTGGCGCTTTTGCTGTGGTTTTTCGTCGATCAGGGCAGCGGCTTTTGGCACTATGCGAAGTTGATCGGCATTGTCCCGCTTTTGACCGGCCTGATGTCAACCTGCCCGCTTTATTCCATTCTGGGAATGAGCACCTGCCCGGTCAAAAAAGCCTGACCATTGACGCAGAATGGCAAAGGCCCGGCGTGCGGGCCTTTGCAAAATCGGCTTAGTTTCCAGCTAAATCCATCGGTGAGAACTGCGATTGCCCCACCGTTTGCACGGCCACATCCTCGACCGTGGCAAGCTCTAGATCATAGGGAACGGCGTTTCTTGCCATCAGGCTTTCAAACAGCGTTTGATATTCATACTGATCGCGGGTGATTGCTTCTGCAAAGGATTGAACAAGCGTGTCGTCCACTTCGACATGAACCATCCGAAGCACGCCACGATCTGAGGAATACCCTTCGTTCAGCGCGATCATCACACCGAAGGTCAGCGCGTAGTACAAGCCCATGGTCGCTTTGTAGCCGCCGTCGTGTCCGGCAATGATTGTCCCCGCAAGGACAAAACCAGCCGCGGTTATTCCCAGATGCAGCAGGATCAAGCGGTCCCCCTGCACCTCAAATTCCAAGAGCGTCCAGACCCAGACAAGGACGACGGTCAGGACCGCCAGTTTCAAGATTGTATTTAGAATACTCATAATGGCCCCCAACGGCTGTCACTAGCACAGTTTGGAAAACAATCGGGGCAGCGAAAGGACCGCAAATAGGCAATGGCGCGGCACTATACGGCATGGAGCCTTATTGTTGACGCAACGTCAACGCCACGAAATCTTAGCGGAATTGAACCAGAGAGCGTCTATTCCGCAGCCACGCGCCGCGGGTTCAGCATGTCCTTCAGGTATCGGCCTGTGTGGCTGGCCTCGATTTTCGCCACCTGTTCTGGTGTCCCTTCGGCCACGATGCGGCCCCCGCCATCCCCACCTTCGGGACCAATGTCGATGATCCAATCGGCAGTCTTTATGACATCCAGATTGTGTTCGATCACCACAACAGTGTTTCCTTGGTCAACCAGTTCGTGAAGGACTTCCAGCAGCTTTCGTACATCCTCGAAATGAAGGCCCGTTGTTGGCTCATCCAAGATGTACAGCGTGCGACCGGTCGCTCGGCGGCTGAGTTCCTTGGACAGCTTGACGCGCTGCGCCTCTCCACCGGAAAGCGTCGTCGCCTGTTGGCCGACCTTGATATAGCCAAGGCCAACTTGGCACAAAGCATCCATCTTTTCGCGGATTGCCGGAACGGCCGAGAAAAAGTCTTGTGCGTCTTCACAAGTCATTTCCAGCACATCGGCAATCGACTTGCCCTTGAACTTGATCTCCAACGTTTCGCGGTTGTAGCGATGACCTTTGCAGGTTTCACAGGTCACATAGACATCCGGGAGAAAGTGCATCTCGATCTTGATCACACCATCCCCTTGGCAAGCCTCGCAGCGCCCGCCCTTCACGTTGAACGAGAACCGTCCCGGCTGATAGCCGCGCGCCTTGGATTCTGGCAAACCAGCAAACCAGTCGCGAATGGGGGTGAAGGCCCCTGTATAGGTTGCCGGGTTTGACCGAGGCGTCCGACCAATTGGTCGCTGGTCGATATCAATGACCTTGTCGAGATGCTCAAAACCTTTGATCGTCTCACAGGGTGCGGGTGTTTCGCGTGCCCCGTTCAGCTTCATCGCTGCGGTCTTGAAGAGCGTTTCGATGGTCAGAGTGGACTTTCCTCCGCCGGAAACCCCCGTCACGCAGACGAACTTGCCCAGCGGGAAATCGGCAGTCACCTTCTTAAGGTTGTTGCCCTCTGCCCCGACGACCGTCAGTTTCTTTCCGCTTCCCGCGCGCCGTCCTTTCGGGACAGAGATTTCCCGTTTGCCCGATAGATACTGGCCAGTAAGACTGGCTGCATCTGCTGCAACTTGTTCCGGCGTCCCGTGACTGACCACCTGTCCGCCATGAACACCCGCCCCAGGACCGATATCGAAGACATAATCTGCCTCGCGGATGGCATCCTCATCATGCTCGACAACCAGCACCGTATTGCCCTGATCACGAAGGTTCTTAAGCGTGGTCAACAGACGGTCATTGTCACGCTGATGCAGACCAATCGACGGCTCGTCCAAAACGTAAAGAACGCCGGTCAAGCCCGACCCGATCTGGCTGGCAAGCCGGATACGCTGGCTTTCCCCACCAGACAGTGTCCCTGCGTTGCGGCTCAGCGTCAGATAATCAAGGCCAACATTCACCAAGAAACCCAGCCTTTCGCGGATCTCTTTAAGAATGGCCTTCGCGATTTCGTTCTTTTGGTTCGTCAGTGACTCTGGGACCGTGCCAACCCAAGCAAAAGCTTCTTTGATCGACATCTCGGTGACGTGACCGATGTGCTTCCCACCGATCTTCACCGCCAGAGCCTCGGGCTTCAGGCGATAGCCTTCACAGCTGCCGCAGGCACGATTGTTCTGAAACCGCTCCATATCCTCCCGGCTCCATGCACTATCGGTCTCGCGATAGCGACGTTCCATATTCGGAATGACGCCTTCAAACACGCGCCGCACCTGATATATGCGACCACCCTCGTCATAGCGAAAATCTATTTCCTCTCCATTCGAGCCATAGAGGAAAAGCTGCTGCACATGGGCTGGCAGCTCTTTCCACTTCTTCTTCTTGTCGAATTCGTAGTGCTTGGCCAATGCATCAATGGTCTGGGTGAAATACGGGGATTTCGATTTTGACCAAGGTGCAATCGCCCCCTGCATCAAAGTAAGGCCTTGATCGGGAACAACCAAGCGTTCGTCAAAGAAAAGCTCGACACCCAAGCCATCACAGGCCGGACAAGCCCCGAAAGGTGCGTTGAAAGAAAAAAGCCGCGGCTCGATTTCAGCGATTGTGAAGCCCGAAACCGGGCAGGCAAACTTTTCGGAATAGGTGACCCTTTCGCCTTCCCCTTCGCTGGGTGCGGTTTCGATTACTGCGATCCCATCCGCCAGATTCAGGGCCGTGCGGAAGCTGTCTGCCAGACGGGTTTCGAGGCCTTCGCGGACGACAATCCGGTCAACCACAACGTCAATGTTGTGGCGAAACTTCTTGTCCAGAACTGGGGGCTCTTCCAGTTCATAAAACTGGCCATTAACCTTGACGCGCTGAAAGCCCTGCTTCCGCAGATCAAGGAATTCCTTCTTGTACTCGCCTTTGCGATCCCGGACGATGGGGGCCATCAGGTAAGCGCGCGTCCCTTCTGGCATCGCCATGACGGCATCGACCATATCCTGAACCTGCATCGCCGTGATCGGAAGTCCGGTCGCCGGGCTGTAGGGTGTGCCAACGCGGGCAAACAACAGGCGCAGATAGTCGTAAATTTCCGTAACCGTCCCAACGGTCGAGCGCGGATTCTTCGATGTGGTTTTTTGTTCGATTGAAATGGCGGGAGAAAGGCCGGAGATATGATCGACATCCGGCTTCCCCATCATATCAAGGAATTGCCGTGCATAAGCGGAAAGGGACTCGACATAACGTCGCTGGCCCTCTGCATAGATCGTGTCGAAGGCGAGCGATGATTTTCCAGAACCGGACAGGCCCGTGATGACGACCAGTTGATCTCGCGGAATATCGACATCAACACCTTTGAGGTTGTGTTCGCGCGCACCGCGCACCTCGATGAACTTCTGTTCGGCCATTTCAACCCCCGGAGCAACGCCTCACAGATAGGATGAAACCGTCGAGTCTCCAATGAGAAAATGAGAACAAAGAGTAAACTTCCGGATATTTCGGTTTGCCTGACATCAGACTGCTCTCGTGCAGGCAAAAAACCAACGAGGCGAGCTAACTGTGGCCACATGCCTCTTTACATATTCATTTTTTAATATATGTATCTGTCAAACGCGAAAAGGAGTTCGCAGATGTTCAATTTCCTCCGTATGGCCCCGCAGCCAAGCCTTTCCGTTGCAGAGATTGCCGACAAGCTTTCGCGCAATGAAATATGCCTCGTCGATGTGCGTGAGATGGCGGAAGTCAAAGCATCGGGAAAAGCGAAGGGCGCAAAGGTCATTCCGCTCTCTATTCTTGGTCTGAAATGCGATCCCAAAGCCGCAGATTGCATGATCTCGCATGACAAACCGGTTGCTCTTTACTGTGCCTCTGGTGGCCGTTCGTCCATGGCCGCTCAAACACTTTCCAACCTTGGATATGCCGAGGTCTACAATATTGGCGGCTTTGGAGACTGGATTTCAGGCGGCGGTCAGGTGGAAAGAATCTGACGCCGATACTGCTGCACCTGATGTAGCGTCAGGCCAAGCAGACAGGCGCCGATTGCACAGGCGGACAGGCCCCAAGGGCCTGCCCCAAGCAGGATCGCTGCAATAACGGGCGTGCCCGTCGTTGTGCCCAAATTACCAAGCTGCGCAATCGCCCCTGCGGCTCTGGCTCTGGTTGCTCCCGTCTCATTAAGAAAGGGAATGGACGCAAAGCTTGCGCCCTGCACCAGACCAAGAGCGGACGACAGCCAAAGCCCCGAGACGGTCATCATGAGGCCGTTCCCCCAAGTCGCTGCCAGCAAGATGAATGCTGGAATAGCGACCGCATAGCCCCACTGAACCAACCTGACAGGTGACATTCGTGTCAGCAACCAGACACCAAGGGTCAGGGAAACCGCAATCGAAATCGCGGGCATCCCACTGGCTGCAACCGATCTAAAGCCTTCCGGAATTTGTGGGGGCAGCAGGGTCAGTAAGGCGACGTACAGAAAAGTATAGCAGAAGAAACCCATGGCTGGCGCCGCCATGCGCGGAGATTTGTAGATTGTGGCGTGCTGGCGGATGAGTGAATCACCTTCATCAAAACTGGACACCGACCGCTGATCTGGCGGCATGAGAGCAGCCAAGGCGACCGCGCAAACCGCCATCCAGACCGCATGCCCAAGAAAAAGCGTGGCCACGTCCCAGGGTGCAAACAGGGCCAACAGAGAATAGGCAACACCAAAGAAGCTTGACCAAAGCGTCATCACTGCGCCGCGAAATTTGTCGGATGCAGATTTCGCCATGATCGTCGGCCCGGCCACCACGATTGCCAGATGCGACATGCCTTCAATTACGCGCGAGGCAATCATTGCTGGATATGACAGGTCGAGCGTTTGGAGGACTGACATGGCGCCCCCTGCCAGCAGGGCCGCGACCATAACGCGGCGCTGTCCAAGACGCTCGACAAGGAGGCCAGCCGTCGTTCCGAAAATCAGACCAACAATCCCGACAATTGAAACGATGAGCCCAAGCGCAATCGCTGAAAGTCCCGCATAGCTGTTGGCCAAAGTCTCGAACAAGATGGACATCTTTCCAAACTGTGTTGCGGCCCCCAATCCTGCACACCACACAGCCATAACCGTCAGAAAAACGCGCATCAGCAAGCTTTCATCAGTTCAAAAATCAAAGGCCCCCCGAACAGCGCCGGAGGGCCAGGAAGAGGATGAAGGAACCTTCCCGTCAGATTAGATGTGCAACGCCCTACCGTAAGCGTCAAGCACGGCTTCATGCATCATCTCTGACAGCGTCGGATGCGGGAAAACCGCGTTCATAAGGTCTTCTTCCGTCGTTTCCAGCGAGCGCCCGACAACGTAGCCCTGGATCAGTTCTGTCACCTCTGCACCAACCATGTGGGCGCCCAAAAGCTCGCCTGTCTTGGCATCGAAGACCGTCTTGATCATGCCTTCTGGTTCACCCAAGGCAATCGCCTTGCCATTGCCAATAAAGGGGAAGCGTCCAACCTTGATTTGATAGCCGGCTTCTTTGGCTTTGGCTTCGGTCAGTCCGACGCTGGCCACTTGCGGATGGCAATAGGTGCAGCCCGCAATGGAATTTGGCTTGATCGGATGTGGGTGCCCCCCGCCGATCAATTCCGCGACCATGACGCCCTCATGGCTTGCCTTATGTGCAAGCCAAGGGGCGCCGGCGATATCGCCAATAGCGTAAAGCCCTTCAACGCCCGTACGGCAGAACTCATCTGTGACCACATGGGTACGATCAATTTTGACGCCCAGTGCCTCAAGACCCAGATTTTCGACATTCCCGACGATCCCGACAGCAGAAATAACGGTATCGAACTCTGCGGTCTCGGTCTTGCCGTTCGATTCCAGATGGGCGGTTACACCCACGCCCGGCTTTCGATCCAGTTTCTTGACCGTCGTCTTTTCGAGTATCTTCATGCCTTGTTTGACGAAGGCTTTCTTGGCAAAGGCGCTGATCTCCGCGTCTTCAACTGGAAGCACCCGGTCCATCACTTCACAGACTGTGACGTCTGCGCCAAGCGTATTGAAGAAGCTGGCAAATTCGATCCCGATCGCGCCCGACCCGATGACTAACAGCTTTTTCGGCATACGCTTTGGTTGCAGAGCGTGCTTGTACGTCCAAACAAGATCGCCGTCCGCTTCAAGTCCGGGAAGTTCCCGTGCGCGCGCACCGGTTGCCAAAATGATCGACTTGGCGGTCAGCTCATCTGTGCCCTTGTCCGTCTTGACCGAAACAGTGCCCTTCTTCGGAAGGGTCGCCGCGCCCATGAAGACTGTGACCTTGTTCTTCTTCATCAGGTGTCCGATGCCACCTGACAGTTGCTTAGCGACCCCTCGTGACCGGGCAACAACGGCGTCAAGGTCATAGCTGATGCCATCGGCCTTCAGCCCGAAATCCTTAGCCCGATGCATCAGGTGAAAGACTTCCGCCGAGCGCAGCAGGGCCTTTGTCGGAATGCATCCCCAGTTTAGACAGATACCGCCTAAATGCTCGCGCTCGACAATCGCCGTCTTCAAACCAAGCTGGCTGGCTCGGATAGCGGCGACGTAGCCTCCCGGTCCAGCGCCGACAACGATCACATCAAAAACCTGAGCGGCCATTTCTTCCTCCCGTGAAAAAGTGGTTTACCCTTAAACTATCTTTTCATCTGAAGCAATGAAACCTGCGCCCGCACCCCATGCAGCATATGCATAGCAAGGCAACGCTTTGGTTTCATTCGGCAAAAGATGGGTGGTCACTTGTCATCCTCATTTTGAAGTGACTGCACGACGCTTGCATAGCCGCCCTCAGCAAGGAATCTCTCTTCCTCTGCTGTCGTCTCTCGCCCCAGCGCTGCATTCCTGAATGGAAAGCGCCCGAAACGAGCGATCACTTCGCGATGTGCCCGTGCATGTAGCAAATTGCCCGGCTCGGATGGCAGGCGCTCTTGCATAAGTCTGACGCAAAAATCCTGATCTGCCAAATCTTCCGAATGCTCAAACGGCATGTAGAAGAATTGTCGTTCAGGCTCTGGCGCACCCAAATCCCATCCTTGCTCAACCGCCAAAGTCGCCGCTGAGCGAGCCTTTGCATCCGTCGCAAAGGCCAAGGCCTTGCCCCGATGGATATTGCGCGAGAATTGGTCCGCGACGATCAGGTAAGCCAATGTTCCGGCAGTCCCCCCAATCCAATGCTCTAAACCGTCTTCGTTAAGCGCATTCCAAAGATCACCGAACTGTTCGATGATCTTGGCGTCAATCTCTTCGCCGCCAGCATACCATCCCTCTGGTCCGATCTCGCCAAGCCAGAAGTCCAAAACCTCAACCGGGTCTGACATTTATGCCTCCACACTTAATGCTGCAGCGTGACAGGCGGCTGGCGCGGGCGCAAGCTTGATCAATCAAGCTTTTGCGTGAGAGGTCAGTTCTTTACCCGTGCATCCTCTGCATCGATAAGCGCAGCGGTTTCAACTGCGACGACCGAGGCGGTTGGCGAGACCGGGGTAAAGCCAGAGGTAGCCTCGGGACGGATTCTGCGGCGCGTCATACGCCACGCGGCATAGGTGGCAAGCGCAGAAAACAGGACAGACATGAAAAGGAAGAAACCGGCTGATCCGATGGTGTCCATCATCCATCCCGTAATGATTGGTCCGGAAATGGCGCCCAAGCCGTTGATAAACAGCAACCCGGCAGAGGCGGCAGCCATGTCAGTCGTATCAAGATAGTCATTCACATAGGCAAGGAGCAGGGAATAAAGGGGGTTCGATATCGCCCCGCCGACCGCCCCAATTGCGACAAGACCCCAGAATGGCAGATCAAGAAACACCGGCAAGGTCAGCGCAACCCCGCCAACGACCGAAAGCCACAGGATAAGTGTGCGTCGGTCCATACGGTCGGACATCCAGCCGATAGGGTATTGGGCGACCAGCCCACCGATGTATATGCCGGAAACGAAGATGGATAGATCGCGGACAGAAAGGCCAACCTGTGTCCCCCAGACCGAGGCCATCCCAAACTGTGCGGAAAATATCCCCCCCAGCAAGAACATGCCGACGCAACCCAGCGGCGAGGCTATGTAAAGGCGCTTGAAGGAAAGGGGTTTGGTCGACTCGAACGCAGGGGCCTGACTGACAGAAAGCAGAATTGGCGTGAAGGCCAGCGACACAAGCACCGAAGGGATGACGAAAAGAATGTAGCCGGAGGGGTCACCCACGTTCAGCAACATCTGCGCGGCAATAATTCCAATCATCTGAACGATCAGATAAAGAGACAGCGCCTGCCCTCGGGTTTCGTTGGTGGATGCGTTGTTCAGCCAACTTTCAGCGGTGATATAGACACCGGAAAACGAGAACCCGATCAAAACCCGCAAGGCTGCCCAGACCATCCAGTCGGGAGCCGCCGCATACATGACCAGTACGGCCGAAATCATCGAACCAAGGGCCGCAAAGACCCGTACATGCCCGACCCTGCGGATCATGTCCGGCGCCAGGCGACTGCCAAAGAGAAAGCCGACGAAATAGCAAGACATCACAATCGACATTTGGCCTGTTGTGAAATCTTCCAAAGCGCCGCGAATACCCAGAAGCGTTCCTTGCATTCCGTTGCCCAACATCAACAGCCCCAGACCGAGCAGCAAAGCCCAGGTGTTGCGGAGTACGAAGAGCATCAGAGGTTCCTTTCCAAGAAACGTCCCAAGAGAACGAAACACAGCAAAAGCGGTAGGCTTGCCTGATCTTGGCAAGATAGTGGACGGTCGTAACGCTTTTACCTACAGCAAACGACCCCAAAACGGGAAATACCGCCTGATTGACCGCGACAACCCAGTACCAAGGGGAACGGCAACATCCAGATCCATGCTAGTCGCGCGCAGGAATTAGTAAGGATGCGTCGCCATAACTGAAGAACCGATAGTCATTCGAAATAGCATGCTGGTAAATGCGATCAATCCGGTCCTTTCCCATCAAGGCTGATACCAGCATCATCAACGTAGATTTCGGAAGGTGGAAATTCGTCATCAAGGCGTCGGCAACTTTGAAGTCGAAACCCGGATAAATGAAGATATCAGTAGGCCCTTCCCAAGGTTCAATCTGGCCAGATCGCCCTGCGGTTTCAATCAACCTTAGCGCAGTCGTGCCAATCGGAATGATACGGCCGCCTAACTGCTTGGTTGCAGCAATCTCATCCGCTGCTTCTTGGCTGACAAAGCCCCATTCGGCATGCATACGATGCGTTGTAACATCCTCTACCTTCACGGGCAGGAACGTTCCTGCACCGACATGCAGCGTGACTTCGGTCAAACAAACTCCTTTCGCAACGAGTGCCCGCAAAAGGTCCTCGTCGAAGTGCAAACTGGCCGTCGGCGCTGCAACTGCCCCAGAATTTCGAGCGAAAACCGTTTGATAGTCGTTTACGTCCTGCTCATCCGGTGCACGTTTGGCGGCAATGTAGGGGGGAAGCGGCATAGCGCCAGCGGTTGCAAGGGCCTCATCGAAGGCGTCGCCCTCCAGATTGAAGACAAGCCGCAAATCGGTTGCCGACTTTTCAGCGACAACGGCAGAGAGGTGTTCCGAAAATTGGATCGCTTCCCCAAGATTCACCCTACGCAAAGGCTTTGCCATTGCGCGCCACCCTTCGGTTGCGGGCTCAAGCAGTGTGACTTCAATCTTGGCCCGCGCCTCTCCCCGCGTCCGCGTTCCCGTTAAGCGCGCAGGAATGACTTTGGTGTTGTTCAGAACGAGTCGATCCCCTGGCTGAAGCAAATCAACCAGATCGAAAACATGCAGGTCACGAATGCTATCGCCTTCTGCCACAAGCAATCGAGAGGCGCTTCGCGGTCTGGCAGGACGGGTCGCAATCAGCCTTTCAGGCAGGTCAAAGTCGAAATCGCTGAGCTTCATTGGGTCTTTTTGTCCAGGGTCGGTGCCGGGCTACGAAAGATTTCTCGAAACATACCCGGTGTGAGGATCGACAAAGGGTTCACTTGGACCTTCGGGTCATCAGAAGTGCCCCTAACAGCATAATTAAACCCGAACAAGCCTTCGCCACGCCGTGTCAGCGCAGCCCCAACCCCGTTGACCAGATAGATCGGCGAGACCACGCCCTGAAGCGCCAATTTCTTTGTTTTCGTGCCATATAGACCTTCGACAGAGACGCCAAGACTGGCTCCCATTGCGGCGCCATTAGAAATCTGCACAGCCTGTGGGGTCAGCACAAGATCGAACACAGCTTCGGAAAAGAGTATTCCGCTGCCGTTCAATTGCTCCAGCAAGCCGACAACTGAAATGGCAGATAACAGTTCTGCCAAGGCATTGGTTTTCCGCACTCGGACATTCGTGAACTTGGCGCGCCCATCATAGCTGACCCGATCAGATCTGGGTGTCAGGCGAAGCGTCAACTCGCCGCCGCGAGCCGAAGAAAAAACACCTGCCGATCTCAACACCGCGCCAGCACTCTGTGAGGTAACCCTTATCGCCGTTCCATGACGAGATGGGACCGCCTCGCCCTGCACGGCAGCACTCCCATTGACGCTGCCAACGAACTGCCCGTTAAACCCGCCACGCAGCCCAAATTTGCCTTGAAATCCCGTCAAGGCAATCCCGTCGGTGACCACTAGACGGTCCAAACGAACATCAATCGAACTTGCATTTTGTGATCCGCCCTCGCCGCTTTTTGGGGCTTCAAATTTCCGCAAATCAATAACGCCGGAAGACACGACCACATCCGGATTGGCATTCTTGCCCTTGCCTTTCAACTGGACGGCACCCTCCATCCAGTTTCCGACAGTAACCTCTGAGAAGGTTGCCGTTCTCAATCCTCCGGTCTTTTCCAGATCAATATTGCCGATTGCTTTAAGACCGGGCGCAACGAGGTCGAGCTTGGATACTTCTGGGGGGCTTCCCAGTCTTGCCTGAAGTTCTAGCTTTCCTTTGGTCTTGGCCGGAAGCGTCCAGCCAATCGCATCTATTCGCATCCCAATGCCAGAAAGGTCTGTCTTCAGTTCCAGCGTCGGGGCGGCATCCTTCACAAGGTTCAGGCTAATCTCGCCCTTTCCTGTGCCGGAGAGCATGCCCGAAGGGAGCTGAACATTGAACTCCTTTAGGGCTGCTGGGGATAGTTCGACTGTGCCATCAATTCGCGCCCTTCCCTTGGCTTCCGCACCGAAGCCCTGCCGAAAAGCCACATCAAAGCGCGCTTCACCCACCTTTCCGGGGCCGGAAATCGTTAGACCAGAAGGGTCAGCCTGCAGCGCCAGCGCGTTGGCGGTAACCGTCTTTCCCGCGATAAGCTTGTCCGAAGCGACATTACCAAGCGTTCCGTTGACTCGATACTCGACATCTTCAAGCTGAACGCGGCGCTGCAATGGCAAGGACAGAAAGGTGTCAACGATTGCCTGCCCCTCGCCAAGGTCGGCCGGTCGGCCCGCTTTGGTCATGAACCCAAAAGGAGGCAGGTCCAAAAGGGACAAGGCAGCTGTGATTGTGCTTTCTGTCTTTAGCCTGATCTCTGCGCGTGCAGGCTTTGCTGTTACGTCCGGCACCTTGAAGGTTGACCCGGCGGCGTTGATCCTGCCCCCAAGAGGCGCTTCGACCTCTCCCTCATCCAGCGTGATCTGATAAGTCTTTCCCTCCACAGTTGAGCGCCCGCGCCCCTTTTGAATGGGGGGTAATGTTCGTAGGAAACTTACCTCTGCGTCATCGAACTCGTACCCCAAGGCAAGCTTGGGTTCCTGCCCCGGAACCAGACGAAGAGCGGCGTTAAGGTTGGTCAGCAAACCGTTGGCGACATTCTGGCCAACCCAGTCACGGGTCTTAGGCACCAGAGTCTTGGGCCATAGCTGCAATAGGCGATCATGGGCGATCGCATCCAAGGCAAGGTCCAAAGCGACCTGCCACCCGTCCGACTGCGCCATCGCCTTGCCCGACAGCGAAAGGCGGCGCGCTCTCTCCTCGATCAGCGTAATTTGACCGATATCCAGCTTAAAGGGATCAAGTTGCAACCGTGCATCCATGGCCCCTTCGCGAAAGATCAACGGCCGTTCAAAAAGCCCCTCCGGGTCGATCTGAGCGTCGGAAATCTGCACCTGCCCCAGAAATCCGGCGGGCAATCTGCGACCAATTGGGCCGGTCAGAATATTCCCGGAACTGTCCAACGGATAGGAATGTCCCTTTGCCTTCAACCGCAACGACGGGCTTTCTACAGAAAGGTCAGATAGCAGAATCCGACCGCGCGATGGATCATATCCAAGACGAATTGCTGCACGATCAAAGGAAATGGGGCGTGCTGTTCCTTGGGGTTGCAACGCGCCTGCCGACAGGGACATTTCCGCGTCCAGAGCTTCTAGCCCTTCGTCAGAAAGTTCTGCAGAAATGCGCCCCGAGATAGGAGCAGCGAGCACGCCAAGCCATGACAGAATTGGCGCCTGAGCCGCGATATCACGGGACGAGACCTGTTCCACCGACGCGGTCAGGCGAATCCGTGCTTCGTCTTTTGGCCGTATCAGCGTAACAACCGCCTGCGCGGGCGCTTCGCCTCCCTCAACAAGCGACAAACCTACTTCTGCAGCAAGTTGATCAGACTTTACATCAAGTCGCAGCCGACCATCCCCAACGGTCCAAAGACGGCCAGTCATGGCATCTTTCAAGGACAAACTTGCAGCCTCGGCTTCTACAAGACGTAGTCGTGACAAGAACGGGGCCTGCAGAGCGCGATCAACCTGCACAAGCAAGTCATTCAGCCCTTTAACTTTCGGTGCGTCGCCAACGTTGCCGAATTGAAGGTCTAAAGTTCCATCGCCCTGCCGTTGCAGAGCAACACTGCCCCCAATGATCCTAAGGCTTCTTGGACGCAATTTGGCCTCGGTGACCAACGACGTAGCATCAAAGACCAGCCTGACATCCGGAAGCGCAATCAGAGTTGCCCCCCGACCTTGTAGCAGACGCAGGTCTTCTATTCTCAGCCGCGGTGTCCAGTCGGACTCGACAGTGATCTCTACCCCGCCGATCGCAAACGCGGCACCCGGCATGTCTTTCGACAAGGCTGCGTTTCCACGCGCCTCTATCTCCGCGACGGCCCAGATTGGTAAGCGAATGGGCTTTCCGGTCAGCGCAAGAACTCCAAGAGTCAAGACAGACGCTAAAACCGCAAAAACAAGAACCAGAAAAAGGCCCGCTCTTCCCGCACGACGAATGTGGCGAACGGCCCTTCCTTTGGGCCTTTTCGCCTTTGGCAGGGGCGCTTCGTTTACGCCAGTCTGGTCAGATGGGCCCTCTGTCATACCCTGCCTTGTCTGCCGCGCACGTCCTTGACAACTTCACCTCTGAAGTCCCGAATTAACCTAAGACATTCTCACGGTATATTCGAACTTGGAAAGGTTGTGACTTCGCCCTCTTTATTCTCGCGGATTGCCGCCTAAAACACAAACCGTCGTGACCAGAATCAAAAAGGAACCGCCGCTATGTCCGCAAAAACCGCATCTGTAGGCGCCGATGCGCCCGACTTCACTCTGCCCCGCGATGGTGGGGGCTCTGTCACGCTGTCGCACCTTCGGCCCGGAAAGGTCGTGCTTTACTTTTATCCCAAAGATGACACCCCAGGTTGCACCCTGGAAGCTCAGGATTTTACAGCGTTGAAATCGCAATTTGATGCCAATGGCACGACCGTTATCGGGATCAGCAAAGACTCAGCCGCGAAGCACGATAAATTCTGCAAGAAATACGGTCTATCGGTTACGCTTGCCAGCGATGAAAACGGATCAACCTGTGAAGACTACGGGGTTTGGACCGAAAAGAGCATGTACGGAAAAACCTATATGGGCATCGAGCGCACGACCTTCCTGATAGACGGCACCGGGAAGATCGCTCGTATTTGGAACAAGGTCTCGGTCAAAGGTCACGCAGACGAAGTTCTCGAGGCTGCTCGTGCACTTTGAACATTGTTCTCCAATGAAACGCACCTAGGAAGATCATGTCGATCAGCTTGGCCGAAATGGCCGTTCAAGTACTGACCACTGCTGATGGCCGGGAAAAAACCGCTCTTGGGCGGAAGCATGCCGCGGCGTGGTTTGCTGCGCGCAAGGATGGCAACCCGCTGAAAATTGGAACGGCCACGCCGCCAGATTTTCCAGCACGACCCATGAAACCTGAATTGCTTCCGCCAAAGGACGTTCCGCGGCGCCGCCCCGGCAGCGCCGTGGGTCGTCAGGCATTGTTACATGCCGTCGCACATATCGAACTGAACGCAGTGGATCTGCACTGGGATATTATTGCACGCTTCACCTCTTATCCGATGCCAATTGGGTTTTACGATGATTGGGTAAGGGCGGCCGACGAAGAGGCGAAGCATTTCAATCTGATTTGCGATTGCCTTGAGACGACGGGAAGCAGTTACGGCGCGATGCCAGCCCATGCAGGGATGTGGCGCGCTGCCTCTGATACAAAAGACGACCTGCACGGTCGCCTTGCGGTCGTCCCGATGGTCCTTGAGGCTCGCGGTCTGGATGTGACGCCCGGAATGATCGAAATTTTCCGCAAAGCAGGCGAAGGCGCAGCGGTCGCGGCATTGGAAGTGATCTATGCAGAAGAGGTCAGCCACGTCGCCTATGGGTCGAAATGGTTTAACTGGCTCTGCGGAAGGGACGGAACTGACCCAAAAGAGGTGTTTCACGACTTGGTCCGCCGCTATTTTCATGGCGCGTTGAAACCGCCCTTCAACGAAGAAAAACGCGCAGATGCGGGTCTCCCGCCCGACTTCTATTGGCCACTTGCAAACATGCGATCAAGCGATGTGACAGAGTGACCTATCCCAACCAAAGATAGGCGAATTCTTGCCGATCAGCCGATCAAAACGGCTGAAATCTGATCGGATTGGTCAAATTTGTTGCAGGGGTTGGGTCGCTTGGCTAAGCAAGATCAACCTCTGGCTTGATCCTCGCTCAAGTCATCCAGATCAGTGAAGAAATGGACCTTATCGCGTGCTCTCAAGGCTTGCATATCGGATCAACGCGGCGCTTGAACGGCATTTGCCGGAACAGCGCCTGTTTTTAAAATCAGATCGCGAAACACGCTTCATTCGTCTTCGCCCGGCGACTCAGGCCATCGCCCTCGTGGGTGGCAGCGCCGCACTCGCTTGGACGATCATAGCGACGGCTATCATTTTGATGGACTCCATCAGCGCTGGTTCTGGCCGGGAACAAGCGGCCCGCCAGCAAGCACTGTACGAACAGCGCCTGAATGCACTAAGCGAAGACAGAGATACCCGAGCAGATGAGGCCGCGAGCGCTCAGGAACGCTTCAACCTCGCCCTGGCGCAGGTTGCCGAAATGCAGGGACGACTTCTCGCATCTGAAGACCGTCGCCGAGAGCTTGAAACCGGTATTGACGTCATTCAGAACACTCTGCGCCGCACCATCAAAGAGCGTGACGAGGCCCGTGCAAGGGTAGAAGAGGCGAACGTCGCACTTGCCAGCAATGGCGCACCAAAGACCGAGGCCGGTCGCGCCAAAGATGCGCTTTCCACGGTCGATATTCTGGCCCAAGCTCTCGCCTCCACCGCGCAAGAGCGCGATGTGATGGAAGGCGCAGCCGAAAAAGCCGCAGAACGCGCCGAAGCCGTAATGGCAGAAAAGAAAGCGCTTCAGGCCCGCAACAATGAGATTTTCTCAAAGCTTGAAGAAGCGGTCTCTGTTTCAATGGAACCTCTGGACAAGATGTTCCGTGAGGCAGGCATGTCTCCCGATGATCTGCTGAATCAAGTCCGTCGCGGCTATTCCGGCCAGGGCGGGCCTTTGACCCCGCTGTCCCTTTCAACCAAAAGCAGCGAAGCGAGCGTCGATGAGGCCCGAGCGAATGCTATCCTTCAGGGCTTGGATCGGATGAACCTTTACCGGTTGGCGGCATTCAAAGCACCGTTCGCGATGCCGGTCAAAGGCAGCTTCCGTTGGACCTCGGGCTTTGGCTATCGTCGCGACCCGAAAGGCGCGGGAACTCGCATGCACGAAGGCACGGATATGGCAGGCGCCTACGGCTTGCCGATCTATGCCACAGGCGATGGCGTCGTGACCTATGCAAGCTGGGATTCCGGCTATGGTCGGCTGGTTAAAATCAAGCATGAATTCGGGATCGAAACCCGTTATGCTCACATGTCTGCGATACGCGTTAATGTTGGCGATCGGGTCTCGCGTGGGGACCGGATCGGTGATATGGGCAATTCAGGCCGGTCTACCGGCACTCACCTTCACTACGAAATCCGCATCGGCGGCAGAGCCGTGAACCCGATGACCTTCATAAAGGCAGCGAACCATGTTTTCTAAGAGCCGAATCAACGAACCCGGGCCAAAGGCAGAAGATAAACCGAAGGCCCCCGAAACACCGGCAAAATCTGGCATGGAATTCACTCCCCCTACCCCAAAAGGCAAGGCTTCAGCTTCTGTCCTCTCATCCGACCTGACCATTGTCGGCAATCTCCGCACCACTGGTGACATTCAGGTGGAAGGCACTGTCGAAGGCGATATCCGCGCCCATCTTCTGACGGTTGGCGAAAGCGCCACCATTCGCGGTGAAATCGTTGCCGACGATATCGTCGTGAACGGCCGCGTGATTGGCCGTGTTCGCGGCTTGAAGGTTCGCCTGACCGCCACCGCGCGCGTTGAAGGCGATATCATCCACAAAACAATTGCGATCGAGTCGGGCGCCCATTTCGAAGGCTCTGTCCAGCGTCAGGACGACCCACTGGCTCAGGGCCGCATGTCGCCCCCAACGGCGGCTGCGCCTGCACCGGCAGCAAAGCCTGCCGCAGACAATGCCTAAGCCACATCCAAACCGTTATCGTGATGGGCGAAGCGATTGCTTCGCCCTTTTTCTATTCGAGGCTACGGCGATACAAATGCCATGAAGCGTGTCCGAATACAGGCAACACCAGAAACAGCCCCAAGAAACCGGTAGCCATTCCTGCGAACAATGAAACTGCTATCAGTGCCGCCCAGACAAACATGATGGCCGGGTTTGCGGCTACGAGCGACCAGCTTGCAATCATAGCGGTGATGAAATCGACATCACGGTCCAGAAGCAGAGGAAGGCTGACAACGGTTAGTGCGAACAGCACCGCAGCAAAAATGGCACCGACCACTGTGCCGAAGGCCAGCATGGTCAGGCCCTGCGCTGTAAGAAAAACGTCAAGGCTGGTCGAAATATTGGTCAAGGTCGCCTTACCCAAAAACAATGCAAAGATCATATGCGCCAGGAAGTTCCAGAACAGAAAGAACACCACGATGATGGCAGCCATCGTCGGAATCTGGCGGTCTTTCTGCCGAAAGATCACCCCAAGAACTTCGCCCCAGTCTAGCGGCTGACCTTTTTCAATCCGGCGGGATACTTCATAAAATCCGCACGCGATAAAGGGCCCGAGTATGGGAAACCCTGCCCCGGCCACGATCGTCCACCATATCTGCCCTTTGGTCGTCATGGCCCAATAAATCAGCCAGCCCCCAACAACATAGACTGCTGCAAAGAACAGCCCCAAAAGGGGGGCAGCCAGAAAATCAGACCAGCCCGACCTCAGCACGGATCTCAAGTCGCTCATGTCCAGTTGCAAGATTTCTGGCATTGGGCGGCTGTCCGCGACGTCCTCGACCATTCTCTGCCCCCTCCAAATTCGGCAAAACAAAGACTATGCGCCAAAGCGCATGATCGCAAAGATGTATCTGAAATCTGAAATTCGACCGTTTGTTGCAGTCGACGCCTGAAGAAAGCGACCTGACCCAAATCGTGGCCAGTGAATTAATCTGCGTTCGCCTCTGCTCGGCTTTTCCCGGCCACATCCAATGCCAAGGTTGCGGCCATGAACTGGTCAAGATCGCCGTCGAGAACACCTTGGGTATCGCTGGTTTCAACACCTGTACGCAGGTCTTTGACCATCTGATACGGCTGAAGAACATATGACCGGATCTGGTTGCCCCATCCGGCCTCCCCCTTGTTCTCATAAGCCGCGTTGATGGCCGCGTTACGCTTGTCCAATTCCATTTGGTACAGGCGCGATTTCAGGGCGTTCATCGCAATTTCGCGGTTCTGGTGCTGCGATTTCATCGAACTGGTCGTCACGATCCCAGTGGGAAGGTGGGTAATCCGCACAGCCGAGTCGGTTGTGTTGACGTGCTGACCGCCAGCACCAGACGAGCGGAAGGTATCAATTCGGATCTCGCTGTCTGGAACCACGATCTCGATATTGTCGTCGATCACGGGATAGACCCACACAGACGAGAATGAGGTATGTCGACGCGCGGCAGAGTCATAAGGCGAGATACGCACGAGACGATGCACACCGGATTCAGATTTCAGCCAACCATAGGCGTTGTGACCTGATATCTTGTAAGAAGCAGATTTGATCCCCGCCTCTTCGCCTGCGCTTTCTGACTGAAGTTCGACCTTATAGCCCTTCTTTTCCGCCCAACGGACATACATGCGCGCCAGCATACTGGCCCAATCGCAGCTTTCAGTTCCACCTGCACCAGAATTGATTTCAAGGAAGGTATCATTGCTGTCGGCCTCGCCATCCAGCAGTGCTTCCAACTCTTTCGATTGAGCAAGAGGCACGAGATCTTTCAACGCCTTCTCGGCCTCGGTGACGATTTCGGCATCCCCTTCCATCTCACCCAGTTCGATCAGTTCAACGTTGTCCTTCAGACCCGACGAAATCAGCCTGTAAGTCGACAGGGCATCCATCAGCGCCTGACGCTCGCGCATTAGCTTTTGCGCCTTGGCCGGGTCGTTCCAAAGGTTCGGATCCTCGATCATCGCGTTGAATTCTTCCAGACGATGCGGGGCGGTTTCCCAATCCATCCGCTGGGCCAGAAGCTTCAAGGACTTCTCGATCAGGGCGATGTTGTTCTGCGTCTCTGCGCGCATGTCTTTTCCCTTTGGGCTCGTGCCGGGCGTGATTAGCGAAAACTACGACGTCGGGCAAGGGACTGCGCCTTTGCCCGACATTTCGCTGACTGCTGTTTTAATATAGGCCGCCAGAGCTCATGGATCCGAAATCTGCCTTTTTCGGAATGACTTTGGTTTTGCCCGTAGCAGTGGTTACAGTAGAACCTCCCGTATCCACTTCGCCTAAGGCAAAGAGTGGAAGATTGCTGCCCATTTCAAAACCACCGTCAACGAAGAGGCCAAAGATGGGTTCTTCGCCTTCGCGGAAGTATTCAGCAACGACATTGTCGCCTTTTGCACCGTCGCCAAGCCGAGCACCTGTGAAACGGTCGATATTGATGAAGTAGCCGCCCGGGGGAACCTTGAACTTTGCGCCGCCGTACTTTTTGATTGCGGTTCGCATGAACTGTTCAAAAACGGGACCGCAGAAGCCGCCACCTGATGCGCCGGACCCCAGCGTTCTGGGCTGGTCATAACCGATGTAACAGCCAGCAACGATGTTAGAGGTATAACCAACAAACCAGACGTCTTTTGCGTCGTTGGTTGTCCCTGTCTTGCCCGCCACCGGAACAGGCAGGTTGATCCCGCGCGCCGTTCCGCGCTTCACCACACCTTCCATCATGGAAGTAAGCTGATAAGCCGTAATGGCATCCATAACACGCTCTCGCTTGGAAACGAGCTTAAGTGAGGCGCCCGGATCGAGGCTTGCAAGCTGGCAGTCGGAACACTTTCTTTGATCATGTCGATAGACCGTCCGCCCGTAGCGGTCTTGAACGCGGTCAACCAGAGTGGGCTCAACGCGCTCACCGCCATTCGCAAACATCGCGTAAGCAGCGACCATTCGGAAGAGTGTCGTTTCCTGTGAACCAAGGGCGTTTGCGAGGAAGGCATTCATCCGGTCATAAACGCCAAAGCGTTCTGCATAACCAGCGACGACATCCATCCCGATTTCTTCTGCAATACGCACCGTCATCAGGTTCCGGGATTGCTCGATCCCTGTGCGGATGGTGGTGGGTCCGTAGAACTTGTTCGACGCATTCTTTGGGCGCCACAGGCCCTGGGGTGTGTTCACCTCGATTGGTGCGTCAACGACGATCGTGGCAGGCGTGAAGCCAGAGTCGAGAGCGGCAGCATAGACAAAGGGCTTAAAGCTTGACCCAGGCTGACGCGTTGCCTGCGTCGCACGGTTGAACACCGAGTATTGGTACGAGAAGCCACCTTGCATAGCCAGAACACGGCCTGTGTTCACGTCCATCGCCATGAACCCGCCTTGCACATCCGGAACCTGCCGCAATGACCAGCGGACAAAGTCGCCCGTCTTGTCATCGGTCACGGCTCGGACATGAACCACGTCCCCGACGTCAACAAGATCACCAGCGCGCTTCGCTTTGCCCGAGAGTTTGCCGTCAGCCAGACGTTTACGAGCCCAAGTCACATCATCGGCTGGAATAAAATGCCCATCTTCATCCTCGGCTACACCTTCAATGCCGATCCGCGCGGCAGATTCGCCCACGGAAAGCACAACAGCCAAGTGCCAGTCCTTGATATCGCGGGGAAGTTCGACTTCAGCCAAGGCAGCGCGCCAATCGTCCTCGGACGTCAGACGATCCGGAGAAATGACCTGCTTCGTCCCGCGCCAGATGCCCAAGCCACGGTCATAGCGCTCAAGCCCCCGGCGAAGAGCCGCAGCAGCAGCGGCCTGTAGTTCGGGATCGACGGTTGCACGGATCGAAAGTCCGCCCGCAAAGAATTCTTCTTCCCCAAAGCTGCCGGAAAGTTGGCGGCGAATTTCGTCAGTAAAGTAATCCCGATCAGGCAGAGTTTCCCGGAACGCTGGATAGTCGCCATTCTGGACCGTCTTAAGGGGGGCGTCTTTCTCGGCCTTCGCGACTTCGGCGGTGATGTGACCATCTTCCACCATACGATTTAGCACATAGGCCCGGCGTTCAATTGCGCGGTCCATGTTCCGAACTGGATGCAAATCTGACGGTGCCTTAGGCAGCGTTGCCAGATAAGCAGCCTCACCCGGGCTCAATTCAACAAGGGATTTGTTGAAATAGGTCTGCGCCGCAGCAGCAACGCCATAGGAATTCTGGCCCAAGAAGATTTCGTTCAGATAAAGTTCAAGGATCTTGTCCTTGGACAAGGTTTCCTCAAGCCGGCTTGCAAGAATAAGTTCTTTGATCTTTCTTTCCCCGGTCCGATCTCCTGACAGAAGAAAGTTCTTCATCACCTGTTGGGTAATTGTCGATGCGCCGCGAACGTTCTTTCCGCGACTTTGCACCGCGTCAATAAAGGCCGAGGCCATGCCGGTTACGTCATATCCGCGATGCGTATAAAAGTTCTTATCTTCGGCACTGATAAAGGCATTCTTTACCAGCTCAGGCATGTCTTCGATCGGAACGAACAAGCGGCGTTCCTTGGCGAACTCGTCAATGATCCGCCCTTCACCCGAATAGATCCGACTGATGGTCGGTGGGGAATATTGAGCAAGGCGCTCGTGGCTTGGCAAGTCCTGCGCATACATGAAGAAAATCGCGCCAATAGAGAGCGCTGCGAAAAGCACGCCCATGGTGACCATCGTAAAGATGCCACCGAAGAAAGACCCAACAAACCTTACCACGCGTCCGACCCCGATATCTTGGTGTCCACCTTATACCGCTTGCGTTTCGCGGGGTCAAAACGAACACAGCGCTTCAGGCCCATTCTCGCGCACAACTTTGCGTCATGTTATGCAGGCGGCCCAAAGCCCTAGTTTCTGCGCAGCGCCGAGATGGCCGCATCTTCCGCCGCCCAAATCTTCAAGCCGTCTCTGATCGCCAGCGCCATTTTCTTGCGCCACTCTGCATCATTCAAGCGCGCCAAATCTCGCGCTGACGACATAAATCCAAGCTCTAACAAAATGGACGGAATATCAGGGGATTTCAAAACAGAAAATCCGCCGGTCTGATGTGGAAAGCGATGCATCCGCAACTCTTTCGCCTTGATCGCGGATTCAAGAGCGACCACCAGCCGGGCGATGCGTGGCTCTGTTTCCGCGCGAGCCATATCCATCAAAACCGTCGCAACCAGATCATCCTGCGCCGTCAGGTCGACGCCTGACAGCAGATCAGCGCGGTCATGGCGCTCTGCCAATGCCTGTGCCGCCTCGTCACTTGCATCTTCAGACAGGGTGTAGATCGTCGCCCCAACGGCCTCCCCTTCGGCAAGTGCGTCGGCATGCAACGATACAAAGACATGCGCTCCAGTTGCGCGCGCGATTGAGATTCTTGCCTCTAGCGGCACGAAGACATCCTCTTCACGCGTCATCACAACCAGAAAATCGCCATCCCGGACCAGAAGTTCCTTCAACTCGCGGGCAAAGGTCAGAACGAGATCTGCTTCCGTCAGCCCGTCTCTTTCCGCTCCGGGGTCTATTCCGCCATGCCCCGGGTCAAGGACAACCACGATGGGGCCGCTTCCAAGGGGAATGGGCTTCGGCAGGTCCGCCGCCTTTGGCAAGGCCCATTCGGGTGGTTCCGGCAGAGCCGCAGCTTGGGCAAAGCCTTCTGGTGTTTCAGGTTGGAGACGCAGGATCACCTCGGAAGGACCCGCTGTTGACATTTCTGCACTTGCTACCCGCATGGGTTTCGTCAGTTCGACTACAAGTCTTGACCAACCCTGACGAAAAACACCTGCTCTCATCTCTGCCACGGTCGCACTGTCTTGTGGAATTTGGGAAAGCCCTGTCCAATCGACCTCTCGCATATCAACGATCAGTCTTGGCGGTTCATCCATGACCCGTACCCGCCAAGGCACTGGTTGACTGATGACAAACCTGATCTCGGTTTCGTCGCCATCGTCTGAAATAGAAGACTGGTTTGGATCAAGGCGCGCCAAAGCCGAAAGTTCTTGGCCAAGAACATGTGCCGGAGATCCAAAGTCAATCCCGAACGCCAAGATCAAACTCGTCAAGAAAACCCGCATTGTCCTGCCCTTGTTATCCACAGTGTTTCGGCCATATCAGCCCCTGTCAACTCACTCTGCCGTCATGCTTTAATCGGCATCGTTTAGCGCAAAGTTTTCATGAACGCGGCAAGTCGGGTCAGGCCTTCCTTGATGTCTTCGGTCGCCCCTGCGTAGGAAAAGCGAAGCGTCTGTTTCCCGCGGATTGGGTCGAAATCCACGCCTGGGGTCACCGCCACTCCAGCTTCATTAAGAATGCGCCGTGCAAAAGCCAAGCTGTCGCGTGTCAGATCGGAGACATCGGCGTAAACATAAAATGCACCGTCTGGCGGGGCGATCTTTTCGAAACCTGCTTCTGGCAGACCCTTAAGCATTAAAACGCGGTTCTCGGCGTAAACAGTGCGGTTTGCCTCCAATTCTTCGACGGCCTCAAGGGCATGCAAAGCCGCTAATTGGCTGGCATGCGGGGGACAGATGAACATGTTCTGCGCCAGCCGTTCTATCAAACGGACGTGATCTTGAGGGACGACCATCCAGCCGATCCGCCACCCTGTCATGCTGAAATACTTGGAAAACGAATTGATCACATATGCATCGTCGCCGATTTCCAACGCCGACGTGGCGCGGTCGCCGTAATGAAGGCCATGATAGATTTCGTCAGATATGAAATTGATTCTTCGATCCCGGCAATAAAGCATCAAGTCCGAGAGCTTCGACCGTGACAACATGGTGCCCGTCGGATTGCCTGGAGATGCCACGATCAGACCGTGAAGATTATGAACTTCAAGATCAGATGGAACAGGTTGCAGACGATTTTCCACCGAGGCTGGAATGCCAACAGGCGTAAGAGACAGGGCTTTAAGGATCTGTCGATAACTTGGATACCCCGGCTCGCCCAGACCAACGCGTTCTCCTGCATCAAACAACGCAGTGAATGCCAACAGAAAGGCCGCCGAAGAACCGGAGGTGACCACAACACGCTCTGGATCCAAAGTTACGCCATACCAGCGGCGATAAAGATCCGCTATTCCGGACCGTAGTTCTGGCAGGCCCAGCGCGACCGTATAGCCCAAGGAACCTTGGTCCATCGCTGCCTTTAAAGCTGCACGCGCTTGCGCCGGTGCCGGAGTTCCGGGTTGTCCTATTTCCATATGGACGATGCGTCTGCCCGCGGACTCCAGCCTTCGAGCTTCTTCCAACACATCCATCACAATGAAGGGATCAACGTCACCCCGCCTTGAACTTCTCATGCCGGCTCCCCTATGGTTCACGTCGATGTGTCCTGTTACTGGGCACGAGGTCAACCCCGACCCAAGCAAAAGACACAAGACGCGACTTGCCCTGAACACGGAGACATCATGCGCCACATCCTTTCAACACTGGGCTTGGTCACGATGACCGCCCTCCCCGCATTCGCCGCCGAAATGACCGATGCAGAGCGCGAGGCGTTCCGTGCCGAGGTTCGTGCTTATCTACTGGAACATCCGGAAGTTCTGATCGAAGCAATGGACGTTCTGCAAGGAAGGCAAGAGGTGGACGCAGCGCAGCGCGATCTGCAAATGTTGTCCGACAATTCAGAACTGATTTACAACAGCGCAGACGATTGGGCCGGGGGAAACCTTGATGGCGACATCACCGTCGTCGAATTCATGGACTACCGCTGCGGATACTGCAAAAAGGCTTATACCGAGGTCGAAGAACTGGTGAAATCAGACGGGAATATCCGATTTGTGCTGAAAGAGTTCCCGATCCTTGGAGAGCAATCAACGCAATCGGCCAAGTTCGCAATCGCCGTTCGGCAATTGTACGGGGACGACAGCTATAAAGCCGCGCATGACAGTCTGATGATGATGCGTGGTGACATCACTCCGGAAAGCCTCGCCCGCTTGGCAGGTGACTTGGGGCATGATCCTGCGGCGATTGCGGCCCAGATGGAAAAGCCGGAAGTGATGGCCGTGATTCAGGCCAACCACCAGCTCGCCAATCTTATGGAAATCAATGGAACCCCCGCCTTCGTGATCGACCGGACGATGGTGCGTGGATACGTTCCTCTGGATGGCATGCGACAGATCGTCGACGGCCAACGGAAAGACGGCTGAGGCCAACACAAGAGGGGGCCGCGGCCCCCTTTTTCGTTACCCCCTCTCTCGGGGATGGGGCCTAATTGGGATTTCCTTCAACAATCCGCCAATTCCCATAGCCGCGATATCGTCGTCAGAGACCGTAAGGCCGCAGGCCAATCGTTCCAAAACCCAATCCGCACCGTTCAGTGCCGGGCTTCGCGCACATCCGGGAAGTCCAATCACCGGCCGCGCTCCAAGTGAGCCGTGAAAGAGCAAATTGCCCGGATCAACTGGCATTCCAAATCGCGCGACTTGGCCGCCGCTGCGCCGCAATGCCTGAGGGGCCGTATCGTAGAGGTCAGAGGTCGCGGACCCAGTCAGGATCAAAACCATGTCACCTTTGATCTGCCCCAGTTTTCCAGCGATAGCAGCTTCGTCGTGGGGTATCACGCAATGCTCGGCCAGTGACATTCCTAAGGCAGAAAGACGGCCTTCTATCGCCTGTCGGCCCTTTTCCTGCAGCTTTTCTGGCAATCCGGGTACTTCCGTCAGGATCAGCCCTGCGGTTTTCAGGACAACAGGTAAGACACGGACAGAATTCTGGGCGTGGGCGCATGCCTCAAGCAAAGCAGCTTCGGGCACAGCGTAAGAAATGATTTTAACAGTGCCAACCAAGGTTCCCCGCGCAACTCTGACCGTGGGCGCCAAGGTTGCCAAGGTGATAGACGGATCAACCCGGTTTAATGCTTGTATGGCTTCGACGTTCAAGTCCACGATGCCGGGCCCGACTGCATGCAGATTGACACGCCCAGTAAACGCGGATGTCAGGGTCAGCCCGGCCGCCGCGGGATCAGGCACCAGCGCCTCGGTAAGTCGCGTTGCGGCAAGATCCTCTCCGATATCATTCGGATCAAGCCGTGCAACAGTGACCCGATCAACCCCTGCCAAACGAAGCGCGTCGATATCAGAAGCGTTCAGAACGAGCCCCTTGCGAAACCGGGCTGGACCGTCCCCGTCGGACTTGGAAAGAACCGAATGGGCAAGGATTGCGCCTTCGGCCTCTGCAAGCGGCAACTCACCAAACCACATCAGCCTTTCCTCAATCGTTCGGTAATTTGAGCCATGATTGAAACCGCGATTTCTGCGGGTGTCTTGGCGCCAATATCCAAACCAACGGGCGCATGAATACGCGCAATCTGTTCTTCGGCAAAACCCGCTTCTGTCAGTCGGGCAACGCGTTTCGCATGCGTTCTCGTTGAACCCAAACAGCCAAGGTAAAAGCAAGGTGAGGTCAATGCGATGCGAATGGCCGGATCGTCAAGTTTGCTGTCATGGGTCAGGGTGACAATCGCCGTACGTGCGTCTGGCCTTAGCGCTGAAAGGGCTTCGTCTGGCCAATCTTCCACAATCGTTTCACCCGGAAACCTTTCTGCACTTCCAAAGGCCGCCCGGGGGTCGATCAAAGCCGGATCATAACCGCAGGCCCGTGCGATCGTCAGCAACGGCTGTGCAATATGAACCGCCCCAACCACAATCAGGCGCAGAGGCGGATTGTGGATGGAAATGAACCTGCCGTCCTCTTCCATCCCCGACTTATCGGACCGAAACCGTGCGTCCACCACAGGATCGTCTGACGGCTCTAGCAAATTGCGTGAACATAATTCCGGGTTGACTGCGTAAGCGATCGCCCGACGCTTTGCCCGAGCCTCAACGATCCGCGACAGAGTAGCGTCAGGCAATCTCTGGCCGCCCTCTCCTATCGGTTCGACAAGAATTCGGATGGTCCCACCACAAGCCAAACCTACGGCAAAGGCCGTTTCGTCCGAGACCCCAAAGGACAACAACCGAGGAGTGCCGTCTTCCATGGCATCGATGGCTTCGGTCACCACCGCGCCTTCAACACAGCCGCCCGACACCGAACCCATGATTTGACCATCTCGGCTGATCGCCAGTTGGCTGCCAGCCTGACGCGGCGCACTTCCCCAGGTTTCCACAACAGTCGCAAGAGCCGCGCCGCGCCCCTCCTGATGCCATGCCAAAGCAATTTCAGGTATCTGATCGTGTTCGCCCGCATGCATTCTATTTCCCCCCCGATTTTCAACAAATATGGGGGTAAGTCGAATCCTGCGCCACTGGCAAAAGGTGCAACTGCGCAAGAGCTTGATCGGAGAACACCCAAAAAAAGCCAAACGCCGCAGGAGGGAGGCCTGCGGCGTGGCTGGTTCGACGACAGGGAAGGCGCGGAACCGTGACAGTCGGTGGCGGAATTTGGGAGCGCCGATCCGATGGAAGTTTGATGTCACGATTCCGCTTTACCTTCCTTGACCCAAATCAAGTCAGCGCGAAGCTGTCTCCATCAGGGGCGAGATCAGACGGGCAGCAACACGACGGTTGCGACGCTCATCCGCCTCAGTTTCAACGCGCAGGTCATATTCGCCATAACCCTGCACAACCATGTTCTCTGGCGGGATGCCAAAGTATTCGGTCAGGGCCAAGGCAACCGACTCTGCCCTGCGGTCCGAGAGCGCAAGGTTCGACGCAGCCGAACCAACGGCATCGGTATGGCCTTCGATCAGGAAAATCTCATAGGGGTTCGCATCCAGAATGTCGGCCATCGTCCTGCCGAGATCGGCAAGCTTGCGTGCCTCTGTCGTACGAATGACTGCCGAACCCGTGTCGAAGGTGATGTTGTCCACATCAATCACGGCAGCCAGGCGGCGCACTTCCTGAATGTCCCGGATTTGGCGCAGACTGAAGGTTCGGCCAATTCGCTGTGCCTCGACCCGAGCAAGTTCGGCACGCAACGACGCGTCTTCACTGCGCGACGAGATCGTCATGCTTTCGGCTCGCGGCTGGGGCAGGACCGAGACGTCAATCCGTTCTTCCGGCACCAGATCGTCGATAAGGACTGTCTCATTCCCCCGTGTGTCAACGAGCACACGGCGCAAGACACGCCCGGTTGCGTCGCGGATCGTGATGACTTCAGTGCCATCTTCGCGCGTCACGGTGCTGCGGGTAGAACCGTCACTGTACGTCTCGGTCCGAACGGTCGAACCGGGGCGGCGCAGCAATGTGTCATCGTCCTTATAGACCTGATAGCCACCATCCGGCTCGCGAACGACAACGCGGTCACCCGAGTTCGAAACCACTTCACGACCATCCGAAAGCATCTTGCCGACAACGATTGCGCCAAGAGCGATCAGGCCAGCCTTTTCAAGGTCGGAAAGGCCCGACTTCTTGCGGCCGCCGTCCAGCACTTTCGGAGCGTTTGCGAATTCTTCAAACGAAGATCTCGCATCGTCCTCAGTAATGGTGGTTTCGGTTACATCCTGCGGTTCAGGGGCCGGCTGGGTCGAAGTGGTGTCATCCGCACCTTCCACCACTGGCTGCGCAGCAACCGCACCGACAACCTCACCCACCGACGGGACAGACCCTGACAACAGCTGCTCAATCGACTTGGTGGCTTCTTCGCTCACTTCGGGAACTTCGACTGGGATAGCTTCAGCCATCGGCTCTGTCGCCGTGTTCGCGGCTTCGGCTTCCTTAGCCTTCTTGAAGGCCTCTTCAATCGCCGTTTCAAGCGGCTTGTCATTGGTGTCCAAGGTCACTTCCGGCGTCACAATCGGCTCGTCGTGGGCAATAGTCGCTGGATCCTGAGTTCCAAGGATAGCCTCGACATTCTTCTTTTTCTTTTTGTTCTTGCCGTTGCCGTTACCCTTGCCATTGCCATTGCCATTGTTGCCTTTTGCGGTAACGCCTTGCTCGGCAAGCGACTCGGCCAAGCCACCTTCCGATGGCTCAACAGTCGATTCCGCACTGGTCGTGGCCGACGCTTCCGGAGCCGGCTCAAAAACCGGGTTTAAGGCAGGCTGCTCAGCGGTTTCCGCCGGCGCGGGGTCTACCGTCACGGTATCCGGGACGATCACAGAATCCGGGGCTTCCACGGTCGCTGGCTCTTCCATCGTTCCTTCGATGCCCGGAATATCGAGGATTCCGAAATCGAGCGGATTACAGGGAACGTCTGGTGTTGGCAGGCAAAGAACACTGCCGTCTGCCGCAAGGATGGAACCGTCGTCGGCGAGGACAGCCTGAATTTCGGTCGACTGCGCAAAGAGCGGCCAAGGTTGAACCGGTACAATCGCAAGAGACAAGGCAGTGGTCGTGGACAAGAGTTTCTTCATTTCGTTCCTTTCCGGGGAAACCAGCAGGACTGCTTGGTTTTCTCCCAACTGCTGGCGTTACCCAAACCACAGCAGCGGTTGATATGCCATATCAGGACGATGGCACGTCGCTGTTTCAGGTAAACTTGCAGTCTAGAACGCCGGGAAAGCCTTCAGGTTCCCGCCATCATGCGAATAAGCCGGGCCTTCTCTCCGCCGTCACCGGGATCAGAGATCGCTTGGCCGAGCGCTTCCAGCGTCTGAATCGAGTGGCCTGCACGAAACGCATCGCAGTGTGGCAGCAGCGCACGAACGCCCTTTGCCTTTGGGGAAAACCCGTCCCAACGCAAAAGAGGGTTCAGCCAAATCAAACGCTTACAAGACAGGTGCAGGCGTTCCGCTTCTTTCTTCAAAAGCCCCGCATCATCTCTGTCTAACCCATCCGTAATCAGAAGAACCACTGCCCCCTGCCCCAAGACGCGGCGCGACCAATCCTGATTGAACGTGTGAAGACAGGCACCGATGCGTGTGCCACCCGACCAATCCTGCGCTTCGGCACCAGCGGACTTCAGGGCGGCATCGACATCGCGGTTTTTTAAGTGGCGTGTGATGTTCGTAAGCCGTGTTCCGAAAGTAAAGGCGTGCACCTTCGCCCAACCTTGACCTTTGCGGTTGGCAACGGCGTGAACGAAATGCAGAACCATTCTGGAGTACTGGCTCATCGACCCGGAAATGTCGCAGATCACGACAAGATTAGGCCATCGGTGTCTTTGCGCTTTAAATGCAAGCGATTGAATTTCGCCGCCCGTGCGCAGACTGGATCGCAACGTGCGCCGAAGATCGACAATCGCACCGCCTGTCGAAGGTTTCGTCCGCCGGGTCCGAAGCGGTTGAACGGGCAAACTCAAGCGCGAAAGCATGCGTTTCGCTTCAGCCACTTCCTCCGTCGACATCAATTCAAAGTCGAGCGTTTTCAGACGCTCTTCATGGCTCATCGTCGCCGATGCGTCGATTTCAATTTCGGCGTCTTCTTCCCTGTCCTCGAATTCGGGTTTGGGCAGGTTTTGATCCACGCCGTCGAGCAAAGCTTCCGCCGCGCGCTTTTCTGCGGCAGCAGCTTGACGTTCTTCTTGCAGCCCTCGGATCGACGGCAGAAGCAGGTTCATCATGTGATCAAGATATTTCGGATCTCGCCAAAACAGGCGAAACACCTGTTCGTAAATAACGCGCTGTTCCGGGCGACTGACGAAACAGGCATGTAAAGTCCAATAGAAATCTGAACGCTCCGAGAAGCCCGTTGCCTCGACGGCCCTGATGGCATCAATCACACGTCCCGGCCCGATCGGCAGACCCGCCTTTCGCAAAGCCCGTGCGAAGTGAGTGATGTTGTGGGCAAGCTTGCCGTCTTCAGGGATTTCAAGTGGGCTATAAGTGGCCATTGAAGTCCTGCCTGTTGTCAAACTTGCCCTGCCCCAAGGCGACACCCAACAGACGGCCGAAATCTTCAATCATGCAGACACGAGGTCCTTCTTTGCCTCGTCAAGCAGACGCTTTGCTTCGGAACCCGAAATCTTCTGGATATCGTCTTGATATTTAAGAATTGCTCCCAGCGTATCCGCAATGACCTCGGGTGACAGTGCTATAACATCCAGCGCCAAAAGGCACTTGGCCCAGTCAATCGTCTCGGCAACCCCTGGGCGCTTGAACAAATCCTCTCGCCGCAGCTTTTGGACAAAGGCCACGATCTCGCGGCTCAAGGCCTCCTGAGCCTCTGGCGCACGCGAGTGCAGGATTTCCAACTCACGATCAAAAGACGGGTAGTCGACCCAATGGTAGAGGCATCGCCGTTTAAGTGCGTCATGCACCTCTCTGGTACGGTTCGATGTCAGAATGACAATGGGCGGTTCCGGTGCACGGATGGTTCCAAGTTCTGGTATGGTCACCTGAAAATCGGACAAGGCTTCCAGCAAGAAAGCTTCAAAGGGCTCGTCGGTACGATCAAGTTCGTCGATCAAAAGCACAGGAGCGCCGCCAGCTTGTGGGCGCATGGCAGATAGCAACGGTCTTTCGATCAGGAATTCTTCGGTAAAAAGATCCGATTTCGCTGTTGCCGTCCCGGTGGTTTCTGAGGCACGAATTGCAACCATCTGCGCCGCAAAATTCCACTCGGCAACGGCAGAAGACGCGTCCAGTCCTTCATAGCATTGTAAACGGATCAGGCGGCGGCCAAGGGCTTGCGCCAGTGTTTTTGCAATCTCGGTCTTTCCTACGCCCGCCTCGCCTTCCAAAAAAAGCGGTCGCCCAAGCCGAAGCGACAAGAAAGCCACCGTCGACAGCGCACGGCTGGCAACATACCTCTGAGCCGCCAACATGGTTTGCATGGCGTCAATCGTCTGCGGCACTGGCGTCACGTCTAGGTCTCCCTTGGGGCGCAACCCTGCGCCAAGTCGTCATCCATGCTGACTATCGGCCCACCGGTGGTCAAGCGGGCAACTCCGCACATGCGACCAATGGACAAGATCAAAGCTGGTCGGCCCGACCGTTGAACGCTCTCAAAGCCTCTACAGTGACATCAGCCCTTGCCGGATGTAGCGATTGTCACCGCGAGTCAAAACGTAACGCCCCAGCTTACGGGCAAGATCGGGCCGACCGCGATCGACAGCCCGCTTGAATAGCTCTTTCTGGTATCTGCCAAAGGTCTTACGTGCGCGAAGCATCCGATAAAATTCCGGTTCAGTCAGGGTACCGTTCAAGGCACCAAGTGTGATCGGTGACAAAATACCCATCTGTTGAAGGCTCGATCCCAAGCGGTGGCCCAAAAGAGGCGCACGCAGCTTTGTGACATTCTCGCCTTCGAACCGGTCGGCGTGACCTGTGTCTAAAGGTTCAAATGGATCATACATCAGAAACACACGGCCAGCGGCCTTGCTGACTTTGGCCGCGTCGCCATAGGGGCCCGAAAAATCACTGTCCCATGCGGTTTTGTAACGTGTCTCCCAAGGCACGATAGCCTTGTCCAATGTGGACTGAGGTGAAATTGCCACCACATCCGCACCGGGACAGGCCGCCACGAAGGCTGCCGCCGCATAGCCCCCCATAGAAGCCCCGTAAAAGACTACGCGCCTGAACTGTTTGAAAAAGCCGCTGTCGCGAAGATCATTGAACTGATCCCAAACCCAAGGGTCGCGATACCAGGTCCAGCCATTGGCCATTACACCCAGCATCGACCAGCCCTGCTTTTCGATGAATGAAAAGCCCCACGGTCGGCGGTCTTCACGCTTTCCCATAGCAATATCGAGGTTATCAAAAGTCACGACCAACGTGTCTGACCGCTTGATGAACAAGAACGAATGGTTGGGACTTTCGCGGAAAAAACCGTCTTTGCCTGCAAGCTCTGTCGCAATCAATGACCAGCTGGCATCCCCCTGCTTGGCAGTAAGCTGTGGGCCCGGGCGAAACAGGCTGCGAACAATTGGAATGCCATCGGCCTCTCGGCTGGACAAAGTCTCTGTCGATCCGAACTCTTTTAGAAAGGGGAACGCCCCCGAACCTTTCCGAATGTCTAAAACCATTCGGCTGTCCGCATGCAGCAACTTGGGAAGAACTGTCTCTAAGTGCTTGACTTTATTTACATCTCCAAAACCACTCAGGTTGGCGATCAGATCGGTTGGCGCCAGATCATCGGCCTTTGACCAAACTTTAATCCGATCATCTGCCACACCATGCTCGCCCAGAAAAGCCCGATAAGGCGCGATCCAAGCCGAAGGCGTCTCAGAAAACTCGCCTTTGTGAGTCAAGTCGATCAATCGAATATCGCAATCCCACTTGGCATGAGCGGCCAGCGCAAACGATTGGGCATTGCCGCCCAGATCGGCAAAAACCTCAACTTCATCCAAATCGATCTGTTCCACCAGGCCGGCATCGAAAACCCGCTTTCCGCGACCTTTAATCGGCGCGGTTTCAGCAGAGATACCATGTTTTTTCAGCAACTTGTCCAGATAGCTTCCTGCTGGCGGCAGGCCATTGTGACGCAAACCCAACTCACGCTTGTTTGACGCCCAAAGGTGCAAAGCCGTTGTACGAGGTGTAAGCATTTCTTCGACGACGCTTGCAGGCCGCAGAAATTTCAGACGGTCAGGAAATGTGACTGGATAGAAAGCGTCCAGCGGCATCACGCGATCCGCCAAACCCAAGTCACGGATGAAATGGGTAACCATTAGCGGTCCCCAAACGCCCCACGGTTGCTGACTGACGTGCACAGGATGACCATCGGCGGCGGCCTTACGGTATTCATCCTGCAACTTGGGTTTCACAAAGGGCGGAATCGCGAAATGATCATCCGTGTAGTGCAGCATCGCCTTCAAAAGCGCGCTATCGGCAGGCAACCCTAAAACGGCGTTATTGACGCGGTGCTCACCCGGCAGCTCAAAGCCGACTACATAGTGCGTTTCGTAGTCCATCGGCCGAAGGCAGTAGACATCGGTATCACACCAGATCATTCCGGGGTTCTTCGCGATCATGTGAAGCCGAAACAGATCCGCGAACAGAGCAAAGCTATCTTTCTTTTCGTATTTCAAAAAGTTGTCGGTATCTATCACCTCCCGTCCGTCACGACGGATCACACCCGAGGGAACATTCGGAATATCTTCGTAGGAGAAAAGGGTGATCTTCTGTCCGTGATCGACAAAGGATTTCAGGCAAAGCTGTTCCATCCAAGACAGGCTGCCGCCAATCCACAGCATCCCGACTTCTCTTAGCTCACTCATATACCTGCTCCTGCACCCCTTATGCGGGGATATTTGCGAAACAGTCTGGCGAAAATTTGGCGATTTGCCAAGGTTTTGGAGAGAATGGGGGGAAGCGCAGCTTTGCCCCTAAGGTTGGTTGTGTTAAGAAAAAATCGAAGGGCGGCAGAAAGACCGCATGACAAGGCAAATGGCAGGAAAAGCAAAACCATCCAAAGCGAAAGTCCTGCAGCGCGTAATGGGTTCATGCGACGTCGGCAACCATTCGATCACGCGTCTACTGGACTGCGTATCGCTCGCCGATGGAAAGGTGATCTATTTCTTTGGTGGCGGCACTTCGCCCAGCGCCTTTGTTCCAGATGGTGCAATAGGATGCGCCCTGCCCGAAGACATCCGAGATGTGTCGGGCGCAGCAATGGTCAAGGTCGAGGGAACTGCACCAATCGCGCTTGGCGACGGGGGTAGATTTCACGCCGATCCTGCGCAGGCCGAAACCGAACTCTTCGCCGGAAAGAATTGCACTTTCGGGATGCGGCTGGAAGAGACGCCGGAACAAGTTGCAGAAGGGTTGATCTACCACGCCAGATATCACGGGCTTCAGGGCGCTCTTATCCTGAACCGTCTTCCCGAAGCTGGCTTTGCCAAAAAACTTGAAAAGGCATTGGGCGAAGCCCCATTGACTGTCGTGGTGCTGGACTGCCCCATCCCTATCGGCAAACCAGAAATGGGCCCAGAGAACCATCCCTTCCTTGCACCAGACGCGCCCGGCAAGGACCGGATGACGCCGCCAGAACCCGACGCTTGGCGCTCGCCGCTTGGCGAACAATTGATTTTCGAAATCGCAAAGTGGCGCTTCCTCTCATCTGCCCGCGCGGTTCTGGTGCTGGATGTAACCGACATCCTGACCCCCGAAGCAACGGAAGCCTTTGACAAATGCGCAATGTCACAACATGGCGTTGCCCTGCTGGTGGGCAGGCGGATTTACCCTTGGCGTGTCCGCTCCAAAGCAGTGGCAAGTTTTGGCGACCACATCTGCCGCCAATTTGACGCAAGGCGCGGCATTGCCCGTTGGGGTGTTTCTCCTGAAAAGGCGGGTCTTTCAAATACTTGGCGGATGGTCCGGGTGGCATATGCCAAGCCTGATCCCGCAGAAACCATTCCGTTCTACCGCGCTATGGCTTTGCGTGTCCCGGGACGCAGTTCCGGCGAACTGGCACCGAAAACCTCGCTCATCGAAGACCCGCATCTGTTGAATCTGTCGGAAACGATGTTTGACCATAAGCCGGTCCGCGCCCCTGTTTCCAAGACCAAGACAGCCCCGAAACAGGCCGTAAAGGGGGGCCGCACGGCCATCGTCACAACGATGAAAAATGAGGGGCCCTTTATCCTTGAATGGATCGCCTATCACCGCGCCATTGGTGTGGATGATTTTCTCGTCTACACCAACGACTGCACTGACGGCACCGATACGATGCTGGAGTTGCTTCAATCCAAAGGGCTGGTCCAACATCGGGTCAATCCGTGGAAACCCGGCGGTGAGTTAAAGCCGCAGCATGCGGCCCTTCAGGCGGCGGAATCTGAGCCCGTCATGCAGAATTGCGGCTGGGGAATTTGCATGGACGTGGATGAGTTCATCAACGTCAAGATCGGTGACGGCACCTTGCGCGCGCTTTATGAGGCTATGGGGGAGGCAAATATGATCAGCCTCACATGGCGGCTGATTGGAAACTCTGATGTTGCGCCTTATGAAGACAAATTCCTGCTTGAGCAGTTTACCGATTGCGCCCCGGAAATCATTCGCAAACCGCATCAGGCATGGGGCTTCAAGACCCTGTTCCGAAATATCGACATCTACAAGAAACTCGGCGTCCATCGGCCAAAAGGGCTGAAACCTGACCTCTGGGATCAGGTGAAATGGTTGAACGGCTCGGGCCAGCCGATGCCGCGCGAAATGTTCCGAAATGGCTGGCGATCAACCCTGGAAACTTACGGTTACAGCTGGGTGCAACTGAACCACTACGCCGTTCGCAGTGCCGAAAGCTTCCTAGTCAAGCGCGACCGTGGCCGCGTTAACCACGTCGACCGCGATCAGGGCCTGAACTACTGGTTCAGGATGAGCCATAATTCAGATCGCGACACCTCGATCCAGCGGATGATCCCTGCCTTGCGAGTAGAATATGACCGACTGATGGCTGACCCAGAGATCCGGGCAGCGCATGAGTATTCTGTCGCCTGCCACCGCGCCAAGATCGCGGAACTGCTCGAGACTGAAAACTATCGCAACTTTTATGCTGAGTTGACCGGTGAAAGGATGAGGCGCCTGTGCCGGATGCAGCACCATTTTGGTTCCAATGTGTTCAGTGCAGGTCCACATGTCATTCCAGACGAGATAGCCTTCGACGATGCCCTGCCCGCCGACTTCTTCTTTACGGTCGAACACAGTGGAGAGGCCGAACATTGAGCGGCTTTACCGTCATCACCACGATGAAGAACGAGGGCGCGTTCCTTTTGGAATGGGTCGCGCATCACAAGGCTTTGGGGTTCGATCATATTCTGATCTGCACCAATGATTGCAGCGATCATACCCGACGCATGGCCTTTCGGCTCCAGACACTCGGATTGGTCGTTCACCATCCAACAAAACATTGGCCCGCGACTTCGATCCAAAGGTCAGCGCTAAAACAGGCAACACGATATGACATCGTGAAAGAGGCCGAATGGATTTGGGTTTGCGACGCCGACGAGTTTCTAACGATCAAATGCGGGGATGGAAGCGTTCGACATCTGGTATCGACGGCATCGCCGGGAACAGAAGTAATCTCCGTACCTTGGAGAATTTTGGGTCCCAACGGGCAAAGCGGATATCAAGAGGGCCAGATCACACGCCAATTTCAGAAAGGAAAGGCACAAGCATATCCTTTGGGTGAAGACTTCGCTTATGCGAAATCATTGTTCCGAGGCGACCTGCCCTTGGGGCGAATTGGAATTCACACTCCAGTGCCGAAAGAGGGCGCGCGCGATTTTCGGAGAGAAGAGCCAGGCGGCAAACCGTGGCGAACTCAGCACCACACGATGTTTGTCGCCGCAGATTATTACGTGGCACAAGTGAACCATTACGCGCTTCGAAGCGCCGAAAGCTTTCTGGTCAAACGCGATCGCGGTCGCGTCAATCATGTCGGGCAAGACATGGGTCTGGATTATTGGGCTAAATTCAACATTCAGGAACAATCCTGCGATGCGATCCGCCGCTATGATCCAGTTGTTCAAAGATGGATGGATCAACTGCTGACAGATACAGATCTGGCGTTCATGCACCGGAAATCTGTGGCATGGCACCGCGCCCGCATTGAAGAGTTGAAGGCGGACCCTGCCTACGCTGATCTTTGGCAAGCGATAACGGAAAGAAACGCGGCATGAAGACTCTGGCAGTTCTGACCGTTCGCAACGAAGGCGCTTTCCTCTTGGAATGGCTTGCGCATCATAAAGCCGCCGGATTCACCGACTTTCTGGTATTTTCGAATGATTGCGATGACGGCACCGATCGAATGCTGGACCGGCTGGCCGAACTGGGCTGGCTGACCCATGTTCCAAACCCGGGTCCATGGGAAGAGGGCCCACAATGGTCTGCCCTGAAACTCGCAGACAAACACCCTGCGCTGAAAACAGCTGAATGGGTCATGGTCATCGACATGGATGAATTCGTGAACATCAAAATTGGCGACAAAACCCTGTCTGCCTTGACAGATTCATTTCCGGATTGTGATGCATTTCCAATGACATGGCGCATGTTTGGGAATGCTGGGGTAACAGATTTCGAAGACCTTCCCGTGACGGAGGTTTTCACCAGGGCTGCGCCGCGTATCTTGCATTGGCCTTGGCGTGCTTTGATGGTGAAGACGCTGTTTCGGCGTGACGTCTTTCGCAAGCTTGGGGTGCATCGTCCAAAGGGGGAGAAGCGCCCAGCACGATGGTTTGACCCAAACCTTGGCCAGCGTCTGTTTTCCGCGCCGGGATCAGATCATTATTCGGTCATGCAACTGAACCACTACGCCCTTGGCGCGATGGAAAGCTACATCGTTAAATGTGATCGTGGTCGCGCCAATCGCTCAGCTTCCGCTTTCGACATGTCTTACTGGTGCGATCGAAACTTTGCCGATGAAGAGGACACCAGTCTTCAAGAACTTAACAGTTCGACGATCCGACAAGACCTTTTAGCTGACCCCGTCCTGCAAACGTTGCACCAAGATTCCGTGATCTGGCGGAAAGCCCGCTTTGCCGAACTGATGCAGGAAGAGCCTTGGCGGGCGCTTTTCGGACGCCTCATGATGACGCCGCCAGCGCGCATATTGGCTCCAGCCGAGGCACAACGCATCCGCCAATATCGGCGCGACTAATCGGTTTGTCAGTTTAGGAAACAGTCTGTCCCGTTCCCCACTGTTGCCTCCGACACAAGAATTTACGAGAATACAGGGATTAATCCGCCAGTCTGCGGAAAATTGATTATTCCGCACGGCAAGGAGGAAGCGATGTCGGACGAGACCGCCAACCTTGAAGAACAGGTAAAGCCGGTGGCTTCGCCTGTCGCTTCCGTTCCTGTCGATGCCTCCGCGGCCAAAGATCAGTCTGAATGGCTGACAATCATGGATCAGATCGGCGAAGAAGGGGGTTATTTTGAACCCTTGGGCGCGTCGCATTGGTCTTTCTTTCACGATGACGGGCCCGTCTTGCTTGTCACCTTTGAGCAGTTGGCAGACATTCGCACCCGCCCCGCCCAAATGCCGATGGGCTTTGATCTGGCGAAAATGCGTGGCTGGTCTCACCTGTGTCTGATTGCCGATGGGGAAACCTGGTATCGCTCAGACCGTGTCTACCGCTACTTCGACCGCTTGGTCGACGATGCCTTCTTTGAGGACTTCGACAAGGTTTTGTTCCTAGGTGCCGACCAACAGGCCTATGCAGCGGCATCCTTCTCGGTTGCCGCGCCGGGTTCGTCGGTCCTGCTTGTATCGCCACGCGCCTCGCAAGACCCTCAGGTCACGGGATGGGACAAACGCACGCCCAAGGCGCGAAAATTGGATTTCAGCAGCCGTTACGGCTACGCGCCGGATATGGTTGAAGGCACCGGGCATGTTGCGGTTATCTATGATCCGGAAATCGCAGAAGATGCGATGCACGCTGCTTTGTTCCGCGACAAACATATCACCCATCTCAGAACACCGCGCTTGAATGGCCGGGTCTCTTGGGCGTTTGGGCATATGCAACTTTGGGGGCCACTGGTTGATGCCGCAATGGACGGCCAACTTGACCGGCTCAACTTTGCGCGTCTTTGGCGGGCCCGCCGACAATTTGGCCCCTATCTTCGGGGTCTTCTGTCCAAGACGGCCAGCTCGGGCAAGGTGAAACGGGAAAAGTGGCTGTGCAGCGGCGTGACCAAACGCCTGAATGCGCCAGCGTTCCGTAAGCGGCTGAATGAGATTCTGGCTGATGAAGCCGCCGCCGAAGCGATCGCGGCCCTTGAAAAGGCTGACGCGTAGTTTCGGTAGCAGCGGTCAGTATGGCGCTCTCGCTGGCTGTGAAATCCTTGCAGCTTGCGTGACATTGAATATCTGTCGGCATGGAATTCCGCTGGAAATTTGAACGGCTTCGCGCTATCGCCCGCGCATGACACAAGAGATCCTCATTCGCCGCCCCGATGACTGGCATTTGCACCTGCGCGACGGTGCGATGTTGCAGGGTATTCTTCCAGAAACCGCGAGGCATTTTGCCCGTGCGATCATCATGCCCAATCTGGTTCCCCCCGTGGTGACCGGAGAACAGGCCGCTGCCTATCGCGATCGCATTCTTGCGGCTTTGCCAAAGGGCATGACGTTCACCCCCCTTATGACCCTTTATCTGACCGAGGGCACAGATCCCGCCGACGTCGCTGCGGCAGCAGAGTCTGGATTGGTAAAGGCAGTCAAGCTTTACCCGGCAGGTGCCACGACGAACAGCCACAGCGGTGTGCGTGATCTGGATAAAGTCATGCCTGTGCTGGAAAAAATGGCCGAGATCGGATTGCCACTCTGTACACATGGCGAGGTGACGACGGCAGAGGTCGACATTTTCGACCGAGAAGCTGTCTTTATCGACACTGTGCTGGACCCGCTGCGCTGCCGCCTTCCAGAGTTGCGTGTCGTCATGGAGCATATCACCACCGAAGAAGGTGCGACCTACGCGGCAGAGGGTGGTCCAAATCTGGGGGCGACGATCACCACGCATCACCTGATCATCAATCGCAACCACATCCTCGTGGGCGGGATCAAACCGCATTACTATTGCCTGCCGGTCGCAAAACGCGAAAAGCATCGGTTGGCTCTGCGTCGTGCCGCCACCAGCGGCAAATCCTGCTATTTCCTTGGCACAGACAGCGCCCCGCATGTGGATGCGCTGAAAGAACACGCATGCGGCTGTGCGGGCTGCTTCACGGCCACCAACACTATGGCCTTGCTTGCGCATGTGTTCGAAGAGGATAGTGCCCTGGACAAGCTGGAAGCCTTCGCCAGCCTAAATGGCCCAGCCTTCTATGGTCTGCCTGTGAATGACGAAAAGATCCGCCTCGTCAAACACGAGCTTGCGCAAACCTTCCCCGAAAAGATCATCACCGAAGCCGGTCCCGTTACTGTCTTCAATCCCGGCTATCCGGTCCATTGGGCCGTTGAAGCGTAAGACCTCATACGAAAAGAGCCTGCCATGATCCCGACCAGCTTTCCCGCCAAGGAAGAAATCGCCCGTCTCACTGCCCGCGCTTTGCTTGAGATCAAGGCGGTCCACTTTAACGCCGAGACGCCGTTCACGCTGGCCAGTGGTTTGCCCTCGCCCACCTATATCGACTGCCGCAAGCTGATTTCCTATCCTCGCATCCGGTCGATGCTGATGGATTTCATGGCCGTCACTGTGATGCGCGATGCGGGCTTTGAGGCTTTTGACAACATCGCCGGCGGCGAAACGGCCGGCATTCCATTTGCCGCCTTGGTGGCCGAGCGTTTGGCGTTGCCAATGACCTATGTGCGCAAAAAGCCGAAAGGCTACGGCCGGAATGCCCGCATTGAAGGCGCCATGACCGAAGGGCAACGCGTCTTGCTGGTCGAAGATCTGACGACCGATGGTGGATCAAAATTGTCATTTGTCGATGCGATCCGCAAAACCGGGGCAACTTGCGGCCATACTGCGGTGATCTTCTATTACGGCATCTTTAAAGGGACCGAAGAACGCCTTGCCGAACATGGCGTGCAGTTGCACCATCTTTGCACATGGTGGGACGTTCTGGCCGAAGCCAGGGCGCAAGGTGCCTTTGACGAGAAAACGCTGACCGAAGTTGAAGCGTTCCTCAACGCACCTCGCGAATGGCAAGACGCAAGAAAAGGCGCCTGATAACTGGGTCAGTGCTTTTTCCCGATTCTGGGGAAAATTCGACACGACTTTAGAATTTCTTGACGAAACCACGGTGGCGGCCACAATATCTTGTGGCACCAACTTGGTCATTTGCCCGTGGATGAGCAGATTTTCATCTTATCCACAGAGTTGTTCAACGGATTGCCTTGGCCGAAATTAACAGGCATTCAGGCACTCAATCAAGGAAACGGGGGGACAGATGAGCGAGATCGCGACGCTTCGCACGGGCACGCCAGCACGGGCCGAGGGCGGTGATCTGCCGGATGTTTTGCCGCATAATATTGAGGCGGAGCAGCAGCTTCTGGGCGCTATTCTGACAAATAACGACGTCTATGACCGGATCGCGAGCCTTGTGAAATCCGAGCATTTCTTTGATCCGGTGCATCAGCGCATTTTCGAAAAGACGGCTGCGCGAATCCAGAAGAACGCCCTTGCCAGCCCTGTGACGCTAAAACCCTTTTTCGAGGATGATGAAGGTCTGAAGGAATTGGGCGGGCCGGCCTATCTGGTGCGCCTTGCCGGGGCCGCGATCAGCGCCTATGCCGCGCGCGATTATGCGCAGATGATCTATGACCTTGCGGTGCGCCGGGAACTGATCTCGCTGGGCCGCGAAATCAGCGCCAAGGCCGCAAAGGTCGAAATCCAATCCGAGCCGCGAGAGCAGATCATCGAAGCCGAACAGCGGCTTTACAAACTGGGCGAACAGGGCGTCGCGGAGCGCGGATTTCAAAGCTTTCTCAAGGCAGTAACAGACGCAGTTAACGTTGCAAACGCGGCCTATCAGCGTGGCGGCGGGCTTGCGGGCATCTCAACCGGCCTGATTGATCTGGACAAGAAACTGGGTGGTTTGCACGAAAGTGACCTGATCATCCTTGCCGGTCGCCCCTCGATGGGAAAGACCTCGCTGGCCACAAACATCGCCTTTAACGTGGCCAAAGCCTTCAAACGGGGTCGCAAGCCGGATGGCAGCGAAGGGGCTGTTGAGGGCGGTGTCGTGGGCTTCTTCAGCCTTGAAATGAGCGCCGAACAGTTGGCCGCGCGTATCCTTTCCGAAGCCTCCGAGGTGCCGAGCGAACAGATCCGCCGGGGTGATATGACCGAGGCAGAATTCCGCCGCTTTGTCGAGGCGGCTAAGTCCTTGGAATCCTGCCCTCTTTACATCGACGATACGCCTGCCTTGCCGATCAGCCAAGTTGCGGCGCGGGCGCGGCGGTTGAAGCGGACGCATGGCCTTGACGTGCTGATGATCGACTATCTTCAGCTTTTGAAGGGATCGTCCAAAGGCTCTGAAGCCAACCGCGTTCAGGAAGTTTCCGAGATCACTCAGGGACTTAAGGCTATTGCCAAAGAATTGAACATCCCTGTGATCGCGCTGTCGCAGCTGTCGCGTCAGGTCGAAAGCCGGGAAGACAAGCGGCCCCAGCTTTCCGACCTTCGGGAATCCGGGTCGATTGAGCAGGACGCCGACGTGGTTATGTTCGTGTACCGTGAAGAATACTACAAGGAACGCGAAAAACCGGGCGACCACGAACTGGAAAAAATGGCGGCATGGCAACAGGTTATGGAGCAATGCCACGGTAAAGCCGAGGTCATTTTGGGCAAGCAGCGTCACGGGCCTATCGGCACGGTTGAACTGTCCTTCGAAGGCCGCTTTACGCGCTTTGGCAACCTTGCCCGCGCATGGCAAGGCGACGAAGGGGGCTATTGACGCCGCTGTAGACTGGGGAATTTACGACATAGATTTCCCGGTGCACCTTTTGTACACCCCCTGTACACCTCTCGTGCAGACAACTTGGCAGACGACTTGCCACCCCTGCCTGAACCGGCGCCTTTGCGCTTGACGAAACTTTCCGATCCGACAAGAAACCTTCATGGCCACTGCAACGCTTTCCATTGATCTTGATGCCCTTGCCGCCAATTGGCGTGCGCTTGACCGTGCCTCTGCCTCGGGCGTGCAAACCGCCGCTGTGGTCAAGGCCGATGCCTATGGTCTGGGGATCACCCGTGTCGGACGCGCTTTGGCGCAGGCCGGGGCGCGGCGCTTTTTTGTGGCCGTGGCCGAAGAAGGCGCAGCCCTGCGTCAGGCCCTGGGGCCAGGACCGCAGATTTGCATCCTTTCCGGCCATATGGCGGGCGACACGGACATGATCCACGATCTGGATCTGACGCCGATGCTGAACAGTCTGGATCAGGTAACACGGCATCTGGAATCGCTGCCCGGTCTGCCCTTTGGCGTGCAGCTTGACACCGGGATGAACCGGCTTGGGATGGAAGAAGCCGAATGGGAGGCAGTGGCCCCCTTTGTGCTGGAAGCCGGGCCGGAAATGATCATGTCGCATCTGGCCTGTGCCGATGACCCCGACCACGCGATGAACGAACTGCAACTGGCAAACTTCCACGCCATGACCGATGGGACGGGCGTGCCGCGGTCGCTGGCGGCGACCGGAGGCATCTTGCTGGGGCCGAAATTCCATTTTGATCTGACTCGTCCCGGCATTGGGCTTTACGGTGGTCAGCCGTTCGAAAGCTCGGCGCGGGTTGTTACCCTGTCTTTGCCGATCATCCAGACGCGGAATGTTCAGGCGGGCGAGCCGGTCGGCTATTCCTGCACTTGGACGGCAGAAGAAGATGCGCTCATTGCCACGGTTTCCGGCGGCTATGCCGACGGGCTGCTGCGGAGCCTTTCGGGCAAGGCGATCCTGTGGGATGGCGACACCCCCTGCCCTGTGGTTGGCCGGGTTTCGATGGACCTGATCACTGTGGATGTAACCCATCTTTCCCAAATCCCGCGCAGCTTGGACATTCTGGGGCCGCATCAGACCGTGGATGAGCTGGCCGAAATCGCCGGCACCATCGGCTATGAGATCCTGACCTCTTTGGGCGCACGCTATCAGCGCCGCTATATCGAGGGTGTGGCGTGACACCGGCGACGGCGCTACGGTCCATCGGGCGCCCGGTGCTGGAAAGCCTTGCCGCCGTGGGGCGTGTTGCCTTGTTCACGGCAAGCATTCTGTCGCATCTGTTTCGCCCGCCTTTTTATATTCGCGAGTTTCTGACCCAGTTGATGCAGATCGGCTGGTTCAGCTTGCCGGTGGTCGGCCTGACGGCGCTGTTCACCGGCGGGGCGCTTGCGTTGCAGATCTATTCTGGCGGGTCCCGGTTCAATGCCGAGGCCGTGGTGCCGTCAATTGTGGCGATTGGCATGGTGCGCGAACTTGGCCCCGTTTTGGGCGGGTTGATGGTCGCGGCGCGTGTCGCCTCGTCGATTGCGGCCGAGTTGGGGACGATGAAGGTGACCGAGCAGATTGATGCCTTGGTCACGTTGTCGACCGACCCGTTGAAATATCTGGCGGTGCCACGGGTGTTGGCGGCGACCCTGTCCCTGCCAGTTCTGGTCGCTGTGGGGGATTCCATCGGGATCATGGGGGGCTGGCTTGTCGGCACCGGCAGACTTGGCTTCAATTCGGCGACCTATCTGACCAATACGGTTGATTTTCTGGAAACCGGGGATGTGGTTTCCGGTCTGGTCAAGGGCGCGGTCTTTGGCTTTATCGTGGCCTTAATGGGCTGCTATTTCGGGATGAATTCAGGCCGGGGCGCGCAGGGTGTGGGGCGCGCGACCAAGACCGCCGTGGTTGCGGCCAGCGTGTTGATCCTTGGGTCGAATTACATTCTGACAGAGGTGTTCTTCACCTCATGATCGAGCTGCGTGACGTCACCAAATCCTTTGGCCCGAAGCAGGTCTTGCGCGGTGTGACGCTGAACGTGCCGTCAGCGTCGTCCATGGTGATCATTGGCGGGTCGGGCACCGGGAAATCGGTGCTGCTGAAGGCCATTCTTGGGCTCATCCGCCATGATGGCGGGGATATTCTGGTCGATGGGCAAGATATTCGTGACGCCGAGCGGGAGGCTTTTCTGGCGCGGTTCGGGATGTTGTTTCAGGGGGGCGCGCTGTTTGACAGCCTTTCGGTCTGGGAGAATGTGGCGTTCCGGCTGATGCGGGGCGAAGGCAAGCGGCCAAAGGCCGAGGCACGCGAAATCGCGGTGGAAAAGCTGCGCCGCGTGGGGTTGGGCCCGGATGTGGCCGACCTTTACCCGGCCGAGCTTTCGGGGGGGATGCAAAAGCGCGTGGGGTTGGCGCGGGCCATCGCCGCAGAACCCGAGATCATCTTTTTCGACGAGCCGACTGCCGGGCTTGACCCGATCCTTGCCGGGGTGATCAATGAATTGATCCGGGAAATCGTGGTTGAGATGGGGGTGACGGCCATGACGATCACCCATGACATGACGACGGTTCGGTCGGTCGCCGACCGGGTGGCGATGCTGCATGAGGGCGTGATCCAGTGGACGGGGCCGACCTCGGATCTGGAAACCACGCCCGACCCCTATGTGCAGCAGTTCATCAATGGCCGGGCCAGCGGTCCCATCGGGACGGTGCGCTGATGGAATGGATGTTCCAGATTGATCTGTCCTTCCTGTTCGAGCAGCCCTCGATCTGGCGGACGCTGGTGCAGACGCTGATTGTGGTTGTGCCTTTGGCCATAGCGATGTCGGGCTATGCGGCTTGGCGGGTTGGGGATCGGGGCGGATTGCTTCTGTTGTTCTGGGCTGCGATTTATGCGGTCTGGATGCTGTGGCCCATGCCCATGCCCGCAGAGTTCATCCTGCCTGCCCGTGTGATTTCGGTTGTTGGCTGGTTCTGGCTGGTTGGGGCCTGGGGGCGGCGCGCGCAATGGCATGAACCGCTTTTGCTTTTTTCAAATGGATTCGTTGTGGCGCTTTTGTTGACGCTGTTCATCACGACCTTTGTCGCCACAGTGCGCGACGTGATGGGCTGGGACATTCCCGCATAAGGCGAAGGACTGTTTCCAAGGCTGGAACAATATACGGCAAACCCCTGAAAAAAGGGCAAAAACCGGAAAAAACCATACGAAAGTATTTGCCAATCCCGCCCCCTGCGTCAAAGTTAACGGGCCTGTGTTGGGGGGTGTCTTATGTCGAGTGAGCGTGGCAGCGCTTTTTCGCTGTTTTTGACGATTTTTCAGATCGTTTGCTTTTGGTCGGTGATTTTTCTGACGGTCTTTTTGTCCGCAATCACAGTGATGGCCGCGCTTGGCTGGATGCCTTGGCCAGAGTTCTACATCAGTCTTTCCGGGGGCACGCCCTTGGAAAATGCAGGGATGTGGGCGCTGCTTGGGTTGACCGGATTGTCGATCATCCTGGCCTTCTACCTGCCAGCCAATGCCCGCATGGCAAAGCTGGAACGCAGTCACCGCAGTTTTGCGATGGGGGTCGACGATGTGGCGCGCGCCTATCGACAGGCCCATGCCAGCGACCGCGCAGGTGTCTTTAGCCTTTCGGCCGAGTTCGACTCGGTTCGGGCGCGGATGGAGCATTTGCGAGACCACCCCGATCTGTCGCATCTGGAGCCAGAACTTTTGCAACTGGCCGCGCAGATGAGCCATGAGACGCGGGAATTGGCCCGCGCCTATTCCGAGGAACGGGTTGCGCGGGCGCGTATCTTTCTGAAACAGCGGCAGGAGGAGGTTCATGCCCTGACAGACCGCTTGGGCGTGGCACGGCGGATTTGCGATGACCTGAGACGCTGGAAGCAAGATATCGATTCCGACGAGCGCCAAGCGCAAGTTCAATTGCGGCGGCTAGAAGCCGATCTGAAAGAGATCTTGCCGAGTCTGGGCTATGATCTGGATTGGGGTGATGATCCGCGTGAAGCCAATGTCGTATCGCTGCCAAAGCCTGCGAAATGACCATTGACGGGGACAGGCTGACGGGCGACGACACCCCATGAAATGGCTTAACCTGAGTTTGCTTGCCCTGTTCCCTTTGTCTTGGTTTGCTCCTTTGTTGCGGGCGGGCCTTTTGCCATTGTTTGGTCTGGACGAGATTTCGGTGATCACGGGGCTGCAATCGCTGTGGGAAAGTGATGCTGCCTTGGCGTTGATTGTCACCTTTCTGGCCATTTTCGCCCCCATGGCAAAGACCATTGGCCTTGCGTTGCTGGACTTTGACCTGCTGTCGCCCCGCGCCCTGCCCGCGCTGCACTGGATGGGAAAATTGGCGATGGCGGATGTCTTTTTGATCGCGCTGTATGTGGTGATTGCAAAGGGTGTGGGGATTGCGACGATCGAGGTGGCCTGGGGGCTGTATCTGTTTACCGGCTGTATCCTATTGAGCCTGTTTCTTTCGCACCGCACCCCGCGCGAGGCTTGAAGCCGGGGGCCTATTCACGCTAGGCCAGTGCCCATGAGCAAATCTTCCCCGATCTTTACCTGTTCGACCTGCGGCACCGTTCACAAGAAATGGCAAGGCCGTTGTGATGGTTGCGGGGGATGGAACACGATTGTCGAAGACACCCCGCTTTCCAGCGGCCCGAAGTCCCTTGGCGCAAAAGGGCGCAGCATTCCGCTGACCGATCTGGCGACCGAAGAAGCACCACCACCGCGCGCGGGATCGGGAATTGACGAGTTGGACCGCGTTCTGGGCGGCGGTCTGGTCCCGGCCAGTGCCATTCTAGTGGGGGGCGATCCGGGCATTGGGAAATCGACCCTGCTGTTGCAGGCCACCGCCAGCTTTGCCCGAAAAGGGCTGAAATGCCTTTATATTTCGGGCGAAGAGGCCTCGGCCCAAGTGCGGATGCGGGCGCAACGTCTTGGGCTGGCGCAGGCCCCTGTCAGCCTCGGGGCCGAAACCAATTTGCGTGACATTCTGACGACGCTGGATGCCGAACGCCCCGATCTGGCTGTCATCGACTCGATCCAGACCATGTGGCTGGATACGGTTGAGGCCGCGCCCGGATCAGTCAGTCAGGTCAGGGCCGCCGCGCATGAGTTGGTGACATTTGCCAAAAAGCGCGGTGTGGCAGTGATCCTTGTCGGCCATGTGACCAAAGAGGGCCAGATCGCGGGCCCCCGTGTGGTCGAGCACATGGTTGATACGGTCCTTTATTTCGAGGGCGAGCGCGGCCACCAGTTCCGCATTCTGCGTGCCGTGAAGAACCGCTTTGGCCCGGCTGATGAAATCGGTGTCTTTGAAATGACGGGGGGTGGTCTTTCGCAGGTGACGAACCCTTCGGCGCTGTTTCTTTCCAGCCGCGACACCCCTGCCCCCGGTTCGGCGGTTTTTGCCGGGATCGAAGGCACGCGCCCGGTGCTGACCGAAATTCAGGCGCTGGTTGCGCCTTCAACGCTTGCCAGCCCGCGGCGCACGGTGGTCGGGCTGGATTCGGGCCGGGTTTCGACGATCCTTGCGGTTTTGGAGGCCAGATGTGGCATTCCCTTTACCGGGCTAGATGTGTTTTTGAACGTGGCGGGCGGGTTGCGCGTCAACGAGCCTGCGGCCGATCTGGCTGTGGCCGGAGCGCTACTCTCGGCGCGTGAGGATGTGGCAATTCCGCCAGACATGGTGCTTTTTGGGGAAATCTCGCTCTCTGGCGCGCTTCGACCAGTGGGGCAGACCGAAAACAGGTTGAAAGAAGCCTCGAAACTTGGTTTTCAACAAGCGACCCTTCCCAGCCGGTCCAAGACCAGCGGGGCCGAGGACATGAAATTGCGCGAAATGGCCGATTTGACGGCCTTCGTTGGTGAGATGTTCGGAGCAGGCTGAGGCCTGCCCATTACGAGACAAGGCGGAGAGCGGACGATGGAAGGCTTTACTCTGGTTGATGGCGTGGTCGCGGCAGTGATCGTGCTTTCCGCTGTGCTTGCCTATTCACGCGGATTGGTGCGCGAGGCAATGGCGATTGCCGGTTGGATCGGCGCGGCCATTCTGGCCTATCTCTTTGCCCCTGCGGCCCAACCCCTGATCAAGGAAGCCCCGGTCGTCGGCGCTTTCCTGTCCGACAGCTGCGTTCTGTCGCTGGGCGCGGCCTTTGTGGTGGTCTTTGCGATCGGACTGATCATCGCCGCCCTGTTCACCCCGCTGTTTTCTTCGGTCGTTCAACGTTCGGCTTTGGGCGGAATCGATCAGGCGCTTGGGTTCATCTTTGGCGCGGCCCGTGGGCTTGTCCTCGTGGCGGTGGCGTTCATCGTCTATGACCGCGCTGTGGCTGCGAACACCATCCCGATGATTGACGAGTCACGCTCGGCCAAAGTGTTTGCCAGCTTCCAGACTAAGATTGATGAGCAAATCCCGGAAGATGCTCCGGGTTGGATCCTTCAGCGCTACAATGACCTGACATCTGTGTGCTCAGCAGATGGCACTTCTGCCCCAGCCGAGGCAGCACCGGCAGGGAACTGAGCGACAATACCAGATTCGTGACCTTCCACGGGTTTTCAGGTCGTGACATGGGCGTGACATTGCCCTAAATGGGGCGCAACCGATGCCCCCGGATGGAGAGCCAGATGCGCCCTTTCCTCTCTCACCCCTTTGACGACGACAAGCTCAAGGAGGAGTGCGGGATCTTCGGTGCAATCGGCCTGACCGATGCCGCAAACTTCGTGGCCCTTGGCCTGCACGCGCTGCAACATCGCGGACAAGAGGCCGGTGGGATCGTCAGCTACCATCCCGAACATGGCTTCAACTCGGCCCGCCGCTTTGGCTATGTGCGCGACAACTTTACCAAGGCCGATGTCATGGCCACCCTGCCCGGGGAATTGGCCATCGGCCATGTGCGCTATTCGACCGCCGGATCGAAGGGGTCGACTGCGATCCGTGACGTGCAGCCCTTCTTTGGCGAATTCTCGATGGGCGGCTGTGCGATTGCCCATAACGGCAACCTGACGAATGCAGCCGCGCTGCGCCGCGAACTGATCGAGCGCGGCTCGATCTTTCAGTCGTCCTCCGACTCGGAATGCATCATTCACCTGATGGCGCGGTCGATCCAGAAATCGATCTCTGAGCGGATCAAGGATGCGCTGCGCGCCTGTGAAGGCGCGTTTTCGGTCGTCGCCATGACGCGGACAAAGCTGATCGGTGTGCGTGATCCTTTGGGCGTGCGCCCCTTGGTTCTGGGCCGGATCGGTGATTCCGGCTGGGCGCTTTCGTCGGAAACCTGTGCGCTGGACATCATCGGCGCTGATTTGGTTCGTGAGATCGACCCGGGCGAAATGGTGGTGATCGAAGGCAACAAGGTCATCTCGACCCGCCCGTTCTCGCCCGCCCCGTCGCGCTTTTGTATCTTCGAGCAGGTCTATTTCTCGCGCCCCGACTCGATCATCGGCGGACGTTCGGTCTATGAAACCCGCCGTCAGATCGGTGTCGAACTTGCCCGCGAAGCCCCAGTCGAGGCAGATCTGGTCTGCCCGGTGCCGGATTCCGGCACCCCGGCCGCCATCGGCTTTTCGCAGGAATCGGGCATCCCCTACGCGATGGGGATCATCCGCAACCAATATATGGGGCGGACCTTCATCGAGCCGACCGAGCAGATCCGCAATATGGGCGTGCGCCTGAAGCTGAACGTCAACCGCGCGCTGATCAAGGGCAAGCGGGTGATCCTTGTGGACGACTCGGTCGTGCGCGGCACCACCAGCCGCAAGATCAAGGACATGATCCTTGAGGCCGGTGCCGCCGAAGTGCATTTCCGCATCGCCTCGCCGCCGACGGCCTGGCCCTGCTTTTACGGCGTCGACACACCCGAGCGCGCCAAACTGCTTGCCGCAACCATGAGCGAAGATGAAATGCGCGACTGGATCGGCGTCGACAGCTTGAAGTTCATCTCTCTCGATGGCCTCTATCGCGCGGCCGGCGAAGCCGCTGGCCGGGATGTGGCAGCCCCGAAATTCTGCGATGCCTGCTTCTCGGGCGATTATCCTGTCGCGCCGTCAGACAAGATCGCAGAAGGCTTCGAGATGAAGGCGGCTGAATAAGCTTTATCTTGGTCCAAATATCCTCGGGGGTCCGGGGGCAGACAGCCCCCGGCGTTTCACTTCCCGCGAAAGGCCTCAGGAATGTCTCAGAAAATCGCTCTCATCACCGGTGCGTCCCGCGGCCTTGGCTCGGCGATGGCCGAGCAACTGGCCCTTCGTGGATGGCATGTGGTGGCCGTGGCGCGCACCGTGGGTGGGCTGGAAGATCTCGATGACCGGGTCAAGGCTGCAAAACTGCCCGGTGCGGGAAGCCTGACGCTGGCCCCGATGGATGTGACCAACGAAGATGCAATGCGCCACCTTTGCCGGTCCATTCATGACCGGTGGGGCGGACTGCAGTTCTGGGCCCATACCGCGGTGCATACGACAGCGCTTGCCCCTGCCGGATCGCTGGACATGAAAGATCTGGATAAATCGGTGGCAACGAACCTTCGTGCCACGGCCTTCCTGATCACGATGGTCGAACCACTTTTGCGTGCCGGGAACGGAAGCGCCATGTTCCTTGACGATCCGATCGCAGGCACCCGCTTTTCCGCAGCTTATGGGACCACGAAAGCCGCACAGATGGCGCTGGCCCGTGCCTGGCAGGCAGAGAACGAAAAGGTTGGCCCAAAGGTCCTGATCCAGACGCCTGCGCCCATGGCCACGGCCGTGCGCGGACGGTTCTACCCCGGCGAAGACCGCTCGAAACTGGCCGACCTTCAGACCGAAGCCAGCAAGCTTGTCGCGCTGATCTAATTGGCCCGACAGAACGGCGAGGGCCAAATTCCTTAATCAAGGAATTTGCAAATCTTCTCATCAGAAGATTTGGCCCTCATTGCCAGCCCTAACCAAGGGCGGAAGCGATTTCCGACCAGAGCGCCTCGACCGGTTCGATTCCGATGGACAGTCGGAGAAACCCTTCCGGCACGGCATCGCCCCATCTTGCGCGCCGTTCGCCGGAGGAATGGGTGCTGCCAAAGCTGGTGGCCCGCACCATGAAGGCGCAACGCTCCAGAAAGCCCTCGGCTTGTGTCGCGTCTTTCAGGGTCATGCCGATCAGGAAGCCGGGGGCGACCATCTGCTGGCGCGCCAAGCTGTAAGAGGGATCGCTTGGCAATCCGGGGTAGCGGACGGCCAAGACTGCCGGATGTTCTGCCAATCGGGCAGCGATCACCGCCGCGCTGTCACACATCCGGGACAGGCGGACCTCAAGCGTTTCCAGACCGCGATGCACAAGCCAAGCCTCCATCGCACCGGGGACAGAGCCAGAGAGGCGGCGCCAATCTCTGACGCGGGTCATCAGCGTGGCATCCCGCCCCGCGACATGGCCGAACAAGGCATCCGAATGGCCGCTCGGGGCCTTGGTGTCGGCGGCCACGACAAGGTCGGCGCCCAGATCAAGCGGCTGCTGCAAAAGAGGTGTCATCGTTGTGTTGTCAACGATGGTCTTTGCGCCTGCGGCCTTGGCCCGCCTTGCGACATCGGCAATATCGACGACATCGAGGCCGGGGTTCGACGGGGTCTCGACATAGACCACCGCATAATCCGTTAAATCAGCCGTCGCATAATCCGTTGTGGGAAGTTCGGTCACCTGAACGCCAAGGCCTGCAAGAAAGTCGCGCGCAAAGATGCGCGTCACATAGTAGCCGTCCTTGGGCAACAGAACGCGGTCCCCTGCTTTCAGGCAGGCCATAAGGGCCGCCGAGATTGCGGCCATGCCTGAGGGGAAGGCTACGGTTTCCGCGTTTTCCAAGAGCGCCAATTGCGCCTCGACCGCGGTCCAGGTCGGGGTGCCGTTCCGGCCATAGATGAAGGCCGCGCCCTGCACGTCAGGCAGGTGAAAGGTTGTCGAGCTGACCAGTGGCAGAGATACCGGATCGCCCTTTGACAGCCCCGCATCCCGATGATGCAGCATCTGTGCAATCCGTTGGTTCAGATCCGTTGCCATCGCCCAGTTCCCCGTTTCGATTTTGCGGTGACATTGCTTTGGGCGTTAAAAGAATTCAAGCAAGGCATTGTCACCCATACAGAATGCCAAGAAAAAAGGAGAGCCGAAGCCCTCCTTTTTCGGTCTTGCGGCGGGTGCAGAGGTTTACTCCTGCACGGCAACCTTCACCATGACGTCTGGCGAGGTCACTTCGCCATTGCGGCCTTCACCACGCTTGATCGCGTCGACGACCTCCATCCCAGAGACGACGCGGCCGACGATGGTGTATTGGCCGTCCAGATGTGGTGCGGGCGCGAACATGATGAAGAACTGGCTGTTGGCCGAGTTCGGGTCTTGGGAACGCGCCATGCCGACGACGCCACGGTCGAAGGAGAGGCTTGAGAATTCCGCCCCGAGGTCAGGCATGGATGAGCCGCCCATGCCTGCCATCGACAGATCGCCCGCGGCCTTGCCAAACTGGACATCGCCAGTTTGCGCCATGAAGCCATCAATCACGCGGTGGAACACCACGTTGTCGTACTGACCTTCTTTGGCCAAAGCCACGATCTGGGCGACATGGTTCGGGGCAACATCGCTGGCCAGATCAATGACGACCTGCCCATTGGCTTCGCCTGCCACGTCGATGATCAGGTTCGGCCCCGGCCCATCTTCCTGAGCCATGACCGGGGTTACCAGCGGACCAAAGGCGGTGTAGCTGAGAACCGCGAGACCGGCGGCAAAGAGCCCACCTACGAGGATGCGTTCACTGGACATCGGCGGCCACCCGAACAGTGATCATGCGGTCAGGGTTCATCGGCGGCTCGCCGCGCTGGATCTTGTCCACAAATTCCATCCCGGAAATCACGCGGCCATAGACGGTGTATTGGCCGTTGAGGAAGTGGTTGTCCTTGAAATTGATGAAGAACTGGCTGTTGGCCGAGTTCGGGTTCATCGAGCGGGCGGCGCCCAGCGTGCCACGGTCATGCGGCAGCTTTGAGAATTCGGCAGGCAGGTCCGGATAGGAAGAACCGCCCGTGCCGGCGCGGCGCAGGTTGAAGTCCTTTTCCATATTGCCGTTTTCGACATCGCCCGTCTGCGCCATGAAGCCATCAATCACACGATGGAAGGCGACATTGTCATAGGCCTTGTCACGGGCGAGCTGCTTCATCCGCTCGGCGTGCTTGGGTGCCACTGCTGGCAGGAGTTCGATCACCACTTCGCCATCCTTCAGCGTGAGGATGATTGTGTTTTCGGGGTCTTTGATCTCGGCCATATCGCTCGGGCTCCTTTTTCTGGTCTGGGCGGAACCTAATCACCCTTGGCCCCGAGGAAAAGAGCAAAGGCAGGGATCGGTTGACGCAAAGCCAAATGTCGCGGAAAAGTGGCTCGCATTCTTCCCTTTGGAGTTCCAGACATGGCTTGGAAAACGCTTGATGACGCTGCTTTGGCAGGAAAAACGGTACTGGCCCGTGTGGATATCAATGTTCCGATGGAAGATGGGCGGGTCACGGACGCGACTCGCATCGAAAAAATCCGCCCGACGGTCGATGATATCATCGCGCGCGGTGGCCGGGTTGTCCTGCTGGCCCATTTTGACCGGCCCAAGGGCAAAGTCGTTCCGGAAATGAGCCTTGGCCATATCAGCGGCGCGGTGGCTTCGGTTCTGGGTCGGAATGTGGTCTTTGCCTCAGACTGCATCGGCGCGGCTGCGGAAGAGGCGATTGCCAAGGCGGGCCCCAATGATGTGGTGCTGCTGGAGAACACCCGTTTCCACGCGGGCGAGGAAAAGAACGACCCGGCTTTGGCTGCGGAAATGGCCAAGCTTGGCGATGTTTATGTGAATGACGCCTTTTCGGCGGCACACCGGGCACATGCCTCGACAGAAGGTTTGGCTCGCCTGCTTCCGGCCTTGGCGGGGCGGTTGATGGAGGCGGAATTGCGCGCCTTGGACGCGGCGCTTGGCAATCCGGTTCGCCCGGTGGTCGCCGTGGTCGGCGGGGCCAAGGTTTCAACGAAGCTGGACCTTCTGGGCAATCTTGTCAGCAAGGTTGACCATCTGGTGATTGGCGGCGGCATGGCCAACACCTTCCTGGTGGCGCAGGGGATTGAGGTTGGCAAATCGCTGGCCGAGCGCGACATGGCCCCGACCGCCTTGGAAATTCTGGAAAAAGCCAAGGCTTCGGGATGTCAGATTCATCTGCCTTCCGATGTGGTTGTTGCGCGTGAGTTCAAGGCAGGTGCCGCGAATGAGACGGTGGCCGCGACGGCCTGCCCTGCAGATGCGATGATTCTGGATGCAGGACCGCAGACCGTTCAGGCGCTGACCAAGGTGTTCGAGGCCAGCAAGACCCTGATCTGGAACGGGCCGTTGGGGGCTTTTGAAATCGTCCCGTTCAACGCGGCGACGAATGCCGCAGCACAAGCAGCGGCACGCCTGACGCGCGAGGGCAAACTGGTGTCTGTTGCAGGGGGTGGCGATACGGTGGCGGCGCTTAATCAGGCGGGTGCGGCTTCGGACTTTACCTTTATCTCGACGGCGGGCGGTGCCTTCCTTGAATGGATGGAAGGCAAGGAATTGCCTGGAGTAAAGGCGCTCTTGGGATGAGCGATACCGCGCTGGCGCAGGATTTTCGCACGCGGGACTGGGCCTTGGTCACAGGGGCGTCCGACGGGATTGGTCGGGCGCTGGCCACTGAGGCGGCCAAAGCTGGCTACAATGTCATCCTGACGGGCCGGCGGCTTGACCGGCTGGAGGCCCATGCCGATGCCCTGCGCCGCGCCTATTATGTGGCGACGATCGTTCTGGTTGCCGATCTGGCAAACCCGGATGAGGCCGAAACCCTTTGGCAGCAAGCCTCGGAGGGGCGCCGGATTGCGGTCTTGGTGAACAATGCCGGACTTGGCCATCTGGGAGAATTTGGCAAGCCCGAGGGCTGGGACCGGGAAACCGAGTCGATCATGGTCAATGTCATCGCCGCGACCATTCTGATGAAACGCGCCGCCGCCCATATGGCCGCAAATGGGGGCGGGCGGATTCTGAATGTCTCCTCGACTGCGGCGTTTTTGCCGGGGCCACATATGGCGGTTTATCACGCGACAAAGGCCTATCTGCTGTCCCTTTCCGAAGCTGTGGCCGTTGAAATGAGCGGACAAGCGGTCTTTGTGACAGCCCTTTGTCCCGGCGTGACGGAAACGAGGTTCTTTCAGGCGGATGGATCTGAGCGGGCGCATATCCTGAACCGCTTTATGCCCCTGCCCTCGGCCGAGGCTGTTGCGGCAAGCGGATGGCAGGCCATGGAAAAAGGCAGGCGCGTCCATGTCACGGGCTGGCCTTACAAGATCGCGGCCTTCTTGCCACGGCTGATGCCGCGTCGCGTGACCGCCTGGACGACAGGCGTCTTTTTAAAGCGACGCTGGTAAGCGAAGTGGCCCGCTGAACTGGCGTAATGACGCATGTTAGCGAGACCATGATTGCGGGATTGAAACGGGCAGTCTATCCAAAACCGGAATGACGACACCGTCAGTGCAGAGATGAGAGGAATTGGCAAATGGCATCGGCACAGCAGACAGAGCAGGTAAAGAACGGCAAAGGCTTTATCGCCGCGCTGGACCAGTCGGGTGGGTCGACCCCCAAGGCGCTGCGCCTGTACGGGATCGAGGAGAGCGCCTATTCCAACGATACGGAAATGTTTGACCTGATCCACGGGATGCGCGCCCGGATCATCAAATCGCCTGCCTTTACCGGTGACAAGGTGGTGGGTGCGATCCTTTTCGAACAAACGATGGACCGCACGATCGACGGCATTCCGACCGCGACCTACCTTTGGGAAAACCGCAAAGTCGTGCCCTTCCTGAAAATTGACAAGGGTCTTGAGGCCGAGGTCGATGGCTGCCAGTTGATGAAGCCGATGCCGGGTCTTGATGCCTTGCTGGATCGCGCGGCGAAGGCCGGGATTTTCGGCACCAAGGAGCGTTCGGTCGTCTCGGCTGCCAACCGCAAGGGGATTGCGTCCATCGTGGCTCAGCAATTCGAGATCGGAAAGCAGGTTCTGTCCCACGGATTGATGCCGATTCTAGAACCAGAAGTGACCATTTCGATTTCCGACAAGGCCGAGGCAGAGGCGATCTTGCAGGAAGAAATCCTGAAGCAGCTGGAGGCGCTGCCCGAGGGAACGCAGATCATGCTGAAGCTGTCACTGCCAACGGTGGACAATTTCTATGCGCCGCTGGTGGACCACCCCAAGGTGCTGAAGGTCGTGGCCCTGTCGGGTGGCTATTCGCGCGATGCAGCCAATGCCATTCTGGCCCGCAACCGCGGGATCATCGCAAGCTTTAGCCGCGCCCTGACCGAAGGCCTGAGCGCCCAGCAGTCGGATGCCGAGTTCGATGCGGCCTTGGGTCAGGCGATCTCGTCGATCCATGCAGCGTCAATCGCGGGTTGAACGACGGCATTTTCTGCCTGTCCATGACAAAAAGTTCAGGGAAATTCCCCATTTGGGGGATTCCCTTCCCGAATCAGTTGTGACATGATTCAGGCCAAGCCCCCCGTTCGAGAGGGGCGTTGAGGCAGAGACATGACGCAGTCGGGCATCCGATTCAGCATTGGCGGCATCCTATATCTGGCCCTGGCTTTTACGCTGGGGGCCTATTTTACCTTTGCCGCTGTGCAGGGGGATTATGGTGTGTTCCGGCAAGTGCAGATCCGCGCGGAGGCCGAAACTCTGCGGGTGGAGCGTGACCGGCTTTACGAAGATCTGCTGGAAATGACCAATCTGACCACGCGCCTGTCGGATCGCTATCTGGACATTGACCTTCTTGATGAACGCGTCCGCGACGTTCTTGGTTATGTCCGCGCCGACGAAATCGTCATCCGCTGACCGGTTCCAGACCGGGCGACGCAAGAATTTTCAAAAATTCTTGCAAATTTCTTCGAAGAAATTTGACGCCTCCCCTTAACCCTTGCATCCTATGCATGGGAGCCATGCCCTGCGTAGCGCGGGGCAAATTTGTTTTGACCCAATAAACACCGATGTTGTAGAGATGGTTTAACGTTGAACTATTCCAGCCACGGACGGGAGGATGCCGCATATGGCCGCGAAAAAACCAGCCGAGAGGCCGAACGCCTCGAAGGAAGAACTGCTCAAATATTATCGTGAGATGCTGCTGATCCGCCGCTTTGAAGAAAAAGCGGGTCAGCTTTACGGCATGGGTCTGATTGGCGGGTTTTGCCACCTGTATATTGGGCAGGAAGCCGTTGTCGTTGGTCTGGAGGCTGCAACCAAGGAAGGCGACAAGCGCCTGACCAGCTATCGCGACCACGGCCATATGCTGGCCTGCGGCATGGATGCCAAGGGCGTCATGGCCGAACTGACCGGACGCATCGGCGGCTATTCCAAGGGTAAGGGCGGTTCGATGCACATGTTCTCGAAAGAGAAGCATTTCTACGGCGGCCACGGCATCGTGGGCGCTCAGGTTCCGCTGGGGGCCGGTCTTGCACTTGCCGACAAGTACAAAGGCAATGACAACGTCACCTTCACCTATTTTGGCGATGGCGCAGCGAACCAGGGGCAGGTCTACGAGACCTATAACATGGCCGAACTTTGGGAACTTCCGGTGATCTTTGTCATCGAGAACAACCAATATGCCATGGGCACCAGCGTGAAGCGCTCGACCAAGTCGACAACGCTGTTCGAGCGCGGTGTGGCCTATGGCATTCCGGGCGAGCAGGTTGACGGCATGGACGTTCTGGCCGTGAAAGCCGCTGCCGAAAAGGCTGTGGCGCACTGCCGGGCGGGCAAGGGCCCCTATATTCTTGAAATGATGACCTATCGCTATCGTGGTCACTCGATGTCGGACCCGGCCAAGTACCGGACCCGCGAGGAAGTTGACAAGATCAAGTCGGAAAAGGACTGCATCGAGCAGGTCCGCGACCTGTTGTTGACCGGTGGCCATGCCAGCGAAGAAGACTTGAAGGCCATCGACAAGGACATCAAGGCGATCGTCAACGAAGCCGCTGAATTCTCGAAAGAAAGCCCGGAGCCGCCGCTGGACGAGCTTTGGACGGATATCTACGCGTAAGGGAGGGGAAAGACATGGCAACTGAAGTTCTTATGCCCGCGCTTTCTCCGACCATGGAGGAAGGCACGCTGGCCAAATGGCTGGTGAAGGAAGGCGATACGGTCAAATCGGGCCAGATCATCGCCGAGATTGAAACGGACAAGGCGACGATGGAATTCGAAGCCGTGGACGAAGGCATCGTCGGCAAGATCCTTGTCGCCGAAGGCAGCGCCGGCGTGAAAGTGAACACGCCGATTGCGGTTCTGGTGGAAGAAGGTGAAAGCGTTTCGGACGCAGCACCGGCCGCCAAGGCCGAAGCCGCGGCCCCGGCCGCCGCACCTGCTGCTGCGGCCCCTGTGGCTGCACAAGCTGCCGCCCCTGCCCCGCTTTCGGTGGCAAGCGGCTGGCCGCATGCCGACATTCCGGAGGGCGCAAAGACCAAGACCATGACCGTGCGGGAAGCCCTGCGGGAAGCCATGGCCGAAGAGATGCGCGCAAATCCCAATGTCTTCCTGATGGGGGAAGAAGTTGGCGAATATCAAGGCGCCTACAAGATCAGCCAAGGCCTGCTGGACGAGTTCGGGGCGAAACGCGTGGTTGACACGCCGATCACCGAACACGGTTTCGCAGGGATCGCCGTTGGCGCAAGCTGGGGCGGTTTGCAGCCGATCGTCGAGTTCATGACCTTCAACTTCGCGATGCAGGCGATTGACCACATCATCAACTCGGCGGCCAAGACGCTGTATATGTCTGGCGGTCAGATGGGTTCGCCGATCGTGTTCCGCGGGCCGAACGGCGCTGCGGCCCGCGTGGCCGCACAGCACAGCCAGGATTATGCGGCATGGTATGCGGCTATTCCGGGTCTGAAGGTCTGCATGCCCTACACTGCGGCTGATGCAAAAGGACTGCTGAAATCGGCGATCCGCGATCCGAACCCGGTGATCTTCCTTGAGAACGAGATCCTTTACGGTCGCTCCTTCGAGGTTCCGGTGGATGAGGACTTCACCATTCCGTTCGGCAAGGCCAGTGTGATGCGTTCAGGCGACGACGTCACCTTGGTGTCGTTCGGTATTGGCGTCGCCCATGCCTTGGCGGCGGCGGAAGAATTGGCGAAGGAGGGTATCAGTGCCGAAGTGATCAACCTGCGCACCTTGCGCCCGATTGATTACGACACGGTTCTGGCCTCGGTTCAAAAGACCAATCGCTGTGTCACGGTCGAGGAAGGCTTCCCTGTCGGCTCGATCGGCGATCACCTTGCCAGCACGATCATGCAGCGCGCCTTTGATTTTCTGGACGCGCCCGTGATCACCTGCACCGGCAAGGATGTTCCGATGCCTTACGCCGCGAACCTTGAAAAGTTCGCTTTGATCACCCCGGCCGAGATCGTGACCGCGGTCAAATCCGTCTGCTACCGCTAAGGGAGGGCACCATGGCAACCGAAATCCTGATGCCTGCGCTTTCTCCGACGATGGAGGAAGGCACGCTGGCGAAATGGCTGGTGAAAGAGGGTGATGAGGTCAAGTCTGGCCAGATCATCGCCGAGATCGAAACCGATAAAGCCACGATGGAATTTGAAGCCGTCGATGAAGGCATTGTTGGCAAGATCCTGATTGCCGAAGGCAGCGCCGGCGTGAAGGTGAACACGCCGATTGCTGTTCTGCTGGAAGAAGGTGAAGAGATGGGGGCAACCCCGGCACCCAAGGCTGCTCCGGCAGCTGCGGCTGCGGCTCCTGCCCCGGCGGCGCCTGCTGCCGCGGCTGCGGCACCTGCTCCGGCGGCGGCGGTCTCTGGTGGGGCTCGTGTCTTTGCCTCGCCCTTGGCGCGTCGCATCGCCAAGGATAAGGGCATTGATCTGACGAAGGTTTCCGGCACTGGCCCGCATGGACGTATTGTCCGGGCGGATGTCGAGGGACTTTCAGCGACGCCAGCATCTGCCCCCGCAGCGGCGGCTGCTCCGGCCGCTGCGGCCAGTGCCCCTGCCCCGGCAAAGGCCGCTGTCGCCGCTGGGCCGTCGGCGGAAACCGTGCTGAAGATGTATGCCGACCGGACCTTTACCGAAGTTCCGCTGGATGGCATGCGCCGCACCATCGCCGCTCGTCTGACCGAAGCCAAGCAGACGATCCCCCATTTCTATCTGCGCCGTGAGGTTCAGCTGGATGCGTTGATGGAGTTCCGTGGTCAGTTGAACAAGACGCTTGAAGGGCGTGGTGTAAAACTGTCGGTGAACGACTTCATCATCAAGGCTTGCGCGAACGCGTTGCAGCAGGTGCCTGATTGCAATGCCGTTTGGGCAGGGGATCGCATCCTGAAACTGAAGCCTTCGGATGTGGCTGTTGCTGTGGCCATCGACGGTGGATTGTTCACACCTGTGCTGCGAGACGCTCATCAGAAATCGCTTTCGGCCCTTTCGGCCGAGATGAAAGATCTGGCGACCCGCGCCAAGACTAAGAAGCTTGCCCCTCATGAATATCAGGGTGGCAGCTTTGCGATTTCGAACCTCGGGATGATGGGGGTCGAGAACTTTGACGCCGTCATCAACCCGCCACATGGGTCGATCCTAGCTGTTGGCGCTGGTATCAAGAAGCCGGTGGTCAAGGCGGATGGCACGATTGGTGTTGCAACGGTCATGTCGATGACCTTGTCGGTTGACCACCGGGTGATTGATGGTGCATTGGGCGCCGAGTTCCTGAAAGCCGTGGTCGAGGCGTTGGAAAATCCGATGTCGATGCTGGCGTAAGTCTATCGTCAAAAAGAAAAAAGGCCCCGGAGCGATCCGGGGCCTTTTCTATTGGAACATCGATAAGATCAGTCGCAGTCGACGCATCCAGTCAACTTGTGGTCCATCAGGACCGAAGGTTGTGAACAGCCGGCCTCGCCAACCACTTTCGCTGGAACGCCAGCCACCGTCGTGCAGGGCGGGACATCCTGCAGAACGACAGACCCTGCGGCGATGCGTGAGCAATGGCCCACACGAATATTGCCCAAGACCTTTGCCCCTGCCCCGATCAAAACGCCATCGTCGATCTTCGGATGACGGTCGCCATCTTCTTTCCCCGTGCCACCAAGGGTCACGGAGTGAAGCATTGAGACGTTGTCCCCAACCACCGCGGTTTCCCCGATGACGATCGAATGGGCGTGGTCAATCATGATCCCACGGCCGATCCGCGCCCCGGGATGAATGTCGACGCCAAAGGTTTCAGACACGCGCATCTGAACAAAGTAAGCAAGGTCTTTGCGACCGGTCATCCATAGCCAATGGCCGATCCGGTAGGCCTGAACAGCCTGATAACCTTTGAAGAACAGGATCGGCTGAATGTAGCGGTGGCAAGCCGGATCGCGGTCATAGACGGCCATGAGGTCTGCCCGCGCGGCTGCGCCCAGGTCTGCGTCGCTTCGATAGGCTTGGTCGGCGATTTCCCGCAGGATTTGTTCGCCCATCTCTGCGTTGGCGAGCTTGAAGGAGAAGCGATAGGCCAACGCCTGTTCCATCGACGTATGATGAAGAAGGCTGGAGTGAATCATACCGCCCAGCAACGGGTCGTCCTTGATTGCGGCCTCTGCCTCATCACAGACGCGCGTCCAAACAGGATCAACCGGAGTGAGCTTAGCTTTTAGTTCGGCCATGGTCGCACCTTCGACAGGAGACAGAAGAATTAGAAATGTAGCAGATGCCGCGGATTTTCAACAGTCAGTAACGTGAAGCACATCATGGAGTAAACGTTAAAGATGCCTCCACTTTACAAACCTGATTTTTTCAGTCAACTATTCATTAGCCAGTCCCAAAGGGCCAGCCATGCAATGCGGTCTTACCCTTAATGGAGGCAAAATGTACGCCCGTTCAGAAAACAAGAAAGGTACGGACTTCGTCGGCGACGTCGCAGATGCAGTCTCGGTCATTATCTCTCAGCTAAAGACGCAGACCTATCTTGATCGCCTGATGAACCGCTTGGAGCGCGACCAATGAATATGCAAACAGAAGTGAGTTTCGCAAATCTGGTGCCGGTTCATGACGCCACCAACTTGACCGAGGGCGGAAAGGAAGCGCGCATCATCTTGAATGGCATGGTGTATTCCTTGCGCATCACAAGGCAGGGCAAACTGATCCTGACCAAGTAGATCAGCGTTTATGACCAGCTTCTTTGCGCAACGCTGCTTGCCCCCCCTCAGACCCGCGTTCCCGCCCGGGTCTGATCGGGATCGAGGGACGATAGCTCCGACTTCAGCCAATCGCAGAACGTTCTGAACGTCTCGCGCTGTGGCAGATCTTTTGGCCAGACCAGATAATAACTCCCAAGACCTTGCCCGGGCTGGTTCCAAGGGGTGACGAGCTCGCCCGTCTTCAACGAGTCTTCGATCATGAAACTTGGCAAGAGAGCAACGCCAAGGCCGTGGATCGCTGCTTGTTTCATTGTTGCGAATTGATCGAACCGCATTCCTTGTGGCTGCCGATGATCAACCCCCTGAGACGCGAGGTATCTTTTCCAAGCGCCCGGTCGGCTTTTCAGCTGCAGCAGCGGAAACGCCACGAGATCAGCAGGCTCGCGCACTGAGGACGTTAAAAGTTTAGGCGAACAAACCGGTAAAACAGACTCTTCGAGCAACAGCAGATGATCTGCAGCGGGCCAATCCGCCCTTCCAAAATGGATCGCCGCATCAAACTCGCTGTCTTCAAGATCAAAGGTCTGCAATCGGGTAGACAAATTGACGGTTAGCTGCGGATGTTCTTTGACAAACAATGCAAGTCGCGGTGCCAGCCAGTATTCACCAAATGCTGGCAAGATCGCGAGCGATAGACTTCCACCCGCGGGATTGGACCTGAGATTAGAGCTCGCTGCAGCTATCGTGTGCAGACTACGCCGTATTTGAAGCACATAGTCTTGAGCGGCAGGCGTCAATTTCAGGCGCTTCTTGTCCCTTACGATCAAAGACACGCCAAGTTGCGCTTCCAATGACTGAAGCGCCCTACTGATCGCACCCTGTGTCAAACTAAGCTCTTCGGCAACTGCCGAAGCCGTGCCAAGACGGTCTAGCGCCTCAAGGGCGGTCAGACCGGACATCGACGGAAGCAGCCGGCGAGGCGTCGACATATTACCTGAACTCATGTTTCTGTGAGATTAATTCGATTTTTCACTATCAGATTATGAGCAATAAGCTATTCAAAATTTGAGGAAGCCCTCATAGCGTCCTCAACGCAAATGCCCGCAGATCCCAAGATTGGAGACAAGAATGCCTGGTGACACCCCAAAACTGAAAGCAAAAGATGCTCCGGACCTTGGCCGTTTCAACTGGGAAGACCCGTTTCGCCTTGACGAACAATTGACGGAAGACGAGCGCATGCTTCGGGATGCGGCACGCTCATATGCCCAAGACAAACTGCAACCTCGTGTCATTGCTGCCTATCGGGAAGAATCGACGGACCCGGCAATTTTTCAGGAAATGGGGCAAATGGGCCTTCTTGGGGTAACCGTCCCAGAAGAATATGGCGGTCTAGGTGCATCCTATGTTGCATATGGTCTGGTCGCTCGCGAAGTGGAACGCGTGGATTCTGGTTATCGCTCGATGATGAGCGTTCAATCCAGCTTGGTGATGTATCCGATCTATGCCTACGGATCCGAAGAGCAGCGTAAGAAATACCTTCCAAAGCTCGCGACAGGCGAATTCATCGGATGCTTTGGGTTGACAGAACCAGATGCTGGCAGCGATCCGGCAGGCATGAAGACCGTAGCGAAAAAAACCGCCAACGGCTACGTCCTGAGCGGTTCGAAAATGTGGATATCTAACGCGCCGATCGCAGATGTCTTTGTCGTCTGGGCGAAGTCTGAGGCGCACGGCAACAAAATCCGCGGGTTCATCCTTGAAAAGGGAATGCAGGGCCTGACCGCGCCAAAGATCGGCGGAAAGCTGTCGCTTCGTGCTTCGGTAACGGGCGAAATCGTGATGAAGGACGTGGAAGTCGGCGAGGATGCTCTCCTCCCGCATGTCGAAGGGCTAAAAGGCCCATTCGGCTGCCTGAACCGAGCAAGGTATGGAATATCTTGGGGGGTGTTGGGCGCAGCCGAATTCTGCCTGCATGCGGCTCGCCATTATGGACTGGATCGTCGCCAGTTCAACAGGCCACTAGCTCAGACCCAACTTTATCAAAAAAAGCTTGCAGACATGATGACCGACATTGCCCTCGGTTTACAGGGTAGTCTTCAAGTTGGTCGTTTGCTGGATACTGCAAATGCTGCGCCTGAAATGATTTCTATCGTGAAACGCAACAATTGCGGAAAGGCACTCGACGCAGCCAGAATGGCTCGAGACATGCACGGCGGGAATGGGATTCAAGAGGATTACCAAGTCATCCGCCATATGATGAACCTTGAAACGGTCAATACATATGAGGGCACTCACGATGTACATGCTCTCATTCTTGGCCGCGCAATCACAGGTCTTCAAGCGTTCTTCTGATTACATAGCATAGGATTGCGCCCAAGGAAGCTGATATAGCGCTTCCTTGGGCGTTATTTATAGAGCGACATGAAACTTCCGCCAAGTTCCTGCGCCATAGCTGGCGGAAATCTGTGCGATCTCCACATCAAACTTATTTGAAAGCCCGTCTGCTGAGCGGTCGACTGCCGCATATGTGAATGAACCCGTAGTTACTTCCACGCTTCGGGCTAACTCACCATTTAAAGACCGTATGTTGATCCGATAGGCTTCCCGTTCTTCGGAAAGCGGAACGTCAGAGGCACTCCAATCATCGCCACCTAACCTGGTTCGACGCAGCCAGTTCATGACTATATCACCATCTTCGCCAAACTTTGAGCGGAAGTGACAAACTGAATATGGTCTTAACCCGTTTCCAGAGAAAGCAGTCCGGAAAAACTCAGACTCGTCATTGATTGGCCCTTTATTAATATCTCCAGCGCGGAGATCGATTTCCACATTCCTGAAAGAATCAGCTAAGTTTAGGCGAACAATGCTGTCGTCAATCAAGACGAAAATTGTTCCAACAGGCCATGACGTTTCCTCAACCCCATCAGTGCCAAGTTGATTTCTGATGAAACCCGTCAATCTATACTTTCCAGAATCGATCAATTCAGCATGCTGAAATTGAAAAAGCTCCCACTTTCCGGCACTACCGTCGCCAACCGCTGCTAGATTTTTCCCAGCCAACAGAGATGACATTGAACAGCTTTCGAGAATACCACTTGAAAGTTTTACGACCAGATGAGAATGAGCATCAAGACGCCCAGTTTGACCTGCCTTAAATACTGTTTCAATCACCCCTCCCGTTGCTGGCGTGTCAATAGTATTGATTAAAGTATAGTCTGCATCTTCAAGACCCTGCCAGACACCAACAGGCTGGCTCCAGGTCCTTCCAATTGTCACCGCAAACGGAGAGTGAATCTGCGTTGACGTCGATGCAGACGGAATATCCATGAAAACCGTCCGCACCGAGTCAGGATATTGGAACCCGTCCCATATCGAAATTTCGGTTGCTATTTCTTTCAGGTGATAAGCCGTCGAATCTATCCGATTAGCATCCACCAAAAGGCTCTCGCCGAGTTCAACTCTATCAACACGGTAATCAGAATCCTTGAAGGAAATCACCGATCCGGCATCAATCATCAAAGACGAAAGAGGTAGGTTAAGGGTCACTGAATTCCGCCCCAATTCAGCTTCGATCAGCCACCGTCTTACAACAGCAGACGCCAAATCGTCGTTCAGTAGACCAACGAATTCACTATATGCAGAGTTCTCGCCTAAAGTTGCGAAATCATTGTGCTCAACCATCCGCTCTTCGAATTTTCCGGACGCCGAAACAAATCCCAGCCGAATATGGTTTGTTACCTCACCTTCCCCCAAGCGCGTCTCTTGAATGCTTGGCACGTCGTCAGAATTTTCCACCGTTTCTTCGGGTCTGATTGTAGTACCAACTGGTCCGCCACGAGAAACAAAGGTTAGTACTCCCTCCCGCTCGATCACATCGAATCCATAAACCAGTGATAGAGGTTGAACCGATGAACGCGCGCTTCCGACATCTTGGTCAGAATATCCCCAGAGACCGCCATGAACTTGACTGGTGTCGACAAGGTCTATGCCGGCAGCCTCACAAATTTCTTCTAGAACCGCATCCAGGGGCTGTAAAGTTGCTCGGCCATTAAGCCAATGCCCCTTGCTCCAATTTTGTCCATCTTCCCACAAAACTTCATTCCGTGGGAAATCCGGATATGGCCTGGCGTCCCATGCCCAAGCATAGCAATGCGCTAAGTCAATCATCCTTCCACGATTGTTAGTAGAAATTGGATTATTATCATCTTCTCCCCAATACCGATCGATTGCTCGAAAATATTGAAGTTGGATATAATCATCTCTTTCGCCACTGGAAAAAACCGGCAATCCTGCCTCAGATGATCGCAAGTCCAAGAACTTGTTTGGTTCGTTTGTTCCACTATCAACGGCAGCGCAACCGTACTCGGTAAAGCGGATGGGTTTGGATCCAGGCAGCCATTCGGTTGGATTCTCTTGCCGTACACCGTCTATCCTGTTGTGATGGGGATTAGACCACCAGCTTTTGATGTCTTTGAAACGAAAGACCCAGTCTTCACCATATTGCTCATCAGAAATTGGAGATCTTAATTGAAGGCCGCGAGCCTCTTGCCCATCATAATACCACTCATATCCTTCACCTCCCTCAATATTCGCCGAAAGGTAATTCAAGTTATAAATCGAAGCCCAATGCAAGTCCGCATGATCCGGATCACTTCTCCAATCAGAGATTGGCATATAGTTGTCAATGCCAATAAAGTCGATATTTTGACTTCCCCAAAGTTGATCTAAGTGAAACAAAACATCCGATTTGCGTCGAATACCAAAATATTCGCTCCAGTCAGCCGCATAGGAAATTTTCACCTCTGGACCAAGAATGGAACGCACATCCTCGGCAAGAGACACAAGAGCTTGAACCGCCGGAAACGAATGGTTTTCGCCCATGATTGTCGTCAATCCCCGCATTTCAGATCCAATGCAGAAGGACTCAACACCTCCGGCGATCTGGCACAGATACGCACTGTGAAGGACGAACCTACGATAACCCCAACCATCCAGACCTGAATATATGACATTTCTTCCGTTTACGGAAAAATCACCAACCTGGGCATCTCCAAAAAATCTTTGGACTTCCTGCTCTGCCAACAACGTTCCATCGGGAGATTCTGGTCGACCTGGCGCTATACTCAGAGTTAATCGACCGCGCCACGGCAGCGCGGGCTGTGTCAGGCTTTCGGAATATGGATCGGATAGTGTATTTCCTGCAATCTGCTCCATTAACACAAATGGGTAAAACATTACGTCTTTACCTGATGCATTCAGATGCTCTATGGCTTGGATGATCGACTCGTCGGAAGGGGTTCCACCATATATGGGCCTGCCATCGATTTCTGCAACTCGATCGCAATCAAGAAAATCCACCCCTCCCAATTTTATTGGCTGACTGGTAATCGTTTCGGGTGGCAGTGAGAGCGATGCTTTTGGCTTGATCGAACACAATCCACAGCGAAGATCATTACCAAACCATGAAATAACCAATGAAACCGCGTTGCAAGTTGGAAGCTCACGCTCTAACTGCAGGATTGACTGATTGAAATCTGGATTTTCAGATAAACTGTTTACGTTCAGAACTTCTGTATCGCCAAACAGGTTACGAGCAGAGACTTTCTTGGTAGCCAGCGCACATTCACCAGTCCCTGGAATAACAGCAACTGCTTTGATGATATCTTGATAGGTTGTTTTTTCCACCGTTTGTGAATTTTTTGCCCTACGCAATACTTCAAAGCTAAATTGAGGAACTCTATTTCCAAACTGTTCAAGAGAAAGGTTCTCCATTACCACATAGGCCGTGCCGCGGAACGCAGGTGCTCCATTCAGGCCGTGCTTCAAAGTTATCAATGGATCCGGTAATTGCGCTTCAGTGCCGTGATAAACTCGCATATCCAGCGATTTTTCTGGGAACTCTTTGCCATCGGCCCAAACTCTTCCAATCCCTAGAATTTCACCCTCACAGAGAGCAATGGCCAAGCTCACGGAGTATGAAAAATGGATGGCTCTTGGTTGCGGGACTCCTTTTCCGCTGCCACTTCTCCGTTTCGTCTCAAGAAAATCTGATGCCCAAATAACATGCCCCGGCAGCCGCATTCTGCCCCAGCTGCGAGCAATGCGCTCTCCCTCACCGGCACTCATAATGGAAAGACGATTCAACCTGCCAACTTCGACCGGTTCTGAACCCATGCCCAAAATCCGTTGATCGAGGGCACGACCAACTGTTGCCCCCACAGCCCTACCGATGACGGCGCCCGACAGCCCCGCAATTGCGCCGCCGAAACCAGCACCAAGGGCGGCACCTGCAGCCCCAAGAATAAGTGTAGCCATCGTTTAACTCTCTTTGGGAAACGCATAAACCGCAGCGATGCGGCGACGCCATGGGTCAGACAGCGGGCTTTCAACGACGCCGTGTCCCGAATACGCATGAATGAATGTCGGGAGCGAGCCAAGACTAACCAGAATGCCGAGATGTTTGGCGATTGCTTTTTCTCGGATGCGAAAGAGCAGAACAGACCCGACGTACTGGGGTTTGTTGCCAATCCTTATCAACCACCGATCGGCGGCCTGTCGAAGAACCTCATCCCCGGAACATTCACCCCAGTCCTGCGTGTAGCCAGGCAGCTGGCACGGCTCGCTCCCCAGCTGCGACCGCCAAATGCCGCGTATCAGTCCGAGGCAATCCGCTCCGACATCGCGAACGGAAGCCTGATGCTGATATGGAGTACCAATCCATGAACGCGCGATCTCTGCGACAATTGGGTTGTCGGTCATGCGTTTCCCAAACCAATTTGCTGAGAAAGCTGTGATGCCCCAACAGGAGGCTTCTTTTTTTGCTCAGGCGGTCGACGTAGCCACTCGTCGCCTGGAATATCGGGAAAGCCCCGAAAGTTAATCGCATTCGCAAATTTTTCCTGGCATGTGGCTCTTCGTTTGTCACATCCAGCAACGATCACGAATTGATCACCGGCGCTTGGTTTAGTGAACAGCTTGTTCCAAAGGGTGATGCGTCGTAACCCATTTTCACCCGTCACATCGCTTCGGATGACACTGGCTAGGTCAGCATTCGCCCCACTTTTTCCGGTAAAGACCCCGTTATTGAACAGGTTGGCGTCATACTGACCATCAATTGATAGGGTAAGCTCGTGTTCACTATGAACGTCCTCGACCACACCTACTGCCTGCATTCCCGCTGCAGAAAGATCAACCTTGCACCTCTTGTCTCCCAATTGGGCCGAACAGCTTCGTTGGTAAACCAACCCAGATGTAAGATTTAAGCGTTCAGTAAGTCCGCGCAGCTCGACCCGAAATGACCCGTTTTCACGGCTGATCTCACCAAAATTTCCGCGAAACAGAATCTTTCGCTGATGGGGATTTCTCCAGTTCACAAGATAGACAGTCACCTCTGCCCCATCGAAGCGACCCGCAGAAATGTCCTGTTCACTGATAGAGTGATCGGAAAGCGCGCCCATCGCCTCACTATTATCAACCGACATCCCCGTCGTCTGTTGAAGGGCGCGTGCTGTCAGTCCGGTTCTTGCTGAATAGACCAAACCATCAATCGCCAAGTCCATGTCATGGTCAGTGAAGCCGAACTTCACGCCGTCTCTTCGAATAACGCGCCAAGCCCTGCACACACTCGTATCGCCAGTTTTCAGATGATCAATAAGGTCGTTGTCCATCACACGCGAACCTCAACGACTGGAACCATGGGAACCTCGCCGGCCTGAAACGAGGAAAGCGAGATCATGATCTGATCCGTGTCAAATCGCACAGGTACATCGAACTCGTACCCTGCGTGGACTAACACGCCAATGTCAGGCGGTACGGCAAATGTCAGCACACCTGTCGACGCGTCAACCGTGAACTCGCTGCCTTCTACCTTGGGATCCCGAGCGACCGCCGCTACCACTGTTCCTGCAACTGGCTTGTCGATCTGGCGAACGTAACTCTGCTCCCCGGAACGGTAAGTTTTGGTCAGTCTAAACTCAGTTCGAACTCCATCGCCGGTTCCGATCATTTGGTCAGTGGGAGACACTGGTTTTGAATGGGGGGCAGATCTGTAATCAGACCAGTCTTTCCAACGAAAGCTGTGCATGCGCCCGTTGCGCGCCTCGAAGAATGCAATCAGCGTTTCGACGTCGTCCAATGTTCGAAGTCCGACACCGGCCTCATACCGACGCCTGGAATGCGCCCAAGGTGTATTTCGTTCCTCGAAGCCATTGGAAAGTCTAATAACTTCCGTACGGCGTTCGGGTCCGCCGATTGACCCAAAACTCAGGCCCTCGGGGAATCTGATCTCGTGGAATGCCATTTTGTAACCTTATCGATTTCGCTGACCACGGGCTAAGGCTCGCGAGACTTGGGCCGCTATCTGTGATTGGCTGCGTTGGAAGCCTTGAATATCAGGCGTTTGAACGTTCATGACGACAGTGATTGGCCGCCCGCCACCGTGTGATTGAATGCCAAGCCGCCCATCCGCCCCCCTCGTCAATGGCATGATCGCTTCAGGTCCAGCTTCCCCCATCAGGCCCCTGCCCGTTCGCATTGGAAACTGAGTAGGGGAAGAGACAACGCCGCCTTTTGCAAATGGCATAACGCGCCCACTCGAAAATACGCCACCATCGGCAAAGGGCATCAAGCTGTTCGCAAAAGCGCCAATCCCTGTGGCGATCGTACTTCCCATCGCATGTTGAATTGGGCGCATCGCTAGGTTGTAAACACTGTCGACCATAGATTTCGCAACGGTCGAAAGGGCATCTGAAAGCTTCATGCCATCAAAGATCAGGCCGTCGAACGCACGCCGCAGGCCCCCACTTATTCCGTTTGTCAGTGAATTGACCTCTTTTCCAGTGAAGGCCATGGCGACCTGCATCCGCGCCAGCTCACCCTCAAAGGCACCAATCATCGCTGTTGTGGTGCCAAGCGTAGCTTCCAACGCGTCAACTTGTTCCTGTAGATCATCGACTTGGGTCATTTCACTTCGCCCTATCTCTTGTTTTGTCCGGAAATGCAGCGGAAAGCTCTTCCAAACGCGCACGCGTCAGGGGCGGACCGTCTGCTTCCGCTCCCCGCATGATCCTCAGTTCGAGTGGTGTGAGTTTCCAGAATTCCTCTGGTCTCAATTGAAGCTCGAAAAGTGCTACCCGCAAAAGTGCAGGCCAATCAAAACCGTTCATGTTTCGTCTGGAAACGTGAACGCCCGGGCCAGCAGTTCAGCCGCTAGCCGGGCGGCCTCAATCGGGCCGCCCTTAATTTCCATTCGGCAAAAAGCCTCGGCGTTTCCCTGCCAACCGCCTCCCCGTAGACCGGCGACCAGCAGAACAATAACGTCCCTAGCCGAGAATTTTCCGCATTCGAATCTTTGGGCAAGGTCCACCAGCGAACCTACTTGCAGTGCAGTCTCAAGCTCTGCCAATGCTCCCAAGGTCAATTTCGCCCGATGTGGTTCTCCATTTAGAACCACTTCCACTTCGCCGGCCCATGGATTCACCATCAAAGAGCCGTAAAGGTTAGAGCACCGGCAGATGCCAAGGAAATTTCGTAAGTCGCCTCGCCATTATAGCTTCCAGCGTACTCGATCGAGCCAATCTGAAAAGCACCCTCAACGACACCAAAATCTGGAATGATGACCTGCCAGTCAGGAATCTCACCTTCAAAGAAGATCTGCCGAACGCGTTCGTCCGTTCCGGCATCGCGAAATACACCAGATCCACTGATCGCTGCCGACTTCACACCCGCGCCGCCCAACAATTCGCGCCATCCCCCGGCACTCTCAAGGCTCGTTATGTCTACCGTTTCGGCATTGAAACTGATCCGCGTGGCCCGCAGACCTGCAACCGTTTCAAATTGCCCGTCTGTGGAAAGATCCACCTTCAACAACAAATCCTTGCCGCTCTGAACCGCCATTTATCTTTCTCCAGCGTTAGATATTTCTACGATCAGACTTCAACTCGCGCTCGGAACTGCAAATCGATCCGCCGAAGGTCGCCGTCATCCAGTCGTTTTGCTGCGGCCTTCATGAAATTGATCGAGACAATCCTGCCGACACTCAATGTGATCGCGGTATCGACGAGAGCGAGCGATACTCGCGCGGCGATGGTTTTCGCCGCGAGAAAGCCCGCAGCATCCGAAATCACACTCACCACAAGTCGATGTTCGGCACCGCGACCCGACTTGTCCGAAGCATCGACGACATCTTCGGGGCCAATAAGTATGAAAGTACCCGTCGCCCCAGCCAGCGGCATGGCGTCAAATACGTTCGTTCCCGACAGTTCCGGATCGGTTGCCAAAGTTTCATAAATCGCTGCCTGTAACGCAGCCGCCACTTCATAACTCAATTGGACACCTCCCCCCGGACAAAGCATGAAAGGTATGCACCGCCCGGATCGCGCTCGGTCACTGCCAGAATCTCATAAGTTCTGATTTCATCGCGAAACCGCTGGCCAGATATCGGCCTTTGTAACGACCCGATCTCGCTTCCCCTGACAACGATCTGATAAGATATCGAGGACGGAGCAAATTCATCGCTTGGTCCAACGTTTCGAGTGCCAGGCATTACTTTGGCCCAGAGAGTCGTGACCGGCAGCCAAACCTGTAGGAAACCTCCGGTCCCGTCAGGTGTCTCCTCTGCCTTCTCCAAGACCAAGAGGTGGCTAAGCTGCTCTGTTTTCATGCGCTGCCTCCCCCCAGCACGCGCACGGTCCGCCAACGCTCGATCAACGCCCGGACGGGAAGAGGCAAGGTATTTCCTTGATCGCCACCGGAATGACGCTGTTCGTAGTATTCCGCCGACAAAAGAACGACAGCCTGAGCGAGATCAGGCGGGACATCTGACCAAGCAGCGCCAAAGCCTGCGTCGAAATGGATTTCCGCGCATCCTCCTTCCGGGATGGTTGGCAGTCCTCCTAGCCCTTCAATGCGTGGTCGCGACATGTCAGGCACAAAACGCCATTTCAGCGGGTCAATTGGCCCCCCCCCGCCAAATCCATCAAGGGTAACAACCGAATTGACCGCCACAACAGGCGCAATCGGCAGAGATTGCGCTACAGTTCTAGATCGCCACCGGTCCACCCGAAAAATAAAGCTGCGTGTCAGCAGCGCTTTTCCGGTCCGACCTTCGATTGCGGCCAATGCTGCGCGAAGGTAGCCGGCTAGCAAGCCGTCCTGCATCCCGTCAGACGAAAAACCAGTTCCAAGGCGAAGGTGATCCTTCACAGCCTGCACCGGCAGCAACGCATCCGGCACTTTCGCCACTTCCGTCAACATCATCTTCGCAATCTCCGCTCACCCCGTCCAGAAAGGTGGGTTCGGACGCGCGCTCCATGCCGCTCGGACGGAGGGGGAGCAGCTAGTCGGCACAGTTGAGTGCGCGCGCCCGATGGCGAACCAGGCGTTTTAAGCCCGAACTTTGCTTACAAGTTAGTTGATTGCGAACTTGAGCAGTTTGATCGCCCCAAAATCCGAAACATCCCCGCCAACACGCTTACTCGCATAGAACAGGACGTGTGGCTTCGCACTGAACGGGTCGCGCAAAACGCGCATGTCAGGCCGTTCTGCAATCGTGTATCCGGCGGCAAAATCACCGAATGCGACTGCATAGGCATTTGCGGCAATGTCCGGCATGTCTTCTGCGATCAGAACCGGATAACCCATCAAACGCGCCGGTTCACCCGCCGCCAATCCGTCCGACCACAAGAAGCGCCCGTCTGCGTCTTTCATTTTCCGCACGGCGCCCGCGGTTTTTGAGTTCATTACAAAACTTGCATTCGCACGATAAGTCGCGTCCAGAGCATAGACCAGATCAACGATCGCGTCCGCTGGGTTGGCGGCATTAAAGTCGCCCACCTCGCCAGTCGGAATGAAGCCAAGGTTGCCCCAAGTCCAAGCATCATCGGAGACTTTCGCGTGGGTCAAAAAGCCTGTCGGCTTGTCAATGCCGTCGCCCGCCACAAAGGCAGCGGCTTCGGCCCGGGCAAACTTGTCAGAAATTCGGCTTGCGAGCCATCCTTCGATATCAAAAGCAGAGTCGTCCAAAAGTCGCTGGCTTGCCTTTGGCATCGCCGACAATTCGTGCAGTGGGATCGAAATCCGCTCAATGGCAGGCGTCGCAGTTTCCGAGACCGACCCAGATTCCGTGGCCCATCCTGATCCGACATCTGAATGATCAATGATAACGTCGAATGATGTCGCCTCAACCTGGACCACATTTGCGATGGCTCGGACAGAGGAGGTTGACTTCAAAGACGAACGGATCATCTCCGCCGTCTGGGGGTCAACCAAATATCCGCCTTCGGCCGCCACGCTCGAGTTCAGTGCCTTGCCTTCAAGCACCAACCCACGCAGACCGTCGTCGTCGCCAGAACGCAGATAGGCATCAAAAGCTTTCTTGTGTGGGGCTTCCAATTCGGCGGACACCGACAATGCGGGGCGGCCATAGGTCATCGTCTTTTGGTTCAGCATGTTAAGTCGCTCTTCCTGATATTGCAGCGATTGCTTCACTTCGATCTGAAAGCCTTTGATTTCTTTCAGAAATTCCACCATCTCAGTCGCCACCTCGGCAGCCGGATGCACTGGCTCAGGGCAATGTTCCCTGGCCCGAGACTGTCTCTCGGTCATTGTTACTCCTCGGATTTCTCGGAATGGCCGCCTTACAGCGCGGCAAGACCCTGGCGGGCTTTGGCTATGTGCGCCGCCAACTCACGCCAGATGGCATCATCGGCCTTTGCCGCCACCCGCGCTTCACGAAGCATTGGGAAGGTCACAAGTGACACTTCCCAAAGCTCCAGTTCCGACAACAGACGATTGCCCTTGCCGTCACGTTCCGCTTTTACGGTGCGATAGCCGATCGACAGCCCGTCAATCGCACCTGCGGCAAGCAGTGCTGCCGCTTCCCGCCCCTTTTCAACCTCGTTCAGAATGCGGCCTTTGACCCATAGGCCAGACGCATCCTCGCGGACTTCTTCCCAAACGCCAATTGGTTGGGCTGGATCATGCTGCCAAAGCATCTTGATCTTTTCGCCCCGCAAAGAAAGCCGCTTCAGACTTGCTGCATAGGCACCCGGTCGCACTTCATCGCCACCTTGGTCTTTCACACCAAACAGACTTGCATAGCCTTCGATACAATACCCGTCGATGACCGTCAGTTCTGCGTTCAGCCTGTGAAATTTGCGTTCAGGTGCACCATAGTCAGTCATGATTTACCTCATAGCCGCTTGAATAATGGCCTGTGCCCCTTGAGCCAAAAGGAAGGCCGCCACGCCGTACACACCCAGCCAGATCCGCTTTTCAAGCCGCTCCAACGCGGCATCAATTTGGCCAAGCCGAAACTCAAGCGCCGTCCAGCGCTCTTCTGCAACGCGTTCATTCGCTTCTATTCGCGCCTGTGCCGCATCGAAACTGTCGTAGAGAAAGCGAGACCCACCGGGCGGGCGTCGCGAGGTCATTCTTCCTCCACAAGGGGCGGCAACCCCAACAGCCGTCGCTTTTCGGCCGTCGACAGAAAGTCTGCCGCCCCCACTCTTGCCCATTGCTGATCTCGCTCCGAGGCCAAGGCCGGGATCTGATCCAGATCCACCTTCATCTCGATATCCTCGCCCGAGAATCCTTTCAGCCAGTGACTGATATCTGCAAGGACTTTCCCGGCCAACGGCAAGACGGTTAGCCGATAGAAGGCCCGGTTGGCCTCCTGATAGTTTGCGTATGTTGCATCACCCGGAATACCCAAAAGCATCGGCGGGATGCCAAATGCCACGGCAATTTCACGCGCCGCGGCCTCTTTCGTTTTCTGGAATTCCATATCACTTGGGCTGAACCCCATCGGCTTCCAGTCCAAACCGCCCTCCAGCAACATGGGGCGACCGGCATTCCTCGCCCCCTGATGATTGGCCTCAATCTCACCTACCAGGCGATCATACTGGTCGGAAGAAAGTGCCCCCTGACCATCCACACCCCTGTAAACGATGGCTCCGGAAGGTCGCGCTGCATTGTCTAGCAACGCCTTTGACCAAGAACTCGCAGCACCATGCACATCCAAAGCCACTGCAGCGGCTTGCATCGGGGACAAGCCATAATGGTCATCCAATGGATGAAAGGTTTTCAGGTGGCAAATCGGTTTGGTAGCGTTCCGCATATCAAAGCGGTGTGACCGCCCGCCAACCGTGTAATCGTAGGCAACCGGCCAACCGTCAGGTCCGGGAACCAAGCTTATTCTGTCTGACCGCAGAACATGAAGTTCGGACGGCAGATCTGTCCCGCCAAAAACTGCCTCCAGATAGGCGTTTCCGTTTAGCAGCAAGTGCCCATAGACGCTTTCCAGAAATTCGGCACGACCGGCCGAGTCATTTGGTCGCGAGATCAGTGCCAAGACCGGATGTTGGTCAAACCGACGCTCGTGATCCTGACAGACAAGCGGCAACGCAGCTGCTGCTTCAGCAACCAATTTCACAGAGCGAAAGCCGACTGGGTTCCCAAGAAAGCCATTCCGTGTCAGTGACCCCGCATCTCTTGGGCTCCAGGCAACGCGCCCTGAAGCGCCAAAGGCCACCACACGACCTGTTGCACTGGCCTTTTTGTCCAATGCGGTTTCCGGCGCCAGCGACGGATCGCCACGCCTCAGAAAGTTGAAAACCATTCCGATCTCCGTTTTGCAGGTGGTCCCGCTTGAATATGTCAGTAAAGCGAGCGAACCCGAGGATCACCAATCTGGCGCCGCGCGGGCTCCAGCAGTGCCTCAGACACAGCCCAGACCAGTGCGTCTACGCGATCCGGGCTTCCTTTTCCCATGTAACTATGCCTGCTCATCTGGCACATCTGCTCTTCAAGCTTTTGCAGGCCGGGAAGATGAGTGATCCTCCCTTGCTCATACAGCGCCGCTACGGGTTCGGCTCTGGCTGTTTTCCCTTTATTAGCATGAAAGCACTTTAAAGGAACCAGCGGGTCGACCTGGCGCAACATCTCGGCCACCAGCTCGCCGCCTTGGTTGACCTCCGCCACAAGCCGATCGGCCCCGTGGCGATGAAACGCAGCAATTGCGGCACGCGACCAATCCGTTGCAGATCCGCGAACACTCGCGTCCTCAAGCACCACACCTTTCCAGGATTGCGGAGAGCCTTCCGTGATTGCACCGAATACGACAATCCCGCATTCATCCGCATTTTCCTTTCCCGAAACAGGCGGGTCAATTGCAACGACGACCCTGTTAACTCGCTCAGGCTTGGGTCCCCGCGCCTTGTCGAGCATGGCCATTGTCCACAATGCACCATCGACATCTTCGATCAGTCGCCCTTCCAGTTCTTGGGCGCCCCGAATGTCATTGCCATATCGACGGTAGACCTCATCCAGAAAGGTTTGGGCCAAATAGGCACGGTTGGCCTCGGTTGGTGCGTGCGTCATGACCGTCGACGGATTTCTCATGATAGCTTTGAGCACGGCCACATTTTGTGGAGTGGTCGTGACCACTTGCTGGGGATTTTCACCTAGTCGCAACGCAAATTGAAGCATATCCCAAGTGTCTTCGGCCTTCTTCCACTTTGCCAACTCATCAACCCAGGCCGCATCGAATTGTGGTCCGCGAAGGCTGTCCGGATCATGTGCTGAAAAAACCTGTGCTTCAGCACCATTTGGCCAGATCAACATCCGACGCGTTGCATTCCAACTTGGCCGTCGATCAGGAGGCGAGCAAGCCAGTAAACCGCTGTCCCCAAAAATCATCACTTCGCGAACCTGGTCTTGGGTCTCCCCAACCAGCGCCACACGTCGCGCCTTGCCGGGGTCATCTGGACGAAGACCTTCAACAATTGATCGAACCCACTCGGCCCCGGCGCGTGTCTTGCCCGCGCCTCGCCCCCCCATTATAAGCCACGTCCTCCACGCGCCTTCAGGGGGAAGCTGGTGCGGCATCGCCCAAAACTCGAATATCCACGGCAGGGCCGCCAAAGCATGGTCTGACAGCCCTGTCAGAAACTCGTCAATCTGCGCTTGCGTTGCGGAGACAAGCCAAGCGGCGCCCGACTTCATCGCGCGCGGCGCCAAGGTCAAGTTCCGTGACTCCGAGAACCCCGGAAAGCGTTCTGCGATCTCGTTCAAGGCGGTTCCTTTCACTCAGTATCCAATCGAGCGCTGTCTTGTAGTCTTTCGCCGCTTGAATCGCGGCCTTAGACTGTTCCAGATCGCCCATTTTGACGGCGTTGATCGCTGCAATAAGGGCAACCGCAGCTTCATCAAGAAAGCCGGCGGCCCCCTCGATGATCTGGATCGACGTCATCGATGCGATATCTTTTGCCGAAAAGTTCATGCTCATGCTGCACACCCGCCTCGTTGGTCCCTCCGGACGAGCAGAAACGGAAAAAGCGGCCAAGGGTTTCCCCCGCCGCTTTCGACACTTCTTCTAGCATGTCACAAGTGATACTTTGGACCGCCCCGAAAGTCAAGATAAAAATAAAGCAGTATCAGACACTTACAGGTCTCCCCATTCACGCTCTGTTAACCAGAGGGATCAACCAAAGATTCAGCGGGTGAATGTTCGTTGACGCTTCAAAGGCTTAGGAAAGTCTGCGTTCATTCGCCCTGAACACCAGTCTCACCTGCATTTCCCTGCTGTGCTTCAATCTTCCGCCACTCGGCAACGTTGCGATTGTGCTCTTCAAGTGTTTCGGCAAAGGCATGGCCACCAGTTCCGTCGGCAACGAAGAAGACAAAGTTGGTATCCGCCGGATTAAGCGCCGCCTGAATGCTTAACCGACCTGGGTTGGCAATCGGTGTAGGTGGAAGGCCGTCGATAACATATGTGTTGTAGGGCGTTTCACGGCGCAGCTCGCTCTGACGCAGCCCACGTCCCAGCGGCTCTTTGCCCAGCGTGATCCCATAGATCACTGTGGGATCGGTCTGCAAACGCATACCACGATCCAAGCGATTTACAAATACGCTCGCCACCTGAGGTCTTTCGTCCGCGATGCCGGTTTCCTTCTCGACAATCGAGGCCATGATCAAGGCTTCTTCCGGCGTTTCATAGGGCAATCCTTCAGCCCTCTCTGCCCAAAGTTCTGCCAAAATTGACGTCTGCGCTGCAACCATGCGGCCAATCAAAGCAGCCCGATCAGACCCTTTCTCGACTTCATAACTATCAGGAGCAAGCGATCCCTCCGCCGGCACCTCGGTAATGTCGCCGGTCATGAAATCGGCTCGCTTCAGTTCTTCTACGACCTGCCAACTGGTTACGCCTTCTGCCAAGGTAACCCGGAAACGCAAATCAGGTTCATTCTGCACATCGACATAGGCTTGCGGCGCGGCCTCAGCTTTCGGATCAAACTTCACCACCTCGACATAGCGGTTCGTTGTAGGATCAAGCTCACGCATAATCACCTGCGCCCGCGCAACGCCAATCTGGAAGTTTACTTCGCGACCACAGGTCGATTGCCCGCCTGCGGTAAGCGCAGCAAGAACGTCGCGCATGCTGGATTTTGGAGGCAGTAGGTAGGATCCGAATTTCAGATCATTCGCACGATCAGAATAATCTGCTCCGATCCGAAAAATCCGTGCATCCGTGATCGCTCCCTGCTCCTGCAAAGCACGACTGACAGCGCTCAGGCTCGCTCCTCGCTCGACCCTAAAACAAATCGCATCTGCCAAAGGGCCCGGGCCACGATATTGCTCGCGCCCCCAGGCCAACAGCCCCGAAACAACGATCAGCAACACAATGAACAGCGTCAGCGCGTTCGAGGCGAGGGAGCGCCACATGGATCAGGTAACCTTCCCAAGCACAACACTGGCATTGGTGCCACCAAAGCCAAAGCTGTTCGATAGCGCGATATCAATCTTGCGCTTCACAGCTTTGTTCGCAGCCAGATCCAGTTTTGGCGTAACAGCGGGGTTGTCCAAGTTGATCGTCGGAGGCGCAATCTGATCGCGGATCGCCAATATGCAGAAAATCGCTTCCACCGCACCAGCAGCACCCAAAAGGTGACCGATTGAGGACTTCGTCGAAGACATCGTGGCCTTCGAGGCTGCATCGCCCATCAATCGCTCCACCGCGCCAAGCTCGATGGTATCGGCCATCGTGCTGGTGCCATGAGCATTGATATAGTCGATATCTTCCGGCTTCAGTCCGGCCCGCTTAAGAGCTGCGGACATGCTCCGGAAGCCTCCATCCCCATCTTCCGACGGTGCGGTGATGTGATAGGCATCGCCCGAAAGACCATAGCCCAAAACCTCGGCATAAATCTTCGCACCACGGGCCTTGGCATGCTCGTATTCTTCCAAAACGACGACCCCTGCCCCTTCGCCCATGACAAAACCATCACGATCTGCGTCGTAGGGACGGCTCGCCTTTGACGGTTCATCTGCACGCTTGGTCGACAAAGCCTTGCAGGCGTTAAACCCTGCGATACCGATCTCGGAAATCGGGCTTTCCGCACCACCGGCCACCATAACGTCAGCATCACCGATCATGATCAGACGCGCAGCATCACCAATTGCGTGCGCCCCAGTCGAGCACGCAGTCACAACCGCATGGTTCGGCCCCTTGAAGCCAAATTTGATCGACACCTGTCCGGACACAAGGTTGATCAGTGCGCCGGGAATAAAGAACGGAGAAACCCGCTTCGGCCCCTTCTCTTTGATCAGAACTGCTGTTTCGGCAATCGAGGTCAGCCCCCCAATGCCCGAACCGATCATAACGCCAGTGCGTTCCTTGTCTTCGTCGCTTTCCGGAACCCAGCCAGAATCCCGCACCGCCTGCGTCGCGGCGGCAATTCCGTAAAGAATGAAGTCATCAACCTTGCGGCGGTCCTTCGGCTCCATCCAGTCGTCGGGATTAAAGGTGCCGTTGCTGCCATCCCCGAAGGGGATTTCACAGGCATATTGGGTCACTACGTTGGCGGGATCAAACCGTGTAATCGGACCCGCGCCCGACTGGCCCTCAAGAAGGCGGCTCCAGGTTTCTTCAACCCCGCACGCCAAAGGCGTAACCATACCCAGACCGGTGACGACGACACGACGCATGTGGACTTCTCCCTGCTCGGAAAAACGGCTTTTCTGCCTGATACACGCGAGGGCAAAAATGCGCAACAACGCGAAGGACAGTTTGTCCCGGACAAGCGGACCTTAACCTTGATGACTTACGGGGCTGCCAGTGCCGCCTCAAGTGCAGGCTTGAAACGGTTTTCATAGTCCGTTCCAACCAACGGTCCAATGAACTTGAAAAGGACGGTCCCATTTCCGCTGATGATAAAGGTCTCGGGCGGTGCCGTTACCCCCCACTCAACACGATTGCGCCCCTGCGGGTCCGTAGCAACTGCGAAGAAGGGGTTACCTTCGTCTTCCAAGTATTTTAGCGCCTTGGCATCGTCATCCATCATGTTGACGCCTGCCACGCGAATGCCCTTTGCAGCCATGTCCATCAGGACCGGATGTTCCGCGCGGCAAGGCGGGCACCAACTCGCCCAGAAGTTCACAACCGTAACCTCGCCAGATGAAAGGTCTGCCGCAGTCAAGACCGGGATGTCGCCCAGTCCCGTGGCTGGCAAAACCGGGGCTGGCCGGCCAATGAACACCGACGGAATGTCACTAGGATTTTCGCGCTGCATCCCAAGCAGGAAAAGTGCGGCCAACCCTGCGAACAAGATGGGCGGCAAGATCATCAGCCACTTATGCATCGGTTTTTCCCTGCCGAGCTTCCAATTCAGACAATTGGCGCTTTACACGTTGGCTCTGCCAGTAAGACACGGCGACAAGCGCCAGAACGAGAAACACAGTCGCCAGATACGATCCCATAACCTCGGTCGCGTATTTTCCCAGATCAGGCATCACGCTAACCTCTCCCTTGCCATCAAGGCCTGCAAACGGCGCATCCTGATCTCGGTGCGCGTCCGGATCAAAACCATTGCAACAAACAGCAGAACAAAACCGGCAATGCAAACAAGCAGCGGTACATAATATTCGGGGGCAAGCGGGTCTTTTTCGCCGACTTTCATGATGGTCGAGTCTTGATGAAGACCCTGATTCCAGAACTTAACTGCATAGCGAGACAAGACAGCGAAGACGGACCCAACCATGCACAGAACTGATGTCAGATCTGCCGCAGTATCTGGATTCTCGATCGCTTGCCAAAGCGCAATGTAGCCAAGGTAAAACAGGGTAAGGATCAGAAACGCTGTCAGGCGTGGATCCCATGCCCACCAAGTGCCCCACATCGGCTGTCCCCAAAGAGCGCCAGTAATCAGGGCGATCACGGTGAAGGTCAGTCCCACCGGGGCTGCCGCCTTGGCGGCAAGGGCAGAAACATGATGACGACGCACAAGCCAGATCAGGCTGGCAACCAGCATCATCACCCAAGCATTGATGGCCATCATTGCAGTTGGCACATGAATGAAGATGATTTTTACCGTTGCGCCCTGTTTGTAGTCATCGGGCGTAAAGAAAAAGCCCCAGATCAGCCCGCCCAGCAGGCAAAGGGCTGCCACACCCACAACCCAAGGCAAGACCCAGGCCGAGGTTTGCATGAACTTTTTCGGGTTTGCATATTCCCAGATCGACATGGGGCTTTCGCTAGCCTCTCTTTGTTTCCGCCTCAAGTCACTATCATGTTAGGCGCTAGCGGAGGTTGACGCGGATTGCCGCAGCCGCCGCAAAGGGCAAGAGCGCCACCGTTCCTGCCGTAATGCCAGCCAGTAACAGCAGCGGGGTCGCTGCATCCATCCCCATCGCCCCACGCTTCACGACCTCAGCCCCAAATATCAGCGTCGGCACATACAGTGGAAGAACGAGCAGTGAAAGCAGAAGGCCCCCACGTTTAACACCCACGGTCAAGGCTGCGCCAAAAGCGCCGATAACAGACAACGCGGGCGTACCAGCCGCAAGCGAGACCACCAGCCAGATGTAACCTTCTTTGGGAAGGTTCATTAGCACTGCAAGAACCGGTGAAACCAACGTCAAGGCGAGGCCTGTCACAAGCCAATGTGCAATCGCTTTAATCGCAACGACGCCTTCCATGGGAATGGGCGACGTCGCCAAAAGGTCAAGCGAACCATCCTCAAAATCCAGCGCAAAAATGCGATCGAGCGACAAGAGACAGGCCAGCAGCGCCCCAACCCAAAGAATTCCCGGCGCAATCTTGGCCAGCGTTGTGCCTTCGGGTCCAACGCCCAGCGGAACAAGGACCGCGACCAGCAAAAAGAAGGACAAGCCCAGCCCGAAACCTCCCCCCGCCCGGAAGGACAGACGAAGATCCCTGATAAGCAAAGCCATCATTGGAAAGCCTCATCAAAGCCATTGCCAGTCGCCAAAAGCGGGGTCTTCGCTTTGAACGGTGTCAGGTCCAAAACGCGCGCCTCTGGAAGCCCCAGCTCGATATGCGTCGCAAGAATGGCCATCCCACCAGCAGACAGATGGCTGCGCACCACATCGGCAAACAGGGCGACGCTTGCTGCGTCCAAAGAGACCGTCGGCTCATCCAGAACCCAGACCTTGCGCCCCGTAACTAAAAGTCGTGCAAGGCCAAGTCGGCGCTTCTGACCCGCAGACAAGTTGGCAGCACGTCGGTCCTGAAGTTCTGTAAGGTTCATCGCGCGCATCGCCGAACTGACATCCGCACCGCCATGAATCGCGGCCCAGAAGTCCAGATTTTCACGAACCGTCAAAACAGCCTTCAAACCATCAGCATGGGCCGCATAGGTCAGGCTTTCAGAAGGAATGTCCACCGTCCCGTCCACTGCCGGCTGCAGACCTGCCAAGGTTCGCAGCAGAGTGGTTTTTCCGATGCCGTTTGGCCCCCTCAGAACCAAGGCCTCGCCCGAGGCTAACCCAAATGAAAGGCCCTCAAGGACGGTTAAACCGCCCCTCTGTATCGCCAAGTTGTGAACGACCAACTCCATGAAAACTGCCTAGCGGAACTATCTACGGACGAAAAGGACTTTCCACCTTTGAATTCTCCAGAGGAAATCCATATCCTTTGGGCACAAGGAAATCTGAACGGACAATATGATGAAATCGGTACCCTTTTCCAAAAGTGGACGTGAAACGACCCGTATCGGTTTTGGCGCATGGGCCATTGGCGGCACTTGGGGAGAGGTCAGTTGGAAAGACGCCAAAGCGACTTTGCATGCGTCATTGGACGCTGGAGTTACGTTCATTGATACGGCAGATGTCTATGGCGACGGGCGCAGTGAGAAGATCATCGCCGAGGTGTTAAAAGAACGCGGCGGGCCTTTTCCATTTGTTGCAACAAAGGCCGGGCGGCGGCTCAACCCCCATGTGGCCAATGGCTATACGCTGGAAAACCTTTCTGCTTTCGTTGAAAGGTCACGCCAGAATTTGCAGATGGATTGCCTCGATCTGGTACAACTGCATTGTCCGCCAACGCCTGTCTATGGGTCTAATGAAGCTTTCGATGCACTGGAAGTTCTGAAAACTCGGCGCTGGATTTCGAATTACGGTGTTTCGGTCGAAACCGTAGCCGAAGCTGAAACCGCGTTGGGTCATGCTGGCGTCGTTTCCATCCAGATCATTTACAACCTGTTTCGGATGAAACCATCGGAACGCCTGTTCCAAAAAGCCGCAGCACGCGATGTTGCCATCATTGCACGCGTGCCTTTGGCATCAGGCCTTCTAACTGGCAAAATGTCTCGCGACAGCCAGTTTGCTGCGGACGACCATCGTAGCTTCAATCGCAACGGCGAGGCTTTTGACAAAGGCGAAACCTTTTCAGGTGTCCCTTTCGAAGTGGCGCTTGAGGCTGTCGAAGCCCTGCGACCTCTCGTTCCGGGCGGAGCAACCATGGCGGCTTTCGCTTTGCGCTGGATATTGATGGAACCGGCCGTAACAGTGGTAATTCCTGGGGCGAAAAACCCGGAACAAGCCCGCGCGAACGTGGCTGCCGACGCCTTGCCAAATATTGACCTTGCTACGATGGAGAAGGCCCGCGAGGTCTACGACCGCCTGATCGCACCCCACGTCCATCATCTTTGGTAAAACAGCAAAGCCAAGGATCAGACAGGAATCAATGCTGCCGCGATCCGACGCCCTTCGGACAGCAGGACGTTGTATGTGCGGCAGGCCGCAGGCGAGTTCATGACTTCAACGCCGATGCCAACGTCTTCAAGCGCCTGACGAAAGGCTTTTGGCGCATGTGCGACGTCTTTGCCCATGCCGACAAAGAGGACATCAATCTTTCCCATAAGGGCCAGCGGCGCGCCAACATCTTCCAACCCGCCCCAAGGCCCGGCATCCCAAGGCGTTACCAAAGCCGGGCCGCGCAACACATGACCACCCACCCGAAAAAAGCCGGAACCATAGCCTTCAATGGGCTGTGCGGTTCCGTAACTGATTTCGGTCAGGCGCATGGCGATCAGGCGTCAATATTGGCGAATTCTTCCGGAGCACCGGACTTCTTCTTTTCGCTGCGGTCCAAGCCGATCATTAGCACGATGTTCTTGGCAACATAGACAGATGAATACGTTCCAAGAATGATGCCCATCGTGATCGCAAACACGAAGCCGCGGATCACGTCGCCACCAAAGACCAACATTGCAATCAGAGCGATCAGGGTCGTGCCCGAGGTCATCAATGTTCGGCTCAGCGTTTCGTTTACCGTGAGGTTCATCACATCACGCAGAGGCATCGTCTTGTACTTCATCAGGTTTTCGCGGAGGCGGTCGAAGACAACCACAGTGTCGTTGATCGAATAGCCCAAGATCGTAAGCAAAGCGGCAATGATCGCCAGATCGAATTTGATCTGGAAGACCGCGAAGATGCCGATGGTGATGAACACGTCGTGAACCAAGGCTGCAACGGCACCAACCGAATACTGCCATTCGAACCGCAACCAGATGTAGATCAGAATGCAGGCCGTTGCCGCCAACATCGAAAGGACAGCGGCCCAGATCAACTCTCCGGAAACCTTCGGACCGACCGACTCTACTGATGCGATGCTCAATTGCGGATCGTGCGCTTTGAGTGCGCTTTCCACCTCGGTCACCAGTTCCGGTGTAATGGCTTCAGACCCTTCAAGCGCGGAAATCCGAACCATCGCCACATGCTGATTGTCAGCAAAGGATGGGTCAAAGACCTCGGTGATAAGAACATCACCCAGCGGCAACCCTTCAAGCGCAGCACGGTATCCTCCGACATCAACCGCTTGTGCGGACTCGGTACGGATGGTCGTGCCGCCCTTGAAGTCGATACCAAAGTTCAACCCAATCACGATCCAAGCCAGAATCGCAACTACGGAAAGTAGCATCGACCCGCCGAAGGTGACCCATTGCCAGCGGAAGAAATCGATATTGGTTTTTTCGGGAACGAGCCGAAGACGCCATGCCATGATCTGTTCCTCTTATACCGTAATCGTCTTAGGACGAGCGCGGTTAAACCACATTTCGACGAAGATGCGCGTCACGAACAGGGCCGTAAACACCGACGTGATGATCCCGACGCCCAATGTGATCGCAAACCCCCTGACCGGACCGGCCCCGACAGCAAACAAAACTACGGCCGTGATAAAGGTTGTGATATTTGCGTCAATAATGGCCGACATGGCCTTTTCATAGCCCAGTTCAATCGCCCGGCCCGGCGACTTTGCGACCCTCAGTTCCTCGCGGATCCGTTCGAAGACCAGCACATTGGCATCGACGGCCATACCGATTGTCAGCACGATACCAGCGATGCCGGGAAGGGTCAGGGTACCGCCAATGGTCGACAGCGCCCCAAAGATCAGCGCCATGTTGATCGCCAAAGCCAAATTGGCGAAGAAGCCAAAGATGCCATAGCTGGCCCACATGAAGAAGACGACCGCGACCATCGACACCAAGGCCGCAACCTTTCCAGCATCAATCGAGTCCTGCCCCAATTCAGGGCCAATGGTACGTTCTTCGAGGAAGTTCATTTCCGCCGGAAGGGCACCTGCCCGTAGCAAGACCGCAAGCTGGGTAGATTCCTCGATCGTGAATGACCCGGTGATGATCCCGGATCCACCCGGAATATGGCTTTGAATGACCGGGGCACTGATCACCTCGTCATCAAGGACGATCGCAAAGGGCGCGCCAATATTTGCAGCCGTGTAATCCCCGAATTTCCGCGCACCTGATGGATTAAAGCGGAAATTCACAGCTGGACGGTTGTTTTGGTCAAACGCGGGCTGTGCATCAGTCAATTCCTCGCCGGTGACTACCGGCGTTTCCTCAACGATATAGTAAACGCCCGGCTCATCCATCGCAGGCAAAAGCTCATTGCGCGCGCCCGGATCGGCTCCGGCATCGGAGGTGCGACCAACAACAGGGTTGAAAGTCAGCTTCGCAGTCGTCCCGATCAGCGCCTTCAATTCAGCCGCCGAGCCGATGCCGGGCACTTGGATCAGGATACGATCTTCACCCTGCCGTTGGATAGTCGGTTCCCGTGTACCAACTTCGTCGACGCGGCGCCGAATGATTTCAAGGGACTGCTGGATGGTACGGTTATCGGTCGCCGTCTTTTCGGCATCCGACAACTGAATGACGATTTCTTCGCCCTCGACCGAAACGGCAATGTCATTCTGCCCAACGCCTGTCAGGCTGACGACCGGAGTCGCCAAGGCATTTACGGCTTCCAGCGCAGCCGTCATACCGGCTGGATTAGTGATTGCGACCCGCAGCGTCCCCTCTGGGCTGGGTTGGCGGCGGACGTTGCCCACCTGATCGCGCACTTCGCGCAGCGCGTCACGCACATCGGGCCAAAGCGCATCCATCCGCGCCTTGTAAACATCCCCGACCTTAACCTCGGCCAAAAGATGCGCCCCGCCCCGAAGATCAAGCCCAAGATTGACAAGGTTTGACGGCAGAAAATCCGGCCAAAGCGCCAGATCGGCATCCTGTTCAGGGGTCGAGATGCCACTGGCCGCCTCGATGGCAGCCGCGGCATCATTGTGTTTCTCAACATCGGTGTAGTTGAGGTTTGGAACGGCCGCGATGATCCCCCATGCACAAACAAGAATAATGAGGACACGCTTCCAGAGAGGCATCTGGTTCATCGCGAAATTTCCTTACGAAGCAGCCGGTTCGGTCTTGTTCATGACCTGAGCAATGGTCTGCTTGACGATCTTGACCTTCACGCCGTCGGCGATTTCAACCACGACAGTGTTGTCTTCGTTGACATGGGTCACCTTGCCAATGATACCGCCCTGGGTCAGAACCTGGTCACCACGGCGAAGCGCCTCGACCATAGACCGGTGCTCTTTCATCTTCTTTTGCTGCGGACGGATCAGCAGGAAATACATGATCCCAAAGATCAGGATCAGAGGCACAAAGCTGGTGAAAGCGGCGGCACCGCCACCCTGGGCGGCCTGTGCAAAAGCGGGCGTTGCGAACATGAGCGTCCTCTCACTGTCTGAAGCGGGGACTTTGCCCCGGTTTTCGTCGGCGCGCACCCTATAGGCGGCAAATGGGCGAAGCAAGACGCCCTATTTGCCCTACAAAGGTCGGGCTTGGGCGCCATATATGCTGCTCACGTCAAGAATGGTAGGGCAAAGCGTTTGCTTTTCGCCCACCCTTTCCCCTTTCCTACAAATCAGGCATAAGCCGCTTCGCAACTGCCGGAGGATTTTCCCATGCATGACATCAAAGCCATCCGTGAAAACCCGGCCGCCTTCGACGCGGCCCTGTCTCGCCGGGGCGTGTCGGGCATGTCGTCGGAAATCCTTGCCTTGGACGCAGACCGCCGCGCCAAGATTCAGGCCGCAGAAGAGGCACAGGCCGAACAGAACAAGGCCAGCAAGGAAGTAGGTGCCGCGAAAGCCAAAGGAGACGAGGCAGAATTTGAACGCCTGCGCGCTCTGGTCGCCGAGAAAAAGGCCCAAATTGCAGATCTTCAGGCCAAAGCCGCCGAAGAGGATGCCGCGCTGCGCGACATGCTGATGCGTATTCCAAACCTGCCCTTGGACGAAGTTCCCGAGGGCCGCGACGAAAATGACAACGTCGAGGTTCGCCAATGGGGCTCGCCACGCAGCTTTGACTTCAAGCCTGTTGAACATTTCGACATCGGTGGCGTCAAACCCGGAATGGATTTTGAAACCGCCGCCAAACTATCGGGCAGCCGTTTTGTGGTGCTGAAAGGCGCAGTCATCCGCGTGCACCGCGCCTTGGCGCAATTCATGCTGGACACACATGTGGGCGAACATGGCCTGACAGAGATGTGGACCCCCGTCCTCGTCAAAGAAGATGCGATGTACGGCACCAACCAATTGCCGAAATTCGCGGAAGACAGCTATCAAACCACGAACGGCTGGTGGCTTGTTCCCACGTCGGAAGTCACACTGACCAACACGGTTGCCGGCGATATTCTTGACGAGGCCTCCCTGCCAATCCGAATGACCGCCCATACCCAGTGCTTCCGGTCCGAAGCCGGCTCTGCGGGCAAGGACACCACAGGCATGTTGCGCCAACACCAATTCGAAAAGGTCGAAATGGTGACGATCTGCACGCCCGGGTCCCACCTTGATGAACAAGCCCGCATGGTGAAGTGCGCCGAAGCAATCTTGGAAAAACTGGGCCTGCCTTATCGTACCGTCGTTCTATGCACCGGTGATATGGGCTTTGGTGCACAGCGGACCTACGACCTTGAGGTCTGGCTACCGGGTCAAGATCGCTACCGCGAAATTTCGTCGGTGTCGACTTGCGGCCAGTTTCAAGCGCGCCGCATGAACGCCCGCTATCGCCCCGCGGGTGGCAAGCCAGAGTTCGTAGCTACCCTGAACGGCTCTGGCCTTGCAGTCGGACGCTGCCTTATTGCGGTGCTGGAAAACGGCCAGCAGGCCGATGGCTCGGTCGACCTTCCCGCCGTCCTGCATCCCTATCTGGGCGGCAAGACCCGGATTTCGGCCACGGGCCAGCTTGAATGAAACTTGAACGGGACAAAGGCGTTCTCATTCCATGACCCTACGCGCACTCCTTGTACTTGTTCTGACACTGACCTTCGCGGCGGCGCCATTTGTGACGCCGCCGTTTACGGGCTATTCGCCCGAGACCTTTCCTGTCGTGATCGACCGTCCTGCGATCCAGCCGGCGGGTTATGCGTTTTCGATCTGGGGCCTGATTTACCTTTGGTTGATCGCTCATGCCGCCTTTGGTTTCTGGAAGCGGTCGAAAAGCCTCGATTGGGACGAAACCCGGCTTCCCCTTGCCACATCTTTGGGCCTCGGTACGCTTTGGCTGTGGATCGCACCGCATTTTCCGCTGAGCGCAACGGTCGTGATTTTTGTAATGCTGGTTGCCGCTATGGCCGCCTTCTTGGCTGCCGATGAATTCTATGATCGTTGGCTCTTGTCCGGCCCTCTGGGTGTCTATGCCGGTTGGCTTTCTGCCGCCACCGCGGTTTCCATCGGCATTCTGTTGGCTGGCTACGGACTGCTCTCTAACACGGAAGCTGCTTACGCAATGATTGCCGTGATCTTGGCGTTCGCATCCCTTATTCAGTTTCTTCGCCCAGAGATGCCAGGCTATGGAGCAACGGTAATCTGGGCCTTGGCCGGTATCACCTTGGTCAATCTCAACAGCCATATTTTCGTTTCTGCAGCAGCAGGCGGAGCCGCGTTCTTACTGGGATCGCTCATCGCTTGGCAATGGCGCCGCAGCAAAGCCTTGGGACATTGAAGCCACCCGATGCTACGCCTTGAAAACATCACCTATGCCGTAGAAGGTCGTCCTTTATTCGAGGCGGCTTCGGCCACAATTCCAACTGGACACAAGGTTGGCCTTGTCGGTCGCAACGGGGCTGGCAAAACCACGCTCTTTCGGCTGATCCGGGGCGATCTCGCGCTGGAAAGCGGAGAAATTTTGCTTCCGTCACGCGCGCGTATCGGTGGTGTCGCGCAAGAGGTACCTTCGTCATCGACCTCGCTCTTGGACACGGTCCTCGCTGCAGATACCGAACGGAGTGCCCTGATGGCAGAGGCGGAAACCGCTACCGACCCGATCCGCATTGCAGAAATTCAGGCGCGGCTTGCTGACATCGGTGCATGGAGCGCCGAGGGACGTGCCAGCGCCATCCTGCGTGGCCTTGGCTTTGACGCCGAAGCGCAATTGCGCCCCTGTTCAGATTTCTCGGGTGGCTGGCGCATGCGGGTGGCGCTTGCAGGCGTCCTGTTCTCTGCCCCCGATCTCTTGCTCCTAGACGAACCAACCAACTATCTCGACCTCGAAGGCGCGCTCTGGCTGGAAAGTTATTTGGCGAAATACCCCCACACCGTCATCATCATCAGCCACGATCGCGGTCTTTTGAACCGGGCCGTCGGTGCGATTTTGCATCTGGATAACCGCAAGCTGAACCTTTGGAACGGCCCCTACGACCAGTTCGCGCGCCAAATGGCCGAACGCCGTGCTGTTCAGGCCGCCGAGGCGAAAAAGGTCGAGGCGCGCCGCGCGCATCTGCAAAGCTTCGTCGACCGCTTCAAAGCCAAGGCATCCAAAGCTGTTCAGGCACAAAGCCGCGTCAAGATGCTGGAAAAGCTGCAACCGATCACCGCCCCCGAGGAAGCAAAGAAGGTCGTCTTCACTTTCCCGGAACCTGAAGAGCTTTCCCCGCCCATCATCAATATCGAAAGTGCGTCGGTTGGTTATGATGGGCCACCAGTTCTAAAGAAGTTGAACCTGCGCATTGACCAAGACGACCGAATTGCCCTTCTTGGCCGGAATGGCGAAGGAAAGTCTACGCTTTCCAAATTGTTGGCAGGAAAACTTCAACCGTCTGACGGGCGAATTTCTCGCGCCTCGAAACTCCGCATCGGCTATTTCGCTCAACATCAGGTCGACGAGTTGCATTTGGACGAAACCCCGTTGCAACACCTGACAGCGCTCCGCCCAGAGGAAGGTCAGGTTAAACTACGGGCCCGTCTCGCAGGCTTTGGCTTGATGGCCGATCAGGCCGATACCGTCGTTGGCCGCTTGTCCGGTGGACAAAAGGCACGTCTCTCGCTTCTGCTTGCTACACTTGATGCGCCGCATCTGCTTATCCTTGACGAACCGACCAACCACCTCGACATCGAAAGCCGCGAGGCGCTGGTTGAAGCGTTGAACGACTATACCGGCGCCATCATCCTCGTTAGCCACGACATGCACCTCTTGGGCCTTGTCGCTGATCGTCTTTGGCTGGTCAAAGGTGGTGCCGTCACCCCGTATTCTGATGATCTAGAGGCTTATCGCCGGTTGCTGCTTGCCGCAGAAGACGAAGCAAAACCTGCAGCCAAACCAACTGAGCGCCCAAAGAAACCGGGCCGGGATGAAGTGCTGGCCCTGCGCGCTGACCTGCGAAAGTGCGAGGATCGCCTTGCGAAACTTTCGGAGATGCGGGCGAAGCTCTCGGCCATTCTTGCCGATCCTGCCTTATACGACGACAGCCGCATAGGCGAGCTGGAAGGCTGGAACCGTAAGTTCGCCGAACTGGAAGAGGCGGAACAGCGCGCCGAATCCCTTTGGCTTGATGCGCAGGAAAAGCTAGACGCGGCAGAGGCATAGGGGCGGAACAAGGCCGCCCTTTTTCGCACCGCAGAGCCCCTTGCAGCCTTTGCCGCAAAGCCCTAGCGTCCTGATATGGAAACCGCCTTTCTCGTAACCGCTTTTGCCACGCTCTTTGTGGTGATCGACCCTCCGGGTCTGGTTCCGCTTTTCATCGCGTTGACGCGCGGCATGTCGTCCGAACGACGCAGGGCGATGGCATTGCGCGCCTGTGCGATCGCAGCCTTTTTGCTGACTATGTTCGCTCTGGCGGGTGAGGCCATCCTTGGCTTTGTTGGGATTTCGATGCCTGCCTTTCGGATTGCCGGCGGGATCCTTTTGTTCCTCACGGCACTCGACATGCTGTTTGAACGTCGCACGCAACGGCGCGAGGGTCAGCAAGCAGACCCCGATCACGATCCGTCCGTTTTCCCCCTTGCAACGCCCCTTATCGCGGGTCCGGGGGCAATTGCGTCGATGATCCTTTTGATCGGTCAAGGTGGCGGCACTTGGGCGGCAACCCTATGGGTGATGGCCCTAATGTGGGCGATGATGCTTGTCACCTTCCTGTTTCTTCTCGCGTCTCCGCCGCTTGAGCGTTTGCTGGGACGAACAGGGACTATCGTCATTACTCGGTTGCTGGGGATGCTTTTGGCCGCCCTTTCGGTTCAGTTCGTAATCGACGGTGTGCAGCAGACGGGTCTGGTCTGACTTGCCCTTGCATCCGCAAGACGCTCTCCCCACCTCGTTAGTCTGACGTTGAAAGGCTTCGAATGGACAGCGACACCCTCGCCCGAATTGCTTATCTCAGCCTGCTTATTGCAGCCGTCGGTGGCTGGGCTTTGGTTGAATTTCGTGGCCGTCTTGGTTTTGCGCTTCGTACGGCACTTGCTTGGGCGATGATTTTTGTTGGCGTCATGGCCGGTTATGGCATCTGGCAGGATATCGACCAAGACCTGCGTCCGCGAGCCACAGTTACCGAAGCGGGAGAAATCCGTGTGCCAAGGGCGGAAGACGGACACTATTATTTGTCGCTCCAAATCAATGGCAAAACGATTGATTTCCTAGCCGACACAGGGGCCACGAACCTTGTCCTGACCGAAGACGATGCACGCGCTATTGGCATGAATCCCGACACGCTTGTCTATCTGGGGGAAGCGAGGACTGCTAACGGCTCTGTTCGGACGGCCCACGTCACGCTAGATGAAGTGCAACTCGGTCCCTATTCCGATTTGGACGTGTCAGCCTGGGTCAATCGCAGTGAGATGGACATCTCGCTTTTGGGAATGGACTACCTTGGCAATTTCCGCATCGAAATTGACCGCAAACAGATGGTCTTGCGCCGCTAACACAATCTTCTTGCCGCATGGCAGACGAACCAACTGGAAAGTCAGCCTTTCTCTGCCTTCTTTTCCCATCTCCCGGATTCCTCGGACCAGTATTGCGCCGCAAGGCCGGCCTCGGTGAGGCGTTTCCAGTCCGCACGGGCTTTGCTCAACTGGGCAGGATCCTCGCCGTCGAACAAAATCCAGACGCGCTCCATAGAAGCGGCTTCTTCAATACTGGTCTCGGCCCCATCCAACAAGATGACGCCCTTGGCGCCATTCCTTGCTTCACCTTGGCCGATCAACACTGGTTGATCATTGTCGTGGCCAGAACCTTCAAGACCATGAGGCAGAAAGCTCTCCTCTGGAAAAAGCCAAAGACGTTCATCTAGACGTGCTCTATGTTCGGGACTGGGGGTTCGGATCATGATCCGCCACCCCTGCCCCAAGGCACGTTCCATCAGTGGCCGAAGCGCCTGCTCCGGCCCCGAGCGGGTCAAGTGGTAGAACATGACCACACCCATCGGTCCGCTTAACCTTCGAATTTATCGCGGATCAGCCGGTCCAATGCCATCACGCCCCAACCTGTCGCCCCCTTGGGGGCAAGCGACGAGTCCGCTTTCAAAAGCGCAGTTCCCGCAATATCCAGATGGCACCACGGCATGCCCGGTTTTACAAATCGCTTCAGAAATTGTGCTGCCGTGATGGCCCCACCGTCGCGGCCACCAACGTTCATCATGTCCGCGATCCGGGACTTCAGCTTTGCGTCATAGGCATCGCCCATAGGCATTCGCCAGGCGCCTTCGCCTTCAGCCCGTGCGGCAACAAGGAACGCATCACACAAAGCGTCATCGTTCGAGAATACACCGGTGTTTTCATGTCCAAGGGCAATGATGATGGCCCCCGTCAGAGTGGCAAGGTCGATCATCCCTTTCGGATTAAAGCGCTCTTGCGCATACCAAAGCACATCGGCCAGAACCAGACGCCCTTCAGCATCGGTGTTGATCACCTCGATCGTGTCACCCTTCATTGACCGAACGACATCGCCCGGTCTTTGTGCGCGACCGTCCGGCATGTTTTCCACCAAGCCGACAAGCCCTACCACGTTTGCCTTTGCTTTCCGCAGGGCCAAGGTCCGCATGACACCGGCCACGGTCGCGGCCCCACCCATATCCATGGTCATTTCTTCCATGCCGGCTGCGGGCTTGATCGAGATGCCGCCGGTGTCGAAGACAACGCCTTTGCCGATCAGAGCAAAGGGCGCGTCTCCCTTCTTGCCACCGTTCCATTGCATGACGACGACTTTTGACGGGCTCTCAGAGCCTTGGCCCACGCCCAATAGCGCCCCCATGCCCAGCTTGGTAAGTTCTTCCTCTTCCAAGATCTCGACATCAAGGCCCAGCTCTTGCATGGCCGCCAGCCGGGCGGCAAAATCGAATGTTGTCAGCACGTTAGCTGGTTCGTTGACCAAATCACGTGCGAAAAACACGCCTTCTACAACCGCAGCACCCGGTGCCGCGGCGGCGGCAACCGCTTCCGGCTTGGTGACCATCATTGTGACAGTTCCGGGCTGTTTTTTCTCGCTCGTCTTGTGCGTCGAAAAATCATAGGCCCGCATTGCCAGGCCGAAGGCGATGTCGGCTGCACGAGGATGCGCCTCGGCCAAGACGACAGCAGATTGACGGGACAACGTCCTCCCAATGGCAGCGCCAGCCTTGCGTGCCTCGGCCACAGCGGCCTTTTTAGGAAGGCGGATCAGGTGAATGGCCTCTGCTTCAAGTCCGGAAGGATAGGCCAATTCCACCGACTCGCCAACTTTCAGCGCCGAGAAAGCGTCAGATGCAATGGCACGCCCAAGAGCGCCGCGCGTGATCCGGTCCAGCCTCCGTCCCGCTGCGGAAAACGGCTGACCAGCATCTGCCAACAGGGCGATGCGTCCCTTGACTGATTCCAAGGCATTGATGTCGGTTTCAGAAAATCTGATCTGGACGGGATCGGTCATGGTTCCTCACTGGAATTTGCGTCGGCAAAGGCTAGCCCGTGGACCCGGAATTGACCAGATAGGAGTTTCCTTCCCGCGCGGATATGCGATAGGGTCGCAGCGTTGATTGTGGGGGAGTGTTTTGGGCCGTGGCGAGATTCGACAGATACCTGCTGTCGCAATTACTTGCGGTGTTCGGCTTCTTTTCCCTATTGCTGGTGTCTGTCTATTGGATCAACCGCGCAGTTGGCCTCTTTGACCAGCTGATTGCCGACGGGCAATCGGCCCTCGTTTTCGTTGAATTTTCTCTGCTTACGCTGCCGAATGTTATCCGCGTCGTGCTGCCGATTTCGGCCTTTGCGGCAACGGTTTTCGTGACCAACCGCCTGACCAATGACAGCGAACTGGTTGTCATGCAGGCCACCGGATTTTCGGCCTTTCGGCTGGCGCGCCCGGTTGTCTATTTCAGCCTGATTGTTGGCGTGATGCTAGCAATTTTGGCGCATTTTCTTGTTCCAGCAAGTCGCGAGATCTTTGACCGCCGTTCGGCAGAAATCTCTGAAAATGTCACCGCGCGTTTCCTACGCGACGGTCAATTCATGCACCCGTCCAAAGGTGTCACGCTTTATATTAGAAACATCCGCCAGAACGGAGAATTGCGAGACCTGTTTCTGGCCGATGAACGCGGTGAAAACTCGACCGTCACCTACTCCGCACAGCGGGCATTTCTTGCAAGGTCAGATGACGGACCGAAGCTTCTGATGTTTGACGGCATGACGCAGACTTTGGACAAGAAGACTCAAAGGCTGTCGGTCACACGCTTTGCCGATGTCACCTATGATCTGGCCGAGATCGTTGCACCGGGGAAAACGGGTAAGCGGACGCTTGACCAACTTTCCACGCTGGAACTCATTCGGGCCGACGAAACCATGGTAAGCGAAGTGCGTCAGAAACGCGCGGCACTTCTGGAAGAAGGCCATAGCCGGATTGCGCAGCCACTTTTGCCACTAGCGACATCTCTGATTGGCTTTTCGTGCCTCTTGCTTGGTGCGTTCTCTCGATTTGGACTGTGGCGCCAGATACTTGGCGCAATTGTGCTCTTGGTCTTCGTCCAAGCACTTAGCACGCAGGCCACGGGCCTGGCGGTAAAGGACGAAACCGCATGGCCGCTGGTCTACATTGCTCCTATGGTCGGCATCCTCATCGCAGTTGGCTTGCTGTGGTATAGTCAAAAGCCACGGCGTATTCTTGCCCTACCCTCTTCCACAGCAGAGGTAGCGGCATGATACTCTCGCTTTATATCGCGCGCCGCTTTTTCTGGAGCTTTTTGCAGGTTTTCCTCGTGTTCTGGTCGATCATGATGATGATCGACATGGTTGAACAGCTGCGCCGTTTTTCCGACAGCGGCATTGGGCTTGCCGAGGCCTTCCGGATGGCCGCAATGAACACCCCCGCCAGCCTTTACCGAATTTTGCCTTTGATCATGATTATCTCGGCAATTTCGCTTTTTCTGGCCTTGGCGCGTTCGTCAGAATTGGTGGTGGTTCGCGCTGCAGGGCGTTCGGGGCTAAGATTTCTTGTTGCCCCGATTACGGTTGCGCTTTTGATCGGGGCCCTTGCAATCGCGGTGCTCAACCCTTTGGTTGCGGCCACCCAAAAAGAATATGATCGGCTTTGGGCGGTCGCCGCGAAAGGCGAAGAGAGCACACTCTCGATATCTGACAGCGGCCTTTGGCTGCGCCAGGGCGCGGAAGACGGGCAAACTGTAATTCATGCCCTTCGCGCGAATACAGACGGGACAGAGCTTTTTGGTGTCAGCTTCGTCTTGTTCGGAGACGATGGCGCGCCAAGCGCCCGGATTGAGGCTGGAAAGGCGCAACTTGTTCCCGGAGCCTGGCTGCTTAGCTCGGCGAAACGCTGGGATCTGATTTCGGCCAATCCGGAGTTGCAGGCCGAGGCACTTCCCGATGGAACAGAACTGGCTTCAAATCTGACCCGTGACGGAATTCGCGACAGTTTCGGAGAGCCGTCATCTGTGCCGTTCTGGGGTTTGCCTGACTATATCAAAGGGCTTGAAGATGCCGGCTTTTCTGCGCGCGCGCACCGGCTTTGGTACCAGATGGAGCTTGCGCAACCCCTGCTCTTGGCCGCAATGGTTCTGATCGCGGCGGGCTTCACAATGCGTCACGCCCGGTTTGGCGGCACTGGGGTGATGGTGCTTATGGCGGTTCTGGGTGGTTTCTTCATTTTCTTCCTTCGCAATTTCGCGCAGGTATTGGGCCAGAACGGACAAGTTCCCGTTTCTCTCGCAGCTTGGGCGGCCCCTGTAGCTGCCATTCTGCTGGCGTTGGCTTTGCTTCTACATGTAGAGGATGGCTGATGTTCCGTCCTGTTCTTCAGATTCTGCTCTTCGTTGCCCTGATGACTTTCGCGTCATCCGGTATGTCCATTGCACAAGAACGTGCGGCGTTGATTGCGGATTCAGTCAGCATTGACCCACAGGGGCGGCTGATCGCCAGTGGCGGAGTTGAGGTCTTTTATCAGGGCCGAAAACTGCGGGCTTCCCGAATTGTCTACGACAAAGCCACAGATAGATTGGTAATCGAAGGGCCTATCCTTTTCGTAGACGGAACAGACTCTGTTCTAGTCGCCGATCAGGCAGAACTTTCGGCAGATCTGACAGAAGGTATTCTGACAAGCGCGCGGCTGGTCCTGAATCGCGAACTTCAATTGGCAGCCTCTCAAATTCAGCGCATTGGCGGCCGCTACACGCAAATGGAAAATGTTGTCGCCTCTTCGTGCAAGGTTTGCGCCGGTAATCCGACGCCGCTTTGGGAAATTCGGGCACGCAAAGTCATCCATGACCAAGAAGCTCGGCAAATCTATTTTGACCGCGCGCAGTTCAGGGTCGCAGGCATGCCTGTCGCTTGGTTTCCACGATTGCGTATGCCCGACCCTACTTTGAAGCGGGCAACCGGGTTTTTGACCCCAACGATCCGCACAACTTCGGGTCTTGGGACAGGGATCAAGCAACCCTATTTCGTGGCCCTCGGCCCCCATCGCGACATAACAATCACGCCCTACCTTTCGTCACGCTCTGGAAGAACCGTCGAGCTTCGCTATCGGCAAGCATTTGCGACGGGAAACATTGAAATCAATGGCGCTTTGACGCTGGACCAGATTCTTCCGGGGCAAACTCGTCACTATTTGAAGGCAGTGGGCGAATTCGGACTTCCTAACGACTTCACCCTGCGGTTCTCGGGAGCCGTAGTCAGCGATGCTGGCTATCTCTTGGACTATGGACTGGGGGAAGAAGATCGCCTCGACAGTCGTATTGAAGTGACCCGGACACGTCGCAATGAGTACATCTCAGGCCGTGTTGTTGGCATTCGGTCCTACCGGGCGGGTGAAGTCAACTCGACCCTTCCTTCCGTAATATCCGATTTTACATTCCATCGCCGCTTCTCGGGCGGGCCCTTGGGGGGCGAAGCTGGCCTCAAGTTCCAGACACATAGCCACTATCGCAGTTCAGACAAATCCGCGGTGGATAGCAATGCTGACGGGATCAACGATGGGCGCGACGTAAGCAGAGCATCGCTGCGCCTTGATTGGCGCCGCAACTGGATGCTGCCAATGGGCATGGTCGGGACTGTTTTGGGCGAAGTTCGCGCTGATGCTTATAAGATTGGTCAAGACGCGGCCTTTGGGGGTTCTTACACCCGTATGCACGGCGGCATGGCGGCCGAGTTGCGGTGGCCCTGGCTAAAGACCGGAAACTCTGGCGTGGCCCATGTCATTGAACCTGTCGTCCAATTTGTCTGGTCTCCGAAGGGCACTGAAACCTTGCCCAACGAAGACTCAAGGCTGGTCGAATTCGATGAGAACAACCTGTTCAGCCTTAATCGCTATCCCGGCACTGATGCCGTTGAACGTGGCGGGCATGTGAATCTTGGACTGACCTATACCCGCATCGCCCCCAGTGGCTGGACCATCGCGGCTGCCGGCGGTCGCGTCTTCCGAGATACCGACCTTGGGCAATTTACCGTGGCGTCAGGCTTGGACGGCCAGAAATCCGACTGGCTGGCCGCCGTAAAGGTCACATCCCCGCAGGGTTTTGGACTCGATCACCGAATGATTGTCAACGACAGCTTTGACGTCAACAAATCTGAAACTCGGTTAAGCGTCCTTGGCGAGAAGTTTGGGCTGGCGGGGACCTATGTCTGGGTTGTCGCGGACACAGCAGAAGACCGCGCGGACCCGATCTCTGAGCTTCTGGTTGATGGAAACTACAAGCTTACTGACAATTGGACGGCGTTCAGCCAAGCACGATATGATTTCGAGGCCGATCGAGCCAACCGGGCTGCCATCGGACTGCAGTTCCGCAATGAATGCGTTTCAGTCGATCTTTCTCTCTCGCGCCGCTTCACTTCCTCGACTAGTGTGAAGCCGACAACGGATTTCGGCCTTTCCGTCGATCTTGTCGGCTTGGGCAGCGGCGTTGGCGCGGGGCCATCCCGGGTATGCCGGCGCTAAGTGTCAGAGACGGAACGATGGAAAGGCAGACGAAGAAAGGCTTGAGGCAAGTGACGGCAGAAGGCATGAAATCACGTCAGATCCGGGCATCCAAAACCGGACGCAAGCACCCTAACACGGTCAGGCGCTTTGCAGCAGCAGCGGCGCTTGCATTCGTGTCGAGCTTTCCTGCCAGTGCGACACTGGCCCAAGGATCGCCTTTTGCGCCAGTTCTAAAGATAAACGACTCGGTCATCACCCAATACGAGCTGGATCAGCGCGCAAGATTTGTCATGCTGTTGCGCATTCCCGGCGACCCGATTGAGGGCGCGATGAAAGGCCTGACTCAAGATCGGCTTGCCGCGGAACAGGCGAAAAAATTTGGCCTGCGCCTGACTCCGGAACAGATCAACGCTGGCATGACCGAGTTTGCATCGCGCGCCAATCTTTCGGCCGAAGAGTTCGTTGCCGCCATTACTCAGGGCGGCGTTGACCCGGAAACCTTCCGGGACTTTGTGGCCAACGGCCTGCTCTGGCGGGAATTGGTCCGTGGCAAGTTCGGCCCCACCGTTACGATCAGCGAAACCGACATTGATCGTGCGATTGCATTGGGCACTCGTCGTACAGCTATGCAATTACTGTTGTCCGAAATCGTTATCCCTGTTGAAGGGGACCCAGAGGACGAAATTGCCTTAGCGAACCAATTGCGACGCGAAATCACGACGGAAAGCGGATTTGCTGCTGCTGCACGTCGGTATTCTGCGTCACCAAGCGCTGGTCGCGGTGGTCGGATGGAATGGGTCTCGACGACTCAAATTCCGCCTCAATTGGTGCAACTCGTTTTAGCTTTGGCACCGGGACAGGTCTCCCAACCTGTGCAACTGCCAAACGCAGTTGCCATTTTCCAATTGCGTGATGTTACCGAAGACCTTCGGACCGAAGCGCCATTGTTGAATGTGGAATACGCACAGTTCCTGATGCCGAATACTGAAGATGTCTTTGCCGATGCCGAAGCCCTGGGAAATCGAATCGACACCTGTAAGGATCTTTGGGCCGAAGCGCGTGATCTTCCGGAAGACCACTTGGTTATCGAAAAGAAATCACTGGAAGAAACGCCGAAGGATATCGCCCTTGAACTGGCACAGTTGGATGTCGGCGAACATTCGGTGGCTCTGACTCGGGGAGGCAACCGCGTCTTCCTGATGCTTTGTTCACGGGAACCGCGGCCCGAAGAGGAAGGCGCCGAGCTCAATCGTGAGGCAATTCGTGCGCAGTTGCAGTCGCAAGAATTGGAGGCTCAGGCTGGCGTGTGGCTGGAAGAGCTTCGGTCTGAAGCAATCATCGAGCAGCCTTGAGCGACGTAGAAAAGACAGCCCGCCCTGCTCCGTTGGTCATGACTTGCGGAGAGCCCGCGGGCATCGGCCCAGAACTTGCTATGAAGGTGCGCATGGCGCTTGGAAGCGAAGTGCCGTTCGCTTGGCTGGGCGACCAGCGTCACCTTCCTGCCAACACCCCTGTTCGGGTCCTTGATCGGCTTTCTGACTCGGCTTCGGTGCCCGCCGATTGTCTGCCAGTTTTGCACCATGAATTTGCAGGGCCTGCTACGCCGGGCGCCCCGAATCCAGAAAATGCGGCAGACGTGATCGAGGTCATTGCACGCGCTGTGAAGTTGACCCTGGACGGAGAAGCCGGTGGCATTGTCACCGCGCCCATCCACAAAAAAGCTCTGAAGGACGGCGCGGCCTTCGCTTTTCCCGGACATACCGAATTCTTGGCACATCTGGCAGGCGATGTTCCCGTTGCCATGATGCTGGCCAGTTCGCAGTTGCGTGTGGTTCCGGCAACCATCCACATCCCGTTGCGAGATGTGCCAGACGCCTTGTCACCCGAAGTCTTGGAGCAGGCGATCAAAATCACGCACGCTGGCCTTTATGACTTGTTCGGCATTAAAGCCCCACGCATAGCCGTGGCGGGCCTGAACCCTCATGCTGGCGAAGGCGGTGCGATGGGTCTCGAAGATTTGACGGTTATCGCCCCGGTGATAGAGAAGCTTCGCGCAAAAGGGTTTAATGTCTGGGGGCCTCTGCCCGCCGATACGATGTTTCATGCCCGCGCAAGGGCGGGCTATGATGCTGCAGTCTGCGCCTATCACGATCAGGCTCTGATCCCCATCAAGACGCTCGACTTTGACGGCGGCGTCAATGTCACCCTTGGCCTTCCCTTTGTCCGAACCTCACCTGACCATGGAACTGCTTTAGATATTGCCGGGAAAGGCATAGCTTTGCCCGACAGCACGATTGCAGCGATGCGGATGGCATGGCAGATGGCACAGGCAAGGCTTGCCTCTAAAAGCTGACTTCCATCGTTGGACTTCGCGCTTTCTGCAGGATCGGCGGCATAGACAAAGGATAGCGAACGCGTGGCAACGATTGATGGCCTTCCCCCATTACGCGATGTTATTCGCGACCATGAGTTGGTGGCGAAAAAGCAGCTTGGGCAGAACTTCCTTCTGGATCTAAACCTCACCGCCAAGATTGCGCGGATGGCAGGCGATCTTTCCGCCTGTGATGTTCTTGAGGTTGGACCCGGTCCGGGTGGGCTGACCAGGGGACTGCTGGCCGAAGGCGCAAGACGGGTCTTGGCCGTCGAGAAAGACCCGCGCTGCATCCCTGCCCTGACCCAGATTGCCGAAGCCTATCCGGGGCGCCTTGAAGTCGTGAATGGAGATGCGCTGGAAATCAATCCGCTGACGCATCTGACACCGCCGATCCGCATCGTTGCGAACCTTCCTTACAACGTTGGCACCGAGCTTTTGATAAGGTGGTTGTCGCCAAGCGAATGGCCCCCAGTCTGGGATAGCCTGACCCTGATGTTTCAAAAGGAAGTGGCTGAAAGGATCGTGGCAAAACCGCGTGGCGATCATTATGGACGTTTGGCAATCTTGGCGCAGTGGCGCTGCGATGCAAAGATCGTGATGCACCTGCCGCCCGAGGCCTTCACCCCTGCCCCGAAAGTTCATTCTGCCGTTGTTCATTTGAAGCGACTTGAAGAGCCGCGCTATCCTGCCGATTCTGCGGTTCTGTCCCGCGTCACGGCGATGGCCTTCAATCAGCGCCGCAAGATGCTTCGCTCCAGCCTCAAGGGTCTGGGAGGAGAGGTCGAAGCACTTCTGCAAAGCGTGGGAATTGCGCCAACCGCAAGGGCCGAGGAAATCGGGATAGAGGCGTTTTGCGCCTTGGCACGAGCGGTCAAGGCACGCGCCTAAGGCTACTTGCCCGATGTTTCCGCAGGGCAAATGCTGATCACATAGAAAAGGGCGGCGCCGATTTATGGCACCGCCCATCCAATACTTTTCGCAGGTCTACTCTGCGGCTTCGCTCGGGCTTTCCCCATCGCCGTCGGCATTGGCCTTTGGCTTTTTGGGGCTGCGAGCGCGCTTCGGCTTCGCTTCGGCAAGCGGCTCTTGCACAGGCTGGTCGGCTTCCAAAGCCGGGGCCTCGACAGCGACAACCTCTTGCGGTGCCTCTTCAACTGCAGGCGCACGCTCTGGCTTTGGACCACGATCCCGACGGTCGCGGCCTTTGCCACCCTGATCATCCCGGCGGGGTCGGTCATCACGGCGGCGGTTCTCGGATGGGGCTTCTGGTGCGCGAGCCTCAGGGGTTTCAACCAGCATCGACGAACCTTCTTCCGAAGTTCCGGTCATGCCGGAAATTTCTGGTTGCTCACCTGCGCCGGGGTCTTGATTTCGGTCATCGCGCCAACGGTTGTCGCGTCCATCGCGATTGTCGCGGTTGTCACGATTGTCGCGCCCGTCCCGGTTGCCGTTCTGGTTGCCGCCACTATTACCGTTCTGCTGATACTGTTGCTGGCGGGCCTCTTGCTCTGCCGCCATTTCGCGCTGCGCTTCGGCCAACATGCGCGTGTAATGCTCGGCATGCTGAAGGAAGTTTTCAGCAGCCACACGGTCATTAGAAAGCTGTGCATCGCGTGCGAGCACCTGATACTTTTCGATAATCTGCTGCGGCGTACCGCGCACCTTACCTTCGGGACCCGAACTATCAAACACCCGATTAATAATATTACCGAGCGAGCGCGGGCGGTTCTGCTTTGAACGCGAACGGGACTTGGAAGAGCGCATCTTTTCCTTTGATCCAGATAATCCAACTTGCTTCCCAATGAGCGCTTTCGGCGCACTACCCGTATTGGGCACAGTCAAGCAAGGCCGGGTTTCAGCGCAGGGGGGAAAACCTCACCACCCGCAGGCGCCATAGAAGACTGATAATCACTCTGTGATCCATCTGACAAGCCGATTCTGACAAAATCGCGCGCGAAGTGCCAAATTTCCCAGGTCTGTGGCCCGATGGGTTAGGTGAAAGGCTAAATTCCCCGCGCCCGTGCGCTGACGACACGATCTCGACCATCCAAATCTTTCAACACCGCCACCTCAACTAACCCGTGATTACGGAAGATCTCCGATACAGCCAGCCCTTGCGTTGGACCGATCTCGACCAGAAGACGCCCCTTTGGCGACAGATGCGACAGTGCGCCTTCACCAATGGACCGATAAGCCGAAAGACCATCTGCTTCATCCGTCAAAGCCATCCTTGGTTCATGGTCAAGGACTTCGGGGGCCAATTCATCCATATCTGATTGCGCTATGTAGGGCGGGTTAGAAACGATCAGGTCAAATTCTTCCGATACCGGATCATACCAGCTTCCTAGCCTCAGGTCGGCGCGCTCTCCCAGATTCAATTGCCCGCAGTTGATGCGCGCAATTGCCAAAGCCTCGCGTGATAGGTCGACGCCTACACCCTCAGCCTGCGGGGCATCGCTGAGAAGCGAAAACAGGATGCAACCAGAGCCAAGGCCGAGATCAAGGACGCTTTGAAAAGGTTCTGCCAAGGCTGCCTGAACCAGAATCTCAGTCTCTGGTCTTGGATCAAGAACGGCAGGAGTAACCTTGAAAACATGGCGCCAGAAAGGGCGCTGCCCCAAAATGTGTGAAACCGGTACGCGCCGCGCTCGTTGTTCTATGAGGCTTTGAAACCTGTCGACCAACGCGGGGGCCGCCGTTTCCGGCAGATGAAGCGAGAGGCGGTCGGGCGAAAAACCTGCTGCATGGGCAAGGATCATGCGGGCATCGCGCGAGGCATCGGGGATACCGGCCTGCCGTAGCACTTCAACGGCCTTGACAAGATGAACCGACCAGACGGTCACATCCCCGCCTCGGCAAGCTTTCTTGCCTGGTCATCCGCCTGCAAGGCATCGACGATATCGTTCAGATCCCCGCCCATAATCTGGGGCAGCGCATAAAGCGTCAGGTTGATCCGATGATCCGTCATTCGGCCTTGGGGGAAATTATAGGTCCGGATGCGTTCGCTACGATCCCCCGAACCAACCTGTGCCTTGCGGTCAGCAGATCGCGCATTGTCGATCCGTTCTCTCTCAAGCTCGTAAAGACGGGCCCGCAAGACCTGCATGGCGATGGCACGGTTCTGGTGCTGGGATTTTTCAGACGAGGTGACAACGATGCCAGTCGGGATATGGGTTATGCGAACAGCCGAGTCCGTGGTGTTGACATGCTGCCCACCGGCACCCGACGAACGCATTGTGTCGATCCGGATGTCACTTGCCGGTATGTCAATGTCCACTTCTTCCGCTTCGGGAAGCACAGCAACCGTCGCAGCAGAAGTGTGTATGCGCCCGCCAGCCTCGGTCTCGGGCACGCGCTGAACGCGGTGAACACCGGATTCGTATTTCAACTTTGCAAAGACACCTTCGCCCTGAACATGGGCGGTGACTTCCTTGATGCCGCCAAGATCTGAAAACTGCTGTTCCAAAATCTCAAAACGCCACCCCATGCGTTCAGCATAGCGCTGATACATGCGCAGCAAGTCACCTGCAAACAGGCTCGCCTCATCCCCACCGGTCCCTGGACGGATCTCTAGAATGGCGGGACGGGCGTCTGCTGCGTCCTTTGGCAAAAGCGCCACCCGCAAGGCCTGTTCCATTTCGGGAATACGCGCCTTAAGTCGCGGCAATTCCTCTTCGGCCAGTGCCTTCATTTCCGGGTCAGACAGCCAGCCCTCTGCCTCTTCCAGATCGTGAAGGGCCGTACGATAGGCTGCAATCTGATCGCAGACGGGTTTAAGATCCGAATATTCCCGGCTCAGCTTTGCGATTTCGGAAGGCGATGCCCCCGCGTTGAGACGTGCCTCGAGGTAATCGAAGCGTTCCGTAATCTGGGCAAGTTTGTCGAGCGGGACCATGGGTGCGGTTTGTCTGGATTGTCAGGTTTGGTCAAGGGGGCTGATCCAGAGGGATCTCGGCCCTTGACGCGTTTTGGCGCGACCAAAACATTTCCTGATGGATAGTAGGCCTATAGAAAGATCAGAGACGGGCAAGCCAGTCAGACAGTCGCGCAGCATTCACACCGAAATCGTCGCGTCCAAAGCGCAGGCGGGCGTAGACATAAAGCCCGTCCTCGCGTGTTTCTGCCGACGTGTAATCAGGAAACCCCCAAAGGGCGCTGCGGGTTATCCATGTGATGCGCCCGTCTTCTATGCTTCCCGCCAGGCGCTCGGTCCGCGGTGCCGCGCCGGCAATCACGTCAAGCCGGGAAAGAAGGTCGGCGGGCGCACCCTTGGCCAAAGACAGGCGCAAGGTTGCACCGCCTGTCAACGGAACAATGTCATTCCACGGTCCGGCATCATCCGCCCATTGAAAAATAGCTTCTTGGTCATGCCAGACAGCCGGATCACTTGGCGCAAGACGTATCGCGGCCATCAGACCCATGGCCGCGATCAATGCGAATGCGATAAACAGAGACACGTTCCGAACACCGTTTTTCACAGGCGCGTCTTTGCCCAGTGAAAGAGGCAAATCAGCTCATGTGCGACATGGGCGCCAGCGATGGCCGTTGCGCCTGTGGTGTCAAAAGCCGGGGATACTTCGACAATATCTCCGCCAACCATGTTGATGCCAGCCAAGTCGCGCAGGGCAGCTGCCGCCTGCCAAGTCTGCAATCCCCCCCAGACGGGTGTTCCAGTTCCTGGCGCGGCGGAGGGATCAAGGCAGTCGATGTCAAAAGTCACATAGGTTGGGTTCTGGCCGACGATTTCCTTTGCGCGGGCCACAGCATGGGAGACGCCCTTTTCGTGAACCGTCCTCGCGTCAATATATTCAACGCCCAGATAGTCGTCACAATGGGTGCGGATGCCGATCTGAACCGAGGTCGCTGGGTCAATCACCCCGGTTTTCACGGCCTTGTAGAAAAAGGTGCCGTGGTCGATCCGCTCCATATCATCATCTTGCCAAAGATCGGAATGAGCGTCGAAATGGATCACCGACATTGGCCCATATTTCTCGGCATAGGCGCGCAGGATTGGCAAAGTGATAAAGTGGTCGCCCCCCAAAGTGACTGACCCTGCCCCGGCCGAAAGTATCGTGCGGATATGGTCGGTCAGAAGCCCCGGGAAGCTGGGTGTGTGGGCATAATCGAAAGCCAGATCGCCATAGTCAACGATGCTAAGCTCCTCAAGCGGGCTGCTGGGCCAGCCATAAGGCGGATCAAAAGGTTGCAGTGCGCTTGCCTCACGGATGGCGCGGGGGCCAAACCGTGTTCCAGTGCGGTGGGTCACAGCCTGATCGAAGGGAACGCCCGTGATGGCCAGATCAACCCCAGTCAAATCCTTAGTGTAAGTGCGGCGTAAGAAACTGGTGGCACCCGCAAATGCGTTTTCAAAAGCAAGACCTTTGAGCCCTTTGCGGGTGAATGCGGAGTCGATTTCTTTCTTGGCGTCTTCCAGAGCCATGTCGTTCACCTTTGCGATTGAAAGCGCCGTCGTTGAACCACCCGGAGACGCCGCGTATCCGAGACGCGGGCAACCTGCCCGCGTCCGTCTTTGCTGTCAAGACGTGGTCACCCCCGGAACCAGCCTTCGCGGCGCAACTCGTCGGTCACTTGGACGATTGCCTTCCGTAGTGTATCAACAACAAAATCGGCGTCATTTTTGGTCATGACCAATGGCGGCGACATCACGTTCAGATGCCCCATAGGCCGTACCATCAACCCCATCGCCTCGGCGGCATCGGCAATACGCTTGGCCTCATTCGCGGCTTCAGGCAGCGGTTCCTTGGTTGCTTTTGACGCGACACTTTCCACACAGACCATGAGCCGGCGACCGCGAACCTGACCGATAAGAGGCAGGCTTTCCAAGGACTTCAGCTTCTCAAGGAAATAGTCGCCAACTTCGGCGGCCTGAGCCAAAAGGTTCTCGCGCTCCATGATCTCAATGTTCTTGAGCGCGGCGGCACAGGAGACCGGGTGGCCAGAGTAGGTGAAGCCGCTTGTGAACCAGCGCTCCCCGTCAGAGGCCATGACGTCCCAGATCCGGTCAGAGAACAGCACCGCCCCTAACGGCAGGTATCCCGAGGTCAGGCCTTTAGCGCATGTGATGATATCGGGGACGACCCCGAACTCATCTTCGATGGCGAACCAGTGGCCCAAACGGCCAAAGGCTGTCACCACTTCATCCGCGATGAACAGAATATCATGTTCACGACAGATCGCGTGAATACGGCGCAGATAGTCTTTTGGCGGCACAATCACCCCACCAGAGGCTTGGATTGGTTCTGCGATAAATCCACCAACTTTCTCAGGGCCAAGCTCTGCCAGCTTCGCCTCGAATTCGTCGATGAGGAAATCCGTAAAGGCCGCCTCGTCCATTCCTTCTGGCGCTCGATACGGGTTCGGCGGGGTTAGATGGTGAATGCCGCTTTCCTTGTACAAGAACTCTGGCACCCGGTCGCCGGGTCTTCTCCCCAAGGATTGTCCGATGTAAGTTGAGCCGTGATAGCTCATGTCACGGGCAATGATCTGCGTCTTTTCCTGTCTACCGAGTGCCCGCTGATAGAAATGCACCATGCGGAAAGCCGTATCGACAGCGGTTGACCCGCAAGTGGTGAAATGCACGCGATTCAGATCGCCTGGCGCAAGGCTGGCAAGTTTGGCCGCAAGTTGTGCCGATGGAACATTAGAGGCATCAACAAAAGTGTTCGAGAAGGCAAGCTTTTGCGCCTGCTCTCCAATCGCCTGCGCCATTTCAGCCCGGCCAAGCCCGATATTGGTGCACCACATGCCGCCAACAGCATCAAAATATTTGCGCCCTTCTGAATCCCAAAGCCAACAGCCCTCGCCTCGTTCAAAGATCAGCGACCCGTCTTTTTCGAACGGGCCGAACTGCGTCCAAGGATGCAAGATGTGGCGACGATCCGCTTGCCAGACGGCATCGGGAGAATTCAGTTTCAGGGCGCTCGTACTTTTCATAGGTGGCTCCATGCCGGTTTCAGCGTGAAGTACTATACCATTTTGATCAAATTTTGGCCAGCACCATAGGTTGGGGTCACCCCAGATATGGTGGGCAAAGGTTGATCGGGCCCATGATAAAGGTCCGACCGTTCCGAATGCCTCGAATCAGCCCGCAACGGGTTGAGCACGCTCAACCAAACGTGCAAAGAAACTTGCGCCAATCGGCGCAGCCTCGTCATTGAAATCATAAGCCGGATGATGCAAGCCGGCACCCGGTCCGATGCCCAAGAAAAGATAGGCGCCGGGTCGCGCCTCCAACATATAGGAGAAGTCCTCAGACCCCATCTCGCGCCCTGCTCTTGCGTTTACAGCAGCCTCACCAGAAACTTCGCGTGCGACTTCCGCGGCAAACTCGGCCTGATCAGGGTGGTTGATGGTGGCCGGATAGCCCCAGTCATAATGGATGTCCGCCTTGACGTTATAGGCGGCGGCATGGCCCTCGATGATCTCATAAACCCTGCGTTTCAAAAGATCGCGTACTTCTGGCTTGAACGACCGAATGGTGGCGCAGAAAGTCGCTTCTTCAGGGATAATGTTCGATGCGGTTCCGGTGTGAATTTGGGTTACCGAAATTACCGCTTCGTCTAAGGCATAGACATTTCGCGGAATGATGGTCTGGATCGCCCCGACCATTCCCACCACTGCCACTACCGGGTCAATGCACTCATGCGGGGTTGCGCCATGGCCGCCCTTCCCAGTGATCTTGACCCAAGCCGTATCGACCGAGGCCATCAATGGCCCGGGTGTCGTCTGGAAATGACCCAACGGAATGTTCGGCGCATTGTGGATGCCATAGACCTGTCCGATACCGAACCGGTCCATCACACCTTCCTGAACCATGACATTTCCACCGCCACCTTCTTCCTCGGCTGGCTGGAAAAGAATGGCCACACGGCCAGAAAAATTGCGCGTCTCGGCAAGATATTTTGCAGCTCCGAGCGCCATGGTCACATGGCCATCATGCCCGCAGGCATGCATCTTTCCCGGCACTGTCGAGGCATAGTCAGCCCCGGTTATCTCTTCGATCGGAAGGGCATCCATATCGGCGCGAATACCAATGGTTGGACCATCGCCTTTGCCATTGATGATGGCAACAACGCCCGAGGTCGCGATACCTTCGTGAATCTCGTCCACACCCATCTCGCGCAGTCGTGCGACAATGAAGGCCGCCGTTTCGTGGCAATCGAATTCAAGTTCAGGATTTGCATGAAGATGGCGCCGCCAGCCCTTCATTTCCTCGGAATAAGAGGCGATACGGTTGAGGATAGGCATGGTCTGGCTCCTGTGGTCTGGATCTTTGATCAAATCTTAAAAAGGCAGGTTCCGCAATGCCCTCCCCCAAGCTTAATCGTTCCGAAAGCGACCGTTTGATCCATGATGCCGATGGCGGCCTGCCCCGCTTGAAAGAAATCATGGCGCGGCTGCGTGATCCGCAGGACGGGTGCCCGTGGGATTTGGAACAGGATTTTGCCAGTATTGCTCCCTATACGATTGAAGAAGCCCACGAGGTTGCCGACGCCATCGAGCGCAAGGCGTGGGCAGAGCTGAAGGGGGAACTGGGTGACCTGTTGTTCCAGTCGGTCTATCACGCGCAAATGGCGGATGAGGCCGGACTGTTTGATCTGGACGACGTGATCCGTGCGATTTCGGACAAGATGGTGGCGCGACATCCGCATGTTTTTGGCGACGAGAGCAATGCCAAATCGGTCGAGCAGCAAACACGAGATTGGGAGGCGCACAAGGCGCGGGAGCGTGGGCCTGCACGCGTTCTGGACGGTGTGGCCTTGGGACTGCCCGCGCTGACGCGGGCGGTCAAATTGCAGAAAAGGGCGGCAAGAGTGGGTTTCGATTGGCCGTCGACCGACGAAGTGGTTGCAAAAATTGCCGAGGAAGCGGCGGAGTTGGTCGAGGCCCGAGAAACGCTGACCGAAGCCGAAGTTGTCGAAGAATTCGGCGACCTTTTGTTCGTGATTGCCAATCTTGCGCGGCACCTGAAGGTTGACCCCGAAGCCGCACTTCGATCTGCGAATGCAAAGTTTACCCGGAGATTTGAAAAGATAGAGAATTGGCTGGCCGAAGCCGGAAAAACGCCTAACCAATCGAATCTGGAAGAGATGGATGGGCTTTGGAATAGGGCCAAAGCGGAAGACAAGGACGCGCAAGGAAGGACTGCGGCAAAATAACTGACTTTTGCAGTCAGGTATTGACCCGAGCAAATTAGTCGGATTTAAGAGCGACAGAAATTCCGACTAAAGGACTCAGTCATGAACCTTCGCCAATCGTTGCTCGCCCTTGCTCTGACCTCGGTCGCACTTCCCGCTGTTGCCCAAGAGGTCAATGTCTATTCACATCGACAGCCTGAACTGATCCAGCCGTTGGTTGACGCGTTCACGGCTGAAACCGGCATCAAGGTGAACGTGGCATTCGTAGACAAGGGAATGGCAGAACGGCTGATCGCCGAAGGCACGCGTTCTCCTGCCGATCTGGTCCTGACCGTTGACATTGCACGTCTTAAACAGATCGTCGATGCTGGCGTGACACAACCAGTTCAATCCGATGTGCTGGACGCAAATGTCCCGGAGTCCATGCGCGATGCGAATGACCAATGGTTCGGCCTGACCACCCGTGCCCGTATCGTCTATGCCAGCAAAGATCGCGTGGCAGATGGCGAAGTGACCACTTATGAAGATCTGGCCAGTGATAAGTGGAAGGGCCGCATCTGTATTCGGTCCGGTTTGAACGACTATAACGTGGCTTTGGTAGCGGCCATGATCGCCCATCACGGTGAGGACTATACCCGCACTTGGCTTGAAGGGGTCAAGGGCAACCTTGCCCGGAAACCGGAAGGTGGTGACCGCGATCAGGTAAAGGCGATTGCCGCAGGGCTGTGCGACATCGGGATTGGTAACACCTACTACATCGGCGAGATGTGGGAAGACCCCGAACAGCGGCCTGCTGCCGAGACGGTTCGGATCGTCTTTCCGACCTTCGAAGGTGACGGAGCACATGTAAACATCTCGGGTGTTGCAATGACCAAGTCGGCACCGAACAAGGAGAATGCCCTGAAGTTCATGGAATGGCTTTCGGGTGACGAGGCCCAGCGCATTTATGCCGAAACGAACCACGAGTTCCCGGCAAAGCCGGGCGTGGCCAAATCAGAACTGGTCGCAAGCTGGGGTGAGCTCACCCCCGACTCGAAATCTTTGAGCGAAATCGCGGACTTGCGTCCGGCGGCTGTGAAACTGGTCGAAGAAGTAAACTTCGACGGCTGATGAAAGAGTTAGATGAATTTGTGGCGGCCCCGATGTATATCGGGGCCTTTTTCTATTTGACGACCTCAACGCCAAGAACAGTTGGCAAATGCCTTGCCGCTTCAACCCAAGTCGCGCCTTCGTCCGTGCTGGCGAAAATACTGCCGGAATTTGTTCCGAAATAGACCCCCGCCGGAATGGCACGATCCACTGACATGGCTTGACGCAGTACCGTGAAGAAGCAGGCCTCTTGCGGCAGTCCTTTCCGCATGTCCGTCCATCCTTCACCAGCATCGGCAGACCGCCAAACCGCCGCCGACGCGCCTTCGGGATAGCGCCCCTTGCTGTCGCCATTCAGAGGGAAGGTCCAAATCATGTCAGGGTCGCGGGGATGGGCACCGATGGGAAATCCAAATGTCGAAGGCAAACCTTCGGTGATTTCCTCCCACACCTGCCCGCCATCGCGTGAACGGTACACACCTTGGTGGTTTTGCATGTAGATCAGCCCCGGTGCGGCACCGAAAGCCATGTTGTGCACGCAGGAAAAGATCTCGTCCTCGGCACGGATTTCGACGCCATCCCCAAAGTCGCGCGGCAGGGCCCCCGCAGGGCCGGGCCGATTGCCGCGACGATTTCGGCCTTCCCAACTTGCGCCGCCATCTGCGCTGTAGAAAACACCGGCCGCTGAAATGCCGACCCATATTCCGCCTTTGCCGTCCGCAAGGATCGTGTGCAGCGTCAAGCCTGCTGCGCCGGGCATCCAATCTGCAGCGCCCGGCAATTCGTTCAAGGCCGGAAGTTTCTGCCAGCTTTTCCCGTCATCACGGCTTTCGTAAAGGGCCGCCGGTTTTGTTCCGGCCAAAAGGCGATTTCCATCCCGGATCACCGACCAGACCGACTGCACGCCCTCTTCAAATCCCTCTCTGGAGAAACTCCACGCTCCGTCGTTAAAACGCCAAACCCCGGCGGGAAACCAACCACCGCCGCCTGCAGCCCAGATTTTGCCCGTCTCAGGATCACCGCAGGCATGGTTGATTGACATGCCATCACAGAACGGTCCTTGAACCGACCACTTGGAACGACCGCCTTTGTCTTTCAGGATGAACAACCCTTTCGTTGTTCCGACCAAAACGTCTACTTGCTCACTCATTGTGCGCCCCTCTCCCGTTCGCAAAGGCAGCCTAGCACCGGGCGATGTCTATGGATGAAAAATCTGATCTGATACTGGACATTTTGGCCGCGCCACTGTTCCCTGCCATCCGAAACAGGAGAGCCAGATGTCCAAGATGCCGCGCAAAATCATTATCGACACCGATCCGGGTCAGGATGATGCCGTTGCGATCCTTCTGGCCTTGGCAAGTCCGGAAGACATTGACGTCCTTGGCATCTGTGCCGTTGCCGGAAACGTTCCGCTGGCTTTGACCGAACGGAATGCCAGAATCATCTGTGAACTGTCAGGGCATCGTGAAACGCGCGTCTTTGCGGGCTGCGAAAAGCCAATTTCTCGGAACCTGGTGACGGCCGAGCATGTGCATGGCAAGACCGGGCTTGATGGACCGCAACTCGCTGACCCGACGATGCCGCTCCAAGAACAGCATGGGGTCGATTTCATTATAGAGACGCTCCGTCGCGAGCCCGCCCATACAGTGACACTCTGCCCTCTTGGCCCGCTGACCAATATCGCAACAGCGATGCAGAGGGCTCCGGATATCATAGACCGTATTCAGCAGATTGTTTTGATGGGCGGCGCCTACTTTGAGGTTGGCAACATCACACCTGCGGCGGAATTTAACATCTACGTAGACCCGCAGGCTGCGGACATCGTTTTTAAGTCTGGTGTGCCCTTGGTCGTCATGCCGCTGGACGTGACCCACAAGGCACTGACCAACCGCAAAAGGGTAGAGGCTTTCCGCGCCTTGGGAACCGAACCGGGACGCATGGTGGCAGAATGGACCGACTTCTTTGAACGGTTCGACATGCAGAAATATGGAAGCGAGGGTGCCCCTCTCCATGACCCATGCGTGATCGCCTACTTGATTGACCCCTCGCTCTTTGAAGGTCGGCATGTGAATGTCGAGATCGAAACCCAGTCAGAATTGACGATGGGGATGACGGTTGCCGATTGGTGGGGGGTGACGAACAGGCCCGCCAATGCCCTTTTCATGGGTTCGGTTGATGCCGAGCGTTTCTTTGCGTTGCTGACGGACCGAATTGGTCGGCTGTAACCTTACTCTATCGGTAAAATCACAGAGAAAGTGCTGCCCTCACCGATTTGGCTGGTGATTTTCAACCGCCCGCGGTGGCGTTGAACGATGTGCTTAACAATCGCCAGCCCAAGCCCCGTCCCTCCTTTTTCACGGGATCTGTGGCCATCCACCCGATAAAATCGCTCAGTCAATCTTGGGATATGAATCGGGTCCATCCCATCGCCCTTGTCGATCACATCAACACGAATGGCCCGCGACTTTGGCAATTGGTCAGAATCGACAAGGACTGTGACCATCCCTTTTGCGCCGCCATATTTTACGGCGTTTTCAATAAGATTGTGGAAGACTTGCACCAATTGGTCCGCATCGCCAAGCAAGGCACTCTCTTTGACTTGGCTTATCAGCTTTATCTCGACCTTTGAGTTTTCGCTTAACGGGCGAAGAGACGAAATCGTAGAATTGAGGATCTCCAACAAATCCACCCGCGCGACGGGGCGCACACGTTCGTCGGCCTCAACACGGCTTAGGTTCAAAAGGTCCTGAATTAGCCGGTTCATTCGGCCAGCTTCGCGCTCCATGATCGCGAGAAACCGGTCCCTGGCCACAGGATCATCTTTCGCTGCCCCCCGCAGCGTTTCAATAAATCCTAACAATGCTGTCAGCGGTGAGCGTAGTTCATGGCTAACATTGGCCACAAATTCCCGTCTCATCAGCTCAATCTGCTCTTGCGGCGTACGATCCTCAAAGACGCACAAAACGCCTGCCGCATGAGCAAGTGGCGTGACTGTGACATGGTGGATGATCCCCAAGGTTTGCCCCGGAACGCTGTGACGCGCCTGCGAAACTTCGGCTTGCGTCAAAGAGCGCGTAATTGCCGCCTGCATTTCAGGTTGTCGCAAGGCAAGTGCGTGGTGACGTCCCAGAGTAGACGCCCCCAGCAATGCCACGGCCGCATCATTCATGGTCGATACGCGCTCGTCCTGCCCGATGATCAAGGCTGGAAACGGGATCCCGCTGATCAAAGATTGGATAAGTTCGTTCATGCCGCGCGCTTCATTGTGCTTTGTCAGGCTCTTCTAGCCCAAATTTCCTTACAGCACGAGAGTTACACTTGAACTCGAGCATGAGCGCTCCACAGTATGAATATTGAGTATTCCGGAGATTGATGATGGCAGCTTTGCACAACCTTCGCGATATCAAAACAAGAGCCTCGTTGGCTCTGCAGACCTGTGTGGGAACAAGGAACAAATTCGTCAGTAAAGTCGGACGAAAATGGTGTTTAAGCCATGCCAGATAGTGTTTTTCTTGCGATCGAACTTCCTGTGGGCATCACCGCCCTATTAGCCGAAGGGCGGGATGTGCAATCCATCCGCACAACCGATCTGGAAACGCTAGAGCCGAGTATAAACGCGGTCATCTGCGCGGCCTGTCCACTGTTCTTCGAAAATGGCGACGCGATGCAGGTGATCGAAATCCTTGAGGCGATTGGATATTTCGGGCCTCTTCTCGTTGTCGCTCCGAAGCTTCCCAACCATCAAATGGTGCAGACTGAACTGAGCCGCGAGTGTCGCAAGATCAAGGTCAGCCTGATCAGCCCTTAGGCGTCAAACCCTTGCGAAACCTCGCTGCGTTTGCCCGGTACCCGGCCGCTGACAGCAAAAGCTTTTCCCTAGCCTGATCGTCCAGCATTCGAACGACTTTTCCAGGGCTTCCCATAACAAGACTTCCGTCCGGAATCTCTTTACCTTCTGTGATCAGCGCACAGGCTCCGATCAGGCACTCCTTGCCAATGCGCGCACCATTCAGGATCACGGCCCCCATTCCGATCAGACTTCCCTCCCCGATGGTGCACCCATGCAGCATGGCTTTGTGGCCAATGGTGCAATTTGGTCCGATGATCAGCGGGAACCCCATATCCGTATGAAGCACACAGCTCTCTTGAACGTTCGATCCCTGCCCCACTTCAATGGTCTCGTTATCGCCACGGATCGTGGTGCCAAACCAGACCGAGCTTTCGGACTTCAAGATAACTTTCCCGATCAGGTTGGCGTCCGGGGCAACCCAAGCAGTTGGGTCGATTTCGGGGTGAGCATTATCAAGAGCATATATCATCGCGTTTCGAACTCCTTATTCAGGCCACGAACAAAATCGGCCAGCCCCGGCTGACGATTGCGCTGCAAACGCTCGGCTTTCAGGATGGTCAGCAGGCGTTCAAAGGTCTGCTCAAGATCGTCATTGACCAGAACATAGTCATATTCGGCCCAATGGCTTATCTCATCGCGGCTTTTCGCCATGCGGCCCAAGATCACTTCATCGCTGTCCTGAGCACGGCTGCGCAGCCTGCTTTCCAATTCAGCGATTGACGGAGGAAGAATGAAAATCGACACCACATCGCGACCTAGTGCAGAGTTGCGGATTTGTTGGCCTCCCTGCCAGTCGATATCAAAAAGCGTATCTCGGCCTTCACTCATTGCCTGTTCAACCGGGCCGCGCGGACTGCCATAGAAGTTCCCGAAAACCTCGGCATGTTCCAGCATTTGGCTAGAAGCGATCATTTCTTCGAACTGTTGGCGCGACTTGAAGTAATACTCGCGCCCGTCCTGCTCACCCGGTCTCGGGCTGCGCGTCGTCGCGCTGACAGAGAAGCGGATTGTTGGATCCCACGCCATCAGCTTCTTGGCCAAAGTCGATTTCCCGGCCCCTGACGGAGACGAAAGAATGAGAAGAAGCCCGCGACGATCAGCCATTCGAAGTTATTCCACGTTTTGAACCTGTTCGCGCAATTGGTCGATCACGGTCTTAAGGTCAAGTCCGATCCGCGTCAGGGCAAGCGACTGCGCCTTTGAGCAAAGCGTGTTTGCCTCACGCATGAACTCTTGCATGAGGAAATCAAATTTGCGTCCGACCGGCCCCGTTTCCGCAAGCAAACCGCGCGCGGCTTCGACATGCGCGGTCAACCGATCCAGCTCTTCTGTTACGTCGTTCTTGACAGCAATCAACGCCAGTTCCTGCGCCAATCTGGCTTCATCAACCCCGTCAACATTATCCAGGACACGAGACATCGCTTCGATCAAATTCGCCCTCGAAACCTCTCGGCGGGCTTCTGCTTCAACAGCGGCCTCGGTTGTCAGTTGGCCAATTCGCTCCAACTGCCCCGAAATCACGCCATTCAGGGCAAGCCCTTCGGCACTTCGCATTGCTGTAAAATCGGCCAACAGCGGTGCAAGGTCTTCCAACAAGGCCGCTCTCAGTGGCGAGGTATCATCGGACTGACTGGTGGTTTCCAGAACGCCGCGCAGGCCAAGAACATCCGCAGACGTCGGTTGGACAAGTGTTACACCGGCGGCCATCGCGGCAGCTTCAACATCGTGAAGCGCCATTAAGACCGACGGTAAAATGGTCATATTCACTCGAAGCCCGCTTTCCGAGGTTTCGTCACGACCAACTTTCAAGGTCAGTGACACATTCCCGCGTCCGATGGCCTTTTGAAGCTCGCCCCTAAGGATCAGTTCAAGACCGTCGATCCAGTCAGGAACCCGCAGGCGCAGGTCAAGCCCCTTGCCATTGACCGACCGCATATCCCAAGTCCAGGAATGCCCAAGCCCTTGACCTTTACGCGTGGCAAAGCCTGTCATTGATACGGTCATCGCAGCACACTCCCGGCGCCAATCGCCTATGTGTTTACCAATTGTTCAGTTTCTTCGCCCGAGGAACCCGACCTCGTGTAGATTAACAAGTGGGTAATATGTCTGAACGCAGCGTTAACGAATAAACGGTCAAGCAAAAGGCATCGCTTTAATGCCTGTAGCATCCGGGTTCAGGTCTAGCAACTCGCGGACGGAAAAGATCAGTGTTTGAGTTGAGGAGGCGAAAATTGGTTATTCGTTCATTCGGCAACAGTAATGGTACGTTCTGGACCGATCAGGGACTGATCACAGAAGTTCGCGCTTATTGGGAAGCGCTTAGGAAGGACGGCGACTTACCCAAGCGCCACCAGATTGATCCGCGCGGCTTTACTGGCGCGTTAGAGAATGTCTTTCTCATCGAACGGATTGGAACTGGCATTGCGCGATTTCGCATTGCAGGCTTTGCCTTTCATGATCTGATGGGCATGGATATACGCGGAATGCCATTTTCCTGTCTCTTCATTGGTGAGGCTCACATTTCGCTGCGGATGAATCTTGAACGTGCATTTACAGGCCCATCCGTGGTTCACCTGTCACTTACATCGGCCCGCACTTACAGCCAGCCCGAGCTCTCTGCAAAAATGACGATGCTGCCGGTGATCGATGGGACTGGGGCCACCCGTCTCGTATTGGGCTGTCTTGAAATTGCAGGGCAAATCCGAAAGGCGCCAAGAAGATTTCAGATTGAGAGCACTTCTGTCGAACGAATTAATCTTCCCGAAGTGGCAGCAATTCGCCCGATCGCAGACCTTCCCAAACCGCTGTTTCTGAAACCGCTGCCGCCCACAGGCCAGGGGCCAATCAAGTCCAAGCCAATTCTAAGATTGGTTCATTCCGCGGATTGATCCATTTCAAGGCGAAGTTCATGATTTTCGTGTCACTTCCTCCCAATGACGTTGGAGAGGCACATGACGGCAACTGTTGTTTTGTTTTCATTCGTCGGCGGGATCGCCGTCGTTCTTGTGGCCCTCGGCGTGTTGCGGCTGCTGGATTTGCGTCTGGAGAGACAAGTCTGGTCGGGCCTGCTTAAGCAAAAGGATGCCTACGCGCAAAGGTTTGACCCGTCGTTGACCAAGGATTTTCCCGAGCCCGCTAAGCGCTATCTTTGTTATGCGATCTCCCCGGGCACTTTGCTTTTGCAAACAGCCATTATCGAGATGACAGGGCAGTTTGGGCTGGGGACCGCTGCAAAACCCAATTACGCTCCGATGCATGCGCGGCAGATCCTTGCCGGCACATCGGGCTTTGTCTGGAAGATGGCCTCAGGCGTGATCAGCGGGTCTGACGGGCTTGGTCCAATCGGATCGTGGACACGCTTTCGGGTGTTTGGTCTGCTTCCTGTTGCCCGCACCGGGTTTGATGAAAATCACAAGCGTTCAGCCTTTGCGCGTGCCGTTGCCGAAGCCGCCTTTTGGGCACCCGCCAGTGTTTTGCCCGGAAAAGGCATAATGTGGGAAGCTGCAGGGCCAGACACGGCGCGGCTGACCGTCAGCCGTGATGGGATGGTGCAACAGGTGGACTTGACCCTAGCAACCGATGGCCGGCCCCTTTCGATGGTCATGCCGCGCTGGTCAAACGCAAACCCGGAAAAGGTTTGGCGTATTCAACCCTTTGGCGCAAACTTTGGAGCCATCGGCGAATTTGATGGGTTCCGCTTGCCAGTGGAAGTCGATGCTGGAAATTTCTACGGGACCGCGGACTGGTTTCCGTTCTTTCGGGCACAGGTTACGTCGATCAAACATGCGCCCTGATCGCCGGTGTTCCGAAACGAAGACGGGCGGGAAGCCGATCATAGCGCCCCGCCCGAAAAAGATACTAGTTTGTCAGACCTTAGAGAGCGATACGCTTTCCTTCGCTCCGCAGGCTTAGCAACTCTTCAGCGACAAGGAATGCAAGTTCCAAAGACTGGCTGGCATTCAGGCGCGGGTCGCAGGCGGTGTGATAGCGGTCGGCAAGGTTTTCATCCGAAACCGCGCGCAGACCACCAGTGCATTCGGTCACATCCTTGCCCGTCATCTCGAAATGAACGCCACCCGGAATCGTACCTTCGGCCTTATGGATCGCAAAGAACTCACGAACTTCGCGCAGAACGCTGTCGAACGGACGGGTCTTGTAGCCCGTCGTCGACTTGATCGTGTTGCCGTGCATCGGGTCGCAGGACCAGACAACATTGGCACCCTCTTCCTGAACGGTCTTGATCAGGCGCGGCAGATGCTCACCTACCTTGCCGGCACCAAAGCGTGCAATCAGCGTCAGGCGGCCCGGTTCATTTTCCGGGTTCAGTTTCGCCATCAGCACTTTCAGATCCTCGGCCGTCGTCGAAGGGCCGCATTTCAGACCGATCGGGTTCAAAACGCCGCGGCAGAATTCCACATGCGCGCCGTCGGGCTGACGGGTACGGTCACCGATCCAGATCATGTGGCCGGAGCCCGCGACAGGCTTTCCAGAGATCGAGTCGATCCGGCACAGGGCTTCTTCATATTCCAGCAGCAAGGCTTCGTGGCTGGTGTAGAAGTCAACCGCGTGCAGCGTGTGGGCGGTGTCGGAATTTACCCCGGCTGCAGTCATGAAGTCCAAGGCATCGGCAATGCGGTTTGACAGTTCGCGATAACGTTCTGCCTTGTCATGTTCAGCAAAACCCAGCGTCCACGAGTGCACACGATGGATGTCGGCGAAACCACCCGTCGAGAACGCGCGCAGCAGGTTCAGGCTGGCAGCCGCCTGAGTATAGGCTTGCAGCATACGGTTCGGGTCTGGAATGCGTGCCTCGGGCGTGGCATCGAATCCGTTGATGATGTCGCCCTTGTAGCTTGGCAGTTCGACGCCGTTGATCATTTCGGTCGGTGCAGACCGCGGCTTGGCGAACTGGCCAGCCATGCGGCCAACCTTGATGACCGGCACCTTTGCGCCATAGGTCAAGACGACTGCCATCTGCAACATGACACGGAATGTGTCGCGAATATTGTCGGCGCTGAATTCCGCAAAGCTTTCTGCGCAATCGCCCCCTTGCAGCAGGAATGCCTTGCCTTCGGCGGCAGCGGCTAGCTGCGATTTCAGGCGGCGTGCCTCACCCGCAAAAACCAATGGGGGATACTTGCCCAATTGCGCCTCTACGCTGTTCAGCGCGGTCGCATCAGGGTAATCGGGCATCTGGATCCGCGGCTTTGCGCGCCAGTCCGATTTTGTCCAGCCCTTGGTCATGGCTTCTCTCCGGGTCTGCAGTGTCGTTAGCGATACCGGCGCTGTATAGGGGGATGCAGCAGGAATGCAAAGGCCGAATACGAAATTTGGCACAACGCAGCCCCTTGCGAATGGGCCAAGAATCCTGTCTGACTTGCGCAATCCCGACACAAACAGGTCGCAACATGCCCACCCCTCCGTCCCGCGCAAAACAAACCGCAACCGGCGACACGCCTAAGCGCTTTGTTTTCGTGCTTTTGGACAAGTTCACGATGCTTTCTTTCTCTTGCGCGATTGAGCCCCTGCGGCTTGCAAATTACGTTGCAGGAAAGCCGCTCTACACTTGGAAACTTGCCGGGGAAAACGGGCTGGAAGCGACTTGTTCGAACGGAGCCACGTTCAAACTCGACATGGGTCTGGAAGACATCGAGCGCGATGATGTGATCTTGGTTTGTGGTGGAATCGAGGTTCAGAAAGCCACGACAAAGCCGGTCCTGAATTGGCTGCGCCGCGAGGCGCGCCGCGGCAATGTCATAGGCGGGATGTGCACAGGTGCTTATGCCTTGGCAAAAGCCGGCCTCTTGGATGGCAAGAGAGCGACGATCCACTGGGAAAACCAAGATGGGTTTCTGGAAGAGTTCGAAGAGGTCAAACTGACGAAATCGGTCTTTGTGATGGATGGCAACCGCCTGACCACAGCGGGCGGGACCTCGTCGATCGACCTGATCCTAAAGATCATCGCCTCCGACCACGGCAGCGACATCGCCAACAATGTGGCCGACCTGCTGATCTATTCAACGATCCGCACTGACCAGGATACGCAGCGGCTGTCGATTCCGACACGCATTGGTGTGCGCCATCCGAAACTCAGCCAAGTCATCCAGATGATGGAAGCCAATGTCGAGGATCCTCTTTCCCCGGCAGACCTTGCCGATCAAGTTGGAATGTCGACGCGGCAACTTGAACGCTTGTTCCGGCGTTACCTGAACCGCAGTCCAAAGCGGTATTACATGGAATTGCGCCTGCAAAAGGCCCGCAATCTGCTGATGCAGACGGATATGAGTGTGATCAACGTCGCCCTAGCCTGTGGCTTCGCCTCCCCGTCGCATTTCTCGAAATGCTATCGGTCACATTACAACACCACCCCGTATCGTGAGCGCGGGACCCAAGGTCCAACGCCGGGGACAGGAAACCGGCTTTCTATCTGAACCCTCTGACTTGCGGCGTTTGGAAACCGCATGGTAGCCTTCCGATATTCATTGGGGGCAACCATCGTGATCAGGGTTTTGATCGTCATCTTTGGGGTCGTGACTTACCTGCAATCTGTTTCGATCGGCCTTGCCCAAGACAGATTGGCGCTTGTAATCGGCAATGACAGTTATTCCAGCCTGCCAAGGCTCGGCAAGGCACGTAACGACGCAAACGCCATTTCTGCTACGCTGACAGGCCTTGGGTTTTCTGTCAGCTTGGTTGAAGACGCTGACCGCCGCGGCATGACACGCGCCTTATCCAATCTGGCGTCCTCTATAACCCCCGGAGACGAAGTTGTATTCTACTACGCGGGCCACGGCGTCGAAGTGTCAGGCCGGAACTTTCTGCTGCCAACGGATGCTCCTGCCGCCAACCCCGGGGATGAGGCCTTCCTGACGGCCGAAAGCGTTGCTGTCGACGATGTGCTTTTCACCCTGCAATCGCGTGGTGCGCGGGTAACCGTCCTTATCCTCGATGCCTGCCGCGACAATCCTTTTCCGAAACAGGGGACACGCTCTGCTGGTGGTGTGCGCGGTCTGGCGCCTATCGTCGCGCCCGAGGGCGCGTTCATATTGTTCTCGGCAGGTACAGGCCAATCCGCACTTGATGCCCTTGGGCCAAGCGACACCAATCCAAACTCAGTCTTCACCCGCGCCCTGATCCCGTTATTGCAGGCACCCGGTCTGCCATTGCAGCAGATCGCCCGCTCGTTGAAAGCGGAGGTCGAAAGTACGGCGCAGACCGTCAATCACAAACAGCGCCCAGCCTATTATGACGAATTGACGGGGGATTTCGTATTGAACGCCGGGCAGACACGGGGAGCCACGGCCTTGGATGCCTCAGATGTAACGTCCAACGTGGTTATCCCAAAGGCCGACCCTTGCGACGCCGCGGCAAAGGACTGGCAGACAGTCGCCGGACTTGAAGACCCGCTTCTTTTGCGATCTTTCGCGGGCACGCACACCGCCTGTGAGGTGTTTTCTAAGGCCGCAACGGAACGTGCTCTGGCGTTGGAAATCGCACGGGGTGCCCCTGCGGCTGGTGATGCGTCCGGTGCTGGCAAGGTCGGCATCGCAGCCTCGCCGGGACCGGGGGTGGGGATTGCCGCCTCCCCGCCTTCGAACGCGTTACAACCGGCGCAACCCGTCCAGACCTGGCGGATCAAGCGCGGCGTTTCAGACGGCTACATGAACGCCCGTTCTGGGCCGGGCACCACCTACCCTATTCTCTTCCAAATCCCGGAAGGCACAGGTGGACTGCTGGTCGACGGGTGCCGCAAACCTGATAAGGGAGGTGGTTCCAGAGATGTTTGCCTGACGACCTGGGGCAACCAGCAAGGCTGGGTTTCGATCGGTGGGCTGGAAAAGGAATGAGATCGCGCACAGGGGCGGCGCTCCTGCTTTCAATCCTTGCTTGCAGCGCTTCGGCAGAAGGTATGCCCGAAGGATACGTCCGACTGTCCGAGCTTGCACCGGACATCGCGCAAGATATCCGCTATGCGCGCAACTTCAATTTTACGGAAGGCCCTGTCCCCGGGTATGAGCGCGGAGAATGCATTCTGACCTCTGCCACTGCCGCGGCGCTGATACGAGTCGAGGCACGCCTTGCAAATAACGGCTACGGACTCGTCGTCTTTGATTGCTACAGGCCCGTTCGTGCCGTCGAATTTTTTGCAGTCTGGGCCAATCAGCCCGATGATGATCTGCAACCGCCAAAAGATATCGAAGTTGCGGGGGATACGCCGCCGGATCAACCAAATGCTGCAAAGATCTTTTTTCCCGGCCTAACGCGCGCCGACCTCATTCCTAAAGGTTATATCGCAAAGAAATCCGGCCATTCTGTCGGCCATACGGTCGATGTAGGACTTCGGCTTGCAGGCGCTGAACCAAGTTTGCCCGATTTCGCTTCGGCAGCACCTTGTACTGCCAATTCGTCGATCCGCGTTCTGGAAACAGGATTGGATCTTGGGACGTCATTTGATTGTTTTTCACCCTTGTCTGCAACGACCGCCCCCGTTTCGAATGAAGCGCGCAAGAACCGCAAGATTTTGGCCGATGCCATGAATGCCGAGGGCTTTCGCGGCTATGATGCGGAATGGTGGCACTTTCGAAACAGCCTTGACCCGGCAAAGGCGCCACAGAACTTTGTAGTTGAATAACAAGTCGGCCCATCCGGCATGACGTAAGGTCAGATTTTCGAACAGAGAATCGTGAAGACGCACGCGAAGCTGACCGACAGAGTCGAAACAGTTCGTTGGAGGCTGAAAAGTCGGCTTAACCGTCAACGGCCCTGCAAAACATCCATCTGCCCGCCATAAAGTCGACACCATGCCGACATAAGAGGGCTTTTCTTTTGTAAGAAGCCACTCTAACGTTCGGCTCAGGACAAAGATCCAATATGGGAGACAACCAATGAAAAAACTGCTGCTGGCTTCGGCCGCAACCGCCCTGTTCGCGGGTGCTGCTTCTGCAGAAGACGTCAAACTTGGCATTCTGATCGGCTTCACCGGCCCGATTGAATCGCTGACCTCTGACATGGCTGCTGGCGCCGAACTGGCGATGACCGAAGTCAACGACTCTGGCAAGTTCTCGCTTGGCACCGTCGTTTCGGTTCGCGCTGACTCGACCTGTATCGACTCGGCCGCTGCGACCGCTGCTGCTGAACGTCTGGTGACTGCAGATGGCGTCAAAGGCATCATCGGCGGCGACTGCTCGGGCGTGACTGGCGCTGTTCTGCAGAACGTGGCTCGTCCGAATGGCATCGTCATGATCTCGCCCTCGGCCACCTCGCCCGCGCTGACCACTGCCGAAGATGACGGCCTGTTCTTCCGCACATCGCCTTCGGACGCTCGCGAAGGCGAAGTCATGGCTGACATTCTGATGGAAAAGGGTGTGAAGTCGATCGCTCTGACCTATACGAACAACGACTACGGCAAGGGTCTGGCCGAAGCGATTGCCAACTCGTTCACCGCTAAGGGCGGCGTTGTGACGATCAACGCAAGCCACGAAGACGGCAAGGCTGACTATTCGGCAGAAGTCGCAGCTTTGGCTGCTGCTGGTGGTGACCTGCTTGTGGTTGCTGGTTACCTGGATCAGGGCGGCAAGGGCATCATTCAGGCTTCGCTCGATACCGGCGCCTTCTCAACCTTCGGTCTGCCGGGCGGCATGGTGGGCGACAACCTGCCAGCAGCTATCGGTCCGGCCCTTGATGGCTCCTACGGTCAGGTCGCTCAGTCTGACTCGGCTGGCGCTGCGACCATGATCGAGATCGGCAAGGCCAAGGGCTTTAACGCCGAGACCCCCTACACCATGGAAAGCTATGACGCTGCTGCGCTGATCATGCTGGCTATGGCTGCCGCTGGCACCACCGACCCAAAGGTCTACAAGGACAAGGTTCTGGATGTTGCCAACGCACCGGGCGAAAAGATCCAGCCGGGCGAACTGGCCAAGGCTTTGGAACTGATCGCTGCTGGTCAGGACATCGACTATGAAGGTGCTTCGGCTGTCGAACTGATCGGACCGGGTGAATCGGCTGGCCGTTATCGCCAGTTCGAGCTGAAGGGCGGCAAGTACGAAACCGTGACCTTCCGTTGATCCGGATCTGAAACGGCAAAAAATGCGGCCCGGGTGTTGACCCGGGCCGTAGTTATATCCATAAGCCGCGCCGCCCGAGATGGGAGAACCCATCCGCAACAGGGGTAAGGCAAACAGGGGACGCTTGCATGATCGAGGTTATTGACCTCCACCGTCATTTTGGCGGATTTCGTGCCGTTGACGGTGCATCGTTAAAGATCGCCACCGGGTCGATCACGGGGTTGATCGGTCCGAATGGGGCTGGCAAGACCACATTGTTCAACGTGATCGCAGGACGATTGAAGCCAACCAGCGGCACGGTTCGCATGGATGGGGAAGACATCACCGGCCTGCCCCCGCATGAGCTGTTTCACAAAGGCCTGCTGCGGACGTTCCAGATCGCCCATGAATTCGGCTCCATGTCCTGTCTTGAAAACCTGATGATGGTTCCAGCCGGACAAATGGGTGAAACGCTATGGAATGCGTGGTTTAGCCGTAAGGCGGTGAAGGCCGAAGAAGAGCGCATCCGTGAAAAAGCACATGACGTGCTGAAATTTCTGACCATTGACCATTTGGCCGATCAAAAGGCCAGCCAGATTTCAGGCGGTCAGAAAAAGCTTTTGGAATTGGGGCGCACCATGATGGTTGACGCCAAGATCGTGTTTCTGGACGAGGTCGGCGCTGGTGTAAACCGCACCCTGTTGAACACCATCGGTGACGCCATCGTGCGGTTGAACGAAGAGCGTGGGTATACCTTCTGTGTCATCGAGCACGACATGGATTTCATCGCCCGCCTCTGCAACCCTGTGATCTGTATGGCCGAAGGCAAGGTTCTGGCCGAAGGAACCGTGGACGAGGTCAAGAACGATGAGCGTGTCATCGAGGCTTATCTGGGCACGGGCCTGAAGAACAAGGTGAAAGAGGAGCACGCCCATGGCTGAGCCGTTTCTGATCGGGGATGCCATGACGGGCGGCTACGGCGGCGCGGATATCCTTCACGATTGCACCATTGCCGTGGATAAGGGCCAAATTGCCGTAATCGTTGGGCCGAACGGCGCCGGCAAATCGACTGCCATGAAGGCTGTGTTTGGCATGTTGAATGTCCGCAAGGGGGCAGTTCGGCTGAACGGCGAAAACATCACCTCATTGACGCCGCAAGCGCGTGTGGCAAAGGGGATGGCTTTCGTCCCGCAGACCCATAACATTTTCACGTCGATGTCTGTTCAGGAAAACCTCGAGATGGGGGCTTTCCTGCGGCGTGACGACATTGCGGACACGATGGAGCAGGTTTATCACCTGTTCCCGATCCTAAAGGAAAAGCGCCATCAGGCGGCCGGGGAACTGTCTGGTGGACAGCGCCAGCAGGTCGCCGTTGGCCGCGCCCTGATGACCAAGCCTTCGGTCCTTATGCTGGATGAACCGACCGCAGGCGTCTCACCGATCGTGATGGATGAACTTTTCGACCGGATCATCGAGGTGGCCCGGACGGGGATTTCCATCCTAATGGTGGAGCAGAACGCGCGCCAAGCTCTTGAAATCGCGGATCGCGGTTATGTTTTGGTGCAAGGTGCGAACCGATTCACAGATACCGGAAAGGCACTCTTGGCGGATCCAGAAGTTCGCCGGAGTTTCTTGGGGGGATGAGGGATGAAAACAGAAGCTTTGTCCTTTACGCCTCGGTCTTCATCGTTCTTGCCGTTGTCATCATCACGGCCAGCACGGCCTTTGGCGGCCCGCTTCCCTTTCACAGCCACCACGGAGGCTGACGCATGGATATCCTGAACGCCCTTGTGGCCTTCTTGAATTTCGTTTTCGTGCCGGGACTTGCCTATGGCGCCCAGCTTGCGCTTGGAGCTTTGGGGGCAACCCTGATCTACGGCATCTTGCGGTTTTCGAACTTTGCCCATGGGGATACCATGGCGTTTGGAACCATGGTCGTGATCCTGTTCACATGGTGGTTCCAGTCGATGGGCATCACCTTTGGTGTTTTGCCGACGGCGTTGCTGGCCCTGCCCTTTGGAATCGCGGTCACTTCTTTGCTTTTGCTGGCGACCGACAAAGTCGTCTATCAGTACTATCGGCGGGTTAAGGCGGCACCGGTGATCTTGGTGATCGTGTCCTTGGGTGTGATGTTCATCATGAACGGCGTCACACGTTTCATCATCGGTGTGCAGGACATCAACTTTGCGGATGGTGGCAGGTTCATTATCACGGCGGGTGACTTCAAAGCGATGACCGGCCTGCAAGAAGGTCTTGCCATCAAGGCAACCCAGGGCGTGACGGTTGGGGTGGCGATCATCGCAGTGACCGCTCTCTTCTGGTTCTTGCAAAAGACCCGCACCGGGAAATCCATGCGCGCTTTTGCTGATAACGAGGATCTTGCCCTGCTGTCTGGCATCAACCCCGATCGTGTCGTGGCCGTGACCTGGATCATCGCCGCAGCCTTGGCCACGACAGCTGGTACGCTCTACGGGCTGGATAAGTCGTTCAAAGCCTTCACCTATTTCCAGCTATTGCTGCCAATCTTCGCCGCAGCCATCGTCGGTGGCCTTGGCAACCCGTTGGGCGCCATCGCTGGCGGTTTTGTCATCGCTTTTTCCGAGGTGACAGTGACCTATGCCTGGAAAAAGGTCGTGGGATACCTTGTTTCGGCAGATATTGCCCCCGAAGGACTCCTGCAACTCATGTCTACAGACTATAAATTCGCCGTCAGCTTCGCGATCCTGATCATCGTGCTTCTGTTCATGCCGACGGGTCTGTTCAAGGGGAAATCGGTATGAGCGGCGCACAGATGACAGCCCAAACGACGGCGAACAGCATGTCAAAGAACCTGCTGCTTTTTGCGGCCGTTGCCCTGCTTTTCATTCTGACGGGCATCTTTCAAAGCTGGAACCTGACCCTTGCCATTCTGAACATGGCCTTGATCTCATCAATCATGGCCTTGGGCGTGAACATGCAATGGGGCTATGCTGGTCTCTTCTCCACAGGGACAATGGGCTTCACCGCACTAGGCGGCCTTGCCGTCGTGCTGGTCTCGGCAGATCCGGTTCCCGGCGCTTGGGCCTTGGGCGGCCCCGGCATCCTGCTTGGACTTGTGATCGGCGCCCTGTCGATTGTTGCCGCGATCTTTGCCTACAAACGTCTGCCGAAAGGCCGCACCCGCACGGTTGGCACTGCTGCGGTTCTGATCGTTGGACTGTTCATCTTCCGCGCCGTATTCGACCCGGCCGTTGCCGCAGTTGAATCAAACAACCCGGCCACGGCAGGCAATCTTGGCGGCTTTGGTCTGCCGGTGCTCTTGTCATGGCCTGCTGGCGGATTGCTAGCAGCCGCAGCGGCATGGGCCATTGGCAAGACCGCTCTTGGCTTGCGGTCAGACTATCTGGCCATTGCCACGCTTGGGATCGCAGAAATCATCATCGCGGTGCTAAAGAACGAAGACTGGTTGGCACGCGGCGTGAAGAACGTGATCCAGCTTCCCCGTCCGCTGGTCGTGCCCTATGAAGTCAATCTTCAGCAACAGGCAGGCTTTCTGAACTGGGCAGCAAATTGGGGTTTTGACCCTGCAACGGCTTCGTCGATCATAGTCAAGCTGATCTATTGCGCTTTGTTTTCCATTGTTCTGCTGGGCGTCATCTGGCTGTCCGAAACCGCTCTGAAATCGCCTTGGGGCCGTATGATGCGCGCCATTCGTGACAACGAGGTCGCTGCGGAAGCCATGGGCAAAGATGTGACGCGCCGCCACCTGCATATCTTCATCATCGGCTCTGCCGTGATCGGGATGGCTGGTGCAATGATGACGACGCTGGACAGCCAATTGACCCCCGGAACTTACAACCCTTTGCGCTTTACCTTCCTGATCTGGGTGATGGTGATCGTCGGTGGATCGGGCAACAACTGGGGCTCGATGCTGGGCGGCTTCCTGATCTGGTGGCTTTGGGTCATGGTCGAGCCGATGGGCCTTTGGCTCATGCAGACAATTACCACGCCCATGGGTGATGGCTGGCTGAAAAGCCATCTGCTCGAAAGCGCTGCACATATGCGCCTTCTGACTATGGGTGTGGTTCTGCTTTTGGTTCTGCGCTTCTCGCCTAAGGGGCTTATGCCTGAAAAATAACGCGTTCGCGTTAAACATATTGGCCGATAAAACCTGCTCTTTCCCTATCGCTGAGGCTGTAACATCCGATATTCGAAGGGGAAAGAATGCTTTGCATAACAAAGGTCACTGCGGCGCTACCGGTCGCAGGAATGGCTCCTTTGCCATTTGAATGATAGTTTAGCATCAATGGCCAAGATCCACAGCCGTTCATGCCACCGGGCAGAGCGTACAGCCAATACGGGTGGTGCCGCGCCACCGCAACCGTCCGCTCCTCTCAATTATCGGATGTCGACGTTGCCAGCATGCCGATGCGATGGCCGCAGAAGAGATGACATATCGTTCACAGCGCCTTTGACTCAGCGGTACCGATAGCGCCGTGTGAAATTACCCGTCACTATCGGTCTATCGGTTAGGCTGCAGCTGGAATTTGCAGACGAAAGGTGGTTCCCACGCCCGGTGTCGATACAAAATCAAGTTCACAGCCGATCAGGGCCGCAAGACGTCTCGCCACGGTCAATCCGATCCCTGCGCCCAGCTTTGTGCTGTTTTCATGCCCCAAACGTTCAAAGGGTTCGAACACCCGGTCACGCATGGTCTCGGCTATCCCCTCGCCCGTGTCTTCGATTTCTACAGTCACGAAAGCCAGACGATCTTGCAGGCATCGAACTGTCACAGTTCCGCCGGGTCGATTGTACTTCAGCGCGTTTGACACCAGCTGCTCCAGAATGCGCCGCACCAACTTTGGGTCGGTTGTCACATTTGGCAAGGTCGCACCATGTTCTTCATTCAGCGTCAGTCCTAGCCGCTCCGCATCTGGCCGCGCCGCGGCTATGACGTCTTCGGCGACACTTCGGATTGAAACCGTTTTCGTTCGGGCTTCGATTTGATCCTGATCGACAAGGCTTAGCTCCAGAACGCCATCAATAAGAGACAAGAGGTCGTTTCCTGCGCGGGCGATACCGTTCACATGTCCCATGCGCTCAGTGTCCAAAGGTTTGCCTTCGGAAAGCAGCAACAAGTCGGTGTGGCCGAAAATGGACGTCAGAGGTGTCCGCAGTTCATGGCTCATGGCTGAAATAAACGCAGATTTACTTCTGCTGACCGATGCAAGCTTTTCAGCCATGCCGATAAGATGTTTACGCGCACGCTCGATCTCAAGAACAGGCGAAGGCGCAGAGCGCACCGTATCGTCCCCTTTGACTGTGCGCGCCATCTCCTCTTCCAGGTCTGCGAGTGGTTTGGCAACAATTGCGCTCATCTTCTCTGACCGCATCCAGAGGAGCAGAAAATAGACCCCGTAGAAAACAATCAGAACAACCGTCATGAGTTGGGTGATGGTACCCAATGTGCTGCGAAGGGCGACGGTATTTGCCAGAAGACTATCAACCCCTGCCACGCCAATCAGTTTCCAATCTGTACCGACAACTGTCGACCAAGAGGCGATGACGGGCCGGCCCAGATTAAGCTCAATGGATCCAGCATCAGCACCCTGCATGGCAAGCGCAAGCGGCCCCAGATCCTTCCGTCGGAACAGGTTGAACTCTGACGGTTTGAATGTGTCTTGCAGAATAGCCTCGCTGTACTGGTGTTCCAGCAACTCCGAAACATTCAGATCAACTTCGCCAGCCGGAGGAAGCGCCAGCAAAGTACCATCACGTCCAACCAGCATGGCGTAACTGTCAGGACCAAAGTTGAAATTAAGCACCTGTTCGACGATCGAGCGAACTGTGACGTCAATCCCAACCACCGCTTCAAGGCGCTCGGCCCCCATCACAGGCGCAATGGCCGAGACCATCCAACCAGATCCCGCCGGATCAATATAGGCATCCGTCCAGACGACCTTGCCAGAAGGGTTATGTTCGACATCAGCTTCGTAGTAAAAGTTATAGCTGGGGATATCCATTTTGGGGGCATAGATTTCCAGCACGTCGAAGTACGGATAAATCCGGTTCAGACTGTCCCATGTATTCAGATAGACTTGAGTTATCAGTGGCTCGGACCCGACGATTTGTTTCATCAAGGGATCGAGGCTGACAGTGCGCCACACCTTTTCCTGCTCTTCCGGACCCACAGGCATGAAACCGCTGTAGAAAACGGCGGACCCTCCATTGTCGACTGTTGAGTAGAACACGCCATCCGGAGAATAGGCATGCCGCGCCTTTTCTTCCGCACTCACAACCGCCGGTGTGCTTAACGCACGTCCAGTCTCGCCTGCATAAAGCTTGGTCATGGCAGAGACGGTCTGCAATCTTGCCGAAATCGTTTCTGCTTCTCGCATCGTCGCATCGGTCAACGCATTCTTTGAAATCGTCGTTACGGCCTCTGCCCCTCGATCAAAAACGAATTCGCCCGTTCCCCAATAGATGCCAAGAAAGGTCAGTTCGATCAGCAAAATTGGCACGAGGGCAGCGCCCACATAAGACCGCCAGAACCATGTGCGCAGGCTGAATGAAGCTGAAGGACGGCGATCGTCTACGAACATGTCTGCAATATTCCGGTTTCGATATTTGTTCAGACGATATCAGATACTGCAAACCATTGAACTTATACGTCTGAATAGGATCGGCCTCTAGCTAGACCAGACCAACCCACATAAGCGACATTTTTTGTCGCAAGGTGACATGCCGTTGCCGCGGGACAGGGCAACTGTACCTTCAGATCGAAAAAGGAATAGTCTTATGAAAACCCATACACGCGTGGTCGTTATTGGTGGCGGTGTCGTCGGCTGTTCGGTTCTGTATCACTTGACCAAACTGGGTTGGTCGGACGTGATGCTGATCGAGCGCAGCGAATTGACCTCTGGCTCGACCTGGCACGCGGCGGGGGGATTTCACACCCTGAACGGCGACACCAATATGGCGGCGCTGCAAGGCTATACAATCCGGCTTTACAAAGAACTTGAGGCGATCACTGGCATGTCCTGCGGATTGCATCACGTTGGCGGCATTACTTTGGCCGACAATCAGGCGCGGTTCGAAATGCTAAAGGCCGAACGTGCCAAGCACCGCTATATGGGCCTTGATACCGAAATCATCGGGCCAGAGGAAATCAACAAGCTAACCGATGGCATGGTCAATCTTAACGGGATCATTGGCGCGCTGTACGATCCGCTTGATGGCCACCTCGACCCTTCGGGCACCACCCATGCCTATGCCAAAGCGGCGCGCATGGGCGGCGCGGAAATCGTTCTTCATAACCGCGTCCTGGAAACAAACCCCACAGCCGAGGGCTGGGAAGTCGTCACCGAAAAAGGCACCGTTTACTGCGAACATTTGGTAAATGCTGGCGGCCTCTGGGCACGCGAGGTGGGTGCAATGGCCGGTGTCTATCTGCCGCTCTTGCCAATGGCGCACCAGTATCTTGTCACCGACGACATTCCCGAGATCATGGATTTCCTGAAATCTGGACGGGAATTCCCGCATGTGATGGATCCGGGCGGCGAAAGCTATCTGCGGCAAGAAGGTCGCGGCCTGTGCATCGGATTCTATGAAAAGCCCTGCGAACCTTGGTCGGTGGATACAACGCCTTGGAACTTTGGGCACGAGTTATTGAACGAGCAGTTCGACAAGATCGAGGATTCAGTCAACTTCGCCTATCGCCGCTTCCCTGTGCTGGAACGCACAGGCGTCAAGCGCGTGATCCACGGCCCCTTCACCTTTGCCCCAGACGGCAACCCCCTAATCGGTCCCGTTCCCGGGCTGCGCAATTATTGGTCCGCCTGCGCCGTGATGGCGGGCTTCAGCCAAGGCGGCGGCATGGGCTTGGCGCTTGCCCAATGGATGATCGAGGGCGAAGTTGAACGCGACCCGCGCGGCTTTGACGTTAGCCGTTTTGGCAACTGGACTTCGCCCGGCTACACCGTTCCCAAGGTGATTGAGAACTACCAGATGCGCTTCTCGGTCAGCTATCCGAACGAGGAACGCCCCGCCGCACGCCCCTTCCGCACGACGCCAATGTACGAAGTTTTCGACAAGATGAATGCTGTCTGGGGCCAGCAATACGGGCTGGAAGTGGTCAATTACTTCGCGCTACCGGGCGAGCCACGCTATGAAACGCCCAGCTTCAAACGATCGAACGCTTGGGAAGCGACGCGCCAAGAGGTTCACGCCTTGCGCAATGGTGTCGGCATTAACGAACTTCAGAACTTTGGCAAATATCGCGTTACCGGGATCGGTGCGCGCGACTGGCTGAACAAGATCATGGCAGGGGCCATTCCGAAACCGGGCCGTCTATCACTGACCCCGATGCTCGCCCATTCCGGCAAGATCATCGGTGATTTCACCGTCTCTTGTCTGTCGGAAACCGAATTCATGCTGACCGCCAGCTATGGCGCACAAGGTTGGCATGGCCGCTGGTTTGAACAGAATGCTGCTTCGGATGTCACGGTCGAGAATATCTCTGACAGCCGTTCGGGCTTTACCATTGCTGGCCCCAAGGCACGGGAACTTCTGTCTCGTGTCACCCGCGCCGATGTCTCGGCCGAGGCTTTCCGCTTCATGGACGTAAAGCGCCTGACCGTCGGGATGGCCAATTGCCTCGTCCAACGTGTCAGTTACACAGCCGACCTTGGCTTTGAAATCTTCTGCGACCAGATGTCGGTCCGTCACCTTTGGGACGTTCTGATGAAACACGGTGTCGACCTTGGAATCCGCCCCTTCGGCATGCGGGCGATGATGTCCTTGCGCCTTGATAAATGGTTCGGCAGCTGGGGCCGCGAATTTAGCCCCGACTATACCCCTGCGGAAACTGGGCTCGACAAATTCATAAGATGGAACAAGGACTTCATCGGCAAAGCTGCGGCAGAGGCTGAACGTAGTACGGGACCATCCCGCCGGCTTGTGTCCTTTGTGGTTGAGGCTGGAGATGCCGATGTTGTCGCGTGGGAGCCAATCTGGCTGGACGGCGCCGTCGTAGGCTATTGCACCTCGGGCGGCTTTAGCCATTGGACCGGAAAATCTGCCGCAATGGGTTTCCTGCCAGCAGACCAAGTGAAGGATGGGCTCTCATGCGAGATTGAAATCCTTGGCGAGCGCCGCAAGGCCACGGTTCACCTTGCCCCACTTTGGGATGATGGCGGTCGTATGCGAGACTAAGCCGTTCATGCGCTTGAAGGTATCGACGGGGGGCTGTCAGCCCCCCGTATCTATTCTGCCGCAATCGCAGCCGGGCTTCCGCCAGACCGCAGCGCCGCCAATAGAACTTCTCTGCGTTTGGCAGCCTTTGCCTGATTGGCTTCTTTCACTGGCCCAAAACCGCGGATCGAAAGCGGCAACTCTGCCAACTCAATGGCTAGGTCAATTTTCTCGACCGACATCAAGCTCAGAACTTCATCCATGTCCTTTTCATATTCCGCGATAAGGGCACGTTCCATTCGGCGCTCAGCGGTTCTTCCAAAAGGATCAAAGGCCGTGCCGCGCAAACCCTTCAATCGCGCCAAAAGACGGAACATAGGTAGAAACTTTTCCGAAAACGCCCGCTTTACCGGACGCCCATTCGAACCTTTCTTAGATAACAACGGCGGGGCCAGATGAAAGGTCATTTCAAACTCGCCGTCGAAGGTGCCTTCGGCCTTGCTTCGCGTCTCTAGGATCATCCGGGCAACTTCGTATTCATCCTTATAGGCCAAAAGCTTGTGATAGCCCTTGGCTACTGCCAGACGGAGCTTTGGATTCTCGACCCGGTTGACCAGTTTCAAATACCGCTCGGCCAAGGCGGGCCCTTGAAAGGTAACCAACTGTTCTGCCCGATACGCGATCGGGTCGATTTTTACGCCATCTTCTGATTTCTGGCTTCCCTTGGTCATGGCCAACGCCAGTTCAGGATGAACAATGGCCCATCGACCAATGTCAAAAGCGCGCAAGTTCGCGTCAACTGCCGCTCCATTCAGACGGATCGCCTCTCGAATGGAGTCTAGGGTAAGCGGAACCAATCCCTGCTGCCACGCTCCACCAAAGATCATCATGTTGGAATAGATGGAATCGCTCATAGTCACCCGCGCCAGTTCAGAGGCATCGAAAAGCGCGAGCTTGTCTTTCAAGCGCGCTTCCAACGCCAATGTCAGGCGATCTGTCGGCAGAAAGAACTCTGTGTTGCGGGTGAAATCGCCAGTGATGATCTCATGGTTATTGACCACGGCCCCGGTTCTGCCCGGACGTGTCAGCCCCAACGTCTTGGCCCCAGCGCTGACAACCAGATCGCCCCCAATCAACGCATCACATTCGCCGGTGGCCACGCGCACGGCCGTAATATCCTCTGGGCGGTTGGCCAAACGGCAATGGATGTGAACTGCGCCGCCTTTCTGGGCAAGGCCGGCCATTTCCATCATCCCTGCCCCCTTGCCATCAAGCTGCGCCGCTTGCGCCATAACAGCCCCAAGGGTCACGACGCCTGTGCCGCCAACCCCGGTGATAACCACATTCCATGTCCCGTCGATTGCGGGAAGTTCGGGCATTGGGAGATCAGGTAAATCCAAAACCGCCGTCGCAGACTTTCGCAGCTTTGCCCCCTCGACCGTCACGAAAGACGGGCAAAACCCATTCACACAAGAGAAATCCTTGTTGCAGCTTGACTGATCAATGGCCCGCTTGCGACCGAGTTCAGTTTCCACCGGCACGATGGACACACAGTTCGATTGCACTCCACAATCACCGCACCCTTCGCAAATATCGGTGTTGATAAACACACGCTTGTCCGGGTCCGGAAATTGTCCACGCTTGCGGCGCCGGCGTTTCTCGGCGGCACAGGTCTGGATGTATAGCAACACCGAGACGCCCGGCACCTTGGTGCAGGCGTCTTGGACCTGCCCCAGTTCAGCACGCTCATGGAATTCCAGGCCTGATGGGAAGGTCGACAAATCGACGCCTTCCTTTTCATCATAAACGACGAAAATCTTTTGAACTCCCATCGCCTTTACTTCAGCAGCGATGCGTTGCGCGGTCAGGCCTCCTTCGTTGGGCTGGCCACCCGTCATGGCAACTGCATCGTTGAAAAGGATCTTGTAGGTTATGTTCGCATCCGACGCCAAAGCGGCGCGAATGGCCTGGACGCCCGAATGGTTGTACGTCCCGTCACCAAGGTTCTGGAACACATGCCCTCGCGTAGAAAACGGCGCTTCGCCAATCCAGTTCGCGCCTTCGCCTCCCATATGCGTGTAACCGCTGGTGCCCCGGTCCATCCACATCGCCATGATGTGGCAACCAATTCCTGCGTAGGCACGGCTGCCTTCGGGGAGCTTCGTCGAGATGTTGTGCGGGCAGCCCGAACAAAAATATGGCGTCCGACTGGCAATGTCCTTTGCATTATCCCCGGCCTGAGCCTGATGCAGCACCTCAAGACCTGCACGAATAGCCTCGGTCCCGCGCCCTTCCTCAATCAAAATCTGACCGATCTTTTCGGCCACCAAAACCGGATCCAAGGCACCGCGCGTCGGGAACAATTCGTCCCGGTGCATGCTTCCCGCGCCCCCCTTGTACCAGCCATAAACCCGGCGCCCCCGGCGGTCGTCAAAGATCGCTTCTTTGATCTGCACTTCGATCAACTTACGCTTTTCCTCGACCACAACGATCAGATCCAGCCCCTCGGCCCAGTCGTGGAAGCCTTGCATATCCATCGGGAAGGTCTGACCGATCTTGTAGGTGGTGATCCCCAGCCGTTCTGCCCCGGTCGCATCGATATTCAAAAGACGCAGGGCATGTTCCAAATCCAACCAGTTTTTGCCGGCCGCAACAAAGCCGATCCGCGCACCAGACTTGCCCCAAACACGGCGGTCTATCCCATTGGCGCGCGCAAAAGCCTCGGCTGCATAGCGCTTATAATCAATCATTCGTGCCTCTTGCGGCACCCAATGGTCGTTCAAGCGGATGTTTAACCCGCCTTCAGGCATTGCAAAATCAGGCTTCACAAAATGCATTCGATCTGGCCTGCCATCGACCACAGAGGTCACCTCAACGGTGTCTTTCATCGTCTTCAAGCCAACCCAAAGGCCCGAAAACCGTGAAAGGGCAAAGCCATAAAGCCCGAAATCCAAGATTTCCTGCACTCCGGCAGGCGACAGAACGGGCATGTAGGCATCAACCATTGCCCAATCTGATTGGTGACAGACAGTCGAGCTTTCTCCGGTATGGTCATCTCCCATGGCCATCAGAACACCGCCATGGCGCGACGAACCCGCCATATTCGCGTGACGCATCACGTCGCCAGAACGGTCAACGCCCGGCCCTTTGCCGTACCATAGCCCAAAGACGCCGTCGAACTTGCCTTCCCCACGCAACTCTGCCTGCTGCGTACCCCAAAGCGCTGTCGCCGCGAGATCTTCGTTCAGCCCTTCGTGAAAGGTGATGTCGTTAGCGTTCAACACCTTTTGCGACCGATGCATCTGCTGATCGACCGCCCCAAGGGGTGAGCCGCGATAGCCACTGACATAGCCAGCCGTGTTCAATCCTGCAGCCCTGTCCCGTGCTTTTTGCATCAACATCATACGAACCAAGGCCTGTGTCCCGTTCAACAAGACAGGCGACTTGGTCAAGTCCAACCGATCTACCAATGAAATCTGCTGCTTCGTCATGATCGCGCCTCCTCGATGCCGATCGACCATATTCATATACGGTTGATCGCCTCCCCTTTCGATATTAGGTCATAATTTATGACCTATAAAGGCAAAAGTTGACAAGCGGCTCGAATATCCCGCAAGCGGTTGTTATCGCTTTACAGTTTGCCCGCAGTGCATAGCAAACTTGGCCAATCCCCACCCAAATCTGCAAGGTCCATTAGTTCAGGCGCTGCACTTTCCAGTTGACCCACTGACCATGAAACCCCGCCCGGCCCATAGAAACCCGCTGATCACCCGGCCACAAGCGCAACGTTAGAGCCGCACCGTTGGGATTGGCATCGGCCTCCATCCCAAACCAAGCCAGCGGTCTTTGAGGTGTTGCCAAGGCGCCAGCGCTTTGCATCGCGGCCGCAATTTTTGCCTTCGTTTCGACGGGGAAATATTGGTGAGCGATCGTGTGAAAGACGAAGTGGCAACTAGATTCCGACGCCGGGTTCAATCGTTTAGAAAGCCACTCCGCCGCATCGCCTTTGTCGACCGGCACAGCAAACTCTCGGGCCAGTTCAAGCGCCATCGTCGCGCGTTCAAGGCGGTCCAGTTGGTCTGGCCAGACATAGGCTATTAGTCTTTCCGCATCCAAGTCAGGATGCATTGGTGAAAGGTCGACGCCCCGGCGCTCGACAATCTCAAGCCTGCGTTCCTGGGGCATTTGCCCAGACCAGTCCGGTCGCAGCAAAACGCCCCCATCGCGAGCCCGCGACGAACCGTCTGGCACAAGGGCGTAGCGGTCAAAATTCAGGTTCAACCCTGCGCTTGCGCCCAATTCCGACAATCGCAACGGAAGCGCCGTCTGCGTTGCGACCCATCTTGCAGCCGCGATTAGAACCGCGCTCCGCCCAACTTCATTGGTCTGCGGCGGCAATTTCACCCATTCGCATAGCCAGTCGTCATACCGTTCCAAGGCAAGGCGTAGCGCAGGTTCAAGACCGCCTGATTGGTTCGGCGGATAGGCTTTGGCAAGATCGGGAACCTTACCCGCGCGCACCAGAAAGTGCAGACCACCAGCCACCCTTAGCGGAAGCGATGCCCCGCGCGAACTGACGTCCCCCGGCCATTCCAAGAGTCGTTTGAACAGGCGCGGTGCAAATGCAAGAACTTCCGGTAGTAAAAGCATCAAAGCTGCTGTGAAAGACGATCCAAGGGATTCACAGGATTTGGACTGTGAAGAAAACGCCTCTGCGAGTCTATGATCCAAACGGCACCTCTTACCAAAACCGCAAAAGCAATTTGCTCCGAAATATCAGTAAAACAACACGTTGGAGGCTTGCTCCCGCGAATATCTTCACCCAACATCGCTTATCAACGCAAGAGGCCAGCCAATGTCAGAGATCCTACACATCATCGTCTTGGCGGCCGGAGCCTCTTCCAGAATGGCCCCGAGAGACAAGCTTTTAGAGAATGTTGGCGGTCAGCCCTTACTTGCGCGGATCACGCGTTTTGCGCTGGAAACCACTTGCCCGGTTACAGTTGTCTTACCTACAGATCGCCCGCTTCGGAATGCCGCTATTGCTGGGCTTCCGGTTCAGAGGGTCTTCGCGGAAAAGGCGCGAGACGGAATGGCCGAAAGTATCAAGGCAGGTGTTGGTGCCACCCCGGATAGCGCTTCGCTCTTGCTTGTTCTTGCAGATCTTCCAGAGATTGACCTTCAGGACTTTGAAACCATGATTTCTGCTTGGAAATCAGACCCATCTGCAATTTTTCAAGGTTGTAGCGCCACCGGGATACCGGGCCATCCAGTGATCATCCCGGCCCACCTTCGCTCTAACCTTCAGGATCTTACCGGCGATATCGGTGCGAAACCTGTTTTGAAAGCTCATCAGACAATTGTCCGACAGGTTCCGCTTCCCACCGATCACGCAATTACCGACCTGGATACGCCCGAGGCGTGGGATATTTGGCGGAAGTCACAGGCGATGGTTTCAGGCGCCAAAGGCGCCTGACAATCAGGCCACCATCAGCACCCGCACTTCATGCTTTTTCAGTGAGGGGCGAGCGGCGGAATAGCTGACTGGGTTGCTGGCCAGTTCAGGGAACAATTCAATCAGTTCTTCACGCTGGGCATCTCTCATTCCAGAAAGCACCGCTGCGCCTGGCTGAAAGCTTTCCGACCAGCATCCGTCGGAATGAATGATTTCATGCTGGTCGAACATGACATGGATATAGCTGACCCCATGCGTCAGCTTTTGCTCAATTCCTGAACGCCCCGCCAAATGCGCAGCGGCGATAAGGACTTCGCGTTCACCGAACAGCATTTCCGCCCGCGCTCCCTCGAAAAGCATGCGGTGTTGCGGTGAGACTAGCATGTCACGGTCTGGCGATGCGTTGCCCATCGCCCCAGCCTTGATGGAAACTGGACGCAATGATGGACGCAAGAGTAGCTCTGCAAAACTTAGATCGCGCCGACCAACCCAGCGGATTGGTTGCAAACCGTTGTCACGTGTCAGAACCAAATCGCCTACTTCCAAAGACTCAACCGGTCTTGCTCCAAACGCGGTAAGGATTTGCGTACCCGGCGTAAAGCAAGGCACAACCGTCTCGATATCCGTGAATGTCAGGGTGCCGACGACGAGACCATTGCTGTCCAAGAACTCAACCGTACCGTTTTCGCGGTTGTTCGGATCAAAGATGATATTGGTGTTGGCCTTGCCCCAGGCGGTCAGGTCAAGCGTGTCTTCGTCGAGGCCAGTTCCACCACCGGTGACAGTATCGCCCAAACCGCCGATGATCGTATCCTGATCGGCGCCACCATCTATGAAATCCGGTCCGTCGCCGCCATCCAGAATGTCGGCACCGTTGCCACCGTAAAGCGTATCGAATCCGTCATCGCCGAAAAGAAGATCGTTGCCGTCTTCTCCGGAAATCTGATCGTCATCGGCGCCGCCATAGACCGTGTCGGCGTCAGAACCGGTCCAGATCGTATCATTCCCAGTTCCACCGAAGACCTGATCAAAACCTGTGTATTGCTGGCCACTTATGTCGTCGATAAGGTCATTGCCATCGCCACCATAGATCGTGTCGTTGCCAATGCCATATGCGATGGTGTCATTTCCGGTTCCCCCATAGATCAGATCGTTACCGTCGCCCGAGTCGATCCAGTCTGCGCCGTCGTCGCCCGACAGGGAGTCGTCGCCAAGACCGCCATAAAGGCCGTCATTGCCGGCGTCACCGATAAGGCTGTCATTGCCCGCGTCGCCATACAGCTGGTCAAACCCGATCCCGCCCACCAGCGTATCGTTGTCATCTCCACCATAAAGCGAGTCGTCTCCGTCACCGCCGTTAAGGCTGTCGTTGCCCGCGTCGCCGTATAAGGTATCGTTCCCCAGATCGCCGTTCAGCGTATCAAGGCCGAGCCCGCCATAGAGAAGGTCGTTGTCCGAACCGCCGGACAAAAGATCATTGTCCGCGCCACCATAGAGGCTATCGAGGCCGATACCGCCATAAAGGCTGTCATTGCCCGCATCGCCAACCAGACTGTCATCACCGGCATCGCCGAAGAGTTGGTCAAGACCGATTCCTCCGACCAAGGTGTCATTGTCGTCACCGCCGTACAGCGAGTCGTCGCCATCACCGCCATTCAGGCTATCTTTGCCCGCTTCGCCAAACAGGGTGTCGTTGCCCAGATCGCCATTCAGCGTATCAAGGCCAAGCCCACCATAAAGAAGGTCGTTGTCGGAACCACCGGACAAAAGATCGTTGTCCGCGCCACCATAGAGGCTGTCTGAGCCGACACCGCCATAAAGGCTGTCATTGCCAGCATCGCCAACCAGACTGTCATTGCCAGCATCGCCGAAAAGTTGGTCAAGGCCGATACCGCCGACAAGCGTGTCGTTTCCATCCCCGCCGTAAAGCGTGTCGTCGCCATCGTCGCCATAAAGCGTATCAAGACCTGCGCCACCATAGATCAGGTCATTTTCGGACCCACCATACGCAAGGTCATTGTCAGTCCCGCCAAATAGGCTATCCAGCCCTACCCCACCATAGAGGCTGTCATTTCCGACATCGCCAATGAGGCTGTCATTGCCGGCATCACCGTAAAGCAGGTCGTTGCCTGCTTCACCATTTACCTGATCGTTACCGTTCCCACCGTAGACGGTGTCGTTGCCAACGCCGGAAAAAACCGTGTCATTGCCGTCTCGGGCCAATACATAGTCGTCGTTGGCACCCACGCCCACGCCGCCATCGCCATTGTCGATCCGATCGGTGCCGCTCACCAATGGCTCGACATAAGACGCATTGATCAGGTCCGCCCCTGCCGTGCCATCAACGATCGCGTTGTCAAAACCGGTCATCAATCGGTCTGAAGTCAGACCAGAGAAGGTGTCTCCATTGACACTGTCCAACCGGATCGAGACGATTGGCATGGCCTCTTGGGCCGCTGTGTCCGGGTTCGACGAAAACTCTGGCGCAAGAAAGAACTGGCCCGTTGTGGATTGCACAACGACGGCGGTAATGACCGCTGTAGTGCCGTTGGCATAGGTGATCGTCGCATTATAGATCGCGGTCGCGTCCATCGTATAGGTGACGGGGCCGCTTCCGATATTCGTGGTGAATTGATCATTCACCACGCTGTTGTTCATATCCAAGGCGGTTGCGTTGCCGCCATTGTTGATCGTTGTGACTGACGTAATCGAGTTATAAAGCGGAGAGCCGGTTGACCCATAGGTCTGGCCAACGAAAAGGTTGGCGTTTTCGGCAACATCATTGCCCTCGGTCGGATCAAGAGCCGTCGTAACGGTTCCAAGGTAGATCCAATTGAATGTTGTCGGCATTTCTCGCCCTTACCCAGTCAACTTGTCACGCATACTGAAAGCCGAAGCTTCAGACCGAAGGGAATAAGGCCGAGGCACTGGCAAACAGCATGACACAACAGCGCGGCGCATCATCCATGCGCGCGACTTTACGTCAGACCATGTGTCGGCCCTGAATACGTGCATGACGCGCAACCCATCCTTCCGATTTTGGCTGAATCACACCAGATGGAGACTTAAGTTTGGCCGACCTGCGGAGAATTGTGGCAATGGCAAGGCCAATTTTGTTCAAACTTTCTTCGAAGTCATAATTCTGACAAAAAACGAAGGGGCCCCAGAGGACCCCTTCGCCTTCGGATCAAACCCGTTTGGATTTAACCCCGCTGCATAACTCATTGTTATCGGACGAGAAGTCTTGCCTCGTGGCGCTTCAGCGTCTTGCGTGCGGCTTGAAAAGCCTCCAAACCAACCTCGGTCTTCAACTCGGGGAAGAGTTCAAAAATCTCGTTCCGCTGAGAGTTGCCAAGCCCCTTCAGCGAGTAATCGCCGGGCTGGAAGCTTTCGGTCCAGGCACCATTCGAAAGCACAACTTCGTGCTGATCGAACATGAAGTGGATATAGGTCGTTCCGACCGAGTCCACCTGATGCACGCCCGTGCCGCCAATAAGATGCTTGGCTGCAACCAGCACTTCGTGTTCGTCGAAGTACAGCGCAGTCCTGTCATTGGCGACCAGCAAGCGGTGGTTCGGTGACAGCATCATGTCGCGCTCGGGCAAACCGTTGCCAAGGCTGCCGGCCTTGACGAGCACAGGACGCAGATGCGGGTTGGCGGCGAAATCGTGCCATCCCATCTGGCGTGCCCCGGCCCAACGGATTTCCTGAATGCCGTTATCGCGGGTAATCACCTTGTCACCGACACGCAGGTTCTCGACAGCCACTTCGCCGCGCGGCGTGGCGATCATCGTGCCCGGAGTGAAGCAGACGATGTTTTCGATGTTGGTGAAGGTCGATGTGCCGATGACGTTTCCGCCAGCGTCAAGGAATTCCACCGTACCGTCAAAACCATTGCCGTCAGAGTCGGTCACAAGGTTAGTGATCCGGTGCGGGCCCGAATTCCGCAGATCCAGCACGTCTTGGTCAGAGGCTTCGCCGTTGCCGCCACCATAGACCAAGTCGCCCGCACCTGCGCCGACGATCGTATCTTCATCCTGTCCGCCATAGACGACATCAACTTCGCCATCCGGTGCACTGCCGGTGCCAGCGTCCAGCAGGTCGCGGCCCCAATCACCCATCAGAGTGTCAGCACCCTCGCCGCCCGACAGCGTGTCGTTGTTGACGCCACCATCAAGAGAGTCGTTGCCGACCCCACCAGACAAATTGTCGTCGCCATCCGCACCAATTAACGTATCGCTGCCTTCGTCACCGGTGATGGTGTCGTTGCCCAACCCGCCATCCAAGGTGTCGTCGCCGGCGTCGCCATGCAGCTCGTCATTGCCGCCGTTGCCTTGGACCGAGTCATTGCCAGTGCCACCATAAGCCGTATCGGACCCGTCGCCGCCAATGATCTCGTCATTATCGACACCGCCATAGATCAGGTCGTCGCCCTGATCACCGCTGATGGTATCATCATCGTCCATGCCATAGATGGTGTCGTTCCCGAACCCACCAACGATGCTGTCGGCATTGTTCATGGGACGCAGGTCGCCACCGTCGTTCGGGATGTTGATGATATCCGGGAAGGACAGATCAAGGCCACCGAAGATCAGGTCATTGCCGCGACCACCGTCAATGTAGTCGTTGCCTTCCGAACCGATGATCGTGTCGAAGCCCGAATTGCCATAGAGCGAGTCGTCATCGAAACCGCCGTCGATATAGTCGTTGCCGTTGCGGCCAAAAACGCGGTCCGCATCGTCACCCGTAAAGACGGTGTCGTTCCCGTCGCCACCATAGACGGTATCAAGGTCGTTCGTCGGATCAGTATCGGCACCGTAAAGGCCCGGATAATCAATATCGGGCAGCGGGTTTGGTCCACGCGTGTCGATGAAGTCGTCTCCGTCTTCGCCAAACACGATGTCCTGGCCATCGCCCGTCAGAATGGTGTCGTTACCTTCGCCGCCATGAACGCTTTCCGAACCGTCACCGCCAAAGACCTCATCATCGCCAGAACCGGCGTGAATGGTGTCATCGTCAGCACCCGCAAGGATGGTGTCGTTGCCGTCGCCAGCAACGATGCTGTCTGCATCCGGGCTATGACCCGGAAGGATTGCATCACCAGCGTCAACCATGTCGCCATCTGTCGGGTCGACATAGGTAGCGTCGATTAGATCGTCACCGGCGGTACCACTGACAACACCATCACGGCCCGTCCCGCCAACCGTAACAACAACCTGACCAACGTCAGAAACCGTGCCATCGGTCACGGTGTAGGTGACGACAGCAGTTCCGACAAAGCCGGGATTTGGCGTGAAGTTGATCGTGCCATCCGGATTGACCGTCACCGTTCCGTCCGGCGATGTTGGCGTTCCGTCCAACGTCAGCGTGTCGCCGTCTACGTCAAGATCGTTGGACAGGACGTCAATCGTCACCATCGTATCAATCGGTGTCGAAGCAGCGTCGTCAATTGCCTCAGGCGCGTCATTCACCGGGTTAACGGTCACTGCAACCGTGGTGGTCGAGGTGTTCCCGTCCGGATCCGTCACGGTGTAAGTGATGGTGTCCGGCCCGTTATAATGCATGAACGGTGAATAGGTGATCGTGCCATCCGAGTTGAGTGTCACTTCCCCATGCTCGGCCGTGGCAGAAGTCACGACCAAGGGCTGACCATCTGGATCGGTGTCATTGGCAAGAACGTCAATGGTCGGATCGGTGTCTTCGTCCGTAACCAACGTGTCCGGGTTCGCCGTCGGCGTGCCATCGGTTGGAACAATCACGTTTTCGATCTCGATGAAGGTCATCGAGCCAACAACGGCACCACCAGCATCGAGGAATTCGACTGTACCATTTTCGGCATTTGCCGGATCAAATGTGACCCGAACCGGGCCTGCTCCACGCAGATCAAGCGTATCATAGTCGTCACCGGTTTCGCCGCCCTCGACCACATCGCCTGCGGTCACTGCGGTAAAGACATCCCTGTCACCGCCGCCATACATACTGTCGGCACCATGGCCACCGATAATCGCATCGTTGCCAGCGTCGCCAGTGATCATGTCATCGTCGATGCCGCCATCCAGAACGTCATCGCCCAGACCGCCAGACAGCGTGTCGTCGTCATCACCACCATAGACCGAGTCATTGCCCATGCCGCCGACCAGTAGGTCACGGTTGTTGTCGGTATCGGGATCGACGTCATCGGTCAGGTGTGTCGGGTCTGTGGCATCCAGACGTGTGCCGCCATAGATGACGTCATCGCCCAGATCACCCGTAACCGTGTCATTGCCCTCACCGGCCTGGATGGTGTCATTGCCATCATTGCCCTGAACGCTGTCATTGTCGTCACCCGACTCAACAAAGTCATTGCCGCCACCAGAAACGATGACATCGCGATCATCGCCAGTGAAGATCGTGTCATTGCCTTCCCCTGCCGAAACCGTGTCCTGATCATCAGCTGGGTCCGTATCAGCGCCGTAAAGCCCAGGGAAAGCCAAATCCGGCGAGGGAGTTGCCCCCGGCGCCCGCGTGTCAATGAAGTCATTGCCAGCACCACCTGTCACCAGATCGTTGCCAGCCCCGGTGTTTATCGTGTCGTTACCGTCAAGGCCTTCGGCAACATCATCCCCGTCACCGCCGTCAATAACGTCATTGCCAAGACCACCATTAAGCAGGTCATCGCTTTCTCCTCCGAAAACAGTGTCGTCGTCCTGACCGCCATAAAGAGAGTCATTTCCATCCTCACCGAAAATGAGGTCATTGCCGGTGTCGCCGGTCGCAAAGTCATTGCCGACGCCGGCATAAACAACATCATCGCCGCCAGCGGCTGTGATTTCGTCATCGCCAAGCAGCGAAAAGACAGTGTCATTCCCAGCCCCGGCCAAAACGATGTCGTCCTGGGGCGCTTCGCCGGGCAACAAGGCATCCAGATTGTCGATCATGTCGCCTTCCGGGTCGCCGGTGTAGGCCAGATCAATCAGGTCATCGCCAGAGGTACCCTCAACCAGACCATCACCGGCTGGCGGAGGAGGTGGGTTGTCGACCGTATCGGAAATAGAGAGATACTCGACCAAGCCTTTGAAATGGTCGTCCATATTCGCAAGCGATCCGGCAGGCGACTGGTCCTGTCCTGCCCCGATCACCCAGTTCTGGTTGATCGCACCCATGTCCATGGTCAAGGTGTTCGGCACGTCATCTTCGTAAAGCGCGCCCGTGGTCAGGTTTTCAATCTGGAGATAGCCACCGTCGCCACCGAAATCCCAGGAATAGGTGACCTTCAGTTCATCTCCCGGCGCGTAAAAGCCAGTCGGAGTAGCGAATGTTTCAGATCCTGTTGGCGTCTCATGCGTAATCTGCACCACGCCATCGGGCAATGTCTCGATCTGGTAACCACCTGCTGTGGTCCCCGAACTATCACGTGACAAGACCGTTTCAGTATCGCTGACGTTGCGGGTCGGATCGACTGTAAACTGGATTTCCAATGTACCCGTATTAAGCTGAAACACTGGCGAAGAGGCGATCTTTACAATGTCGTCGATGCCGTCAAGCACGGCCTGATCACCGTTTGAAACAGCTCCGTTAAAATAAAATCCGTTCTGCGCACCGTCTCCAGTCGCACTGTCGAGAGCTTCTGACGTCGTGTCATTCAGATTATAGAGTGCGAACACCGGCATCTTCAGTTCCTCATAGCAGCTGAGAGGCGGTTACCGCTTCTCATAAAGACCACTTCGCGCCCGACATGGGCACAAGTTTCGGCACTGATTTCCGGTGATCTCGGGGACCGGAAGCTTCGCGCCGCACGGCCTGCCGCTTGAAAGACAAAGAAAAGCTGTCCGGTAAAATAAACCGGCTAAGCACAAGGCTATACCACCCAAAAGAATGGGCTACTTAGCTATCCCTATCTTGGTGCTTGGCAGCACACTGTCACAAGACGACCGCCCCCACGGCCAAATGTCTCACCCAGTAAGACAATTGGATATTTACCTGTCCTTAAGGCTGATAGGAAGTAAAAAACGGCTACAATCTGGCATCCATTTGTATGTATGCCTCACTTTTGACTAGTTCTTGACACCGCAAGGTTGCAAGGCCGAGGTCAATTGTCAGCGCATTTGAAACAGGCATTTCGGCTGAAATCACCAACATTTCATACGAAAAGAACGGATGAAATGGCATCTGAGATGAAATCTGAATCAACTTCGGCGTTTTAAAAATGCAAGATTTGGAAACAATCCTCGGCTGTAGCCGCGCGTTAACTCAGCTTCTAATCTTTGAACTGAAACGACTGGAATCTCGTCACGTTCCGTTCCGATATCGGAACCAATCGCGGGAATTATGCCGTTTTGTCGAAAGATGGCGGTGGTGACGGGCCCCAGTTCGAATCAAAGGGCAATCCCTGCGCCATTGATTCGCCACTTATCACAACCATTTACGGGGCTTTGGTACCCAAGGTCGGACTCGAACCGACATGCCTTGCGGCGGCGGATTTTGAATCCGCTGCGTCTACCATTCCGCCACTTGGGCCCACGCCGGCGGTTTAGCCGCAGGGCGCGGGCGCGTCAACTGCTCTCAGCACTGCTTTAGAGGTCGTCCGTCGAAAAGGTATCACAATCGCTCAATTGGCCGGATCCAAGACCGGTCACAAACCACCGCGCGCGCTGTTCCGAGGTGCCGTGCGTGAAGGTATGTGGCATGGGGCGTTGTCCAGACGCCCTCTGCAACGTATCGTCGCCGATTTGCCGGGCGGCATTCACCGCCTCTTCGATATCGCCCCGGTCGATTGACCCAAAGGCCTGCGCGGCTCTGCGCGCCCAGATCCCCGAAAGGCAATCCGCCTGCAGCTCGATGCGAACCGAAATCGCGTTGCTTTCCGCTTCGCTGACTTGGGAGCGAATCTGATTGGCCTTACTCAAAATTCCCAACTCGTTCTGCACGTGATGCGCAATTTCATGGGCGACTACATAGGCGGCGGCAAAATCGCCCTTGGCACCCAATCGCTTTTCGAGCGTCACGAAGAAATCGGTATCCAGATAAGCCTTCTTGTCTGTCGGGCAGTAGAACGGCCCGGTGGCCCCGCTTGCACCGCCGCAAGGGCTTTGGGTGGCCCCGGTGAATAGGACCAGCTTTGCTGGCTGGTAGGCTCGCCCAACCTGCTCGCGGAACACATCCGCCCAGATTTCTTCGGTATCGGCCAAGGTAACAGAAACGAACTCGCCAGCAGCCCGATCAGCCTCTGTAATTTCCCGCGACTCGACAGGCTGCGAAATGCCGCCATCCTGCAACAAGGGAGTTACGTCTATGCCAAGGAAATATCCGATGATCAGGAGAGCGACCATCCCTACCCCGCCGACAGCCGCGCCACCGCGAGAAGTTTGGCCACGCCTGTCTTCGATATTCCGACTGCCCCGACGTCCACGCCAATCCATCACTACCCCCAAAAAGCAATCACAGTTTCTTTAACCTACTTTAGCGCCCTTGGTTCCGCCAGCGTCCTTGACCTTGACATTGCCACATGATGCAAGACCACATCTACTTAGAACAGGAGGGTCGGAAATGATCCGTTCGCTTTACGATTGGACGATCCGGCTGGCCGAACATCCGCGCGCGCTTTTGGCACTCGCCGTGGTATCCTTTGTCGAAAGCTCGTTCTTCCCAATCCCACCCGACATTCTGATGATCCCGATGATCCTTGCCGCACCGCATCGCGCCTTTCTGATCGCGGCTGTAGCGACGATCAGTTCGGTGATTGGAGGAATGTTCGGGTATTGGATCGGTGCAGTGCTGTTCGAGCAGGTTGGCCTGCCTGTGCTGGAATTCTACGGCAAGACCGACAACTTTGAGGTCTTCAGCCAAGCCTATAACGATTGGGGTGCTTGGGCGGTGCTGATCGCCGGGGTGACGCCCTTCCCCTATAAGGTCGTGACGATCCTGTCCGGCAGCACGGGTCTGAACCTTGTTGTCTTCACCGTTGCGTCGATCATTGCCCGGGGGCTGCGCTTCTTCATCGTGGCAGCTTTGCTTTGGAAGTTTGGCCAGCCGATCCGCGATTTCATCGAACGTCGGCTGGGACTGATGTTCACAATCTTCATGGGGCTGCTTTTGGGCGGCTTCCTATTGTTGAAGGCCTTCGGATGAACCAGATTACGCCACGTCTCCTTGTCGCCCTTGCCGGGCTTGGGTCTGTAGCCCTGCTGGGCGGAGCCTTTGCCTTCCAATACATCGGCGGGCTTGCCCCCTGCACGCTGTGTCTTTGGCAACGCTGGCCTCATGCGGCAGCGATCGTGATCATGATTGTTGCCTTGATGTGGAAGCCCATTCGCTGGCTTGCGGTTCTGGGGGCTTTGGCTGCGTTGACCACGGCGGGTATTGGTGTCTTCCACGTTGGGGTCGAACAGGGCTGGTGGGAGGGTCTGACCTCGTGCTCTGGCGGGTCCATTTCCGGGATCAGTGTTGATGATTTGCTGAACCCCAACGCGAATGTGGCGGCCCCTATTCGGTGCGATGAGATCGCCTGGTCGATGTTCGGAATCTCGATGGCCGGATGGAATGTGATCGCATCTCTTGGCTTTGCGGCCATCTGGGCAATGACATTCACAAAGCTGCGGGCATTGAAGACGAACTGAAATTGCGGAGCATCGGCTGACCTGCAGGTCAGCCGAAGATGAAATTGTCCGCGCTCAGATCATTCGCCTCGACTCCCAGAAGAACGATGGATGTCCCTCTCATATTGATCCAGACGTCGTCCCCGTGCTGGCTGATCTGAAGATCATCGAAGCTCGAGACACGGCTGCCAGCCGAGATCACGATGTGATCTACCCCCACTTCGAAATCAACAATCGTGTCGCGACCGCCTTTACGGGCAAAGACAAAATCATCTGCCCCTTCACCACCAGAGAGCGTATCACGACCGGCCCCTCCGGCAATCGTATCATCGCCAAGCGACCCACTCAGAACATCCGCGCCAGCGTATCCGAGCAGGATATCATCGCCCAAATAGCCTTCGATCCGGTCGTCCCCATCCCCTCCTCTGATCGAGTCATCGCCCCGACTGCCCGCGATCTCGATGACTTCGAAGTTGGTGATGTTGAGCCTACTGCCATCCAAAGTTATCGCCATCGGGTTGTGGCGGGACGTATCGACACGAATGGCGACAGGACCTGCATTCGCGCTGAAATCGAGATAGACAGTGTCCTCACCATCGCCACCATCGATCGTGTCAGACTGCGAGGGACCCACCACATAGACATAATCGTCGCCGGACCCGGCATTGACTTGGTCGTCGCCGAAACCTGTGGAAATAAAGTCATCGCCGCCTGCAGTGTCAATTCGGTCATCGCCGCTGCCGCCATAGACATTTTCCTGCTGGTTGGTTCCCCGAAAGCTGTTTCGACCACCGAAAAATTCGACAGAGTGTACTTGCTCGATGCCCTGCACATCCAATGTCTGGTGGTTTACCCTCATCAAGATCGTACCGTCGGCATTCTCTCGCAGGTCAACACTCACATCAGACATGCCATAAAAGGAAATGTGCATGGCATCAAAGCCTAAGCCGCCGTCGATATGGTCGCCGCTTGTCAAACCGTTCACGAAGATAAGATCATCGCCATCCCCTGAATTGGCGTGGTCGTCTCCTGCGCCTAGGTCGATGACGTCATCACCACCGTTCGACGACACAGAGTCATCGCCATTGCCGACGAAGATATATTCGCCTGTGCTCGCGCCGACGACTGTATCGTCCCCACCGCCTGTGGAGATATAGACGACAAAATCCTCGCCTAAGACAACCGCGGTTTCTCCATTCACAATCAGGGAAAGCGTGTTGTTCGTCTGCTCCCGCAATTCGACATTCAGTTTCGTTCCTGGCGCACTGAGTCCGTAGAGCGAAAGATCGACGTATGTCAGCCCAGCCCCACCATCTACGACCAATCCCGACTGGACAGTCGTTAGGGCAAAGTAGTCATCGTCGGCTCCGCCATATAGGTGGTCCATGCCGCCTTCGTAAAAGAAGTAATCAAATCCGTCTCCACCATAAACGTCATCATTTCCGGCACCGCCAAACAGCGCGTCATCTCCTGCGCCGCCATAGATCTGGTCATCGTCGCCCAAACCTCGGACAGTATCATCGCCGCCAAGAGCAAAAATCTGGTCTGAAAATTCAGTGCCAATAAGGTGATCATTCTGATCAGTACCGGTAATGAGGCCCGGCATCTTGTCCTCCCCCAAAGAGTTCAATCCGGGTAGGTTGTGCCTGATTATCCGTTGTGTCCATAAAATTCTTGGAAAGGCTGTATTGGACACCTTTCAATCCCGGTCCCAAGAGGGCCGAACTTGACGATTACCTGATCATTCCAAGGAAAATGGTGGGTCGTGAGAGACTCGAACTCCCGACATCCTCGGTGTAAACGAGGCGCTCTACCAACTGAGCTAACGACCCGACGGCGCATCAGATAACCGCTTGTCGCGAAGCGCACAAGGGCTGATCGACATTCAAAAAAGAAAAGACGCGCCAAAATTGGGGCGCGTCTTTTTGGAATAATGGTGGGCGATAACGGATTTGAACCGCTGACATCTTCGATGTGAACGAAGCGCTCTACCGCTGAGCTAATCGCCCGATGGCGGGTCTCTTAGACCGCTTCTTCCGCCTCTGCAAGAGCCTCTTTCGGCTCTTTTTTCTTGGCGGCGCCCGCACCGCGAACCTTCAGAGTCATCAACGAAAGCCCGTTCTTATCCATCGACCGCGCGATACGCACACGACCAACGCCCGGCAGATTCAACTCTTCGCCCTTGACCAACGCTGCACCCAATTGTTCCAGCGTTGCCTCGACGACTGTCTTGGCGTCCTTCTTCTTTGCCCCTGTCGCATCTACCACGCGCGTGATGAGTTCGCGCAGCTTAAGAGCGCCCGCTTTTCCGCCTTCTTCCGCGGCTGTGCCTTCTTCTTCAGATGCATCGGCCTTGACCACCTCAGCGGCCTTTTCCGGAACAGCGCGCTGCTTTGGCGCAGGAATACCCTTTGGGCCAGATTTTGCAGCAGATTTCGACGACATGAAACACTCCCTCACAACAGCGCCTGTTACGCTTTCCAAAAAGATTATCGCTTGGACAGAGACAATACCATGAAAAAGCAGGGGGTTGAGCCGCCATTTGTTACGTTTGCGACAACAATTTCGTATAGGGAGACCTGCCCTTGGATATGGAAAAGGCGCGCCCGTAGCGCGCCTTTCCAAGAATTTCAGACCCCAGAACCTTAATGTGCGACGAGACTTGCCGCCTCGCCACCGCCTTTGCGTGCAGCGGCCGCAGCTTCTTCAGCAGCCTCATCCCATTCAACAGGCTCGGGCTTTCGCACCAGAGCATGTTCCAGCACTTCACGGACATGGGTGACGGGTATGATCGTCAGACCTTCTTTCACGTTGTCCGGGATCTCGGCCAGATCCTTTTCGTTTTCCTGCGGGATCAGAACAGTCTTGATCCCACCGCGCAGCGCAGCCAGCAGCTTTTCCTTCAGGCCGCCGATCGCAGTGGCATTACCGCGCAGGGTCACTTCCCCCGTCATGGCAATGTCTTTGCGAACCGGAATGCCCGTCAGGACCGAAACGATCGCCGTAACCATGGCAAGACCTGCCGATGGGCCATCCTTGGGTGTTGCGCCGTCTGGAACGTGGACGTGGATGTCCAGCGTTTCAAACTTTGGCGGTTTCACCCCGAGCTGAGGGCTGATGGACCGAACATAGCTGGAAGCAGCGTCGATGGATTCCTTCATCACCTCGCCCAGCTTGCCTGTGGTCTTCATGCGGCCCTTGCCCGGAAGCTTCAACGCTTCGATGTGCAAGAGATCGCCGCCCACGCTGGTCCAGGCGAGCCCGGTGACGACGCCCACCTGATCTTCCTTTTCGGCCAGACCATAGCGGTGACGTTGAACGCCCAGATATTCCTCGACCTTTTCCGGGTCGACCGAGACGGACTTGGTCTTGCCCTTCAAGATGTCGGTCACGGCCTTACGAGCGATTTTCGCGATTTCGCGCTCAAGGTTCCGCACACCTGCTTCGCGGGTGTAGTAGCGGATGACATGGGTCAGCGCCTCGTCCGATACGGTGAATTCGCCCTTTTTCAGACCGTTCGCCTCAACCTGCTTTGGCAGCAGGTGCTTTTTCGCGATTTCGCGCTTTTCATCCTCGGTATAGCCAGCCAGCGGAATGATCTCCATCCGGTCCATCAGCGGGCCCGGCATGTTGTAGCTGTTGGCCGTGGTCAGGAACATCACGTTCGAGAGGTCATATTCCACCTCCAGATAGTGATCGACGAAAGTGCCGTTCTGTTCCGGGTCAAGCACCTCAAGAAGGGCCGATGCCGGATCGCCGCGGAAATCCTGCCCCATCTTGTCGATTTCATCGAGCAATATCAGAGGGTTGGTGGTTTTCGCCTTTTTCAATGACTGGATGATTTTGCCAGGCATCGAGCCGATATAGGTCCGACGGTGGCCACGGATTTCAGATTCGTCTCGCACGCCACCCAGCGAGATGCGGATGAATTCGCGCCCCGTGGCCTTTGCGACCGACCGACCCAGCGATGTCTTACCCACGCCTGGAGGGCCGACGAGGCACATGATCGGGCCCTTTAGCTTGGCCGAGCGGGCCTGCACTGCAAGGTATTCGACAATCCGTTCCTTGACCTTTTCAAGGCCGTGGTGATCGGCATCCAGAATGGTCAGCGCGCGGCCAAGGTCCTTCTTTACCTTCGATTTCACGCCCCACGGAACGCCCAGCAGCCAATCCAGATAATTGCGCACGACGGTCGCCTCGGCGCTCATCGGGCTCATGGATTTCAGTTTCTTGACTTCCGCATCGGCCTTTTCGCGGGCCTCTTTCGAGAGCTTGGTATTGGCGATGCGCTCTTCCAGCTCGGTGACCTCGTTCTGGCCTTCCTCGCCGTCGCCCAGCTCGCGCTGGATCGCCTTCATCTGTTCGTTCAGGTAATATTCGCGCTGCGTCTTCTCCATCTGGGATTTGACGCGGCTTTTGATCTTCTTTTCCACCTGAAGGACGCTCATCTCGCCCTGCATGTGGCCATAGACCTTTTCCAGACGTTCCGAGACATCCAGCGTTTCCAGAAGACCCTGCTTCTGGCCCACTTCTATGCCAAGGTGACCCGAGACGAGGTCAGCCAGACGTGCAGGTTCACGCGCTTCGGCCACGGCCGACAGCGCCTCTTCAGGAATGTTCTTCTTGATCTTGGCGTATTTCTCGAACTCATCGGCCACGGCGCGCAGCATGGCGTCGATGGCGGTCTTGTCGCCCAAGGTTTCCGTTAACACAGTGGCGCTGGCCTCGAAAAAGGCCGGGTTGTCGATGAATTCAGTGATCTTGACGCGGGTCTTACCTTCGACCAGCACCTTGACTGTGCCATCGGGAAGTTTCAGCAATTGCAGCACGTTGGCCAGAACGCCCACGCGGTAGATACCGTCGCTTCCGGGGTCGTCGACCGAGGGATCGATCTGGCTGGAGAGCAGGATCTGTTTATCGTCCTGCATCACCTCTTCCAGCGCCCGCACGGATTTTTCGCGACCGACAAACAGCGGCACGATCATGTGCGGGAAGACCACGATATCGCGCAGCGGCAATACGGGGTAGCTGGGGGCAAGCTGTTCGCTCATTTGCGTATCCTTTCTCGGCAGGAAAGCCACGGCCCCGATCATCGGCAGCAACTCGGCTTTCCCCTGTTCGCCCCCTATATCTGGGGGGGCATCTGGGGCAAGTCAACCAGTGCCATGATCATGCCGGAGCGACCTACCACCGTCATCATGTGATTGTGACCTTCCCCGCAGGCAGCTGCAAGGGCGCATGAAGATTTAAGCCACGCCCACAGGGGCAGAGAACAGCCATTGGGGAGGCTTTGCCCAAAAATTTCGCCCCCTCGGCAAAAGAGGCAGCGGCGATCAGAGCGGTTCTATATCACCTTCGGCGCGTTTCGCGTGGAAATCGTTCACGAAGGCATCAAGCTGAGACCCCGCAATCGCGTCGCGAAGGCCCTGCATCAGTTCCTGATAGTAATGCAGGTTGTGCCATGTCAGCAGCATGCCTGAGATCATTTCCTGGGCGCGGAAGACGTGGTGCAGATAGGCACGCGAGTAATTCCGGCAGGCGGGACAGGTGCAGTTTTCGTCCAAGGGGCGCGGGTCGTCCTGATGGCGGGCGTTCTTGATGTTGACCTGACCACGGCGGGTCCAGGCCTGACCGGTGCGGCCTGATCGGCTGGGCAGAACGCAGTCCATCATATCAATCCCGCGCTGAACTGCGCCGACAATGTCATCTGGCTTGCCCACGCCCATCAGGTAGCGCGGCTTGTCCTGCGGCAGGAAATCCGGGGCATAGTCGAGGACGGAGAACATGATCTCTTGCCCCTCGCCCACCGCAAGGCCGCCCACGGCATAGCCATCAAAGCCGATATCGACCAAGGCACCCGCCGATTCCTCTCGCAAATCACGGTTATCGCCGCCTTGCATGATGCCGAACAGGGCATGGCCCGGACGGTCGCCAAAGGCATCGCGCGAGCGTTGCGCCCAGCGCATCGACAGGCGCATGGAGGTGGCGAGGGTCTTTTCATCGGCGGGCAGCGCGGGGCATTCGTCAAAGCACATGACGATGTCTGAGCCGAGGAGCTTTTGAATCTCCATGCTGCGTTCCGGGGTCAGCATGTGTTTGGAACCGTCAATATGGCTGGAAAACCGCACGCCCTCTTCGGTGAGCTTGCGCAATGACGCCAAGGACATGACCTGAAAGCCGCCGGAATCGGTCAGGATCGGGCGGTCCCAGTTCATGAATTTGTGCAGGCCACCCAGATTGGCGATGCGCTCCGCCGTGGGGCGCAGCATCAGGTGATAGGTGTTGCCCAGCAAAATGTCGGCGCCTGTCGCGCGGACGCTTTCAGGCATCATCGCCTTGACGGTGGCGGCAGTGCCAACGGGCATGAAGGCAGGCGTGCGAATGTCGCCGCGCGTGGTGTGGATCACCCCCGTGCGCGCCTTGCCATCGACTGCTTTCAGTTCAAACCCGAAACCCTGTGCCATTGCCCGTTCCTGCCTGTCTCTCAAACGAACAGGGGGCGGCGTGATGCCACCCCCTGCCCCAATTTCGTTCGCGAAAGGATCAGTCCTTGGCGCGTTCAACGTAAGAGTTGTCTTCCGTGTTGATCACGATGCGGGTGCCCGGCCCGATATGCGGCGGCACCATCACGCGCAGGCCCGAATCCGTCATGGCGGGCTTGTAGGAAGACGAAGCGGTCTGGCCTTTGACGACCGGCTCGGTCTCGGTGATTTCCACGGTGATCTTTTGCGGGAATTCGATGGCCAGCGGAACGCCTTCATGCGTCTTGAGCCAGCAAGTCATGCCTTCCTGAAGGTAGACCTTGCCGTCGCCGATCACGTCTTCGGAAACGGCCAGCTGCTCGTAGGTTTCCGGCTCCATGAAGTGGTAGCCTTCGCCATCGGCGTAAAGGTAGTTGTAGGCGCGTTCGTCAACGTTGGCCTTTTCCACCTGTTCGGTGGTCCGCCAGCGTTCCGACACCTTCACGCCATCGACGATGCGACGCATGTCGACTTGGGTCACAGGAGTGCCCTTGCCGGGGTGGATGTTCTGGGCGGTGAGCACGGCATAAAGGCGGCCGTCCATTTCGACGACATTGCCCTTGCGCAGCGAGGAGGCGATGACTTTGACCATTGTTGACCTTGCAGTTATTGGAAAGGCAGCCTAAGCGCCGCCCCATTGGCCCCGCGCCTAACCGATCCGCGCGCGAATTTCCACCCCTATTGCACCGCTCACTGTCAAAGGCCCTGCAAATGTCGACCGATACCCCGTTCTGGTCCGCCGCCCGCCACGCTGATCGCCGCCCTGTTTTGATGGCACGGGGGCGGATACAGGCGGCCATTCGTACATGGCTGGCCGAGCGTGACTTTACCGAGGTAGACCCGGCGGCCTTGCAGATCAGCCCTGGCAATGAGGCGCATTTGCACGGCTTTGCAACGACCGCGATCGGCAATGATGGGCAGCCGCGGACGATGTATCTGCATACAAGCCCAGAGTTTGCGATGAAAAAGCTGCTGGCTGCGGGGGAGGTGCGCATTCACGCCTTTGCGCATGTCTGGCGCAACCGCGAGCGCGGTGCGTTGCACAGCCCGGAATTCACCATGCTGGAATGGTATCGCGTGGGCGAAGATTACACCGAACTGATGACGGACTGCGCGGCCTTCTTGCAGCTGGCTGCAAAAGCAGCGGGTGCCAAGGAATTCCGGTTCCGCGAGGCGGTTTGTGATCCCTTTGCCGAACCAGATCGGCTTTCGGTGGCCGAAGCGTTTCAGCGTTATGCCGGGATTGATCTTTTGGCGACCCTTGGCGCGAATGGCGTGCCCGATGGGGTCAAGCTGGCCGCGCAGATGCAGGCGCAGGGCATTCGCCATGCGTCAGATGATACTTGGTCAGACATGCTCAGCCGCATTCTGGTGGAAAAGGTGGAACCGCATCTGGGCCATGGTCGGCCCACGGTGCTGGACCGCTATCCTGTGGCCGAGGCAGCACTTGCCCGCCCCTGCCCCGATGATCCGCGTGTGGCCGAGAGGTTCGAGCTTTATGCCTGCGGCGTGGAACTCGCCAATGGCTTTGGCGAATTGACGAACCCTGAAGAACAACGTCGTCGCTTTGCCTCAGAGATGGATGAAAAGCAGCGGGTTTATGGCGAGCGCTATCCCGTGGATGAGGATTTTCTGGCAGCCCTCGCCCATATGCCGCCAGCAAGCGGCATTGCCCTTGGTTTTGATCGTCTGGTTATGCTGGCGACGGGTGCGCCGCGCATCGACGATGTGATCTGGACGCCCGTCGCTTAGAGCCTTTCCAGCACAGCACGGAGGGCGCGCACGGCCAGACGGTGATCTTCGACCTGCGGCAGTCCAGAAACGGTCAGGCAGGCGACCATCCCAACGCCCGCCACAGATATCGGAACCGCGCCGCCGTGATCTGCATAATCCTCGCCGGACAGCCCGTGTTTCGCGAGGCTCTCGCCCTTTTCGCGGTTCCGCGTGCCTACAAGAAGCGATGCCTCTTGAAAGAGAAGGCAGGTTGCCGACTTTCGCTGAACCCATTTGTCGTTCAGCGCCGCCGATCCCGGCAAAGCCGCGTGGAAAAACATCCGGTTCGCATTGCGGATATCTGCCACGACGGGCAAGCCCGCGTCGATGGCCATTTCAACAACCGCCGTGCCCAGCAGATAGGCCGTGGTTTCGTCAAACCGGGGAAAGACCAGCTCCGCCGCCTCGGCCATCAATGACGCGCTGTCTGGTCCCTGCCCCATGATTTCCCTCTGACTTACGTTATGGCCCCAATGCCGCGCAGAATGATGGTTTTAACGCTGTCCTTCACTTCGCGCCATTGCTTGTCGCTAAGGGGCTTTCCGGCGTTCAGGGTTTCGATCTGATGACCGAAATCGGCATAATGCTGGGTCGTGGCCCAGATCATGTAAAGCAGATGGCGCGGGTTCACGGGGGCCATCTTGCCGTCATCCACCCAACGCTGGATCGCGTTGATACGTCCCTCGGTCCATTCGCGCAGCGTGGTCTCCAGATAGTCCTGAATGACCGGCGCGCCGTGCATGACCTCACTGGCCCAGACCTTGGATCCAAAAGGGTGGTGACGCGAAATCTCTAGCTTGGCGTCGATATAAGCCCCGATCCCTTCGGCCGGATCTGCGGCTGTGTCAAAAGTGTCGGCCGCATGAAGCCAGATTTCAAAAATATTGCTAACAACCTGACGGTACAGGTCCTCTTTCGTGGCAAAGTAGTAGTGCAGGTTCGCCTTTGGCAGACCTGCCATATCGGCGATCAGTTGCATGGTCGCGCCACCAAAGCCCGCCTCGGCAAAGACCTTTTCGGCGGCTTCCAAGATCATACGCTCATTTTCGCGCCGAATTTCGGTGCGTTTGCCCTTTGATATGCGTGAAACTTGGGCGTTCTCGTTCATCAGACCTGTGAAAACTTGTTGACCGGTTGGTCAGGTTGTGTTGCGCTGTAACTTGACCATACGGTCAGAAATCGAGTCGGCGCAAGGCCGACGGAAAGGGGTGCAAAAGATGCCCCAGAACACAGGGAGAGCCAGCTGATGCCAGCACCCGGAGAAAACCTCCGCATCAATTCTGCACGGCTGTGGGACAGCCTGATGGAGATGGCTAAGATCGGGCCGGGCATTGCAGGCGGCTGCAACCGCCAGACCTTGACCGATGCAGATAGCGAAGGCCGCCATCTGTTCAAGTCTTGGTGTGAAGCGGCCGGAATGACGATGGGTGTCGACACAATGGGCAATATGTTCATGACCCGCCCCGGCACCGACCCGGACGCCCTGCCCGTCTATATGGGCAGCCATCTGGACACCCAGCCCACGGGCGGGAAATACGATGGCGTCCTTGGCGTATTGGGTGCTTTGGAAGTGGTGCGGACGATGAACGATATGGGGGTGAAGACCAAGCACCCGATCGTCGTGACCAATTGGACGAATGAGGAAGGTGCCCGCTTCGCCCCTGCCATGCTGGCCAGCGGTGTGTTCGCGGGCATTCATTCGCAGGATTACGCCTACGGCCGCACTGACATGGACGGACTGAAATTCGGCGACGAATTGAAGCGGATCGGCTGGGTGGGCGACGAAACGGTTGGCGCGCGCAAGATGCATGCGATGCTGGAGCTGCATATCGAACAAGGCCCGATCCTTGAGGCCGAGGGTAAAGAGATTGGCGTTGTGACCCATGGGCAGGGTCTCTGGTGGCTGGAGATCACGCTGACCGGCAAGGACGCCCATACCGGATCAACTCCGATGAACATGCGGGTCAATGCGGGGCTGGGAATGGCGCGGATTACTGAACGTGTGCACCAGATCGCGATGAGCCATCAGCCGAATGCCGTGGGCGCCGTGGGTCAGGTCAAGGTCTTTCCGAATTCACGCAATGTGATCCCCGGCAAGGTGGTCTTCACCGTGGATATCCGCAGCCCGGAACAGGGCAAGCTGGATGCGATGCGCGCCGAGGTGGAACGCGCGGCCCATGCGGTGGCCAAGGAGTTGGGCTTGGGCTGCGAGATCGAGGCTGTGGGGCATTTCGATCCCGTGACCTTTGATCCGGGGCTAGTGAAGATCGTCCGGCAAGCCGCTGAAAAGCTGAAATATTCGCACATGGATATCGTGTCAGGCGCAGGCCATGACGCCTGCTGGATCAACAAGCTTTATCCGACCGTGATGATCATGTGCCCCTGCGTGGACGGGCTTTCGCATAATGAGACCGAAGAGATTTCCCCGGAATGGGCTGCGGCAGGAACGGACGTTCTGCTGCATGCCTGCCTTGAGGTGGCAGAGGTGGTTGCGTGAGGACCCCCGGGATATTTAAAGACAGAAAATGACAGGGAGTAGGTGATGGCATCGACGGTGATCAAGGGCGGGACAGTGGTGACAGCGGACCTGTCCTATGCGGCTGATGTAAAGGTTGAGGGCGGTGTCATTGTCGAGATTGGCCAAGGGCTGAAAGGCGACAAGGTGCTTGATGCCACCGGCTGCCATGTGATGCCGGGCGGGATTGATCCGCATACGCATCTGGAGATGCCATTCATGGGCACTTATTCCTCGGACGATTTTGAAAGCGGGACGCGAGCGGCACTGTCGGGGGGGACCACAATGGTGGTCGATTTTATCCTGCCGGGACAGGGGCAGGATTTGATGGATGCCGCGAAGGCGTGGCATAACAAATCGGGCCGGGCGAATTGTGATTATTCCTATCACATGGCGGTGACGTGGTGGGGGGAAAAGGTCTGGGACGGGATCGCCGAGAGCGCCAAGGCGGGGATCACCAGTTTCAAGCATTTCATGGCCTATAAGGGCGCGTTGATGGTGAATGACGACGAGTTGTTCGCCTCTTTTCGGCGCGTGGGCGATGTGGGCGGTCTGGCCATGGTGCATGCCGAGAATGGCGATATTGTTGCCGAGTTGACGGCGAAGCTTTTGGCCGAAGGTAACCGCGGGCCGGAGGCGCATGCCTATTCGCGGCCTCCTCAGGTAGAAGGCGAGGCCACCAACCGCGCGATCATGATTGCCGACATGGCGGGGGTGCCGCTGTATGTGGTGCACGTGTCTTGCGAAGATGCCCATGAAGCCATTCGCCGGGCACGTCAGCAGGGCAAGCGGGTCTGGGGCGAGCCGTTGATCCAGCACTTGACGCTGGATGAGAGCGAATATTTCCACCCCGACTGGGACCATGCGGCGCGACGGGTGATGTCGCCTCCGTTCCGTAATCAAAAGCATCAGGACAGCCTTTGGGCGGGTCTGATGTCAGGTTCGCTGTCCTGTGTGGCAACTGACCATTGTGCCTTCACAACCGAGCAAAAGCGGTTCGGAATAAACGATTTTTCGAAGATTCCGAATGGCACCGGCGGGCTAGAGGATCGTTTGCCGATGCTTTGGACCGAAGGGGTTGGCACCGGGCGCCTCACGCCGAATGAGTTTGTGGCGGTGACCAGCACCAATATTGCCAAAATCCTGAACTGCTATCCGAAGAAGGGCGCGATTCTGGTGGGGGCGGATGCCGATATCGTGGTGCTGGACCCGGAAAAGGAAAAGGTGATCAGCGCCAAGACGCAGCAATCTAGCATTGATTACAATGTGTTCGAGGGCAAAAAGGTGAAGGGTCTGCCGCGGTTCGTTCTGACCCGAGGCAAGGTGGCCGTTGATGATGGTGCGGTAAAAACCGAAGAGGGCCACGGGCAATTCGTGGGCCGTGAGGCGCGCCCTGCGGTGAACAGGGCCTTGAGCCAGTGGAAGGATATTACGGCCCCGCGGCCCGTTCAGCGGTCGGGTATTCCGGCGACGGGGGTCTAGGACTTCTCTTGCCCGTCGCAGGGATCGTCCTCGGGGTCAGCGTCGGGAAGCAGATGCAAGGTCGCGGGGACGAAGACAGGCCGAGGGGGCATAAAGAATTGAAGAAAAAGGGGAATCCCTTGCGGGACAAATTGCGTCGGAACGATCGGATACATGGGCGGTGCCTCCCTCGGCCTGTGGGCGTAGGTATCGCAGACCTTGGTAACAGGGGCATGACGGCATGAAGGACACGACAAATCTGGGCCGTCCGGTGATTGAGGCGAAGGGGCTGAACCTGACCTTTCAGACCGCAGATGGCCCGGTCCATGCGTTGAAGGACGTAAACCTGACCATCGAGAAAGGGGATTTCGTTTCCTTCATCGGGCCAAGTGGTTGCGGAAAAACGACTTTTCTGCGCTGCATCGCCGCGCTGGAGCATCCCACGGGCGGGACATTGACGGTCAACGGACTGTCGCCAGATGAGGCCCGCAAGAAGCGCGCCTATGGATATGTGTTTCAGGCGGCGGGTCTTTATCCGTGGCGCACGATTGCCGGAAACATCAAGTTACCCCTTGAAATCATGGGATTTTCCAATGCCGACCAAGAGGCGCGTGTGGAGCGGGTTCTGGATCTGGTGGAGCTTTCGGGCTTTGGCAAGAAGTTCCCGTGGCAGCTTTCGGGGGGCATGCAGCAACGGGCCAGTATCGCCCGCGCCTTGGCCTTCGATGCCGATATCCTGCTGATGGACGAACCCTTTGGCGCGCTGGACGAAATCGTGCGGGACCACCTGAACGAGGAGGTGCTGAAACTTTGGGCGCGGACCGGAAAGACCATTGGTTTTGTTACACATTCCATCCCCGAGGCGGTGTATTTGTCGACCAAGATCGTGGTTATGAGCCCGCGTCCGGGGCGGATTACCGATGTGATCGAAAGCCCGCTGCCAAAGGAACGCCCCTTGGACATTCGGGACAGCCGCGAATTCATAGAGATAGCCCATAGGGTGCGGGAAGGTCTGCGGGCGGGGCATGTCGATGACTGATTTTGCCCTGCCACCTTCTGTACACCCCCTGTACACCCCCCGTACAGACAGGAGGGATGCGCCATGAGCCAGACCTTCCTGTGGCTGACGGCCTCGACCGTGGTGTTCATGGCCGCCAATTCCGTTCTGAAACTCCATGTGACGTCGGGCGGGTATGGCCTTTTGGCCGGGGCGCTGGTTCTGTTCTGCATCGGCAATACGCTGATGGTGCAGGTGATGCGCGGTGAAGGCTTGGGCGTGGCCATCGCGATGTCTGTCATCTTTCAGATGGTGGCGATTTCCATTCTGGCCGTGGTCGTCTTTGGCGAAAGGCTGAGCGCCATGCAATGGGCGGGCGTTGGGCTGGGCGTGATCGCGGTCGCGCTGATCGCTTGGCCAAAGGGGGCGGGAGCATGAAGCGCGCCCTGCCCGTTCTGTCTGTTCTGATCGTGCTGATGGCGATCTGGTATGCCGCCAGCGTCTGGATGAATTCCACCTGGGAATTCGACCAGGCCCAACGGGCGAAGACGGAGATCACATGGGCCGAAGTGATCCCGAAGACGATGTCTCAGGACCGCCCCCTGTTGCCGCCGCCGCATCAGGTGGGGGCCGAGTTGTGGAAGGGGATTGCGGGGCAAAAGGTCACCTCGAAACGCAGCCTCGTCTATCATGGGCTGATCACCTTCCGCGGCACGATGCTGGGCTTTGCGCTTGGCATTGTTTTGGGCACGGCGCTGGCCATATCCATCGTACGGTTTCGGGTGATGGACTTGTCGGTGATGCCTTGGGCCATCATAAGCCAGACCATTCCCATCGTGGCGCTTGCGCCGATGATCCTGACCCTGTCAAACCAGTTGGGCATTGAAAGCCGCGAGGTGCCAAAGGCCATCATCTCGGCCTATCTGTCGTTCTTCCCCGTGCTGGTCAGCATGATCAAGGGGTTACGAAGCCCAGACCAAATGCAGTTGGACCTGCTGAAAACCTATGGCGCCAGCGACAGCCAGACTTTCTGGAAACTGCGCCTGCCCGCCTCGATGCCCTATTTCTTTGCCTCGCTGAAAGTGGCCGTTGCGGCAGCATTGATCGGCACGATTGTTGGCGAATTGCCCACGGGCGCGATCGAGGGGCTGGGCGCGCGCATGCTGATCGGGTCGCAGTTTGGTGAGCCGTTGATCATGTGGGCGGCGTTGTTTGCAGCGGCGCTTTTGGCCGGGATACTGATCCTTGGGGTTGGCCTGATAGAACGGATTGCCAATGCGCGAATGGGGGTGCGGGCATGAGCGTTTTTCTGGCCGCAGTGGCGTTTTGGGTTTTTGCCTGGTGGTTGAACGCGCGTGTTGCGGCAGGGCCGCTGAGCCGGTCGCGGACCGGCCGCGCCTTTGTGGCAGCCCTCTTTGGCTTTACCATTCTGGTCTTGTGGGAGGGATGGGTACGGGGCTTTGGTATCTCTCCTGTCATTTTGCCCGCCCCCACGGCGATTGCGGCCAAATTCATGGGGTCTTTGGGCACGCTTTGGGCTGACTTTGTTCAGACCGTCATCAAGGGCGCGCTTTCGGGCTTCTTGATCGGGGTGACGGCGGCCTTTGCCACGGCCATCGCCATTGACCGCTCGCCGTTCTTGCAGCGGGGGTTGCTGCCGATTGGCAATTTCGTCGCGGCCCTGCCGATTGTGGGTTTGGCGCCCATTCTGGTGATGTGGTTCGGCTTTGACTGGCAATCCAAGGCCGCGGTCGTGGTGGTGATGGTGTTCTTTCCGATGTTGGTGAACATCGTCGCCGGGTTGAATGAAACCGACCGGATGCAGCGCGACCTGATGGCCACCTATTCCGCCAGCTATTGGCAAACGCTGATGATGCTGCGCCTGCCTGCGGCGATGCCTTTCGTGTTCAACGGGCTGAAAATCACCTCGACCCTTGCCCTGATCGGCGCCATCGTTGCTGAATTTTTCGGCAGCCCCATCGTGGGTATGGGCTTTCGCATCTCGACCGAGGTGGGCAGGCTGGGTCTGGACATGGTTTGGGCCGAGATTGTGGTGGCGGCCCTGTCGGGTTCCCTGTTCTATGGACTTATCTCTTTGATCGAAAAGCGGGTGACCTTTTGGCACCCGTCGCAACGCGGCTAAACCGCCCCCCGCGAGATTGGGGCGACAACTCGGAGGTACGGCAAATGAAGAAGTTTCTCACCGCCAGCGTTCTGGCCCTTGTCGCTGGATCGGCCAGCGCCGAGGACGTGACGCTGCAGCTGAAATGGGTCACCCAGGCCCAGTTCGCGGGCTATTACGTGGCCGCGGAAAAAGGGTTCTATGAAGAAGAAGGTCTGAATGTCACGATCAAGCCGGGCGGCCCGGATATTGCGCCGACGCAGGTGATTGCGGGCGGTGGGGCTGACGTGATCGTGGAATGGATGCCTGCCGCCTTGGCCGCCCGCGAAAAGGGCCTGCCCTTGGTCAATATCGCGCAACCGTTCAAATCCTCGGGCATGATGCTGACCTGCCTGAAGGAATCGGGCATAGCCTCGCCTGCCGATTTTGCTGACAAGACACTGGGCGTCTGGTTCTTTGGCAATGAATATCCGTTCCTGTCGTGGATGAGCCAGCTTGGCCTGAAGACCGACGGCTCGGCCGGCGGTGTGACAGTGCTGAAACAGGGCTTCAACGTCGACCCGATCCTGCAAAAGCAGGCGGCTTGCGTGTCGACCATGACCTATAACGAATATTGGCAGGTGATTGATGCCGGGATCAGCCCGGATGATCTGGTGACCTTCAAATATCAGGACGAAGGCGTGGCCACGATGGAAGACGGGCTTTACGTTCTGGAAGAGAACCTGAAGGACCCGGCTTTCGAAGAGAAGATGGTCAAGTTCGTCCGCGCGTCGATGAAGGGTTGGAAATACGCAGAAGCGAACCCGGATGAGGCCGCGATGATCGTTCTGGACAATGACGAGACCGGCGCCCAGACCGAAAACCATCAGAAGCGGATGATGGGCGAAATCGCCAAGCTGACCGCAGGCTCGAACGGCGCGCTGGACCCGGCCGACTACGAACGCACCGTGGCCTCGCTGATGTCGCCCGGTTCCGACCCGGTGATCACCAAGGCCCCGGATGGTGCCTGGACCCACCAGATCACCGACAAGGCCCTGCAATAAGCGGTGCCGGGGGGCTCTGCCCCCGTCCCTTTCGCCGCCGCGAAAGCGCCTCCCCCCGGGATATTTTTCGACAGAAAATGAGACAGTTCTTCTCTTATTTTCTGTCTGGAAATATCCCGGGGGAAATCTTTTGCTTAAGCAAAAGATTGGGGGCAGAGCCCCCGCCCTTCTTTGGCTTTATCTCTTCAGATCTATTCGAAATGCGCCCGGATGCGGCGGATCATGAACCAGACCAGAAGGATGACGAGCGGCGTCAGGCCGACCATCATCATCTCTTTGGACAGACCCAGCGCCTTGGCCAGCGGATAGGCGACGTAGCCTGCAAGCGAGACGGCGTAGTAGCTGATTGCCACCACTGAAAGACCTTCGACCGTGTGTTGCAACCGAAGTTGCAGATCGGCGCGGCGGTCCATGCTTTCCAGGAGTTTCTGGTTCTGCGCCGAACGTTCGACATCCACCCTTGTGCGGAGCAGTTCAGCCGCGCGTTGCGCCCGTTCCGCCATGCTGTTCAGACGGCTTTCGGCTGATTTCACCGTGCGCATGGCCGGGTCATAGCGGCGCATCATGAATTCGCCAAAGCTTTGCCGGCCATGCACCCGCTGTTCGCGCATCACCTCGATCCTTTGGTTCACAAGCGCCTCATAGGCGCCGGTCGCGCCGAAGCGGAAGGTGTATTTCACCGCAAGGCTTTCGAGTTCGGACGAGATCTGGAGCAATTGGTGCAGCGCGGTTTCCGGGCTGCCTTCGCTGGTATCAAGGGCCGAGACCAGCGCGGAGAGTTGCGGATCGAGTGCGTTGAGTTTCTGGCTGAGCGCGCGGGCGCGGACGAGGCCCAGCATCGACATGGCGCGGTAGGTTTCGACCTCGCACAGCCGTTGCACGATCCGGCCCACGCGGCGTTTGCCGGTGCCGGGCCGGACAAAGACCGCAAAGCGCATCAGGCCCGCGGGATCAATCCGGAAGTCGCCCGCGACGACGGCTGCGCCTTCGACGACGCGGCTGACGGCAAGGCTTTCGCCGACGAACCATTCCTCCAGCTTTTGCTGCATCACCGCCTCGTCTTCCGGCATTTCCTCGACCCGGATCAGCAAGGAGACGAGGCGTTTGCCGGGGGCATCATCGACCCAGTCGGCGGGAAAGACATTCGCCTCGGCCGGGTCAAAGGCGCGATCCGACACGCCTTTGCCAAAGGCCGTGTAGGTGACGAATTCGGTATGGCTTTCCCATTTCAGCATGTACTTGCCGATTTCGCCGGAACAGTGGTTGGCGTCGGGCTGCGGATGGCCTGCGCCGTGATGGTCCAGAAGGTCGATCAGATGCTGGCGGTCAAGGCCGCGATCCCGGTTGGCGGCGTCAATCGGTTCCTTGATGGCGAGATGCACCGCATGGCAGGGCACATCCAGCGCCGGATAGGGGCGCGCGTGCAGTTCATTGACGATGGCATAGCGTTGCGGGTGGTCGATCATCTGGGGCATGGCTTTGGTCCGGCGGCTGACCCTTTCACGCTTAGGCCGCAGGGGGGCCAAGAAAAAGCGAAATGGTGGAATACCTTGGCATGCAACTCCAGTGTTGCGCGAAAAGCAAAACCTGCGCTTGATGGCCCGGCATCATGATGAAGGAAAGGGCGCGATATGGAACGGCATGAAGGCGGCTGTCTTTGCGGGGCGATCCGCTATGAAACGCGGGCGTCGCCCGAACGGGTGACGGTGTGCCATTGCCAGTTTTGCCAAAGGGCGACGGGATCTGCCTATATGGTGGAACCGATTTTTGATGCGGCGGATTTCGGCGTGATCAAGGGAGCGCCCCGGACCTATGACGCGGTTTCCGCCGGGTCGGGAAAGCAGGTGCATGTCCATTTCTGCGCCGATTGCGGCACGAAGCTGTGGCTGAGCTTTGAGCGTTTTCCGGGAAAGCTGGGGCTTTATGCGGGCACCTTTGACGACCCCTGCTGGTTCGAGATTGCCCCGGAACGGTCGAAGCATATCTTCTTGTCCGAGGCGAGAAGGGATACTGTGATCCCTGCGGGCATTCCGACCTTTGCAAGGCATGTGGTCGACAATGAAGGCACGGCGCAAGAGGTGACGGTTTTTGAAAGCTGTCAGGTCATCGGCACGATCTGAATGGAAAAGGCCCCGGACAATGCCGGGGCCTTTCGGTCTGACGTAGCCTGATCGTTATTCGATCATCGGCAGAAGTGCGTCGAGCGACTTCTTGGCATCGCCATAGAACATCCGGGTGTTCTCTTTGTAGAAGAGCGGGTTTTCGATGCCCGAATAGCCGGTGCCCTGTCCGCGCTTGGACACGAAGACCTGTTTCGCCTTCCAGCATTCCAGAACCGGCATGCCGGCGATGGGGCTGTTGGGGTCTTCTTGGGCCGCCGGGTTCACGATGTCGTTCGAGCCGATGACGATGGCCACGTCGGTTTCCGGGAAGTCCTCGTTGATTTCGTCCATTTCCAGAACGATGTCATAGGGGACCTTGGCCTCGGCCAGAAGCACGTTCATATGGCCCGGAAGACGGCCTGCCACCGGGTGGATGGCGAAGCGGACGTTCTTGCCTTTGGCGCGCAGCTTGCGGGTCAGTTCGGAAACCGACTGCTGGGCCTGCGCCACGGCCATGCCGTAGCCCGGAATGATGATGACCGAGTCGGCATCGTTCAGGGCAGCGGCGACGCCTTCGGCATCAATGGCCACCTGTTCGCCCGTGACTTCCATGGCCGGGCCGGTGGTGCCACCAAAGCCGCCAAGGATCACCGAGATGAACGAGCGGTTCATGGCCTTACACATGATGTAAGAGAGGATCGCCCCCGAGGAACCGACCAGCGCGCCGACGACGATCAGAAGGTCGTTCGACAGCGAGAAGCCGATGGCGGCGGCGGCCCAGCCCGAATAGCTGTTCAGCATCGACACCACGACCGGCATGTCGGCGCCGCCGATGCCCATGATCAGGTGGTAGCCGATGAAGAAGGCGGCAAGGGTCATCAGGATCAGGGTCCAGCTGCCTGCGCCCTGGAAGTACATGATCAGCAGGATCAGCGAGAGCGCCGCTGCACTGGCGTTCAGGATATGCCCGCCCGGCAGTTTCTTGGCCTTGCCATCCACTTTGCCCGCCAGTTTGCCATAGGCGATGACCGAGCCGGTAAAGGTGACGGCCCCGATGAAGACGCCGAGGAAGATCTCGATTCTCAGGATTGCGATTTCGACCGGGGTTTTATGGGAGAGAACGGCGGCAAAGCCATGCAGGCCCATTTCATGCATCGCCGCCTGACGGCCGACTTCGTTCAGGCTGGGCGAGAGGCCCGCCATCATGCCATGCACATGGCCCAGTTCGATATGGGCGTTGTAGCCGATGAACACCGCGGCAAGGCCGACGAGCGAGTGCATTGCGGCCACAAGTTGTGGCATTTCGGTCATCTGGACGCGTTGTGCGACGACCCAGCCGATGGCGCCGCCGACGGCGATCATCACGACCGAAATCAGCCAGTTGCCAGCGCCGGGGCCGATGAGGGTGGCGACCACGGCCAAGGCCATGCCGACGATGCCATACCAGACGGCGCGTTTTGCGCTTTCCTGCCCCGAAAGGCCGCCCAGCGAGAGGATGAAGAGAACAGCCGCGACGACATAGGCGGCAGTGGTGAATCCGTATTCCATAGCTCTCGTGCTCCCCTTACGACTTTTGGAACATGGCGAGCATGCGCCGGGTGACCATGAAGCCACCGAAGATGTTGATCCCGGCCATGAAGACCGACAGCGCGGCGAGGATCACGACCAGCCAAGAGCTGGACCCGATTTGCAGCAATGCCCCGAGGATGATGATCGAGGAGATGGCGTTGGTGATGGCCATCAGGGGCGTGTGCAGCGAGTGCGAGACGTTCCAGATCACCTGGAAGCCGACGAAGCAGGCCAGCACGAAGACGATGAAGTGCTGCATGAAGCTGGCGGGGGCATAGAGGCCTGCCAGAAGAAGCAAGCCGCCGCCGACACCCAGAAGGGTGAACTGGGTGCGGGTCTGGGCCTTGAATGCGGCCACTTCCTGCGCCCGCTTTTCCTCGACCGTCAGTTCCTTGGCTTTTTCCTTGGGCTTCTGCGCGGCAATCGCCTGCACCTTGGGCGGCGGCGGCGGATAGGTCACGGCACCGGCATGGGTGACGGTTGCGCCACGGATGACGTCATCTTCCATATTGTGGTCGATGACGCCGTCTTTCTTGGGGGTCAGGTCCGCCATCATGTGGCGGATGTTGTTCGAATACAGCGTGGAGGCCTGTGCCGCCATCCGGCTAGGGAAGTCGGTATAGCCGACGATGGTCACGCCATTATCGGTGACGATCTTCTGATCCGGCACGGTCAGGTCGCAGTTGCCGCCGCGTTCTGCCGCGAGGTCGACGATGACCGAGCCCGGCTTCATCATCTTGACCATATCCTCGGTCCAGAGCTTTGGCGCCGGACGGCCCGGGATCAGGGCGGTGGTGATGACGATGTCCATTTCAGGCGCGAGTTCGCGGAACTTCTTCAGCTGCGCTTCGCGGAATTCCGGGCTGGAGGGGGCTGCATAGCCGCCCGTGGCCGCGCCATCGGTCTGCTTTTCCGAGAAATCGAGGTAGACGAATTCCGCCCCCATCGATTCGATCTGTTCCGCCACTTCGGGGCGCACGTCGAAGGCCAAGGTGATGGCCCCCAGCGAGGTGGAGGTGCCGATGGCGGCAAGACCGGCGACGCCTGCACCGACGATCAGAACCTTGGCCGGAGGCACTTTGCCCGCTGCCGTCACCTGACCGGTGAAGAAGCGGCCAAAGTTGTTGCCGGCCTCGATCACGGCGCGATAGCCCGCGATATTGGCCATCGAGGACAGCGCATCCATCTTCTGGGCGCGGCTGATGCGCGGCACCATGTCCATCGCAACGACGGTCGCGCCTTGCTTCGCCACCTGATCCAGAAGCTCGGGATTCTGGGCGGGCCAGAAGAACGAGATCAGGGTTTGGCCCGATTTCAAAAGCTTGGCTTCCTTGGCCTCGGGGCCACGGACTTTCACCACCACATCGGCAGCGTCATAAAGAGCCTTGGCGGTCTTGACGACCTCGACCCCGGCGGCCTTGTAAAGCTCGTCCGAGAAGCCGGCTTTCTGACCTGCACCGCTTTCGATGACGCAAGTATGGCCCAGTTTCTGCAACTGAGCGGCGGAGTCTGGCGTCATGGCGACGCGGTTCTCTCCGTCGAATAGTTCTTTCGGTGCCCCGATCTTCACTGTCTCTCCCCCGTTTTGTCAGGTGGTGGCATTTAGCCCGGCAAGCCGGATTTTTCGGTCTTTGGTGACATACCATCGCGCAACATTATTTCAAACCTTAATGCTGCCCTGCGGCATTTGTACCGTTACGTTCTCTCATTTGCCGGGCAGGCTGATCCAGCGCCCGGTCCTGCTGGCCCATCGTTCAAAGGCATCGCCAAAAGCCGCGCGCAATCTATCTTCCTCGTCCAGAATAAAGCGGTGCTGGATCAGGGCCATGAAGCCGATCAGGACAGGCACGCCATGCGGAACGTCCCACCACAGGATTGCGCCGGCAAGGATCATCGCATCGCCCAGATAGATCGGGTTGCGTGACAGCCGAAAGAGGCCGGTTGTCATCAGGTGGCTTGGGTCGTTTTTCGGAATGACGGTGGTGCGATGGCGGATCATTTGGGCCGCAGCCAAAAGGACAAGTCCCAAACCGGTGAAAATGAGGAGTGCGCCAACAGGGCGACCGCCGGGGCCAAACAGGCTCCACGGCACCAATTGATCAAGCCCCCAGACAAGGCAAAGCCCCAAGGCCAGCCAAACAGGCGGCAGGTCTGTGAGTTTCGGCATGTCGACTTCGCATCCCCATTCCAGCGGTCGCGCATTTCGCGACGCTTTGATCGACATTTTCGCCATTCCGGGGAAAGTGCAAGCTGCCATTAGGTCTTGGCTGATACTTCTGCGATCCCACCGCTGACTTTCTGTCCCCTGTTGAGCCTTGCCACGATCCGAGGCAGGGTGCGGGGGAAGAAGGAGAGTTTCGATGTCGACCGATTTCACCAAGATCCGCGCCCAATTCGTTTTGCCCGATGGCGTGATCTATCTGGATGGCAATTCGCTGGGGCCATTGCCCAAGGCGGCCGCCGAGCGTGTGCAGCGGACGGTCACCGCCGAATGGGGGGACATGCTGATTGGCGGCTGGAACAAGGCGGGCTGGATGGAGATGCCTGCGCGTCTGGGAAACCGGATCGGGCGGCTGATCGGGGCGGAGCCGGGGTCTGTCGTTCTGGGCGATACGCTGTCGATCAAGGTCTATCAGGCGCTGGCCTCGGCGCTGGAATTGAACCCTGCCAGCAAGGTCATCTTGTCGGATACCGGGAATTTCCCGTCTGACCTTTACATGGCGGATGGCTTGGTGCGGACATTGGGAGAAGGCTATAGCCTGAAGACTGTGCCGCCCGAAGAGGTGGAGGCCGCGATTGATGGAAGCGTGGCCGTTCTGATGCTGACTGAGGTGGATTACCGCACCGGGCGCAAGCATGACATGGCAGCCCTGACGGCAAAGGCCCATGCGGCGGGGGCGCTGGCGGTTTGGGATCTGGCGCATTCGGCCGGGGCCGTGCCGGTGGATCTGGCGGGTTGCAGGGCCGATTTCGCAGTGGGCTGCACCTATAAATATCTTAATTCCGGCCCGGGTGGTCCGGCCTTCATCTATGTGGCGCCGCGCCATGCTCAGGCTGCCCGTCCTGCCCTTTCGGGGTGGCTTGGCCACGAATCCCCCTTTGCCTTTGATCTGGACTATCGCCCCGGCGCCGGGATCGAGCGGATGCGGGTCGGCACGCCCCCGGTTTTGCAGATGGCGGCGCTGGAGGCGAGCATGGACATCTGGGACACAGTGGACATGCAGGATGTGCGGGCGCGGTCCATCGAACTGTGCGATGCCTTTATAGCTGCGGTCGAGGCCACTTGTCCGATGCTGAGCCTAGCCAGCCCGCGTGACGGCGCGGGACGCGGTAGTCAGGTCAGTTTCCGCCACCCGGAAGGCTATGCCATTATGCAGGCGTTGATTGCACGGGGGGTGATCGGTGATTTCCGGGCGCCCGATATTCTGCGTTTTGGCTTTACGCCGCTTTACACCAGTTTTGACGATGTTGCGGGGGCTGCGAAGATCTTGGCCGAGATCATGGCGACCGATGCGTGGAACCGACCCGAGTTCAAGGCGCGGCAGCGTGTGACATGATCATCCGCCCCTATCGCGCCGAGGATCGCGCGGCCTGCAAATGGGTTTTCTACCGTGCAGTGCGCGAAGGGGCGGCAGCTTTCTATTCCGAGGCAGAGCGGGCCGTCTGGGCGGCAAGCCCGGAGCCTGACCTGAGCGTTGCGGACAAGCTTTTGGATCAATGGGCTTGGGTCAGCGAGGACGATAACGGGCAGATCACAGGCTTTATCTCCCTGCGCCGGGACGGCTATCTGGACATGGCTTTTGTGCTGCCCGAGATGATGGGAAAGGGTGCGGCGGCGGCGCTGTATGAGGCCGTGCTGGCGCAGGCAGGAACCGCTGGCTTTGAGCGGTTGACGGTTCATGCCAGCCATCTGGCGCGGCGGTTTTTCGAAAAGCGCGGCTGGAAGGTGGATGCGGTTGAGGATTACCCCGTCGCGGATCAAAAGCTGCGGCGGTTCTGCATGTCTTTGGGCCTTGGCCGGACGAGACCAGTCTTGACCGCATCGGGGAAAAGGCGCCCTATCTGGCAATGACCTGTGTTCTTCCCTCCGTTTGCCGCCCGCAGGGCTGGGCCGCCATCTGGCGTGCGATGGGGGCTGTTTCGGTTCTCTGCCGGCAGGAATGATCTTTGCCTGTCGGCCGCTTTGCCTTTTTCTGCCAATCAAATCCGAGACATTGGAATGACCACCTCCCCCTATGACCCCGCCCGTGATGGCGCGCAGATGCAATTCGACGGGCGTATGTCCTATGGCGATTATCTGGCCATCGACCAGATCCTGACGGCGCAGCACTGCAAAACCGCAGCGCATGACGAGATGCTGTTTATCATCCAGCACCAGACCAGCGAGCTTTGGATGAAACTGGCCTTGCATGAACTCTCGGCAGCGCGGCGTTGTCTGGCAGAGGACCGGGCGCAGGAGGCCTTCAAGATGCTGGCCCGTGTCGCCCGGATCTTTGAGCAATTGAACAGCGCATGGGATGTGCTGCGGACCATGACGCCAGCGGATTACACGCGATTTCGCGAAGATTTGGGGCAGTCTTCCGGGTTTCAAAGCTGGCAATACCGGCTGATCGAATTCGCCGTGGGCAATCGCAATGCCGCAATGATGAAGCCGCATGAGCATCGGCCTGAACATTTGGCATTGTTGCAGGCCGAATTGGCGCGCCCGTCTCTTTATGATGAGGCTTTGCGCTTTTTGGCCCGATCCGGCCTTTCCGTTCCCGAAGATGTGATCAATCGGGACGTCTCGGTCGCCCGGCAGGCGGATGATCGCCTAGTGTCGGTTTGGGCCACTGTCTATACTTCCCCCGAGTACCATTGGCAGGCCTATGAATTGGCCGAGAAACTTGTTGATTTTGAAGATTATTTCCGTCGCTGGCGGTTCAATCATGTGACCACGGTCGAACGGGTCATCGGGTTCAAACGGGGCACCGGAGGAACCTCTGGCGTGGCCTATTTGCGCCGGATGTTGGAGGTCAGACTGTTCCCGGAACTTTGGGATTTGCGTACAGACCTTTGACCCTTTGACGCGCCAAGGGGGCTAGAGTAGATTTTAGTCGAAATGCAATTGATGCCCCTGGGCTGTCGGCAGGGATTTGCAGGAAGGATTGTTACAATGGCTTATGCCTCGGTTCGGGTTTTGATTGGTGCTGGTGTCTTGGCGGGGCTGTCTGCTTGCGTGCCTACGACGACCACGACCTCGACCTCGACCAAAGAACCCGCTGCCCTGAAAGCAGAGGTTCCCGCCGAAGGTGTCTATCTGGCGACAAGCGATGACGGCTTTAACGTCCCGCAGGTTCCGGTGGAAAAGGTGCCAGATGAATTCGAGCGTCAGATCGTCGATTACGAAACCGCCGAAGTGCCCGGCACAATCGTCATCAATCCGGCCGAGAAGCATCTGTATTTCGTGACCGGCAAGGGCAAAGCTATTCGCTATGGCATTGCTGTCGGCAAGTCCGGCTTTGAATGGCATGGTGTTGCGAACATCACCAACCGCAAACATTGGCCGACCTGGACCCCGCCGCCCGAGATGATCGAGCGCAAGCCTGAATTGGCCAAATGGGAAAAGGGACAGCCGGGCGGCCCGACCAATCCGCTGGGCGCGCGCGCACTGTACCTGACGACGAACGGGCGCGATTATGGATATCGGATCCACGGCACGCCGGACTGGTGGTCGATCGGCAAGAATGCGTCTTCGGGCTGTATCCGCATGATCAACCAAGACGTCATGGACCTGTATAACCGCGTGCCAGATGGTGCGAAGGTGATCGTTCTGACCCGTGACGGCAAAATGCCAACAGGGTTGAAGTTGCCGCCACCGGCACCGAAGAAGAAGGCCCCGGCTGCGACCCCCGCCCCGGCGGTTGCGACGGCTGCTGAAGCGGCAACTGTTGCCACACCGGCGGCATCGACCGCACCGGCAGATGGCCCGATGTCTACCCCGGTTCCGGCAACTGGCGTTGAAGCGGCAACCCCGGCGGCTGTTACCGTGCCGGCTGCGACCACGACCCCGACCGTTTCCGTGCCAAGCGTCACCGCGCCAGCAGCAGCGACGCCGGTTGTTGTGACCCCTGCCCCAGCGGCCACCACGCCAAGCGTCCCGGCAACAGCCCCAACAACGGCACCTGCCCCGGCAGCGGCAACCGCACCGGCGACCGCGCCAACGACCCCAGCGCCGGCAAGCGCCTGCGCTGTGCCGCTGGTCAACGGCGTCTGCCCGCAAAACTAAGCGTAGTTATCCTTCAAAGAGAAAGGGCTGCCCGATTTGGCAGCCCTTTTCCTTTGCGCTTTGGACCGATCAGTTGATCCCGTTGGCGCTTTGGACCTGCCGGATGTAGTCGACGATCATCGCGACCTCCCCCTGCGTGATCCCGTCTATGGGCATCATATTGCCGAAATCCCAATGGTGCTGCCGCACACCGTTCAGCGCGGCAACCAGAAAGGCCATGTCGCCGTGATGCGAAGGCTCATAGATCTTGTGGATCAGGGGCGGGCCCTTCTCGCTGTTGCCAGCACCGGCTTCGCCGTGACACTCTGCACATTTCGCGGCGAAAACCTTTTCTCCGATCACGGCATTGCCTGTCAGTTCGGGGATAGTGACCTGAACAATGGGTTCAGCAAAAACTGGGGCAGAGATGCCCAAGGCAATGCCAAGCACGGCCACTTGAATATTTCTCATTATCGTATCCCTTCTGAAGCTCGTCATTGTAATTCGAGCTTCCAGCGGGAGGAAGGTCAAGACCAGATCAGGCGCTGCGGCGAACGTCGCCCCTGCCACCCGAAGCCCATTCGGCCGCAGCCCTGCCGAAGGCCTCGAACAAAGGGCGGCTGACCGGGTCAAGTGCTGCCCGATATTCGGGGTGCCACTGGACCGACAAGGTGAACCCCGGCGCATCCTTGATATAGATCGCCTCTGGCGTGCCATCGGGGGCAAGACCATCGACCACCACCCGCGCGCCGGGGGTCTTGATCCCCTGCCCATGAAGCGTGTTGGTCATCACCTCATCTGCACCCATGAGGCGGGCAAAGACCCCACCCGGAGAAAAGCGGACGGGATGGCGCAGGGCAAATTTCTCTTCGATCGTGCCATCGGGGGGCATGCGATGGTTCATCCGGCCCGGAAGATCCCGAATTTCGGGATAAAGCGTGCCGCCCATGGCCACATTCACCTCTTGAAACCCGCGGCAGATGCCCAAAAACGGCTGGCCCCGTTCGACACAGGCCCGCACAAGCGGCAGGGTGATCGCGTCCCGGCACCGATCAAAGGCACCGTGGGCGGGCGTTTCATCTTCGCCATATTCTTCGGGATGCACGTTCGGACGTCCGCCCGTCAGCAAAAAGCCATCGCAGACCGACAAGAGTTCATCGACCGAAACGTAACGCGGATCTGAGGGGATGATGACCGGCAGGCAGCCTGCAACCTCGGCCACGGCTTCCGAGTTCATCGTGCCGCCGGCGTGAACGGGATAGCTCTCGTTCAGCAGGTTCATGTTACCGATAATGCCCACTACGGGCCGTCTGCGTGCTGACGTCATGGGACCATACGCTGATGCCTGTCTGGAGTGAGTTTAGGACGGTTTGATCATAAGGTACAGTCTGCACCCCCGCACAGTCGAAGTGCATCGGGCATTTCATATGCATTAAGTGACCAGGTGCCTGCCAAACAGACAGTTCGCAGAAGCGGAAAATGTTTCTGGCCTTTCAAGTAACGGTGATTTGCACTCCAGCAGCGGTAAGGTTTCATTTTCGCCGCATCATTGATTGGAGATTCCGGATGAAACCTGCACTTATCCTTTCGGCCCTTGCATTGGTGGCGCTTCCTGTCCTTGCGCAGACCACCGACCATTCGGCCCATACCGGCCATGCCATGAGCGGCATGGAAAGCGCGGCAACCATTGCCTTCATGGAGGCCAATGACCGGATGCATGGCGATATGGCCATCGAGTATTCCGGGAACGCGGATGTGGATTTTATCCGCGGGATGATCCCGCACCACCAGGGCGCTGTCGAAATGGCAAAGATCGTGCTGGAACATGGATCGGACCCCGAAGTTCGCAAGCTGGCCGAGGGCATTATCGCGGCCCAAGAATCCGAGATCGCGTGGATGCAGGACTGGCTGGCCAAGAACGGTCAGTGACCTTCGCTTTCTTTGAAGGCGACCACGACTGGTTTTTCCGTACCCACCCCCGCGCGAAGCAGGGCTGACGTCAGGTCGGCCCTGCCAAATGGCTTGAAGACAACCTCGGCAAACCCAGCGTCCTGAAGTGCCTGATATCGGATTTCCGGGCGTCTCGCAGTTGGCGATGGCATGACCAGGGGGTCTGCCCGGAAATGCGGCCAGTTCAGCGGACTATGGGCACATCTTTGCACCAAGCCGGAACCAACGGTCCACCGCTGTCACTGCTTTGCGGCAGAACCAAGTTGCGCGCGCTGAAGGGCTGCTTTCAGATCGACTTTGGTGAAAGGTTTGCTCAGCACCGTTACAAACCCCTCGGCAAGGAATTTGTCGATTTCTGATTTCAGAACATTCGCCGTCACTGCCAAGACGGGCACAGACTGGTTTGGCCCCCGTTTCCGGATCATGTGCAGGACTTCGACGCCATCAAGGTCAGGCATGGAGATATCCAGAAAGATCACGTCAAAGGCTTGGGATCGCGCGGCCTCGACGGCCTTCATTCCGTCCTCTACTTGCACGACCTCAAGGCCAAGGCCTGTCAGAAAGGCACTTAGGACGTGGCGGTTGATGTCATTATCGTCGGCCATAAGTGCGCGTAGCCCGTCAAAACGGACGTCTTCGCGTCCATGTCCAGACGCGACGCGCCGCCGTTTTGCATCTTCGGGTGTCATAGGCAGCAGGATGGTAAAGGTGGTCCCTTGCCCGATGGTCGACGAACAGTTGAAGGTTCCGCCGAAAAGCGCGGTCAGCTTGTTGACGATGCTCATACCCAGCCCCGTGCCCCCGAACTTTCGGACATGGGAAGGATCCGCCTGTTCAAAGGGTTGCAACAGGCGCGGAAGGTGCGAGGTTGCAATGCCGATGCCGGTATCGGAGACTTCGACCTTGACTGTTCCCTCTGCCGTTCCCGACAAGATCAGCGTGATGCTGCCTTTTTCGGTAAATTTGACGGCGTTTGACAAAAGGTTTTCGACGATTTGTCCAAAACGCAGCGGGTCGCTTTGATAGCTTTTCCCGGGCAGTTCATTGATGAAGTTCAGATCGACGCCCTTTTTCTGGGCGGCTACGCGATAGCGCTCGAACAAGGGCATTAGAACCTGCTCGGGCATGAAGGAGGTTGACTCCAAGATCATCTGACCGCTTTCGATCTTGGAAAGATCCAGAACCGTATTCACGATCGACATCAGACGCTCACTCGCATCGCGCATGATACTGTGAATATGGGAGCGCTCAGCCTTGGTCTTTGCTTCTTGCAGCAGATCAAGCATTCCAACCAACCCCACCAAGGGGGTTCGGATTTCGTGGCTCATCACGGAAAGAAAGTCTGACTTCGCGGTTTCACGTTTCTTCGACGCGAGATTCTCTTGGTAAAGCTGGGTTACATCGGCATGGATGCCGACCGTATAGCCGCTTTCCAACCGGATCTCGTCGATCCTTTCGACGCGACCCGATTTCAATTCCTGAATGATGACGGAATTGCCTTTCTTATGCGCGTTGATCCGGGTTTCCACATAAGCGTCGGGGTCGACACCAACGTTTTCGTAAACGCCAAGCCGGCGGCACAAATGCGCGATTTCGGGAAAGGTCATTCCACTGAGAGGGCCATCGAAGCGGTCTTCCAAAACCTGCCGGAAGGCGCGATTGCAGACCAGCAATCTGTCATCTGGATCGTAAAGAGCAAAACCATCGGGCATCGCCTCGACAACTTCGCGCAGGATATTTGAAGGATTCAATTTCCCGTGATCAGCCGGGAGCATTCCAATTCCCAGGACTGCGTCTTCCTGAGCATCGGCAACCAGGTTCCAAAGGACAGTATGAAATGACCCGTCTGCCATCCGCACACGGCATTCGCATCTGGCCGCCGATCGCAACTTGGATCGCACTGCAACGATTGCGGCGACCAAGTCTTCGCGATCCGTTTCGTGAACCCATTCATCCACGGTCAGCGCTTGCGACGAATTCCAACCAAGTTGGCAAGCAAGCGTGGGCGAAAGCTGGCAATGATAGGGTTCGCAGAAGAAAATGGCACTTCCCCCGCCTGAGATTTGCCTTTTTCCCAAAACAACCTGCATGGCATTGCCCTCCGCTGCAATGCTAAGCCGCCGCGTCGAGAGACATGAAAGATAAAAGAAATCGGTTTAGAAAACGGCAGCTGGGTTAGCTCCATACTACTTAGAATTGAATCCGCTTTTTTCAACTCTATTGCAATAATCCAAACGGATTAGTGCACTCTGGTTACCGTGACGCTTTCGCAGGTTTGCAGGCCTAGGCCACAGCCTCTGCGATCACTTTCGTCGCAGCCTCTAGGGCACCGCTTCCGTGAGGAATATCCAAGGCCTGCAAACCAGCCTCGATTACCGCCAATACGCCAAGGGTCATGTGGGCGTTGACATGACCCATATGGGCGACGCGCAGGAAGCCGTGCCAAGCTGGATCATTGGGAAGGGCCATGCCAAGGCCGATACCAAGCGTAACCCCCGCGCGGGTTTCGGTCCATTCGCGCAGGCGTGTGGCGTCGGGCGCCCCAATGCGGGCGGCGGTCACAGCACGGGCGCGGTATGCAGGATCGGCCATGTTCAAGCCGATACGCTCATTGCCCCTGCCCCAAGCCTCAAAGGCTGCCCAAACCGATTTGGCCAATGCCTCGTGCCGCGCCCAGACATTTGGCAGACCCTCCTCATGCAAGATCATCGTCAGGGCTTCGCGCAGACCAAACAGGTGGTGCGTCGGCGCGGTGCCATCCCAGTACTGCCAGAACTCGGTCGGCTCTGCCCTTGGCCCCCAAGCCCAATAGGGGGTGCGAAGATCCGACCCGAGGCAGCGTTGGCGCGCCTTTTCGGAAAACCAGACAAAGCCCATACCGGGAGGCGTCATCAGCCCCTTCTGGCTGGCAGACACCGTCAGATCGACACCCCAGTCGTCCATTCGGTATTCATCGCAGCCCATCGAGGCGATGCAGTCGACTGCCAAAAGCCCCGGATGCCCGGCGGCATCCATTGCGGCGCGCAAGGCTGGAATATCGGTTCGCACCGAGCTGGCTGTATCGACATGGGTTGTCAGCACCGCCTTGATCTCGCCGTTTCGGTCGGCACGCAGACGCTCTTCCACCCGGTTCATGTCGACCGGAGATGATTTGCCGGAATCGAGGATTTCGACATCTACCCCGACAGCCCGCGCGCTTTCCGCCCAGCCAATGCCAAAGCGACCTGTTGCCAGAACAAGGGCCTTATCGCCGCGCGAAAAGAGGTTGGCGTTTGCGGCTTCCCATGTGCCGTGGCCATTCGCGATATAGGCCGCAACGTGATGCGTGGTTCCCGCGATGGCGCGAAGATCCGGCCACATGCCGGCAACCATCTCGATCAGGTCACCGCCATATATGTTCGGAGAGGCGCGATGCATGGCGGCGAGCACGCGTTCCGGCATGACCGAGGGGCCGGGAATTGCAAGGTAAGGGCGTCCACGCGAAAGATCGGCTTTCAAGGGGATATCAAAGGTCATTCTACTGCCTGCCACAAAGCTATTCGCGCAATGGCTAGGCCGGGCAATCGGCGGCGTCAATTCCAGAAAGCAATGGGTGGATAGCATCTTGCAAGATCACGCCTCCTGCTTACCTTGCCTTGCGGGACTTGCCGCTTTCGCGCTAGACCCTGCTGCGGATGGCGGACCCGCCTTTCGATGCGTGAACTGTAAAGCCAAGGGCCGCTGAACACATGCCAAAGACCGCCGAACTGACCGAGGTCCCGGACGCGCCGCAAGGTTCGTTGGCGATGTGGTTCTGGCGCAAGTACCTTCGACAGAAGTCTGGAATGTTGCTGGTGGCCTTTGTCATCATGGTGATCGAAGGCGGCACGCTGGGGGCATTGTCCTATACGCTGGAGCCGCTGTTCGACTCTGTTTTTGCCTCGGGTGGGGCGGGCTCTCTACTTTCTGTCGGGTTGTTGATTTTCGGGCTATTCGTCTTGCGCGCCGTGACCTCGCTCGCGTCGAAATCGCTGCTGGCCCAGATCAGTTATCGGGTTGCAGCAGCCATGCAGGCCGATTTGTTGCGCCACCTGCTGACGCTTGATCTGAAGTTCTTTCAGACGAATTCTCCGGGCCGGCTGATCGAGCGCGTTCAGGGTGACACGCAATCGGTGCAGAATATCTGGATCACGCTGATTGCCGGTATCGGGCGCGATGTGATTTCGCTGATCGGTCTTTTTGCCGTGGCCATTTCAATCGACCCGGCTTGGACCTTGGCCGCTGTGATCGGCACACCCTTCCTGATCCTTCCCGCCGCCATCCTGCGGAAATACCTGCTTCGGAAAGCCCGCGTTGCGCGCAAGCAGGCAGGCGAACGGGCGACGCGGCTGGATGAAATCTTTCACGGCATTCAGGCGATCAAACTGAACCGGATGGAGGCGCATCAGGAAGACCGCTTTCGGACGGTGCTGAAAACAATCATCAGGGCCGAGACACGGGCGGCCTCGGGGCGCGCCGTGCTGCCCTCGCTGGTCGATATTGTCACCGGGGTCGGGTTTCTGGCGGTCCTGATGCTGGGCGGGCGCGAGGTTGCCGAGGGCAGCCGCACGACTGGCGAGTTCATGTCCTTTTTCACCGCAATGGTCCTGACCTTCCAGCCCATCCGCCGCTTGGGGGATCTGGCCGGACTGTGGCAGGTGGCCTTGGCGAGCCTTCAGCGAATTGCGGCGCTCCACGCCCTTCGCCCGGCGCATGACCGGCCAGAGAAAAGCCGCGCAGCCCCTGCCCCTTTGCCGCCGATGATTGCCTTTCGCAATGTTGGGTTCAGCTATGGCGATGCGGCGGTTTTGGATGATCTGAGCTTTGAAGCCGAAGCCGGAAAAGTGACCGCCTTGGTCGGGCCGTCTGGCGCGGGCAAGTCCACCATCTTTCATCTTTTGACAGGGCTTTCCGACCCGGATTCAGGCCATGTCGAAATCGGCGGTGTCGCGACAAAAGATTTGGCGCTGGAAGACCAGCGCGATCTCTTTGCCAGTGTCACACAGGATTCTTCGCTTTTCGATGAGCCTTTGCGCGACAACCTGACGGTTGGCCGCAGCGGCATTTCAGATGAGGAAATCTGGGCGGCGCTGGCCACGGCACAGGCGCGGGATTTCGTCGAGGCCCTGCCAAAAGGGCTTGATACGCCTGTTGGCCCGCGAGGGTCGACCCTTTCTGGCGGGCAACGTCAAAGGATCGCCATTGCGCGTGCGCTGCTGCGCAATGCGCCGGTGCTGCTGCTGGACGAAGCCACAAGCGCCCTTGATGCGGCGTCAGAACAAGCGCTTTCGCTGGCGCTGGAGACCGCTGGCAAGGGCCGGACGACCTTGGTCATCGCGCACAGGCTGGCGACGGTTCGCAATGCCGACAGGATTGTCGTGATGGACAAAGGGCGCGTGGTCGAATGCGGCACCAACGACGAATTGTTGGCGCAGGGGGGGCTTTATGCCAAGCTGCATGCCCTTCAATTCTTGGATCAGGAGAGCGCGACATGACCGGAGAAGCCGCGACCGGGCGTGTGGTTTGGACAGTCAACGGAGAGGATCGGTTCAAGTTCCTTCAAGGATTGATCAGCAACGATGTCTTGCCGCTGCAAAAGGCGCCGGGCATTTTCTGGGCCGCGCTTCTGACGCCGCAAGGGAAGTATCTGGCCGATTTTTTCGTTATCCGGCCGGAAGGCAGGGACGAGTTGCTGATCGACATCGCGGAGCCCCTTGCCGCCGACACGTTTAGACGGCTGACGATGTACCGTCTGCGCGCCGCCGTGCAGATCACGCCGACAGACATCGCTGTATCGCGCGGTCTTGGTGCGGCCCCTGCCGGTACCTTTGCCGACCCCAGAAGCCCGGCCTTGGGTTGGCGCGGATATGGTCGGAAAGAATTGGACGGGGAGCCGATGGTTGATTGGGATGATTTGCGCGTGACGCATACCATCCCGGAAAGTGGAATCGAATTGATCCCGAACGAAACCTATCTGCTGGAAGCCGGGTTCGAGCGCCTGCACGGGGTTGATTTTCGCAAGGGCTGCTATGTCGGGCAGGAAGTGACCGCCCGCATGAAGCACAAGACCGAACTACGCAAGGGTCTGGTCACGCTGGGAATCGAGGGATCGGCACCGATCGGAACCGCAATTCTGACCGCAGATGGCAAGGAAGCCGGGCGGTTGTACACTCAGGCAAATGGCAAAGCCCTTGCCCATATGCGGTTTGACCGCATGGATGGCGACCTTCTAGCCGATCATGCAAGGCTTATTCGCCTGCCGGACGCCAAGTGACACTACGTCGCAGCAGAATCTTACCAAACAGTTGAAATATTCGTGCTAAGCCCCATATCTCGTTTACTGCGGGGCCTTTGGCTCACTAAATCCGGTACGTCCCTTAAACAAGCCATGCGCCTCACGCATGACAGACATGCAAAAGGGGCAATTCCGAATCGGGCTTAAAAGTATAGGTTCCGCGGACGCTATAAAAAGACAAGAGCACAAATCAAGGACTGCCAAATGACGGGTTTCGTTGACAGCACGGCTTTCAACTACGAACAAGGCCAGCGCGCGCGCAAGCTTTTTGCTGCCGTGGTTTTGGCTGCACTCGACGACGCCATCGCCGACGACAAGAAATATGGCAACGGACCAGAACAGATTGCCCGCTGGGCGCGTTCGCGCGACGGCCGCGAAGTTCTGTCCTGCGCCGGGATTGATCCCAATGAACGCGTCGTCAAAGGCTTGATGGAATTTGTAGGCAAAGGTATTCGCACCTCTGTCGCGCTGTCGCGCGAAGAATCCGAGCGCCGCAATGCCCTTGAATCGGAAATGGGCGAAGCCGCCTGAGTCAGGCAATGCCAAGACATTAAAAAACGCGCCTCTCGGGGCGCGTTTTTTGTTTTGGCAAAGCGCCAAGGTCTGTGGCGATCACTCAAATTCGCGAACGGCCAAGGCGCGGGCAATTTCGGCACGCACCAGTTTGCGCACGTTGCGGGTGATACGCTCGCCGAGTGTGCCGGCCAGTTCTTCACGGATGATGTCCCGCACCAGATCGCGCAGCATTTCTTCGTCATAGGTGAATTCAGCGCCTGTAAACATCGACGAGGTATTTTCTTCCACCTCGCGCTCCAGTTCGGCACGGACTTCTGCCTCGGCCGCAGCGGCCCAATCATCGTCGGGCGGCGATACGAACCGCCGCTTCTCGGCTACGGGTTCTTCCTCGGCTTCCGCCAGATCATCGGCGTAATCGACATCCGCCGGGGTGTTGTCTTCAAAGTTCTGAGCCTCGAAATCCGACGCGGCATCGTCTTCCAAAAACTCTGGCCCGCTTTCCTCATTATCCGCCTCCGTCGGGCGGAAATGCAGACGGCTTTGTGACACCGCAGCGGACTGGCTGTCAGACAGTGCCACATCTTCCCATGCGGGTGGATCACCGACAGGGGATTCCCATTCTTCATCCCCCTCGCCGACGGCTGCGCCAAGACGGGCAATAACGTCCTGCACCTCATCACCATCCGTCGCACCAAAAGACGCTATGTCATCATCCGATGCCGAAAACGCAGCTTGGTTTTGGTCGGCAACCTGACCGTCGTCGATAGCGTTATCCGAGAAGTCTTCGCCTTCTTCGTGGGCATGGTCATCCGCGACCGCAGTCGGTTCTTCGATCACACGCAAGGACGGGGTCAACAGAAGTTTCGCAGCACCGGCACTGGCTTCGGGCTTGGAAGGCGCCCGTGGTGCAGCGGCATCAGCCTTCGGCGTTGGCCGAAGATCCTCGGACACCAAACGTCGGATGGACGAGAGAACATCCTCGATTTCGTGATTGCTCATTGGTTCTGACATTAAAGCACTGCCCATCATTTCCCCAGTTCCGCCGCCAAAAACACGACATTCCGGGCCTGTTGTTGCAAGTTTAATGCCGACTGGAACAATTAACAAGAAATTGGCGTGACTGGGTTAACAATTCGCCGATGCACCCAGCACGAGTCGGAGAGGTTCAGTTCCCGATCTTGCCCAGAATACGGTCCAGCTTTGCCCCTTGCTTGGAATGGACTGGGGCATTTTTGACGGCGTTGTAATATTGGGCCGGGTCATAGGTTGGAATGCCAAGGCCAAGATGTTCAACCGTCAGCAAACCCATTGTCCGCAGCACAGCATATACACCGAGATAGCGCTGCGCTTCGGCTTGGATCCGGGTCACGCGGGCATCCAGCAACTCCTGCTCGGCATTCAGCACGTCGAGTGTGGTGCGTGCGCCCAAGCTGGCCTCTTCACGCACACCGTCAAAAGCAGTCTGCGCTGCACGGATCTGGCGATCGCCTGCCTGCACCTGGGCATTCGCCATCGCAAGGTTTGACCATGTCGCCCCCACGCCTTCGGAAATTGCCACCCCGGCTTGGGCAAGGTCGGCCCGTGCACCATCGCGATTGGCAATCGCCTGGCGCAGAACAGACGCCTTTGAACCACCCGAATAGATTTCCTGATTCAGGTTCAGGCCAAAACTTTGATCATTCACGCCAAAACTGTTCTTCGACGCCGAAAGGCCCGCCGTCACGGTCGGCATGAAATCCGCTTTCGCGGCTTCGATACCCAATTCGCGAATGGTCACACCCCGCTGCGCCTGAAGGATCGACGGGTGGGTCTTAAGCGCGACAGCCCGCGCAGCTTCCATGCTTTTCGGCAGGCTCGGAGCCTTTGGCAGCGCCTTCAACGCGCCGGGATAGGAACCCGTTGCGGCTTTGTAGGATTCGCGGGCAATCATTAGGTTGCCTTCTGCAACGGCCAGCGCCGCGCGGGCGGCAGCAAGGCGTGCTTCGGCAATCGACACATCCGTCCGCGTAATTTCACCCACGTCAAAACGGTCTTGGGCCGCACGAAGCTCTTGGGTGACAAGCCGCACGTTCGACTGGCGCAGGCCAACGATCTGCGACTGCACCTGCACGTCAACATAGGCAGATACCGCCGCGAACAGGACTTCCTGCTCGATGTTCTTCAGCGCCTCACGCGTTGCCAGAACGGTTTCCTTGCGCAATTCGATCCCGATGGCGCGGCGCCCGAAATCGAACAGCATCATGCTGGCCGAAAGTTCAAAAGTCGTACGCCAACCCGACACGAATTTGGCATTGTCAGCGGGCTGTGAGCGGCCCCAGCCCGAGCTGAGCGTATATTCGACCACCGGGCGCAAGGTTGCCACGGCCTGTGCCACATCTTCATCTGCTGCGCGCAGAACCGCCGCCTGTTTGTCGATCAGGTTCGAATTTCGGTAGGCAGAGATGAAGGCATCTGTCAGGGTTTCTGCCTGCGCTACCGGGGCGGCCACTACGAACGCGGCCACAGCCGCCATCCCAAGAATATTGCGCATTAAAAACAGTCCCTTGCTCGTCTTCTTCCGCCTTCAGCGCTTTTTACGCGCACGGGCGCATTTTCCGTCGAATTGCCGGGCGTGATTGCCCGGCACAGGCCCGAATTACAGGGCGAAGGCGCGTTCCTTGGCAAAGCCCGCAACGACTGGTGCCGATGCATTAAAGGCAAAACGCCAATCAAGGCGCCCGTCGCGTTTATACCCGATCCGAACCGATCCAAGCTGGCCTTCCATGAAGATCGCAGCGATACGGCCGCCGTCTTTCAGTTGATCAAGAAGCGCCTGCGGAATGATTTCCACGCCACCCTGCACCGTGATCACGTCATATGGGCCGTGCTTTGCAGCGCCTTCAGCCAGAGGGCCGACGATGACTGCGGCATTGTCCACAGATTCGGACGACAAGGTGCTTTGCGCGTCCGACGCAAGGCTGTCATCCGCTTCCACAGCAACCACTGCATCGGCAAGCCGGGCAATGACTGCGGTGGAGTAACCGAGACCGCAGCCCAGATCGAGCACGGTTTCCGTTGGATGAATATCAAGCGCGTCCAGCATTTTCGCCAAGGTGCGCGGTTCCAGAACCACGCGGCCGGCGGAAAGGGGCAGGTTTTCCCCCATATAGGCGGCCTCGCGCAGGTGGCGGGGCACATAGACCTCACGAGGGACGTGGAGCATCGCCTCGATGATCGGGAACTTGGTCACGTCCGACGGGCGAACCTGAGTGTCTACCATCATCACACGGCGGGTGGCGAAATCGGTCATGTCTGAACTCTTCAGTCTAGTTCCGTTCCGTTCCGTCTTGCCACATTCGCGGGAAGGGAGCAACGGGACAAAACTCCACACGGTGCTGTGCGCTGCGCTTTTTCGACGCGCAGGCAATTTCTGGGGCAATAAGTCAGTTGTTGCCTGTGCTAGCCGGAGTCTCCGAGATCCGCAGGGAAGGTGCGATGACGGCAATCGCTGCCGCTGCATCAGAAGAAAGATCAAAGGTGCAAAGCGGGCCGAGCTTCACCTCTTGGCAGGGTCCATTTTCCTCGACCACCCACTCAGGCGGGTTCAGGAACCAGACGTCGGCGCCATCGCCTTCGATGTCCTCGAAGAAAACGGCCGAGAGTTCTTGTGCCAAAGTTCCATCCCCAAAATCGAAATAATAGGGCTTTTCCGCGGCCCATCCCTTCGGCAAGTCAAACAGAAGTCCCGTTGCGTCATCCTTGAATGAACAGGCCGGCGCATCGGGGCATCGGAACGGAATTGACGCCTCTAGGGAAAGCAGTGGCACTTCATAAGCCTGAGCGGTCCCTGAAACGATCGTCACTTCGGTTTCAAACACCTCGACCTCGGAAAAGGCCGAAACGAGGTAGGCCCCCGGGTCAAGGCTGATGTTCCACGGCCCCGCAAAGGCCTCGGCTTCGACCACCATCGCCTCTAGCATATCCGCATCGGCCGCGAGGTCTGTTGGTGTGGCCGACCAAGTCACCGAACGGTCTGCAAATTCAGGGGGCAAGGAGAAAGACACAGAAACCGGCTCTGCGGTGGCATTTGCCAGCGAAAGTCCCCAAGCAAGAACTGCCCCCCAAACCACCCGCATGCTTACGCCTCTTGGTTTTTCATTGATTCTGATCTTGCCCCCGCCGCTGATTGTCCGCCAGCCCAGTTTACAGCCTTTGCCCCCAATTCCTTGAACTTGGCCGATGCACGAGACAGTCGGTCTTCCCAGACCGGGTCTGGCTGCTGGCCTTCGGTGACCCTGAAGAACACCTGCATCATGCAGGCGATGGCAAAGGGTTCGATCAAAGCGGCCTTGACCGCCCAAGCAAGCACAAGGGCAAAGACAAAGCTGCCCGCGGCCCCTTCTCCGGGCATGGCCCAGACAAGCGCTGCCGCCGGGGCCAACATGAAGAAGAAGACAAGAATTGACAGACCCCAGACGATGACCGTCAACCAAGCGGCGTTTTTCAGCATTGGGCGTGCGTTCTGGCCATAAAGCACCAGCGCACGTTGCGCATCAGACCACGGATTTTGCGAGTTTCTTGCGATCAGGTCGGCAAGAATGACCTCATCAATCAAACCGACGGCAAGCCGTAGATAGGCCCTGACAATTCCCATGACCCGGTCCAACCCCGGAATAGGCAGTATCGTCAGCAATCCTTGCACGATGCCTGTGATGGCCGCGACCACGCCCTTGATCAGCACATCAAGGCCGAACAAGGCATTGGCCGTACCGAACTGTTCCGTCACCACGGCGCGAGCATGGTCGATTTGCGCCCTGCCAGCCGGAATGTCACGCCCCTGCATCAGTTCTACCAGAACGGCGATATGGCCCGCCTTGACGATGTAGAGCAACCAATCGCGAAAGAAGAACAGGACGCCAGCCGTCAGGCCAAAGCCGCCAATCCCGCCCCAAGCGGTTGATTGCGCCTGAAACTCTTGGTCACCGAACGCGCCAATGCCATAGCCAACCCCAGCCCCTGCCCCGGTCGAGACAATCAAGGCAGCAGCTATTCCGAAATAGACGACTGCGCGAAAAACAACGAACGGTGCGGTGCGGGCCATCAAACCCAACGCCTGACTGATAGAAAAATCCCACATTTTCAAGATACCCCAAAGACCAAAAATCTGCACCGCAGGATTTGCGATAGCGCCGATCTTGGCAAGTCAGGTCTTTCGTTTTGTGGGGTATGGATTCCCCGACGCCTTTTGAACCAAAGCCGTCACGCGCGCCCCTTGTTCAAGCTCAGGATCGTTGCATTTAAGGCGGCGGCGACAGTGACCCAAAGCAGATAGGGAAGAACCAAAAGCCCGGCCAATGGATCAAGCCCCCAGAACACAACGGTCATCGCTGCGACGGCCAGCCACAGCATTGAAATGATGGCCAACCCCGCTTTCATGCGACGCAGTCTAAAGAAAACCGGAGTCCACAAAGTGTTCAGGGCAATCTGGGCAGCCCAAAGCGCCAGCCCCAGCCCGGCAGATGGCTCTGTCCCCGAAAGTGTTGAGATGCGCGCTGCCGCAATCGCCATCGCCAGATAAAGCGCTGTCCAGACGATCGGAAAGGCGCGGTTTGGCGGAGTCCAGCGCGGCTTTTCCAGCTTGCGATACCAATCGCCGGGCGGAAACAACACACCCGTAGACGCCGCAGCCCCGCAGGCCAGCAGAAAAACAAAGAAGACTGTCCAATCCATGATACCGCCCCACCTGATCGCGTTCGTTGAAACGCATCTATGCCCTAGACATAGTCTGATCGGTCATATTGCACGCGGTTTTCTTAGGCACGGTGAACGGCGGTCTGCCCAAAAATTCGGTCCATGTGCTGGCCGAGGTAGATATGCAGCCACGGCGTATAGTCTTCAGGCTTGCGCGCAACGCGCGCGGCCAAATCATACAGATCGACCCATCGGGTTTCAGCAACTTCGTCAGCATTGGGTTGAATCAAAAGACCGCTGGACGCCTCGGCCAGATACACGTCGACGACTTCATGTTCGATCAGCCCCCCGCCCACTTCGGCGCGGTATTCGATCTGGTCGGCGAAACTTGGAAAGACGCCTATGATCCCAAGTTCTTCCCTGAGCCGGCGAACCGCGCAACTGGCCGGGTCTTCTTCCCAATGTGGGTGCGTGCAGCAGGTGTTCGCCCATAGACCGGGCGTGTGATATTTGGAAAGCGCGCGGCGCTGGATCAGCACCTCGTTGCCGCGCATCAGGAAGACTGAAACAGCTTTGTGTCGCAGGCCCCTGCGATGAACCTCAAGCTTGCCAACAGGCGTCAGCTGTCCGTCAACCCATGCGGGGATCTGTTCTTCCAAAACGTTCGCCGTCACCGACTAGCCTCCAGAAGCGTACCCGCCTTTTTTCAGCAGGCAAAACGCATCGTACCGTACCCCGGTTAACTTTTCAGGGCGCTTTGCCCTAAGCCTTTTTGGGCGAGCTTGGCAAGTCTTTCGCCATAAGGCCAGACACCGCGCTGCCACGCGATCTTTGGCCGCAGAAGCGCGTCGGAGCGATCGTCAGAGCACCGTCAGAACGAGACCGATAATCGCGCATCCGGCAATAGCGTATCCGCCGTCGATAACCGTCAGCATCGCGGGCCGCATGGCGTAGGCATTGTTGATCATGATCCAAGGCGCGATGAAAAACGCCCCGATCCCAAGTCCAGCGATCAACCCGCCACCTGCCGTGCCGATACCCGCCATCGAAAGGATATGGCGCATCATGCCCGCCACCACCACCATCGCAATTGCCGAGAGGACAAAGGGCAGCGGCGAGCCATTGCCCTTAGGCTTTCCGTTTTCATCCATCGCAATACCCGCGGCTTGCATCCAAGGCTTGGACAAGGTCATGTAATAAGCCGCACCAAAGCCCCAAGCGGCCGCCGCGGCGACCAGAACACTCAAGAAACCCATTTATACCTCCCTCGCGCACCGTTTTGGCTGCGTCACTCAATCATGCTTGGGGACCGAAAGCCAAACAAGGATAAAGCAGGGCTATCGTAGCCTCGGGTCACACCGATACGGTGCTGCGAAGCTGTTCTTTGGGAAGGTCGATCTTTGTCCCTTCCAAGGCGACGGAGCCGCGTTTGAGGACATAGAAACGATCTGACAGATCATAGGCGAATTCGAAATACTGTTCGACCAGAATGATCGCCATATCGCCCTTTGATTTCAGATAGCTGATCACCCGTCCGATCTGTTGGATGATGTTGGGCTGGATGCCTTCAGTGGGTTCATCCATCAGCAGAACCTTGGGCCGCATGATCATGGCGCGCGCAATGGCAAGTTGTTGTTGCTGCCCGCCGGAAAGGTCACCGCCTCTGCGATGGCCCATGTCTTTCAGGACAGGGAACAGATCGTATATTTCTTCCGGAATGCGATGTTCCGACCGGGGAAGCAGAGCAAAAGCGGTTTCCATATTCTCGCGCACGGTCAGAAGCGGAAAGATCATTCGCCCTTGCGGCACGACCGCAAGACCGCGCCGGGCCATCGCCTGCGGAGGGCAGACGGGAACTTCTTGCCCGTCCATCACCACTTTGCCGCCGGATCGTGGGTGAGTTCCGGCCAAAGCCTTCAAGAGCGACGTCTTGCCCACACCGTTTGTCCCCATCACGCAAGTTACCTCGCCTGCGCGGGCGGTCATGGAAATGCCATGCAGGATCTGGCTGCCGCCATAATGCAGGGTCAGGTCACGTGTTTCGATCATGGCGCATCACCGTCCAAGATAGACGTCGATGACGTCAGGATTTTTCGTCACATGGTCAAGGCTGCCTTCGGCCAACACGCTGCCTTCGTGCAGAACCGTCACCTTGCAGTTCAGTCGGCGCACAAATTCCATATCATGTTCGACCACGACGACGGCGCGTGTCTTGGCCAGTTCCACCAAGAGCGCGGTGGTGTGTTCCCGTTCGGCAAGCGTCATGCCCGCAGCCGGTTCATCAACCAAAAGGAGGCGCGGCTCTTGGGCCAAAAGCATACCGATTTCCAGCCATTGCTTTTGGCCATGGCTCAGGTCGCCTGATTTGCGGGGCAACTGGTCGGCAAGGCCGACCTCGGCCGCCAAGGTCGCAACACGCTCATGATCCGTTGGACCCGGACGCCAAAACAGAACCGCAAAAGGACCACGATGGGCCTTCAGCGCCATCATCAGGTTTTCCGCCACGGTCTGGTCTTCAAAAACGGTCGGTCGCTGGAATTTGCGACCAATGCCGATCCGGGCGATCTGCGCCTCACTCATCCTGAGGAGTGAACGCGAATAATCCCCCCAAAGCACCTTGCCCTGATCAGGGCGGGTCTTGCCCGTGACGATATCCATGAAGGTCGTCTTGCCTGCCCCATTCGGCCCGATGATGGCCCGCAATTCCGCGGGGCCAATTGAAAAGGACAGGTTGTTGATCGCGCGAAAGCCGTCAAAGGTGACGGAAACACCGGAAACTTCAAGCAGAGCGCCCATTATTCCTGCGCCTCCTTCTCCATCAGCGAGCCGTCATCGGGGCCAAGAGGGGCGCCTTTCCGGTCGGGACTGCGGACATGGGTAGCCAGATCAAACAGACCGCCGATGCCTTTGGGCGCATAAAGCGTGACCAGAACGAAGGCGACGCCCAGCAGAACCAGCCACCAATCGACCCAGTTGATCGTGTAAATGCCCAGGTCGATGCTGGGCGCCCGGCCCCCGGTAAACCAGCTGGACAAAAGCGAAACGAAGGCCGCGCCAATGACCGCACCGTAAAGCCGCCCACGCCCACCAATCGCGACCCAGACCGCAAGATAGATAGAGGCAATGGGGGCAAGTTCTGCCGGGTTGATGATCCCTGCTTGGGGGTAATAAAGCGCCCCGGCAATGGCTGCGATGATGGCTGTCAGGGTAAAGACGAAAAGCTTGTAGCCTTCGACCGAATATCCCAAGAACCGCACGCGCTGTTCGTCATCCCGGATCGCCCGGATCACAGAGCCGAACTTGCCCGCGACAACCCAAGACAAAAGCACAAAGACAGCGGCAAGGGCCAAGGCCGAGGCCCAGAAGAACCAGACGGACAGGCGATCTTGCGAAACGTCGGTCAGGCCGGGAATGTTCTGAAGGCCGGAGAGGCCGTTATTGCCACGAAGACCGGAATCATTCTGGAAGAGGTAGAGCGCAAGCGCCAGCGTCATGGCCTGCGTCAGGATCGAAAGGTAAACCCCCGTCACACGACTGCGGAAGGCCAGCCATCCAAAGACCAGCGCCAATACACCAGGCACGGCCAAGGCAAGGAAAAGCTGGATGGGCAGGCTATGGGCAAAGAACCAGATCGCTGGCAGTTCAGACCCGCCGACCACGCCGAAAATCTGCGTGGCGATCCCGTTTCGGATCTCTTCGGCCGTTGCGGGCAGCGCCTCATTCGCCATGGCGGCGATGACGATCTCTTCGGTCCGCGCATACATCAGCCACATGCCGACCATGTAACCGCCGATGGCGAAGAAGGCCATGTGACCCAGCGACAGGATGCCCGCGTAGCCCCAGATCAGATCCATCGCCAAGGCGACGAGGCAAAGGCAAAGCGTTTTGCCCAATGTCTTGACGAAAGAGGTGGAAAGGAAAGCCACCCCATAGGCTTCGGACAAAAGTGTGACGCCCAGAGTAAAGACCGCCAGCGCAAGGAGGAAGTAAAGAACCTGCGGGTTCCGGGCAAGGATGGGACGGGTCATGGTCAGTCTCCCGCCGCACGGCCCTTGAGCGCGATGATGCCGCGTGGCCGGAATTGGATGAAGAGGATGATGAAGAGGATCATGTAGGTTTGCGCGGCAAGGGTGTTCGAAGGATTGAACCATTCGATGCCCTTTTGAAGCGTACCGATCATCAGGGCACCCGCAAGCGTGCCCCAGATATTGCCGACCCCACCCACAACCACGGTCATGAAGCTTTGCACGATATAGTCGGACCCAAGCTCTGAAGTGACCTTGGCAAAAAGCCCGATGGCTACGCCTGCAATTCCGGCAATGCCAGAACCAAGGCCAAAGGTCAGCATGTTGATACGATCAGGATTGATGCCCATGCTGGCAGCCATCGACGGATTTTGCGTCACCGCCCGCACTTCAAGCCCCAGCCTTGTGCGGCGCATCAGCCAAAGGAAGAACAGCAAGAAGACAAGGGCCAGCACGAAAATCGCGATGCGGATATAGCTGATCGAGACCACGTCGTTGAAGGTCAGCGCCCCATCGAGCCACGCGGGCGAGGTTAGCGGCCTTGCTTGTGTGCCAAAGATGTTCTTGGCCATTTGCTGAAGGGCAATCGAGATCCCGAAAGTGGCAAGCAGGGTTTCCAGCGGTCGCTTATACAGGTGGCGGATCACAAGCCGCTCCATCAGGACACCGGCCGCAAAGGTCACGGCAAAGGCCAGTGGCAGGGCAAGGATCAGCGAAACTGTGTAATTCGGCACGAAAAGCTGAACCACATAGCCAGTGTAGGCCCCCATCATGATGAATTCACCATGGGCCATGTTGATGACCCGCATCACACCGAAGGTGATCGCCAAGCCAATCGCGGCAAGGAAGTAGATCGACGCAAGCGAAAGCGCATCAAGTACCAGGTCGGCGGTCTGCATCGCGCCCAACTTGACCTCGATCCCCTTGAGCAGGCCCGTTGCGGCACTGGTGACGGCGCTGTCAGCTTCGGCATAGGTATCAAGGAAGCGATGCGCTGCCACTGCGGCCGCGACCTCGTCATCGGTCGCCGCAGCCGGGACGGACCCAGCAGCCTCTAGCGCGGAATAGGCGCGATCGCGGGCCGCTGGCGTGTTCAGCTCTGCCACTGGGATCCCGGCCACCTTGCCGTCGACGATATTTGCAGCCAAAGCAGACTTCAATTCGGCGCGGGTCAGACGCGCGGGAGCAAGGCCTTGGGCAGAAAGGATCGCATAAGCGTCTTCAACACTGATGTCGCGACCAGGGCGAATTTCTGCCGCGATATTTCCATTAGCCTGCATCTGCGCCGGAATGGCAGTGCGGGTGGTGACGAGAAGCGGGTTGATCGCGGCCCGAAGATCAAGCCCGAGATCGCCAGAAAAGCTTTCGATTGCGGCAACGCGGGCGGCGCTATCTGGATCAAATCTCAGGGTCAAGAGACGTTCAAGGCGCGTCTTCTGGGCAAGGATCGCCGGATCGGTTTCACCCTCAATCGAGGCACGCAGGGGTGTAAGATGTTCGGCAGAAGGGTCGCGGGCGATGGAGACAAGGGCCGCCTCGCGCTTTAATTGGTCTGGATCGGAAAGCTGGAATTGAACAAGCGCCGTTGCGATCAGGCCGCGCACACCAGCATTCGGCTTAAGCTCGACGATTTCGGCCTTTGGCGCATTGCCCGCGGCCTGCCCCTCTAAAGACATCAGCTTATAGCCGTTGCCTTCGACTTCTATAAGGAAGAAAACTCCGTCGGCCTTTCGAATGCCAAGGCCCTTTTCTGCCCACGCGGCAAGCACGATTGCGGCCTGCGGATCGCCAGAGGAAGCAAGAGCCTCGATCACTGGACCGATCGTGGTGCGCGACGCCTTTTCGACGAGCGCCCGGTTTTCCGAAAGAATCTGGGTGACGGTCTGGCCTTGAGCATGGCCAAGATGCGGCATGAAAAGGAGGAGTGCCGCGAAAAGGGCAGCAGCTATAAGGCGCATCTACGCGGTCCTTGGATGGTAGAGAGTGAGTGTGGGGCGGGAGTGGCTCCCGCCCCGATGATCAGGTCAGTAGTTCGACTTGATCTGAACGCAGGTCTTGGTCTCGGAGTTGTACATGCCGCAGCCAAGGGTCTGCCAATCGGCCTCAAGCACTGCCGATTCCGGCAGGAAGTCCGTCCAGGCGTCGCCAGCGACCGGTTCAGTCTGGCTGATGATGTCAAACTGGCCATCGGCGCGGATTTCGCCGATCAGGACGGGCTTGGTCAGGTGGTGGTTCGGCAGCATCTTGGCGGTGCCCCCGGTCAGGTTCGGCACTTCGATGCCATACATGGCGGTGCGAACAGCGTCGACATCAGTCGAGCCAGCAGCCTCAACAGCCTTGACCCACATATTGAAGCCGATGACATGGGCCTCCATCGGGTCGTTGGTCACGCGGTTTTCGCCAGCAAAAGCCTTCCACTTGGCGATGAATTCGGCGTTTGCGTCCGATTCAGCGGTCTGGAAGTAGTTCCAAGCGGCAAGGTGGCCGACGAGGTTCGAAGTATCGAGGCCCGAGAGTTCTTCTTCACCGACCGAGAAGGCAACGACCGGGATGTCATCTGCCGAAACGCCCGCGGCGGCCAGTTCTTTGTAGAAGCCGATGTTGGCATCGCCGTTGATGGTCGAAATCACGCCGACCTTCTTGCCGTCTGCGCCCAGCGCCACGACGTCAGCCACGATCTTGGACCAGTCGGAATGGCCAAAGGGGGTGTAGTTGACGAAGATGTCTTCCTTTGGAATGCCCTTCGAGATCAGGTAGCTTTCCAGAATGTTGTTCGTGGTGCGTGGATAGACATAGTCCGTGCCCAACAGAGCAAACTTCTGCACACCCAGTTCTTCCAGGAAGTAATCGGTTGCCGGGATCGCTTGCTGGTTCGGGGCAGCGCCCGTGTAGAACACGTTCTTCGAGCTTTCTTCGCCTTCATACTGAACCGGGTAGAACAGCAGGCCGTTCAGTTCTTCGATGACTGGCAAAACCGATTTGCGGCTGACCGAGGTCCAGCAGCCAAACATCACGTCGACATCCGACACGGTCAGCAATTCGCGGGCCTTTTCGGCGAAAAGTGGCCAGTCAGATGCCGGGTCGACAACGACCGCCTCAAGCTGCTTGCCCAGAAGGCCGCCCTTGGCGTTCTGCTCGGCGATCAGCATCAGCATGGTGTCTTTCAGCGTGGTTTCCGAAATCGCCATGGTGCCCGACAGCGAGTGCAGCACGCCCACCTTGATCGTGTCGCCTTCGGCTTGCGCCATGCCAGCTGACAGCGCCATAGCACCAGCCAGCATCATTCCCCTCAAACTTGTCATTTTCGTCCCTCTTTCGGGGCCACGGCAAGCATCAGACCTTTCGCAGATTGCTGCGAGTTCCTATGTTGACGTGGCAACTTCGGTTGCACCCCGTGCGGTGGGGGCGGACTTCCACATCTTGGCCCCTGCCGCACATCTCTGATCTTGGGCCGATCAACTCTCCGGCCGCAGGAGCCAGAAAAACGGCTGATCTGTTTTGCGGCAATCCTTTGGCCGAACGCGACGTGACCTTAGGGTCAAACCGCATCGATTTCCGCGCAAAATGAATGCATATGCCCAAGATTCAGGCATTTCGTGAGCCGCAAGGCGAGAATCAGTTTCAATTTTGATCAAAATTCAAACGAAACGGGTGGCCGAAGATCGCCCGGCCACCCGCAAAAAGAAACTCGACGATGACGTCAGTCTTGCAGAACCAGACCGCCTTCGCGTTCCAGAAAACCGACGATTTCCGCGATACCCTTGGCGTGGCGCAGTTGCGCCAGAACGTAGGGTTTCTTGCCCCGAGCGGCTTGCGTATCTTGTTCCAGCAGAACCGGATCAACGCCGACATAGGGTGCAAGATCGGTCTTGTTCACAACCAAAAGGTCCGATCGCGTAACGCCCGGGCCTTTCTTGCGCGGTATGTCCTGACCTGCAGCGGTGTCGATTACATAGATGGTGATGTCGGCCAGTTCCGGACTATAGGTTGCAGCAAGATTATCGCCGCCGGATTCGATCAGGATCAGGTCCAGATCAGGATGTTCTCGACGCAGATCTGCGACGGCGGCAAGATTTATGCTGGCATCTTCGCGGATCGCCGTATGCGGGCAGCCTCCGGTTTCAACGCCGCGAATACGGTCGGCCGGAAGCACCTGTGCGCGCATCAGATAGTCGGCATCTTCGCGTGTGTAGATATCGTTGGTGATTACCGCCATCGAACAGCGAGAAGCCAAGGCGCGGGCCAGTTGCTCGGTCAGTGTCGTCTTGCCTGCCCCGACCGGGCCACCTATGCCAACGCGCAGAGGGCCATTTGCACTCATGTTCTAAAGATCCTTACGTCCATTGTTTCATGGGCCAGCGCCGACATATCGGCGCCGAGCGCCGCAGAGCCAAGATCGTCTAATTCAGCCATTGTCGCGTCCCGCGCCACCTTTACGACCTGCGGATGCAGTTGCGAAAGAACTGTCTGCCCGGCCTCTTGCCCCAGCGGCATGAAGCGCATCGCAACCGAAACAAGGTTCGCGACAAAGGCATGAAGGTAAAGTTCGACCACCTGAACAGGTTCAAGCGTCAGGGCCGACACCGCCTCGCCGACAGCAACGGGCAGACAACGGGCAGGCAAGGCTCGCCCTGTCACGGCGGTAACTGTTCGGGCAAAGGCGGTGCCTTGGTCAAGTGTTTCGGAAAGCCGTTCAGAACTGATCTGCAAGGCCCGCGTCAGGGCATCCAAGGCAGCGTGGTCGGCACCGGGTTTCAAGGCTTGGGCCAAAAGGATGGCGTCTTGCCGCCCAGCGCCAAAATCCAGAATATCGCTCAGCCAGGTTCGCAGGTCTTCCGGCTGGCGGATCTCGCCCGCATCTATCGCCGCCTCCATGCCATGTGAATAGGCAAAGCCCCCGGTTGGAAACGCCGGCGACAACCATTGCACAAGGGTCAGCAGGTCTTGGCTCATGCCAAAGCTTCGTCACTGTCCTCTGCATCGCCAGAGCCATGCGAGGAATGATGGTGCACATGGAAATGACCATGGCCATTGCTGTGCTCATGGCTGTGACTGGGTCCGTGGCTATGGCCATGCGCCTTGCCGTCATGATGGTGGTGTTCGCCGTGGTCATGGCCCATTGGCCGCCCAAGTCCGTAGGCTCCCAATTCGGGCGTGAAGGGTTCGCACCCCTCTATGACTGTTGCACCAAGACGTTCCAACATGGCTTTCAGCACATGATCCCGGCGGATCACCAAACGGTCGCTTTCGATCTGACACGGGGTATGGCGATTGCCGATATGCCATGCCAGCCGCGCCAGTTCTGAACCAGCAACACTCAGAATGTCTTCCTCGGCGGCCACCACCTGAATGGCGCGGCCATCGGCGAGCCGAAAGCCCCAATGCATGTCAAGGTTCGTGACCTCTGGCAGATCGACCAGAAACCCTTCGTCATGCACGGTGATCAGCCGCTTGCGCCGGACCAGTCGTTCTTCATAGGTCAGAACCACAATATCATAGCAGTCAGCGGGGGCATCACTCAGCAACGCGGTTGCGGGAGGTAGGTCTTTCGTCATCTTCGACTCATTCTTTGAATAGATCGGCAAAAAGCCATCGGGCCAGAGTGTCTCGCCGAAGCCCCATGGCCGCAAGTGCGCCGTCAGACAGGGCGTAGAGATGGGCGAACTGCGTTTCACGAGAGCGGCGGATCGCGTAGGCATTCATACCCCCCGCCTCTGTCGCAAAAAACAGATCTAGGGCATGCGCTGCTTTCGGGCAAAGCGGCGAATTTGCGGGTCTTTGCATCGTCGAAGCCTCCAGCGAATAGCTTGGCTCCTCCCGCTGCAAAGAATACGCCGAAATTATCCTTTTCCAGCATGAAACCTGCATGAATTTTTGATGTGACTCTCTCGACAGCCTGTTTGCTGCCGCTAATGCAAACGGATGCTTAAGGTCTGTGCGCCACGCTGATCGTGACCAGCCTCTGAAGGAAACCTTGCCTTGCCCAAAGACAAACTCGTTGAAGAATTGATTGCGCTGAGACGCCAGATCGCCCTTTTGAAATCGCGTGCCGCTGAAATCGAGATCGCGTTGAAGACCGTCCCCCAGCATAACCGGAACCCGCGCCCCGGTTGGCCGATCCGCTGCAGCGGCCCTATGCAACTGCATTCTCAAGCGTCCTGAAACTGCACATCAATATAGGAAATAGCGTTGCGCCAGTGGCAATTCACTGGCGGGCTCACAGGTCAAAAGAACACCATCGGCACGCACTTCATAGGTTTCGGGATCGACCTCGATCGAGGGGGTCGCATCATTCAGGATCATATCCCGCTTGCCGATGCCGCGTGTGCCTTCAACAGCCAAAGTCGATTTGGCAAGGCCAAGCCGGGCGGCAATATCATCGTCCTGCGCGGCGCGGCTGACAAAGGTCACGGCATTGCGCTCGACGCTGCGGCCATAGGCCCCGAACATCGGGCGGGTATGCACGGGTTGCGGCGTCGGAATGCTGGCATTGGGATCACCCATCTGAGCCACGACAATACAGCCGCCAATCAACACCATCTCGGGCTTGGCCCCGAAAAACGCTGGCGACCACAGGACCAGATCGGCGCGCTTGCCTTCGGCTATGCTGCCGACATGCTGGGAAATGCCATGCACGATGGCCGGGTTGATCGTGTATTTGGCGATGTAGCGACGGACGCGCAGGTTGTCGTTATCGCCCTGCTCTCCCTCCAGCCGCCCGCGCTGCACCTTCATCTTATGCGCGGTCTGCCAAGTTCGGGTAATCACCTCACCCACACGTCCCATTGCCTGACTGTCAGAGGACAGGACCGAGAACGCTCCCAAATCATGCAGAATATCTTCGGCCGCAATCGTTTCGCGGCGGATGCGGCTTTCGGCAAAGGCCACATCCTCGGGCACCTTGCGGTCAAGGTGGTGGCAGACCATCAGCATGTCGAGGTGTTCCTCGATAGTGTTGACGGTGTAGGGCATGGTCGGGTTTGTCGAAGACGGCAGAATATTCTGGCTGGCCACGACCTTGATGATATCGGGCGCATGGCCACCCCCTGCCCCTTCGGTATGGAAGGCATGGATGGTGCGGCCCGCGATGGCCCTCAGCGTGTTCTCGACAAAGCCGCTTTCGTTCAGCGTGTCGGTATGGATCATCACCTGCACGTCCATCTGGTCTGCGACCGTCAGACAGCTATCAATCGCACCCGGCGTGGTGCCCCAGTCTTCGTGCAGTTTCAGGCACGATGCCCCTGCGCGGACCTGCTCTTCCAGCGCCGCAGGCAGGGATGCGTTGCCCTTGCCCGCAAAGGCAAGGTTCATCGGAAAGGCATCTGCCGCTTGAAGCATCCGCGCCAGATGCCAAGGCCCCGGCGTACAGGTGGTGGCGAGTGTGCCATGCGCCGGCCCGGTGCCACCACCCAGCATTGTCGTCAGCCCAGAATGCAAGGCATCGTCGATCTGCTGGGGGCAGATAAAGTGGATATGCGCGTCCATCCCGCCGGCGGTCAGGATCTTGCCCTCACCCGCGATGATTTCGGTTCCCGGCCCGACAATCACATCGACGCCCGGTTGGGTGTCGGGGTTACCCGCCTTGCCGATCTTGGCAATTCGCCCGTCACGCAGGCCGACATCGGCCTTGTAGATGCCGGAATGATCAACGATCAGCGCATTGGTGATGACCGTATCCATCGCTCCCTGTGCCCGGGTGATCTGGCTTTGCCCCATGCCATCCCGAATGACCTTGCCGCCGCCAAATTTCACCTCGTCGCCCCAGACCGGGCCGTTGGCCCCTGGCGTCCCGCGCCCAGCCCGCTCGGCAATCAGGTCACGCTCAACTTCGATAATAAGATCGGTATCGCCCAGTCGCAGGCGATCGCCCACGGTTGGGCCATACATGTCGGCGTAAGCGGCGCGAGAAAGGGAATAGGCCATCAAAAAGCTCCTCAGGGTCGGCGTAAGGGGCGTCAGCCCTATTTGCGAGGGGGTTTCGTCGCCGCGCGCGACAGGCGGGTGACATTTGAACGGGTACGCCGGGCGATCGGCGTCAATGCGGCCTCTGCCACCTGTGCCGGGCGTTTGCCAGACATGGCTGCGTGCGAGGCAGCCATGCCACTTTCACAGGCGGCTTCGAGCTTTTCCTTTACCATCCGGTGATTTTCGGAAGGCGTGACCGTCCACATTCCTGCCATTGCCATCAGCCGAAGCCCGACGACCATCTGCGCCTCATGCAGCATCATTGCAGTGCGGATGGACAGGTGGATCGCTTCGGCAGGGCTAAAGAAGGGGGACATGCTGGGGCTCCTGAAAAGAAGATAGAGACATATTGGGCAATAATGGCAGCGACTGATTGTTCCGATCAGCAAGCCATTGCCCGGCCGCTGAATTCGCTTACAAAGCCCCCATCACCTGCTGGTTAAAACCGAATACGTGCCTTAGGCCCGAGAGGGGGACCAGCCGGACTTCGCGGCTTTGACCCGGCTCGAACCGCACGGCTGTGCCAGCTGGAATGTCCAAGCGTTTGCCCATCGCTGCCTCCCGGTCAAACCGCAAACCGGAATTGGTTTCGGCAAAATGATAGTGGCTGCCGACCTGAACGGGACGGTCCCCAGTATTGGCAACCATCAGCACCGTTATAGGTGCCCCTGAATTCAGGATCACTTCTCCATTGGCGGGGAATACTTCGCCGGGGATCATTTGCGCCCCCAGAACCGAGACGCTGCCCAGCCCACAGCCACACCGGCCAGCACAAGCAGAACCCAAGTGCCTTCGATGCCATGCGGGTGATGATGAAGCCCGGTATCCGCCGCTGCCGGAGCCGCCGCCAAAAGCCCCGTAAGACCAAGGGTAAGTTTCTGCATTGTCTGCTCCTATCGAATGGGGTGATGGACGGTCACCAGCTTGGTGCCATCGGGAAACGTCGCTTCGACCTGAACCGAGTGGATCATCTCTGCGATCCCGGCCATGCAATGTTCTCGCCGGATGACATTGGCCCCTGCCTCCATCAGATCAGCGACACTGCGGCCGTCACGGGCGCCTTCGACGACAAAGTCGGTGATCAGCGCAATCGCCTCGGGATGGTTCAGCTTCACCCCCCGCTCAAGCCGATTGCGCGCGACCATCGCGGCAAGGCTGACCAGCAGCTTGTCCTTTTCGCGTGGCGTAAGGTTCATAGTGGCTCCTTTAAATTTGCCAGACCCGCGGCAATGGTCGTCCCTGCCGCAAGACATCAAGACAACGGGCAACTTGGCGGCGCAAATACCAGCCTTCCGCGGCATGAACGCGGACCATCAGCCGCCCGTCGACTGCGCTTGCCCCTGCGGTCGTGTTGGGTTCATCCAAGACCCGACGAAGCGGTTCCAAAAGGTCTTTCGCGTTCTTGGTCACCAGACACAAAGAGGCAAAGGCCCGTATCCCGGCAAGACCCGCGCCCCCTGTCGTCAAGGATTTGTCATTCAGTTTCAAGGGCTCAACCCAAATCGGCTGGCCGTGCTGGCTGATCTGCCGCCAGTCGCGCAACTGAACCCGCGAAACGGTTTCCCCCATCGCGTGACGCCCCAAGACGACCATTTCGGAAATCAGGCAACCTGCCCCTTCTCCCAAGCGGATGTAAGTGCAGCGATCCAACGCAGACCCGTCAAACAGAATGGTCTCCTGTGGAAGCCATTCCAAAAATCCGCCATCGCCCACCGACAAATCAACACGAACACGCGCCGCCCCAGAACCAGCACGATAAGCCCGTTCAGCCGTTTGCGTGGTGGCAACCGATCGAACACCTGCGCCAAGATCGACGGAATAGGACAGCGCGTCCCCCCCGGTCAGACCACCTGATGTGTTCAGAAAGACAACCTCAGGAAGGCCGGACACATGAGGCAGGATGACCTTGGCGCTGCCTTCCTGACGCAATCCCAACAGCCGCGTGACGCCAGCATCAAGGCCAAGCGCGACCTGCGCGTTGCCCCGGCTGCGCTGCATCATTTGGATTCCCGCTGCGGCGTTCATTGCTGTCCCTGCTGATTTCAGGGAAGCATCGTCAGCCCATGCTGCGGCCTCAACGCTGACCCGGCACTGACAGAGGCTGAAAGCCCAAGAATTGAGCCTGCCGCACAAAATGCAGACGCATTCGCCTTAATTTTACGCAGTCAGAAAAGCCCGGCCCTCAATAGGCGCCACGCGCTGTGAACACCGCCCCGAAGGTCCGCCAGATCAGCTTTGCATCTGTCACAACACCCGAGGTCCGAAGATAGGCGATATCAAGCTCTACCATCTGGTCGAAACCAATATCCGCCCGACCAGAGACCTGCCAAAGCCCTGTCAGACCCGGCAAACCATTCAGTCGCTCCAAGGCACGCGGCGAATATTGCGCCACCTCTTCCGGCAATGCAGGGCGCGGCCCTACAAGGCTCATATCCCCGCAGAACACGTTCCAAAGTTGCGGAAGTTCATCCAGCGAGGTGCGCCGAAGAAACCGCCCAATCGGCGTCACGCGCGGATCATGCCGATGCTTGAAACATACCCCCATGCGCTCGGAAGTTTTCAGCAAAGCCGCGCGGCGCTCTTCGGCATCGGGGTACATGCTGCGAAATTTGACCATCCGAAACCGACGGCCGTTTTCGCCAACGCGCTCTTGAACAAAAAAGACAGGGCCTTTTGAGATAAGTTTGATCGCCACCGCCAGCAGGATCACGGTTGGCAAAAGCACCGGAAGGCTAAGAGAAATCAGCAAGAGATCAAAGATGCGCTTACATCCGCGTGACGCACAGAACGGCGGCGCAACCCGAACCACTGAAACCGCAGACATCGCACCCAAACCCCGACACCAAAGAATGGACTCACCCCAGACCATCGGAGGGCTAAATACACGAAGCGAAATGACAGGATAGGGGGGAAATGGATCTGCAATTTCCCCAAAACTCAAGGACGAAGGCTTCTTTTGGCCTTCAACTCGACCCGTGGCCCCCGCCGATGAGACGCTATTTATTCTCGGCAGCGGCGTTTATGGCTGCACTGATCCTGTCGCGCACGATCTTTGGCCAAGGCACTGGCAAATAAGCCCCGGTCTCGCCAGAAACGAATACAAGGATTTTGCGGACCGACACGCGCACATCGCCATCACATATGGCCGTAAGAAACAGCTCCAACGAGGTCTCACCAAATCGCCCCGCTCTCACTTGCCACTCAAGCACCTCGCCCAAACGACTTGGTTTTTTGAAATCGGCCTCAAGCCTTGCAGTCGGCACCCCGGAAAAAGCCTTCATCATCTCCGCATAGGAATAACCCGCAACCTCACGAAAAAAGTTCTCGGCAACTGAATTCGTCATCTCAAAGTAACGAGGGTAGAAGACGATACCCGCCGGATCACAATGATTGAATTCGATGCGAACTGGATGACGATAGATCACAGCAGACCCTTTCCTAGCTGGATCTGATCTAGATCTCACCGCCCGAGATGGCAATCGCCTGTCCGTTCACCCCTTCGGACCCTGCCCCGCACAGCCAAAGCGCTGCCGCCGCAACTTCCTTGGGCGGAATCAGCCGCCCTTGCGGGTTCTGTCCCGCCAGATCGGGTCGCGCGCTATGGTCAACCTGCGCTGAATTTTCCTCCTGCGCGACTGACCGCTCTGTGTCTAGAAAGCCGGGGCAAAGCGCATTGACCGTGACTGGTTGGCGGGCTACTTCCAGCGCCAAGGCCTTTACCAAGCCAACAACGCCATGTTTTGCCGCCACATAGGGGGCCACATGCGGATAGCCCTTGATCCCGGCGGTTGAAGATATCGCGATCAGGCGCCCCCATCCCGGCATTTGTCTTAACCCTTCGCGCATGGTCAGGAAAACGCCCGTCAGGTTCACGCCAATCATCTGGTTCCAATCGTCAATCCCGGTTTGCAGAAACGGACGGCTGACGGCCGCGCCTGCATTGGCAATCACGATGTCACAATGCCCAGCCTTGCGGAAAAGATCGGCGACCGAGGCTTCGTCCGTCACATCTGCCACAATGGCCTGTATGCTGGAATGTGTCTTTTCAACCGTCCGCAGGGCTGCCAAACCGCGCCCCGCAATCACCACCGAGGCACCCTCTTCCGCGAAACGCTTGGCCAGTTCCGCTCCAAGGCCCGAGCCTCCGCCGGTCACCAAGACACGCTTACCGCGCAGGCTCATCCTCGCTCCCCTCCCAAAGAACAGGCGACCCGTTCGCCGCCACTATGGTCAGCCTTCCGTGGCCACGCAAGTCCGACACAGTCGACAGTCCACACTATTTCCAAGGGCTCATGACATAGCTGCCGATCCTGCACTTGCGTTGTGGACAAAAGGCATGAAAGAACAGAGGCAACGCAAAAAGATGGACCCGAAAATGCAGGGCAACGCCTATTTCCTTTATCATTCCATCGGCATGTATCCGGGCAAAGCTCGCGACCTTGCTGCTGCCATGGCGGACTTCTCGGTTCTTTGGGGTACGGCAGATGATGCGCAATGGGGCGGTGTCCTGCCACTTCGGCAGCGGTTCATCGACCGTTGGCGGGCGATCCTGAACGCGGCCCCCGGAACAGTCACCACCTGCGAAAGCGTGACCCAAGGCTTTCACACGCTGCTGACCGCCCTGCCCAAGGCGCATCTTGCGGGAAAAACCATTCTTGTGGGTGCCGACTGCTTTCCCTCTAACCACTTCCTGCTTCAGCGCATGGCCGAACATCATGGCTTTACGCTGAAGACGGTTCCCTTCCGGCAGGGCGCAAGTTTCGTCGAAGACGAAGACTTTCTCGAGGCCTGGACACCGGATGTGGGCCTCGCCCTGCTGACATGGGTATCTTCCACCACCTCGCACCGGATTGACCTTGCGAGAATGGTGGCACATGGACGCCGCATCGGCAGTCTGATTGGCACCGATATCACCCAAGGCGCCGGGCTCTTGCCCTATGACGTTCACGCGCCCGAGGTCGATTTCACCATTTCCACCTCGCTCAAATGGATGTGCGGCACACCGGGGGCCGGGGTTCTTTATGTCTCGCCGCGCCTGATCCCGCATTGCGAACCGGAACTCGCGGGCTGGTTCAGCCAGTCGAACCCCTTCAACTGGGACATCAGCGCCTTCGCCTATGCGCCCGATATCCGGCGCTTTGACAATGGCACACCGGGATGCATGGCAGCACTGGCCTCGCTGCCCGCGCTGGACTGGCATGCGAAACAAGACCACGGCGGCATACTTGCCCACAACCGCAGCCTGACCCTGAAACTGATCGAAATGGCAGACCGGCTGCATTTGCCGTTGCTAACCCCGCGCCAACCGCAAAAAAGGGGCGGGTCTATCATGGTCCGTCTGCCGAACAGCCATCCCGCGCCCAACCTGATCTCCAGACTGCGAAGCGACGGGATCAGCGCCGATGCACGCGGTCAGACCCTGCGCCTTTCGCCGGGAATAATGACCACGATGGACGGGGTAACGCGGCTTGAAACCTGCCTTACGTCCGCGCTTCGGTCCTAGGGCTTAACAAAGCTGCGGATCGTATCCAGCGCCCCGTCCAGCGCCTTTCCTTGTTCATCCTGCAGCGCAGCCTCACGCAGGCGGCGTGCCCAATCAGCGGCATCCTCGCACTGTTCAACCAGTGCAATACCCGCCATCACGCGGTCAAACTTCGATTGCCCGCGTGCATGGGTGTCGGAATATCCCTTGATCAGACGGCGACAGCGTAAAATTTCCACGGCAAGGGCAGGATCACGGGACAGAACAGCCTCTACCCGTAGAAGCCAAGCCTCAAGATGGGCAACTTCCATCCTGTGGCGCAGGGTCTTCAAGCGCCAGCCCCGCAGCCCACCGACCAGATACAAGAGGCCGAAACCGATCAGTCCGTCGCTTCTGATCCGACGCCCCTTGCAGAACCAGCGGTCGATGCGGCCCATCGCTTTCACCGACCCTTCTAGGCGGGCGCCCCACCCAGCGGGAAAAAGGCCAACGATCTCTTCGGCGCGCGGGTGCAGGAATTCCGTTACCTGCATCAAGCGTCCATCCTTCGCGCCCATCTCGGCGCCGATCCGGTCAAACCGCCGACCACGGGTCTTCAGATCGGCCACCCGGATCACATCATCATAGGCCATGGCATTGGCGATGTATTTCGCGGCCTCTCGCGTAAAGTCAAAAGGGGCTGCGTCCTTGGCGGAGAGGGCCTCAACCCGATCCAGATAGCTCGAAGCGTAATCAAGCCCTTGAAACTCGGCCAGCTTTTGCAGACCTGCCCTTGCCATCGCGGGGGCATCTCCCGGCAAGGCATCGGCACGGGCGCACAAGCCTTCCCACAGCGCAATCTGCCTTTTCGGGCCTGTAATCGCGGTTTTTTCGGCCAGAGTCACATCCTTCGGCTCTGGCGCCTTTTCCCCCTCGACGGCTGCTGCGGCCCCTGCCGCAAACGCCCGCAACGACGCCTCAACGCCTGTTCCGCCTGCACGAATGGCGTTTTCAAAGGCCGCGACCGGAAAGGGCAAGGCCCCCGAAGCGGCAAGCGCCCCAAAGAGACTGGCTGAGATCACAGACCCTGCCTTGACCGCCACCTGATCGAAATCGGCCATGATCAACCGCAGTGCGGCCAGTTCGGCTGCGGCCTGCACCTCTGCCGGATTGGCAATACCATCGCCCGGCACCATCTTTTCACTGACGGCCAAGGCCCGATGGGTCGAGGCGATCAACGTCGTGCGATCTGGCGTGACAAACCCACGAATGATCGCACGCCCCGCCTCCATCCATTCTGCCGCAATCAGGATATCAACATCCCCGGCGGCGGGCATCAGCGAGAACACCGGCTGGCGCTCGCCTGAGGGGCACATCTCGATGTAATAGACGGTGGCCCCGGTGCGCTGCGCCACACCCGCGACCGAGGTCGCTTGGCAAGCATAGCCTTCAGCCCGCGCCAAAGCCTCGATCCAGCCGGTCAGCACGCCCCCGCCCTGCCCGCCAACAGCCAGAACCGCCAGTTTGATGATCCGGCCAAGTTCCGTGGTTGCAGGTTCAACGGCTGACAAAGGGGAAAGGGTCTCTTGCACCGTCATGCGCCGAACTCCAGCCTTCGGGCCGAGCGGCGACGTTGCAACCATCCGATGACCCGCGTTTTCACGCCCGCCCACCACAGTTCCAGCTTGCCGGGATTGTGCACCACATCCGCGCGGTAAAAGCTGGGGCAAAGGATGGCGGCATCTGCAACTTCACCGCAATTCCCGCATCCCACGCAGCTTTGGTCGATATGGGCGACCGGGTCATCCCGCAAGGGATCATCCAATCGTTTCAGAGACAGCGAAGGGCAACCAGAAAGCCGGATACAAGCATGGTCCCCCGTGCAGATTGCCTCATCCACGCCAAAACGCGGGGCTTCAACTCTGCGGCCCTCGCGGATGGCCTGTGCCCTCAGGGGGCGTTCGCGCCGCTGCTTGTTCAGCATGCATTCAGACGAGGCGATAATGACCTTTGGCCCCGGTTCTTTGGTCGTCAGCGCCTCGTGCAGCACCCTGAGCAGCTTTGGCACATCATAGGTGCGATCCACCTGACGGACCCAATTCACCCCAACCCCCTGCATCGCCTTGGCGATCGGGTGTCCTGTGCCCTTGGTCGCATTCTCGGCGCGGGACGACATCACATCCTGCCCGCCCGTTGCAGCGGTATAGAAATTATCCACCACCATGACCACGCCGTCAGACTTGTTGTAGACCATGTTCGTCATCGACGAGGACAGCCCCGAATGCCAGAACCCGCCATCCCCAATGATGCTGATCGGGCGTTTTTCACCACCGCCGTCAAAGGCCCCGTTCGCCGCAGGGCCAAGTCCAAAGCCCATCGTGGCCCCGCCAATTTCAAAGGGCGGAAGTGATCCGAACAGATGGCAGCCAATATCGGCGCTGATCTGATGTTTGCCCAAATCCTGCTGCACCAGCTTCATCGCGGCAAAGATCGGGCGTTCCGGACAGCCCGTGCAAAAGCCGGGGGGGCGGATCGGAACGGTCTTGGTCAGGTCCGGCAGCTTTGGCGCATCGGTATTCGGCGCACGGACGACAGCAGGCAGCATCTCTGGCGCGGACTTTTTCAGAAAGCCTTCCACCCCCGCCAGCATGACCGCACCGGTATATTCCCCAGCCATCGGGAAGACACCCTTGCCATGCAACCGCACAGTTGAACCCGCGCGATAAAGATAGGTGGCAAGGTTCTGCTCGATAAATTCCGGCTGACCTTCCTCGACCACCAGAATATCTGTCTTATCCTCGGCAAAGCACAGGAATTCCTTAGAAACCAATGGATAGGTCACGTTCAGGCAATAGATCGGCACCTGCGTCTCGCCATACAGATCGGCCAGACCAAGGCGCTGCAACGCCCGGATCACGCCATTGTACATGCCCCCCTGACAAACGATCCCGACCCGGCCACCGCTTCCAAACATCTCGTTCAGGCGGTGCTCCATGATGAACTTCTCGGCGGCAGGCCAACGGTTCTTCACCTTGTCCTGTTCATGCACATAAGACATCGGCGGCAGGACGACGCGGGCAAAATCGCTGCGCGGGTTGGACAGCGCTTCGCGCACCGTTTCCTTGGGTCGCTGATTATCGCGGCAGGTGAATTGCCCCGTCACATGACATGACCTGATCCGCAAAGTCAGCATCACCGGGGAATTCGACGCTTCGGACAACGCAAAGCCATCCCCCACCGCCTTTACCAGCGATGGCAGGTTTGGGCGTGGGTCCAAAAGCCAGAATTGCGATTTCATCGCAAAAGCGTGGCTGCGTTCCTGCATGATGGAACTGCCTTCGCCGTAATCCTCGCCCAGAACGATCAAGGCCCCGCCCGTCACACCCGAAGACGAAAGGTTGGCCAAGGCATCCGAGGCGACGTTGACGCCAACCGGCCCTTTGAACGTGACCGCCCCACGAATGGGGTAATGCACGCTGGCCGCCAGCATGGCGGCGGCGGCGGCCTCATTCGCATTCGCCTCGAACCGCACACCTAGTTCGCCCAGCAAGTCTTGGGCATCGGCCAGCACATCCATCAGGTGGCTAATCGGCGCGCCCTGATAGCCGCCCACATAGCCGACCCCGTTTTCCAACAGCGCCTTGGTGATGGCGAGGATCCCCTCTCCGGTGAACACCTCGCCCTCGCCCTTGCGCAGGTCCTCGACCTCGGCCTTGAAACTGCGCTCGGCCATGGCTCAGCCGCGCGGAACCAGCGCCAGCGCCCGGATGGGCGAGCCGGTGCCGTTCTTGATCTTCAATGGCGCGGCAATCAGGATCGCGCCTTTCGGCGGCAGCTTGTCCAGATTGGCAAGGCTGGCCAGCCCATAGCGGTTGTTCTTGTGCAAAAGGTTATGCGCCGGGAAAGGCGGGGTCATGCCTCCGGCCTGCCCTGCGTCGGTGCCAATGCACTGGCTGCCCCAGCCGACGATGCCCTTGGAAATCAGGTAGTCGATCACCTCGGCGGTCGGTCCCGGCGTATGCGGCCCGGTTTCATTGGCGTTCAGGAACAAAGCTTCGTCATGCACGCGCTTGTCCCAGTCCGACCGCAGAACAACCCATTCGCCTGCGCTAATTTCACCATGCTTGGCTTCCCAAGCCTTGACGTGGTCGATGGTCAGCAGAAAATCGGGATTTTCCCCGCATTCCTTTGAAAAATCAAGCACATTGACCGGGGCGACAAGGCGCTGCACCGGCAGGCTGTCGGTATATCCATCGGCATAATCCTTGCCGGTGATCCAATGGTGCGGTGCATCGAAATGCGTGCCGGAATGTTCGCCAAGCTCCAGCCAGTTCCACGCCCAGAACGGGCCATCCTGATCGTATTCGCTGATCCGGTGGATCTTGATCGGCGGCGTGTCGCGGGCAAAATCGGGCGGCAGTTTCAAAAGCGGCGTTTCCGGGCCTAGCACGCCCGAGCAATCCACCACTTCAACGCCCCCACCGGCCAGAAGGCCGGCAAGGTCCATCAACACCTTGCTTGCAGTCATATCCATCTCCCTGTTCGCCCCGGCTTTGCCGCCAGTGGCGCTTTAGGATCAGGCTAAAGGGGATCGCGCCCTTTTGTAAATGCTGCAATCAGCAGATCATCCCGCAAGAAAGGCGTCGATCTCGGCCCGGTGTGGCATCGACGCAGCGGCACCGGGGCGCGTCACGGAAATGCCCGCGACCGCACAGCCAAAGCGAAGCGCCTGCTCGATTGCCTGCCCCTCGGCCAAGGCCGTGGCCAGCCCTCCGTTAAAGGCATCCCCTGCCCCCGTGGTTTCCTTCACAGGACCGGGCGCGCGGGCGGGCACGTGAATGCTTTTGCCACCTTTGCGATACAGGACCCCCTTTTCGCCCAGCGTGATGATCGCTGCCCCAACGCCACGGGCAATCAGCGCATCTGCTGCCGCTTCGGCCTCTGCCCTTGTTGTCACAGGCAGGCCCGTAAGCCCCTCAGCCTCGGATTCATTTGGGGTGATGATATCCACCAGAGACAGCATCGCATCCGTCAAATCCGTTGCGGGTGCAGGGTTCAAAATCGTGGTGACGCCAGCCGCCCTTGCAACGCGAAGCCCCTCTTCGGCGGCATCAAGCGGTTGTTCCAATTGCGTCAGAAACACGCCAGCGCCTTGGATCAGAGCCGCGTTTGTCTGAATGTCACCCACTGAAATGCGACCCGCCGCACCGGGGCAAACAATGATCGCATTCTGTCCTGTGCCTTCTTCAAGGAAGATGAAGGCCGACCCGGTATGGCTTTCTGCATCTTCGATCACATGCGGCGTCACGCCCGCACTGGCCCAAACACCACGCGCCATCAGGCCGAAATCATCGGCCCCAAGGCGGGTGATCATATGCACATCACCGCCCGCCCGACCTGCGGCCACTGCCTGATTGGAGCCCTTGCCTCCGGGGCCAAGATGGAACCCGGCCCCCATGATGGTTTCGCCCAGCCGTGGCAGCCGTGCCGCGCGATAGGCTGCATCGGCGTTAAAAATCCCCAAGACGACAATCGGCTTTCCCATGGATCAAGCCTCCGGCGGGATCACGCCCTTGCGGAACATGAAGCAGCCATAGAATCGACGCTCGCCTGTCTGGATGACCGCATAGGCCCCCTTCGCCAGATCATAGAACGCGAAGCGCTCCACCCCCGGAATGGGCCGGTCAGCCCCTTCTGCGGCGTTGACCTTGGCCTGAACCTCGCGCTGAACATCCGGCACGGCGGACGGATCGCCCACCACTTGCATCCGGCCTGCGAAATCATCGACGAATGTATCCAGCGGCAAAACCGAAAGGATCGCTTCGGCCGCTTCAGCCGAGGTCAGATTTTCCATCCGCAAGAGATGCCCAACTGTCGTGTGGCGCGACAGGCTGTCGGCCGGAAAGTTCGTGTCCACAAGCACCAGATAGTCGCCATGCCCCATGGCCCGCAGCGCGCCCAAGACTTCGGCATTCAGCCTGTTATCAATGCCTTTCAGCATGTCCGCCTCCCCCTTTTTGATGACGTCACCCTGCCCAAAGCCCTACTCCTCCGCAAGAGACATTCCAGATCATGCCGAAGTCGTTTCTACCTCGGAATGTGGCTCGTCCGGGGCATCGGGCAAGGCATCCAGCCCGATTGCGCGCGCCGCATGGTCTGCCAAGCCGCGCCCTGCCTGTGACATGGTCAGATAAGTATGCGTGGCGCCTGCCGCCTTAAGCCGGTCAAGATGGCTTTCATAAAGGGCATGGCTGATGATCGGCCCCTCATACCCCTTGCGCCGCATTGCACGGGCGGCGGCTTCCTTGGCCTCTAGATTGTCCATCGCAAGGATCACCGCACGCAGCGACGAACAATCCAAGGCCCGCCAGAAGGCTGCATCTTCCACATCGGCAAAAAGCGCATTGCGCCCTTCGGCCCGCATCGCCTGAACCCGGTAGGTATCGGCATCTATCCCAACCACGCGGTCCGTGACGGCCAAAAGACTGTCATAAGCCGCGCTTCCCGTGCGCCCCATACCCAGAACCATGACCTGAGCATTGCCCAGATTGGTCGGCAATTCATCGCGGTGCACTCGACGTGGATCAAAGCGCTGCAGCCAAGGCTCAAGCCGATCATAAATGGCCTGCGCTGCATGGTTAAAAGGGGCCGCAAGAACAAAGGACAAGCTGACGGTCAGCGCCAGCGGCACCAGCCATTCCGGCAAGGCCCGCGCTGCCACGATCAGGCCGAATTCGCTATAGGCCGACAGACTGACCGCCGCCAGAAACGCGCTGCGCGCCCGCAGCCGGAAAAGGATCAGGATAAAGAAGAACAAGACGCCCTTGGCTGGCAGCAGAGCCAGGAAGGCCAGCGCCCAGGCAAGGTCAGACCATCCCGGCAGGCCCGACATGCCGATTTGCAGGAAAAACCCGACAAGGAAGATTTCCTTCAACCCCCACAGACTTTCCGACAATTCCTTGGCGCGGGGATGCGAGGACAGCATCAACCCCATGACCAGCGCCCCGATCTCGGACGACAGGCCCATCGCCTGAAACCCCATCCCGCCCAAGACAAGTGCCAGCATCATGCCCATCAGAACCAAAAGCTCGTCATGGCCCGTGAAGTCCAAAAGCTTGTGCAAGATCGGGCGCAACAGCGGCAGGGCAAAGACGCCCAGCGCCCAAAGGTTCGGCGTCTGACCGGCCCAGATCGCCAAGACGATCAGTGCGATCAGGTCTTGGACGATCAGCACACCAATCGTCGTTCGGCCATAAAACGTGCCAAGATCGCGTTTGGATTCCAGTATTTTCGCCGAGAACACGGTCGAGGAGAAAGACAAGGCAACCGCAAGCATCAGCGCCGTGGCGGGCACTAGCCCGGTGATCAGAACCAAACCGCCCGAAAGGACGGCGGTGGTCACCGCAAAGTGCAGAAGACCGCCCCCCAGAACCTGAGGCTGAGCCACCTGCGAGAGCTTCAGCTTCAGCCCGACCGCGAACATCAACAACAGCACGCCCAGATGGGAAACATGCTTCAGGATGTCATGCGCTTCGTCCGGAAGACCAAGTTCAAAGCCAACCAGATTGACCGCAAACCCGGCCCCCAGAAACCCCACCATCGGGGGCAATCCGATCTGCCTGACGGCCAGACCGAAGAAAAAGGCAAAGGTAATGCAGACAACCTCGAACATTGATCGCCGAAGTCAGCCCTTATCGTCTTTCGACGCGGCCGCACGGGCCTCTGCCGCCGCCTTCATCCGCTCAAGCAGGTCTTGCTTGGCCGGGGCTGCGCCAAAGGGATTCTTCTTTGACCCTTTTTGGTTGTGTTCCCGATGCTTGGGTGTGCCCTTCATCGCCTTCGGATTGCCCGACTTGCCGTAATCCATGATCCAGCCCCTTCAATTAGCCGCTTCTTCTCGTCATGCCTTAAGGTCGGTGTATCCGCAAGGCAAAGCGCAGTGGCAGCTTTCGTTCAATTTTCGTTCACATGGTCAAAATCGTGCCAATCTTTTCAGCACGTCTGTTTGTGAAAAAATTGTTACCGACTCGGTTTAGATGGCTTGCGAGACTCGCCAAGCCGTCGCTACAGTTCTGTCACAAATCCGCGCAGGCGGCCCCGTGAACAGGTGTGGGGCGCAATGACAAGCGGGTAGTCATTTAGCAACCGGGAGTGTTCCTATGACCATCAAGAAAATTCTGGGCTCAACCGTCAGCTTCGCCATTTTGATGTCGGCCACCGCCGCGTCGGCGCAGTCGATTGACGAGCTGTACGAAGCAGCCAAGGCAGAAGGCATGCTGACCACCATCGCCTTGCCGCATGACTGGTGCGGATATGGCGGCGTGATCGAAGGCTTCAAGGCCAAGTATCCTGGCATTGAAGTCAACGAACTGAACCCGGACGCGGGTTCGGCTGACGAAATCGAAGCCATCAAGGCCAACAAGGACAATACCGGCCCGCAGGCCCCGGACGTGATCGACGTGGGTCTGGCCTTTGGCCCGTCCTCCAAGGAAGAAGGCCTGATCCAGCCTTACAAGGTTGCGACCTGGGACGAAATTCCGGCCGACATAAAGGATGCCGACGGCTACTGGTATGGCGACTATTATGGCGTCATGTCGATGATCGTGAACAAGGATCTGGTCGAAAACACGCCAGCAGACTGGGCCGACCTGATGAAGCCGGAATATGCGGGCAGCGTTGCCCTGGCCGGTGACCCACGCGCCTCGAACCAGGCGATCCTGGGTGTGATGGCGGCTGGTATGTCCTCGGGCGCCGAGCCCGGCGAAGCTGCAGGCAAGGCGGGTCTTGATTACTTCAAGGCGCTGAATGATGCGGGCAACTTCGTTCCGGTCATCGGCAAGGCCGGTACGCTGGCACAAGGCACCACGCCCATCGTCATCGCATGGGACTATAACGCCCTTGCTTGGAAAGACACTCTGGCTGGCAACCCGCCGGTTGAAATCGTCGTTCCGTCGACTGGCGTTCTCGCTGGCGTCTACGTTCAGGCGATCAGCGCCTATGCCCCGCACCCGAACGCGGCCAAGCTGTGGATGGAATACCTTTACAGCGATGAAGGTCAGCTTGGCTGGCTGAAGGGCTATTGCCACCCGGCACGCTTCAACGCGATGGCTGCTGCTGGCAAGATCCCGCAGGAACTCTTGGACGCTCTGCCGCCTGCCGCCGCCTATGAAAAGGCCGTGTTCCCGACCATTGATCAGGTCAACGCGAACAAGGCTGCTGTCACCGGCGGCTGGGATGCAACGGTCGGCGCGAACGTCGAATAATCTGCCCTAACCCCGCCCGCCCCCGGAACGCTCTGGGGGCGGGCCTGCCTTTTTTGACAGGGTCCGCCAGAGACCCGCAGCAACAAGGGAAACCCGATGCCAAATGCCCCGAAAGGGACGGGCATGCGCCTGCCATTGAAATGGCTTGGCCTTGTGCCTTTCTTGCTGTTCGCGCTTCTGTTCCTGATCCTGCCCACGATGAAAATCGTGATCGGCGCATTTCAGGCCCAAGATGGCAGCTTTACCCTGCAAAACATGATCGACTTGAACACAGACTCGATCCGCAATGCCTATTGGACCTCGATCAAGCTGTCGGTCATCACCGCGCTTTTGGGTGGCGCTGTCGGCTTTGCAATGGCTGCCGCAATTGTCTTTGGCGGATTGCCAAAACGCATTCGCAGCCCCCTGCTCACCTTCTCGGGCGTGGCGTCAAACTTTGCCGGCGTGCCGCTGGCCTTTGCGTTCATCGCAACCCTTGGCCCTGTCGGCCTGATCACCCTTTGGCTCAAGACCAATTTCGGCATCAATCTGCGGGCGATGGGGTTCAACCTTCTGTCCTTCTGGGGCTTGGTGATCACCTATCTTTTCTTCCAGATCCCGCTGATGATCCTGATCATTACTCCGGCTTTGGACGGTCTGAAAAAAGAATGGCGCGAAGCCGCCGCTGTCTTGGGTGCGACAGGCGCGCAATATTGGCGGATGGTCGCGCTGCCGATCCTCTTCCCGTCTCTCTTGGGCACCTTCGCCCTGCTTTTCGCCAATGCCTTCGGGGCTGTGGCGACGGCATTTGCACTGACGGGCCCACAACTGAACATCGTCCCGATCAAGCTTTTCGCGCAAATCCGTGGGGACGTCTTGGGCAACCCCAATCTGGGCTATGCGCTGGCTTTTGGCATGATCCTGATCACGGCCTGCGCCAATTTCCTCTACATCTGGCTGCGGATCCGGTCCGAGAGGTGGCTGAAATGACAAAGTTTTTCGCTTGGGTCGCGCTGCTTTTCGGCTGCCTTTATTTCCTTCTGCCCTTGGTGGGCATGACCGAATTCAGCCTGAAGATGCGGCGCGGGGTCTATTCATTTGACGCCTACCGCAAAGTGTTTGAAGATCCGGCCTTCTGGGCAACCTTTGGCTATTCGCTTGCCCTTGCCGCCGCCACCATCGTGGTCGGTGTGCTGCTGGTCGTGCCAACCGCCTATTGGGTCCGACTGAAACTGCCGCAGGCGCGGCCCTACGTCGAATTCATCACGCTTCTGCCTCTGGTCATTCCGGCCATCGTCGTGGTCTTTGGCTATATCAGACTATACAACACCTCCAGCTTCCTGCCCCTCACAGGGTCGGCCTTTGGCACGGATTTCCTGCTGACCATGGGCTACACCACCTTGGCCTTGCCCTACATGTACCGCTCGGTCGACACCGGCCTGCGCACCATCGACGTGGCCACCCTGACCGAGGCCGCGCAAAGCCTTGGTGCGGGTTGGGTCACCATTCTGGCCCGCGTCATTCTCCCGAATGTCATGGTGGCGGTCCTGTCCGGCGCCTTCCTGACACTGGCCATCGTCATGGGCGAATTCACCATGGCCGCGCTTTTGAACCGCCCTGCCTTTGGGCCCTATATGCAACTCTTGGGTGCCAACCGCGCCTATGAACCGCCGGCGCTGGCCGTGATCGCCTTTGCCATCACTTGGGGCTGCATGGGTCTGATGCAGCTGGTCACCCGCTTTGCCAAACACGAAAGGGCCAAGGCCTGATGTCCTTCCTTACACTCACCCATCTGGAAAAGACCTTCGGGCAGAACCGCGTCGTCAAGGACTTCAACCTTGATGTGGCAAAGGGCGAATTCATCTCGCTGCTTGGCCCCTCGGGCTGCGGCAAGACCACGGTTTTGCGTATGGTTGCGGGCTTTGAAACGCCGACCTCGGGCAGCATCGTGATCGACGGGCAAGAGGTGACAAGCCTAAAGCCCAACAACCGAAATATCGGAATGATGTTTCAGGCCTATGCCCTGTTTCCGAACCTGACCGTGGCCGAAAACGTGGCCTTCGGGCTTAAGGTCAAGGGCGTTGCCAAAGCCGACCGAGAGGCCCGCGTGGTGGAGATGCTCAAGCTGATCGGCCTGTCCGATCTGGGCGGCCGCTATCCGTTCCAGCTTTCCGGTGGTCAGCAGCAGCGGGTTGCCTTGGCACGGGCACTCGCCCCCCGTCCCCGCGTTTTGCTGCTTGATGAACCGCTCTCGGCTCTGGATGCCAAAGTCCGCGTCTCGCTTCGCAACGAAATCCGCGAAATTCAGCAGGAACTGGGCATCACCACCATCTTCGTGACCCATGACCAAGAAGAAGCGATGAGCATTTCAGACCGCATCGTCGTGATGAATGCCGGAATCGCCGATCAGGTCGGCACCCCGTTCGAAATCTACAACCGCCCGACCACCCGCTTTGTCGCGAATTTCGTGGGCACGCTGAACACCTTTGATGTCACATCAGATGGTACAAACCGTGTGCTGCTTGATAGCCATGCCCTCTCGCTTCCGGAAACCGTCGGCGGGCCAAATGCCTCCATCGCCCTGCGCCCCGAGGCGCTGCGCCTTGGTCGCGCAGAGGGCTATGAAACAGTGCTTCCGGCAACGATCAGCGAGGTCCATTTCATGGGCTCGATCATTCGCCTTGTCGCCACGATGGCCGGAACGCAAGTCTCGCTCGACACGTTCAACCGCGCCGATCAACCGCCACCGAAACCGGGACAATCCGTCGAAATCAGCCTTTCGGGTAAGGATGCCATCCTGCTCAAAGGCTGATCGCCCGGCGCTTCACTTGCCGCCAGCGCGGCTTCTGCAATCCCTCGGGCCAAGTCGTCCAGCTTGATCGGTTTTGCCACCACCGTCGCAAAACCGGCCTGACGATAGCTTTCAAGATGGTGGGTCATCGCATTTGCCGTGACCGCGATAGCAGGTGGCAACGCGACCTTTCCAGACTTCTCACGCAGTTCCTGCAGCGCCGTAATCCCGTCCTTCCCAGGCATCGAAATATCCAAGAGCAAGATGTCAAACGCACCGGGTTTCCACAGGTCGACCGCCTCATCGCCATTGCTGGCAAAAGTGGTGACAACCCCCAACCGCGCCAACATGGACCGCAGGATGATCTGATTTGTCGCATTATCCTCGGCAACCAAAGCCCGCATCGCCCTGCCTTCGGGCAAAGCTACGGGGCGTTCCGCAGTTGGCTTCCGCTCTGCTACGACCGCGCGCGGCATCGGCAATTCGATGGTCAACGTGGTCCCTTGCCCCTTCACGCTGTCCAGAGCGACTTTTCCCTTCATCAGATCAACCAACCTGCGCAGGATGCTAAGCCCCAGTCCGGTGCCGCCGAATTTGCGGGTGATCGTGCCGTCGGCTTGGGTGAATTCGTCAAACACCCGCCCGGTTTCCTCCAGCGTCATGCCGATGCCCGTGTCTTGGATGGAAAAGCGCACCACATCACCGGGCATAAGAGCCGCCTGCAAAGTCACCGATCCCCGTTCGGTGAACTTCACAGCGTTGCTCAGGGCGTTGTGAAGGATCTGTGTCAGGCGCTGCCGGTCCCCAAGCCGCGGCTCAGCCAGCCGCGGATCGACGATCACCTTCAGCGCCACGTTCTTTCGCGCCGCAACGACCGTATGCACATCCCCAACATCGTGGCAAATCTCGGCCAGATCCAACGGTCGGGTCTGCAATTCAACATTGCCGCTTTCGACTTTGGCCAGATCCAGAATGTCATTCACGATGCCAAGCAGATGGTCAGCCGAGGTTCGGATGGTGGCAAGCATCTCACGCCGCTCCTCCGCAGACTCGTCGCCAGTCATCAGTTCCACCATCCCAAGAACGCCGTTCAAGGGCGTGCGCAGTTCATGGCTCATATTGGCGAGAAACTGCGACTTTGCCCGGTTCGCGGCCTCTGCCCTCTCGCGGGCCTCGCGCAAACGTTCTTCGGCCATCGCCGCATCGGTAATGTCTGTCACCGTCAGAACAGCGCGCACGTCTTGCGTGGCTTCTTGCGTCCGCGCCCCATTGATGGACAAGACCTTCCGTCGACCATCCTTCAGGTTCAGACGAAGGCGCACATCGCGCACCCTACCAACCTTGGCGTCCAGACAAATCTTGCAGGGCATGTCGTCCAGCGTGATGGACTCGCCGTTGGCCCCGGTCAGCCCAAGGATCGTCGGATCACAGATCTGCCCTTGCAGCGCCTCGATCGGGATTTCCAGTTGCTGGGCCACTTCGGCATTGCAAAAGATCACCCGTCCATCTTCGTCCACAGCGATCACCCCTGAAACAGAGGTCTGCATCAGCTGAGCAAGGAAATCCCGTTCCGCCTCGATCACCATTTCAAGGTGCTTTCGACCGCTGATATCCAGATGAACCCCTGACATGATCAGCGGTTTGCCGTCGTCATCCCATGCCGTAACGCGGCCGCGCGACAGCACCCAGACCCAATGGCCATCCTTATGGCGCAAGCGCAATTCATAACTGAATTGCCAAATCTGCTGGTCAAATCCCACCGTCTGACGGTGATGGAGATCTTCGAAATCGTCTGGATGAACCACCGTCTTCCACTTTTCCAGCGTCATCGGCTCCAACTCGGCGCGGGTATGACCCAGCATTTCGGCCCAACGGTCATTGATGATGTTTTCGCCAGTGCTGACATTGAATTGCCAAGTCCCAACCTCAGCTCCATCAATGATGTCTTCCAGACGCTGCTCGGTCTCTTTCAGGGCCGAAAAATCGACATGAACCCCGGCCATGCGGGCCGGTTTGCCGTCTGCCGTCCAGCCGCTGATCCGCCCACGATCATTGATCCAGACCCAATGCCCATCGGCATGACGCATCCGGTAATTGTGGTCATATTGGCTTAGTTCGCCAGACAGAAGCTTGTCCACACTGGCGCTGACCTCGGCTACATCCTGCGGGTGGATCAATCCCCGCCATGTTGCCGAGGTAATAGGTTGCAGATCTTCGATCTCTCGTCCCAACATTGTTGCCCAGCGGCGATTGACGATATTTACCCCTGTCGCAAGGTCCACTTCCCATGTGCCGGCCTGCGATCCCTCGATCACATCTGAAAGCCTGCGCTGGGCCAGCACTTCTTCGGTGACGTCGATCCGCAACCCCACACGCCCGACTTGCGGCACCGCGACCTCGATCACACGGACGAACCGTCCGCTTTTCAGTTCCGTCAACCGCTCAAAGCGCCGCTCTTTTCGGCGCCGCTCGACTTCGGCAATAAACGCTTCCTCACGCCCGACTGCCTCGGGGAACATTCCACGCCGAATGCCCTCGTTCAGAATATCGACGTGACGCATCCCGACCGTGAACAGGTCTTCCATGCCCGGAAAGATCCGCCGCATGTTGTCATTACAAAGGGCCACGCGGTCCTCAGAGTCAAACAGGACAAATCCATGCGGCAAGGCCTCAAGGGCGGCATCCAGTTCCGCGCGCGCCTGAACAGCCGCGTCCCGATGCGCCTTGGCCTCCGAAATCGCCTGCTGCTGAGAGGTAACATCTTCGACCAAAAGCCAAACCCAGCGCGCCTTATCGGGACCGGGCCATGATATGCCCCGCACCACGACCGAACAGACCGATCCATCCGGGCGCTCAAAACTGCTGAGCACGGGGCCAAAGCGGTCTTCCTGCAAGAGGGATCGCAAAGCGTGGCGACGGATCTGGCGGGCCGATGCCGGCATGATGCGCCGCAATCCACGACCCAAAACTTCGTCTGGCTGCCAACGGCCAAAGTCGAGAAAGGCCTTGTTGGCGTTCAGAACCTTTCCACTGTCGAAATCCAGCAAGATCACCCCAATCGGGGATAGGTCAAACAGGGCCTGCATCAGGGTAGACCGCCGATCAAGCCGGGTCTCTGCCTCCCGCTTCGACGTCTCCGCGCTTATCAGCCGCGCGACCAAATCTCCTTCTTCCAGCTGTTGGTGCAGCAGCCCCAAGGCTGCATGGGCATAGCGTTCAAAGGCTTCTCTGACAGGCTGCGAAAATGCAACGGATCGATCAGCAAAGAACTGGGCCGCGCCAAAGTTCAAAAGAGGCTTCCCGGCGAAATCCGGGCCAAAACGATGCGCCCCCAATTGCACCCGCAAGGCGCACCCCAGACGAAACGAAATCGCCTCTAGGCCGCGATTCACGACAGAGCCCACACCCAGCGTTCCGGCCTTTGACAACTCCAGTCCGGCATCAAGGATCGAAAGCATCAGGCGGTGATCGTCACCCAAACCGCCGGCCCCCAAAGCTTCGGGCAGAGTCTCGGTTCCCAAGCTGTCACCCTGCATTCCAGACACCCACCCTTCAACACGGCCAAGGAGCCAGCTTCAAGTGTGAACGCTTAACGGCCCCCGCGCAACCATAAGTAGTTCACGAGGACCGTATGAATCGTTAACGCCGCCCGTAATACAGCCCAACCACATGCTCGGCTTCTGCAAAAAAAAGCCAGCGCTGAGCAAAAGCACCCAAAAGATGCGCAGACAAAGCAACGGCGACGCTCAGCCAGCCAGCGCTGAACAGGACAATCACAGCCGGAGCCACGACCGAAGCAAGGAAAGCGATGTTACGCAGTTTCTGTGCATGTCGCCGCCCGACAACATAGATCATCTCATGCAGAAGATAATTCCCGCCGGTATGGGGCAGTTCAAAGACCGAAACATCCCCGCCGCGCCCCAAGCCCGTGGCCGTCCCCATGGTCGAGCCTGATCTGGCAAAAGCCTGATCCCCGCTTTGCCAATGCCACAGGATCGCAACCGCCAGTCCGGTTAGCGCCAGCAACGCGGGCCATTTCAGCCCCGCCAAAAGGAACGTTCCGGCGATTGTATAGGCGAAAAAGACGACAGGAACCGAGGGGTGATGCCAACGCGGAACGGCCCGGATCTGCGCATAGATCATCGAGGTCGAGGTGATGGCAAGCCCCGCCGCGATCACGCCCAGCCAACCCGATAACCGCGGCCAGCCCAAGCCCAGCCAGTCTGACAGCGCCACAGGGGCCATCAGAACCAGTGTCGCAACAGCAGACCACGCCTCCCGGCTCAGCCAGCTAGACCGCCATTGCGTAAAGGCCAAAAGCGCCCGCTGCGGGTTGCCCAAATGAAAGGCCGCGGAAATCAGGCCCGCACCAGCCAGAGCGAACCCGATCCCCCAGTGCAGAAACGCGGGCAATCCAACGGGCGGGGCGATAATGGCCAACAAGGCCAGATAGCCAAAGCCCAAACCCGAAAGAACGGTGAAGATGATGACGGAAGGCGCTGGATTCATTCAAATCTTCCCAAGTATCTTGTCAAGCCAGCCAGCCACTCCACTGGCGCGGACATCCAGCAAAGGCGCCAGAAGGCTGGCTTGGTCGGGCCGATCCTTCGGACGCGGCGGCAAGTATTTATTGGTGGGTCTCGTGCCCTGCTCAGGCATCAAATCCATTCCGCCACGCGCCGCGACCAATTTTGAAACCTTGCTTTCGGGATCAGAGAGATCCCCGAAATGCCGCGCCCCTGTCGGGCAGGTGCGAACGCAGGCGGGCTCCCTGTCTTCTTCGGGCAGGTTTTCATTGTAAATCCGGTCCACACAGAGTGTGCATTTCTTCATCACGCCAGCATCCTGGTCCAACTCGCGCGCGCCATAGGGGCAGGCCCAGGCGCAGAGCCCGCAGCCAATGCAGGCATCTTCATTGACCAAGACGATGCCATCTTCCACCCGCTTGTAGCTCGCCCCCGTCGGGCAGACCGTGACGCAAGGCGCGTCTGCGCAATGCAGACAGGACCGCGGAAAATTGACCGTTTGTGCGGGGCCCACATCGGGGGCCACCTGATAGCTATGCACACGATTCAAGAACACCCCGGAAGGATCTGATCCGTAAGGGTTTTGATCCGAAAGCGGCACACCGTAGCCTTGGTCGTTCCAGCCTTTGCAGGCGGTCACGCAGGCGTGGCAGCCGACGCAGGTATCAAGGTCGATCACAAGCCCCAAGGCCTTGTCGGTCTTTCCCGGCAAACAGGTCATCTTTCTCCCCCGCAAATTCCTTCAAAGGAATTTGCAAAATTCTTCAAAGAATTTTGCGCGCTCATCTGCGCCGTTCCCCTTTCGGCACGACCCTCGGAACGGGACCGAAAGAAGGTTCCGACCGCTCTCGCGGCCCAACCCTTTCAATCCGCACACGAAGGTCGAACCATGCGGCCTGTCCAGTCACCGGATCGGAATTGCTGTAGCGCATCCCATCGCCCTTTGGCGGCAGCAATTCGGAAATCAGATGGTTCAACAGGAACCCTTCCGTCGCCTCCGGCGCGCCCTCATCCAAGGCCCATGCCGCCTTGCGCTTGCCAATCGCGTTCCATGTCCAGACGGTCTCGGAATTCAGGCCCGCCATATGGGCAACCGGCACCACGATCTCGGCATGGGGCGAATTCACACGCGCATAGTCGCCCTCTTGAAACCCTTCTGCTTCCCAGATCTTGGTCGGAAGGAACAAGGCGTTCTTTCCATGGATCTGGCGCAGCCACGCATTCTGGCTGCCCCAACTGTGATACATTGCCATCGGGCGCTGCGTCAGGGCATGGATCGGATAGTCGGACTCGGCCACGTCGCCAAAGGGCGCATACCACAGCGGCAGCGGGTCCATCGCCAGCTTCAATTGCGCCCGCAGATGCTCGGGCGGCTGCTGATAGCCATGCCCCTCGGCGGCCAGTTGGAACCGACGCATCGGTTCAGACCAGATGTTGAACAGATAGGGCTGCGGGCTGTCGAACAGACCCACCGCAACCGCCCAATCCTGATAGGCCGCATTCCACGGTTTGTAGAACCCGGCTCCTTCCGGCACATGCGCCTGATAGAACCCGCCATTCGCGATATAGCGTTGCAACTGCTCCGGGTTCGGATCGCCCCGCCCCTCGGCACTGCCATCGGCGCCCCGGAACCCGATCAGCGGCCCCACACCGGGCCTGCGCTGGTGGTTCACCATGTAATCGGCATAGTCGCGGAATTTCGGGCTGCCATCTTCCTTGATCATCGGCGCAAGACCCAACCGCGCCCCAAGATCCAAAAGCACCGACTGGAACCCCCGCACATCGCGGTCTGGCTTGACCACCGGCCAGCGGATCGCATCGCCTGCCGCCTCTGGCTCGCTCACCGGGCGGTCCAGCATACTGATACAATCATGCCGCTCCAGATAGGTCGTATCGGGCAAGATCAGATCGGCATAGGCCACCATCTCGCTGGCATAAGCGTCCGAATAGATGATCCGCGGGATCACATACTCCCCGTCCTCGCCCTTGTCGGTCAGCATCTGCATGACCTGCGCGGTATTCATTGACGAATTCCACGCCATATTGGCCATATACAGGAACAGCGTATCAATCCGATACGGGTCGCCGGCATGGGCATTGGGGATCAGCATATGCATCAACCCATGGGCCGAAAACGGGTTTTCCCATGTGAACGCCTTGTCGATCCGCGCAGGCGTGCCATCCTCTTTGATCGCAAGTTGATCCGGCCCGCGGACATAACCCAGATGCGGCCCTGACAAGGGCTTGCCCGGCACCGTCACCCAATGAGGCGTCGGATGCGCCTCTACCGGCTTTGGATAGGGCGGCTTCATCCGCCAGCTTCCGGGCGTCTCCACCGCACCCAGCACGATCTGCAACAAATGCAGCGCCCGCGCGGTCTGGAACCCGTTCGAATGCGCCGAAATCCCCCGCATCGCATGGAACGAAACCGGGCGACCAACCATCTTGTCATGCTGATTGCCACGGAAATCGACCCAAGGCTGATCCAGTTCAATCGCCTGATTGAACGCCACATCGGCCAGTTCTGCCGCCAACTGCCGGATGCGCAGGGCCGAAACACCACAGCGCGCTGCCACGGTTTCGGGCGCGTAATCGGGCGAAAGATACCGTTCCGCCATATGATGGAAAACGGTCCGATGGCCTTCCCAAACCGCCCCCAGGTCCGGCTCAACCCCCTTGCCATCCCATGGCGCGGGCTGGCCCGTCCGCCGGTCAATCACAAAGGGCTGGGCTTCGGCATTTTTCACGAACAGCCCCTTTTCGGGGCCTTCCGTGCTGTTCACCAGATAGCCTGCATTTGTGAACTGGGCGAGATAGTCCAGATCAACCTTGCCCGCTTCCAGAAGGCAATGGATCAGCGACAGGATCAACAGACCATCCGTGCCCGGCGTGATGCCAACCCAATCATCGGCCACGGCATTATAGCCCGACCGGATCGGATTGACGCCAATCATCCGCGCCCCCTGCGCCTTGAGCTTGCCAATGCCAATCTTGATCGGGTTGCTGTCATGGTCTTCAGCCACACCGAACAGCACAAACAGCTTTGAGCGATCCCAATCGGGCGCGCCAAATTCCCAAAACGCGCCACCCAGCGTGTAAATTCCTGCCGCCGCCATATTGACAGAACAGAAACCGCCATGCGCGGCATAATTCGGCGTGCCAAAAGCCTGCGCCCACCATCCGGTAAAGCTTTGGCTCTGATCGCGGCCTGTGAAAAAGGCCAGCTTTTCCGGGGCAGTCTCGCGCAGCGGCTTCAACCATGACACCGCAAGTTCCAAGGCCTCATCCCAGGAAATTTCCTCGAATGCCCCCGACCCGCGCGGCCCAACGCGCTTGAGTGGTGCCCGCAACCGGCTCGGCGCGGTCACCTGCATGATGCCCGAGGCCCCCTTGGCGCAAAGCACACCCTTGTTGATCGGATGGTCGCGGTTTCCCTCGATATAGCTCACGCGACCTGACTTCAGATGCACGTTAATCCCGCAGCGGCAGGCGCACATATAGCACGTCGTTTTCCGGATCTCGTCCGAAACCGGCGGCGAGACATTTATGCGCGGCTGGTTCATTCCCGCCTCTCCCTTCGGGCCTTTTCGACCTCACCCTTGCTGGCCACCCCGCCCCTGTCCACCACCTTCAGAAGAACTGAAGTCATGATGCCATTGGCTTGATCCACGGGATCTTTCCGCCCCGCTTCGCCCGCAAGGAAAGCTATATCAATCATGTATCAATTCACCACAGGGGTCCAGCCCCTTTGCGACATCATCGGTCTGCCAGCGGCACAAAAGCGCGATCCTCCGGGCCGTTATACAGCGTCAGCGGGCGGATCAGGATGTTCCCGGCCAATTGCTCGCGGCACTGCGCCACCCAGCCGGGCACGCGGCCAATCGCGAATATCGGCACATAAAGATCCATCGGAATTCCATGCAGCTGATAGGCGACGCCCGCATAGAAATCGACATTCACGTTCAGCCCATGCCGCGCATAGGGCTTCATCGCTTCGACCACGGCCTGCAAAATCTCATACCATTCCGGCGCGCCCATCTCTTCGCCTAGACGGCGCACACCTTCGCGCATGTGGCGGGCGCGGGGGTCCTCGGTCCGGTAGACTCGATGGCCAAAACCCGTTACCGCCTCTTTCGCGGCGCGCTTTGCCTTCACATAATCTGCCGCACGATCGGGCAACCCGATTTCGCGCACCATCTTCATCACGTCTTCCGCAGCCCCGCCATGCGCGGGGCCAGCCAAGGTGGACAGCGCCGTCACCACGGCCCCATGCAAATTGGCCTCTGTCCCCACCGTCACTCTTGCGGCAAAACTTGACGCGTTCGCCCCATGTTCGGCATGCAGGATCATGTCCACATCCGCGAGTTTCGCCGCATCAGCCGAAGGGTCTTCGCCCTTCAGCATCCTGAGCCAATTCGCCGCGTGGCCCAGTTCCGGCGATGGCGCGGTTGGCGTCCGCCCCGACCGGATCGCATGATGCGCGGCCACGATCATCGGCACTTGCGCCGTCAGGCGAATACCGTTTTCCAGAAATCCCGCATCACTTGCATCCTGCGAAGCGGGCTCCAACGCCGCCAAGGCCGAGACGCAGGTCCGCAGCACATCCATCGGATGCCCCGCCTTGATCTGTTCGATGATCGCGAAAACCTCGGATGGCAGCACCCGCGCCGCTGCCAGCCGCGCTTTGAAGGTCGCAAGTTCCGCCCCATTCGGCAACTCGCCCAACATGATCAGATGCGCCACCTCTTCAAACGTGGCCTGCGTCGCAAGATCATGGATCGAATAGCCGCGATAGGTCAGCTTTCCCGCCGTTCCGTCGATATCCGAAATCGCGGATCGTTCGAAATATACCCCTTTCAGCCCGCGATTTATCTTGATGTCTTCGCTCATGCGCTTAGCCTCCCGTCAAAACTCAAAGGGAAAAAAATGTCCGTTCTCGAACGCGCCCGCCGGGTCGCAAAAGACTGCAACGCCCGCATCGTCTTTCCCGAATCCCACGATCCCCGCGTTGCCGCCGCCATGGCGGAACTCGCTGCCGAAGGGTTGGCGACGCCGTTGCCCTTGGCAGAGGTGACCGACGCCCAATTGCAGGCCCTTGTCGCCGCCCGCGGGCTGAAAGAGGCGCTTGCCCGCAAGATGCTGGACAAACCCCTGATCCGCGCCGCCGCCATGGTCGCGGCGGGCGAGGCCGATGCCATGGTCGCAGGCGCCGATAGCCCGACGAAAAAGGTGATCGAGGCCGCAGGCCTTGCCATTGGTCTGGCCGAAGGCGTTACCCTGCCCTCCTCCTTCTTCCTGATGCGGATGGCAGACGGGCGCGAAATGATCTGGGCCGATTGCGCGGTGAATGTCGCGCCCGATGCCGCAGGCCTTGCCGCCATCGCCCGCGCCTCTGCCTCCACGGCGCAAGCCCTGCTGGGGACGGCCCGTGTGGCGCTTTTGTCCTTTTCCACCGGCACCAGCGGCACAGGCCCTTCGGTCGATGCCGTCCGCGCCGCGGCCGAGGCAACAGGTTTCGCAGGCCCCCTGCAGGCCGATGCCGCGCTGAACGCCACCATCGCCGCCAAGAAGGGTGCGGCCTTTACCGACCCGAATGTTCTTATCTTTCCGTCGCTTGATGCGGGGAACATCGCGTACAAGCTGGCGCAGGAACTTGCCGGCGCGCAGGCCATCGGCCCCTTTCTGCAAGGCTTTCGCAAACCGGTTTGCGATCTGTCACGCGGAGCCTCGACCAAAGATATCGTCGCCTCAGCCCTCGTCACCCTCGCCCTGGCATAACCCCCGCTCATACGGCCTCCATCAGGCGCAGCGCATCGGCGGCGATCATCCGCTCCTCCTCGGCGGGCACGACCCAGACCCCAACATTCGAGCTTTCGGCGTGTAGCCGTGCCTTGCCTGCGTGGTTGGCGTCGGGGTTCATCCGCACGCCCAGCCATTCCAGCCCCCGCAAAATCCGCGCCCGCACGCCCAAGGCGTTTTCACCAATGCCGCCGGTAAAGGCGATGGCATCCAACCCTTCCATTGCCGCAATCAGGCTGCCCGCATGGCGCAGCGACCAATAGCAGAAATGCTCAATCGCAAAGGCACTGTCCGCTGACGGGTCCAGCATCAGCTTGCGCATGTCTGACGTCCCGCCCGACAGCCCCAGCAAGCCGCTTTCATGGTTCAGAATGGCCTTCGTGCGCTCCAGCCCGTTCTCCTCCACCAGCCGCAGCACAGCATTGGCATCAATCCCGCCCGACCGTGTGCCCATTGTCAGCCCATCCAGCGGCGAATAACCCATGGTCGTCGCCACCGATTTTCCGTTCAAAATCGCGCAAAGCGACGCCCCGTTACCCAAATGAAAGGCCAACAGGCGCGACGGCAGCGGCTGGCCCGAAACCTCGGGCAAGCGCCGCACCAAAGACGCATAGGAAAGCCCATGAAACCCATAGCGCCGAATGCCTTGGGTCTCGGCCATGCGCGGAATTGCATAGCGCGTGGCAACCTCGGGGTTGGTGGCGTGGAACGAGGTGTCAAAGCTCGCAAATTGCGGAAGGTCCGGTACCAGTTCCGTCAGACGGTCAATGGCCGCCAAGGTATGCGGGTTGTGCAAAGGCGCCAGCGGAGAGCAGGCCGCAATCTCGGCCCGCACGTCCGGCGTCAACCGCTGTGCCTCGGTCAGCCGCTTGCCCCCATGCACCACCCGATGTGCCGCGGCACTCAGCCTGCTTGCCGGAAATCCCTCACGCTCCAAGGCGCTCAGGATCGCATCCAAAGCCGCCCGATGATCTGATAAACGGCAGGCTTCCTTCCGCCCGGCCATGCCCAGAACCGACGCGCCGCCAATCTCGGACGTAAGGCCCGAAACCCGCTCGCCCAAATCGTCTCCAAACACGGCAAATTTGATCGACGACGACCCGGCATTTAGAACCAACAGGTCAGCCACGACCCTGATCCTTGTGAAATTCCATCATTTTACACGTGCAAAACCCGAAATTATGGGCATTGGCTTGCACTTTTCGAACATTTTTTATCATGCCAGTGACTTCCACAGACCAGCCAGCGACAAGAACGCCAAAAGCAGGATCGCGAATTTGCGAAAGTCTTGAGGCGTCGCGGCGCTGAACCTGCGCCCACCGGCCCAAAGCCCTGCAAGCATGAAGGGAAGCCCGTAAGCCGTTGCAAGAAAACTGTCTTTCGTAATTTGTCCTGCCTGCCACAGCACCGGCAGCGACCACAGGTCCAACGCGGTGAAATAGGCAATCACCGTCGCCCGAAAGACCACCGGAGCCACGCCTTGCGCCGTGAAAAACACGGCAACAGGCAATCCCCCCACGGCTGCGCCATTGGCCAGACCGGAAATGACACCCACGCACACATGGGCCGCGCCCCCTTGGGACGCAATTTTCCACCCCGCCCACAGCAGCCCGCACATGACCAAGACAAAGCCCGAAAGAAAGGCCCGCCCCAGATCGACGCCCACGGCTTGAATGGTCCAAACCCCCAAAGGCACCCCAACAAGGCAGCCCAGAAACAGGGTCCGAACCCGCGCCCAATCAATATGCGCCCAGATGCCCCTCGCTTGCCCCAGCGTCATGAAAATATCGGCCAGGATCACCACGGCGACAAAGGGGAACGGGTCGGTCACCAGCGCGGCAAAGCTCATCACCAAGGCGGCAAAGCCAAAGCCGGAATAGCCGCGGACATAGCCCGCGACCACCATGCCAAAGGCAACCAAAGCGGCCTCTCCGCCGGAAAGGCCAAAGGGCAGCATCAGACGACCTGCGGCCGCATATCGGCCTTGGAAATCCCGGCCACCGCAACCGGCTTTTTCATCGCATCGCGGCGGAAAGGCTCCCCCAATTCCTGATTGATCAGTGCCTCGATCAGCGTGGTCTTGCCCGCTTTCTGATCGGCCAAGGCCTGCGTCAGGGCCGCGCGCAACTCCTCCATCGTCTTCGCCTGCACACCCTGCAATCCGCAAGCCCGCGCGATCCCGGCATAAGACACGCCCTCATCCAACTCGGTTCCCACGAAATTGTCGTCAAACCACAGCGTCGAGTTCCGCTTTTCCGCGCCCCACTGATAGTTGCGGAACACGACCATCGTGATCGCGGGCCATTCCGGGCGGCCAATCGCTGTCAGTTCCGTCACCGCGATGCCAAAGGCCCCATCCCCCGCAAAACCAACCACGGGCGTATCGGGGCAACCGATCTTTGCGCCGATGATCGAGGGCAGCCCATAGCCGCAAGGCCCGAACAGGCCCGGAGCCAGATATTTCCGCCCCGCCTCAAAGGTCGGATAGGCGTTTCCGATCGCGCAATTGTTGCCGATATCGCTGGAAATGATCGCCTCTTTCGGCAGCGCCGACTGGATCGCGCGCCACGCCATGCGCGGGCTCATCCATTCCGGCTTTGCAGCACGGGCGCGCTGGTTCCAGCTGGTGCCCGGATCATCATCTTCATGATCCATCGACGAAAGCTGCTGCGCCCATGCCGATTTCGTCTGCGCAATCAGCGCCTTGCGTTCTGCCCGTCCGGCATCGCCCGCAGTGCCTGACAGCCGCGACAAGATCCCCTCGGCCACCGCCTTGGCATCGCCCACGATCCCGACCGAAACCTTTTTCGTCAGACCAATCCGGTTCGGGTTGATGTCCACCTGAATGATCTTGGCCTCTTTCGGCCAATAATCCAGCCCATAGCCCGGCAGGGTCGAGAACGGGTTCAACCGCGTCCCCAGCGCCAGGACCACGTCGGCCTGTCGGATCAGCTCCATCCCGGCCTTGCTGCCATTGTACCCCAATGGCCCGGCGAACAGAGGGTGCGAACCGGGGAAAGCATCATTATGCTGATAGCCCACGCAAACCGGCGCATCCAACCGCTCAGCGAGTTTCATGCTGGCCGGGATGGCCCCGCCAATCACCACGCCCGCACCATTCAGAATGACCGGGAACTTTGCGCTCGAAAGCAGCTCGGCCGCCTGATCCAGCGCCGCAGCGCCGCCTTGCGGGCGCTCGAATTCCACAATCGCAGGCAGGTCAATATCAATCACCTGCGTAAAGAAATCGCGCGGGAAGTTGATCTGCGCCGGGGCCGATTGCCGCCGCGCCTGAAGGATCACACGGTTCAGCACCTCGGCCGTGCGGCTTGGGTCGCGCACTTCTTCCTGATAGCAGACCATGTCCTTGAACAGCGCCATCTGCTCGACTTCCTGGAAACCGCCCTGCCCGATCGTCTTGTTCGCGGCTTGCGGCGTGACCAGCAGCAGCGGCGTGTGGTTCCAATAGGCGGTCTTTACCGCCGTCACGAAATTGGTGATGCCGGGGCCGTTCTGGGCAATCATCATGCTCATCTTGCCGCTGGCGCGGGTATAGCCGTCGGCCATCATCCCGCCGCTGCCCTCATGGGCGCAGTCCCAGAACTGGATTCCCGCCTTGGGGAACAGGTCCGAAATCGGCATGAAGGCCGAACCGATGATGCCAAAGGCATGTTCGATTCCATGCATTTGCAGCACTTTGACAAAGGCTTCTTCGGTGGTCATGCGCATTGGCGTTAGGCTCCGGCTAGGGGTCGGGGTCAAAAGGATCTGGCGCACAGCTTATCCATGCACAGCCCCCCCGCTTAGGGCCAGAGTATTCGCGAAATTATAGCCAGTTTGCACGAAACGCCCGAATGAGGATCAAACCCCCTCTCTGCACAGGGGGTGTACGGGGGGTGCACACAGGGTGGCATCGCGATTTTAAACTGATTCTGGACCTATCCACGCACCTCGCGCAGCTTGGCCGCAATCCGCGCAACGCCTTCGGGGATCTTTGCGGGCGCAATCGAAGAATAGGCCAAGCGATAGAAATTCCGGCTGCTGCGGGCGGGGTGGAAAAAGGCCCGCCCCGCCTCGATCAACACACCCCTCTCGCGCAGCCGTAAGGCCAGTTCTTCGGTGTCCACACCCTCGGGCGCCCGCATCCAGATCGACGATCCGCCAAAGCCGCCTTGCCCCGCCACCACCAGTCCATGTTCGGCAATGGCCTCTTCCATCATCTGCCGCCGCCGCCGAAACGCGGTCTTCATCCGGTTCACCAGCGCATCATAGTGACCATCGGCCAGAAAATAGGCGACCGTGCGTTGGATATGCCCCGGCGGATGCCGCAGAACCAAGGCCCGCAGGGCGCGCGCCTCGGCAATGAAACTGGGGCTTGCCACCAGATAGCCCAGACGCAAGCCCGGAAAGATGCTTTTGGAAAACGACCCGGCATAGACAACGCGCCCCTCGCGATCCAATGACTTCAAGGCAGGCGCCACGGGCTTCAGGAACGACATCTCGAATTCGTAATCGTCTTCGACAATCACAAACCCCTTGCGGCTGGCGGCTTCAATCAGGCCTGCTCGCCGCGTCACGGGCATGGTCGCATTGGTCGGGCATTGATGCGATGGCGTTGTAAACACCACATCCGTGCCGTCTGGTAAACGGTCAGGCGGCAGGCCGAATTCATCCACATCCACTGGCAAAATCTCGGCGCCCGAAGGTTCAAGAATTGCCCTAAGCCCCGGATATCCGGGGTTTTCTACAACCGCCCTTTTGCCTGCACCCAACAAGACTTGCGCCGCAATCCACAGCGCATTTTGCGCGCCAAGCGTCAGCAACACCTCTTCTGCGCGGGCCGCAATCCCCCGGCGCGGTAGGATCGTGCGCAAGACATGTTCGATCAAAACCGGATCGTCTCGTTCATAGTAATCGCTGGTCAGCGCCGCAAAATCACGCTTGCCCAGCGCGCGCAACGCACATTGCCGCCAGTTCTGATGGTCAAACAGCGTGGCATCGGCCTGCCCGTAAATGAAGGGATAGGGGTAGCGCTCCCAATCTTCGGGCTTTGTCACTCGCGCCAGACGCGAAAACCGCCCCCCGGTCAGGGCAGTGAAATCCACCGCCTCATCGCGCGTGGGGGCCATCGGAAATTCTGGCGCACGCGGGGCCGTGTCTGACACATAGTACCCCGACCGGCCGCGGGCCATCAGGTAATCCGATGACACCAGATCGGCATAGGCCAGGGTCACCGTGATCCGACTGACACCCAGATGTTCGGCCAATCCGCGGGACGATGGCATCTTTTCTCCGGGCCGCAACCGACCCGCCAAAATGCCCTGCACCACCATCGCGCGGATACGCCCCTGAAGCGTTCCGCTGCCCTCGTCGGGCAGGAAAAAGGCCTCGGCTGGAATGGTCATCGGCACGACTCGCGCATTTGGATTTAAGTCCAGATACAGCGCCTTTCCGCGCCCCCGCGCAAGGCTTTTGCGAAATCGCAATCCCTTGCCGCTAGACTGGCGTCGAATGATGGAAATCAAAGAAGGAAATCTGGACTTATCGCGGCGCCTTGGTTCCCAAAAACCACCGGAATAAAGCGCCAAAAAACCAAAGCCGTGAAAGAAAGATGCCGAAAAAAGAAATCCCCCGCCCGAAGGCAGGGGATTCATTCATAAGTATCCGTGACTTAGCCGAAAACTTTGGTCAGCGCACGGTCAATGGCATCGGTGATTTCGTCGATGTCGTCAGCCGTCGCAATCAGAGCCGGGCTCAGGCACAAGGTATTGTTAAGACCCGGCACCGACCGGTTGGTCGCCCCGATGATCACACCTTGCGCCATACAGTCGGCGACAACCGCCTGCACCTTCTTTTCGTCCATCGGCTCTTTGGTTGCCCGGTCGGCCACCAGTTCGGCACCAAGGAACAGACCCTTGCCCCGCACCTCGCCAATGACCTTATGCTTTTCCATCAACGCCTGAAGGTTCGACAGGCAGCGGTCCCCCATCTTCAACGTGTTGTCGAGAAGACCCTCATCCTCGATGATCCGCATGTTTTCCAGCGCCGCTGCCGGGCCGCTGGTGCAGCCGCCAAAGGTGGAAATGTCGCGGAAATAGCTCATCGGATCATTCGGATCATCCTTGAACTTCTCGAACACTGCTTCGGTCGTCACGGTGCAGGAAATCGCCGCATAGCCCGAGGCAACACCCTTGGCCATCGTCACGAAATCCGGTTTGATTCCATAGTGTTGGTAGCCAAACCACAAGCCAGTGCGACCCACACCGCACACAACCTCGTCGATGTGCAGCAGAATGTCGTACTTGCGGCAAATCTCTTGAACGCGCTCCCAATAGCCCTTGGGCGGGACGATCACACCGCCACCAGCGGTGATCGGCTCCAGCACAAGGCAGCCGACCGTATCCGGGCCTTCGCGCAGGATGACCTCTTCGATCGCATCAGCAGCACGCTCGCCGTAATTCTCGACATCCCACTGTTTGCGGTATTCAAGGCAATGCGGAACCATGACAAAGCCGTCAGGATAGGGGCCATATTGCATCGCCCGCTGCGCCTGACCGCTGGTTGCCAGCGTGCCGATGGTGGTGCCATGGTAATCCCGCTCGCGGTAAAGGATTTTCCCTTTTTTGCCGCCATGGTGACGGTGCGAAATCTGGCGCACCATCTTGTAAACCTTCTCATTCGCCTCGGACCCCGAGTTCGAATAATAGACGCGTGTCATGCCCGGCATTTTCGAAATCAGGCGCTGGGCAAACAAAGCCCCCGGCACCGACCCGGCGGCCCCGGCGAAGTAGTTCATCTTGATCAGCTGGTCGCGCACTGCGTTAGCAATGCTTTCACGACCGTAGCCTACGTTCACTGTCCAGACCCCGCCGGAAACAGCGTCAAGATGTTCCTTCCCTTTTGCGTCCCAGACACGCATCCCCTTGCCCTCGACGATCACGCGGGGATCAACGGTTTCATAGGGTTTATGCTGGCTCAGGTGATGCCAAACATGAACGCGGTCTGCCTCGACCACTTCGGAAATATCATTGGCGGAAGCGTAGCCTTCCATAGGGTGGTCCTTTCAAGACTGAAGACGGCCAAAGGGGTTCCGAAACCTTCGGTCAGGCCTCTGGCGGTATGTTCGCAGCATCTGCCTTTGAAGCGGGCAATCGTAGGGCCAGACATATTACTCCCATAAGGCCAGTTGCGGAATCGTTTGGATCAACAGATTTCCGAGTCAAAGATCAGACTGTCTGGAATGCACGCCCCCGGAACAAGGCTTTCCGATTTGCTGAACGCCGGGGTTGTTGCTGGACAGAAAGCCAAATCGCCCAGTCAATAAGGGCATAAGAAAATACAGAACCCCAACACGGAGAAAACAGACATGATCCTTCGCAAAACCCTGATGAGCGCCGTTGCGGGTACAGCCCTGCTGGCCGGCTCGGGTGCGGCATTTGCCCTTGATGAATTGACCGTCGGCTACTTCCTTGAATGGCCGATGCCCTTTGAATATGCCAAGGTGAACGGCACCTATGACGCCGCATTGGGCGTCAAGGTGAACTGGGTATCCTTCGACACCGGCACCGCAATGTCGGCGGCCATGGCCGCAGGCGACGTGCATATTTCCGTCAGCCAAGGCGTCCCGCCCTTCGTGGTCGCGACCTCTGCAGGCCAAGACCTGCAAATCATCGACGTCGCCGTGTCTTATTCGGACAACGACAACTGCGTCGTCCAGAACGCGCTTGAAATTACCAAGGACAATGCCGCAGAACTGGCTGGCAAAAAGGTTGCCGTGCCGCTGGGCACCGCTGCGCATTACGGCTTCCTCAAGCAGATGAACCATTTCGGCGTCGACCTTGCCAGCCTTGAAATCGTCGACATGGCCCCGCCGGATGGCTCGGCCGCTTTCGCTCAAGGCTCGGTTGATATGTTCTGCGGCTGGGGCGGTTCACTGCGCCGCGCCAAGGAATCGGGCAACGTCCTGCTGACCGGCGCGGAAAAGGAAGAACTCGGCATCCTCGTCTTTGACGTGACCTCGGCCCCTGCTTCCTTCGTGGCGGAAAACGCCGACCTTGTGGCCAAGTTCCTGAAAGTCACTGCCGACGCCAATGCGATGTGGGCAGATGACTCGAAGAAGGCCGAGATGATCCCGGTGATCGCAAAAGACGCCGGCATGGATGAAACCGCGACAGCCGAAACCATGGCAACCTTCGTCTTCCCGTCTGTGGATGACCAGCTTTCGGCCAAGTGGCTGGGCGGTGGGGCGCAAGAGTTCATGAAGGGCGTCGCGGATGTCTTCGTTGGCGCAGGCTCGATTCCGGCCGCACTTGGTGACTACTCGGCGCAGGTGAATGTCGGCCCGCTGACGGCCGCCAAGGGGATGTAATCCTTTCTGCCTTCGCTTGGGCGGCCCCGCCTTGGGCCGCCCTTTCAATCTGGGCCGACTAACCCGGGATCAGCATGTCCAACTTGATCATCGACAATATCTCGATGCGCTTTGACCTGCCCAATGGCAGCGCAGTGCAGGCGCTCAAGAACGTCTCGCTTGAACTGAAAGAAGGCGAATTGCTTTCCGTTCTTGGCCCATCGGGCTGTGGCAAGACGACCCTTCTCAACATCCTTGCGGGCTTTTTGGCCCCGACCGAAGGCCAGATCGTCCTTGGCGGAAAACGTGTTTCGGGGCCCGGTCCCGAACGCGGAATGGTCTTTCAGCAAGGCGCGCTGTTCGAATGGATGAGCGTGAAAAAGAATATTGATTTCGGCCCCCGCATGAAGGGCATGCCGGAAAAGGAACGCGACGCAATCACGACGCATCTCTTGCAGACCGTTGGCCTGAAGGACTTTGGCGACAAGGCCGTTTATGAGCTTTCAGGCGGAATGCAGCAGCGCGTGGCCCTTGCCCGCTGTCTTGCCAATGATCCGGACGTGATCCTGATGGATGAACCGCTGGGCGCACTGGACGCGCTGACGCGCGAAAAGATGCAAGGCCTCGTGCTGAAACTCTGGAAGGAAACCGGCAAGACCGTGATCCTGATCACCCATTCGGTGGAAGAGGCGCTTTTGCTGGGCGAACGCCTTCTGGTCATGGCCCCGCGACCGGGCCGCATATTCAAGGAATACCGCCTTCCTTTTGCCGAACGCGGGGTTGGCCAGGATTTGCGGGCCGTCAAGAAATCGGAAGGTTTCGCAGAAACACGCGAAGAGATCCTGTCGATGATCTGGGGCATGGAAGAGGAAATCATGGGCAGATCGGAGACGTCGGAATGATGGTCCTTGTCTTCTATGTGACGATCTTTGTCGTCTCCATGCTGGTCTGGGGGCGGATCAAATCGCACCGTCAGCGCCACGATTTCGCCTCTCTGAAAACCGTGACCTTTGGTGATGAAAGCGCGATCGTGCCAGACCGCGTGGCCTCGATCATCTCGATCCTTGCGATCTTTCTGATTTGGGGGGCTTTTACCGGGTCAAGACTCGTGCCTTTGCATGTGCCCGGCCCCTTTGTCGGCGAGACCGGCTTTAGCTACACCGCCCGCGATTCCAGCGGTGCCGAAGGGACGGCAGAAGTGCGCGTGCTGGTCTATGAAGGCAGCACCAAGCCCAAGCCCCCGGAAATGCCCGTAGGCGAGGGTTTGGCAAAGAATGACTCTGATGTCGTGGCGGCTTGGCGCTCTGTCTTGCTGAAACCGGTCGCCAATGATGGTGAAGGCGCACAGATCGTGGCCGTCGATGGCAAACCTATCACGGCTGATGTGCCACTGTCGGTTGCGAATGGGGAAGTCACCTTGACCTCGAAAGGGTCGCTGAACTTTGAACCCTATGCCGGCTGGCAGATGGAGCCGATCTGGCTGCCCTCACCCGAGGCCGTGGTGTCACGCCTGATCGAAATCGCCAACCAAGGTTATCAGAACACCTCGCTTTGGGGCCATTTGGCCGCGTCGCTTGGGCGGGTTCTGGCAGGCTTTTTCCTTGGCTCTCTGGTGGGCATTCCGCTGGGCTATGCGATGGGCCTGTCCAGTTGGTTCCGTGGCTGGTTTGACCCGATCGTGGAATTCATGCGCCCGGTGCCACCCTTGGCCCTGATCCCGCTGGTGATCATCTGGTTCGGCATCTGGGAGACTGGCAAGATCGTTCTGCTGTTCCTTGCCGCACTCTGGATCATGGTGATTGCCGCACGGTCGGGTGTTTCAGGGGTCAAGCTTTCCAAGATCCATGCCGCCTATTCTCTGGGCGCCAGCAAGGCGCAGATCATGCGCCATGTCATCATCCCGAATTCGCTGCCCGACATTTTTACAGGCGCGCGGGTGGCGATGGGGGTCTGCTGGGGAACGGTTGTGGCCGCCGAACTGGTCGCCGCGCAAAAGGGCGCAGGCATGATGATCATCGCGGCGTCAAAATTCCAGCTGACCGATATCGTTGTGATGGGGATCATCCTGATCGGCATCATCGGCTATGGCATCGACATCCTGATGCGGATGGCAGAGAAGAAACTGGTGCCATGGAAAGGCCGCGGCTGACCGCAGCAAGGGAGAGGGGGCGCTGCCCCCTCACGTCTTTTGGCTGCGCCAAAAGTCTCTCCCCCGGGATATTTGGACCAAGATAAAGGGGTGGCTTGGTTTAACGACCGGTAAGCCAGTTTCCAAGCCGCGCCAGCGGAGATGGCGGGCCGCCCCAAGCCTCGTGCCGGTCGGCGAGTCCGTAAAGCGCATACATGCCCCGAACACCAAGCCAGCGCAGCGGTTCGCGTTCCCACAGGCGAAGGGGGCGGTTCACCCAAGGAAGGGCTGTGAGCTCTGTCTGACGGTTTAGGGCAAGGTCGCAAAGCGTGCGCCCTGCGAGGTTGGAGGTCGAAACCCCAACGCCAACATATCCGCCGGCATGGCCGATCCGGGTTTCCGGATCAAAGCCCACGGTTGCGCACCAGTCGCGTGGGACGCCAAGCACCCCGCACCAAGCATGATCGACAGCAACGCGGTCTGCCGCCGGAAAATGGCGCCGCAAGATCGCGGTCAGGCGCCGGATCGTTTCACCATCTGGTGCGCCATTTGCGTCAATCGCCGAGCCAAAACGATAAGGAATGCCGCGCGCACCCACAGCGATGCGGCCCTCGCGTGTACGTTGGCAGTAACAGTAGGTATTGGCGAAATCGCCCAGAATTTCCCGCCCTTCCCAACCGATTTCCTGCCAAATGTCCTCCGGCAAGGGCTCTGTCACAATCTGGGCCGAATTCAGCGGCAGCCAGTCCCGGCGGTGCCCCGACAGACCAGCAGTGAAGCCTTCAGTGCAGCGCAGGATGGTTTGCGCCCGTATCACACCGCGGTCGGTGCTGACACGACCCGGCGCAAGCCCTGTGACCGAAGTTCCCTCGACGATGCGAACGCCCTGCCCTTCAACCAGCCGCGCCAAGCCAGAAACCAGTTTTGCGGGCTGGATCCGGGCCACACCTTCAACAACCATGGCGGCACGGGCCTGTGGAATTCGGATCCGGCCTGCGAGTTCGTCGGCCTCTATCACCCGCATCCGCGCCGCCTCACCCCAGCCAGCCCGATGAGCGGTTTCCGCACGCATGCGCGCCTCTTGTGCCGGGTTCGTGGCCACCATCAACTCATCGGTGCGATGAATGTCGGCCTCAATTCCCGCCGCCTCGGCAACCCGGATCACCTCATCCACGGTCCCCATCATCGCGGCAACCATGTCGCGGACGGGCTTTTCCCCTTGCCCCGCATAGCGTTGATGGGACCACGCAAAACCACCCGTCAACCAGCCACCATTTCGTCCCGAGGCCCCGAAGCCCGCAAACTCCCGTTCGACAACAATGACGGACAAATCCGGTTGCGCAGATTTCAGATAATGCGCCGCCCAAAGGCCCGTATAGCCCGCGCCAATGATACAAACATCGACGTTGACGTCTCCGTCCAAGCCGGGCCTTCTGTCGGGAAGCCCAATATCGCGCCACCAGAAAGACGTCTTGCCGATTTCCATGACCCACCTGCCTTCACAGGCACTTTAGGGCCTATTGTGCCCCAATCCAGCGAAATCGGCGTTTTCCGCGACGTCGGCACTATCCGAAGGGATGGGTCCATAAGAGGCACCAATCCGAAAGATTAGGTTCGGGCCATACCTAATTCATCAAGATACATCTGAATTAAATAGCTCCATACCTTAAAATATAAAAATCGACGAATAGTTATCCAAATGGTGGTAAAATAACGCTCCTTTCGACGCGTTTAATTTTTGACTTCAGAATCAGCCAGAACAAGAAAGTCGTCAACTTTTCGAAGTATTACTTCCCGAACTCGCAGGAACGGAGAAAAGTCGCGCCATTTCAGGAAAATGAGCATGAGGACGACGGGATAAAGCGCGGCGAGATTGGATTATCCCGTACATACTTTGGTTAACAACCAATACTATCAGCCACATTGGCTTGCTTTAAAATCATTTCTTTTCAATGACTTAGCGAACATACATGCCGACGGATGGGGGATGCCAATCCGAATTGCCGGCATCCAATTTGCCTAAAGATCTCCGAAACCAAGGGTCGGGGGATCTGATATGCTCATTCATGTTAATACCGGAAACGATGCAAGAACTACAGGCGCTGAAGCGGTGGACGCTGCTGATCTTGGCGTACGCTATACCAGCTTCCGTTCGCTGGATCGTTTCGACGAGCAGGTAGGCGACATTAATTTTGGCATGGTGTCCTGGCCGGGCGGATATCTTGCCGAGGCAGCGACCGAACGCTTTGGGCTGCAATATGACGGTCTTTATAACCCCAGCTTTTCCCAGCCCGGACTGGGTGAAATGATCAGCTTTGCGAATTCGCATGACGCTGGCATCAACATCACCCTTCCGACGCTTCGTTATGCAGGCAATGAAGACCTGATGCGCGCAGACGTCCGCGGCTTCATGACCGATCTTCTGTCGGGCCACTATGGCGCTCTTCCAAGCCAAGTCATCCTCAGCATCGGCTCTGAATACTACCATCATTTTTCGGCCGTTTACGGCTCTGATGACGCTGCCGAATACGGCAATGTGGCTTCGGCGATGGTCAACGAAATCAATGCCTGCCTGAACGACCCGGCAATCAACCGTTCCGGCGTGCAGATTGATGTCTCGGTTCAGGCTGGCCGCTCGCTGGAAGACGACGAAGAGATCCGTGACGCGTTTTCGGCCGAAGATCTAGCCAGTGTCGATCTGGTCACCCATCACCGCTATCCGGGTTTTGCCGAAGGCGTGGACTTTACGCTGAACCAGTTCCAGCCAACCTATGAAGCATGGGTTGAAGACGTAACCGTTGCTGGCGGCGATCGCCCGGAACTCAACCTGGGCGAATGGGGCGTGGCCACTGTGACCCGCGAAGAGGCCCTGACCAAGTACATCCGTGACATGCGCGCAGACGGCATCACGGTGCGTCGCGGCGATGTCGATCTGGAAGGCCGCACCGACGACGAGTTTGAACAGTATTGGCAGGATCTTCTGGAAACCCGCGATTACGGTATCGAACAACCCCGTCTTTATCTGGAAGTCTTCTCGGAATATCAGGCCGAAGGCATGGGCTCCGCCTCGCTCTTGTCGTGGGACATGGTTCATGCAGGCCGCGACAGCTATGTTGACGTCGACGGCAATGCGGTTCAGTTCGTTGGCGCCGACATGGTCGACATGATCTATGAAAGCGTCGAAGGCCTGACGGTCATGGATATTTCGACCCAGAACTCGCGCAATTCCGACCTGTGGACCTATGGTTTTGAAAACGACGACCGTCTGGTCATGTTCCTCGCTGCCGATGATGACGCAACGGTTGGCGAAGTCACGCTGGACATCGAAGGTCTTGGCGATGGCTATGCCGCTGTCTGGGTGGAAAGCCTGACCTCCGAGGTTCCGGCCGATTGGATGGAGCGCTTTGACATCATCGACAACCCGAATGTCGATGAAAGCGCAGAAGCCAACACCTATGCAATTGGTGTTCGCAGCGATCTTGATTTCACCGTAAATGGCGATGCCATCACCTTTTCTATCGATCACCCCGGTGAGGTTGTGCGCATCGTCGTGGCTCGCACCCCCGAAGAGGCCGAAGCGATTGCAGAATGGGCGGGCGAACCCGACATGATCTATTCGGACGAAGTCGCGCAGCCGGAGGCCGCAGAGGTTTCGACGCCGGTGACGGTTTCAGCCCCCGCGATTGACACTGCAGACGCCACCGAGATCGAAGCCGACAATTCGGATCTCTTTTCTCTGGGCACCAGCTGGCGCAACAGCATTCGCCCTGCTTCAGGAAACGAAAACCAACCCACTCTCCCGGAAACAGCGTCGTCCCCTGCGATGCCTTCTTCGTCGAACCCATTCAACTTCATCCGTTTTTCGGGCCGCGGCGGGGCGGAGCGTCCCAGCACTTCGGCTGATGAAACCACCCCGGCTTCCGACGATTATGTCTCGGACTCGCATCGCTGGAGCAGCATCTTCGGCGCAAAATCCTCTGGCTCGCGTCAAGAAAACCCCGAAGAAGCGGCAACCAAAGTGTCGATCGCAGACAAGCAAGAATTTGACATCGAAAGCCTGATGAACCGCGTTGACGCGAACGAAGACACAGCGGATCACGAAGATTACGACGGCGAAGACGAAGATCACGGCACCTCTGGCAAGATGCCGGAAGGCTTTGGTCACTTCGCTGACGCCATCGCTGCGTCTGGCACAGTGGGTCTGATCGCCGCATTGGCCAGCCACATGTTCTGATCCAAAAGACCGATGGCAGCAGTTGGGAACAATGTGTTGCCGTTTGTTGGCTTGATCGAAACGGCTCAGTGAGGCAGGTTTTACCGATCCCCCGCTCGGTGGACAATTTTGCATCGCCGACCGTTACAGGACAGGCTCGTTACAGGTTCAGCCCAATGATCGCCAAACTCCGGGGTGACGGATTGGTTGCGCGCGTCATGCGCAGTTCCGCGTGGACTGTGCTGGGCTATGGTGGCAGTCAGGCCATGCGCCTACTGTCGAACCTGATCCTAACCCGGCTTTTGTATCCCGAAGCCTTTGGCATCATGACCTTGGTTTCGGTGATCATCGTTGGTTTGACCATGTTTTCGGACATGGGTGTCAGCCCATCCATCATGCAGCACAAACGCGGCGATGAGCCCGCGTTTCTGAACACGGCCTGGACCATTCAGGTCATCCGCGGCGTTGTTCTTTGGGTCTTTACCTTTGCAATTGCCTATCCCGTGGCCAGTTTCTATGGCGAACCGATTTTGGCCATGCTGTTGCCGGTTGCTGGTTTTTCGCTGTTGATCCACGGGTTTGAACCCACGCGGGTAGAGACGGCGGCGCGGCATCTGCGTGTGGGCCGTGTCACCTACCTCGATCTGATCGCACAGGCGATTGGCATTGTGGCCATGGTGATCATGGCATGGCTTCTTCAATCTGTTTGGGCCTTGGCCCTTGGCTGGATCATATCAGCCGCTGCCAGATTGATCTTGATGTCGGTCGGCCTTCCGGGGGAACGCAACAGTTTTCAATGGGAAAGAGAAGCGGGCCGCGATCTTATTCATTTTGGCTTCTGGCTGTTTCTTTCCACGGCCTGCGGATTCCTTGTTGCACAAGGCGACAAGGCGATCTTGGGAAAGTACCTTAGCCTCCAGCACCTTGGGCTTTACAATATCGGCTTCTTCCTTGCGTCCTTCCCCTTGCTTCTGGGGCAAAATGTTGCCGGCAAGATCTTGATCCCGCTTTATCGAGAGCGCCCTCCTTCGGCATCTTTCGAAAACTTCAAGGCGATCCGCAAACTGCGCTTTCTTCTGACAGGCGCGGTTCTTTCCTTATTGGCCATCACTGCTTTTGCCGGGGAATGGCTAGTCGATCTGATGTATGATGAACGCTATTCTGACGCCGGGGCTATTCTTGTCCTGATCTCGATTAGTCAAATCCCCCAAGTGATCGGCATGACCTATGATCAGTCGGCACTCGCTGCGGGCGACAGTCGCAACTATTTTCTGGTGACCCTTGCACGTGCCACCCTGCTCATGACCTTCATGATCATCGGTGCAAACCATTACAGCCTGATCGGGGCGATGGCTGGGCAGGCTTTGGCCTCGATTGCCGTCTACCCGGCGCTGATTTGGCTGGCCCGCCGCCACAAGGCGTGGGACTGGGTGCATGACGCGACATATGCCGCGCTTGGTGTCACGATTGCCATTGCAACCCTTTACGTCGACCAGACCGCCATTCGCGCCCTGATCGCCCTTTTCGGAGGCGAAGGCGCATGACGAAGGGTCCGATGAACACACCCCTTCCCTTTTTGGGAACGCCTCAGATCGGGACGCGGCAGGAATGCCTGCTGACGCCCGTTCAACTGGGGATGATCTATGAAAGCACGCTCGCCCATCTGCCTTGGGTGAACCTTGAACAAGTTGTTGTCGAGATGGACAACGAACTGCTTTCACCCACCGATTTAGAGTCCGCATGGGCCGCAGTTGCCAAGCTGCACGAAGCGCTACGGCTGTCGATCCTGTGGCGCAAACGCGATGCGCCCGTTCAAGTTCTGAACAACAGCATCGACATTGACCTGTCTTACGACGACTGGTCGCACATGTCTGCGCGCAAGCAATCGGTAACGCTTGATCAATGGCTCGCCTCCGACCGCGAACAAGGCGTCGACCTCGAAGCCTCTCCCCCTTGGCGCGTCAAGCTGATCAAACGGGGCGAAAAAAGCTGCGTTATGGTCTGGACGATTCACCATGCTTTTATTGACGGGCGCAGCATGGCCATCGTGCTGGAAGATCTGTTCGATATTCTGGAAGGACGGCCAGCCAAATCGGAACTGGCCCCGTCAAATGGCTTTTCGGTTTTCTGCCATACGATCAATGACCGGGAAACGACCGAGGCCGAAACCTACTTTCGATCCATCCTGACAGGTTTCGACCAACCGAATTCTATCAGCGCCGCGGCAGCCCCCCCCGACGGTCGCGCGCCGCTTCGCAAAAATCAGACTGCGCGCAAACTTGACGCGACACTTTCTGATGCGCTTCGCGAACAGGCCGACACCGCGGGCGCCTCTCTGGCAGATCTGCTGCATGCCGCCTGGGGTCTGGTGGTGGCACGTTGGACAGGGCGCGATGAAAGTGTGATCGGCGTCACCCGCTCGGGCCGCTATATTGCGCCCAATTGCACGCGGACTGTCGGCTGCCTGATCAACACGCTGCCCCTCCGCATCCAGTTAGAGGCAGACAAGCTTGCCATCGAACTGCTTTCCGAAATGCGCCGGGCAAGTCTGGCCATCCGGCCGCACGAACATGCGTCGCTGACCGATATCCGGCGATGGGCGGGCCTGCCCGGTTCCGTGCCTCTGTTCGAAACCATGGTGATGTTTGAACGCGCAAGCCTGAGCGAATTCATGCGTCAGCTTGGGCCAGCTTGGCAACACCGTCAGGTCCAACTTCACGAAGAAGGCGCCCTGCCGATCACGCTGGCGATTTACGGCGACCCCCAGATCCAGCTGGTTCTGGAACACGATCCCGGCGGCGTTCCAGTTGCGTGCGCCGAGGCTATGCTTACCCATTTGGTCGAACTCTTGGCCAGCTTCGCCAAAGCCCGATCCACCGCGCCTTTGCAGCAGTTGACGATGTTGCCACGCTCGGAAGAAGCCTCTCTGCTCTCTCTCGGCCGCCCGAACCGCCGCCTTCCCAAGCAGGCAAAGGCCATCTCTGATCTGCTCTCCGACTCGATCAGCCTTCACCACGACGCGCAGGCCCTTTCGATGATGGGAACGGACGAAATCCTGACCTACGGGCAACTCGGCGAGCGCGTCAGAAACTTGGCCGCGGCTCTTGTGTCCCAAGGCGCGGGGCCGGGCAAGATTGTGGCGATCTGTCTGGAACGCTCCCCCCAATTCATTGTGGCTTTGCTTGCCGTGATCAAGTCGGGGGCGGCTTTCCTGCCCATAGACCCAAGCTACCCGCGCGATGTCATCAACCACGCACTCACCGACAGCGCCGCCGTACTGGTAATTGCAGAGCCGCAAATGCAGCTCTCCGACACGCTTCGGGTCGTGCCTCCGACGGCCTCTGCGCCCTTCGACGACCAGACCTTCCCGGTTCGGATTTATGATCCTGAACAACTGGCCTATGTCATCTATACCTCCGGCTCGACCGGCGTGCCAAAGGGCGTCAGGGTGCCAATGCGGGCGCTGGTTTCACATGCCGCAGCGATCGGGGCCGAGTTTGACCTGCACCCCTCTGACCGCGTTCTGCAATTCGCCAGCCTGTCCTTTGACGTCTCAATCGAGGAAATCATCCCGACACTGCTGGCGGGCGCAAAGCTCATCCTGCGAGACAAGGGCATGGCGGATTCCGTCGCCGGGTTTCTGGAGTCGGTCGCCCGGAAAGACCTCACGGTCCTGAATCTTCCAACCGCTTTCTGGCATGTTGTCGTTGACGAAATGGCCCGCACCGGTCTGCGTCTGCCGCCATCGGTACGGCTGGTCATCGTCGGTGGCGAACAGATCAGCCCGCGCGCCCTTGCTGATTGGCAAAAATTCGCCCCCGACGTCAGATGGTTGAACGGGTATGGGCCAACCGAAACGGCCATCACCTGCACCCTCCACGAGCCCGGCAAGGTCCATCCGGGAAGCGATATCCCCATCGGCCGCCCGACAGCCCATGCTTGCGCCTATGTGCTTGCCGCAGACGGCACGCTTGCCCCCAAAGGCACGGTGGGCGATCTGTGGATCGGCGGGCCCGCAGTGTCATCGGGCTACATCGGACGTGCCGAGGAAACCGCATCCGCCTTCAAGCCCGACATGTTTTCAGGGCACGGGCAAATGTACCGCACTGGTGACCGGGCGCGGTGGTTAGCAGATGACACATTGGCCTATCTTGGGCGTCAGGACAGGCAGGTCAAACTGCGTGGCTTCCGAATTGACCTGCGCCATGTCGAACAAGCCTTGGAACAGGAAGACTGCGTGGATCGCGCCTTGGCTATGGTGCTAGGGCGCGGCACGCCAGAGGCACGACTTGCAGCTTGGGTAAAACTGGCCGAAGGCAAAGCGGTTTCCTCGGCCAGCGAACTGCAAGGCTCTGTCGCCTCCCGCCTTCCACCGCATATGGTTCCGGCGATCGTCGTCCTGTCTGATTTCCCGCGCACGCCGGGCGGCAAGATCGACACCGCCGCCCTTCCCCAGCCGGCCCCAGAGCCGCATATGAAACGCGCGACAGCCCCCCAGCCAGCAGATGCAACGACACAGCTTGTGGCTGACCTTATGGCAGCAAGCCTTGGGTTGGACAGCATTGACCCGGATGACCGCTTTCACGATCTGGGCGGCCATTCGCTGACCGCAGTGCGCTTGATCGGGCAGATCGAAAACAAACTTGGCCACCGGCTTAGCGTGGGTGATCTTCACCGCAACCCAACCCCACGCACCCTTGCCGCCACGATCAGCGCCGCCCAAACGGGGCCGCGCTACATCATCCCAATTCAGCCAAAGGGCAGCCGACCACCGCTGTTCGGGGTCCATGTTCTTGGTCGTAACGAAGAACATTTCCGGCCTCTCGCCGCAGAACTTGGACCAGATCAACCGGTCTATGGCCTCAGCGTCGGCCCACCGACGCAGGACACCCCTGTCGGAGTCGAAGCAACGGCGAAATGCTATTTCGACGACATCCAACGCCATTTCCCTACCGGCCCGATCAACCTCGCGGCCGTGTCCTTGGCCAGCTATTTTGCCTTTGAACTGGCACAACAGTTGCGGGCGGCGGGTCGCAAAGTCACCATGATCGCGCTTTTCGACGCCGAAGGCCCCGGCGGACGGTCCCGTCTGCATGGTGTTGCCCGCGTCAATCGGCACCTCGCTCATCTGCGCCAAGAAGGAGTGGGCTATCTGCTTCGGCTCGGGGCTCATAAACTGTCAGATTGGCGCCATAAGCTGGAAGAGCGCAATCTGTCGGAAAGTCAGCTTGCGACGGTCGCCGAGGACGCGCCCGATGCAGTTGCAATCGGTGCTTTTATCGCGGCAAACGTCCATGCCGTGGAACAATATGACGTGCAATCCATCGACGTGCCGCTGACCATCTTCCGGGCCGAGGAGAACCGCTTCGACAGCCCTGAAATCGCCTTGGACGGTTTGGGATGGGCACCGGTCGCCGAGGCCGGGTTTGAGGTGATCGACAATCCCGGCGGTCACCTGACGATGCTGCAGCACCCCTATGTCGTTCCTTTGGCGCGGCGCTTGGCCCGCAGCATGGCGCGGGATCGCTAATCGGCGATCCGATCCGCAATCACGGCCACGCAATCGCCGGGCTTGACCAGACCGGGAAAATGACGCGCCGAAAAAAGCCCCCCACGACGCGCCTTTAACGCAATCGGGGGAACGCCGGTTCGGCCAGTGGGATAGATTAGCGCGATGGTCTGACCCAGCGCGACATCGTCGCCCAAGTCGGCACAAAACCGGATAAGCCCCGCATCCTCGGCAAAGGTAAAGCAGGTGCCATCGGGCATATCCAGCCACTCGGTCGGCCGTGCCTCTGGCTCTCCCTTCAGAATCCCGGCTGCAATCAGCAGGTTGCGACAGCCCCGCCGCGCAATTTCGGCGGTGCGGGCGCTTGCCGTGCCACCCCCGCCCAATTCCGTGGTGACAAAGACCTTGCCCATCTCTTCGGCGGCGGTGTCGTACATTCCCACCGAATCAATCTCCAGCATCTTCACCGAATAGGGCGCGCCAAAGGCCCGAACCAGCCGAAAGGCCTCGGCCTCTTGTCGCTTGTCGGGCAAGATATGCGCCGCGCAAAACGGCAGGAAATCCAATGTCTTGCCGCCTGAATGAAAATCCAGCACCACATCGGCAATCGGCAACAGCACACGCTGAAAGTAATCCGCGATCTTTTCCGTCACTGTCCCATCCGGCCGGCCCGGAAAGCTGCGGTTCATATTGCCCTTGTCGATGGGTGACGTCCGCGTGCCTGCCGCAAAGGCGGGCTGGTTCATCGCCGGAATGATGATAACCCGCCCCGAAACCTCCTCGGCCCGCAAGGACTGCGCCAGATCGAACAGCGCAATCGGCCCTTCATATTCGTCACCATGATTGGCCCCGGTCAGCAGGGCCGTTGGCCCCGCCCCGTTCTTGACCACGGTCACAGGGATCATCACCGACCCCCACGCCGCATCATCCCGGCTATAGGGCAGTTTCAGAAAGCCGTGCTGCACGCCATCGGCGTCGAAATCGACGGTTGGAGCGATCGGAGAGGGTCGCATCGTCCTAATCCTTGATCATCAGTCGCCGGGGAACATTGGCCAGACAGTCCACCCCTGTTTCCGTGATCAGAATGGATTCCGTCATTTCAAACCCCATGTCCTCCAGCCAAAGCCCGGTCATGAAATGGAAGGTCATGCCCGGCTTCAACTCGGTCTTGTCGCCGGGCCGCAGGCTCATCGTCCGTTCGCCCCAATCCGGCGGATAGCTGACCCCGATACCATAGCCGGTGCGGCTGTCTTTCACGATGCCATGCTTGGCCAGAACCGCGAAATAGGCCTTGGCAATATCCTCACAGGCATTGCCGGGTTTCGCGGCGGAAAGCCCAGTCTCCATGCCTTCCAACGTGGCCTGTTCCGCATCAAGGAACGCCTGCGTTGGTTTGCCCAGAAACACCGTGCGCGACAGCGGCACGTGATAGCGGTGATAGCAGCCCGCGATTTCAAAGAACGTCCCCTCGCCCGCCTTCATCGGGCGATCATCCCATGTCAAATGCGGCGCACTCGCCTCGGGCCCCGAGGGCAGCATCGGCACGATGGCCGGATAATCGCCACCCACGCCTCCCGTGCCGCGAATACCCGCATCATAGATTTCGGCCACCAGATCGCATTTGCGCATCCCGACCTCGATCTTGTCAAAGATGCGGGCATGCATCCCCTCGACGATCCGTGCTGCCTTGCGCATATAGTCGATTTCGGTTGGTGATTTGACCGCGCGCTGCCAGTTCACAAGGGCGGTCACATCGGAAAACCGCGCATTGGGCAAATGCTTGGTCAGGCTGGCAAAAGCCGCCGCCGTGAACCAGTAATTGTCCATCTCGACGCCAATGCGCAGCCCGCCCCAGCCACGGTCCGTCAGCAAGGCTGACAGGTAATCCATCGGATGCCGCTCGGTGCTTTGCACATAGTGATCCGGATAGCCGATCATATTCTCCGGCTTCAGATAGGCCGTATGCTTGGCCCCATTCGCATCCATCCCGCGCCCGAACCAGATCGGTTCTCCATGCGGCGGCACCACAACGCATTGGTGCACATAGAAGGACCAGCCGTCATAACCCGTCAGCCAGTTCATGTTGGACGGGTCCGTGACGATCAGCAGATCAACCCCCTTCGCCTCCATCGCCGCCCGCGTTTTCGCCAGACGTTCGGCAAATTCCGCGCGGGAAAACCGCAATTGCACCTCAGACATTCCGAACTCCTTCAGTTCAGCGGCAGCGTCATCAAGTGGCCGGGCGCAATCGCCCCGCCCACCCCGCAAAGCCGCGCCAGATTCCACGCTGTTGCGTAATTCGACGACAAAACCGGCATGCCAGTCGCCGCCTCCAGCCGGTCAATGATCCCCGCCGCCCGAACAGCGGTGCAAGAAATGAACAGGGCCTCAGACCCCTTATCCGCGGCCTCTGCCGCCAACTCGACCAGTTCATCCAAGGCAATCCGCGCCATGTCCCGGTCGTCGGGCATGTTCAGGCAGGTGAATCGGTCAATCCCGAACCCCGCTGCCTCGAACACCCCGGCCATCGGCGTTGAGGTTTCGACCAGATAGGGCGTCAGAACCGAAATCCGCTTTGCCCCCATCGCCTGCAACCCTGCCACCGCCGCAGAGACCGGCGTAATCACCCGACAGCCCGGCTTGCCCTTGTTCACCTGCGCCTGCACGGCCGCATCGCCAATACAGACCGAGGCCGAGGTGCAGCCAAAGACAATCGCATCAAGCTCTTGATCGGGCAGGATCAATTCCGCCGCCGCAGCCAAACGCGGTTCCATCGCCTTCAGCGTTTCCGGCGCGACAGGGTTCACGAATTCTACACGCGTCGTGTAGAACCCGATCCCCTGCGGCGTCAGGATGCGGGCGTAATCCACCTCCATCGTGTGATCGGTCGACAGCGCGATGACGCCAACCCGATGTGGCATAGGGCGCGGGTCCAGCCGTGGCGGGCGAGAACTGATGCGGATTTCGGTCATGGCAGACACCTCCGGGCAAACCGTTTCCCCCAAGTCATCCGCAGAATGACCCAGCCCCAAAGCAAGTCAATTCCGAAATAATCTCATGACAATTTTAGATCGTCAGCAGCGGCGCCTCGGGAGCCTCGGACAAAAGACCCGCCAAAAGGCCCAGCCCTTTGCGCAAATCGTCTTCGCCGGTCGAGCCGAGAGAGATCCGCACTGCTGCCTGCATCCCCTTCTCGCTGATCCGAAAGGCCTGCCCTGCGGCCACAGCGACGCCCCGCTGACTTGCCGCCGCGACAAACCCTTCTTCCGTCCATGCCTCTGGCAAGGCCAGCCAAAGATGCAAAGACCGGCCATGCACCGCGGGCATCAATGGACCCAAGGCCTCGGCCGCGATCCGGTGGCGGTCTTCCAAGGCCTGCATTTGCAGTGACACCAATTCCGCAATCTTCCCCGCTTCTACCCAGTACGACAGCAGTTCCACCATGGCCGGTGTGGCCATCCAATGTGCAACCAGATGGCGGTTCGCAACCGCAACCGCAAAGCGTGCCGGCGCGTGCAGATAGGCCAGACGCAGCCCCGGAAAGGTGATCTTGGAAAACCCGCACAGATAAATCGTGCGTTCAGGGGCCAAGGCCGCCAAAGCAGGGGGTCGATCGCCCAAAAGAAGGTTCAGACTGTCGTTTTCGATGATCGCCAGATCATGCCGCCGCGCCACGTCAACCAATTCCGCCCGTCGCGCGCCCCCCATCATGTGGGCCAAGGGATTGATAACATTAGGTTGCAGATAAACCGCCCGCAGCGCACCGCGGGCCGCCACCTCGTCCAAGGCTTCGGGCAACATGCCTTCAGCGTCCATGGCAATGGCTTCCAGATGCAAACCCAGATAGTTGCACAACGGCTTGATCGTGTGATGTGTCAGGCTTTCCGCAGCCAAGCCGCCCCCCGGCGGCACAACGCCCATCACCGCCGCAGACAGCGCCGCCGAAACGCCATTAGAGATCACCACGCCCGATGCCACTGCAGGAATGCCCAAAGCTCTCAGCCATCCCGCCGCCACTTCCCAATGACGCGGCATCACCGCCTTGGGTCGAAACGACAAAGCGGACGAGGCCGACAGATTTTCCGCAAGCCAAGCAAAGCCTTGCCGAAATTCCTCGACCTGCCGCTGCCCCACCACAGGTTTCAGGATCGAAAGATCAATCACTTCACCCGGACGTTCCGGCAAATAGGGTTGCCGCGCCTCGGACGACGGCGGCAGCACATAAGTTCCGCGCCCGACCTCGCCTGCCACCAGATTGCGGCGGATCAATTCGTCATAGGCGCGGCTGACCGTCTGCACCGAAAGCCCCAAGGCATCCGCCAGTTTTCGATGCGGCATCAGCCGCGTTCCGGGCGGCAAATGCCCGTCCTCGACCGCCCGCGCAAATTGCTCGGCAAGCGAAAGATAGGCCGGGCGCGGCAAGGCCGCCTTATTGGGCATCCAGATTGTCATGATTGCAAATTTGCGTCCAATCATGACAATCTGCAACAGCAAGATCACCGGGGGCCGCATGAAACTCGACGCCATCGACCTGCGCATTCTGGATGCCGTGCAAAAAGACGGGCGGATCACAAAGTTGAAGCTGGCCGAATTGGTTGGCCTCTCTCCCACGCCCTGCTGGTTGCGTCTGCGCAAACTGGAACAGGCGGGCATCATTCAGGGCTATCATGCCCGCCTCGCCCCACGAAAAGTCGCGCCCTTTACCGCCGTCATCCTGTCGGTCACCTTGGAAAGCCACAGGCAAGCCGACTTCGACCGTTTCGAAACGGCGCTTCTCTCCTGCCCTGAAGTCGTCTCGCTTTGGTCTGTTGGCGGTGGCGTCGATTACTTCGTCAAGATCATCGCGCGCGATATTCAGGCCTATCAGGCGCTTGTCGACCGCCTATTGGCCAGTCCCATCGGGATCGACCGTTATTACACCTATGTCGTGACCAAAACCCTGCGCGAAGAAGGCCCGGTCCCGACCGAGATCTTCACCGCCGCCAAAACCGAGAAATAGAGAGTCTCTCTACTTCACCCTTGCTCTTTGGTCCCCTTCTCTGTCCCATCTGCCCGATGGTGCCGCCAAATCGACCAAAGGAGTCCCAGATGACCGACAGCCAAGCCAATGACCTGAACGCCTGGGACCGCGACCATTTCTTCCACCCCTCGACCCATATGGGGATGCATGCGCGTGGCGACACACCTCGCCGGGTGATCGCCGGGGGCGAGGGGTGCTATATTCAGGATAGCACGGGCAAACGCAGCCTTGATGCCTTTGCCGGGCTTTACTGCGTGAACGTGGGCTATGGCCGCACCGAAGTCGCCGAGGCAATTGCGAAGCAAGCCCATGAACTGGCCTATTATCACGCCTATGTCGGTCACGGCACCGAAGCCAGCATCACCTTGGCCCGCATGATCATCGAACGCGCGCCAGCCCATATGAGCCGTGTCTATTTCGGTCTTTCCGGATCGGACGCGAACGAAACCAACATCAAATTGCTCTGGTATTACAACAACATCCTTGGCCGACCCGAGAAGAAAAAGATCATCAGCCGATGGCGCGGCTATCACGGCTCGGGCGTCATGACCGGCTCTCTGACGGGCTTGTCGCTCTTTCACAGCCATTTTGACCTTCCCCGCGCGCCCATTCTGCACACCGAGGCCCCCTATTACTTCCGCCGCGAAAACCGCGACCAGACCGAGGAAGAGTTCAGCGCCCATTGCGCGGCCAAACTGGAAGAAATGATCCTTTCCGAAGGCCCCGACACCATTGCCGCCTTCATCGGCGAGCCGATCCTTGGCACCGGCGGTATCGTTCCTCCGCCCAAAGGCTATTGGGCAGCCATTCAGGCGGTCTTGAAGAAATACGATATTCTTCTGGTAGCCGATGAGGTCGTGACCGGCTTTGGCCGCCTTGGCACCATGTTCGGCAGCACCTATTACGGGATGGAGCCGGACCTGATCACCATCGCCAAGGGTCTCACCTCGGCCTATGCGCCGCTGTCCGGCTCGATCGTCTCGACCCGGATGTGGGAGGTGCTGGTGCAAGGCTCTGACCAGTTCGGCCCCATAGGTCATGGCTGGACCTATTCCGCCCATCCGATTTGCGCGGCGGCAGGTGTGGCAAACCTCAAACTCATCGACGAGTTGAACCTTGTCGAAAACGCCCGCGAAACCGGCGCCTATTTCCGCCAATCGCTCGCCGATGCGCTTTCCAGCCACCACCACGTCGGCGAAGTGCGCGGCGATGGTTTGATGGCCGCCGTCGAATTCGTCGAGGATCGCGACAACTGCCGATTCTTCGATCCGGCCCGCAAAATCGGCCCCGCCATCGCAGCCGCCCTTCTTGACAATGGTGTCATAGGACGTGCCATGCCGCAGGGCGATATCCTTGGGTTCGCCCCCCCGCTCTGCCTGACACGAACCGAAGCCGACACCGTGGTTTCGGCCACCGCAATGGCCATAAAAACCGTTCTGGGATAAACCCTTAGAGAAAAACACCCAACGGGCGCCACGATCAATCCGGCGCCCGTTTTGCATTAGAAACAGGCCCCCCGCGCCCTGTCACCGAACTGTCATAAAACTTTGGCATAAGCGTCACGCATGACCGCTATCTCCGTCGCCAAGGGCCGACTCAAACGGGGTTCGGCCCCAAACGAAAACCAGGAGCGATCCATGACGATGTTCAAAATTTCCGCCTCGGCTCTGGCCATTGCCGCTGCCGCCACCGCCGCCGAAGCCCGTGACCAGATCCAGATCACCGGCTCGTCGACCGTGCTGCCCTATGCCACCATCGTGGCCGAAGCCTTTGGCGAAAACTTCGACTTCCCCTCGCCCGTCGTTGAAGGCGGCGGTTCGGGTGCCGGCCGCAAAAAACTTTGCGAAGGCGTGGGCGAAAACACCGTCGACATCGCCAACTCTTCATCGCGCATCAAGCAGTCGGACATCGACCTGTGCACCGCCAATGGCGTAGCCGAGATCATGGAAGTCCGCATCGGCTATGATGGCATCGTCTTCGCGTCTGACGCGAACGGCCCGGAATTCGCCTATACCCCGGCAGACCTCTACAACGCCCTCGGCGCCAAGGTCATGAAGGACGGCGCACTGGTCGACAACGCCAACACCAAATGGTCCGAAGTCAACGCAGCCTTCGCCGACCAAGACATCCTCGTCTTCGTTCCGGGCACCAAGCACGGCACCCGCGAAGTCTTTGACACCAAGGTGATCGTGGCTGGCTGCGAAGCCACCGGCGCGTTCGAGGCCTTCAAGGCTGCTAATGGCGGTGACGAAGGCAAGGCCGAAGACGCTTGCATGGAACTGCGCACCGATGGTCGCTCGGTCGACATCGACGGCGATTACACCGAAACGCTGGCACGCATCGACGCCGACAAGAACGGCGTGGGCGTGTTTGGTCTTTCGTTCTACCAGAACAACACCGACAAGCTGCGCGTCGCCACGATGGATGGCGTCGAGCCGACCGTCGAAAGCATCGCCGCTGGTGACTATCCGGTGTCGCGTCCGCTGTACTTCTACGTCAAGAAGGCGCATCTCGGCGTGATCCCCGGCCTGAAAGAATACATCGAATTCTTCGTGTCCGACGATATGGCTGGCCCCGATGGCCCGCTGGCGGAATACGGCCTTGTCTCTGACCCGGAACTGGCCGCAACCCAAGCGATGGTGGCCGAAGAAACTCCGATGGCTCCTCTGAACTAACTGAATTCCAAGTGGGGGTCGCAAGACCCCCGCTTACCCTTCTGACGACGAAAGCTGCCAAGCATGACCATAACTATCGTGATTGCCGGTATCCTTGCGATTGCCTTTGCCGGGTTCTTCCTTGGGCGAAATAGGGCCATCTCACGGGTTTCGGGAAATATCCGCGACCTGCATTCGCTTCCGGGATATTCGGGTTGGTTCGTGGCACTGGCGTCGTCCTTGCCCGCTTTGGCCGTTCTTGTGCTGTGGATCATCGCTCAGCCGATCTATCTGCAAAGCAGCGTCTCCCACCTGCTTCCCGCCGGAGTCACCGCCGACGCCACCGCGACCGAGCTTGCCGTGGCCGATCTGCGCCGTGTGGCGCGGGGGTTGGACGCCACGGTTGAACAGGGTGTTCTGACCGCTGATGCCGCCTTGACGATCGGCGTTGCCGATTTGCGCGCCACCTTGGGTCAGGTCGGCGTCGCGCTTGGGTCTGACGTGGCCCCTGAAACACTTGCTGCGGCACAGGCCTATCGTGCAGGCCAAGGAAATTTGGCCGTCTGGCGCGCGATCGTCATTCTGGCCACGGCGCTGATCGGCGCGGTCGTCGCCTTGGCGCTGCTTGCCCCCGATTTCCGTGCCCGCAACCATGTGGAAAGCGTGGTCAAAGGCATGTTGATCGCGGCCTCCACCATCGCCATCCTCACCACGGTCGGCATCATCTGGTCGATGCTCTCTGAAAGCCTGAACTTCTTTCAGATGTATTCAGCCAAGGACTTCTTCTTTGGCCTGACATGGAGCCCGAATTTCTCTGGCGGCTCGGAACTGGGCTTCCTGCCGCTTCTCTGGGGCACGCTCTACATCTCGCTGGTCGCGATGATCGTGGCCGTCCCGCTTGGGCTTTTCACCGCCATCTACCTTGCGGAATATGCCAGCCCCCGCGCCCGCGCCATCATCAAGCCGCTGATCGAGGTGATTGCCGGTATCCCCACCGTGGTCTTTGGCCTCTTTGCCCTGATCACGGTCGGCCCCTTCCTCCGCGATTACTTTGCCCAGCCGTTCAACCTCGGCACGTCCGGGTCTTCGGTCATGACCGCTGGCATCGTGATCGGCATTCTGAACATCCCGTTCATCTCGTCGCTGGCCGATGACATCATCAACGCCGTGCCGCAAACCCTGCGCGATGGCAGCCTTGGCCTTGGCGCGACGAAATCGGAAACCGTGCGTCAGGTGATCCTGCCCGCCGCCCTGCCCGGCATCGTCGGCGCCGTTCTTCTGGCCGCCAGCCGCGCTATTGGCGAAACGATGATCGTGACAATGGGCGCCGGTGCCGCCGCCAAACTCAGCCTCAATCCCTTCGAGGCGATGACGACCATGACGGTCAAGATCGTGGGCCAGCTGACCGGCGACACCGACTTTGCCAGCCCCGAGACGCTGGTGGCCTTCGCCCTTGGCATCACGCTTTTCGTCATCACGCTGGGCCTGAACGTCTTTGCGCTCGTCATCGTGCGCAAGTATCGCGAGCAATACGAATGACCGACATGACCAACGCCTCCGCAAAGCCCGCGCATTCGATCCTGACGGGCAGCACTGAGATGCGCCGCCGCAACGCCGCCGAACGCCGCTTCAAGGCCTATGGCCTGATCGCCATCTCCATCTCGCTTGGGGTGTTGGCGATCATGCTCTGGACGATCTTTGCCGATGGGGTTTCCGCCTTCCGTCAGGCCAAGGTGAACCTGCCGATCACCCTCTCGGCCGAGGTGCTGGACCCGAAAGGCAACCTGAACCGCGACGAGATGGCCAAGGTCACCACCATCGGCTACGGCAAACTGATCACCGCCGCACTCACCGTCGAACTACAGGCCCAAGGCATTTCGACCGAGGGTCTGTCCAAAAAGGAAATCGAAGGCCTTCTGTCCAAAGACGCCCCCGGCGTGTTGCGGGCCGAAGTCCTTGCAGACCCCAGCATGGTCGGCACCTCGCAAATTCGCAGCGTTCTGGCCGCAGGTCGCATTGATGGCTATCTGAAGGGCCGCGTCACCCGCGAAACCGCTGTGCGCGACAAGCAGATCAGCCCCGCCATGCTGGACGTCGCCGATCAGATGATCGCCAAGGGCATGCTCTCGGCCCCCTTCAACACGCGCTTCCTGACCAATCCCGATGCCTCCGACCTCCGCCCCGAGGCCGCGGGCCTAGGCGTGGCCATCCTCGGCTCTGCCTATATGATGCTTCTGGTCGCCCTGATCTGCGTGCCGCTGGGGGTTGCTGCCAGCATCTATCTTGAGGAATTCGCCCCGAAAAACCGCCTGACCGACATCATCGAGGTAAATATCTCGAACCTCGCCGCCGTGCCCTCAATCGTCTTTGGTATCCTGGGACTCGCGGTTTTCATCAACTTTGTCGGTCTGCCGCAATCCTCTTCGATCGTGGGGGCGCTTGTGATCTCGCTGATGATCCTGCCCACCATCATCATCGCCACCCGCGCCGCGATCCGCGCCGTGCCTCCGTCGATCCGGGATGCCGCCCTTGGCATTGGCGCGTCGAAAATGCAGACCGTTTTCCACCACGTCCTGCCCTTGGCCATGCCCGGCATCCTGACCGGCGCGATCCTTGGCCTTGCCACCGCCCTTGGCGAAACCGCGCCACTTTTGCTGATCGGCATGGTGGCCTTTGTCGACAACTACCCCGCTGCCCCTACCGACGGCTTTTTCGACCCCGCCACCGCCCTGCCGGTGCAGGTATATTCCTGGGCCTCGCGCTCGGACCCCGCCTTTATCGAGCGGTCGAACGGCGCCATCATCGTGCTCTTGGTCTTCCTTGTGGCCATGAACGTCACCGCCATTCTTCTGCGCCGCAAATTCGAACGCCGGTGGTAACATGAACAGCCAAAGCCGTCCGATTGACTTCAACCCTGCTGCCCCGAACCCCGAGGAGAGGACTGTGACACCTCAGCCCCCCCGCATCACCGCCCGCAACGTGAACGTGCATTACGGCGAAAACCATGCCCTGAAGGACGTCAATGTGGACATCCTGAACGGCACGGTCACCGCCTTCATCGGCCCTTCGGGCTGCGGCAAATCCACCTTCCTGCGCTGTCTGAACCGGATGAATGACACCGTGGCCTCGGCCCGCGTCACCGGGGAAATCCTTCTCGACGGCGAAGATATCTACGACAAGCGCGTTGACCCCGTGCGCCTGCGCGCCAAGGTCGGGATGGTGTTCCAAAAGCCGAACCCCTTTCCGAAGTCGATCTATGACAATGTCGCCTACGGCCCCAAAATCCACGGCCTGACCCGGTCCAAAGCCGAACTGGACGAGGTCGTGGAAAGCTGCCTGACCAAGGCTGCCCTCTGGAAAGAAGTGAAGGACCGCCTTCACGCCCCCGGCACCGGCCTGTCCGGCGGCCAGCAACAGCGCCTCTGCATCGCCCGCGCCATCGCCACCTCGCCAGAAGTGCTGTTGATGGACGAACCCTGCTCGGCCCTTGACCCGATCGCCACCGCACAGGTCGAACAACTGATCGACGAGTTGCGCAGCCAGTTTGCCGTTGTCATCGTCACCCACTCGATGCAGCAGGCCGCTCGCGTCAGCCAGCGCACCGCCTTTTTCCACCTTGGCAATCTGGTCGAGGTTGGCGACACCGAGCAGATCTTCACCAATCCGCGCGATCCGCGCACTGAATCCTACATCACCGGCCGCATCGGATAAGGAGATACAGATGGACCCCCATATCCGCACCGCTTTCGACAAGAACCTCGAAGCCGTTCAAGCCCAAGTCATGCGCATGGGCGGCATGGTCGAAGACGCCCTGCTGCGCGCCGCCGAGGCGCTTGACAAGCGTGACGAGGCCTTGGCCACCGAAGTCCGTAAGGGCGATAAGGCCATCGACGCGCTGGAAGAGAAAATCCATACCGATTGCGCCCGGATCATCGCGCTTCAGGCCCCGGCTGCCAGCGACTTGCGGACGGTCCTGACCGTCATGCGCATCGTCGGCAGCCTCGAGCGGTCTGGCGATTACGCCAAGAACCTTGCCAAACGCTCGCTGGTTCTGAACGAAATGCAAGTTGTCCCCGGCTCGTCCGGCTCCATCGTGCGGATGGCGCGCTCGGTCGTGGCGCTGCTGCATGATGCGCTGGATGCCTTTGCCAATCGCGATGTCGAACTGGCCGAAGACGTTCGCCGCCGCGACGCCGATATCGACCAGATGTACAATGCGCTCTTCCGCGAATTCCTGACCCACATGATGGAAGACCCGCGCAACATCACCTCGTGCATGCACCTGCATTTCATCGCCAAGAACATCGAACGCGTGGGCGACCATGCCACCGGCATTGCCGAGCAGGTGATCTATCTGGTCAACGGCACTTTGCCTGATGCCGACCGGCCCAAGGCCGACATGACCGCCCTTCCGCCCACGACACAGGACTAAGCGCGATGTCCGGCTTGCCGCAACCGACGGTCCTTTTGGTCGAAGACGAACCTGCCCAACGTGAAGTGCTTGCCTATAACCTCGAGGCCGAAGGCTTTCGCGTTGTCCAGGCGGCCAATGGCGAAGAAGGCATGATGCTGGTCGATGAAGAAGCGCCCGACATCATCATTCTTGATTGGATGATGCCCGAGCTTTCGGGCATCGAGGTCTGCCGCCGCTTGAAGATGCGCCCCGAAACCCGCGCCATCCCGATCATCATGCTTTCGGCCCGCGCCGAAGAGGTGGACAAGATCCGCGGCTTGGAAACCGGGGCCGATGACTATGTGATCAAGCCCTATTCGGTGCTGGAATTGATGGCCCGCGCGCGCGCCCAATTGCGCCGGGTGCGTCCTTCGACCATCGGCGTCACGCTGGAATATGATGACATCCGGCTGGATCCGGAAACGCACCGCGTCTATCGCGGCGAGAAGGTGCTGAAACTGGGGCCGACCGAGTTTCGCTTGCTGTCGACCTTCATGGAAAAGCCGGGCCGGGTCTGGAGCCGCGAACAATTGCTGGATCGGGTCTGGGGCCGCGACATCTATGTCGACACCCGCACGGTCGATGTCCATATCGGCCGGTTGCGCAAGGCGCTGATGCAACATGGCGGCGAAGACCCCCTGCGCACCGTCCGCGGCGCGGGTTATGCCCTAGGGTAACGCCAAGTGCGACCGCCAATTTTCTTGCAAGAAAATTGGTTCCATCCCGCCGCGACCGTTAAGATTTGGTAAAAACGCAGGGCCAAGGCATTGATTTCCTTGGCCCCTTTTTGCGTCCCCGACGGGGACGCTGTTTTCTGTGGGATCTTTAGGTCTTGAACACGCGATAGATTGCGGGGATCACAAGCACGGTCAGCAGGGTCGAGGTGAACAGCCCAAACAACAGACTGATCGCAAGGCCCTGAAAGATCGGGTCGGTCAGGATCGTCACCGCCCCGATCATCGCTGCAATCGCGGTCAGAAGGATCGGCTTGAACCGGATCGCGCCCGCCTCGATAAGGATCTCGGTCTGGCTCTTTGCCGGGTCTGCATGGCGGATGAAATCGACCAGAAGGATCGAGTTCCGCACGATGATCCCCGCCAGCGCGATGAAACCGATCATCGAAGTGGCCGAGAACGGCGCCGCAAAAAGCCAATGCCCCAGCATGATCCCAAGGAAAGTCAGAGGAATCGGGGTCAGGATCACCAAGGGCAAACGGAACGACCCAAACTGCGCCACGACAAGGATATAAATCCCCAGAAGCGCCACCCCAAAGGCCGCCCCCATATCGCGGAAGGTGACAAAGGTCACTTCCCACTCACCATCCCACAAAAGCGTGGTCTTGGTTTCATCCTTGGGCTGACCATGCAGGCTGATCTCGGGCTTGTTTCCCTCGGGCCAATCCATCGCCTCGATTGCATCAGCCACGGCCAGCATGCCATACAGCGGCGCCTCATAATCTCCGGCCAGTTCGGCCGTCACCATTTCGGCCGCGCGCCCGTTGTGGCGGAAGATCGGGAAGCTTGCGAGTTCCTCCTTGACCCGGATCACATCCCCCAACTCGACCACTCCCCGCGCACCGGGAATGACGTTGGCGGGGATCGGCGTCGACAGGAACCGCTCATCCATGACCCGGTCGCCCTTGTCGCGGGCAATCTCCAGAGGGATCGGATGGCGGCCTTCGCCACGATGCGAATAGCCAACCGTCTGGCCAGAGTTCAGCAAGGCAATGGTGTCAAAGACATCCTGTTCCTGCACCTGGAAGAAATCCAGATCGGTGGTGTCGATCGTCGCCCGCAAACGGCGCGCCTGCGTCCCGAAACTGTCATCGACATCGATGACAAAGGGCACAGACTCGAACGCCTGACGGATCAGAGTCGCGGCCTCGCGCCGGGTCTCGGCATCGGGGCCATAAACCTCGGCCAAGAGGGTCGCGATCACCGGCGGACCGGGCGGCGGTTCAACCACCTTGATCGAGGTGCCCTCCGGGGCCGCAACAGCCTTTAGCCGCTCGCGCAGATCCAGCGCGATGTCGTGGCTGGCGCGCTCGCGATCCCCTTTGGGTGACAGATTCAGCGCCACCTCGCCCAGATTGGGCTCTTGCCGCAGGAAGTAATGACGCACCAGACCGTTGAAGTTGAAAGGCGCGGCCGTACCGGCATGGGTCTGCAAGCCGATGACCTCGGGCAATTCCATCGCAATTGTCGCCACATCCTGCGCCACGCGGTCGGTCGCCTCGACACTGGCACCTTCCGGCAGGTCGATGACCACGCTCAGTTCCGACTTGTTGTCAAAGGGCAAGAGCTTGACCGTCACATCCTTGGTGTAAAGTGCCCCAAGCGAACCGAAGGAGAGGACGATGGTCACAATCAGGAACAACCAGCTTGTCCCCTTTGACCGCAGGATCGGGCGGGCAAAGCTTGCATAAAGGCTTCCCAGCCTGCCCCCCGGATGTCCGCCATAGGCATCGTCATGGCCATGGGCAGACATATCGGCCTTGCCCGCGACCTTGACCATCAACCAAGGCGTGATGATCACCGCGACGAAGAAAGAAAAGATCATCGCCGCCGAAGCATTGGACGGAATGGGCGACATATAGGGGCCCATCAGGCCGGACACAAAGAGCATCGGCAGCAGGGCTGCAACCACCGTCAGGGTCGCAACGATGGTTGGGTTGCCCACCTCGGCCACGGCATCCACAGCGGCCCGCGCCCGATCCCGGCCATCCTTCATCCCCCAGTGGCGGGCGATGTTTTCGATGACCACGATGGCATCATCAACCAGAATCCCGATCGAGAAGATCAGCGCGAAAAGCGAGACGCGGTTCAGCGTATACCCCATGACCCAAGCGGCAAAGAGCGTGAGCAGAATGGTCACCGGGATCACGATGGCCACCACAACGGATTCGCGCCAACCGATCGCAAGGAAGACGAGTCCAATGATCGACACCGTCGCAAGACCAAGGTGGAACAGCAGTTCATTGGCCTTTTCATTGGCCGTCTCGCCATAGTCTCGCGTCACGGTCAGCTCGAACCCTTCGGGGATCAGCGTGCCTTCCAAGGCCTCGACGGCATGAAGCGCCTCTTCGGCCACGGTCACGGCATTCGCGCCAGCCCGCTTTGCCACAGCCAAGGTTACAGCGGGGGCACGGCGCAAGCTGCCATCGTCTTCGCGGGTGATCTGCGCCACGATATGATCTGACGCATCCGGCACAAAGGTGACATCAGCCACGTCTGACACATAGACCGGGCGGCCATCGCGCGTGGTCAACAACAGACCTGCCACCTCTGCAGGTGCGGTCAAGGTTTCGCCGGCGACAAGCGCAATCTGTTCACCACCATCGCGCAAAACGCCGGTGTTCAGGCTGCGGTTGGCCTGATTGACCTTGCCCGCCAATTGCTGAAGCGTCACACCATAAAGCGCCAGCCGTTCCGGATCGGGCGCGATGCGGATCACTTCTTGGGCTTCACCGACCAGATAGGTCAAGCCGACCTCGTCCACTTTCGCAACTTCGGCCTGCAACTCTCTGACAATGCGCGTCAAATCGTTTGATGACGCTTCATGCTCGGCCGCTGGCGACAGCGTCAGGGACAGGATCGCAACGTCATCAATCCCCCGGCCAATCACCAAGGGTTCCGGAATGCCCAGCGGGATGCGGTCCATATTGGCGCGGATCTTGTCGTGAACCCGCAACACGGCATCTTCCGACCGCGTCCCCACAAGGAAACGCGCAGTCACCATCGCATTGTCATCGCGGGTCTGCGAATAGACATGCTCGACCCCGTTGATGCCTTTCACAAGAACTTCAAGGGGTTCGGTGACAAGCTTCACACCATCTTCGGCCTTCAGACCGGGGGCCTGAACGTGAATATCGACCAAAGGAACCGAAATTTGCGGCTCTTCTTCGCGTGGCAGGCTGATCAGCGCCACCATACCCGCCGCAACTGCTGCCAGAATGAACAGCGGCGTCAACGCGCTTTTGATAAAGGCTTGGGTCAGGCCACCGGCAATGCCAAGGCCCTTGTTATGTGACTTGCTCATTCCCCAGCCTCCACGATCTCGTCGCCGGGTTCGAGGCCCGAGACGATTTCAACCATCACCTCACCGTCGATCTGATGCACTTCGCCCGGCACCACGGCGCGCGGCCCGGCGGAAGTTTCGACGAAATCCAAGCCGTGATTGGTCACAAGGGCCGATTGTGGCACCAGCAAAGCCTGCCGTTCGCCAACCGGCAAACGCACCAGAACGCGGGCATCGACAAAGCGGTCGGTCAGCCCGGCCACATCGACATCGGCAATCACGCGGCCATTTTCAATCAGCGGATAAATGCGGGCCAAAGTTCCTTCGGCCTGACCATCAGGGCCCGTGATGCCAATCGTGTCGCCCTCTTCCAACGCCATCGCATGACGCTCTGGCACTGCAAGGCGCAGGAACGTGCCACCGCCCCCCAGCACGGCAACAGGTTCACCGGGCATGACCACCGCGCCGACCGAAACCGGCACATCCAGAATTCGGCCCGAGGATGGGGCCAGAACCGCGCCTTCCGCTGCTTGCTGTTCCACCACCTGCCGTTCAGCCGCCACAGCTTCGATCTGGCTTTGCAGCACATCGACCTGCGTCCGCAGCGCATCAAGGCGCTGCACCGTGGTGACACCGCGCTTCAGCAAATCCTCGCCACGCGCCAATTCCGTCTTGGCATTCTCAAGCTGCGCGGCCAGCGAGGCCGATTTTGCGTCAATCGCCTGCATCTGCAGGCCCAGCTTTTCATCGACGATGCGGCCAAGCAATTGACCCGCCGTGACCGTGTCACCCTCCGTCACCGCCAGTTCAACCATCGTGCCACCAAGGCGCGCGCGCGCAGGCAAGCGATCTTTCGTTTCAATCCGGCCATAGACCGATTTCCACTCCGTGATCGTGACCGGGACCAAGGGCTCGGCGCTGGCGACCAAGGGAAGACCAAGGGCAAGGGCGGTCATCAGGGGCAAGCGCATGGGAAATCCTTTCGCGACTCAGGGTTCATCGTGGCAATGTATTCACAATTTTGAATATATTGTCCAGAACTATTACCGCGAGGGCAAGCCAAGCCTCAAAGCCACCCTTTCCGGCGGAAAAAAAGATACGGCAAAAGCGCAGAGAGAAGGATTAGACCCAAAGCCGCAGGGTATCCCCAAGGCATCGAAAGCTCGGGCATCCCCTCAAAGTTCATCCCATAAACCGAGGCCACAAGCGTCGGCGGCAGAAACACGACCGAGACCACCGAAAAAATCTGCATCACGGTATTCTGGTCGATGCTGATCATGCCAAGCGTCGCGTCCAGCAGGAAATTCACCTTTTGCGCAACAAAAGCCGCGTGATCTGATAGGGATCGAATATCGGCGGTCAGATCATGCAACCGCCCTTGATGTTCCGTGGCCTGAGTCGTGCCCGTGTCGTGCCGCAGCCGTTGACCAAAGAACACCGACAGCCGGTCAAGCGTCCCAAGGGAATCGCGGATCACCGAGACAAGGCCCCCCTTTCGCCCGATATCCTCCAGCAAAACCTGCCAACGGGCACTTCGGCGCGCCCTTCCCTGTTGCCGTTCAAAGACGCGGCGCGAAATGGTCTCCACATCCTGACCAGCGCGCTCCAGCACGTCGCCCAGACGGTCAACCATCACTTCCAAAAGTCCAAGCATCACGGCTTCGCCATCCGGGCAGGGCATATGCCCCTTGCCTGCACGCTGCACGAACAACTCAAAAGCCTTCGGTTCGTGGTATCTGATCGTGACCAGCCTTGGCCCTGTCAGGACAAAGGTCACCGGCTCCATGATGGGCTCGTCTGTTTCGCTTTTTGCAGGGATCATCGCTGTCATGAACTGCGCGCCATCTTCTGAATAAAGCCGCGAAGTCTGTTCGATCTCGCGCATTTCCTTGCGCGTCGGCAGGTCTAAGGACAGATCTGCCTCGGTCTGCGCCTCTTCCTCTGGCGTTGGGGTCAAAAGATCAACCCAGACCACTTGGTCAACCGTGGCGCCACCGTTTTCAACGGGCACCAACCGCCCCGCGACAACTCCGTACGATTTCAGCATCTTGCCGCCCCTTTATGGTCCCAAGGTCAAGGCTAGCATGTCTGATTGCGGATGATAGGGGCAAGACAAGGCTTCGATTGACGCCACTCCTCATGCAGAATGGCGAACACCCCCCTTGCGTCTTTCCCGGCGATGACCTAATCACATCGCACCTCACGGCGGCGGGTTGGCGGAGAGGTTACGCAGCGGATTGCAAATCCGTGAAGACCGGTTCGATTCCGGTACCCGCCTCCACTGATTTCCTTTAGCTCTTGCTTTTGCTGCAAAAATTCTTACCGACAGCTTCCTACCCACCATAGGGCCCACCAATCTCGGCGCGGTATAAAAGTTATGGATTGCGCCATGGGTTGAGGTTATGTCCGCCCCTGTTCTCTTGTGCAGGCTGCTAAAATGTTCATCAGCGAGTCGATCGCCGACAACTTGATCGGCGTCGACATCGATATCACCGTCCTTCAGCTACAGTGAAAGTGCATTGAGAATGTGATACATTTGCGCTGTTGGCATCTAGCGCGTTCAATCAGATTGCGTCGCGCGAGCGAACCTTCCTACTCCGTGTTGTACTATTTGCATGGAGTGCCCCGCATGAGTGGTCCGATCTGATTGTTATTGCATGGTCGGTTTTTGGTCTATCGGCACGAGGCTTTCCGGTGCGGGCGGGCGGTATCCCAGAGAGCTATGTGGCCTCACAGTGTTATAGTGGCGGCGCCATTTCTCGATGAGGATTTGAGCCTCGCGCAGGGTATAGAATACCTCGCCATTGAGCAGTTCATCGCGGAACCGGGAATTGAAGCTCTCGCAATAGCCTTTCTCCCACGGTGAACCCGGCTCAATGTAAGCCGTCTTTGCGCCGACCGCGCCGATCCAGTCCCGCACCTTCCTGGCGATGAACTCGGCGCCATTGTCGGACCGGATGAACTCGGGTGGCTCCCGGAGAATGAACAGGTCCGTCAGGGCGTCGACGACGTCGATCGAGTTGAGCTTTCGCCTGACCCGGATCACAAGTGCCTCCTTAGTGAACTCATCAATGATGTTCAGCGTCCTGAACACACGGCCATCGTGTGTCCGGTCCTGGACGAAGTTGTAGGACTAGACGTGGTTCGGGTGCTCGGGCCCAAGCCGCACACAGGCCCCGTCATTCAGCCAGAGCCGGCCTTTCTTGGCCTGCTGCTGGGGAACCTTCAGCCCCTCGCGTCGCCAGATCCGCTCGACGCGCTTGTGGTTCACATGCCAGCCGCTGCTGTTCAGCATGCCGGTGATCATGCGATAACCGTAGCGCCCGAACTGTCGCGCAAGCTCGATGATGTCCTCGGTCAGCCGCTCGCCGTCGAGCTTTCCGCAGGGCACCTTGGGCTGTGTCGAACGGTGTTGTCCCAAAGCGTGGCAGGCCCGGCGCTCCGATATGCCAAGGTCTGCTGCGCATGCTCAACGCACCGCCGGCGACGTGAAGGGCTCAGAAGTTTCCCCGTGCTGCCTCGGTCAGGATCATCTTGTCCAGCGTGAGATCCGAAACTGCACGCCGGAGCCGTTGGTTCTCAGCCTCCAGCGCCTTCAAGCGCTTCAACTGATCCCGGTTCATCCCGCCATACTCTCTACGCCAGCGATAATAGGTCTGAACCGTCACATCGATCTGGCGCACTGCATTAGCGACCGAGCTCCCTTGCGCTTGCAGCACTTCCACCTGCCGAAGCTTCAGAACGATCTCTTCGGGCTTATCTCGCTTCCCAGTCATCCTTTGGTCCTCCTCAAAACGAGATAAACCTATCCCAGTTGGCGGACCACTTCAGTGGGGGCACGACAATCTGGCTTACCGGCAAGTCGGTGGACCAAGCGCTCGCCGATGCAGAGATCGCGGTGCAAGACCAGCTTGACCGCTGACAGGATTGGCCCCGCCCTTTGTCCGGCGGGGCCATTTTTTCCTACGGATACGATGCTTACGATGGCCACAGACCGCTGGACCGTTGCCGATGCAAAATCATGGGGCAAGGCGCATTCATGGGTTTGCGGTCGCAATTAACTGCCCTCAACTGCCGTGAACTTCATTGAGATGTGGCATCCCGAAAGTTTTGATCTGCCGACGATCGAGCGGGAGCTTGGCTGGGCGGCAGAGATTGGCATGAACGCCATTCGGATCAATCTGCAGTACTTAGGCTGGCTGCATGACCGAGACGGCACGCTTGACCGGCTTGATCGTGTGATGGATGTCGCCGCGCGTTTTGGGATTTCTACGGTCCCCTGCCTTTTCGACGATTGCGGATTTGGGGGACAAGCGCCTGTCTGGGGCACTCAGCCCGACCCGATCCCCGGCGTCCACAACAGCCGCGCCGTGGCCTCTCCCGGTCGCAGGGCCGTCATGGACCCTAGCCTTCGTCCGTCACTGCAGGCTTACGTCCGCGACATCATTGGCTCCTTCCGCTCGGACAACCGGGTGCTGTTCTGGGACCTTTACAATGAGCCCGGAAATCTCATGGAGTTTCATGAGAATGGGTTCAGCACTTTTGCCGAAGATCTCGAACCTGCTTCGCTCACGCTGATGCGCGATAGTTTTGACTGGGCGCGCGCCGAGACACCAAAGCAGCCCCTCACTGTCGGAGCATAAAGCGCTACTTCATTGGGAAGCGCGACCCCGCACTTCGCGACCGAGGCCGACCAAGAGGCACTGGCACTGTCTGACATCCTGACCTTCCATGCCTATCTCGACCATGAAAGTGTTTCGGCGATCATTCAGGCACTATCCGCGAATGGCCGTCCGATCTTCTGCACCGAGTGGATGGCCCGAGCCGTCGACAGCCGCTATGCAGACCAGTTGCCACTTTTCCAGGCTCAGGGGGTCGGATGCTTTCAATGGGGCTTCGTCAAAGGCCGCACCCAGACCCACCCGCCTTGGCCCGAAGCCTTGGTCCGCGCCCATGGCGGCCGCAGTGACGATCAAAACTGGTTCCACGACCTCCTTTGGGAAGACGGCAGGCCTTATGATGATGCTGAGATTGATGTGATCCGTGCCGCAATAGACGGCAGGATAAAGCGCAACACCGCGTCGAGGAGAGCGTAACGGGTGTGGCCTTGCAAAAGGTGGTCGATTGGCGCAAGCGGAATTATGTATTTCGTCAGGCCCAAAGCAGACCTTCGGCGTCTCTGTCTCAAAAGCCTGCTTTCCGCCCCGTGCGTCGTCGGCTGGGCTATCGACGAGTTCGGCCCAACGCGGACGGTCGACACGGCCCAAGTCTTTAGTGCAACAATCCCTTGAGCAGCCGTTCGATGGCCAATTGTTCGCTACGGTCGGGGCGAACGAGCCAGCTACTCACTTCCCAGATCGCGCCCTTTTCATGATTTCTTTCAACTCCTCCTCCCAGATGCCAAGATTTTCGCGGATCAATTTCGAATAGGGGCTGTTCTCGCTGTGGGGGTCGTCGCTTTCGATGAAGGCCTGCGCCGTTTCCACCATGGTCCGGCGGTCAAATTCCTCGAAGATGCCAATCAGTTTCTCGGCCTCGTCGCGCGGGTGGCCGATCGCCTCGAACACCGAACGCGCGGCGCGGATTGAGCTGTCGTAGGTCTCTCGGATGATGTCACGGCAACCGGCCGCCCAAAGATCGTAGACATGCCAGCGGTCGATCGCGCGGGCCACCACATGGACCTTGGGGTGATGGTCGTGCATATAGCGGGCAAGCTCGGTTGCGGCTGCCTTGTTGTCGATGGCGATCACGAAAACATCGGCCTCTTCGATCCCGGCGGCGTGCAAAAGATCGGGGCGTGTGGCATCGCCGAAATACGCGCTGAGGCCAAAGCGGCGCAGCATGGCCAGTTGCTCGTTGCTGTAGTCGACAACCGTGGTTTGGTAATCCGCCGCCTGAAGCGCCCGGTTCACGACCCCGCCAAAGCGCCCGTGCCCGGCGATGATGATCCTTGCATTGGGCGCGATCTCGTCGGCCTCCCGTTCCTGCTGGCGCGAATAGCGGGGCGCGATCACCCGGTCATATATGATGAACAAGGCAGGGGTCAGCAGCATCGACAGTGCTACGACAAGCAGCAAAAGATCCGCCACCGCAGGCGGAACAACTGCGTTGGCCACGGTAAAGGAAACCAGCACAAAGCCGAACTCCCCGGCTTGCGCCAGACCCAAGGCGAATAGCCATTTGTCACCCCCGGCCAGCTTAAAGACGCGCCCCAAGCCCAGCATGACCGCGCATTTCAGAACAATCAGGCCAAGCGTCAGGCCAAAGACAAGGCCAAGGTTTTCCCCCAGCAGGGCGAAATCGATGCTAGCTCCGACGGTGATGAAGAACACGCCAAGGAAGATACCTTTGAAGGGGGCGATATCGCTTTCCAATTCATGACGATATTCGCTGTTGGCCATTACGACACCCGCAAGAAAGGTGCCGAGCGCAGGCGAGAGCCCCACCATCGTCATCAAAAGTGCGATCGCCAGAACCATCATCAATGCCGTGCTGACGAAAAGCTCGCGCAGCCGCGCCCGGGCGACATAGCGAAAGATCGGTCCCGTGAGATAGCGGCCCGCGATGATCACGGCGCCGATGGCCGCAAGCGTCACCAGTGCCGTTTGCCAACCCGGCAGGCCTTCGACCAGACTAAGGCTTAGGCCCGTTTCGCCGTGACCGCTGCCATGGTCCTCCCCTTGGCCGAAAGCAGCCATGAGCTCGGGCAAGGCCAGCAAGGGGATCAGCGCCAGCATTGGGATCACGGCAATGTCCTGGAACAGCAGAACCGAGAAGCTGGCCTGCCCCCCGTCGCTGCGCATCAGGCCCTTTTCGTTCAGCGTCTGGGTGACAATCGCGGTGGAGGACATGGCAAAGATCATGCCGATGGCCAGAGCCACCGACCAGACCTGCCCCAGCGCCATGGCAACCGCCATCACAGCCAATGTCGTCAGGCCAACCTGCAATCCGCCCATCACAAAGATCCGCGACCGCATGGCCCAAAGGACTTTGGGCTGCATCTCAAGCCCGATCAGAAACAGCATCATCACCACGCCGAACTCGGTGAAATGCTGCAACGCGATGACATCCACCTCCGCCCAATGCAGAACCGGCCCGATGGCGATGCCTGCGATCAGATAGCCCAAAACGGACCCCAAACCAAAGCGCGAGGCCAGCGGGACGGCGATCATCCCGGCAAGGAAGATGGTAAAGGTGGTGAACATGAATTCTGCGGTCATCGCGGGTCCTTTGGCTTCGGGGAAATCTGTCAGGAAACCTGCATCAGGTGCTGACGCGGAGCGCAGCCGAACTTGCGCGAATAGTCGCGGCTGAAGTGGGTTGGGCTTTCGTAACCCACCTCGAAACTTGTCGACGAAACAGAGCGCCGCCCGTCGCGCAGCAGGGAGTGCGCCTCGATCAGGCGCAGGTCCTTGAGATATTGCAGGGGCGTCGTCCCAGTGACCGATTTGAAATGTTCGTGGAACGACGACTGGCTCATGCCTGCAAGCCGGGCGAGGTCAGCAACCGCCAGTGGGGCGCGAAACTCTTGCCGGATCCGCGCGATGGCCTTGGCGATGCGGCTGGCGTGGCTATCGACCGACAAGAGGTTGCGCAGCATCCCGCCAAGCGGCGACAGAAGCAGGCGGAAGTGAATTTCCCGCAGGACTGCGGGGCCCAACACCTGCGCGTCAATCGGCCGGTCCATCATGGCAAGGTATCGGGCCAGCGGCTCTGTCCACTCTCCCCCCGCAATACTGGCGCAAAGCGAGCGTGCCTCCGGCTCATCCGTTACCGCGTCTCCCACCTGTTCATAAAGGCTGCGGACAATCCCCAGATCCAGCGACAGGATCAGCGCAAGATAGGGGGCCGCTGGGCTGGCTTCGGTGATTTTCGAGGTCACCGGCAGGTCGTGGCTGACCAAGAGCGCGTCTCCCCGCCGCAGTATCACCGACTGTGTCCCGACCCCAGTTTCTTTACTGCCTCGCAAGATCAGGCAGACAACCGGGTTATAGACGACCGCCTCAAAGTCGCTGACGCTTTCGCGGCGCAAGACATGAATGTTCGCAAGCGCACCCGCTCGCCCTTCACTCCTAAGGGCAAAATATCGCTCTGCCTGCTTTTCAAGCGCGTCCAGCATGATTGTCCCCCATTGATCCTGCATATCCATTCCAGCCGAGCGATTCATCTGGAAATCCGGCTGATTGGAGGAATTGGCAGGAATGATGGAGGATATGGCAGGAACACCCGGATGCGACCGCCTAGGATCCTGCCAACCCACATGCCAAGGAGATCAAGGATGGCGACTGCGCAACCAACATTACGCCTTAACGCTGACACCGCGATCCCGGCCGTCGGATTTGGCACCTATCTCATTTCCAGCGAGGCGGCCCCCGAGGCTGTCAGCGCCGCCATCGCCGCCGGCTATCGTCATATCGACACTGCGTCAGGCTATCATAACGAGGTTGCCGTCGGCGAGGGCATCCGCCGGGGTCTTGCTGCCGAAGGTCTTACGCGGACCGACATCTTCGTGACCACGAAGCTTTGGCCCGGCCACCCTGCATGGGGTGACCCGCCCAAAGACGCGGCTCAGACAATCGCCGAATGTGAGGCCAGCCTTGCCCGGTTGGGGTTGGACTATGTCGATCTCTACCTGATCCACGCACCCTATGGCGGCGAAAAGCGGTTGGACCAATGGCGCGCCCTCTTACAGTTGAAAGAGGCTGGCAAGGCGCGTGCGGTCGGGGTGAGCAATTTCAACATCGGCCATCTAGAAGAAATCCGTGCGGCCGGATTGCCGATGCCCGATGCCAATCAGATCGAGTTGCACCCGTGGTCGCAGAAACCCGACCTGCGGGCCTATATGGCCGAGCAGGGCATCGCGCCCATCGCCTATAGCAGCCTTGTTCCGCTTTCCGCCTGGCGCAGCGAACCCGGCCAAGCCAGCTCCAAGACCGACGAGATGCGCGCCGATGGTGGCGCCTTTGCCGATATGGCGGCCAAATACGGTATCAGCGAGGCCCAAGTCCTGCTGCGCTGGGGCGTCCAGAACGGATTTGCCGTGCTGCCCAAAAGCCAGAACTCAGACCGGATGCGCCAGAACCTTGACCTGTTTAGCTTCACTCTCGACGACGCGGACATGGCATGTCTGGCAATCATGGATCGCGGCGACGGCGTGGCTTGGGCAACGGGCGATCCGAGCAAATAGAGGGAAATAAGCACGCAGGTCAGGCTCGGACCTGAGCCTGACAGTATCCTACATCCAAAGCAAGCGCAGATATTCAGTCGGACCCGGCCCAAAGATCCCAGCCGAAGACCGTCGCATCAGCAAGGCACCTGTCCCGAACCGGTCACTCGGGCAGGGTGAAACCAAATTTCACAGAGTTTGCGTCTTGGGAGTGCGGCGCCAGCCTATCCTTATGGGTGACTTGGCCGCCGGGCCTTAATCCTCTGGCTTGGGGGTGGGTTTTCCTGCCTCGGCGACCAAGGCGGTCAACCTATAGAAGCCATGCACCATCTTCGAAAGCGGCATCAGCAGGAACAGGACCATAACGTTTGCCAGATGGATGGCTACAAGCGGGGCGACCAAGGGCGTTCCGGTCGCGGCATATAGCGCAAGCCCGGTAAAAGCGACGAGGGTAAGCAACAGGATAAACGCCATCTCGCCCCCCCAGACCCTTGCCGCCCCCAGCGCCGGATCGGCGCGCAGCTTCAGCCATGCCAGACCACCGCCTCCGATCACCATCATCACCCCGCCGGGGATGCCCAAGATCTTGGGCAGCGAAAACAACGGGTAAGGCGCCTGCCAGCCAAGGGCATAATGCATCACCGTGCCGCTGGCGGTCGAGGCAAAGCACAGCAGGAAGCCATACATCATCAGCTGATGGAACACCCGGCGGCGATCCGAGAAACGGTCGCCGTTCTCGAAATTGCAGCCTTCACCATGCCCGCCCGAGAGGTTCTTCATCCGCGCGACGCTATGCAGCGCTTGCAGGATATGCGCCAGCCGCACCCGGCCGCCGCCGACCTCACGCCAGTAATCGCGCAACGACAGGGCGATTAGCGCCAAAGGCAGCAGGAAGGCCGGCACGAAGATCGCCACCAGAGTATTATGGGCAAGATGGGCGTAGAACCCAGCGCCGCTCTCAGGGCGAAGTGCGGTCAGCGCCCAGAAGAACCACGCCAGCGCAATCGCCAGAAGTCCCGCCACCGCGACGCCCTGGGTTTGGAACAGCCGCGCAAGCGCCTGCGGACGGGCAAGGCGTTCCCAGCTTTCCACACGCACTTCGGCGAGGACCGCAGGAATGTTCAGGGCGAACTCGTGCGGCTCGGTATATTGGCAGGCATAGTAGCACCCCCGGCAATTGTGGCAGAGGTTCGCCAGTTGCGTCAGGTCGCCATCGGCAAAGGCCTTTTGGCGCGTCATCGCGGGAAAGACGGCGCAGAACCCTTCGCAATAGCGGCAGGCGTTGCATATCTCGATCTGGCGGCGTGCCTCTTCTGTGGCGGTCAGCGATGTGAGGTCAAGCGACATGGGCGGCGGACTCCTTGCCTGCGATGCGTCCGAAGACGGTTCCGATGGTCATGCCGAACCCGGCCAGATAGCCCTGACCCAGAATCGAGCCGGCCATGATCTCTCCGGCGGCCCAAAGGTTGCGGATTGGTCCGGCGGGGGTGTGCACCTGCGCGCGTGCGTCAACCTTCAAACCCAGATAGGTAAAGGTCACGCCGGGGCGCAGCTGATAGCCGTAGAAGGGCGGCTTATCGAGCGGGCGCGCCCAGTTGGTTTTCGGCACGTTCAGCCCTTCAGTGCACAACCCATCGAGTTCGGTCGGATGGAACGGGCCGGGGCGGCAGGCGGCGTTGAACCCGTCCACCGTGCGGCGCACGGCTTGCGGATCAAGGCCCATCTGGGTGGCCAGCCCTTCGATCGTGTCGGATTTCACCGGCGGAAAGACCGAGGGCATGAAAAGGTCAATGGATTTAGCATCAATCAGCGCATAGCCCACCTGATCGGGTTGCGCCGCGACCAGCCGGCCCCAGATCGCATAGCGCTTGGGCCAGACATCCTGCCCTTCGTCATAGAAACGGTCGCCGTGCTTGTTCACCACGATGGAAAACGGCACACAGTCCAGCCGGGTGACGATGCCGCCATCGTATTTCGGCGCTCGCCCGTCGATGGCGACGGCGTGGCATTGGGTGGGGTCGCCCACGCTTTCGGCGCCCTGGTCCAGCAGGTCGCGCAAGACCACGCCGCGGTTATAGGGCGTGCCCCGGATCAGGAAGTTGCGCGCCGCCGGCCCCCAGGCGCGGGCTAGCCAGTCGATATCGGCCTGAAACCCGCCCGAGGCCAGCACGAATGCGCGGGCCTTCACGGTCACCGGCCGACCGGAGATCTCGGCTTCCAAATGGGTAATCTGGTCGCCGTCAAGATGCACATGGGTCACTTGCGCCTCATAGGCGACTTTGACGCCAAGGTCGGCGGCCGTGTTGTAATAGGCGTTCACCAGCGCCTTGCCGCCGCCCAGGAAGAAGGCATTGGTGCGCGACAGGCTGAGCGTGCCGGAAAGCGACGGCTGGAACCGCACGCCATGCGCCTGCATCCAGGGCAGGCATTCCTCGGACGAGCGGATGGCAAGCCGGGCCAGCCCTTCGTCGGTCTTGCCCTTGGTGACCAGCATCAGATCGTGCAGGTATTCCTCTTCTTCATAAGCGTCTGTCAGTGGGAACATCGGGCCGCGATGCATGCAGCGGAAGTTGCGGGTGTGGCGGCTGTTGCCCCCGCGATAGGTTTTCGGCGCGCCTTCCAGAATCAGAACGCAGGCCCCGGCTTCGGCGGCGGTGATGGCGGCGCAAAGCGCGGCATTGCCACCGCCCACAACGGCCAGATCAAAGGTTTCGGGCCAGTCTTTCATACGTCATCCTCTAGCATCAGGTCGCGGTCGCGCATCCCGCGGATACGCGCCGAAAGGGCAGCATCGACATGCGCGCGCATTGCAGCTTCGGCACTTGCGCCATCGCGCGATTGAAGCGCCGCCAGCACGCGCGCATGTTCCGCAACGGCGGAAGAGGCGCGGGATGGGTCTGCCAGTGTGGTCGGGCCTAGGATGAGCAGCGTCTTTTGCAGCACGCTCATCGATTTCAGCAAGAAGCGGTTGCGCGCGGCTTCGAGCAGCATGCGGTGAAACTGCCGGTTCAACTCGCGCGCTGGCGGGCCGGCGGCGGCATGTGCAAGCTCGGCATTCAATGCGGCGAGTTCCGCAAGTTCGATATCGGATGCCGCGCGAGCGGCCAAGCGCGCAGCGGTGCCTTCCAGCACGGCGCGCATTTCGTAAAGTTCGACCATCTCGGCGTGATCTAGGCTGCGGATGGTGGCCCCTTGTCGGGGTAAGTGGGCGACCAGACCGTCCGCCTCAAGCTGGCGGATCGCCTCGCGCACGGGGGTGCGGCTGATGCCAAGCCAATCCGCAAGTTCGGTCTCGCGCAGCCGTGCACCGGGGGCCAGCGCGCCGCTGCGGATTTCCTCCAGCAACCGGCGATAGGCGCTTTGGCCCTGAGGAAGTTCGCTGTCATCGGCCATGAAACGACTCACTTGCGGTGGATGTGTCCACGTGTATACATTTGGATACAATATCGCGCAAGGAACCTGTTCATGCCCTCGGAATTGCCGAAACGCGCGGTGACGCTGATCCTGGCTTTGATCGGGACGGCGCTGTTTTTTCTGTTGGGCCTGCCCTTGCCGTTCCTGTTCGGAACTTTGGCCGCCTGCCTGTTGGCCGCGCTGGCCGGGGTCAGGCTGAAAGGGATGGGCACTGTCTCTACCCTTGCGCGCACGGTTCTCGGCGTCGCCGTCGGCGCCTCGATCACGCCCGAGGTTGTCGGTCGCATCCCGCAGATGACGGGCAGCGTTGCCTTGGTGTTGGTCTATGTCGGGATCATCGGGCTGGTCGGGTTCCCCTATTTCCGCCGACTGGGGTTTGACCCGGCAACAGCGTGGTATGCAGCCATGCCGGGCGGGCTTCAGGATATGGTGAGTTTTGGGCAAGAGGCGGGCGGCGATGCCCGCGCCCTTGCGCTGATCCATGCAACGCGGGTGCTGATCATCCTGACGCTGGCCCCGATCATCCTGACTGCGCTTTACGGCGCAGACCTGACCGGAGCCGTCGGCGCGCCACTGCGTGACCTGCCGCTGGGCGAGCTTGCGCTTTTGGCCGGGGCGGCGGTGGTGGGCTGGAAGGGGGCGGAGCGGATCGGGCTTTTCGGGGCCACGATCCTTGGCCCGATGATCCTGACGGCGGCCCTGTCCTTGGGCGGCCTGATCCATACCCGCCCGCCAGCTGAGGCGATCCTGGCTGCGCAATTGTTCATCGGTATCGGAATCGGCGTGCAATATGTCGGGGTAACACTGCGCGAGTTGCGCAGCTTCATCCTGTCGGGCCTGGGCTTTGTCGTGCTGCTGGCGGCCCTTGCCGCGATCTTTACCGAAATCGTGACCCTGACCGGCCTTGCCCGGCCGGTTGAGGGGTTTCTGGCCTTCGCCCCCGGCGGACAGGCAGAGATGACGGTGCTGGCGCTGGTCTCGGGGGCCGACCTTGGCTTTGTCATCCTGCACCACATCACCCGGATGGTGTTCGTGATCCTTGGCGCGCCCGTGGCGGCGCGTCTGGTCGGGGCGAGGCCGGGGCGACAGGACGGCCCTAGCCCTTCCGGCCCCAAACCTCGGGGTTGATCATGTGGATCGGCGCGCCGTCCGCATAGGCATTGATCTGATCGAAGATATCGGAAAACTGCAGATCGAACTCGTCCTCGGTCACATAGCCGATATGCGGGGTCGGCAGCACGTTCGGATGGGTCAGCAAGGGGTGGCGGCTGTCGCGCAGGGGTTCGGTGTCGAACACATCGACCGCCGCGAAGATCCGCCCCCTGGCGATTTCCGCCTCAAGAGCGCCGGATTCGATCAGGCCCGAGCGTGAGGTATTCACCAACAGGCTGCGCGGGCGCATGGCGGCTAGGTCTGCGGCGGTGAGGATGCCCTTGGTTTCAGGCTTCAGCCGCACATGCAGGCTGACGATATCAGAGGTGGCAAAGAAGGCCTCGCGGCTGTCGGCGACGGTTTTACCATCGGCCCGCGCCCGGGCGCGGCCCGCGTCAGAGGCCCACCATTGCACGCGCATCCCCAGCGCAAGGGCATAGGTTTCGACCGCTTGCGCAATGCGGCCATAGCCGTATAGGCCAAGCGTCCGGCCCCTGAGCGTGCGGCCCACACCCATCTGCCATTCCCCTCCCCGGATGCTGGCAACTTGTTCGGGGATCTGTCGGAAACTGGCCAGCATCAGCGCCAGCGTCAGTTCCGCCGCGGCGTAGGACGGGGTGTCGCTGTGCATGTTGGACGAAAGCAGCACACCATTGCGGGTGCAGGCCGCCACATCGACATGCGGGTAGACGCTGCGCTGGCTGATCAGGCGAAGGTTTGGCAGACGGTCGAGCAAGTCCGCGCCGATACGTGTGCGCTCGCGGAAAAGCACCAGCGCTTCGGCCTCTTGCACGCGTTCGGCCAGACGGGTCGGGTCGGGTTCGTGGTCGGTCCAGACCGTTACGTCATGACCCGCAAGCTTGGCGAAACAGGGCAGCCCGCGCAGCGTATCGAACCAGTCGTCAAGGATGTGAACCTTCATTTCCCGCCCCAGATCTCTGCCGGCACCATGATCTCACCCCGCGCCAGCAGCCGCGCGGTGCGCAGCAGGCCGGCGGATTTCAGGGCAAAGCCATCAGGACCGTTTTCATAATCCACCGTCACATCAATAACCCCGCCGGGATGTTCGATCAGGACGATGGCGGGTTGGCCCTGGGGCGGGGTCGGCAGGCCTTCGGCCACGGTCCCCGGCGTCAGCACGCAAGAGGCCAGACATTGCGCCCCTGTCACCGCCATCGTCGGGTGGCAGTTGCGCGGCATGAAATAGCGCGCGGCAATAGTGCCGCCATCGCGCGGCGGGGCGAGAAGTGCGAATTTCGGCGTGACGGATTGGCTGACATCGCCCATGCCCATGAGCCGCCCGGCCTCTTGGCGGATCGGCTCCATCCGGGCATAGAAATCGCGGTTGGCGTCCAGTTCGTCGGCCGTCTCATAGCCCGTCAGGCCGAAATCGGCGGCGCGGGCGATGACGATGGGCATGGCCACGTCCATGCAGGTCACCTCAATACCGCCGACCACGTTGCGCAAGCTGCCCGTCGGCAAAAGCGCCCCGGTAGACGCCCCCACCACATCCATGAAGTTCAGATAGACCGGTGCCGCCGTGCACGGAACGCCATCAATTGCGGCGCTGCCTGCGTATTCCACCTGGCCGCCGGGAGTTTGCACAACCGCCTCGACCCGCGCCTCGGTGTTGACCGAACGGATGCGGACACGCGTCACATCGCCTTGCGGCGCGATCAGCCCCATCTCCAGCGCGGCGGGTCCGACGCCCGACAGGATATTGCCGCAGGTCGGCTTGAAGTCGACCAGACCATCCTCGACGCTGACTTGGGCAAAGAAATAGTCGATGTCACAGCCCTCGGTTTCCGACCGCGACAGCATGGCGACCTTGGTGGTCACGGCCGCCCCACCGCCGATGCCGTCGATGTTCAGCTTGTGACCCGAACCAAGCGCCGCAACCAGCACCCGCGCCAAGGTCTCGCGATCTTCGGGCAGGTCCTCGCGGCGGAAATAGGGCCCGCGCGAGGTGCCACCGCGGAAGAAATGAAATGGAATGGCGGTCTGGGGCATGTCAGGACTCCGTTATCATCGTTGCGAGTCGCCCGCCGAAAGCGGCCGTGCCAAGGGCGCCACCCAGATCAGGCGTGCGGGTTTCAGGGCGCGAAAGCGCCGTATCGAGAGCAAGGTCGATGGCATCGGCGGCATCGGCCGCGCCAAGGTGGCGCAAAAGCATGGCCGCCGACCCGATAAGCGAGGCGGGGTTGGCGCGATCCTGTCCTGCAATGTCAGGGGCCGAGCCGTGCTGCGCCTGCGCGACCGCTGCCGTGGTGCCAAGGTTGAGCGAGGCCGCAAGACCAAGACCGCCGGCGATTTCCGAAGCTAGGTCAGACAAGATGTCGCCGAACATGTTGGTGGCAAGGATCACGTCGAACCGGGAAGGGTTGCGCACCAGATGGGCGGCGGCGGCGTCCACAAGGATTTCCTCGTGCGCCACCTGCGGATAGCGGGCTGCCACCTTGCGAACCTCGGACAGAAATAGCCCATCCGATATGCGCAGCACATTGGCCTTGTGGATCGTGGCGACCCGTTTGCGCGGACGGCTTGCGGCAAGCGCGAACGCCGCCTCGGCGATGCGGGCGCTGCCTTTGGCGGTGATCTTGCGCATGGCAATCGCGACATCGGGTTCCACAAGGATTTCGCCCGAGCCCGAGGCCATGTTGCGGTCGGCATAAAACCCTTCGAGGTTTTCGCGCACGATCACCAGATCGGTTTTCGCCGCGACCGGGCGCGGGGTGCCCGGGCGAGAGCGGGCCGGGCGGATATTGGCGTAAAGGCCAAGCTCACGGCGCAAGACGCCCGAGGGGTTCAACCCGCCCCCGGCCACCGGCGGATAGGCGTTGTGCGACACTGGCCCCAGAATGACCCCCGCCGCCGCCTTTGCCGCCGCAATCACCTCGGGCGGCAGGGTGGTGCCATGGCGGGCCAAAGCGGCAAAACCGATTTCGGCATGGCTGAGCCGCAGCGGCACATCAAACCGCGCGGCCGCCGCGGTGATCACCGCCACCGTGGCGGCGGTGATTTCCGGACCGATTCCATCGCCTTCAAGAACGAGGACGTCCATTGCCGGGCGCTCAGCGGAAGGGCCAGGGCAGATCGACCGCGTCCTGCAGCACGCCGGACGGGAAGTTCAGCGCCAGCGCCCAGGCCAGAAGCAGGATGAACCCCGCCGCCGCCGCTGTCATCAGCACCACCGCGACCGGACCGGCCTTGGCGCGGACGATCAGGAAGACCGGGAAGAAGATCAGCATCGCGCCGTAGAACCCGATCAGCGCCGTCAGCGCGACCAACCCGGCAATCCATGCCAGACCGCCCCACAGAGTGCCGATCCCCTCTTGACCGACGTGATCGCCAGTCAGCTCACCGTCAAAATGGGCGTGATGGCCGGTCTTGCCCCGCACCAATTGCGGGATCAGGATCGCCAGCATCCCCAAACCGATGAGCGACACCGAAAGCGGGAAGATCTGCCCAAGGAAATCGTGTTTCAGCGAGTCCGTCAGCGCCACCACCAGAAGTGCCGCCATGGCAACCGCAAAGCCGATCTGCGGCAGATGCGCCTTCTGCGAGGGCACGTCGGGTGCGTCATCAGAGTTGGGCACGACCGAGCCATGTTCGTCGACCCGGTTGCGCAGGCCGAAGAACACCGAAGCCAGCGTCATCAGCCCAATGATGATCACCCCCGGACGGCCAAGGAACGACCAGCCGTTGAACTGCAACGCCTGATAGAAATAGGTCTCGGCCTGCGGTGCCAGCACATAGCCAATCAGAAGCGCCGGGCGCGGCCAGCCAAAGCGCTTCATCAGGACGCCAAGAACACCCAAAGCCAAAAGCGCGACCAGATCGGCCAGTGACCGCGTGGCCTGGAAGGCGGCAAAGCAGATCAGCGCGATCATGAAGGGGGCAAGACGCTGAAAAGGGATTTGGGTCAGCCGGGAAATCGGGATCGCCAAAGCAAGGCAGATGCCCGCCCCCATGACATTGGCCAGCGCCAGCGACCAAACCACCGAATAGGTGATATTGAGGTCGGCCCCCACCATTGACGGGCCGGGTTGAATGCCTAAAAGAACCATCCCACCCAAGAACACCGCCATCGCGCCCGAACCGGGAATGCCGAACAGCATGGTCGGCAAAAGCGCGCCGCCCTGCATCGCGTTATTCGCGCTTTCCGGGGCGATCACCCCGCGAATGTCGCCCTTGCCGAACTGGGGGTCCTTCTTTTCGGTCTGGACGGCATGGCCATAGGCGATCCAGTCGACAACCGAGCCACCCAACCCCGGAATGGCGCCGATGATGCAGCCGATACCGGCGCAGCGCATCGACAGCCACAGATTGCCCCACCAGTCCCGCAGACCCTGAAACCAGCCCGAGCCAAGCGCATGGCCCGAAGCGATGGCCGAGTTCTTGCGCAGAAGGTCTGCGATTTCGGGAATGGCGAAGAAGCCAAGCCCCACGATCACCAGAGGAATACCGTCATAAAGATAGTCGGAACCGAAGATCATCCGGAACTCGCCCGTGGCCGGTGCGCCACCGATCGAGCCGATGATCAGGCCGATGCAGCAGGCGGCCAGCCCCTTGGCCAGACTGCGCCCGGCCAGAACCGCAACCATCGACAGGCCGAAAAGCGCCAGCATGAACAACTCGGCCGACCCGAAGGACAGGATGATCGGCCGGGCGATGACGACAAACCCCGTCAGCACCACCGCACCGAAGATCCCCCCCGCCATCGACGAGATGAACGCGGCCGACAGCGCCCGCGCAGCTTGGCCCTGGCGGGCCAGCGGGAAACCATCCAGCACCGTCGCCTGACTGGCCGACGAGCCGGGAATACCCATCAGAACCGAGGAAAAGGTGTCTGATGTCGGGATGACCGCCACAAGGCCGATCAGCATGGCCAAGGCAGTGATTTCATCCATGCCATACAGAAAGGGCATCAGAAGCGACAAACCCGCAATGCCGCCCAGACCGGGGATCACGCCAATCACCAGCCCGACCGACACGCCGACGAGCATGTAAAGCAGGTGCTGGAACGACAGCAGTGTGCCAAGTGCAGAAAATAGGGCATCGACCACGGCGAATTCTCCCGTGTTGATCGCGCGGCGGCGACAGGTCAGTGATGGATTTGGAAAGGGCAATTGCGGACGCCCGTTCAGGGCGCCCGCTGGATTGCAGGGCGAGACTTATTCTTCGCCGAGTTTCACGCCGTAGTCAGAGGCCAGCATTCCGGCCACTTGTGCGCGCAATTCCGGAGCGATGGACGTGCCCTTTTCGAACAACGCCTGCGCCAGATCGCCAGTGACCTGCTCATAGGTGCCCAGAACGGCCTCGGCGCTGGCCTGATAGTCCGGATCGGCCTTCATGTCTTCAAAGGCCTTCTGGTAGGCGGCCACGATGTCATCGGGCGTGTCCTTGGGCAGGAAGACCATCTTCTGTGCCGGGAAACCGGCGGTGAAAAAGGCGAAATAGGCGTCGTATTCCGGGCCCGAAGGGGCCGCGCCGGTCAGGGTCTGATAGGCTTCGGCGAAAGAGGGCAGATCAGGGAAGGTCGGGTCGCGCACGACCTCGCCTGCCTCGTTCAGAACGCCCCAGCTGAACAGCGGCACGGCTTGGCCTGCATCCACCAGAGGCTGGACGTTTTTGATGTAGGCGGACGAGGTCTGATAGTCGATGTTCACCTCGCCCCGTTCGAAGGCCAGACGGCCATCGCCGCGCCCCTTGAAGCCGAACACGTGCTGAACGTTGAAGCCCATCAGCCGGAAGCCCAGAAGCGGCACCAGATCAAGCGAGGTTGCGCCTTGGCTGGCATAGACCAGATCTTTTCCCTTCAGCGCGGCAATATCTTCTGGCACCTTCAGACCCAGAGACGGGCTGGTATAGACCACGCCGCCAGTCGGGCTGGCCATGGCAATTTTCCAGTCCTTGTATTCGTACCGCACGCGCGGATCGCCCAAAAGATAGGGGAACTGGGTCGAGCCCGAGGTGCCAAGAATGGTCAGCCCATCGGGCTTGGCGCGGGCGGCAAAAAGGTTGGTGCCTTTGGTCGAGCCGCCACCCGGTTCGTTCACCACGACCACGACCGGATTGCCCGGCAGGTACTTGGACAACAGTGGCGCATTGAACCGCGCCCAAGTGTCCGAACCGCCACCGGCGGAGAAGGGGATGATCCATTCAATGGTCTGCCCCGAGAAATTGGCTTCCGCCGCGGCTGGCCCGGCAAGGCCCAATGCCATCGCGCCCGCGGCAAGCCCAAGCGCCACCCGGCGCGTGATGTTGATATCCTTGGTCATATCTTCCTCCCGTTATCATCAAAGCACACCTGCGCTGCCAAAGCAGCGGTCAGGAGCGCGACCATTCTTGATTTCTCCTCCCAAGAACGGCTTGATGGGCAATCTACGATCTGTTCCTGTCTGAAACCTGTCTGGAGGCCACAAAGTCCTTTCATGCGTGTCATCCTGATTGAAGACAATCGAAGCCTTGCGAAAGGCATTGAAAATGCTCTGAAAGATCTGGGGCATGCCGTCGATCATCTGGAGGACGGGCTGGAAGCAGATGCCTTTCTAAGCCGGGAAGAGGCGGATGTGGCCATTGTCGACGTCAACCTGCCGCGCCTGTCAGGGATCGAAATCGTCCGCCGACAGCGCGCCCGGGGCAATGGGATTCCCGTGCTGATTCTGACCGCGCGGGGCAAGACCTCGGAAAGAGTCGAGGGGCTGGAGGTTGGCGCGGACGACTATCTGGTCAAGCCTTTTGACATGGCCGAACTTGTGGCAAGACTGCGGGCCCTGGCGCGGCGGCGGCCGCAGGTTGCGCCATCGCAGGAAACCGTGGGGCAACTAGTCTATGACCGCGTGCAACGCGTTCTTTTGTCAGAGGGGCGCAATCTGGATTTGCCCCGGAGAGAGCTTGCGCTGTTCGAATTGCTTTTGGAACATCGCGGGCGGCTGATCGAAAAGGACCGCATATCCGATGCGCTCTATGGGTCGGGCAGCTCGGTCGAACCCAATGCCATCGAACTTCTCGTGTCGCGTCTGCGGCGCAAACTGGATGGATCAGGCGTCGCCATCCGCACTGCGCGCGGCCTTGGCTATATGTTGGACGACGGTTGATGTTGCCGCGCCTGTCATTGCGGGGGCGGTTGTTCCTGCTGCTGATTGTCCCGCTGATCGTGGTCGCCGGCGCTGCATCTTTCGCCCGCTATATCGCAGCCAAGCATATCTCTGAGGAACTCTATGACAATACCCTGCTGGCCGTCGCCCTGACGATATCGCGCGATGTCGTGCTGTCTGAAGGGGATGTGCTGACCGAACAGTTGCTGGACGAACTGACCACCGCCCTGGGCGATCCTGTTTACTATCGAATCACAGGGCCTGGCGGCAGTTTTGTCACGGGATATTCCGACCCGCCGGATATTCCCCTTGGCGCAAATGTCGAAGGCGGAACCCCGGTTTTCTTTGACAGCACGTCACTGGGACGCCCCGTTCGCGCGATTGTTCTGCGTGAATTCATCAGCGAGCCGCAATTCGGCGGCTGGGTGACGGTAGAAGTCTGGCAGACTGTCGGACAACGGCTGGCCTTGTCGCGCAAGCTTTTGGCGCAATCATTCATGCTTTTGGGGTCGATCCTGATGACGGCATCGTTGATCCTGTGGTTCGGTATCCAGCTGGGTCTGAAACCCCTTCTGGATCTGCGCGATGCGATTGACCAGCGCAGCGCCGACGACCTGCGGCCGATCCGGCGTTGGGTTCCACCAGAGTTGCGCCCGTTGGTGCAGACCGCAAACTCACTGTTCGACCGGCTGTCGCGCGCATTTGCCCTGCGCGACAGTTTCATCTCGGATGCGGCACACCAGATGCGCAACCCTGTGGCGGCCATTCAAAGCCAGGCCGAAGCTGCCATGAGCGCGCCCACCGAGGCAGAGTTGCGCGTTCGTGTCGCCGATCTGGTCGAAAGCGCCCGTGCGAGCAGCCGTCTTACCTCGCAACTTCTATCGCTCGAGCGGGTGCGCGGGCGCAGTCTGAAAGAGTTTGTGCAACCGGTCGACCTTGTCGCGTTGATCCGCGAGAGAGTGCGCGCCTTCGCCGAAGCACAGTTGCGGCGCGATGTGGATGTGGATTTTTCCGTGACTGGCACGGTTCGGCCGGTGGAGTGCGATCCTGTGCTGGTGGACGAGATGGTGGTTAACCTGCTTGATAACGCGGCCAAATACGCGCTACGCCCTGGGGGACGGATGGAGGTGTCGGTCGAGTTCACGCCGCACACGGTTCATCTGCGCTTCGCCGATGACGGACCCGGTATTCCAACCGAAATGTGCGAGCGTATTTTCGATCGTTTTTTCCGTCTCGATGGTGATCAGTCCCATGGCTGCGGGTTGGGGCTGGCCATTGTGAACGATGTCGCCACAGCGCATGGCGGAACCGCCCATTGCATGTCCGATGGCAAAGGCGCGATATTTGAGGTCACCTTGGCGCGTTAGGCCGTCGGGATCATCGACCTGCCGCGCGCGCGATGTCGTTCAGTCCCTTGCCGCGCAGCACTCCTCAATCCGATTGGCGGCCTCAGCATTTCACGTCGAACGACCGCTTTGGCGCGACCGCGCAACTTTGGTGTTGCATCGCCATCCGTCCGCTTTCCGCCCGCCAGAACGGTGTCGACGTGATCGGGCGTTACAACAATCGCACAGCACAGGATCAAGCTGTTCTAGAGCGCCGATATCTGCCTCTCTAACCATCAGGTCTTTCTGCGCTCTTTCCATTTGTTCCATCTGTTTCGTTGGGCCTCAACAATTCGGGCGCGGCCCTCTGCGGTGCGCGGACCAGTAGATTTTCCGCCGTGAAAACGGCAGCGTTCATTGCCGGGCATGACCCGAATGGTGCAGAAGCCTCCGGCCCGGGTTCTTGCATTGCATGGCGGCCGTTTTTTTGCAGGCAGGCATTTGCCGCGATCATCAAGGCCCCTTGCCCGCATCCTGCGATATACCTGTCCTTCGCAGTCGTTGCAGACGGTTTGATAGTTTGGATGTAAGAGCTTTGTTGCTGGGCAAATGCGGTAATCCACCGGTCCGCCTCATTGATGATTGATGTTGTTTTGCACGGACATCCATAAACCGACGACACTGACGCCGCGGGATTGGCCAAGGCCACAGATCATAGGGCCCGGCTGATTGCACCAGTCGTGCCAACGCAGTTAGGTCAAGGACTTAGCCTGGATTAGGAAGCCCTGAGCCTAGCATCAGGACCAGTCCAGCACGACCTTGCCCGACAGGCCCGAGCGCATCGCGGCAAAGCCCGCCTCGAACTCATCCACCTTCATCCGATGGGTAATGACCTTGCGGACATCCAGACCGTTTTCGATCATGGCAATCATCTTGTACCATGTCTCGAAAATCTCGCGCCCGTAGACGCCCTTGATCGTGATCGCCTTAAAGACAATCCGGCTCCAGTCGACAGGGCTTTTGCCCGGCGGGATGCCCAGCATCGCAATCCGCCCGCCCATGACCATGTGTTCAACCATCTGGTCCAGCGCAGCCTGATTACCGGACATTTCCATGCCCACATCGAAGCCCTGCTTCATTTTCAAGCTTGGGAAAACGCTGCGCAACTCGGTTGTGGCCACGTTCACTGGCACCACATCGGCCACCCGGCCCGCCAGTTCCAGCCGCGCCGGGTTCACATCGGTGATCACCACATGGCGCGCGCCGACATGGCGGGCCACCGCCGCCGCCATGATGCCAATCGGCCCCGCCCCGGTGATCAGCACATCCTCGCCCACCAGATCAAAAGACAGCGCGGTATGAACGGCATTGCCCAAGGGATCCAGAATGGCGCCGATCTCGTCATCCACCGCATCGGGCAAAGGCACGACGTTGAACGCAGGCAGACGCAGATATTCGGCGAAAGCTCCCGGCTCATTGACGCCAATACCCCGCGTCGCCGGGTCCAGGTGGAATTTTCCCGCCCGGCTTTGACGGCTGGTCTTGCCGATCAGATGCCCCTCGCCCGAAACCCGCTGGCCGATGGCCAGATCCTGCACATCGCGGCCCAGTTCCACGATTTCGCCCGCGAATTCGTGGCCTGTGATCAGCCCCACCGGCACCGTGCGCCGCGCCCAGTCATCCCAGTTCCAGATATGCACATCCGTCCCGCAAATGCCGGTCTTGTGAATGCGGATCAACACATCCTCCGGCCCGATTTCCGGCACCGGACGATCTTCCATCCACAGGCCTTCGGCGTCTTTGGACTTGACCAGAGCTTTCATTGGATCACCCCCAGCTTGCGGCCCGCCTTGGCAAAGGCCTCCAGTGCAAAATCAAGATCTTCGCGGGTCAGCCGCGCATTCATCTGCGTACGAATCCGGGCCTGTCCCTTGGGCACCACGGGAAAGAAGAACCCCGCCACATGCACCCCCAGCCGTCCCAATTCCGCCGCCATATCCTGCGCCAGTTGCGCCTCGCCCAGCATCACTGGCACAATCGGGTGCGCTCCGGGCAAAAGCGTAAAGCCAAGAGCCTCCAGCCCCGCCCGCCAATAGCGCGCATTTTCAAAAAGTTGCGCGCGCAGGTCATCCGCCCCTTCGACAATGTCCAAGGCCGCAAGCCCCGCCCCAACCACGGCAGGCGGCAAGGCGTTTGAAAACAAGTAAGGCCGGGCGCGTTGGCGCAGCAGATCGACCACCGCCTGCGGCCCGGCGATATAACCGCCAAGGGCGCCGCCAAGGGCTTTGCCCAAGGTGCCGGTCAGAATATCCACCGATAACCCGTGATGGGCGGGCGTGCCCTGCCCCTTTGGCCCCATGAAACCGGTAGAATGGCAGTCATCGACCATCACCATCGCCCCATACTGGTCGGCCAAGGCTTTGATTTCCGGCAGCTTCGCCAAATAGCCATCCATCGAAAAGACGCCGTCCGTGGCGATCAGGATGAACCGCGCCCCATCGGCCCGCGCCGTCTTTAGCTGCGCCTCCAAATCCGCCATATCGGAATTCGCATAACGATAGCGCTTGGCCTTGCACAGCCGGATGCCGTCGATGATCGAGGCATGGTTCAAAGCGTCCGAGATCACCGCATCCTCTGGCCCAAGCAAAGGTTCGAACAACCCGCCATTGGCATCGAAACAGGCGGCGAACAAAATGGAATCCTCCATCCCCAAAAAGCCCGCAATCCTCTGCTCCAGCACGCGGTGAGCGTCTGCCGTGCCGCAAATGAACCGCACGCTGGCCATGCCATAGCCGCCCTCATCCATCGCGGCCTTGGCCGCCGCAACAAGGCGCGGATCATCGGCCAGACCCAGATAGTTGTTGGCGCAAAGGTTCAGCATCCGCCGCCCCTGCATTTCCACATGCGCCCCCTGCGCCCCATGGATCAGCCGCTCGCGCTTCATCAATCCATCGGCTTCAATCCCAGCCAAGACCTCTCCCAGATGGTGAAGAAAAGCCGCTTTGCCCAAAGTTTCCGCCATAACAGAACTCCTCCGTTTTTCCGGAAAAAACCACGGATCGAAAGATGTGTCAATATAGCGGAAAAAAAATCCGCCTTACCGGAATTTTCGCAATTTCAGGCCCGGAAATCAAAGAAAAAGTCCGGCCATCTTGGCCGGTGTCAACTTCCCTGAACGATCAGAATAGCGCGCGCGGGGCCAGCATCGGCGAGGATTTCGTGAGGCCTGTCGGCCGGATAGCGGGCCACATCCCCCGTCGAAAGCCGCTCTTCATCCTCACCCAATTTCAGCCGCAAGCGCCCTGACAGCACCGTCAGATGTTCCCGACACCCCGCACTGTGCGGATCGCTGGTCAAGGCAGCCCCGGCGGCAAAGCTTAGCTCGTAAACCTCGTGATCGCCCACAGATTCCGCGGGCGAAAGGATGCGGATCTTCACCCCGCTTGCCCGCTGCATGATCGGCGCGGCCGCCGCACGCACGACCTCGATCGTTGGCGCTGGCTTCGAGTCCATCAGGTTTGAAAAGTCGATTTGCAGCGCCTTGGTCAAATTCCACAAGGTCGCGACCGTGGGGCTGCTTTCCCCCCGTTCGATCTGGCTCACCATCGACCGGCTGACGCCAGACAGTTTCGCAACCGCATCCAGCGACAGGCCGCGGGCTTTGCGGGCCTCACGCAGGGCATAGGCCAATCGGTCATGGATTTCGGAACGGGTATTCATGCCCGTATTTTGCGACCCGCCGCGAGGAAACGCAACGGGGTCCGCAGCACCCTAGTGGTATGAATCAGACACTTCGAACCCTGATCTTCGACCTGGATCTGGAATTCTTGTTCAGTCGGCCGAGCCATTGAAGAGGTGGGATCTTCCAGAGGCCCGCGCTATATCAACTGCGCTTATCCCTTTGGAGTCCTGTATGCTGGGGTCGCCGCCAGCCGTCAATAACGCGTCTATCACTTCAATTGGAGCGTGGCGCACGGCTTCATGCAGTGGGGTCTCACCGTCTTCATTCTGCATGTTCGGGTCGGCGCCGTGCGCGAGTAATTTGCGTACAATGGACAGCGAAAGCCTGTACCTTTCGGCTGTGTCGAGTCTTTCGAGAACAAAGAAACTCGCGCCCACAGCCATGTGAAGTGCCTCACCGTCGGAAAGATTGGGATCAGCGTCAAAATCGAGAAGGATATCAATGGCCGCCTCATGAGCAAGCAGGACGCTCCACCCCAATAACGTCTCGCCTCTGTCGTCTGGAATGTTGGGATCGGCGCCCGCTTCAAGCAGTGCCGTCATTCGACCCAGCCATTCTTCGCAACTCTCCATACGGTATATGCAAGCAAGGGTGTAGCCGAATAGCGGCGTTGACCGGCCTGGTCCAAAAGCTCCACCGTCAGGCATACACATCTCGTTGGGGTTCGCGCCGAGCGCGACGACGCCGGCTATGTCCTTTGGCGTGGCCGAAACGGCGAACTCTTCGTCGCACAGAGGGTTACCGCCTGCGCCGATTGCGGGTTGTGGCAGCGACAAGCCAATAGAGAAAATAAACACCAAGGCACTTGAGCATTGCATGGCTGGGCCCTCTTTTGCCTGGTTCAGGTGGGAATATTCATCGTGCTCTCGCCAGACTAATATACCGAGTTCAACTTCTGAAAACCTCGGTTTCGCGCCGCGATGATCTGGTCGGCGTCGGCGGACCACTGGAATGGTTTGGCCTCGGTCGCGTTGTGTTCCGTGATGAAGCGGTTGATGGCGGCCTGCAGGTCGACAAGAGAGTGAAACACACCACGCTGCAAGCGGCGCCTGGTCAGCTTTGCGAAGAAGCCTTCCACGGCATTCAGCCACGAACAGCTCGTGGGCACGAAGTGAAAGGTCCAGCGCGGGTGCCGGGCCAACCAGACGCGGACCTTCTCGTGCTTGTGTGCGGCATAGTTGTCGAGGATCACATGGACTTCTTTCCCGGCCGGCACGTCGCGCTCGATCTCGTTGAGAAAGCGGATGAACTCCTGATCGCGGTGACGCCGCATGTTCTTGCCGATCACGGTGCCGTCGAGCACGTTCAAGGCAGCGAACAGCGTGGTAGTGCCGTTCCGCTTGCAGTCGTGGGTCATGGTGCCAACGCGGCCTCTCTTCATGGGTAAGCCGGGCTGGGTACGATCAAGCGCTTGGATTTGCGATTTCTCGTCAACCGAAAGCACCACCGCATGCGCGGGAGGGTTAACATAGAGCCCCACTACGTCGGTCCGCTTGTCCACGAAGTTCGGATCCTTCGAGAGCTTGAACACGCGCCAGCGATGCGGGCTGAGCCCATGTGCTTTCCAGGTGGCGCGCACCGTCGAGGGCGCCAACCCGACACGCTTCGCCATCGCCCTGAGCGTACAGTGCGTGGCCTCGTGCGGGGGCGGTTCCTGGGTCAACTTCACGATCTCGGTCACCTTGTCAGCCGGCGTTGGTGGGGTGCCCGGCGGCCGGGTCTTGTCCTGAAGAAGCCCGTCGACGCCTTCCTCCATGAACCGTCCTTACCGGCGCCAGACGCAGGTCTTGGACTTGCCCGTCTCGGCCATGATCGCAGACGTGCCGAGCCCGTCGCTGCTCAACTGAATGATCCGTGCCCGCCAGACATGCTTCTGCCGGCTGTTGCCATCCGCGACGATCGCCTCCAATCGCTGACGGTCGCTCGACGAGACGCTGAAACTGATACCAATGCGCATGTCCACAGACTCGCACAACGCCAAACCCGAGGGAATCCCGAAACGGACTCTTCTGTCTCACTCAAACCACTAGGTTCCGCAAAAGGTGACATAGTCGCCAAAGCCCTTGGGTGCCGGCAAGACATAGGCCTCGCGCCCCCGTTCTGCCCCAAAGGGCCGCGTCACCTGCGCAAGAAGCGCCTGAAAGGGGCCCAGGTCCCCGGCTTCGGCCGCCGCCAAGGCCTCTTCCACCTTGTGATTGCGCGGGATGACAACCGGATTCACCCCACGCATCCGCGCGGCACTCCCCTTATCCAGACGCGCCCGCCAACGCGGCAGCCATGCCTCTATCGCCGCGAAATCCTCAAAAAGCCCACGCAGGCCAGTCTCATCCCCCTCGGCCGCATCGGCCAGACGATGAAAGGTCAGCGTCCAGTCTGCCCCGGTCATCGCGGATAGCAGATCATCGGCCAAAGCCCCGTCCGCCGGCTCTTCCCCGGCCAGACCCAGCTTGCGCCGCATCACCACTTCCCATTCCGCCCGATACCGCCCGGCAATGCCCGACAACCGCGCATTCAGGTCAGCCACCACCGCCTCGCCCTCGCCGGGGATCAAGGGCACCAAGGCCTCGGCCAGCCGCGCCAAATTCCAACCAAGGATCAGCGGCTGGTTGGCATAGGCATAGCGGCCATTGCGATCAATCGAAGAAAACACCGTCCCCGGCGCATAGCCTTCCATGAAGGCACAGGGACCGTAATCAATGGTCTCGCCCGAGACCGCCATATTATCGGTGTTCATCACCCCATGGACAAAGCCAAGGCCCATCCATTGCGCAATCAACCGGCATTGTCGCCCGATGACGCGGTCCAGAAACGCCACAACATGGTCCTCGCGCCCGATCAGGTCCGGATCATGCCGCGCAATCGCGTAATCGGCCAAGGCCGCCAATTGGGCCACGTCTTCCCGCGCAGCCCAAAACTGGAAACTGCCAACGCGAATATGGCTCGCCGCCACCCGCGCCACCACAGCCCCCGGCAGAAGCCCCGCCTCACGCCGGATCGTTTCCCCCGTCGTCGCGACTGCCAAAGATCGGGTCGACGGAACGCCCAAAGCGGCCATCGCCTCGGAAATCAAATATTCCCGCAGCATCGGCCCAACGGCGGCCTTGCCATCTCCGCCCCGCGAAAAGGGCGTCCGGCCCGAGCCCTTGAGCTGAAGATCCCAACGCCGCCCATCCGGCGCAACGTGCTCGCCCAGCAAATGCGCCCGACCGTCGCCCAGTTGCGCGGAGAACCCGCCAAACTGGTGTCCGGCATAGGCCAAGGCCACCGATCGCGCGCCCTCTGGCAAATCGCCACCCGCAAACCATTCGGGGTGCGCGGCCAAAACTGCCGGATCAAGGCCCAGCGCCTCAGCCAAGGCGTCATTCAGAACCAAAAGCCTTGGATCGGGTGCCGCATCTGGTGCCAATTCAACAAAGGTACCCGGAAGATCCCTGACCCAGCTGTTGTCAAAATTCAGCCCGGCATCTTTCATCCGCTTGGCTCCCTTATTGTCGCGCCATCCAAGGCGCATCACGGGGAAGATGGGCCTCCACGGGACAAACGCAAGCACCATCCGTCAATCGCGCCTTGGACAGCCGCTAATTCAGCGCGTCAAGATAGGCCGGGATGAGTTCTTCAATCCGCATCGACAGGCTGCCACCAAACCGCGGATTCACTTCAAAAAGCCAAAAATGCCCCTCGACGATCCGATAATCAATGCAGCACAGACCGTCGGCATATCCAAACGAATCCAGAATGCGCTTCATCAGCGGCAGGAAGGGGCTTTCGCTCGACCATGACATCGACCTTTGCCGCCGCTCAATGCCCTTCACATAAGGCTCGGCGGCGCAGCCTGCGTCAAACATCTGGTAATGAACCGTCCGCGTGAACCGGATTTCTCCGGATTTCAGCAAGATATGCGTCGCATATTCATCAACGCCGGGCACATAGCATTGCAGAAAATGGGTCTCATCCAGTTTTTCAATTGCTGCGTCTTTGGACGACTGCAAGATAAAGGCATTGCGCCCCCAACTGCCCTGCGCCGGGCGCGCGATCAGCGGATAGACCGAATCATCCTCGGGCAGGGTCTCCCACAATTTTGGGACATGCGCCCCGAACCCATGCGCCTCCAGATGTCGCGACATCCGCACCTTGTTGCCCGCCAAGGCGACCGCATCGGCCTTCGGCCATAAAGACGGCACGGCACGGCCAAGGCCCCTTTCCTGATCAAGCACTCGGTAGCAGCCCAAGGTCAGTGGCACCAAGGCATCGAATTGTGTCAAATCGGACTGTCCAAACGGGGCCATGTGGTAGAGATGGCCCGCCTTTTCCATACCGGCACTGATCCGCGGCGCCCAATTAGGGACATTCCCAAACAAGACACGCGCAGCGGGGCTGCGTTCCAAAAGTGCGGCGTCTTGGATCTGCTCATTCATTGCGGAATCATCAATGTCTTCTGGTTCAAGGGCTGGTCACGCCCCAATGGCGGACAGGACGGCATTCCTGCAAATCGGCTTATCGCAAATCGGCCAGCCTTGCTTGCCCTCTTTCCGACATGCCCTCACGCAGTTCGGCTGTGCGCCTTCTGTGCCATAAGCCGCACAGACCCAACCGACAAAAGGCCCGGCCCATGACCAAGCATTCAGGAAAGCCGCCGGCAAATATTGGAAGAGAAAGGAGAATGGTCGGGGCGGAGGGATTCGAACTCTCGACCTACGGTACCCAAAACCGTCGCGCTACCAGGCTGCGCTACGCCCCGACACTGTTCTCTGCGGCGCTTCCTAGCGAAAGCTGAAGCGGTTGGAAAGCCCTATTCCGCATCACAGGGCCATGCCGCGTTTTTGATTGCGGGATGCTGCATCTCTGCCCCTTCGGCAATGCCCAGCCGCTTGGCCAAACCACCGTTGATTTCCAGCACGAATTGCACGCCTTCGCCGCCATCAATCGTGGTGCGGTCCTTCGGCTTTGCATTGGCATGAACGCGCGTTACGCGGCCCGAAGCATCTGCGAAAATCATATCAAGGGGAATCAGCGTGTTCGCCATCCAGAACTGCGCACGCTGCGGCCGTTCGTAAACGAACAGCATCCCAGCCGAAGTGGAAAGCTTTTCACGATGCATCAGGCCTTGGCTGCGCTCATCTGCGTCATCGGCGACTTCAACCGCAAATCGCGCCAAGCCACCTTGCCAGCGCAACTGGATCTGGTCGTCCCGACAGGCCGCAGCTTCCGCCAAAGCGGCGCTTGCCATCATGCCAAAGGCAAACACCAGAACTCCAGTGGTCAACCCGATTTTCCGGCCCTGACGCCAGCTTCCCATGACAGCACCTGCATCGCCATTCGGCCGCGCTTGCCTTGGATGATCTTCAGGCACACGGCTTCTCCTGCCTGCAAATCAGCAAAGCCGGACATGCGCAAGACTTCGATATGAATGAAAACATCCTCAGGATGGCCGAACACATTGGCAAAGCCAAAGCCCTTGCCCTTGTCGAACCATTTCACCCGCGCCGGTTCCAGCGGCAAGGCTTCGATGGTTTCGGCATCAACCGTCGTCTGCTCGTCGACCATTGGCACCGAGGTCACGACAGGAGCCTGCACCTCCAGCACTTCGACAGCCTGCACACCCCGCTGCGTGGCCTGCACCTTCACGGTGATCGCGGCGCCATCCGCAACCGTGCTCTGGCCGTAATTGCGCAGCACATTAGAGTGCAACAGAATATCTGTGCCGAAATCATCCGACACAATGAAGCCGAACCCCTTTGCAGGGTCGAACCACTTAACCCGCCCGTCGACGACGCGCAGGGTATTTTCTTGATCAGTCATTGAAAGGCCGTTCCCCAGATTGACCCACTGTACCGTCATGCAGCGAACAGGGAACCATGTTCAAGCCCAAAATCCAATGCAATTGCACGTCACTTTCATTCACGATGCGTGAAATTCACGGAGAAAGCCGCTCGACCTGCCACGTTTTTTCACCTTCATTCCGCGTCCAGCGAAAGCGGTCATGCAATCGGAACGCCCCATCCGCCCAGAACTCTATCTCTACCGGGCGGATACGGAAACCACCCCAAAAGGATGGCCGTTTCGGATTTATCCCATCCGAAAGGGTCAATTTCGCAACCTTGGCCATCAAGGCTTCTCGGCTCGACAACGGTTGCGACTGCTGACTTGCAATCGAGCCAAGCCGGCTCTTCAGGCTGCGGCTTTCAAAATAGGCATCGGCCTGCGGCCCGTCCTCCCGCGTCACTGTGCCCCGCACCCGAACCTGACGCCGCAGGCTTTTCCAGTGCATGACAAAGGCCGCCTTGCCACTGGCCTCGATCTCGCGGCCCTTGGCGGACCCGTAGTTGGTGTAAAAGACAAAGGCCCCCTCGCCCCCGCCCTCGACCTCGATCTCTTTCAGCAAGACCATCCGCACATTGGGCAAGCCCCCGGCATCCACTGTCGCCAAGGCAATCGCGTTCGGATCGTTCACTTCGCTCGCCTCGGCCTCGGCCAACCACGCGCGCGCAAGGGCGAACGGATCGTCCCCCGCAAAAATTCCACCCCTGTCCATGCTGGTCCTTCCTTCGCCGGCCCTGCGCCCGCCCTTGATCGGGTGGGACACTTCGCCTACACGTCAAGCTCTCACAGCTAGGAAATTTGGGCGCGAGGGGCAGAATGTCAACAGGACTCATGGCAGGCAAACGCGGTCTCATCATGGGGCTCGCCAATGACAAATCCATCGCCTGGGGCATCGCGAAAGCCTTGGCCGATCACGGCGCGGAACTCGCCTTTTCCTATCAGGGCGAGGCGCTGAAAAAGCGGGTGGAACCGCTTGCCGCCTCCATCGGCACGCCCATGCTCTGCGAATGCGATGTCGCCTCGGAAGAGTCGATGGACTCGCTTTTCGCTTGGCTCGAAAAGGAATGGGGCACGATCGACTTCGTCGTCCATGCCATCGGCTTTGCTGACAAGAACGAATTGCGTGGCCGCTACGTCGACACCAGCCGTCAGAACTTCCTGATGTCGATGGATATTTCGGTCTATTCCTTCACCGCCATCTGCCAGCGCGCCGCCCGGATCATGCCGAATGGCGGCAGCCTTCTGACGCTCACCTATTACGGCGCCGAAAAGGTCATGCCACATTACAACGTGATGGGCCTCTGCAAAGCCGCGCTAGAGGCGTCGGTCAAGTACATCGCCGAGGATCTGGGCAAGGACGCCATCCGCGTCAACGCCATCTCCGCCGGCCCGATCAAAACACTTGCGGCCTCGGGCATCGGCGATTTTCGCTACATCATGAAATGGAACGAGCTGAACTCGCCCCTGCGGCGCAATGTGACGCAGGAAGAGGTTGGCAAAGCCGCGCTCTATCTGCTCTCTGATCTCGGCACCGGCACCACCGGCGAAAACCTCCATGTCGATGCGGGCTATCACGTCGTCGGCATGAAGGCGGTGGATTCCCCCGATATCGACGTCGTCACCGGTCGCAAGGAGTAACGGGCCATGACGCTCGCGGCCTTTCTCGCCTTTGCCAGCCTCTCGCTCTTTGCCGCCATCAGCCCCGGCCCCGCCGTCATCATGGCAGCCCGCACCGGCCTGACCGAAGGTTTGCGCACAGGGGCGTTTCTGGCCGCGGGCATCGGCGCGGGGGCCGTCGTCTGGGCCTCGGCCGCGATGTTCGGGCTCAACCTTGTTTTCGCCGTCGCCCCGGCGCTCCTCTGGGCGCTCAAGATCCTTGGCGGCGGCTATCTGATCTATATGGCCTATCACCTGTGGAAAGACGCCCGCACCCCGCTGGATACATCGGCCCGCAGCACCCTGCCGCGCTCGCCCGCCTCGGCTTTCCGGCTGGGCCTCTTCACCCAGCTTGCCAACCCGAAACCCGCGGTGATGTTCTCGGCCATCTTTCTCGGCACCATCCCGCCCCAGACCCCGGCTTGGGTCTACGCCGCCCTTCTGGCCGTGATCTTCTTCAACGAAACGGTCTGGAACATCCTTGTCGCTCGCATCTTCTCGCTCGAACGCACGCGCGCCGGCTATATCAGCCTCAAGACTGTGATCGACCGCAGCTTCGGCGCGCTCCTCGGCCTTCTCGGGATCAAAGTGGCGCTGACCTGATCTTCACCGGTCTGCCCACCTTGACCCTCTTCCCTTTCCCTGCCTTTATCTTTGCAGAAATATCCCGGGGGTCAGCGTTTTGGCCCCGGCCAAAACGCGAAAGGGGGCGGCGCCCCCTTGCCCAACCTCACCCCCCGCCCGACCGCTAAAAGGACTGCGCCATGAATGATCGTTTGCCCCATGAAAAAGGCTTCCACGTCAGCTGGGACCAAATGCACCGCGACGCCCGCGCCCTTGCCTGGCGGCTGGATGGCAAAGGCCCCGATGACGGCGCATGGAAGGCCGTGGTCGGCATCACCCGCGGCGGTCTGGTTCCGGCGATGATCGTTGCGCGCGAACTCGACATCCGCATCGTCGATACGATTTCGGTGAAATCCTACAACCACCAGTCCCAGACCGAAGCCAAGGTGCTGAAAGCGCCTCAGGCAGAGATGATGGGCGATGGCACGGGCATTCTGGTCGTCGATGATCTGGTCGATTCCGGCAAGACGCTGGAACTGGTGCGCAAGCTCTACCCCAAGGCGCATTTCGCCACCGTCTATGCCAAACCCTCGGGCAAGCCACAGGTCGACACCTATATCACCGAGGTCAGTCAGGACACTTGGATCTTCTTCCCTTGGGACATGGCGCTGCAATATGTGCAGCCCTTCCGCGGCACCGATTGATCCGGTCGGGCCCCAGACAGTTGTGACCACGGGAAAACCACGGTTATCCCACGGATGAACCACGCAAAGACCACAGCCCAAGAACGGGCCAAGAACGGGATTATGATCCGATGACCCTGCCCCTCAATCCCGCGATGGCCGCGACCGAAGCCCCCCCGGTGATGGAGGCGCGGCGCTGGATTCAAGGCGTGACCTTTCCGGCCGACCGCCCCCTGATCAATGTCAGCCAGGCCGCCCCGGTCGACCCGCCGCCGCTTGCGCTGCGTCAGGCCATCGCAGATGCCGCCCTGACCAATGATGCCGCCCATCTTTACGGCCCCGTTCTGGGGCTTCCGGCCCTGCGCGCCGAAATTTCTGCCCAGTGGTCAAAGGCTTACGGCGGCACTGTCACGCCCGATCAGGTGGCGATCACCCAAGGCTGCAATCAGGCTTTCACCTCGGTTCTCAGCACGCTTGCCGGCGCCGGGGATGAGGTGATCCTGCCAACACCTTGGTATTTCAACCATAAAATGTGGCTCGACATGCAGGGCATCACCACGGTCCCGCTGGATACCGGCGTGACGCTGATCCCCGATCCGCAGGCCGCAACGGCGCTTATCACCACCAAAACCCGCGCAATCGTCCTGGTCTCCCCCAACAATCCCGGCGGCGTCGAATACCCGGCCGAGGTCATGGCGGCCTTCCGCGACCTCGCCCGCGCCCATGGTCTGGCGCTGATCGTTGATGAAACCTATCGCGATTTCGACAGCCGCCACTCGGTGGAAATCGGCGGTCGCCCGCATGATCTTTTCACCGATCCCGATTGGGCCGATACGCTGATCCAACTCTACAGCTTTTCAAAGGCTTACCGCCTGACAGGCCACCGCGTGGGCTCGATCGTGGCCAGCCCGGAACGGCTGGCCGAGGTTGAGAAATTCCTTGATACCGTCGCCATTTGCCCCAGCCAGCTGGGCCAGATCGCGGCGCTTTGGGGGATGCAGAACCTGAGCCAGTGGGTGGCCGGGGAACGCGATGAAATCCTTGCCCGCCGTCGGGCGATGGTTGAAGGATTTCAACAGCTTGACGGCTGGAAACTGCTTGGATGCGGGGCTTATTTCGCCTATGTCGAACACCCTTATGACATTGCCTCGAACGATCTGTGCAAACGCTTTGTCACCGATCTTTCGCTGTTGATGCTTCCCGGAACGATGTTCCAGCCCGAAGGTTCTGATGCAGGCAAAAGGCAAATCCGCATCGCTTTCGCCAATGTCGATTTGGCAGGGATCGCCGAGTTGTTCCGCAGGCTTAAATCCTTTCGCCCCTAACTCCTCTCACCAAAGAAATCGGGCAGGGATTGCCGAGGGGCCAGATACCCCTTAGACAGTCGCAAAACCGTTTTCCCAAAGGGTAAAACCATGACCAAAGATACCGAAGATACCCCCCGTAAAAAGGGCAAGGGCAGCCAGATCATCGTCTATGGTCTGATGGCCATGTTGGTCGCGGGCCTCGGTGGCTTTGGGATCACCAATTTCTCGGGCGGTGCCACGGCAATTGGCAAGGTTGGCGAGCGTGAAATCACGGCCAACAAATATGCTCGCGCGTTGCAGGCAGAGTTGAACGCCCTTTCCGCGCAATTCGGCACGAACATGACCCTGACGCAGGCCCAAAGCCTTGGTGTGGATCGCCGTGTTTTGGCAAGTCTTGTGTCGCAAGCAGCGCTGGATAACGAAGCCCAAAGACTTGGCCTTTCGGTCGGTGACAGCGTGATCGCTGATCAGATCAGCCAAACCCCTGCGTTTCAGGGAACGGCAGGCAAGTTCGACCGCGAAACCTATCGTTTTGCGCTGGATCGCGCGAATATGACAGAAAGCGAATTCGAAGCTGATCTGCGCGCAGATTCCGCACGGCAATTGCTGACCGGTGCGGTTGCAGGCGGTTTTGTTGCGCCGCAAGCGGCAGTTGACACCTTCTATGCTTGGGTCGGCGAACGGCGCGGCTTTTCGCTGCTGCAATTGACGACCCAAGACCTTGAGACCCAGCCTGCAGAACCGACGGATGAGGAACTGAAGGCCTTTTACGAAGCGAATATCGCCCAGTTTACAGCGCCAGAAGCCAAGCGGATCACTTATGTTTCGCTGCTGCCAGAAGACATCGCCGCAAATCAGGCGGTTGACGACGAAACCCTGCGCCGTCTTTACGACGAACGCATCTCGGAATTCGTTCAGCCGGAAAAGCGTCTGGTCGAACGCTTGGTCTATCCTTCGCAGGAAGAGGCCGAGGCCGCAAAAGCGCGTCTTGATGCCGGTGAAAGCTTTGAAACCTTGGTTTCCGATCGTGGCTTGACCTTGGATGACGTCGATCTGGGCGATGTTGGCAAGGATGATCTGGGCGCTGCGGGTGAAGCCGTCTTTGCTTTGGCCGAACCGGGGGTTGTCGGGCCGTTGGAAAGCGATTTTGGCCCGGCTCTGTTCCGCATGAACGCTATTCTGGCCGCTCAGGAAGTCACCTTTGACGAAGCCAAGCCGGACCTCGCGCTTGAAATTCAAATGGATGCGGCGCGTCGCACCATTTCGGATCAGGTCGACGCCATCGACGATCTTCTGGCCGGTGGTGCCAGCCTGGAAGACTTGGTCAAAGAGCAGGGCATGACGCTTGGCAGCATTGATTTCGCGGTCTCGGACGAGGCCCCTTCGGGCATCGCTGCTTATCCGAAGTTCCGCGAAGCGGCCGCAGCCATTCAGGAAGGTGACTTCCCCGAAGCCGTGCTTCTGGATGATGGTGGTTTGGTCGCCCTCCGTCTTGAAGAAATCGTCCCGCCGACACCAATTCCGTTTGACGACGCCAAGACCGACGTCACCCTTGCCTACAAGCTTGACGCGATGACCAAGGCGCTGTCAGAGCGCGCCATCGAAGTGAAGGCTGCCGTCGAAGGTGGTGCATCGCTTGGCGCCTATGGCATCGTCTCGCGCACCGCCAACTTTGCCCGCGAAAGCGCGCTTGAAGGCGCGCCTCCCACGTTGGCCGAAGCCGTTTTCGCCATGCAGCCGGGGGATCTTCGCGTCATCGAAGCTCAAGGCTTTGTAGGCATCGTGCGGCTGGACGAAATCACGGCCGCCGCCGAGGAAGGCGAAGACGCTACCGCGCTGAAAGAGACCATTGCGTTGCAGCTTGAGCAGGCCATCGCCCAAGACGCACTGTCGCTTTACTCGGATGCGATGTCGAACGAGGCCGGCCTGACACTGGATCAAGCCGTCATCAACGCCATCCATACCAATTTCAACTGAACCACGCCCTGAAAGCCTGACCCATGATCCTTTCCCCTTCGTTTGAAGAGTTCGAGCGCAACTGGAACCAGGGGAAGAACCAATTGGTCTGGGCCCGGCTGGCTGCCGATCTGGACACGCCCGTCAGCCTGATGCTGAAGCTGGGAGAGGCACGCAAAGACACCTTCATGCTGGAAAGTGTGACAGGCGGAGAGGTGCGAGGCCGCTATTCCATCGTCGGACTGAAGCCGGATCTGGTGTGGCGCTGCAATGGCACAGCTTCAGAAATCAACCGTGAGGCACGGTTCGACACCAATGCCTTCCGTCCGCTGGATGGCCACCCGCTGGAAACCCTGCGGGCGCTGATCGCAGAATGCGCGATCGACATGCCCGAAGACCTGCCCGCCGTGTCATCGGGCCTGTTTGGCTATCTGGGCTATGACATGATCCGGTTGGTTGAAAACCTGCCGAATGTGAACCCCGATCCAATTGGTCTGCCGGATGCCGTTCTGATGCGGCCATCGGTCATTGCGGTTCTGGATGGGGTCAAGGGCGAAGTAACTCTGGTTGCACCTGCTTGGGCCGCCTCTGGTCTGTCAGCGCGTGCTGCCTATGCCCAAGCAGGCGAACGCGTGATGGACGCGCTTCGCGACCTTGACCGCAGCCCTGCCGCACAGCGTGATCTGGGGGAAGTCTCGCCCGTGGGCGAGGCCAAGTCGAACTTCACCAAAGATGGCTACAAGGCCGCCGTGGAAAAGGCCAAGGATTACATCCGTGCAGGCGATATCTTTCAGGTCGTTCCCAGCCAACGCTGGGCGCAGCGGTTTGAACTGCCGCCCTTTGCGCTCTACCGCAGCCTGCGTCGCACGAACCCTTCGCCCTTTATGTTCTTTTTCAACTTCGGTGGCTTTCAGGTCATTGGCGCCAGCCCCGAAATCCTTGTCCGTCTGCGCGATGGCGAAGTGACCATCCGTCCAATCGCAGGCACTCGCGTGCGCGGCGCGACGCCAGAAGAAGACAAGGCGCTTGAACTGGATCTTCTGGCTGACAAAAAGGAATTGGCGGAACACCTGATGCTGTTGGACCTTGGCCGCAACGATGTGGGCCGGGTGGCAAAGGTCGGCACCGTTCGCCCGACGGAAAAGTTCATCATCGAACGCTACAGCCACGTCATGCATATCGTGTCGAACGTGGTGGGCCAGATCAAGGATGATGAAGACGCTCTGTCAGCTTTGCTGGCGGGCTTGCCTGCGGGCACGGTTTCCGGTGCGCCCAAAGTTCGCGCAATGGAAATCATTGACGAATTGGAACCCGAAAAGCGCGGCGTCTATGGCGGCGGCGTCGGTTATTTCGCAGCCAATGGCGAGATGGATTTCTGTATTGCGCTTCGAACGGCGGTCTTGAAAGACGAGATGCTCTACATTCAGGCGGGCGGCGGCGTGGTCTATGACAGCGACCCCGAGGCGGAATTCCAGGAAACCGTCAACAAATCCCGCGCTTTGCGGCGCGCGGCCGAAGATGCGGGCCGGTTCGCCGGACGCGGCAACAGCTAAGTTCCTCGCGCCGGCTCCCATCAATTCACAAGCCTTTGACCCCCGGTAACAAGGTTTGCAATGTGGACAGCTTTGCCCACATAAAGAGGTCGTGACGCTTCGGGGTCGAGCCCTGTGGCCGACCGCCTGATACGAAAAAGGAGTTCAGGAGTGCAGACCAAAGCCATCTCCATCCCACAGCCTGCGCCCATGGCCGCAAGGGGCAAGGCCATACTGCTTGCTCTTGGTCTTGGCCTTGCGATGACATTAGGCCAAGCCCAAGGGGCATTTGCCCGCGGCGCACCAGAAAGTTTCGCCGATCTGGCCGAACAGATCAGCCCCTCGGTTGTGAACATCACCACTTCTGCCGTCGTCTCGGCACCCGCCCAAGGCGGGCCGATGGTTCCGGAAGGCAGCCCCTTCGAAGACTTCTTCCGCGATTTCATGGATCGCAACGGCCAAGGCCCCGACAATTCCCCGCGCCGGTCCGAAGCGCTTGGTTCGGGTTTTGTGATCTCGGAAGACGGTTACATCGTGACGAACAACCACGTCATCGAGAATGCCGATGAGATCGAGATCGAATTCTTTTCGGGCAAGCGTCTGGACGCCAAACTGATTGGCACTGACCCGAAAACCGACATTGCCCTTCTGAAAGTTGAAAGCGCAGAGCCCCTGCCCTTTGTCCAGTTCGGCAATTCCGACCTGATGCGTGTTGGGGATTGGGTCGTCGCCATGGGCAATCCGCTGGGCCAAGGCTTCTCGGTTTCGGCCGGGATCGTTTCAGCCCGTAACCGCGCTCTTTCGGGCACCTATGACGATTACATTCAGACCGACGCCGCCATCAACCGTGGCAACTCGGGTGGCCCCCTGTTCAATATGGACGGTCAGGTGATCGGCGTGAACACCGCCATCCTGTCGCCCAATGGCGGCTCGATCGGCATCGGCTTCTCGATGGCCTCGAATGTCGTGACCAAGGTCGTCGACCAGCTGAAGCAATTCGGCGAAACCCGCCGCGGTTGGCTGGGCGTTCGTATTCAGGATGTGACCCCGGATGTGGCCGAGGCAATGGGGCTGGCCGAGGCCAAAGGCGCGCTGGTAACGGACGTTCCCGATGGCCCGGCCAAGGATGCAGGTATCCTTGCGGGTGATGTCATCACCACTTTCGCAGGCCAACCCGTCGCCGATACCCGCGATCTGACCCGTCGCGTGGCCGACGCCCCGATTGGTGAGGCCGTTCCGGTCGTCGTTCTGCGCGAAGGCCAGACCCAGACCATCCCGGTCACCCTCGGTCGCCGCGAAGAGGCCGAGAACACCCCGGTTCCGGCTGCTGCCGAAAAGCCGGCTGAACCGACCGAGGCGGAAATTCTGGGCCTGACCCTGATGCCTGTGACCGACGCACTGAAGCAATCGATGGGCTTGCCCGCCGATGCAGAAGGTCTGGTCGTCTCGAAGGTGGATGTGGCCTCTGAGGCCTATGCCAAGGGCCTGCGCGAAGCCGACCTGATTACCGAAGCCGGTCAGCAGAAGATCGTGCGCCTAAAAGACCTTCAGGACCGCGTTCAGGAAGCCAAGGATGCGGGCCGCAAGTCGATCTTGCTTCTCGTCCGCCGCGGTGGCGATCCACGCTTTGTGGCTCTTGGGATCGAATAAGGCTGACGCCTGACAAACCAAAATCCGCCCGGTGCCAAAAGCGCCGGGCGGTTTGCTTTCCGGACCAAGCCATGCATAGGCGGCCCTTGTTCAGGCCTGCCCGATTTCACGCAAAAGTTGGTCCCGGAAAACGATCAGGAAGGCGGCGCGCTCTTTTGCCAGGCGGCGGCCTGTTTCTGTCTGCATGGTTCCAACCAGCTTGAACAGTTTGACTTCCAGGTGGTCCAAGGCAAACGCTTTGTCATCCAGGGCCCGGTTCTGGGCCAAAGGGTCCGTCTGGTCGAACAAATCCCGTCCCAAAGCCCCCGAAACGGCAAACATCCGGGCAAGGCCGATGGCCCCCAAGGCCTCCAGCCTGTCCGCGTCCTGTAATATCTTTGCCTCGCGCGTCTGCGCAGGCAAACCCGCAGAAAAGCTGTGTGCCTCAATTGCTCCGTGAACGATCGCGCAACGCTCTGGGGCAAAGCCATGATCGGTCAGCCAGCTTGCCGCCCGGTCAGCGGAAAGCCGTGATGCAAGGTGCCGGTCCGGCGCGTCCTTGGGCAGGTTCACCAGATCATGCAGGATGCAGGCAAGGTCCAGGGCCTCGGCATCGACCGGACCTTCGGCCTTCGCGATCTGACGCGCATTCATCCGCACGCGGGCAATATGCCCAAGATCATGCGCCGAATCCTTGTCTGCTGCCCAAACCTCTTGCAGTAAGACAAGCGCCTTTTCGGCAAGCTCTGTCACAGGCTGCTCCGATCTACCGCGATGATGCCCAATTCCTGAGCCGCCGCGAGCGAAAGCTGCGGGCTGTCAAGTCCTCGGTCGATCTGGAAACGGTGAACAGCCTCACGCGTAGGGGCGTCCAATTCGCCGGAAACCGGCAGCAGGTAATAGCCACGCGCTTTCAGGGCACGTTGCAGCGTTGCGACGAAATCCACGGTCCATTCCTGCGCGCATGGGGCACGAAACCAGATTTCCTCACGTTCCTGCACAATGCGCTGATGGGTTTCGGTCCGATAGCTTGCCGGGGCAATTACCGCGCCATCGGGGCCCAATTTCTCGGGTGAGGTGACGATCTGTTCGGTCACCGTTTCCACCACCATTGGCGTGATGTCCGACGCCCAACAGGCCCCTTCCGGGCTGGATGGCGGGCCGGGCTTATCCAGCCGGATCAGTTCAGCAGAAAGATCGGCACGCGTCGGCGCCTCTGGCACATATTGGCCAGGGGTCTTGCAGGCCGAAAGAAGCAGGCCCGCCAATAACAAAAGGGTCGTGCTGCGCGTCATGCTGCCAGAAATCTGCTCGTCCTTGGCCCCGTTGGTCCGGAACTCTGGCTGCACCCTAGCCGATTTCGAGGCGCCAGCCTAGCCACTCGCCTCTAGACGGGCGTGAATGCGTGTCCGCGCCGCCACCATTGCTGTCTAGGGCTGATCCCCTGCCCTTGTGCCGTCATGCCGAAAAGATGGGTCCAGCAACCGGTCCAGCAGCGGCGAGATATCCTCGATCGTCTCGGCCACCACATGCACCACTCCCGCTTCGCGCTGAACGCGGCCCGTCACACGCAACAACCGCCCTGCGATCACCGCGCGACGAAAGCGTTCATAGACCTTGGCCCAGACCACCACATTGCAGGTGCCCGTCTCATCCTCCAGCGTCAAGAAAATCACCCCCTTTGCGGTGCCGGGACGTTGCCGCACCAGAACAAGCCCCGCCACACAGACCCGCGCCCCAACCGATGGCTCCACCAGCCGCGCCGCGGGGATGGCCGAGGGAGGGCGTGGCCAAGTGTTTGGCGGCGGCGTCGGAGTCAGGAAATCAGAGGAGTCTCGCATAAGAACAAAAATAGAACAAATCACGCTTTTGTCCAGTCCCCGCAGCCCCTCTGGCAAAAGCACCGCAATTGTCCTATGTCCGAACAGACCCCGCGTCAGCGCGAGAAAAGGACGGAAGATGGCGAAGATTACTTATGTGGAATTCGGCGGCAAAGAGCATGTGGTCGAGGTGGCCAACGGTTTGACCGTGATGGAAGGCGCCCGCGACAATGGCATTCCGGGCATCGAGGCCGATTGCGGCGGTGCCTGCGCCTGCTCGACCTGCCATGTCTATGTCGATCCGGCTTGGGTGGACCGTCTGCCGAAGAAAGACGCGATGGAAGAAGACATGCTCGATTTCGCCTATGAACCTGACGCCACCCGCTCGCGCCTGACCTGCCAGATCAAGGTCACCAATGCGTTGGACGGCCTGCGCGTCCAGATGCCGGAAAAGCAGATCTGATGATCCGTAATCTTGCGCCGCTGGCCCTGCTGACATGCCTTTGGGTACAAAGCGCTGCGGCGCAAGAGATCACGGCATCCAAGCTAAGCCTGCCGACGCCACGATATGACCACGGTGTCTTGGGCGATGCCTTGGAATGGGGCGGGCTGGACCTGACCTTGGCAGATGGCCGGACCCTGCGTTTTACGCTCCCCAAAACCCGCGTTTTCGAAGACGTTACCGCCCGTTTGGGCGATTTTGACGGGGATGGCACGGCCGAGGTGATGGTGGTCGAAACCGACATCGCCACGGGTGGTTCTCTGGCGATTTACGACGCCTCGGGCAAGCGCGCTGCCACCCCCCACATCGGGCGCACCCATCGCTGGCTTGCCCCCGCGGGATGGGGTGATTTTGACGGCGATGGACGCCCCGAGATTGCCTATGTCGACCGCCCGCATCTTGCCCGTGAACTGGTGTTCGTGCGGCTTTCGGGCGGGAAACTCTCGGAAATTGCCCGCACCTCTGGCCTGACCAATCACCGCATTGGCATGGACAGCATCGCCGGCGGCACGCGCAGATGCGACGGCAAGGACAGTCTCGTCTTGGCCAATGAAGATTGGTCTGGTCTGGTCGAGGCGTGGTTGGAGCAAAAGCGTATTGTGACGCGCCCCTTGGGCAAAGGCACAGCGGCGCGCGACTTCAACGCCGCCCTGAACTGCCGCTAGTCTGCAATCAGGCGCGCCAAAGCCACAATCAGCACCCCGATCGTGACTGCCGCCAAACCCAGTTTGCGCCGCTGATCGCGCGACATTGCGGCAAAAACCGCCAACAACTCTTCAATGCGCGAAGGGGCCAGCGCAAGCGCCAGCCCCTCAATCACAAGTACCAGTCCAATGGCCAGTACGACAGCGCTCATTCGCCAGCCTGAACCGGGGCCTGATCCGATCGCAGATATTCAAAGAAATCGCTGTCTGGGCTCAGGACAATCGACGAATTCCCCGATTGAAGCGCCCGCTGATACGATGTCAGCGACCGCGTGAAGGCAAAGAATTCCGGATCTTGACCAAAGGCTTCGGCATAGATCGCGTTGCGTTCGGCATCGGCTTCACCGCGTACGACCTCGGCCTGACGACGCGCATCTGAGGTCAGTTCGACCACGGTACGGTCAGCGGCGGCCCGCACGCGCTGCGCGGCTTCGCCACCACGGGCGATTTCGTCCGCAGCCTCACGCTCACGCTCGGCCCGCATCCGGGCAAAGGTGGCCGACAGGTTCTGATCCGGAAGGTCGGTACGGGTCAGACGGACGTCGATGATCTCGACCCCAAGAGCGGCCGATTCCTGACGTGCCCGGTCACGGATCTGGTTCATCAGAACCGTCCGGTCTTCCGAAAGCACCCGGTTCGAAGGCACCGAACCCAGAACTTCGCGGATCGCGGCGTTCAGGATACGGTCAAGTCGGGTAGTCGCTGCATCTACGCCACCAGCACCAACAGCCTCACGGAAATCCACCAGATTGACGATCCGCCAGCGGGCGAAGGCATCAACCACCAACCGGCGGTCATCAAGGGGCGTGACTTCCAAGGGCTGAGCCTGAAGGCCAAGAATACGGTCGTCATAGCTGACAACTTCTTGGATCAGGGGAATCTTGAACCCCAGTCCGGGTGTTTCCTTGACCTGCTTAACCTGACCGAATTGCAGGACCAGCGCCTTTTCGCGTTCGTCGACGATAAAGACCGACGACAGAACGACAGCGGCAGCAACGGCAGCAACGGGAAGAAGAACTTGCGTTTTCATCAGTTGTTCGCCCCCTGCGTCGCGGCGGCACCCTGCGCGGGTTTGGCCAATTCATTCAGTGGCAGGAAAGGCACCACCCCCTGCCCGCCTTCACCGCCCTGAACGCCGTCAAGTATGACCTTGTTCATGCCGCCAAAGACACGTTCCATCGTTTCCAGATACATCCGCTTGCGCGTCACCTCCGGGGCTTTGACATATTCGGCATAGACCGAAAGGAAGCGGCTGGCTTCACCCTGTGCGTCGTTCACGACCTGCGCACGATAGGCCTCTGCCTCTTCCAAAAGCCGGGCGGCTTCACCACGCGCCCCTGCCGTCACACGGTTGGCATAGGCATCAGCCTCTTTCTCGAGCCGGTCACGTTCTTGCTGAGCAGCCTGCACTTCGCGGAAGGCATCAATCACTTCGCGCGGCGGGTCGGCCTTTTCAAAGTTCACACGAATGACCGAAAGACCCGCGTCATAGCTGTCCAGCGTCGCCTGAATTTGCGTCCGAACATCTTGGGCAATCGCACCGCGATCCCGGTTCAGAATGGGCGACAGTTCCGAACGGGCGATGATGTCACGCATCGCCGATTCCGCCACAGCGCGAATGGTGTTTTCCGGATCAGCCAGATTGAACAGGTACTTCGCCGGGTCCGAAATGTTCCAGACCACCTGGAAGCCGATGTCGACGATGTTCTGGTCGCGCGTCAGCATCAGACCGCCATCCTCGCCACCCCGGCCAATGCCGATATCGGTCTGGCGTTCGTTCGTCACCTGAACGATTTCCGCCGTTACCAACGGCCAAGGCGCGAAGTTCAGGCCCGGATTGCCAACGGCCGAGAATTCGCCAAGGAACAACTCAACACTGCGCTCTTCGGGCTTGACCGAATAGAACGACCCATAGGCCCAAACTGCCACGGCAGCCAAAGCACCCAAGGCAAGGCCCTGCTTGGTCACGCGTGGGCCGTCCGGCCCACGGCCAGCACCACCGCCGCCGTTATTGAACCCGCCACGGCCCTTGCCGCCCATCAGGACGCGCAATTGCTCTTGCCCCTTTTTCACGATCTCGTCGATCTCGGGCATCTGGCCCGTATCGCCAGGACGCCGGCCTCCGCCTTGCGGACGACGATCACCGTCGCGCCCTTCCTTGTCCCGATCATCACCGCCCGAGCCGCCACCGCCGCCCCAGGGACCTCCACTAGCCATCCCGTGTTACCCTTCGTTGTTCTTTCGTCTCAATAACTGGTCATTCTGCCCCGAAATTCAAGCGAATGTCGGTCAAATGCCTGAATTCATCCGCGCCGAACGGGCGCGCGCATCGTCACCAGCTCTTCTGCCATAGTCGGGTGCACCGCGACCGTCCGGTCAAAGTCTTCCTTGGTCGCGCCCATCTTTACGGCAATCGCGGCCATCTGGATCATTTCACCAGCTTCCGGCGCAACGATATGACAACCCAGAACCTTGCGGGTTTCTTGGCTGACAATCAGCTTCATCAAAACCCGCGCATTGGCCCCCGCAAAGGCCGTCCGCATCGGGCGGAAGCTTGTAGCATAGACCTCGATTGGTTCTTGTTCGCGCGCCTGTTCTTCGGTCAGTCCCACGGTGCCCAGTTCCGGCTGGGTAAAGACCGCCGAGGGGATTAGATCATGGTCCACGGGCGTTGGCTGGCCTTCGAACACCGTTTTTGAAAACGCCATCCCTTCCCGAATGGCGACCGGGGTCAGGTTCACGCGGTTGGTCACATCGCCAATCGCATAGATCGACGGAACCGCTGTCTGGCTATAGGCATCCACTTCAATCTCGCCGCGACGTCCGATCTTGACGCCCAACTCCTCCAGCCCCAAGCCGCCCGAATTCGGGCTGCGGCCCGTAGCAAACAGCACGGCATCATAGACCGCCTCATGGCCATTCGTCGACTTGACCCAAACCGGGCAGCCTTTTTCGCCCGACGTCGGCAACAGATCAGAAGACGAAGACACATCCGCCCCCATATCCGCCTCGTGGCCCTTGACCGCAGCGGCCTCTGCCATCTCGACAATATTTGTGCCCAGATGCAGGTCGATCCCCTGCTCTTTCATCGCCTCGGCCACCAATCCACGAGCTTCTTCATCAAAGCCCCGCAGAATTTGCGCGCCCCGATAGAATTGCGTGACCTTGACGCCCAAACCGTTCAAAATACAGGCCATTTCACAGGCTATGAACCCACCGCCGACGATCAGAACCGATTTTGGCAGCTTGTCGAGAAGGAAGATGTCATCCGACACCAAGCCCAGATGGGCATTTGGCAGATCAGGCCGCTCGGGCCGACCGCCGGTTGCCACCAGAATGTGCTTTGCTGTTACGCTTGTCCCGTCTGACAGGCGCACGGTATGGGCATCTGCCAAACTTGCACGGGCGTCGTAAATCTTGATCCCCGAGCCATCCAGCAATCGGCGGTAGACCCCCTCTAGCCGGTTCAGTTCGGCATCCAGCTTTTCACGAAAGGCCATCCAGTCAAAGGTGCCATCGGGAATATCCCAACCATAGGCGCGGGCTTCTCCCGGCATTTCGCGGAATGTGCTGGCAAAAACCATCAGTTTTTTCGGCACACAGCCCCGGATCACGCAGGTTCCGCCCATCCGGCTGTCTTCGGCCAAGGCGACCTTCGCACCCGTCGCCGCCGCCATACGCGCCGCACGCACACCCCCGGACCCGCCCCCGATCACGAAAAGATCGACGTCAAACGCCATGCTTTGCCCCTTATCTTTCACTTGGGCCAAGGTATTTCATAGCCAATGCGCCTTGACCAGACCGGGCGCGGTCTTGTGAACACCGCGAAAGATCAGTCCATATCCGCAAAGATGTTCGACGATGGCGCGAATTCGACCCGGTCATCTTCGACCTCGCCGGAATTGATATCCTTGACCGTCACGCGACCATCGGCATGACCGATGACGACGACATCACAAATGTCGATGAAAAGCCCGTTTTCCACAACGCCGGGGATCTGGTTCAACACCAAGGCCAGTTGGCGCGGGTTGCTGATGCGTTTCAGATGCAGATCAAGGATGTAATTGGACTCGTCGGTCAAAAGCGGCTTTTGCCCGTTCATCCGCAGCGTCACATCGCGGTTCATCACGTCAAGACTGACCAAGGTTTCCTCGACCAAGGCCTTGGTCGTTTGCCAGCCAAAGGGGATCACCTCGATCGGCAACGGAAAGGCCCCAAGCTGCGAAACGCTTTTTGCGGCATCGGCAATGACGATCATCTGGTCACTGGCTGTCGCCACGATCTTTTCTTTCAGCAGCGCAGCCCCGCCGCCCTTGATCAGGTTCAGGTTCGGGTCGAACTCATCAGCTCCGTCAATCGTCATATCCAGCCACTTCGCTTCATCCAGCGTCGTGATCGGCACGCCCAGATGCCGCGCCAGTTCCGCCGTGCGGCTGGAGGTCGGCACCCCGACCACGCGCAGATCTTCTTCCCTGATCCGCTCGGCCAGACAGCGCACCATCCAAGCGGCGGTCGAACCGGTCCCAAGACCCAGCTTCATCCCGTCTTCGACGAAATCCGTTGCACGTTTCGCAGCCAGAAACTTGGCCTTATCAATCGGGGAAAGCTCGGCGGGCATGGTCGATTCCTTGGCAGAGGAGCGTCTTACCCGGTTATAGGGGGTCTTTACCTTCGGGGCGAGTGCCGATTGCCACCGATCTGGCCGCAAAGGTGAAGGAGCGGGTTTGCACGCCGACAAAACTCTGACCATGATGGCGCGGCCGAATTTGCCGGATGATTGCGCCATGTATGTTTTGCACTATGCCCCCGATAATGCCTCGATGATCGTGCGCCTTGTTCTGGAAGCGGCCCATCTGCCCTATTCCACCCGGCTGGTCGATCGGCGCAAGAACGATCAGAAAAGCGAAAACTATCGCAAACTGAACCCCACTGGTCTGATCCCCACCTTGGAAACGCCCGAAGGTGTGATGTCTGAAACCGCGGCCATCCTGCTATGGCTGGGTGACACGCACGGGCTGGTTCCGGCCATTGGGGACGCAAGGCGACAGATCCTTCTTCGCTGGCTGATCTATACCTCGAACACACCCCATGCCGAATTGCGGTCGATCTTCTATCCGCATCGCTACGTCCCACAAGAGACCATCGCCGCGCATCATCAGATGGGGACAAAGCGGATGCTGGCTCATTTCGGAATTCTGAACGATGTCATCGGTTCCGAGCCCTGGCTGGCCAGCCCAGATGGCATTCTGGCCCCCTATCTTTGCGCCCTGATGCGGTGGTCCGTCCTTTACCCAAAGGGAAAGACCCAATGGTTCACCATAGGTGATTTCCCGCATTTGCTGGCGATGGCCGTGACCCTTGAAGGCACAGCGCAAGCCCGAGCAGTCGCCCGGGCCGAGGGTCTTGGGCCAAATTCCTTCACCGCGCCAACACCGCCAACCCCGCCCGAGGGTGCCGCCATCTGATGCCATGCCGCTCGGCTCTGCTGAATGTCGTTTTCGCGCTGTGTTCGGCGCGCGTTCTGTCGCATGGTGGCGCCAGCTTTTGATCCGGAGGCCGCATGTTCCTTTCTGTATTCGATATCTTCAAAGTCGGCGTCGGCCCCTCGTCAAGCCACACGATGGGCCCAATGGTGGCCGCTGCGCGCTTTCTGGATCTGTTGCGCGGCTCACCCTTTCACGCCCACGGGCTGAAAGCGTCGTTACATGGCTCTCTGGCCTTTACCGGGGTCGGGCATGCCACCGACCGCGCAACAATCCTTGGCCTCGCGGGGTTTCTGCCCGACAGCTATGACGCCGAAAAGGCCGAAGCCGCGCTGCATCAGATCCGCATTTCCCGCAAGATCGAACCGCAGGGCCTTGGCGCCCTCGTCTTTGATCCCGAGCGCGACCTTGTTTTTGACTATGGCCCCGCCCTGCCCGGCCATGCCAATGGCATGATCCTGAAGGCCACCGATGCCCAAGGCGACGTGATCCTTCAGGAAACCTATTACTCCATCGGGGGGGGCTTTGTCCTGACGGCAGGCGAATTGGAAGCCGCCTCCAGCGCCCGCGAAACCACCTTGGCCGATGTGCCATACCCCTTCCACAACGCGGCCGAAATGCTGCGGATGGCTGCTGAAAGCGGCCTCTCCATCGCCGCAATGAAACGGGCCAATGAATTGCGCTTCCGCTCTGCTACCGACCTTGATCGCGGCATGGCCCGGATCTGGGAGGTGATGAACAACTGCATCGACCGGGGGATAGACGGCGAAGGCATCTTGCCGGGTGGGCTTAAAGTCCGCCGCCGCGCCAAGGGCATTTACGAAAAGCTGATGGCCGAACGGGGTCTGAACATGATGGCCCCGCATACGATCAATGACTGGATGAGCCTTTATGCAATGGCGGTAAACGAGGAAAACGCCGCTGGCGGGCAAGTTGTCACCGCTCCCACCAATGGCGCAGCAGGCGTTGTGCCTGCCGTCATCCGCTATTGGCTGGATCATGTGCCGGGGGCTTCGGTGGCGCGGGTGGGTGAGTTTTTGTTGACCGCCTCGGCCATCGGGGGCTTGTGCAAACATAACGCCTCGATCTCGGGCGCCGAATGCGGCTGTCAGGCCGAGGTCGGCAGCGCCGCCGCGATGGCCGCCGCCGGGTTCTGCGCCGTGATGGGCGGCACGCCTGAACAAGTCGAAAACGCCGCCGAAATCGCGCTGGAGCACCACCTTGGCATGACCTGCGACCCGGTCAAAGGCTTGGTGCAGGTCCCCTGCATCGAACGCAACGGTCTTGGCGCAATCAAGGCCATCTCTGCGGCCAGCCTTGCCCTGCGCGGTGACGGCCAACACCTAGTCAGCCTTGATGTCTGCATCGAAACCATGCGCCAGACCGGCCGCGACATGCACGAGAAGTACAAGGAAACATCGCTGGGCGGCCTCGCCGTCAACGTCCCCAACTGCTGATCGCTATCGCGTCTCCAGAACGCCCTGATCCTGCACCTTGTCATACAGCGCGAATTCCCCGGCATGGGCTTCGCGAAAGCGCGCCATCAGGTCAGCAGGCAGCGTCAAATCCGTGTCATCAGGACGCGGCGAAACGTTGCGCGTCGGCATCGCCAAATCCGCCCCCAAGCGTTCTGACAGAAACAGCATCAGCAGATCCAGACGATCATAGTCAAAGACATAGGTGACAGGCCGCTCAGCCGCGCCCATGAACCCCAGAAATTTGTCCTGCCGCCCGATCCGGGCAAAGGGGGGCTGATCTTCTTCCAAGCGCCCCTCGACAAACTCGGCAAAGCTCATGCCATAGGTCGAGTTTTCGTGCCCCCGCAACGCCTCGCGCTGACGATAGCGGAACCAGCTTGACATATGCGACATCGGTTCACGCATCACGGCAAAGGTCTCGACCTCGCCGCCCGCAATGCGCACCGCCTTTTCTCGCCAACGTCGGTCAAAGGCCTGCGCGTTGATGTGTTTGTTCATCGTCTCTTCGGGACTGCCCTTGGCATAGGGCTTCAGCATCGCCCGCAGGGCTTGTGTCGCTGTTTTCGGATTGGCCAGATAGACCAGCCCTGCCTGTTTCAGGACAAACACGCGCGCCCCCATTTGATGTTCCAGCGACCAAGTTTGCCCCCTCACGCCAACCGGGGCAAGCGGTGGCACCCTTCACTCTCCAGTTCCGCCAGCCTTGTGTCGTTTTTGCGATGGACCTTTCCCGGACCAAGCCCTAGCCAAGGGGAATGACAAGACAAGCCGACAACATTCTTCCCGGCGTCGTTCTGATGCTGGCCTTTTGCATGATCGCCCCTTTGCTGGACGTGTCGTCCAAATTGGCCGCGGCAGAGATTCCCGTGGGCCAGATCGTGACCGCCCGGTTCATCGTGCAGGGTGCCCTGATGTTGCCGGTGGTCCTTGCGATGGGTCTCAGCCTCCGCATTCCCATGCGCGCCTTGGGTCAGATCACTCTGCGGGCCTTCTTCCTGATCATCTCGACCTTTTCCTTTGTCGCGGCAGTTTCTGTCATGCCGGTGGCCGACGCACTGGCAATTGCCTTTGTCGAACCCTTTATCCTTCTGATTCTTGGCCGCTTTCTTTTTGGGGACGAGGTCGGGCCTCGTCGCATCGCGGCCTCTGCCGTGGGCTTCATCGGCGCGCTGATGGTCATCCAACCCTCGCTGGCAGCCTTTGGCTATGTCGCGCTCTGGCCGCTGGGAACCGCGTTCTTTTTTGCCTTCTACATGCTGTCGACCCGGGCGGTCGCAGGCTACATGCACCCCGTCGCCATGCAGTTTCACACCTCATGGACAGGCATCGCCATGTGCCTGCCCATCATGTTCCTGTCCGAGGGCACAGGGTGGAGCGAGTTTGACCCGGTCTGGCCACAGGGCCTGTTTTGGCTGTGGCTCTTTGGCGTGGGGTTCTGGGGGTCTATCAGCCATATCTGCATGACCTATGCGCTGAAATTCGCGCCATCAGCCACTTTGGCCCCCCTGCATTATCTGGAGATCGTCTCGGCCGTGACCTTGGGCTATCTGATCTTTGGTGATTTCCCGAATGCTCTGACATGGGCGGGCATTGCCGTCATCGTGGCCTCGGGCCTTTACATCATCCACCGTGAACGCGTGGCCGCCCGCACCCGCCTTGTTACCGCAGCCGCAACCGCAGGCATCGGCCCCCATGCCGATCAGTCGGAACTGGAAGCCAGCAAGGCCTGAAGCGCCCGATCCAGATGCTTTCGGGGCAGGATGGCCAGCATCCCCGGCCCCGAAACCTCGACCCGCACCCGCCGCTTGCTGACGCGGTTCGACGTGCTGGTGCGCCCCGCGGGCGACAACTCCAAGCCGTCAATGGCCCATTCCAGCCCGTCACTCGTGCCGGTCAACGGCCGCATCGGAAACAGGCTGAACCGCTCCCCTACCGGCAAATCCACCTCGAAACGGGGTGGCAGATGGAACACCACATCCTCGGGCCCCAACATCAGACAGGTCTCTGTCCTGCGCACCAGCACGTTAAAGGCCGCAAGTTCATGATCCGCGCGCGCCCCCACAAAGCCGACGGCCAGCACGAACCGCGCCTTGACCGACCGCAGCGCCTTGTCGAAATCGGTCGAATCCTGTTCCGCGATGGGGTGAACCCGCGCGCCCAAGGTGGCACGCACCGCGGGCGATATCGAATCCATATCGCCAATCACTGCCGCAGGCTCGGCGCCCAACTTCACGCAGCGGTCGGCACCGCTGTCTGCCGCAACGATAACGGGCGCCCTTTGCACCGCAATACGAAACAATCCAGCAGAAACCGGTCCGCCCCCGACTAGCGTGATCCCGCCCGAAGATTCGACAATTGGCTGATTCATGGCGATACTGTTCCCTGAATTGGGGCAAATCCACTGGGGGGCTGCCACAATCATTCCTTCAAATTATCCCGTTCTGCTCACGGAATTGTACCGCTGGCAAGCAACAAAGAGCGAAGTAATCTGGCAGAAAGCGAGCATCCGATGACCGGTGCGAGTAAGATCCTCACAGTTTCCTATGGAACCTTCTCCTGTACGTTGGAAGGGTTCGATGATCCCTTCAACACCATGAAGGCCATCGCGGAATACTTCCGTGACCTTGCCGCCGAGGACAGGTACTTCGGTGCCGAGCCTCCGCAACCCGATGCGGCCATGCTGCACAAGATCGCCGAGCGCGAAATTCAGCGCCGGGTCGAGGCGAAGATTCAGGAAAACGGCGTGATTCTGCGCGCCGATGACGGCGCAGGAAAAGCCCCGGCACCTGTCGCTGCACCGCGTGCTGAATTGTCGGCACCACCCGTTGCCGAAGCCCCGGCTCCACGCGTCACCATGCCTGCCGCGGCCCCGGCCGAAGCGCCCGCCCCGGCTCCGGTTCTTGCCGAAGAAGATGACCTCGTTTCGTCCTCGGTCGCCGAAAAACTGTCGCGTCTGCGAAAGGCATCTGCCGCGCCGGCCGCCGCAACGGCAGCCGCCCTGACCGCCGCCCCTGCACCTGCGCCCGCCGCACCGGCCCCGGTTGCCGAGGCTGACGATTACCTGGAAGACCAGCACGCAGACGACCTGCCAATGGCCGTCGAAACAGCCCCGGTTGAAGACGTGGCCGTCGACTCTGTGGCCGATATCCTTCCGGAAGACAGCGCGCCGGAAACCGCTGCCACGGCTGATGAGGAAATCCTTCCCGAAGAGATTTCAATCGAATCCATCACGGCCGAAAGTGAAGCAGAAGTTGAAGCCGAACTGGAATCGTTCCCGGAAGCAGAGGCAATCGCTGACGAACCCGGACCGATCGACACCGTCGAAACGGTGGAAGCTGTCGAAGCCGAAGTGACCGCCGAAGTGGCCGAAGTGGCTGACGTCTCTGACGAAACGGACGCACTCGTCGAAGCCCTGTCACAGTCATCAGACGACGACGAACTGTTCCTTGGCAAGCTGATGGCCGAGGAAGCAGAAGCGCCAAAAGACGCCCCGCAGCCAAGCAACGACGACGCAATCCTTTCCAGCCTGGTCGAAATGGTCGACCCGGAGGCCGAAGCGGAAGTCGAAGCCGCTCCGCTGGAAACCGGTATTGCCGATGCAGCGCCGGAAACCTCGCTGAACCTTGACAACATCCGCGCCGCCTTGGCCGGAGAGCCGGTGGCCGCAAAGCCCGTAGTCGCAGAGACTGTGGTCGCAAAGGCTGAACTGGAAGAACTGACAGAAGAAAGCACCTTCGAGGTCAAAGAGACCCCGGTGGAAGACACCGCCTTTGAACCCGCCGAAGAATTCTTTGCCGAGACCGAAGCGGAAGAACCCGCCGTCGAGGATACCGAAGAGGCCGTTCTGCCCGAAATGCAGGATTTCGCCGAAGCTGAAGCCGAAGCAGAGATCTTCGCCGATGCCGAAGAAGCCGTTTTGGAAGAAGTCGAGGAAGACGAAGCCTTCGACGCAGAGCCGGAAGCACACGCTGAGCCGGAAGCCGTCGCTCCGGAAGCCAAAGCGCCAGAGGCCGTAGCTTTCGTCGCAGAAGAATTCGAAGCCGAAGTTGAAGCAGCAGCCCCCGAAGCTGCCGCCCCAGCAGCTGCCAGCAACGAAACAAACGACGAAGCCGATAAAGGCCCGGTCCGCCCCGTGCGTCCGGTTCGCCCAAGCCGTCCGACCGCACAAACCAGCGTCGAACGTCCGTCGGCCGATCTGCCCGAGGCTGCGCCCGTTGAAGCCCCAGCCGCTGCGGCCAGTGAACCTGCCGAACCGATTTCGGTTGAAAAGCTGCAACGCGCCCGCGCCCGTGTGATCCGCATTCGCCGCACCGAAACCGACGAAACCGCCGAAAACCTCACGGCTACGGTCGAATCGCCCGAAACCACGGCTCCTTCCGCGCTTAGCGACGAGGCAGAAGCCGCTTTGGCCGCCGAACTTGCATCCCTTGCAGACGAAACGCCAAAGCCGGCAGCGCCTCGCAGCGATGTTGCCACCCAGCGTCTCGGCCCCTCGGGTGACGAAGCCGTCAGCCGCCTGATGGCCGAAGCCAACACCCAGATGGACGGGCCGGAAACCCGCCGCCGTCAATCCGCCATCGCGCATCTGAAGGCCGCAGTTGCCGCCACGCTTGCCGAACGTCGCGCTACGGGCGCGCCAAACAAGGTGGCCGAGGAAGAAGGCCGCCAGCAGGTCTATCGCAACGATCTGGCCAAAGCCACGCCGACCCGCCCCAGTGGCGACAGACCGGCACCTCTGGTTCTGGTGTCGGAACAGCGCATCGACCGCCCTGCGGCCCCTGCACAGCAACCGGCCGCACAGGCCCCGGCAGCAATGCCGGTTCAGCCCGTTCGCCCGCTGCGCGTCAACGCCTCGTCCTCAGCCGCCGTCGCGGCGGCCGCCCCGTCCATCCTTGCCGACCTTGATGACGAAGATGACTTCGACGACGAGGATTTCGAGGATACGATCCCCGGCGGAAACATGTTCGGCAATCTCAGCTTTGCTGAATTCGCCGACCGCCTTGGTGCCCAAGACCTTTCCGACATGATCGAGGCCGCCGCGGCCTATATCGCCTGTGTCGAGGGCCGCGACAGCTTTACCCGCCCGCAGCTCCTGCGCTATGTGAACGAAACGCAGGATGATCTGCAGCGCGAAGACAGCCTTCGCAGCTTTGGCGTCCTGCTGCGCGACGGTGTGATCGAGAAAAGCCGCCGCGGTCAGTTCGCTCTGAACGAAGACTCGCAAGTGCTTGAAAAGGCGCGCAAGATCGCCGGATAAGATTTCACGGACAGTGGGCTGAGGCTGCCATCAAGGCCCCAAAAGACAGGCGGAGCGCAGTGCGCCCCGCCTGTTTTCATTTCTGCTCGCTGCTCTCTGCATCTGGGTCCGGTTGCCCGACCCCTAGGAAGACCGACCGCAACGGTATGGCCCATAGAATGCCCAAACCGACATAGACGCCCAGTTCCACAAGGATCGACGGGCGCTCGAACAGGCTGACGACGAAGAGCGCCGCCGCGATATACAGCGGCAGGCCGACAACCAGCACAAAGATCGAAAGCCGTTTGCGGGCTTTGTAAGAAAGCGCCATGCCGTTCCTCTTAATCTGCGAAGGGATCGGTCACCAGAATGGTGTCATCCCGCTCGGGCGAGGTAGACAATAGGGCGACCGGGCACTGGATCAACTCCTCGATCCGGCGCACATATTTGATCGCGGCGCCGGGCAGATCGGCCCAAGACCGCGCGCCTTCGGTCGACTCGTGCCAGCCTTCGATCTCTTCATAGATCGGCACGCAGCGCGCCTGCTGGTCTGCGGCGGTCGGCAGGTAATCCAGCCGCGTGCCATCCAGATCGTAACCCACGCAGATCTTCAGCGTGTCAAACCCGTCCAGCACGTCCAGTTTCGTCAAGGCAATGCCGTTGATCCCCGAAATCGCACAGGTCTGGCGCACCAAAGCCGCATCGAACCAGCCGCAACGACGCTTGCGCCCCGTCACCGTGCCGAATTCCCGGCCCCGCGTGCCCAAACGCTCGCCAACCTCATCCTTCAACTCGGTCGGGAACGGGCCTTCGCCAACGCGAGTGGTATAGGCCTTGACGATACCCAAGACGAAATCAATCGCATTCGGCCCCATGCCCACACCCGTCGCGGCCTGACCGGCGATCACGTTGGACGAGGTGACATAGGGATAGGTGCCAAAGTCGATGTCCAAAAGCGAGCCCTGCGCGCCTTCGAACAGAATACGCTTTCCGGCGCGGCGCAGGTCGTTCATCACCTTCCAGACCGGGGCGGCATAAGGCAGAATTTGTGGCGCGATTTCGTTCAGCTTGGCAATCAGCGCGTTGCGATCCACCGGCTCCAACCCCAGACCAGCCCGCAGCGCATTGTGGTGCACCAGCGCACGGTCCACGCGCAATTCCAGCGTTGCGGGGTCCGCAAGGTCCGCCACACGAATGACGCGACGGCCCACTTTATCTTCATAGGCCGGACCAATGCCGCGCCCGGTGGTGCCGATCTTGGCCTTCGATCCTTCCGACTGCGCCTCACGAGCCCGGTCCAGCTCGCCGTGATAGGGCATGATCAGCGGGGTGTTTTCCGCAATCATCAGCGACTCGGGGCTGATTTCCACGCCCTGCTCGCGGATCTTGGCGATCTCTTCCACCAGATGCCACGGATCCAGAACCACGCCATTGCCGATGACCGAAAGCTTGCCGCCCCGCACCACGCCCGAAGGCAGCGCGTTCAGCTTATAGACCTTGCCGCCGATGACGAGCGTATGGCCCGCATTGTGTCCGCCCTGAAAGCGCGCCACCACATCGGCCCGCTCGCAAAGCCAGTCCACCAGCTTGCCTTTTCCTTCGTCACCCCACTGGGCGCCCACGACGACAACATTGGCCATGTCTTTTCGGTCCTTGCATCGGAAGAGAAACCGCGCACCCTATAGCGACCGACGGCCCCGGTTGAAACAGCAAAATGGCCGCAGACCAGTATTTCAGGGGGTTCCGCCATGTTCCTTTACATCACGATCGGCACCAATGACGTCTCACGCGCCGCCCTTTTCTATGATGCCGTGCTTGCCACCATCGGGCTATCGCGCTGGGCGACCATGGAAAACGAAGTGGGCTACGCCCGCAAAGGCGATTCGCGCGGGCGGCTCTGGGTCACCGAACCTTTCGACGGCAAACCCGCCACTGTCGGCAATGGGTCTATGCCCGCCTTTCAGGCCCCGTCCCGTGCAGCCGTCGATGCCTTCCACGCCGCAGGTCTGGCAAATGGCGGCACGGATGAGGGCGCGCCGGGCCTGCGCCCCTATGGCCCGCATTTTTACGCCTGCTATTTGCGCGACCCAGATGGCAACAAGCTTTCCGCCGTTTGCGAGACGCCTGAAAAACCGGAAGCCTAAAAGCCAAAAGCCTAAAAGCCTAAAAGCCTAAAAGATCGACTGAACCCAGCCTGCAAACCGTTCAACCGCCGGACGACGCGGCCCCTTTGGCAATACGAGCGCATAGGTGACGGTCGGAAGGTTCGGTACAGGCAAGACAACCAATCGCCCCGCCGCAATATCGGCCCGGCAGATGATCTCTGTCGCAACCATTGCCCCCAACCCCTGCCGCGCCGCAGACATTTCCAGATGCGGACTGCCCAGTTGCACGGTTTTCAGCGTTGTCGGATCAATCCCGGCCTTTCGCAATTGATCCTTGTCCCAAGCACTTGTCGGACCATCGACCCAAGGCATCTTGCGCGGGTCCATATGCGCCAGCGATGGCGCGCAAGCCGCGATGATCGGCGTTTCGATCAAAGGCCGCAATTCCAGCCCTGGTGGTTCGGTCCAGCCACTTTCAAAGACCCTGATCGCCATATCAAAGCCATCACTGGCAAAATCGGCCAGCGTCGGGCTGGGGGTCATCGCCACTTCGACCCCCGGATGCTTGGCCCAGAACTCTGGCAGGCGCGGCATGATAAAGGTCTCGGCGATAAAGGTGGTCGTCGCCACGCGCAAAACCCGTCGCGTTTCATCTTGGCGCAAAGCCGCAATCCCGGCCTCGATCCCGCCAAACCCGTCCGCAACCGATTGCGCCAGCCGTGCCCCTGCTTCGGTCAAGGCCACACGCCGTCCGGCACGCTGCACAAGGGTCAGGCCAAGCTCGGCCTCCAGCGCCCGGACGGCCTGCGTCACCGCCGCATGGGTCACGTTCAGCATCCGCCCGGCCTCGGCGAAACTGCCGGCCCGCGCGGTGGCATCAAAGGCCCGCAGCATGGAAAGAGACGGCAGATCACGCCAGATCAAACGAAACCTCAGCTTACGTTACAAGGATTTTCCTGATTTGGATTATGGCAGCTTTCATGGCAATTTGCAAAAGGTAACCCTCACCCGGAACGTAAGCCATGCTTCCCGTCAACATAGACCTTTTGAACACCACGCCCCACCATGCAGATGGCCGCCTTCGCGACCCACACAGCCATCACGCCCGCGCAGCGCGCGAGGGACAGCATAGCGCCCGCCGCGCCCGCCTCAGGGCGACGCTCGCCGAATTCCTGCGCCGCTTGGCGGCAAAGATCGACAGTCCCTCCCCGTGCCTCGCACCGGCCAAAGCATCCTGACGCCTCCCCTTTACAGCGCCGCAGGGTCGGTTAGCTTACCCTCTGCCAGTAGATTTTGTGGGGGCGTCAGTCATGGGTATTCTTTTGCGGTGGCTCGGCGCCTTTGTGCTTTTGTCGCTGACCTTCAACCCCACGCGCTGGAATTACGTCACATGGGTGCAGGAAAACTTTTCCAGCCAGATGGCGCTTTCGGTCTTTCTGGGCCTGATTCTGGGCGTGGCCTACATGGTCTATGTCGTGGCCACCCTGCGCTCGATCGGGGCTTTCGGCATCATCCTCGTCGCCGCCATCTTCGGCGCAGGCCTTTGGGTTCTGCACGACTGGGGGCTACTCAGCCTTGAAAACCGCAACCTCAATCTCTGGATCGGCATCCTCGCGCTTTCGCTGATCCTTGGCATCGGCCTTTCCTGGTCCATCCTGCGCCAAAAGCTGTCGGGACAGGCCAGTGTGGACGAGATCGAGGGCTAACCGCACCCTTCCCCCTGCCTTCGCACTTGCACCTTTTCGGCCATCCGCCTAGATAGGCCGCAAAGCCGCGACAAAGCCAAGGCGTCTCCATGCAAAACGTGATCCTCACCGTCCACCTTATCCTCGCCCTTCTCTTGATCGGCGTGGTGCTTCTTCAGCGCTCCGAGGGCGGTGGTCTTGGAATGGGTGGCGGCGGTGGCGGCGTCATGTCAGGCCGTGGTGCAGCAAACGCGCTGACGAAACTCACTTGGGTTTTCGCAGTGGCCTTCATCTGCACCTCGATCACGTTGACGGTTCTTGCCGCGGCCGATGCGGGCAGTTCCTCGGTCATCGACCAGATCGGCGCCGAGGCAGACGCTCCGGCCACCGAAACCCCTGCCGCCCCGTCGGGCAGCGATCTGCTGCCGCCCGCTCCGGCAGATGCCCCGCTGACCCCGCCAAAAGCCGAAAACTGACACCATCCGTTGTTTCGCGGCCCTCGGCCTGAACAGCATCTAGCGGTGCTGTTGCCATAAGGCTTTGTCTGGGGTATTCCCTGACTCCCGTGGTGCTGCGATTCCACCGATCCGAATCGATTCACGGGAGACCCCAATGGCGCGTTACATCTTTATCACCGGCGGTGTGGTTTCCTCGCTTGGCAAAGGCCTTGCTTCCGCCGCCCTTGGCGCGCTCTTGCAGGCCCGCGGTTACACCGTCCGCCTGCGCAAGCTCGACCCCTATCTGAACGTCGATCCCGGCACCATGTCGCCCTTTGAACATGGCGAGGTTTTCGTCACCGACGATGGCGCAGAAACCGACCTCGACCTTGGCCATTACGAACGCTTCACCGGCGTCCATGCCCGCATGACCGATTCCATTTCCTCGGGCCGCATCTATTCCAACGTCTTGGAAAAGGAACGCCGCGGCGACTATCTCGGCAAAACCATTCAGGTCATTCCCCACGTCACCAACGAGATCAAGGATTTCCTCCGCATCGGCGCGGATGAGGTCGATTTCATGCTCTGCGAAATCGGGGGCACCGTGGGCGACATCGAAGGCCTGCCCTTCTTTGAAGCCATCCGCCAGTTCATCCACGAACGCCCGCGCGGTCAGTCGATCCTGATGCACCTGACGTTGCTGCCTTATCTCTCGGCCAGCGGAGAGCTGAAAACCAAACCCACCCAGCACTCGGTCAAGGAACTGCAATCCATCGGCCTCGCCCCCGATGTGCTGGTCTGCCGGTCCGAACATCCGATCCCTGAAAAGGAACGCGAAAAGATCGCGCTGTTCTGCAACGTCCGCAAAGACGCCGTGATCCCGGCCTATGACCTGAAAACCATCTACGAGGCCCCGCTGGCCTATCACCGTGCGGGCCTCGATCAGGCTGTGCTGGATGCTTTCGGCATTTCGCCCGCGCCGAAGCCGAACCTGTCGCGTTGGGAAGATGTGATGGACCGCATCACCCATGCCGAGGGCGAGGTCCGCGTGGCCATCGTCGGCAAATACACCCAATTGGAAGACGCCTACAAATCCATCGCCGAGGCGCTGACCCATGGCGGCATGGCCAACCGCACCAAGGTCCGCGCCGAATGGATTGATGCCGAAATCTTTGAACGCGAAGACCCGGCTCCGCATCTCGAACGCTTCAACGCCATCCTGGTGCCAGGCGGTTTTGGCGAACGCGGCACCGAAGGAAAGATCAAGGCAGCGCAATTTGCCCGTGAAACCAAGACCCCCTACCTTGGCATCTGCCTTGGCATGCAGATGGCCGTCATCGAAAGCGCCCGTAACCTCGTCGGCCTGCAAAACGCAGGGTCCGAGGAATTTGACCACGAGGCCGGCGCCCGCCGCTTTACCCCCGTGGTCTATCACCTGAAAGAATGGGTGCAGGGCAACCACACCGTTCGCCGCAAATCGACCGATGACAAGGGCGGCACCATGCGCCTTGGCGCCTATACCGCCAATCTCAAGGACGGCTCCGCCGTGGCCCGCATCTATGGCAGCCCGGTGATCGAGGAACGCCACCGCCACCGCTATGAGGTGGACATCCAGTATCGCGAGCAACTGGAGAAATGCGGCCTGATCTTCTCGGGCATGTCCCCCGACGGCCGCCTGCCCGAAATCGTCGAGGTCAAAGACCACCCATGGTTCATCGGCGTCCAGTTCCACCCGGAACTGAAATCAAAGCCTTTCGAGCCCCATCCGCTGTTTGCCGATTTCGTCCGGGCAGCCGTGGAAACGTCACGCTTGGTGTAAACCAACCGCATAGTGCGCGTTCATCGCGCACCATGCGATCCACGCGTCAGATTTGCCCGACGAAACCGTCGTTTTCAACACGGCCGGCCTTAGCCTCGGCCCTTCTGTCTGCTTCACCACATGGCAGTCGGGACCGTGACCCGCTTGACGCAAGCGCAGCCAAGGCGCACCTTGGCGACAGGGGTTTCCGTCCTCCCCGGACATGCGAGGCTGATATGCAGTTGCTCTTGTCCACCTTTGCCGGTTTCTGTCTTTTCGCAACATTCAGTGCGCCCCCCTCCTTCGCAGATGTCCCGCCCCCGGCGGGCACAACGGCGTTGGCCATCGGCGCCTTCACAGGCACAGGCGATCCCGAATGGGTGCCTGTTGCGCCGGGGTTCGGTGACCTCCTCCTTACCGCGATGATGGAGGCAAAGGACAGCACGGCCCCTTCCTGCCCGTTGATCTTTGTCGAATGGAACCGCAGGGCCGAGGTGCAAGCCGAAATCGACCTGCAACAAAGTCCCGCCGTCGATGCCACAACCGCCGTCACGCCGGGCCAGTTGATCACCCCTTCTGTGATGCTGACCGGCGTCACCCATTTCGAAAACGGGCAGGCCCGCTACACCGTCACCATGGCCCGCCACCCAGAAGGCAGCGTGATCCAGACCTTTGACGGCACAATCTCGCAGAACGGCTTTCTGAACGCTGCCGAGGCTTTGGCCCGTCAAATCCTCTCGACCCAATGCCCACAGGTTTGGACAGCCCAAGGCAAAACCACCAGCGCCGGACCGGGGGTTACGATCTCGGGCCAAGTCTCAGACCTTTCAGCTCCGTTCCAATTGCTTGGCATCTTCCAAGGTGGCGAAGTGACCTTCTCCTACGTTCCCGATGCCAGCGGACGGGCGGGAAGCGTCACCTATACCCTGTCAGGCGGTGGTTTTACCGGGAAAGGTTCGGGCAGTTTCACACTGTCCCCGCGCGCGGATGGTGCGGTGGTGATCGACCAAAGCACCTCTGGCTGCATTGATGGCATTCCAAATTCCTGCCGAACCACGACAGAACAAGTGATCCTGACCCCAAGCGCCGGATAACCCGCCCGAAACCATTCTCGCAGGTGGACGTTCCCCCCTCCTTGCCCCCCAATCCCCCCATGCCTACACTCCCCTTCCTAACCCGGGGGGAACGCTCATGCCCAAAGCCTATTGGATTGCCCATGTCACGGTGGAGGACCCGCAGGCCTATCAGGCTTACCGAGAGGCCAATGCGGCCCCTTTTGCGGCCTTTGGCGCGCGGTTTCTGGTTAGGGGTGCCCCGCAAGAGGTGGTCGAGGGTCAGATGCGCCCGCGCAGTGTCATCATCGAATTCCCCAGCCTACAGGCCGCCCAAGACTGCTATCGCAGCGCCGCTTATCAGGCCGCCAAATCCCTGCGCGACCCGGTCAGTATCGGCGACATCTGCATCGTCGAAGGCGTGCCGGATTGACGGCTTTCGGCGGCATTTCGGGGACAAATCTTAAAAAATCGTAAAGTCCAAGAAGTAAGCTATTGAAATCATGGGTTCATTTTTGCGTCCCCGACGGGGACGCCCCCCTTTTTTCCATTTTAGCCCCCCTGTCGGATAGTCCACCCATTTCTTCCGCTTCATATGGACGGATGGCTGTGATCGAAAGAATCCCAGTCTACCATCTGCCAGTTTATCCTCTCCCTCCGCCCCCATGATTTTTTTCCCCCGCCAAGCCAGTATGGGGAAAGTTATCAAGGAACGCTGCCATGACCCCCCAGCAAGTCTCTCTCGTCCAATCTTCGTTCAATGCCGCCGCCCGTCGCGGTGCCGAACTTTTGTCCAGCTTCTACGGTCGGCTGTTCGAAGACTACCCGGAACTCCGCTCCCTCTTTCCGCAAGATCGGGAAGATCAGGGCGCAAACCTCCTCCAGAACCTGTCCTATGCCGTGAACAACCTCACCCATCCGCAGGCTCTGCTTCCAATCATGCGCGACCTCGGCAAAAGCCACCGTGGTTTCAAGGTCGAAGCCGAGCATTACACCTATGCCACCGCCGCTCTGATCGGCGCGCTGCGCGAAACGCTGGCAGAAGATTTCACCCATGCCGTCGAGCGCGCTTGGGTCGCCTGCTACGTCATGATCGCACACGAAATGGAACCCGAAGCGATGGCCGCCTAAGCACCCGGCTTGCAGCCCACCCTGCGGGCTGCTAGGCCAAGGGGATGCTGTCCTATCAACATCTCTATCACGCCGGAAACCTTGCTGATGTCCAAAAGCACGCGCTTCTGGCATGGATGCTGGACTACTTGACCCGCAAGGACAAACCGCTGACCTATATCGAAAGCCATGCCGGCCGGGGTCTATATGACCTGTCCGCCGCCGAGGCAGTAAAGACGGGCGAGGCGGCAAAAGGGATCGCCCTCGCGGAACGTTGGTTCCCCGCGACGCACCCTTATATTCGCGCTCTGCGTCAGACACGGGCCGAACGCGGACCGCAGGCCTATCCGGGAAGCCCCCTGATCGCCGGGCATCTGTTGCGAGAGATGGACACGATCCACCTCTGCGAATTGCATCCGCAGGAACATGCAGCGCTCAGCTATGCTGCCGCACCCTTCGGCGCCCATGTCCATATGGAAGACGGTCTGAAAAAGGCGCTTTCGATCTGCCCGCCCACGCCCCGCCGCGGAATGCTGCTGATCGACCCCAGCTATGAGATCAAGACCGATTACGAATACCTGCCCAAGGTCATCGGCCAGATCGCCCGCAAATGGAACGTCGGCATAATCGCGCTGTGGTATCCGATCCTGTCCGGCAATCCGCATCTGCCGATGCTCCGCAGCCTAAAGGAAAACCACCCCGACGCGCTGGTTCATGAGGTGACCTTTCCCCCGGCACGCGACGGTCACCGGATGACAGGCTCGGGCATGTTCATCATCAACCCACCCTTCGGCCTCGAAGAAGAGGCGAAGTGGCTTTCCGGACGTTTCCGCTCACTGTGATCTTGGCTATTTCAGCCGGAAGACACGCGTAATATCCGCAAGCGCCTCACGTTGACGATCGCTCAGTTGGCCGTCGCGGCTCGCCTTGGCAACATCGCCCAACACTTCCATCAAGGGCTGAAGTCCCTCAGCCCCGCGAAGTTTGTACAACCGCCGGGTCAAGCGTTCGAGTCCCCCAGCCGCGCCACCGCTTTCGGTAACCAACCAGCGGCCCAGAATGACCGCTTCTTCGGCTTTTTTCGCATCATGCCCAAGCCGATGCTGCAATGAAACGATCAAGCCGTTCTGCTGCTCGGCAGTCGGAAGACCCGACAGTTCCAGAAAGGAAAGCCCCGCACCGGCAATCGCGACATCGGGATCTTCCAGCCCTTCGACGGGATGGGCGTTGTATTTCTTGCGAAACCCGAACCGCCGTGCCGCAGCCATGACATCCGAGGCCACGCCACTGATGTCGTCCAAGGCGTCGCGCGCCATGCGGATGCGAAAAAGCCAATAGGAAACAGCGCCGATTAACCCAAGCAAAGCAATAATATAGGGCATAAAAAACCTCACACTACAACTTTGCCGAGTAGCTTGCCTTTTCCGCGATCTGTCAACCGCCTTTCTGCATCCGTCCCGCCATTTCGGTCATGTCGCGGCTCAGGCCGGGTTGCGCCAGAATCCGACGCAACTGCTCTTGCACCATCTGCTGACGGTCCGCGTCATAGCGGCGCCATGTCTCAAAGGCTGTCGACATGCGGGCGGCGGTTTGCGGGTTCAGCGGGTCCAGCTTCATCAGCCAGTCGGCGACAAAGGCATATGCCGCCCCATCCGCCCGGTGGAACCCTGCGTGGTTGGCCGAAAGCGCCCCGATCACCGACCGGAAACGGTTGGGGTTCTTCCAGTTGAATTCTGGCAGTGCCGTCAACTCTTTGGCCACCTCGACCGCCCGATCCGGCGCAGCAAGCGCGATCTGCAGCATGTACCATTTGTCCATCACATTGCCGTCTTGGCCAAACATCGCCGCGAACTCGGCCAAAGCAGCCTCAGCCTTGCCCAGATCAATCAGCGCCGAAAGCGCACCAATCCGGTCGGTCATATTGTCGGCCTTGGCCCAAGCATCCTTGGCCGCCGCGCCCCCATCCAGCCTTGACACCAGCCCCAGCGCCGCATTCCCAAGCGCCCGTTTCCCGGCCGAAACCGCATCGGGCGTAAAGGCCCCCGAGACCGACATCGAGGCCATCAGCCCCTCCAACCCGTCGCGCAATCTGTGCGCCAAGGCATCGCCCATGGTCCGACGCGAAGCATAAATCCGTGCCGGATCGGGGACATGCCCGGCCGCGTGCAGCGTCTGCGCCATGTCATCATCCGACGGCAGACGCAGGCACAAGGCCCGGAATGCTGGATCAAGCCGGTCATCAAAGGCCACTCCGGCCATTGCATCCAGCCACATCGGCGCCACATCGGCCCCTTCGGCCACCATCCGGGCCAAGACATCCTTGGCCAGCGCCCGCCCAGCCTCCCATTTGTTGAACGGGTCGGTGTCATGGGCCAGCAGGAAGGCGCGGTCGACGGGCGTCAGATCTCGTTCCAGCACCACGGGTGCCGAAAACCCGCGCAGGATCGAGACTACGGGCCGCGCGCCCAAGCCCTCAAAGCTGAAACTCTGGCGCGTCTCTGTCATCTCCAGAACCGTCGTCGGCACCGCCTCATCGCCATTCGGCCCGATCAGCCCCACCGCAATCGGCAAGACCTTGGCCCCCTTGACCTCTTGCCCAGGCGTGGCTGGGTTTTCCTGCTCGAACTGCAGCGTCAGGCGGCCCTCGGCCCACTCCTCCGACACCTTCAGGCGCGGCGTTCCCGCCTCGGAATACCACCGCTTGAACTGGGCCAGATCGCGGCCCGTGGCATCCTCAAAGACCTTCAGCCAATCCTCGATCGTTGCAGCCTCACCATCGTGGCGATCAAAATACAGATCCAGCGCCTTAGCATAGCCTTCATCGCCCACCAGACGCTTCAGCATCCCGATTACCTCGGCGCCTTTTTCATAGACCGTGGCGGTGTAGAAGTTGTTGATCTCCATATAGCTTTCCGGGCGAACCGGATGCGCAAGCGGACCCTGATCCTCGCGGAACTGACGCGCCCGCAGCATCAGCACATCTTCGATGCGCTTCACCGCATGGGACCGCATGTCGCCCGAAAACTGCTGGTCGCGGAACACCGTCAGCCCTTCTTTCAGGCAAAGCTGGAACCAGTCGCGGCAGGTGATGCGGTTGCCGGTCCAGTTGTGAAAATACTCATGCGCGATGATCGCCTCGATCCGGGCAAAATCATCATCGGTCGCGGTTTCCGGACTGGCCAGCACGAATTTGGAGTTGAAGATGTTCAGGCCCTTGTTCTCCATCGCGCCCATGTTGAAATCGTCAACCGCCACGATGTTGAACACGTCCAGATCATATTCGCGGCCATAAACCTCTTCATCCCAGCGCATCGACCGGATCAGACTGTCCATGGCATAGGCGCAGCGATCTTCATCCCCAGGGCGTACCCAGATGTTCAGGTCAACAGAGCGGCCCGAGGCGGTGCGGAAGGGCGCGGAATGGGCCACCAACTCTCCGGCGACCAGCGCGAACAGGTAGGCAGGCTTTGGCCAAGGGTCGTTCCATTCGGCCCATCCAGCCCCTTGCCCAACAGGATTGCCGTTCGACAAAAGCACCGGCAGGTCGCCTTCAACGCGCACCTTGAACGGAGCCATCACATCGGGGCGGTCAGGGTAATAGGTGATCTTGCGAAAACCCTCGGCCTCGCATTGCGTGCAGTACATGCCACGCGACATGTAAAGCCCCTCCAGCGCCGTATTCGCCTCGGGCGCGATTTCGACCTCGGTTTCCAGAACAAAGGCGCCATCGGGCAGATCGGCGGCAGCCAGCGTCAGGCCAGTTGCATCGACAAGCGGCGCCACATCACGCCCGTCAACCTTGCAGGAAATCAGTTTCACGCTTTCGCCATCCAGCCTCAGATCGTGCTTCCCCGGCCGCGCGGGGTTTGGCGCCAAGTCAATCCGCGCCTGAACCCGCGTCGCTTGCGGGGACAGCCGGAACACCAAGGACACCTGCTTCAGAACGTGGCTAAAGGGCTGGTAATCAGACAGAAAAACGGTCTGGGGGCTGGCGTCTGACATCACGTCTCCTTGATCGCGGAACGGTTTTCGCGGGGCAAACGTTAGACAAGCATCACCGCCGCTGCAACCAGCAGCCCAAACAGGAATGGAATGTCTATGTCTGCCCCCGATACCGACCTTGAGCGTTTGAAACATCGCCACCGCGGCGCATTGATCGGACTGGCCGCTGTCGTGGCCTTTTCGCTGGCCCTGTTCTTTGCCCTCAGCTTCTGGCTGGCCGAGGAAGGCCAGACACCCGGCGAAACCAGTCAGACAGAGCTTTCTCTTTCGGCGCTGACGAACGGTTAAGGCTTTACGAATCTGCGCCAAGAGCTAGATAAATGTTCCATGAATGTTCTTGTCTGGTTCAAGCGCGATCTTCGGATCACCGACCATCCCGCCCTTACCCTTGGGGCGGGGCTTGGGTCGGTTTTGCCCTTTTACCTGATCGAGCCGGACTACTGGGCGCTGCCGGACATTTCAGCCCGACAATGGGCCTTTACGGCTGACGCCTTGGAGAGCCTGAGACTGGAATTGCGCGGCCTTGGGGCGCCCTTGGTCATTCGCACGGGCGAAGCGGTTGCAACGCTGGACCGCATATGCCGACAGCACCGCATCACCACCATCGTCAGCCACGAAGAAACCGGCAATCTCTGGACCTACGCCCGTGACCAACGCGTTGCGGCTTGGGCCCGCGGGCAAGGGATCGACTGGCGTGAGGTGCCGCAATCGGGCGTGCAGCGGCGGCTGGCGTCCCGCGATGGCTGGGCGCGTCAAAGGGATGACTTCATGGCCGCGCCTGCGTTGCCCGCCCCGGTATTGCGCCCAGTTGATGGCCTTGAACCCACGCCCGTTCCTTCCGCCAAGGCATTGAAGTTGAACGAAGACCCCTGCCCGCACCGCCAGATCGGCGGACGGGGTCAAGCCACGGCTTTGCTGGAAAGTTTCCTCATCAAGCGTGGCGAACCCTATCGCAGCGCCATGTCTTCGCCCCTTTCCGGCGAACGCGCCTGTTCCCGGCTCTCTCCCCATATCGCGCTGGGAACCCTTTCTCTGCGTGAGGTTGTTCAGGCAACCGCCACCCGCCAAGCCGAACGCCCCGGCGGCCGATGGAGCGGATCACTGACCAGTTTCCAATCCCGCCTCGCCTGGCGTGACCACTTCATCCAGAAACTTGAAGACGAACCCAGTATCGAAATCCGCGCCCTGCACCGCATCGCCGATACGCTCCGCCCCCGCGATCCCGACCCGCTGCGACTGGCGGCGTGGTCGAATGGTGAAACCGGTCTGCCTTTCCTGGATGCCTGCATGCGCTATCTAAACGCAACCGGCTGGCTGAATTTCCGGATGCGGTCGATGGTCATGGCGGTTGCATCCTATCATTTCTGGCTTGACTGGCGGGCAACGGGCGCCGTCCTCGCCCGCCGTTTCACCGATTACGAACCGGGCATCCATTGGCCGCAGGTGCAGATGCAGTCCGGTGTCACTGGCATCAACACTCCCCGGATCTACAACCCGATCAAGCAAGGCCTTGACCAAGACCCGACCGGCGCTTTCACCCGCCGATGGGTGCCGGAACTGGCAACAGTGCCGGACGCGTATCTGCAAACCCCGTGGCGGTGGGAGGGCGCAAAGACCCTGCTTGGCCGCCGCTACCCAGAACCGATTGTGGATGCGATGGCCGCACAGCGCGCTGCACGGGACGCGATCTTTGGTTTGCGAAAGCAAAGCAGCCGCGAAGACATCGCCACCATTCTGCGCCGCCATGCCAGCCGCGCCGACCCGCGCTTTGTCAATGACCGCAGCCCAAAACCCCGCCGCCCAGACCCGACAAACCAGTTGAGCTTGGACCTGTAAGCTATGGCGAAGATGGTGAAAAAAGGCGATCTGCCTCAGAAAATCTGCGCCACGTGCGGTCGCCCGTTCACATGGCGCAAGAAATGGGAAAAGGTTTGGGATCAGGTCAAATATTGTTCAGACCGCTGCCGGGGCGAGGCAAGAAAGAAACCGGCCAGCTAACGGTCAAACCCCTGCCCGTCGGGATAGTGCAAAATCTCGGCACGCAGCCCCGAACCAGCGATCCAATCGCGCATCTCGCCCGAAACTCGCCCCAGAAAACTGACCCGCTCTAGGGTTGCAACACCGTGCAGGGCTTTCATCTCGGGCCAGCCAAAGGACAGATCGTGATGGCCCAGCCAAGCGGCGGGCCCGGTGTAGCGCACCACAGCCCGCCCGTTTTCGCCCTTGGCATCGGCAAAGAACCGATAGCCCAAGACCCCCTGCTCCCCCTCGCGTTCCACACGCGCGGCCAAAACGGCAACCGCTTCCAGAAACGCCTCGGCGCTCCGCAACAAGCGATAGTCATTGACCGCGATCAAAACCGCCATGCGTCAGCTTTCCGCAAGGGCCGCCAGTTTTGCAAATGTGGTATTGCCATATTCCACCGCCCCGAAATTGACCACGGCATCACGCATCGCACGATCTGCAAAGGTCATTTCCTGCGTGAACCGCGTGCCACCCTCAACCGGTGTCAGCGTCACCAAGACCTCGGCGTGAACCGCGTCCACGCCCGGATCATACATGTTGAATTCGATCCGCTCAAACGGGACATAACGCAGATAGCGGTGCAGGTTCGGATAGATTTCCCCCTGCGGCCCGATCATGTCAAACAACCAGTGGCCGCCCTCGCGCAGGTCAATCTCCTTGGTCTTGCACGAAAAGCCCTGCGGCCCAAACCATTGCGGCAACAGGTCCGGGTCCGTCCAGCAGCGCCAGATCCGCTCTGGCGTGGCCTTGATCACCCGCGTCATCAGGATGGAACGTCCGTCGCTCACAGCGTCACCGCCAAGGCATCAAGTTGCGCCGCCGCCGTGCCCCAACCGTCGTGAAAGCCCATCTCTTCGTGGCTTTTGCGTTGCTCCGCTGTCCGATGCAGCGCAATCGCACGATACAAAGTCCCCTCTCCTTCGGGTTCCAGCAGGATAAAGGCGGTAAAGCCAAAGCTCTCGGAATTCGGGCGATAGCCGCCTTGCAACAGATCGGTCCATGCAAGTTTGCGGCCCGGATCTATCTCCAGAAAACAGCCATGCCCCACCATGGCCCCATGACCGGGCACATCCATCGTGGTCTTGAAACTGCCGCCGGGGCGCAGGTCAATTTCGACATCCCGCGTCACCACGGGCTTCGGAGCAAACCATTGCTCCAGCAACTTCGGCTCTGTCCAGCAGCGCCACACCTTGGACGGGGACGCTTTCAGATGGCGCACCAGTTCCAAATCCGTTTCGGGATTAATTTTCATCCCTGTCCTCCAAATGTTCCAAGAATGCTTCCAGCCGGTCGGTCCGCGCTTCCCATTCGGCGCGGCGCTCTTCCAACCATTGATTGGCCACAACAAGGCTTTCCGGCACGGCCCGGCAAAACCGCACCCGACCCTGCTTTTCCGTCTCGATCAGCCGCGCTTCTTCCAGCACCGACAAATGCCGCAGAACCGTGGGAAGCCGCAGCCCGGTCGGCTCGGCCAGATCGGAAACGGCGACCACCCCCTTGCCCAGACGGGCCAGCATCGACCGCCGGGTAGGGTCGGACAAGGCTTGGAAAATAAGGGAAAGATCGGGTTCATGCGTAGACATGCCCCTACTATTCACGTCACGCCGAGTCGCACAAGTAAAAACTTAGCAACTCGGCTAAGCATTGCCTTCGCGAAATAGATGAAACTGCTGCGGAAAAACTGGTAAAGTTTTTTTACCACGTTTGTTGCCTATCGGAAACTTTCGCACTATCTGTATTCTAATGCATACTGCGCCCTGCCCGTCTTGGCCGACAGGCTGGCGCAGAAAAGGGAGAGGGACGGACATGACCCAAAGGGTGACGATCAACGGGCTCCAAGTGGATGCCCAACTCAAAAACTTTGTCGAAACCGAGGCTCTTCCCGGCACCGGGATCAGCGCAGCAAAGTTCTGGGAGGATTTCGCCAAGATCGTCACCGATCTGGCCCCCAAGAACCGCGCGCTTCTGGCCAAGCGCGACAGCCTGCAATCGCAGATTGACGCATGGCATGTGGCAAACCGTGGCAAGCCGCATGATCACGAGGCCTACACGTCATTCCTTGCGGATATCGGCTATCTGGTCCCGGAAGGCGGCGCTTTCGAAATCGAAACCGCGAATACCGACCCCGAGATTGCCACCGTTGCCGGCCCGCAGCTTGTGGTGCCGATCACCAATGCCCGTTATGCGCTGAACGCCGCAAACGCCCGCTGGGGCAACCTTTACGACTGTCTCTATGGTACCGACGCCATGGGGTCCGCTCCGCCGAAAGGCGGCTATGACAAGGGCCGTGGCGGCCGTGTCGTCGCCCGCGCCCGTGTCTTTCTGGACGAGGCATTTCCGCTGCAAGGCATCAGCCACGCCGATGTGCGCCGCTATCACGTCAAGGGCGGCCAGCTTTTGGCCGATGACCTGCCGCTGATCGACCCCGCAAAATTCGTGGGCTATCGCGGCCACCCGATGGCACCCGACACCATCCTTCTGAAAAACAACGGTTTGCACGTCGAGTTGCACTTCGACCGCACCCACCCCATCGGCGCCCGCGATCAGGCAGGTCTTGCCGCCGTCCATCTGGAAAGCGCCCTGTCGGCGATCATGGATTGCGAAGACTCGGTCGCTTGTGTTGACGGCGAGGACAAGGTTCTGGCCTACCGCAACTGGTTGGGCCTGATGAAGGGCGACCTTCAGGAATCCTTCGAAAAGGGTGGCAAGACCGTCACCCGCGCGCTGGAGGCAGACCGCACCTACACCACCCCCGATGGCGAAGGCCGTGTGACCGTCAAGGGCCGCGCCCTTCTTCTGGTCCGCAATGTAGGCCACCTGATGACCAACCCCGCAATCCTTGACGCCTCGGGCGCCGAAGTGCCCGAAGGCATCATGGATGCGATGATGACCACCCTTATCGCCATGCATGACCTGCAAAAGACCGAAGGGCCGCGCAATTCGGTCAAAGGCTCGGTCTATGTGGTGAAACCAAAGATGCATGGCCCCGAAGAGGTTTCCTTCGCGGACGAGATCTTCACCCGTGTCGAAGCAGCACTTGGCCTGCCCAAGAACACCGTCAAGCTGGGCGTGATGGACGAAGAGCGCCGCACCTCGGTCAACCTCAAGGAATGCATCCGCGCCGCCAAAGCCCGGATCTGCTTTATCAACACTGGCTTCCTTGACCGCACCGGCGACGAGATTCACACCTCGATGGAAGCCGGTCCCTTCAGCCGCAAGGATTTCATCAAGCGCAAGGGCTGGATCACCGCTTACGAAAACCAGAACGTCGATATCGGTCTGGAATGCGGCTTCTCGGGCAAGGCGCAGATCGGCAAGGGTATGTGGGCAGCCCCCGACCTGATGGCCGCGATGCTGGAACAAAAGGTCGACCACCCGAAATCGGGCGCGAATTGCGCTTGGGTGCCATCCCCCACCGCGGCCACCCTGCACGCGCTGCATTACCACCGCATCGACGTCTTCGCCGTTCAGGCCAAGCTGAAGAAAGGCGGCCGCCGCGCCTATGTGGATGCGATCCTTGACGTACCGCTGGCCAGCTATCGCAAGTGGACGCCGGAACAAATCCTGCGCGAGGTGGAAAACAACGCCCAAGGCATCCTTGGTTATGTCGTCCGCTGGGTCGACCAAGGCGTTGGCTGCTCGAAGGTGCCAGACATCAACGATGTCGGCCTGATGGAAGACCGCGCCACCTGCCGCATCTCTTCGCAGCATATCGCGAACTGGCTGCATCATGGCATTGTCGGAGAACAGGAAGTCATGGCCACGATGAAGAAAATGGCCGAAGTGGTGGACCGTCAGAACGCGGGCGACGCGGCCTACACGCCAATGGCCCCCAGCTTTGACGGCATCGCCTTCAAGGCCGCCTGTGATCTGGTGATCCGTGGACGCGAACAGCCCTCGGGCTATACTGAACCCGTGCTGCATGCACGGCGTCTTGAAAAGAAGGCCGAGTTGGCAAAGGCAGGCGCGAAATGACCATCTCTCTCAGAAAAGCCCGTAAAATCATCTCGACAGCCCTGGTCAAGGGCCAAGAGATGGGCCTGAAGCCGCTTTCCGTCGTTGTCGTCGATGCAGGCGGCCACACCATCGCCTTTGAACGCCAAGATGGCGCTTCTCCCGGCCGCTATGCGATTGCGCATGGCAAGGCCAATGGCTGCGTCATGCTGGGCCTGCCGGGCAGCGCCATTCAGACCCGCGCCGACGCTCAGGCCTATTTCGTCGGCGCGCTGAACGGCCTTTACGGCGGTGACTTCGTTCCGGTCCAAGGCGGCGTTCTGGTCAAGGACGCGAAGGGCAATACCCTTGGCGCCGTCGGCGTCACCGGCGACACCTCGGAAAACGATGCTGCCGTTGCCGTCGCCGGAATCGAGGCCGCAGGCCTGATCGCCCAAGCCTAACAACAGGAGGCGCCGATGCATCCGCAAAAAGTTCCTGACGCGACGTTCCACACAAGGGTCCGCAACCCGGCCCTTGAAGGACCGAACCCGTTCGAATGGAAGGCCGTCACCAGTGACGATCTCTTCAAAGGTCGCCGCGTCGTGCTATTCGCCCTGCCCGGCGCCTTTACCCCGGCCTGTTCCGAAAGCCACCTGCCGGGATACGAGGCCGCAATCGACGAATTCACCACCCTTGGCGTGGATGAGGTGATCTGCCTGTCGGTCAATGATGCCTTCGTCATGTTCCAATGGGCCAAGGCGCAAAACATCAGCCGCGTCCGTATGCTGCCCGATGGCAATGGCGAATTTACCCGCAAGATGGGCATGTTGGTCGACCGTTCGGCCACCGGCATGGGAATGCGGTCTTGGCGCTATTCCATGCTGGTCGAAGACGGCCAGATCACAGCCTTCTTCCCGGAACCCGGCTTTGGCGACAATCCCACAGGCGTGCCCGTCAAAATGTCGGGCGCGGACACCATGCTGGATCACCTGCGCAACCGCTGAACCCTATCGGTCGTGAATGCCCTTGCCCGCCAAAATCTGCGGGCGGGCTTTGGCGATGCGGGCCACCCGCGTCGCGGCCTGTTTCGCCTGACCAATGGTGATGGCCCATCCCCGCTGTCGCCCCGGCGTCAGCGCCGCAAACGCCTCGGCCAATTCCGCATCGTCCTCCAAGGCCGCAACCAGTTCTTCCGGTAGGTCCGGCTCTGCCTCGGGCAGATCAACCTTCACTCCCTCGGCCTCCAGCTTCATGGCCTGCTGCAACAACTCCATCAGATCCGCCTCGGCCTGATGGATCTGGGCCACGTCGGTCACACGAAACACGCGGGCAATGCGCGAATTGTCACCGGGAGGCGCCAAAAGCCCCTTTTCATCCTTCAGCAACACGCCCTTGAAAAAGGTCAGCGCACAGAAATTCTTGAACCCGCCAAGGATCGCTACATTGCCGCCTGCATGGGTGTAACACGGCCCACGCCATTTGAACTCTTCGGTCAAACCGGCTTTCAAAACCAAAGCGCGCAAAACGGCAAACGCGTCATACCATCGGGTCGCCTTCGAAAAGAAGGCGTCAATCTTTACGGTCGGATCTTCCATCTTGCGCCTTTCTAATCGGTGGTGACGGCGTCCACCTCAATCTCTACCAACCATTCCGGATTTACGAACCGCGTAATGCACATGATCGTATCCACAGGCCGCGCCTCAAGACAGTAAAGTTTCCTTGCCTCGATTGCGGGTTTCCAATTGTCGATATCAGTCAGGATCACCCGCGTTCGCACGATATCCCCAAGCCCCGCCCCCGCCTGCTCCAGCGCGGCCTTGATGATTTCAAAGCACTGCTTGGTCTGGGCAAAGACATCGCCCACACCTACGGTCTTACCATTGGCATCCACTGGCGCGGTGCCCCCGACGGCGATGAAATTTCCCACTCTGACAGCCCGGCTGAACCCGACAATAGCCTCCATCGGATTTCCGTTTGAGATCAGTTTGCGCTGACTGGCCATGATGTCATCTCCCCCATCAAGACAATGGGAGAGTGTGCCAGAATTTACGCCCCGCGTCACCGCAAGCGAAGCGCAAGATCGGGCCAAAGACGGGCATTGCGATGGCCACGGGTTGTGACCACGGATGTCCCACGGGAAAACCACGGGAAACCCACGCAAAACACACAGGGCGTTTTCAGCCTATGTCCAAAGCGATGGCGTGAACACGCGTGTTGATGTCACCCAGGGCCGCATGAACCGCGCGATGCCGCTGAACCCGCCCCATGGCCGCCAATTCCGGCGCGCGCAGGAGGATTCGGAAATGACTTTCGCCCGACCCATCGTCACCCGAATGCCCTGCGTGTTTGTAACTTTCGTTTTCAATTTCAAGCACTTCTACGCTGAACGCCTGCCTCAGCCTTGCGTCGATCTCATCTTTCACGGGCATTTTTATCATCCCCCCCTTCACCTTGCCGTTCAATTCCCTAAACTGTGCCGCCCGAGTCGGAAAGCCAGTGAAAGGTTCCCTTCATGGTAACGAAGCCCCCATTTGACTTCGACCTGCGTGTGTCGACGGACAAAAAGAAGAAGAAGACCAATCGTCGTGGCTTTTCAGGGGCTTACGAAACATCCACCCGCGCCTGCGAATTCCCGGGATGCAGCGAACAGGGCATTTACCGTGCCCCGAAAAGCCCGGATCAGCTGGATGATTTCTTCTGGTTCTGCAAAGACCACGTCCGCGAATACAATCTGAAATGGAACTTCTTCGAAGGCACGTCAGATGACGACTTCCAAAAGTTCCTCGACAAGGATCGCGTCTGGGGCCGCGAGACAAAACCCTTTTCCCGTCAAGGGGATGGCAATGCGTGGTCTCGTCTTGGCGTCGATGACCCGATGGAGCTTTTGGGCGAAAAAGGCACCCAGAACCCCGGCCGCGTGGCCAACCTTGCGACGCGGAAATTGCCTTCGACCGAACGCAAGGCGCTTGAGATTCTGGATTGCCGCGACACCATGTCAAAGGCTGATATTCGCAAGGCTTACAAGGGCTTGATCAAGGTCTTGCACCCAGACATGAACGGCGGCGACCGGAGTCACGAGGATCAGTTGCAAGAGGTTGTCTGGGCTTGGGACCAGATCAAGGACAGCCGCAATTTCAAGGACTAAGCGGCTCCTTGGTTAAGCCGGCTTGAACACCAAGGCGGCACCATTCATGCAATAACGCTTGCCGGTGGGCTTTGGCCCGTCATTGAAGACATGCCCGAAATGCCCACCACAGCGGCGGCAATGCACCTCGGTACGCGAGCCGAAAAGGCCACGATCCGGCTTTGTCCCGATGGCATTCGGCAAGGGCTGCCAAAAGCTTGGCCAACCGGTGCCGCTGTCATATTTGTGCTGGGACGAAAACGCTGCCAGATCACAGCCGGCGCAGTGAAAAGTGCCTTCGCGCTTTTCAAGGTTCAGCGGACTGGTAAAGGCGCGCTCTGTATCCTCTTCCCTCAGGACGGCATACTGTAGCTTCGTCAGACGTTTGCGCCATTCCGCATCGGAGAGCGAAACCTCGAAGTTTTCTGTTGCTTCGGCAAATCGGCCATAGAAAACACCGGCCCCCAGGGCGGCGACACCCAAGCTTAAAACGGTTCTGCGCTGCATTTTCGACCTCATTTTTGATCTCTTCATGTCAGCCAATACGTCGCGAGGTCAGAAATAGTTTCATCAGTCTGGAAAGGTTGTTACGGATACAGCCCTTCCCCTTGCACCCCCCCGCTTTATGTTCCACAACTCCGGGGTTGGCTGTGCCCATCGGGGTATGGGCCTTGAATGGGCTGGATTGGATTTAGACGATGCTGGATCACGCGATGAAACCGACCGAAGAAATCTCTGTACGCGATGTGTTCGGCATTGATACCGACATGAAGGTCAAGGGTTTTGAGGAGCGCACTGACCGCGTGCCTGAAATCGACCCGACCTACAAGTTTGATCCCGACACCACCTTGGCCATTCTGGCGGGCTTTGCCTATAACCGCCGCGTGATGATCCAAGGCTATCACGGGACCGGCAAATCGACCCATATCGAACAGGTCGCCGCACGTCTGAACTGGCCTTGCGTCCGCGTTAACCTTGACAGCCATATCAGCCGGATTGACCTGATCGGCAAAGACGCAATCAAACTGCGCGATGGCAAGCAGGTGACGGAATTCCACGAAGGCATCCTGCCTTGGGCCCTGCGCAACCCGGTTGCGATTGTGTTCGATGAATATGACGCTGGCCGCGCGGATGTGATGTTCGTCATTCAACGCGTGCTGGAACATGACGGCAAGTTGACCCTGCTGGATCAGAACGAAATCATCACGCCCCATCCGTCCTTCCGCCTGTTTGCCACCGCAAACACCGTGGGTCTGGGTGATACCACCGGCCTTTACCACGGCACCCAACAAATCAACCAAGCCCAGATGGACCGCTGGTCGCTGGTCGCGACGCTGAACTACCTGAGCCATGATGCCGAGGCTGCGATCGTTCTGGCCAAGAACGCGCATTACAACACCGAAAAGGGCCGCAAGACCATTTCGCAGATGGTGACCGTGGCGGACCTGACCCGGACCGCCTTCATGAATGGTGATCTGTCCACGGTCATGTCGCCGCGGACCGTCCTGAACTGGGCGCAGAACGCCGAGATCTTCCGCAATGTCGGCTATGCCTTCCGGCTGACCTTCCTGAACAAATGCGATGAGCTGGAGCGTCAGACCGTGGCCGAGTTCTACCAGCGCTGCTTTGCCGAGGAACTGCCGGAATCTGCCGCAAGCATGGCGATGCGCTGATCAAATCTGAATGCTGCGAACGCTGTCGTCTATCGCTACGTTCATTTTGGTGTTCGCAGTCGTGATTTGGCTGTCGCCGAGTCAACCAAAAATGAAAATGGATGAGGCCAATTTCTGGCATCTCATCCAGCTTCTAGACGTTCAGGTATGGGACGATAGCGAGACTGACTACAGTCCGCTTTTAAACGCATTATTGAACTAGCCCCCTGAGGAGATCGCCACATTTTACGAGATCCTGGCTGTCAAAAACCTTTGCGCTGGACACAAAGCGTCACTACGCGGCCTACAGCTTTATCCCCGGGCTATCGGACAGTTTCCTTTACACCAGGCTCGCGGTAGTCGCCCGTGGAAAACTCTTTTATGAATCTGTTCTGCAAGACCCGTCAAAGTTTCCGGGCTGGTCCACAGGTGCTTGGTTTGAGACACTAATGTATATTCCGGCAATCGCATTTCGTGACGTTACGGGCGATGAATTTGAGCGGGATTCAAGCGTTTCGATCGAGTCGTTCTCAAATATCGACGGGTGGAAATAGTCCTACCCAACTCGTTTCGTATCCAAGCCGCCACACTATGCGGATGCGGCATGACTTTCTCCAAACGGATTAATTGATTAGCAGGTTTTTCAGCCCCATGCTGCAAACATGGGCAGAATGAAAACTTTCCTTGTGATGGTTTCGCTTGCCCTGCCAGTTCAGGCGGGGACATTGCCGCTTGCCCCCCAAGCTGGAGAGGAGCAAGTCTATCAATTCGCCAGTTGTGCCGGTCGTTTCTCAGCCCTTATGGAACATCAATGGCTGGTTGACGGGCCGGAAAGCGAAAGAACTGCAAGGATGGTCGCCAATATGTCCGCCTTGGTTCAGGCCGTTCTGGCTGAGGGTCAAGGCAGACGCGCGCTTTCATGGCGCATAGAGGCAAAGGCCGCGCAACGGGCGCTGTTGATGCAAGCCGATTTCGGAACGGAAGCGCCCTTGCGGCAAAGAGCCCAAGCACGCGCCGAAGTCCTTCTTGGCGCGTGCAGGGCATTGCTTTTGGGTTAGGCTTTTGCGGCTTTGGTGGCGTTCGCCCACCATACGACGTCATCCAACATCGCCTTGGCCGACGGCTCGATTGATCCGGCGATGTCTGCCAGATTGCCCGAACCGCCAAACCCCGGATGGACCTTGAAGAAGTCGCCGCCGCCGATATGGACCGAGTTACGTACCGGAACCATCTGCAGTTCGACGCCGATCATCCGAAGATGCGCCAGTGCCGAGGTGCCGCCCATCGACCCGTAGGCCACGGCGCCAAAAGGCTTGCGCGCCCATTCGACATAGGCCTGATCCAAGGCATTTTTCAGAACGCCGGTGATCGAGCGGTTATATTCGGCGACGACGAAGATATAGCCGTCAAACTCGGCCAGTTTCTTCTGCCATTTCACGGCGATTTCGTTCTGGGTCGGCGCCCAAGCGTTCGAGGCAACCTCGTCAAAGAACGGCATCGGGAAGTCGCGCAGGTCAACCACCTCAACCTCCATATCGCCACGAGCTTCGGCCTGAGCCTTGATCCAGGAGGTCGGGATATCGGCGAAACGGGTCGGGCGGGTGGATCCGGTGATAATGGCAATCTTTGGTTTGGACATGATTTTCTCCGTTTCAGGATGGTCGTCGGGTTGACTGAAGAACACGCCCTGAAAGATGGACACTTTCCGCTGCGGAACAATTCCGCGCCGCCGCGCTTCCTTTGTGCAGCAATGCACGAAGGAAAGGCTTGCCGCTGTGCAAAACTGCCTTTGAAACATGCACAAACGGCCCTTGCCGCGCCCCCGACAGAGTGCCATGTTCGCCCAATGAGCAAGCCCAGTGACAACCCCGCCGATCCGTTCAAAAAAGCCCTCGCCGAGGCGACCAAAACCATGGCCGATGACCCGGACATGACGGTGTCCTATTCGGTCGATCCTCCGGGAATGAACAAGGAAGGCGTGCGTCTTCCGCAAGTCAGCCGCCGAATGACGCGGGACGAGGTTTTGCTGGCCCGTGGTACGGCGGACGCGTTTGCCATGCGGCGCAAGTTCCACAATGAGGCAACCAGCAACCGATATGCGCCCACGGGCCAATTGGCGCGCGATATCTATGACGCGATGGAAACCGCCCGCTGCGAGGCGATGGGGGCCCGCGCCATGCCGGGCACCGCCGGCAATATCGACGCGAAGATTTCCTATGAGGCGGATCGCAAGGGCTATGGCCAGATCACCAGCACCCAAGACGCCCCCCTGTCCGTGGCGGCTGGCTATCTGGTGCGGCATTTGGCAACCGGGCGTGACCTGCCGGCGAATGCTGCCAATGTGATGAACCTGTGGCGCGGATTCATTGAGGAACAAGCGTCCGACACGCTGGACAATATCGACCATGTGCTGGCCGATCAGGCAGCTTTCGCCCGTTTGGCGCGCAAAGTGATTTCTGATTTGGGCTATGGCGATCAGCTTGGCGATGACCCGGATGCCCCAGATGAGGACGAGCTGAACGACGAGGCTCAGGAGGACGAGCAGGAGCCAGAAAGCAACGGCGACGAGCAGTCTCAGGAGGAAGAGGCCGAGGCAAGTCCGGAGCAAAGCCAAGAGCAGCAACAAGATCAGTCTCAGGCGCAGGTCTCGATGGAAGACAGCGCCGATATGGACGATGGCGAAGAGCAGGAAATGCCAGAGGGAGAAGCGCCGCTTGAGCCGCCGCCGCCCGCCCCGCATTCGGCCGCTGACCCGAATTACGCAGTTTACACCACCGATTTCGATGAGGAAATCAGGGCTGAAGATTTGGCTGAAGCGGCCGAATTGGAGCGGCTGCGGGCGTATCTTGATCAGCAGCTTGAGCCCCTGAAAGGCGCGGTCAGCCGTTTGGCCAACAAGTTGCAGCGCCGGCTTCAGGCCCAGCAAAACCGGTCATGGCTCTTCGATCTGGAAGAAGGCACGCTGGATGCCGGGCGGTTGGCGCGGGTCGTTGCGAACCCGACCACGCCTTTGTCTTTCAAGCAGGAAAAGGACACCGAGTTCCGCGATACTTGCGTGACGCTGCTTCTGGACAATTCCGGGTCGATGCGCGGTCGCCCGATCTCGATTGCCGCGATTTGTGCCGATGTTCTGGCCCGTACGCTGGAACGGTGCAGCGTCAAGGTCGAGATTTTGGGCTTTACCACCCGGGCGTGGAAAGGTGGGCAAAGTCGCGAACGCTGGCTTGCACAAGGGCGCACGCAGCAACCCGGTCGCCTGAACGACCTGCGCCATATCATCTACAAGGGGGCCGATGCACCTTGGCGGCGCGCCCGGCCCAATCTGGGCCTGATGATGAAAGAAGGTTTGCTGAAGGAAAATATCGACGGCGAAGCTTTGGAATGGGCGCACCGGCGGATGCTGGCCCGCCCCGAGGCGCGCAAGATCCTGATGGTGATTTCAGACGGTGCTCCGGTTGACGATTCAACCCTTTCGGTCAACCCCGCGAACTTCCTTGAAAAACATTTGCGTGACGTGATTTCCATGGTCGAGCGCAAGAAGGCCGTGGAACTGATCGCCATTGGCATCGGCCATGATGTTACGCGCTATTACCAACGCGCGGTCACGATCACTGATGTCGAGCAGTTGGCGGGCGCGATGACAGAGCAACTGGCTGGTCTGTTCGACAGCGACCCGCGCAAGCGAGCCCGTGTTCTGGGCATGCGCAAGGTTGGATAAGTTGGAGGGGGCTGTCAGCCCCCTCTGGGCCTGCAGCCCATTCACCCCCGAGGATATTTTGGACAGAAAAAAGGGCCACAGGGATGTTCCAGAGCTTTGAAAGCCATGCAGATCCGGCACAGGGTGGTCCCCGACTGGCGGCTTTGCGCGATCGGCTGGTGGCTGAGGGCTTGCAGGGCTTTGTCGTGCCACGGGCTGATGTGCACCAAGGAGAATATGTGGCCGCGCGCGACGAGCGCTTGCAGTGGCTGACCGGGTTCACGGGCTCGGCTGGCTTTTGCATTGTCTTGCCGGGGATCGCAGGCGTTTTCATAGACGGGCGCTATCGGGTTCAGGTGAAAGCGCAGGTCGATCTGGACCGTTTCACGCCGGTTCCCTGGCCCGAGGTGAAGCCGGGAGATTGGATTAAAGAGCACCTTGCTGGCGGCGAGGTGGGCTTTGACCCTTGGCTGCATACCGCCGACGAGATTGCAAAGATTGAAGCCGCACTATCGGGTTCTGGAATTGGGCTGCGAGCCTGCAGCAATATGGTTGACGCGATCTGGGCCGATCAACCCGCACCACCTTTGGGAGCAGCCTTTGCCCATCCCGATGAATTGGCTGGGGAAACCAGTGTCGCGAAACGACATCGTCTTGCAGCGGAACTACGGGCATCTGGTCACCGCGCGGCCGTCATCACGCTTCCGGATTCACTCTGCTGGCTTTTGAACATTCGAGGCGCTGATGTGCCGCGGAACCCCATCCTGCACGGATTTGCGGTTTTGCACGATGATGGTCGGGTAACGCTCTATGCCGAGGCCGCGAAATTTGACGACCGGGTTCGGGCGCATCTGGACGAGCATGTCTCGCTGCGTCCGCCAGCAGCCTTTGTCCCCGGTCTGCATACGCTGCAAGGCCCGGTTCGCGTCGATCGGACAACGGCTCCGCTTGCGGTCGGTCGTGAATTGGAGGAAGCCGGGATTGACGTCGCATGGGGCGATGACCCCTGCCGCCTGCCCAAGGCCTGCAAGAACGCGGGCGAATTGGCTGGAATGCGGGAAGCCCACATTCGTGATGGGGCGGCGATGGTGGAATTCCTGTGCTGGCTGGAGGCACAGCCAAAGGGCAGCCTGACGGAAATTGACGTCGTGCGCGGGCTGGAAGGCTTCCGGCGCGCGACGAACGCCTTGCACGATATCAGCTTTGATACGATTTGCGGGGCCGGCCCTAATGGCGCCATCATGCATTACCGCGTGACCGAGGGCAGCAACCGTCCGGTTCAGGACAACGAGATTTTGTTGGTGGATTCGGGCGCCCAATACGTTGATGGCACAACGGATATCACCCGGACCATCGCAATTGGCGATCCCGGAGACGAAGCACGCCTCTGCTATACGCGGGTGCTGCAAGGGATGATCGCGATTTCCCGTGTCCGCTTTCCAAAGGGTCTGGCTGGCCGTGACCTTGATCCCTTGGCACGATTTGCGCTTTGGGTGGAGGGGCAGGATTTCGATCACGGCACAGGCCACGGCGTCGGCGCATTCCTTTCGGTGCATGAAGGCCCGCAGCGCATTTCGCGGATATCGGAAATTCCGTTACAGCCTGGGATGATCCTTTCGAACGAACCTGGTTACTACCGCGAAGGGGCTTTTGGCATTCGGCTGGAAAACCTGATCGTCGTCGGGCCCGCAGTGCCATTGGGTGACTTGCGCGATCAGTATTCGTTTGAAACGCTGACTTTCGTTCCCTTTGACCGGCGGATGATCAAACGCGAACTGCTTTCCTTGGCAGAGCGTTCGTGGCTGGACCGATATCATGCCGAGGTTGAGGAGAAGCTTGCCCCCCGGCTGAGCAAGGAAGCGCGCGAATGGCTGAAAGCAGCTTGCGCGCCGCTTTAGACGGCTTCAGCGGCGGTCTTACGGATCCTCTCCACCATGGCGCGGACTCCGTTTGACCGCTGCGATGAGAGGTGTTCGTTCAGACCCAAGCGCGCAAGTTCTGCTGTAGCGTCGATCTTGCCGACCTCGGCAAGCGATTGGCCTGAATAAAGGGCATGTAGGACGGCGATCAGGCCCCGCACAATCATCGCATCCGAGTCCCCCTCAAAATCGAAGGTTCCCCCGGCAATCTGCGGGCGAAGCCAAACTTGAGAGGCGCAGCCATCTACCTTGTAGGCCGGCACTTTGAAGCTTTCGTCGAGGGGTGCCATGGCCTTGCCAAGTTCGATCACATGGCGATACCTGTCTTCCCAGTCGTCGAGAAATTCGAACGTTTCTACGATCTCTTCAAAAGCTTCGCTGGCCATGGTGCCTCTTTCCGGTTCTTCTTCCTGAGGTAAAGCGCGGGAAGCGGCAGGTCCAGCCCCATCGCGGTCTTTTCAAAGGGCCTTTCATCGGATACCCAAAGGGAAATCAGATTGGATGCCCCGATGTCACGTTCGCTTTCGGTTGCCCTCATTGCGCTTATGCTTCTCGTCAATTGTGGCTTTGTGCGCGACTCTAAATTGAACCCGTTCAATTGGTTCGGCCGTTCTGAGCCGGCAGAGAAAGTCGTGATCGAGAAGCCCAAGGATCCGCGTTATCTGGTAGCCGACGTGGTTTCGATGAATATTGAAACCTACTCTGGCGGGATCATCGTGCGGGCCAAGGGCATTACCCCCACGCAGGGGTGGTGGGACGCCGAGTTGGTTGAGCTAGAGCAAGACGATCCGAGCCATCTGGTTCTGGAGTTCCGGTTGCTGCCGCCGTTGACCGAAGCCGATGTGAATACGCCACGCTCTCGCGAGATTGTCGTTGCAAAGACCGTATCGCCGCAGCGGCTGGGATATATCACCAAAATCACTGTCCAGGGCGCGAACAATGCGCGCAGCAGCCGCGCACAACGCTAACGCCGCAGTTCGGTCCGCATCGTTACAGTTGAACGACGCGGACTTCCGAACCCTTGGCAGACAGGGCAATTTCTCCACGGCATAGACGCAAAGCGTCGTCACCAAAGGCTTCCTTGCGCCATCCCCGCAAAGCCTCGACGTCACGTTGACCTGCAGCAATCGCATCAAGATCGCTAGAAGATGCGATCAATCTCGGCGCGACTCCCAAGCTTTCGGATTTGGCTTTCAGCAAGACGCGAAGCAAATCAGCCAAGGCGGGGTTCACCTGCAGTTGCTCTTGGTTGGACTCCATCCGGGGCATATCTTCGGGACGGGTTTCGATCCCGGCCTTGATCGCCGCAAGGATGCCTTCTGCGATCTCGGGCTTGCGGCCCTCGCGCATCAGCAGGCGCGAACGTCCAAGTTCCTCGATCGACTGCGGCTTGGTCGAGGCAAGTTCTAACAGAGCATCGTCTTTCATGACGCGACTACGAGGCACGTTATTCTTCTGCGCGTAGTCTTCCCGAAAGCGGGCCAATTCACGAACCAAAGACAAGAAGCGACCCGACGTTGTCCGCGTTTTCACGCGTTGCCATGCGTCATGAGGGCGAACAGTATATGTCTCAGGGTCGGTGAGCACCCCAAGCTCCTCAGCAACCCAACGCGCCCTGCCATTTTTTGCAAGCTGCGCGGCAAGCCATTCATAGATCACCCGTAGATGCGTGACATCTGCCAGCGCATACTCTTTCTGGGCATTGGAAAGCGGGCGGCGCGACCAATCGGTAAAGCGGCTGGTCTTGTCGAGGTTTTCCTTGGCGATCTTTCGCACAAGCGTCTCATAGCCGACCTGTTCGCCAAAACCGCAGACCATCGCGGCAATCTGCGTGTCGAAAAGCGGCTTTGGAAACACATTGCCTTCGACGAAGAAAATTTCCAGATCCTGCCGCGCCGCATGAAAGACCTTGACCGTAGCCTCATGTCGGAACAGGTCGTAAAGGGGCTCAAGGCTCATTTCGACGCCTTCGATCGGGTCGATCAAGACTGCCTCACCCGTCTTTCCCGGAAGCGCCATTTGGATCAGGCAGAGCTTTGACCAATAGGTCCGCTCTCGCAGAAACTCGGTATCAATGGTGACATAGGGGGCAGATTTGGCGGCCTCACAAAAGGCGGCGAGATCTTCGGTCGTTGTGATCGTACGCATGGGCATCCTTGGCCGGGGCGTGCGGGGTCATCCCGCCTGAATTTCCGACCTATAGGTGTGGGTTTGTAGAAAGGGAAGGGAATTTGCCGGCATTACCCTTTTCCATGCCTCGCAAGCGGCCTAACTGTTGCTAATTGCCATCGCAGAAAAGACAAATCCAATGCGTAGATCCCAGATCTTTTTCCGTCTGCTGACGGAGGGACGCCACTGATGCGTCCCTTGTGGTTTGGTTTGGGTCTTGCTTCTGTCGGAATTGGGCTTGCAGGCGTTGTTCTGCCACTTGTCCCCACTACGCCTATGATGATCCTTGCGGCAGCGTGTTTTGCGAAATCTTCTCCGCGTATGCATGATTGGCTGTGGGAGCACCCGCTCTTCGGCCCTGCCATCCGCGATTGGCGGCAGCATGGTGCCATCCCACCAAAGGCCAAAGCCGCGTCGATTTTGGCGATGGCCGCAGCATTTGGGCTCAGCCTTTACTTGGGCCTGAAGCCTTGGGTTTTGGCGGCGCAAGGCAGTGTTTTGTTGATCATGGGGTGCTGGATCGTGACGCGCCCATCTGGCCCAAGAGAAGAAAACTAGCAAAAACCATAGGGTTCCGGCACAAATTCGGCCCGGATCGTGGCAGAAATGTGCGGATTTCGCGAAAAAATCGCCTTAAGGATGTAGTAACCACACTTTTTGTTGTATCTTCACCTCTGAGCAGTCAGAGGCGAAAATGCCCACCACAGAAGTTTATCTTCGCGGCGATCAAGTCGCGACATATTCGTCCGTGCGAACATCAGGCAATTCGAACGGAGTGAAGGTTACATTGGGCGAGGTCGATCCATTGGGGTCGGCGACGACGTATTTCCGTGTTGTGATCTCATACCCGGATGGAACGGAACCGACCTTCAGTTCGGCCTATTCGATCAGCATTTACGCATGGCCTGACCCTGATCCACCAGAACCGCCGATCTATTCCGAGATCATTCCGAACCCCAATATGTTTCAGGGCCGCGCGACGTCTGGCGGCCATCTGATTTTTTCCTCACCCAAGCTGGTGATCCAACTGGCACCTATCGAGCCGGGAACGCTGCAAATAGGGCCCGGCATCAACCCGACGCGCTATGACCCTCTTTTCGCCACGTCGTTTCCTCCGACTCCGCCTGCAATTCCCTGTTTTGCTGCAGGAACATTGGTGCAAACCGACCGAGGCCCCTGCCCGGTAGAACTGATTGCCCCCGGCGACCGACTGCAGACTGCCGATAATGGTTTTCAAGAGGTCGTCTGGGCGGGAAAGCGAAAAGTCTGCGGTCTTGGCAGCATGGCGCCTGTACGCATTGAGGCCAACGTTCTTGGAAACCGTAGGCGTCTGCTTGTCTCGCCACAGCATCGGATGCTCTGCCGCGGTTGGAACACCCAACTGATCACTGGCGAAACAGAGGTGTTTGCCGCTGCGGTCCATTTGGTAAACGGGCGGACGATCAGAAGGGTGCGGCGCCCGATGATCACCTACGTCCATCTTTTATGTGAACACCACGAGGTCATTCTGGCCGAAGGCGCGCTGACCGAAAGCCTGTTTCCCGGCGGTATGGCGATGTCCGCTTTTGGACGGCAAGCTCGTGAGGAGATCCGCGCTATATTTCCTACTTTAAGCGCAGATCATGGCACGGGCCGTGGCATAGCCCGAACCACCGTTACCCGCGACTTTGCCCGAGTGATTACGGCTTAAAGATCAATCCGCGAGGTATCTTGCGCCACGAAACGTCGCAGGACCATCGGGTACAACCGATGCTCCTGCACCAAGACCCGCGCTGCAAGGCTTTCAGCGGTATCGCTTTCAAGGACCGGAACGCGTGCCTGCCCTAGAATAGGGCCGGCATCAAGTTCAGCGGTCACCTGATGCACAGTGCAGCCAGCCTCTTTATCCTTGGCATCCAACGCTCTTTGATGCGTATGCAGGCCCGGATATTTCGGCAGAAGCGACGGGTGAATGTTCAACATCCGCCCGTCAAAATGGCGCACAAAATCAGACGTCAGAACCCGCATAAACCCGGCAAGGCATAGCACATCAGGTTGTGCAGCCAGCAGCGACTTCAGAAGCTCGGCCTCGAAAGCGGAGCGATCCTTGCCGAAGTCCCGGTGATCGATGGCAAAGGTCGGAACGCCAAGGGCGGTCGCCTTGGCAAGCCCCCCGGCGGATGGGTCATTCGACCCAACCAGAACCGGTTCGGCAAATCCATCCGACTGCATTGCTTCGACCAGCCGCAGCATGTTCGAGCCACCCCCGGAAATCAGGATGGCAACACGCGTCACAGCAGGCGACCGTTGTAGACGACGTCGCCCTGCCCCTCGATAATCCGGCCGAGGCTGACAACCTCTTCGCCAGCCTCTTGCAGAACAGCCGTCACAGCATCCACTTTGTCACTGGCGACGACAATCATCATGCCGATCCCGCAGTTGAAGGTCTTCAAGAGTTCGGGTTCGCTCATGTTGGCGGTCGAAGCCAGCCAACGGAAGACCGGCGGCAATTCCCATGCCCCAAGGTCGATTTCACAGGCCAGCCCATCGGGCAGAACGCGCGGAGGGTTTTCGGTCAAACCGCCACCTGTGATATGGGCAAAGCCATGCACCCCTCCGGCGCCAATGGCAGCAAGCGCCTGTTTGACGTAAAGCCGGGTCGGCGCAAGCAAGGCTTGGCCCAGGCTCCCTTCGCCAAAGGGGCAAGGCGCATCCCAGCCAAGACCGGACATCTCAACAACCTTGCGGACGAAGGAATAGCCGTTCGAATGAACGCCCGAGGACTTCAGCCCCAAGAGAACGTCGCCTGCCTGCACGTCGCGGGGAAGATCGACACCGCGCTCCATCGCGCCGACCGCAAAGCCAGCAAGGTCAAAATCGCCCTTGTGGTACATTCCCGGCATCTCGGCGGTTTCGCCCCCAATAAGCGCGCAGCCCGATTGGGCGCAACCTTCGGCAATGCCTTCGACGATGGTCGCCGCTTGATCGACGTCCAGTTTCCCGGTTGCAAAGTAATCAAGGAAGAATAGCGGTTCGGCGCCTTGGCAAACCAAGTCGTTTACACACATGGCGACCAAATCAATGCCGATGGTGTCAACAACGCCCGTATCAATGGCAATCCGCAACTTTGTGCCAACTCCATCCGTCGCAGCCACAAGGACCGGATCCTTGAAACCCGCAGCCTTCAGATCGAACAGCCCTCCAAAACCGCCCAACCCGCCCATGACCCCGGTGCGGGATGTGCGTTTTGCGGCTGGTTTGATCCGTTCCACCAAGGCATTGCCTGCGTCGATGTCCACGCCCGCATCGGCATAGGTCAAACCGTTGTGGCCCTTGGCCGTGCTCTCGCTCATCGCCCGTCTCCTGAAGGGAATCCGCCGTTGGCGACCCCATACGACTTTCGCCGCTGCGGTGCAACAAAGCAGCAGAAAATTGCACGCGCTTGACTTGACCGTTAGCACCGATCTGTTACGCAGGGCGTCGGTAGGGGCCTGTAGCTCAATGGTTAGAGCAGGGCGCTCATAACGCCTTGGTTGGGGGTTCGAGTCCCTCCGGGCCTACCACCACAACTTTTTGATATAAAATAAATTCATTGCATTTCGACAGGTTGTGCCGTTTTTGGTTCCAAAGCCACGGGCCAGCACTGAACGGAAAACTCAGAACTTTCAAAGCGAAAGATGGACGATTCTATGCACGCATAGAAGTGCCCGCGCGACTTTGTCCCTTTCTGGACGAACCGCGCTCAAGGCTGATCGAACCGCTTGCGGGGTGTAAGGTGCGAAGCAACCACAGCACAAACTGCCTCTGTGGCACGCCTCAGTCAGCAGATCGCGAAAGCTGAACGGGAAGCAGGGTTCGGTGTGCAGTCTTCGGCTTCTTAAACCATCCAAAACCGGGCTTTCAGAAGTGATGGCGCTTGCCTTTGGCCACCTCTGCTCATGCAACATAGACGAAACCCCACTGGGCACTTCAAGGGCCAAGCAGTAGCGCTGCCCAGCTTGCAGGACTGACGATTTTGTGATTACAGACAAACTGAATGTCGGCTATTTGCACCCAGTGAAAGCCTTGGACCTCCCATGACCCTTATGCGCCTGCCGACAACCAATGGATTACCACGCCGGTTGCCGTTCGTGGCGTCTAGCTTGCTGCACCATGTCGTTCTGGCCTGTGTTTTTCTGTTCGCGTCAATACTGCTTGCACCGTCAAAGGCCGAGGCCCATGGCCTCCACACAACGGCCCACGTCGTCGAAACCGCGGATGATACCGGGTCGGGCGCTTCCGACATGGTCCCCGATGTCGACGAATGCAAAACCCTCTGCTGCTCGCCCGCCACCTGTGCATCCGCCCTGCTCTCCACTCTGGGCCATGCCCATGGCTTGACCACGCTTTCCGCCGCATACGCACTCCCCTCAGACACACGCGCCGAGGCCCGGCCTCAAACAGCCCTGAAACGACCACCAAGAAGCTGACGGATCGCCCCTGCTGCATCATGGCGGCACCACAACTCCCGTTCAGCCAAATCGAGGTGTCTCGTGACCCATTTCCGCACTGGCGTATTCGCCGCCCTGTTGAGCTTGATCTCCCTTCCTGCATTGTCGCATGAAGGCCATTCGCATGGGGACGAAGCCCCGCCCCCTACAATCGTCACGGCACCCCGCGCGACGGCTGCTTCAACGCTGTTCGAACTGGTCGCCGTCGCCGACGATGCTGCGCTGACGATCTACATCGACCGCTTCGACACGAACGAACCGGTGACGGGTGCAACTGTCTCGGTCGAAACGCCCGCGGGCCCGGTAACGGCGATGGTCGATGATGATGTCTACCAGCTAGACGCCCGCTGGGCGACCGAGCCGGGCGACTATGAATTACTCTTCACGGTGGAAGCCGGAGCCGACATCGACTTCCTCACCGCAACGCTTTCGATCCCTGCTCCGGTAGTAGCCCCCCCTGGGCCGGACGCAGGTCGCGACTTGATCCAGTTACTTGCAGCGCCATCCCGGAGCGAAGCCTTTAAGATGGCCGCCCTCGGCGGAACGGGCTTCCTGCTAGGCTTGGCCGTAATGGCCCTGCGTCGCCGGCGCATCCTCGCGGCTGGTGTCGCGGTCGCAGTGCTGGCCGTAATGGTCACCAGCTCCGTCGCTATCGCAGAAACGACAACCCCCATCGTCCGCGACGTGGCACAGCGCTTGCCCGACGGCCGCATATTTGCCCCTAAGGCCGCGCAGCGCATTCTCGCGATCCGCACAGTGATGGCCGAGGAAGCCGAACATCGCCGCAGCATCGAGATGGCAGGCCGGATCATCCCCGACCCGAACGCGAGCGGCTTTGTCCAGACAGCCGTCGGCGGGCGCCTCGCCCCGCCGCCCGAGGGCTTCCCCGTCCTCGGCAGCAGGGTGCAGAAGGGTCAACTGATGGCACTGGTCGAACCTTCGCTGGCCGCAGCCGACCAATCTTCGATCCGCCAGACCAAGGCGGAGCTCGATCAGGAAATTGCGCTGGAAGAACGCCAACTCGCCCGCTACCGCCCACTTGCAGCCGCCGGGACGATCTCCAAGGCGCAACTGGAAGAGGCCGAACTGACCCTGCAAGGCCTGCGTGATCGGCGCACCGCACTCGATTCCCTTCCCGCAACCGCCGAACCACTGGTGGCACCTGTCGATGGGATCGTGTCTAAGGCGAATGCCGCCCCGGGCCTGATCGCTGAAACCTACACCGAAGTTTTCCACATCATCGACCCCGCGAAACTTTGGGTCGAGGCATCCCTCTTCATCAATGCCAACATCGCGGGCGAGGCATCCGTCGCCGCGCCCGATGGTCAGTCCATCCCGCTGTCGCTGATCGGGTTGGGCTTTGCCGAAGATGGCCAAGCCCGACCTGTGCAATTCCGCATCGACCGGCCGACCGGCCACCTTCAGGTCGGTGACCGCATCACAGTTTATGCCGAAACGGCGGATGTGGCCACGGGCATTGGTGTTCCGCGCGATGCGGTGATCCGCGGCGGTAATGGCGAGAACATCGTCTTCTTGCATGTCGGCCCCGAGCTCTTCGAACCGCGCCCCGTGCGGACAGCCGCCCTTGACGGCGGGCGGGTGATCGTGCTGGCGGGCATCGCCGCAGGCGACCGCGTGGTGACGCAGGGTGCCGAACTCCTGAACCAGCTGCGCTGAGGAGAATTGACATGTTCACTTTCCTCGTCACGCAGTCCCTGCGCAACCGCGTGCTGGTTCTGGCCATAGCCATCATCATGATGGGCTATGGGGCCTTCACCATCCAGCGCCTTCCGGTCGATGTATTCCCAGACCTGAACCGCCCCACCGTCACCATCATGACCGAGGCTGAGGGCCTCGCCCCGCCCGAAGTCGAAAAGCTCGTCAGTTATCCGATCGAGACGCAGATGAACGGCCTGCCCGGCGTGGAACGGGTGCGCTCTGTTTCGGGCGTCGGCCTGTCGATCATCTATGTCGAATTCGATTGGGGCACTGACATATTCCGGAACCGCCAGCAGATCGCGGAAAAACTTTCCCTCGTCTCGGCGCAACTGCCCGACGGCGTGGTCCCGCAGATGGGGCCGATCAGTTCCATCATGGGCCAGATCATGCTGGTCGCCATGACCGCCCCCGAAGGCGTGTCGCCAATGGAGCTGCGCGAGGCAGCAGATTTCATCGTGCGCCCCCGCCTTCTGACGATCCCCGGCGTCGCACAGGTCATCCCCATTGGGGGTGAGGTGCGCCAGTTCCGCATCGCACCCGACATCGCCGCCCTGCGCGCCCTTGGCGTTACGCTAGAGGAGGTAGAGGCCGCGATCACCGCCTTCGGCGGCAATACGGGCGGCGGCTTCACCGACCAATACGCTCGCGAGTTTCTGATCCGCAACATCGGCAGCACTCTCAACCTCGATGACCTGAAGAAGGTGGTTGTCAAGAGCGACGGCCAACGCTCCATCCTGCTGCATCAGGTGGCCGAAGTCGGCTACGGCGCACGCCTGAAACGGGGCGAGGCAGGCTATATGGGCCAGTCCGCCGTGATTGTCTCAGTGGAAAAGCAACCCGATGTCGATACCATCCGCCTGACCCGCGATGTCGAGTCTGCACTGACCGAAATCACCGCTGCTCTGCCAAAGGGCATCAAGGCCGACAACGTTCTGTTCCGGCAGGCGGATTTTATCGAAACCTCGGTCAGGAATGTGCAGACCGTGCTGGTCGAGGCAATCGTGGTCGTGGCTATTGTCCTTTTCGCCTTCCTTCTGAACACCCGCACGACCTTCATCTCGCTCACCGCGATACCCGTTTCGATCCTCGTCACCGCAGTTGTGTTCCAATTTCTTGGCCTGTCGATCAACACGATGACGCTGGGTGGCCTCGCTATCGCCATTGGGGAACTGGTCGATGACGCCGTCGTGGACGTCGAAAACATCTTCCGCCGGATGCGCGAAAACCGCGAGGCAGGCAATCCCCGCTCTAACTTCGAAGTCGTCGTCTCCGCCTCGCAAGAGGTTCGGTCGGGCATTGTCTATGCGACGATGATCATCGTCCTCGTCTTTGTCCCACTCTTCGCCCTGTCTGGGATCGAAGGTCGGCTCTTCGCACCACTTGGTCAGGCCTACATCATCTCGATCCTCGTCAGCCTTCTGGTCTCGATCACCCTGACACCGGTGATGGCTTACTACCTGCTGCCGGGCCTGAAGCGTCTGGACGAACACGAGGGCTGGCTTGTCCACAAACTCAAACAGGGCAACCGCGCCGCCTTGGCCGTTGTGTTCCGCTGGCAGCGCAGCCTGATGGCGCTGTCGGTCGCCGCCGTCCTGATGGCAGCAGGGGCGGCACTGCTGCTTCCCCGCGCCTTTCTGCCGCCCTTCAACGAAGGCACCTTCACCATCTCGATGCTGTTCAATCCCGGCATCTCGCTGGCGGAATCCCACCGCGTCGGTCTGATCGCCGAAAAGCTCATCCTCGACGTTCCGGAAGTCCGCGCCGTAGGCCGCCGCACGGGGCGGGCCGAACTCGACGAGCATGCCGAAGGTGTGCATTCCTCGGAAATTGAAGTTGATCTGGAACCCTCTGACCGTTCCAAGAACGAAATCGTGGCTGACATCCGCACCCGCCTGGCGGTTCTGCCAGTCGCGGTGAATGTGGGGCAACCGATCTCGCACAGGCTCGACCACATGCTCTCCGGTGTCCGCGCCCAGCTTGCCCTAAAGGTATTCGGTCCCGACCTCGACACGCTTCGCACCACAGCTGAAGGGTTGCGCGCCGAGATCGCAGCGATCGACGGGATCGTTGACTTGCAGGTCGAAAAACAGGTCCGTATCCCGCAACTGGAAATCCGCGTCGATTACGACCGTGCCGCCCTCTACGGTATCCAACCCGCTGCGATCACCGAGGCGCTGGAACGCCTGTCGAATGGCAGCATCGTCTCGCGCCTCGTCGATGGTGCCCGGTCCTACGACGTGGTGATGCGCCTGCCAGATGAAAGCCGAACTACCGAAGGGTTGCGCAATCTCCTGATCGAAACGCCTTCCGGCTGGATTCCCATCAGCGAACTTGCCGAAGTGACGGAAACCGATGGTCCGAACCAGATCCTGCGTGAAAACGGCAGCCGCAGGATTATCGTTCTGGCCAATACCGACGGCCAGGTAGACATGGCAGCAGTCGTCGCACAGATCCGCGACATTCTCGCCGAGGCCGACCTTCCCGAAGGCTATACAGCCTCGCTGGAAGGGACGTTCCAAGCACAAGAAGAGGCCAGTCGCACCATCGCGTTTCTTTCGCTTATCTCGCTGGGGATGGTCTTCGCGATCCTCCACAGTCGCTACAAGTCGGCGGTCTGCGCCCTGATCATCATGGGATCGGTGCCGCTCGCCCTCATCGGTTCTGTCGCCGCCTTGTGGATCGCAGAACAACCCTTGTCCGTCGCCTCGATGATCGGCTTCATCACCCTGACCGGCATCGCGGCGCGGAACGGCATCCTGAAGATCAGCCACTACATCAACCTAGCCCTACATGAGCAAATGGACTTCGGCCCCGACCTGATCGTCCGCGGCTCGCTCGAACGGCTGACACCGGTCCTGATGACCGCCCTGTCCGCCGGGGTCGCACTCATCCCCTTGATGATCGGGGCAGATGCGCCAGGGAAGGAAATCCTTAGCCCCGTCGCCATCACGATCTTCGGCGGGCTGATTTCCTCGACCCTCCTCGACACCTTCCTGACACCCATCCTCTTCCTGCGCTATGGCCGTAAGTCGGTCGAGCGGCTGGTCGTGGCCGAAAGAACCAGACGATCGGAGACGCTCCACGCCTCCGCCGCTCCCATCCAGACATTCTGAACCGAAAGGCAATCCTTATGCTTCGCACGATCTTCACCCTGCTTTTTCTTGCGGCACCTGCAGCCGCCCATGAACCGGGCATTGGCCCGAACGGCGGCATGCGTGTTGACGCTGGCCCCTATCGCGTCGAACTTGTCCCCGCAGGCACGATGGTGAATGTCCATATCACGATGGACGATGACAGCGTCATTGACACCTCCACCATGACCGGCACCGCCATCCTGCTCATCGACGGCAAACCCGTGCGCGCCTCGCTTGCCCCCGCTACGCCGGGCATACTCTCCGCCGATACGGGGGTAGAGGTTCCGACCGACGTGAAGGGCGCAGTGCAACTTGTCGGCCCAGACGGAAAGACCGTGCAGGCGAAGTTTTGAGCCTAACCGGTCGTCGATAACATGCGCCCAAAGCGGACGTTCAGTGGGGGATCAACATCGCCTGACGACTGCAATCAACTCGACCAATCAGGAGGGTTCGCCAGCCCCGAGCGCAGGGGACTGGCGAACCCCCATAGCATCGACCAACAACCTCTACGACTTCGCACCTTCCCGAAGAGAGCAAACAGGTCCCACCCGATCGCGCCGGTCAGCACCGGCAAGCAAGTGGTATCACCAACAACAAGTGAGGCCGTTATGATCCACCCCTTTCAAGGATGCCCCGGCCGCAAAACTGATTACGGATCTCGTGCGTGACCAGACTCACCTGAAAACCAATGACAAAATCGCCTCCGAGGCTGGCTTCACAAATGCCAATTAGATGACCTTCCTCAACCATGGCCGCAACAAGGTCCCGCCCGACCGCGTGCCCTTGCTTGCGAAGGCGCTTAAGATGGATCCTGCCCTTCTAATGCGGCTTGCGCTGGACCAGGCGGTCGGCACGACAGCCGCAAAGGCCATCGTCGAGGTCTTCGGCTCGCCCGTCAGCGCGAATGAGCAGGGCTGCCTGGATGAGCAACATCAGCTCTCAAACAACAGCGTTTCGGTGCAGACAGCGCATTCACGCGCAGCACTGAGGGGGATCTTCGGGTAATGAACCGCGACCGCGATGATACTTTTTTTGCCCTTCCCATGTCCCCAGCGGGATCGTGGGAGCAACTGACCGAAAACGAGAGGGCATGGATCGAATTGACCAGAGTCGTCCCGTGCGGCAGTGACCCAAAGATCACCCCATTCCGCAAAAGCGCCCTGCGTACGCATCTCGAAGCGGGACGAGGTGGTGGGCGTAGACGGGTTAGCATTCCCCATGTCAGCGCGGGTTAGCCCCGCATATGGGCGTGCTGCAATCGCAGGACTTCGCTACTTGGCATCTGCCAAGGCCATTTCCTGCGCTAAATGTTCGCGTCCCAGTTCGCACTGTTTCTGTCAGGCAGAGGTGGCACGAAAATGATCCATCGCCGTGCTGCTTGTTCCCGACCTCACCGAACAAGGCGCAGGCTGGGCGTCTAGTCCACGATTTCTGCGATCTGCAGCAATCCGATCGGCGGGTAAATATTCAAAGCATTCGCGACAGACATGTTGATCGTGAGGGCGAAGTCCTTCATTCGCAAAACTGGAAGGTTCCCTGCCGGGATATTCTCGAAGAGAATCTTTTCTGCCTGCTTCCCGGCAAGATTCCCGACGTCCTGATACCGGGCCGCAACCGACATTAACGCGCCTCCTTGACGGACCATGTCTTCGTAAGGACTAAGGACAGGCAGACCCGTTTCCCTTGCCGCGTCTCCAAGGTCAGCGGCATGCGATTGAAGGAATGATGAGCTACCGACATATACGAATTCGACACCAGCTTCCTTCAGTTTTACCATCTTGATAGCGATGTCTTCAGCTTTGGGCTTGCCATCCGCTCCAATGGCAATTTCCAGGGAGGTGAATTCGAGGCCCTGTTCACGAGCCAGCAAGGCCAGTTCGTCTCGCTTGATGATCGAGTTCTTCTCGTCGGTATTGAACAATAGACCAATGTGACGAACTGAAGGCATGAAATTCCGGATCGTCTGTAGCGTAACGGTCTCCGGCATGCGGTTGTAGGTTCCGGTTACGTTCGGCCTGCCCGTTTCATCAAGCGAGCGAACTATTCCTGAACCCACAGGATCAGCAACAATCATGAATACTTGCGGAATGTCGTTGTTCAGATCGCTGGCCCCCTGAGTTTCAAGCGTTCCGGCAACACCCAAGGTGACAGTCGTGCCCCATGTCAGGATCAAATCAGTCTCTGCCGCCCTTATTTCCGCAAGGATCATCGGCAGGCGAATCTTGTCCTGAGCAGCATCGTAAATCGTGAATTCTACCGGGTGGCTACGTTCCACAAAGTAATCTTGAAATCCCTGACACGCCTCCTCACAACCTCTCCAAGCTACGATTGCGATTTTCTTGGTGTCCGCGGTGGCGGTGGACGCGAGCGCGATAACCCATGCACAGGAAACCAAAGCAACCAGAGACAGTGTCTTCATTTTTTGTGTCTCCTCTTCCAATGAGAGATGGCCGACGCAGAACTGAAAATCAGAAGCCCCAAAAATACAATAAGTGAAAGTGCATCGATGATATGCCCACTCGCATCGCTTCCAAGTGCTGCAGCGGCAGTCAAAAGACCGGCCAAAGCGACAGCCCTTTCTGCAACTCGGTAAACTGCCATCCGTCCCGGAGCATTAGTCGATTGCTGTGCCGCGAATTCGAGAGCAGGCCCGCGCAGCAATGCAAAGCCGGCACCTACACCCGCAACCGTTGCCGTCATCAGCCAGAACGTCTCGCCTCCAAAGAGCGTGAGGGATGTTCCTGCCACGAAGGCCCCCAAGATCATTGTCATTTTCAGCCCGAATCGAGACTCCGCCATCCGGACCGCCACTGGGCCAAGCAAAAGCTGGCAGAGATAGAACAGCATAATGACGCGAGCCGTTTCGGCTGGAGATGCGTCGAGTGCAGCAAGACGGAGCGGAGCCAAATACCAAATACCGACCGCCGTCACGAGATTCATCGGCACAACAATCCCAAAAAGGAACCCATAGAACATCATAGGAGAGGGCACAGCGGCCGAGGGCGCAGCTGCATCCGGCCTGAACGGCCTGGCGTCCGCCGATCGGAGCCCTCGGTAGCCTGCAAGCCCGGCAAAGAGGGCAAGCGCAGCACCCAGCATTATGGCAGCTTCGTAGCCATAACGATCAGCGAAGATGCCGCCGATGGTTGCGCCACAAAAGGTTCCACCGAAGACCATCGCCATTATGATCGCAGACGTCTTGGCCCCATCTTGGCCGGCGCGCAGTGCAAGGGCATAGTCCTGGCATGCGATCGTGGCAAACGCGTAGCAAAACGCGATAACTCCACGGCAGAAGATCACGCTCGCAACGCTATCAGCTGCAGCCATACCAAGCAGCGCAAGCGCTGCGGGAATTGAAGCAAAGATGAAAACCTTGCGTGGCCCGAACCGCAGGACAAGACGACTCACGAATGGGGCCAATATAGAAAGAACAGCAAGATAGACCGCCGAGGGGGCGGCAGCCGCCACTCCCGGATCCAGCCAGTCAGGGCGCGTGGCGCCCCGCGCATAGACTGGCAGGAAGGATGCCGTGACTTCGGTTGCCGCGGCAAAGGCAAACAGCGCAAGACGCATGTCAGCGAGGTCGAGTATTGAGATCAGTCTGGGAAATGCTGAAACGCCGACGCCCGAAGCCTTAATCCGATCGGCCACATGCTGCGCCTGGCCGTTCAGCCGCAACGCCAGGAAACGGAATATTGGCAAGCCGCTAGGTGTCAGGACGTGAACGAAGCTTCCCCTCTCCTGTTCGCGGGCGACTGCTACGACCGAACGCAAAGGCCTCCAGATCAAGGCTGATGCAACAACAAGTGCAAATTCAACGCCAATCAGCACTACAGCCATCGTCAGCACAGATGCGTCAAGCAACACGGACCGCAGTCGCGTTTCAACAAACTGAGCGCTGGTGACCAAGCGTATGTGTCCGACAACCTCGTTTCCTGCCAAGACCGGCAAATTGAGCTCGGAACTTGAAATACCGAGCCACTTTCCAACCTCGAGCTGATCAAGGATCGCGGGCTTCTCGGCACGTTGGAAGTCGGCGACGACGGCTCCCTTGCTGCTAATAACGGTAATTCGTCTTATCTCGGCAAACTCGTCTATAATCTCCTCAAGATAGGCTTCGATCCCACCCAGCATGTCGATCGGAATTCCGACCGACAGCGTCTGTTGTAAGTTGTCGCGCACGACGTTCCCGATAAGGAGCGTGCGCTGCTGGATTTCTGGAGAAACCGCACGATCCAGCGAGACGAGAGCTACGAAACTGAAGAGAAACATCCAAAGTGCAATTACCGCGGTGAGAATTGCGGTCATGCGTGAGCGGATAGAGGCCGACGCGAGCCGATTCAGATCGTAGGACATTAGTTGACGCTGACCGATGATGGGGCGCTACTAACGGACGCGCGGTATTGTGCATAGGTGTTGTTTAAAACGCGATGCAGCTCGCCCCCTTCCTCAAGCTCAGCCCCATCGACCATCCATGTATCACGGTCGAAAAGCTCAACATCCCTCTCGATCGCGGCAAAGGCCGATATCTCTGAAGCGAAGGCCGTTCTCAACCCAACTGCGATCAGCATGCTTGCCAAAGTAAAGAAGGCAATGGCGGCTGCGGCAAGTTCGGCACCCATCGCCCACGTTCGGTTTATGCTGGCGCTTCCGTCGAGGGCGACAACGATTGCCCCCGGACGTTCGCCGGGAGACCAGACAATCGGATTGAAGGACACAATTCGACCGTCGTCGAAAAGGTTGACCGTTCCAGCGGCCCAATCCTCTGGTTGCGCCAGTTCTACGAAAGCTGTGTCGTCATTTCCGGCGCGATGTTGCAGATTGCCTTCAGCGTCGACGACCAGGATCGCTGTAATCGCGTCGTCAGTCTGTCTCGCGCGCTCAAGTAGTGCCCCAGCGTTCCTCACCGACGCCAGTGGAATTCCGATACTAGTCGCCGCATTAAATGGCTGCGCGGTATTCGTTGCCAACACGGCCACTCGTTCCGCAAGAAGCTTGTGTTGGATATTCTGGAACTGCAGGAGAATGAGGCCGACAAAGATCGCCATGGCGAACGCCAAAGTCGCAGACGCGATGACCCAAAGTCGCCAGAACATTGTCATCCGGTTTCTCCCAGCTGCCGGCCAGAGCGTTTGCCGAATATTACCGCGACCTTTTCGATGTGCTAGGGCCTCGATAATTTGACCACAGGAATTTATCGTTTGCTCGGTGCCAATCCTAAGATCGGCTAATGGTCTTGGCCCCATTTGTCAGGAAAGTGCAAGTCTGGAGCCTCTGCGATTGGCCTAATCAGAACGGGGTAGCTGTTGTGAAAGGTTAAAGGGACGGTGGGGTTAAGTATTCTGTCGGCCATGGCGCCACTGGACCGGTAATTTTATCCCTGTCATCTCATGCGGCAGTGACCCAAAGAGCACCCCGTCCCGCGTGCATGCCCTGTGGACGCTCCTCGACGCGGGATGAGCCGGCGGCACGACAAAGTCGCGTCGTTTTCCCTGCGAGAACGAACCCGCCTTTCCACGACATCTTTCCAAAATTACTGGTGATTGTTAGGAACCAGACTGAGAACAAGCTGTAGAAAACTGGTTCCAGTATTTGTGCCAAATTTCGTTCCAGAACGACCAACAAGCCATTGAAATACAAACATGGCGCAGGGTGCGAACCCCTTTGAGTCTACCGCCACCCGTTTTCCCGATCCTATCCCCTTCGCTCCCCGACAAAACCTGCCGGTAGCGATCTGGTTCGGAATGTGAAATAGATGACTGGACGTAACCCAAAGACCTGTCATGTGCCTCACGGTAGAAGTGAGGCTAGACAACTACGAACCCGACCGGCACCGAAAGAAGAGTGACACAGAATGAAACAACCGATCGCCCTCAAAGAGCTTCGTGACAATACGCTGTTTCAGCGTGGAGACGTATTTGTTCTTTTCGGTGAATTGTTTGGCCGTGGCTATGCGACCGGCCTGATTGATGCCGCCCGCGCCGCTGGCATGACCGTGATCGGCATCACTGTTGGGCGCCGGGATGAAACTGGCAAGTTGAACCCGCTGACGCCCGAAGAGTTGCAGCAGGCGGAAGAGAACCTTGGTGGACGTATCATCAACATACCATTGATGGCCGGTTTCGATATGGACTCTGACCCCGGCAAGCCCAATCCGACCGAAATGTTGGGCGAGATGACGCTGGAGAACTGGCAGGAGTTCAAGCTGGATTGGGACGGTATTGAGCGGAGCCGGGAAGTTGGCACTGCACGGTTCACCACCGCCTTGAAGCAGGTCATGGACGAACTGGCCGGGATGATCCCCGCAGGCCGCAACGTGCTGTTTGCCCATACAATGGCGGGCGGCATTCCCCGCGCCAAGGCGTTCCTGGCGATTGCAAACCGCGTCTACAAAGGGCGCGGCGCGCGTTACATGTCATCTGATGCCCTGATTGAAAGCGATCTGGGCAAGCTGATCTTGTGGAATTTCGACGAAGTAACAGCGAATTCCTTTGGCCATCTTCTGGCCCACAGCGCGGCGATCCGCGAAAAGGTCGAAGCCAGCGGCGGTCAGGTTCGCTACAGTGCGTATGGCTATCACGGGACGCGCGTGCTGATCGACGGGGACTATCGCTGGCAGACCTATACCAACTACACCCAAGGTTACGCAAAAATGCGGCTGGAGCGACTTGCTCAGGAAGCCTGGGAAAAAGGGATCAAGGCGACGGTCTTTAACTGCCCGGAAATCCGCACAAACTCTTCCGACGTTTTCGCCGGAATTGAACTTTCGCTTTTGCCCTTGCTTACCTCTTTGAAAAAAGAAGGCGGCGGCCCATGGGTCGATGCTCTTTGGGACAAATGCCAGGGCCTGCTGCAGGACGGGGTTTCGCTGGAAAGCGTCCTTGAGATGGTCCGCGCCTATCAACTCGACCCGGCCCTTTCCCCCTATTACGACTTTACCGAATGGCCAAAGGCGAACAGTGCCGAGCAGGTGGACAAGACCGTGGGCACCTCGCAAGAGATTGGGGCCTTGCACAAGGACCGCAAGGAACTGATCAGCGATGTCCTCAGCTCACATGTGGTGGATGCGACCGGAAAGATGATATTCGGTGGATTGAGCGAACCTCAGGGTCCGGTTGTCTGGCTTGACCATGACAAGGTCGCTCAGCAGATGATCGCCACGGCGAACAAGGGATAAGCGGCTAAAGGCATAGTCCTGCTGCTAGAAACGGAAAGGGCCGCGAAACACAGTCGCGGCCCTTTTTGCATTTCGACAGCAAAACTCATATTTCGCCGACTTGCGGCCCCCAAGTATCCGATAGTGCGAAGCCAGCATGGAAAGGATCATCCGGCGACTGGCGCAGCGTTTCACGTCCGTAGACCCAACCCTGCCCCGTGATGCGCGGAATGATCGCCTTGTAGGGACCGACTTCGGTTTCTGCCACAACCTCGGCCAGAAAAGCCCCGCCAATGGTGCTTACCGAGCAGCGCGCTTCCCCCATTCCAACCTCGCCTCTGGCATGAAGACAGGCCAGATTGGCGGATGATCCCGTACCACATGGCGAACGATCCACTCGTCCCGGCTTGAGCGTGGTGCAGGTCAGCACTTCACCGTCTTTGCCACGGTCTCGGAACATCACATAGGCGATACTGTTCAAGCCCTCGAAATAAGGGTGGCTGACCGTCACCTGACCTTCCAGATCGGCCTTGATGGCAATTCCTGCTTCGGCCAATTGACGGGCGTATCCCGGTCCAATTTTCAGCCCGACCTGATCGACATCGACCAAGGCGTAAAACACCCCACCAAACGCAATATCCGAACTGATGTTTCCGTAAGCCTTCGTGGCAATCGGCAGGTCCAACGCCACCGCGAAGGAAGGGACGTTTTCCAAACTGACCGAAAGACAACGTCCGTTTTCACAACGCGCCCGCACGGTCTACCAAGCCAGCCGCGGTGTCGAGGCGCAAGGTAGTTTCCGGCTCCACCATCTTTACCCTGCCACTTTCCAACAGCGCGGCAACGACGCAGATGGCGTTTGAGCCACTCATCGGATGGGCACGGTCGGGCTGCAAAACGATGAAACCTGCATCAGCGCGCGGATCACAGGCAGGCAGCAACAGATTTGTCGTCATCGCAACATGTGCCCGCAGTTCAGAGGTCACAAAGCGGCGAAGGCTGTCATCGACCTGATTGATGTGATTCATCTTTTCCAGGATTGTTGCGCCCGGAATATCCGGCGCGCCACTGATGATGACCTTACCGATTTCGCCCTGACAATGGACCAACAGCAGGTCGAGCGCCTTTTCGAAGTTCATTTCAGATACCAACCCCAAAGCTCTGCGCTGACCGGTTTCGTGATCTCTTTTGTTTCAAGGTAGCTATCCACTCACCATCGACCAATTCCTGCCCGATTCCGGATTGCTTGTAACCAACCCGTTGGGCTTCCGGTAAGGGTCATACGTTGTCCAGAACTTCCAGCCGTGCCAGTTCGGGCAATCGGGTCCGGATGCCGTCGGCGATTGCCCGCATGATCTGGCGCGCGCTGCCCCCGTGATGCGCGGTCGAGGCCCGGCGTCAAACGCCAATCGCGCAGCTAGCTCAGCCTTGTCGGCGTCTTCCGCCGTGGCAGCGCGGATGTGATGAATGACAAACTCGGTCACTGGGTCGATGACTGAAAGCGCTCCATCCTTTGCGGATTCAACCCATAACCCGTTAGTGAAAAGCTGGGTTCGCATGAAATCCTTCAGACGTGTCGCGTCAGACCGCCGTCCACGCGAAGCGTCTGGCCCGTGATGTAGCTTGAATCTTCTGTCAGCAGGAAAGCAGCTGCCTTGGCCTGTTCTTCGACCCGCGCGATGCGCTTTAGCGCCACAAGATCAGCAAATTTCCCGACATCAAGGCTGTCGGTGAAACCGGGAGCCAGACAGTTCATCCGGATCCCGGCAGGTCCATAGCGATCGGAATAAAGCTTGGTAAAGGTCGAAACGGCGGCGCGATAGGTGCAGGATGCCGGGAAAAGGGGAGACGGTTCGTGTGAGGCATAGGTCGTCACGTTGACGATGGCCCCGCCCCCCTGTGCTTCCATGATTGGCGTCACCAAACGCGCCATTCGGACCACCGACTTCACGATCATATCGTTGGCCAGATCCCAGTTTTCGTCTGTTATCGCCAGAAGGTCGCCCTTTGGTGGATGCCCGGTATGATTGAGAACCGCATCAATACGGCCGTGGGTCTGCATCGTTAGATCTACAACTGCTTTCAGATCGGCGGGGTTCTGGGCAACGCCACGCACAGCAACGCCGCCAAGTTCCTTGGCCAGCGTCTCGCAGTTCGCAGATGGAGACATCAGAACAACAGCATAACCACGACCCTGCATTTCGCGGGCAATTGCTGCCCCTATGCCGCGCCCTGCGCCAGTCAGCAAACAAACTTTTGTCATTCTAGTCCTCCTCCTCAAAACCGATCGACACGATACGGGTGCATATCCAAAGACGGCTTTTCTCCTGCCACAAGTTCGGCCATCAGCAAGGCAGTTGTCGCGGCATAGGTCAAACCCAGATGCCCATGACCCGTTGCATAAAATAGCCCCTTGGTCTTCGCCGACGCCGAAATGATCGGCACCGTGTCAGGAATGGCGGGCCTATGCCCCATCCATTCAGTGAAATCTTCGCATTGCAGGTTTGGAAGGGTTTCTTTCGCGCGTCTGACCGTCACTTTAGACCGCCGATAATCCGGCGGGGCGTCCAAACCCGCCATTTCAACTGTGCCGCCAACGCGAATGCCGCCCGCAGTCGGCGTCACCATAAATGCGCGGGCAGGCCAGATAATTGAATGCCGAAGGGAAATTCCCGGCGACATTATTTGCGTGTGATAACCGCGTTCGGTTTCCAATGGGATCGGCTCCCCCAGATCTGCGGCCATGCGCGCAGAGTGCGCCCCGGCGCAAATGATAACCTAGTCTGCTGCAATCCTGCGGCCGTCCTTCAGCAAAACCTCACTCATCGACGTACCACGCACGAAACCAACGACCTCGCCGGTTTCGATCCGCCCTCCCAGGGCCAGAAAACGCTCGGCCAAGGCGACAACCAGCCGATAAGGATCTTTAATTGATCGGTTTTTCGGAAAAAGAACCGCCATGCCAACCTTTTCCGAAATTTCAGGCTCTAGGCTGCGAAGGGTCTGATGCCCCAAGATCTCGTGTGGAATGTCAAAGCGTTCCAGAATCTCGATGTGGTCACGGTCCGCCTTGAACTCCGCCTCGTCCAAGTAAAGCGAAAGACAGGCTTCCTCGCTGATCTCACCTTCCAGCCCGGTCCTGCGCAACAGCGCGACCGTGTCTTCCAACGACCGCGCGCAAAGGGCCGCCCCCTGTGCCTCAAGTTCCCGCAGCTTGGCTGGACGCGAGGCCGCGATAAAGCGCAAGAACCAAGGAACCAGCCTCGGCATATATGCGGCTCTAATCCGCACGGGCCCCTCAGGGTCCAGCATCCATCCTGGAATTTGACGCCAAACAGAAGGCCGGGACGCGGGCATGAACTCGGTAACTGCAATCGACGCCATATTACCAAAAGACGCCCCGCGACCGGGGGCGTCTCGATCAATCAGTACAACATCTCTTCCACGCTGCTGAAGTTCGTGGGCAACCGATGTGCCGATTATTCCCGCCCCTACAATGACGGTGGTTGTCATTTCAGACTCAATTCACAATCGGCTGCATGGCATCGGCAAAGGCGGCTTTCTCTTCATCCGTCAAAGGCCCAATGGCATGCGGCATTCGCCAACGGGTGTGCCCTGCAATTCGCAGCCAAATTTCAGCTTTTGCACGAACTTCCCGGATTCCAGAATGTTCATCGCAGGCCACATCCGGGACATGATCTCTTTGGCTTTGACCAAGTCCCCGGCGCGGTAGGTTCGGTCCAGATCGCAGACAGCCTTGGCCATGCAATTTGCCGGACCGCATATCCACGAGTCTGCGCCCCAAAGCATGAAATCCAGCGCAATGTCATCGGAACCGGAGACCAATTGAATGCGGCCGGCATAGCGCGTTGCGATCCCAATCGCCCGCTGCAAGCTACCCGAACTTTCCTTGATCCCAATAATCCGCGGATGATCGGCCAAAGCATCGAGGGCCTCATATTCTATCTCGACGCCATCTTTTGCCGGATAGGAATAGAGGACGATATTGACATCAACCGCATCCAGTATGGCATTGAAGTGGCGAATTATTTCTGCCTGCGTTGGTTTGGTGTAGAATGGAACGGCCAGCAGGACAGTATCATATCCCATCGCTTTTGCGCGCTTTGTGTTCGCGATCACACCAGCAGTTGAAGGCGCATTTGTCCCAGCAATCAGCGTTTCTTCTGGCAGAGCAAAATCTTTGACAAATTGCAGCACAGAATCGCGTTCTTCATCGGTCATGAGGTTGTATTCGCCCGAAGATCCGCAAGGCACCCAGCCTGAAACTCTTGCCGCCCGAAGGTTGGTCATGTGAGCCTTCAAAGCGATGAAATCGATTTCTCTCTTTTCGTCGTAAGGGGTGACGAGAGCGGGCATGACCCCCTTTAGCTTCAGCATCGCAATCTCCAAAGATTCTGTTTCCGGAAGATTTGCCGACACCGTGCCGACAGGAAAACAGAATAATATGTGTCGACACGGCCGAAGAGGTCAGGACATTCATTTCTGACTGATACAATCAACACCGTTGTCCCATCGTTGAATGCAGGATGCGCTCAACATGAAACGACCACGCTTTCAAAGGCAGCAATCATACGACTTGTGGCTGAGCAGGACGCATAAAAACAATTGGTCCAAGGCTGCCGAAAAGAGGCACCACGACCATCAGTCCAAACGCCTAGTATAAATGGAAATGGCGATCCCGGGAGGACTCGAACCCCCGACCTGTCGCTTAGAAGGCGATTGCTCTATCCAGCTGAGCTACGGGACCGCTTGGGGTCTTTTGCGTGACATCAGCGCTTTAGGCAAGCTGCTTTGTCATAAAGACCGAGTTTGGATCTTCACTGTAGCCTTCAAAGGGTGGGCAATCTACGAAACCCGCATTCGCATAAAGCGCGCGGGCCGCGACGAACGTAGGCTGCACGCCGGTTTCCAGGGACAAACGCAGAAAACCTTCAGCGCGGGCGGCATCGACCAGATGTTCCAGCATCCGGCGCGAAAGCCCCCTGCCCCGGACTTCGGTCAGTACATGCATCGACTTGATCTCTGCATGGTCATCGCTGATGCGCTTGAACGCGCCCATTGCGACGGGTTCGCCTTCTTCCCGCATGACAAAAAACCAGATGCCCGGCGAAGCAAGCGCACCGCGATCCATCATGTGAATGCTTTCCGGCGGCGTATCTGCGTGCATGTCCGCCGTGTGCCGTTCGAACAGAAGACCAAGGTCAGGCGTGAGTGGGCTTTCTAAGGCGATGCTTGTCATGAAGGCTCCGAATGGAAAGACGATACTCCGTCTTTTCGAAGCAAAATCAATACATCTTGCATCAAGATCGGCAAGCCCTAGCACAGCGGAATTTCGACCACCTTCGGCTGCTTAGCCGTCAAGATACTCCGTGATTGCCTTGGCCACACCGACTTCCCAGATGCGGTTCAGATGTTTGGCGAAGGTTTCGCGGAACTTCGGATTCTGGCCAAGCTCACCATAGACGTCCCGTTGATCCAGCCAAACTTGCGGGTTCGTCCGTGCGGCTTTTGACAATTCTGTGAGCCTATCCCAATTGGGGTCATTCGGGGCAATCTCTGCGCCGGAATCCGTTGTTCCATAGCAGTAGCGGCACCACAAAGCGCTTTCGAGCGATAAGCCATCAATCTTGCCGCCCTTATCCAAGGCGTCACGCAACGAAGGAACGATGAATTTCGGCTGACGGTTTGACCCGTCAAGGCAAAGTCTGCGCTCGGTATCGGCCACTTCCGGGTTCGAGAACCGTACTCGGATCAAGCCGTAATAATCCGAGAGGTTGGTGTCGGGTACTGGCGGAACGTAAGGGATGATCTCTTCTTTCTCGACCTTGTCCAAGAAGCCCAGAACCAAGGGATGTGCCATGGCCTCATGCACGAATTCCACGTCCAAAAGCCCGCCCGGATATGCGATCACGGCGTGCCCACCATTCAGGATGCGGATTTTCATCATCTCGTAGGCATGCACCTTGTCCGTAAAGGTCACGCCCACTTCTTCAAAGGGTGGACGCCCTTGCGGAAACTTGTCTTCCACGACCCACTGCCGGAAGGGCTCGCAGGTCACTGGAACGGGGTCGTCGGCCAAGCCAAAGCTTGCGGCCATCGCTTTTTCGCGAGGGCCTGTTGCGGGCGTGATGCGGTCAACCATCCCATTTGGGAAAGCGACATTGGCCTTGATCCAATCAGCCAGTTCAGGGTCGGAAAGCCGCGCGAGTCCTACTACGGCATCTTCCGTCACATGGCCATTACCGGGAAGGTTGTCGCAGGACATAACGGTGAAGGCCGGAATGCCAGCAGCGCGGCGGGCCTTAAGCGCAGCCACTATGGCGCCAAATGCCGTTGTCGGGCGATCAGGCGATTTGCCGTCCGCGACAATATCCGGCGCAGTCGGGTCAAAGGTTCCGGTATCAGCATTCACGTAGTACCCGCCCTCGGTGACCGTCAAAGACACGATCCGAATATTCGGTTGGCTCATCGCCTTAATCAGCGGTCCATTGTCGTCGGCAACCTCGATGAAACCTACCATTGCTCCAACCCGGCGGGCGCGTTTGCCCTTTGGGTCGAGTTCGATAATGGTCGAAAGACAATCCTGCGAAAGCATCGCATCGCGCATCCGGGCATCGGCTGGGCGCACACCTGCCCCCAGAATACCCCAGTCCATCGCCAGACCTTTGTTCATAAGGTCATCGAGATAGACCGCCATATGAGCCCGGTGAAAGTTGCCAAGTCCGATATGGACAATGCCCGGTGTCACCTTGCTGCGGTCATAGCGAGGAAGCGCGACGGAAGAGGACTGTGCGTTCATGTTCATGCCATCCAGTTGCCACCGTCGACGCCGTAGCACTGCGCAACGATGTATTTTGCTTCATCCGTGGCGAGGAAAATCGCCATACCTGCAAGATCTTCGGCTGTCCCCATCCGTCCAAAAGGAACGGCTTCGCCAACCTCTTTCTTCTTTTGCCCCTTTGCCTTGTTTTCATACTTGGCAAAGAATGCGTCCACACCGTCCCAATGCTCGCCATCAACCACTCCCGGTGCGATGGCATTTACGTTGATCCCGTGCTTGATCAGGTTCAGCCCGGCAGATTGGGTCATGCTGATGACCGCTGCCTTCGAGGCACAGTAAACGGCGACAAGGCTTTCGCCGCGTCGACCGGCCTGACTGGCCATGTTGATGATCTTTCCACCATGGCCTTGGGCAATCATCTGTTTGGCTGCAGCCTGCATGGTGAAGAACGTACCGGCTGTGTTGACCGAGAAGATACGGTCGTAGTCAGCGCGAGTGACCTCGGCAATCGGAGCCGCTGAAAAAAGCGCGGCATTGTTGATCAGGATATCAAGCTTGCCCATTCTGGCCACGGCTTCGGCAATGCCAGCGTCAATGCTTTCCTGACAGGTCACATCCATGACGACCGGAACTGCCATTTCACCCAGCAAAGCCGCCGCGCCCTGCACGGCTTCGGCGTTGATGTCAGCCAAGGCCACCATCGCCCCTTCGGCGATATAGGCCTTGGCAAACTCTAGACCGATCCCGCGCGCCGCGCCGGTAATCATAGCGCATTTCCCTTGCAGTCGCATCAGCGGATGGCCTTTCCGTCCTTGTCGAAACGATGAATCTTACCGTCTTGCGGGCTCAGGCGAACGATATCGCCATGATGCAGATTGACTTCGCCATTTGCCCGAACGGTCAACGTTCCCAAAGCGCCAGCCTCAACCTTCAGGAAGGTGTCAGACCCCAGATGCTCGGAAAGTCCGACCCTGCCTTCCCAAATGCCATTCGGCGTAATGTCGATATGTTCAGGGCGAACACCCAGCGTTTCGCAGTTGTGCTTTGCCGCTTCTGCTCCGGTGATGAAGTTCATCTTCGGGCTACCGATGAAACCTGCCACAAACAGGTTATCCGGGCTGTGGTACAGGTCCAACGGGCTGCCGACTTGCTCGATCACACCTGCATGCAGGACGACGATCTTGTCAGCCATGGTCATGGCCTCGACCTGATCGTGCGTCACATAGATCATCGTGGTTTTCAGCGACTGGTGCAGCTCGCTGATTTCCTGACGCATGCTGACCCGCAGGGCAGCGTCAAGGTTCGACAGCGGTTCGTCGAACAGGAAGGCCGAGGGTTCCCGCACGATGGCGCGACCGATGGCAACGCGCTGACGCTGGCCACCCGAAAGCTGTCCGGGACGACGGTCCAGATAATTCGACAGGTTCAAAATCTTGGCGGCGTGCTGAACCCGCTTTTCCTGCTCGGCCGGATCAAGTCCTGCCATCTTGAGCGGGAAGGCGATGTTCTTCCGCACCGACATGTGCGGATAAAGAGCGTAGGACTGGAAAACCATCGCCAAGCCACGCTTCGCGGGAGGGAGCGATGTGGCATCGGTCCCATCAATTTCGATGGTGCCGCCGGAGGTGTCTTCCAGCCCCGCAATCAGGCGCAACAAGGTGGATTTGCCGCAACCCGAAGGACCGACGAAAACAACGAATTCGCCGTCGTTGATTTCAAGGTCGATGCCAGGAATGACATGCGTCTCGCCAAAAGACTTGCGGACGGATTTCAGAGTAATCTTTCCCATGGGAACCTCACTTCACCGCGCCGAAGGTCAGACCGCGGACGAGTTGTTTCTGGCTGAACCAGCCAAGGATCAGGATCGGAGCGATGGCCATCGTGCTGGCAGCGCTAAGTTTTGCGTAGAACAGGCCTTCGGGCGAGGAATAGCTGGCGATAAAAGCAGTCAGCGTCCCGGCTTTGGCAGCTGTCAGGTTCAGCGTCCAGAAGGCTTCGTTCCAAGCAAGGATGATGTTCAGAAGAACGGTCGACGCGATGCCGGGAATTGCCATCGGCGTCAGCACATACAGGATTTCATCCTTCAGTGTTGCCCCGTCCATTCGCGCCGCCTCAAGGATCTCGGCAGGGATTTCCTTGAAGTAGGTGTAAAGCATCCAGACAATGATCGGCAGGTTGATCAGCATCAGAACGATCACAAGGCCAAGACGGGTATCCAGCAAGCCGAGGCTGATGAACATCAGGTAGATCGGGTAAAGCACACCAACGGCAGGCAACATCTTGGTCGACAGCATCCACATCAGGATGTCTTTGGTCCGCTTTGACGGCACAAAGGCCATCGACCATGCGGCCGGAACGGCGACGATGATACCCAACAGGGTCGAACCGCCAGCAATGATTACCGAGTTCCACAAGTAGCGCATGTAGTTCGATCGCTCTTGAACGATCGCATAGTTTTCCAGCGTCCAATCAAAGAACAGAAACTTCGGCGGGTACGCGATCGCATCGCCCTCGGTCTTAAAGCTGGTCAGAATTGTCCAGAGGATCGGGAAGAAGATCAGCAAACCAACGCTCCAGGCGAGGATGGTGTTGATCGTCTTGCGGCGGGGGGAAACGGAACGGGCCATGGTCTTTCCTCACGCGTCCAGATTTTTGCCGACGATGCGCATCAGGAAGATGGCGACGATATTGGCAAGGATGATTGCATAGACACCGCCCGCAGAACCCAGACCCACGTTCTGGCTTTCCAGCACACGCTGGTAGATCAGATAGGTGAGCGTCTTGGTGCCAAAGGCGCCAGCGGTGGTCATTTTGATTTCCGCAAAGATCGACAGCATGAAGATGGTTTCGATCAGCAGAACCACTGTAATCGCGCGGCTCAGATGCGGGATGATGATGTACCAGAACCGTTTCAATGGCGGTGCGCCATCCATTTCGGCAGCTTCAAGCTGCTCGCTGTCCAGCGATTGGATGGCGGTCAGAAGGATAAGCGTCGCAAAGGGCAGCCATTGCCAGCTGACGATCAGGATCAGACTTGGGAACGGCTGGTCGATGATCCACTCCACAGGCGTTGCCCCGAACATCTTGGCAATCTGGGCAAAGAGTCCGTTGACCGAGTCGAGGAACATGTTCTTCCACACGAGGCCAGACACCGTGGGCATGACGAAGAACGGCGCGATCACAAGGATGCGGACAATCCCTTGGCCCCACATTGGCTGATCCAACAGCAGCGCCAGCAGCACCCCGAATACGATCGTGATGATAAGCGCACCGACAACGATGGTCAGCGTGGCCCCAATTGCGGGCCAGAAGGACGATGAGGTGACAAAACGAATGAAATTGTCAAACCCTGCAAAACCCTGATCACCACCGCGCAGCGGCAAATAGTTCCGGAACGAGAACCACAGGGTCATAATGAGGGGCACAAGCATCCAACCCAGCAAGAGGATAACGGCGGGAGCCATCATCAACCGGGCGGCGGATCGTGAAGCTTTCGTGGCCATTGGGCAGACCTCCCTTGTTTGTGCAAATTGCACAGTGCCTGCAGCTCAGATTTTTGGCGAGGAATGAATTGGAAACCGGGGGGCGGCGACCGCCCCCCCGATGGGAAAGCAGGGCTTAGTAGCCAGCAGCTTCCATAGCTTCGGTGGCGATGGCCTGAGCCTTTGCCAGAGCTTCTTCAACGGTCTGCTGACCTGCATAGGCGTTCGAGAATTCCTGGCTCACGTCGGTTGCGATGCCAGCGAATTCCGGGATAGCAGCGAACTGAACGCCAACATATGGAACCGGGTCAACGGTCGGGGCATTCGGGTTAGCCGACAAGATCGAGTCCAGCGTCATCTGAGCGAACGGAACCTTCTGGTATTCCGGGTTCGCATAGAGCGACGAACGTGCGCCCGGAGGAACGTTTGCCCAGCCTTCTTTGGCGGCCACCATCTCGATGTAGCCCTTCGAGGTCGCCCATTCGATGAACTGCTTGGCAGCAGCTTCTTTCTGGGTACCTGCCGGGATGGCCAGTGCCCACGCCCAGAGCCAGTTCGAACGCTTGCCCAGACCATTGTCGGGGGCCAGAGCGAAGCCGACGCTGTCAGCCACGGCCGAGTCCTTCGGGTTGGTCACGAACGATGCTGCAACGGTGGCGTCGATCCACATGCCGCACTTGCCCTGCTGGAACAACGACAGGTTTTCGTTGAAGCCGTTGGTGGCATAACCGGCCGGGCCGGACTCGTCCATCATACCTTTGAAGAAGTTGAGCGTGTTTGCCCAAGCTTCGCTATCAAAGGTAGGCTTCCACTCTTCGTCGAACCAGCGAGCGCCGAACGAGTTCGACATTGCGGTGATGAAAGCACCGCCCTCACCCCAGCCGGCCTTGCCGCGAAGGCAGATGCCGTTGATGTCAGCAGCGCGATCGGTCATCTTGGCAGCAGCTTCGCGGATGAACTCCCACGTCGGAGCAGCCGGCATTTCCAGACCAGCTTTTGCCATCAGGTCGGTGCGATACATAACCATCGACGATTCACCGTAGAACGGTGCAGCGTAGAGCGTGCCGTCATAGGACAGACCACCCGACATTGCGGGCAGAATGTCGGCGACGTCGTAGTCAGCCGAAAGATCGTTCAGGGGAACGAGCCAGCCGTTCTTGCCCCAGATCGGGGTTTCGTACATGCCGATGGTCATGATGTCGAACTGACCACCTTTGGTGGTGATGTCAGTGGTCACGCGCTCACGCAGAACGTTCTCTTCCAGAGTGACCCACTCGACCGTGTGTCCGGTCTTTGCAGTGAAGTCCTCGGTGTAGCCCTGCATACGGATCATGTCACCGTTGTTGACGGTTGCGATGGTGATGGTCTCGGCCATGACACCGCCAGCAAGAGTCAGCGAAACAGACGCGCCAAGAAGCGCGCGAAGCGTCATTTTCATAAGTATCCTCCCTTGGAAGCGAATGAGCATTTCATCGCTTGCTGGGCAATTACTCACAAGTAGGCGTGAGTCGTCAAGCCCCCTCTTCCGCCGCGGTGCAGCAGAAATCTTGGCAATACCGGCGGCGCGATATCAGGAAAGAAGGATTTGGGCGGTGGCTTCGTCCGTCACCAAACCGTTGATGATACGGCCTGCCAAGGCACCCCGCAGGGCCTTGACCTTGTTCTTACCAGCTGCCACCCCAATGACAGGTTTTGTCTGGCCGGGCTCTACCCGAACGCCGCCCACAAGCGCATTGCGGGGGCTGTCGAGGTAGCGCCCCTGCCCGTCATAGACCCAGCTGCCGATTTCTCCCGCAGCACCCTGCGCCTGAAGTTCCTCAAGCACTTCGCGTGACACAAAACCGTCGACAGCCAAGGGCGCATCATCGCCCATCTGCCCGACGCCAACGAAGGTCACATCGGCCTTTCGTGCCAGTTCGAACACAGCTTTGATCGGTCGAAGATGCATGAAGAACTCGCGTTCCTGCGGCGTGTCCGAAATCACCGGAACAGGCATAGGATAATACGTTGCATCCAGCTTTTCAGCGATCCGGCTGATCACGTCATAAAGTGTGGCAGAACCATCCGGAGCGATATTGCCCAACAACGACACGATGCGATGGTGGCTGGCATCGCTAGGCATAAAACGTTCGGCCATTGCCCGCAGGGCACGCCCGGTTCCGAAGGCGATCACCAACGGGTCGGTCATGCGTAGAAAGCGTTCCAGTTCTTCCGCAGCCGCTGCTGCAATTCCTTTTGCAGAATCCACCCCCGGCCCAAGCGAAGGCGCGACGCGGCAACGGGTCAGCTGATACTTGTCTCGCAGTGCCTGCTCCAAATCCATACAGGCGCCAATCCGGTGATTCAGGCGAACGTGGATCAGACCCTCGGACATTGCCCGGCTGACCAGACGCTGCGCTCTTTGACGGCTGATCCCAAGCTCTGTCGCAATCTGATCTTGCGTCATTCCGGCGATATAATACAGCCAACCCGCCCGCGCGGCATCATCAAGGGGGGTGGAATCTGTATCAGCCATCCGGATCAAGTCCTTCTTCTTAGGTCAGGTGCAATCTGAAAGAATTCGTCGAAAGACGCAAATCTGTGATGTGGTCGTGCATCTTCAGGCTCTTCAGGCGGATCAGGGCGCATATGACTTCCGCCAACAAATCGCCAGACCTGCATTCCAGCCGCCAGTCCGGCCCTCACCCCCGACAAGCTGTCTTCGATGACAATACAGCGAGATGGCTCGGCTTTCATCTTTTCCGCCACATACAGAAACAGGTCCGGGGCTGGCTTTCCACGCTCGACAAGGCTTGCCGTGTAGGTGACTGAACCCAATCGGTCCCACAAACCAACATGACGCAAGGAAAATTCCACTCGGCGCGGACTGGACGAGGTTGCAACGCAACAAGGCACATTCAATTCTGCGATCAGTTCCCTGACTCCGGGCATGATCTCCAGACGTTTCTCAAATTCTTCCAGCAGGCGATTTCGGTATTGGGCTTCAAAATCGGGCGAAAGGTCCAGTCCGAAATCGCGCCGGATGGTCTGCATGACCGTCGGATAACTGCGCCCTAGAAAATGGCGAGCGACATATTTCAGGTCGATGTTGACACCCAACTTCGCCAATTCAACAACCAGCATTTCAGCGCTGATCAATTCGCTGTCGATCAGCACGCCATCGCAATCAAGGATAACCAGATCAGTTTCCGCGGACATCTTCTCTCTCGCCGATGGAACCCCGCAATCTCTGCCGGATGCCCGAATAAGGCGCAAGCCATGAAAGCGGGACCCTTTCCTGCGATTGCCTTTATGATGGCTTTCACTATCTTCGCCGCTACAGAAGAAATGGCAAGAATGGTTCATGGACGTGTCACAGAACAACAGAAAGCCTTGGGGAGAGATTAACGGCAAATCGGTGGGGCTCCTTACCATTTCCGATGGTGGTTCCTGCCGCGCCTTGCTTAGCGACTTCGGAGCCCGCCTGGTCCAGCTTTGGGCACCGGATCGTGACGGAAAGCTGGCCGATATCGTCCTGGGACACGACAAAGCTGAAGAATACCTGGCACCAGAAAGCCGCTATATTGGTGCAACATGCGGACGCTACGCCAATCGCATCGCAAACGCCCATTTTCACCTGGATGGTGAAGATTACCAGCTACAGGCGAATGAGGGCGAAAAGCAGCTACACGGAGGCAAAGACGGGTTTGATAGCCAAGTTTGGAAGGTTACGTCGGCGTCCACAACTGGGGTAAGTTTTGGCCTGACCTCAGCAGATGGAGATATGGGCTACCCCGGCACCTTGGCGGCCGAAGCCAGCTATACCTTTACAGCTCCGAACACTCTGGAGATCAGTTTCCGAGCCGTGGTTTCTGACAAACCGACCGTAGTTAACCTTGTGAACCACGCCTATTTCAACTTGGCTGGCCAAGGCAGTGGATCGATAGACCACCATCTGCTGACAATTGCTGCTGACCATTACCTTGCGGTCGACAAAGACCTCATTCCTGTTGGAAATCCGACTGCCGTGGCCGGGACACCCTTTGATTTTCGCCAGCAGCGGCCATTAGATGCCGACGTTCCGCCAGGTGGATTTGACCACAACTTTTGCCTGACAGCCCAGAACCAGCCGCAGATCACGGCCGTTGATCCTGTTTCACGCCGCGGGTTCAAACTGTGGACCGACCAGCCCGGTGTCCAGCTTTACACGGCTGGGCATTTTCCCTCTGGGTATCCGGGAAAGAACGGTGCGCGTATCGGGCCGCGTGGCGGCTTCGCTGTCGAAACACAGCGTTGGCCCGACAGTCCGAACCGCCCCGATTTCCCCTCTGCCACCTTGCGTCCAAACGAGGTGTACAATCACCACATGCGCTTCCAGTTCTTCGCTGATTGACTGTGGACTAAGGCTATGCCGTCTCTGCAAATCCGTGGATCATGTTCAGAACCCGTGCGGCCGCAGGTGGCAAAGCCGTGTCTCTGCGATGAAAGCTGGTATAGGCCTCAACCGCGATGTTCAGGGCGATAGGCATCTGCGCAAAAGGCATGTTTTCGCCGCCAGCAAGCTATCAACAACGGAACTCGCCAACGGCGCGATTGCATCGGTTTCCTTCAGCAGTGCCAGCGTGAAAAGGAATGAAGACGTCGAAACCCACTGCCGATCAACGGGTGGCCCGCATTGGCAAACCAACGGCGCTCGGTCTGTGCCAAGAGCGTCTGGTCGCCCGACATAGCCCAGTCGTAATGCATAAGATCTTCGACCTTTGCGCAGCCTTTGCCAGAAGCGGGTGATCGCGGCGGACAATCTGTTCCAGCGGCTCTCTTCCAAGCCCGCGCTGAACCATCTGGTCATGCAAACTTGCAGGGACGCGCCCAAAGCAAAATCAAACTCCCCCTCCAAAATTTGCCGGCAAAGATCGTCCGAGGTGGCCACGACCACCTCTACCGTAATGCCCGGACGGTCCTCCCTCAGTTTGCGCAACACTGGAAGGACGTGACTGAGCGACGGCCCGGTCACCGAACCGACCCCCACATGACCGAAAGTCCCGGAGACCGCTTCCGCAACCTCTAGTCCGGCGTCATGCAGTTCATGCTGAATCCGGCTTGCGCGCCGCGCCAGGACCACACCGGCGACAGTCAACTTTAGCGTTCTGCCTTCCCGCTCGTGAATCGGATGCCCGATGATCACCCACATCTCAGACATCATGCGCGACGCCGCAGGCTGCGCCACGCCGATCTTCTCAGCCGCCGGTCCCAGGCGGCCCGTAGTCCGAATTTCCGCCAATTGGCGCACATGGCAAAGTTTAAGGCCGTTGAGCCCAATGACTGCTTCGCCCAGCTTACCATACATACCAAAATAGCCATGTTTTTGTCATCTTTGCCACTTGGCTGATATGTAAATGCGTATCAATAGTCAACGAAGGCTTTTAGAGTTTCGAAAACCGGCCGAGTTGGGGCCACCTGCTTTTAATCAGTTGGAAGCTGTAGTTTCGAAGTGCTGCCATTTCCGGATCCAGATCGCCACCACAGGGGACCCGTATGTATCTGATCCAAATCTTTATGCGTGACGGACGGGTTCATGCCGTCGCACGCATCGAAGCCTTAGCCTGGATCATTCCCGTTGCGACTTCGACCTACGACCTTGCCGCATAAGCCGCCGCAGCGCGCCGACCATTGGTTGATGTGGTCGTTGATCGCGGCAAACGGGATGCCGTAAGCCTGCCGCAGCTTGCGGAAAACGGATTGCTTGGCCTTCCAATTCATCACCCAGATCCGGCGCATCTTCACCTGACCGGCACCGGACTGACACATCTCGGCAGTGCATCTGCTCGCGATGCGATGCACGCCAAAATCGCCGAGGGCGAAAACCTGACCGACTCTTTGAAGATGTTTCGTATGGGGCTGGAAGGTGGACGTCCGGTTGCAAGCGAAGTCGGCGCCCAACCCGAATAGTTTCACAGGGGCAATGGCTACGGCGCTGTCGCCTCCGGACATCCACTGGTCGCACCGAGATTTGCCGAGGGTGGCGGCGAAGAGCCTGAACTGGCTGGAATTTACATCGTGGCCCTGGATGGCACGCTCTGCCGGGTGGGCTTTGCCTTGGGAAATGAACTCTCTGACCATGTCACCGAAAAGGTGAACTACCTCTGGCTCGCGCATTCAAGATTGCGGGTGGCGAATTTTGGGCCTGAACTGCGCGTCGGGCCTGCGCCGCTTGATATACGCGGGACCAGCCGGATCTGGCAGGACGGCAAGGTGTTGTGGGAAAAACCCTTTCTGCCTGGCGAAGCGAACACGTCTCACTCGTTGGCCAATCTGGAACACCACCACTTCAAATACGCCATCTTCCGCCAGCCGGGGGATCTTCATGTCCATATGTTTGGCACCGCCACGCTGTCCGTCGCCGACGGAGTGAAGACACAGGCAGGTGACCGTTTCGAAATCAGCAGTCCTGATTTCGGCCTTCCGCTGATCAACACACTGGAATTCGCCCCTGCCACGGGCCTCCAGACAATTCACACACACTAAGTACAAAAATGACCTTCAAACCTGCCGTTTGGCCCCGCAAACTTCGTTCTCAGGAATGGTTTGGCGGCACCGGCCACGACCAGATTTATCATCGCGGCTGGATGAAGAACCAAGGCTTTCCGCATGACCTTTTCGATGGCCGCCTGGTCATCGGGATCATGAACACTTGGTCGGAACTGACCCCGTGCAACGCGCATTTGCGTGACCTTGCCGAGCGGGTAAAGAACGGCATCTACGAAGCGGGTGGCCTTCCCGTCGAAGTACCGGTCTTTTCGGTCAGCGAAAGTGCCTTCCGGCCAACTGCCATGATGTTTCGCAACCTCGCCGAGATGTCTGTCGAAGAACAGATGCGCAGTCAGCCTATTGATGGTTGCGTGCTGATGGTCGGCTGCGACAAGACAACGCCAAGCCTTTTGATGGCCGCGGCCTCAACCGATCTGCCGTCCATCGTCGTGACCGGCGGGCCGATGCTGAACGGCTATTGGCGCAATGAACGGGTCGGCTCGGGCACCCATCTGTGGAAATTCTCCGAGGCGGTCAAAGCCGGGGAAATGTCTGCCGCCGAATTTGCCGATGTCGAGGCCAGCATGTCGCGCAGCCCCGGTTCTTGCAACACGATTGGCACGGCCAGCACGATGGCCAGCATGGCCGAGGCTTTGGGCACGGCGCTGTCTGGAAATGCTGCCATTCCCGCCGTCGGCCGCCGTCGCCGCGTGATGGCGCAACTGACCGGCCGCCGGATCGTGCAAATGGTCAAGGATGACCTGAAGCCATCCGACGTGATGACCAAAAAAAAGCCTTTGAAAACGCGATCCGCACCAACGCGGCCATCGGCGGCTCGACCAACGCCGTGATCCAACTTCTGGCAATTGCGGGCCGCGTGGGCGTGGACCTCACGCTGGACGATTGGGATCGGTGTGGCCGCGATGTGCCAACGATTGTGAACCTCATGCCTTCGGGCAAGTATCTGGTGGAAGAATTCTTCTACGCAGGCGGGCTTCCGGTCGTCATCAAGCATTTGGGCGAGCCATGGCTCTTGCATCGTGACGCGCTGACCGTTTCGGGACCATCCATGTGGGATCAGGTCAAACATGTGCAAAACCACAACGATGATGTAATCCTTCCTGCGGAAAAAGCGCTGACCCAATCGGGCGGAATTGTCGTTCCGAAAGGAAATCTTGCCCCGAAAGGCCTGGTGTTCAAACCGTCAGCCGCGTCTCAGCATCTGATGGTCCACCGCGGTCGCGCCGTCGTCTTCGAATATATCGACGACTACAAAGCCAAGATCCACGATCCTGATCTTGATATCGACGAGACCTGCGTGATGGTCCTGAAGAACTGCGGACCAAAGGGCTATCCGGGGATGGCCGAGGTTGGAAACATTGGCCTGCCCCCAAAGGTTTTGAAAAGGGGATCACGGACATGGTTCGTATCTCGGATGCGCGCATGTCGGGGACGGCTTACGGAACAGTCTGCCTTTACACCTCGCCCGACGCGGCAGCAGGAAACCCACTTGCCGTTGTTCGCAATGGCGATTTCATCAAACTCGACGTTCCGAACCGCCGCCTTCATCTCGATATTTCCAAGGAAGAGCTTGATCGCCGCCTTTCGGAATGGCCCCCTCGCACATGGTCTTTGAGTCAGGTTATGGGTTACTGCATCAAAAGCACGTGCAAGGCGCGGATACCGGGGCTGATCTTGATTTCTTCAAGGGTTGCCGTGGAGCGCCCGTTGGAAAGGACAGCCATTGATGTCAGCTATGAAGGTCGCCCTTGTCGGGATCGGTAAGATCGCGCTTGACCAGCACGTTCCGGCAATTGCCGGGTCAGAAGACTGGGACCTTGCCTGCACGGTTAGCCGCAATGGCAGGGTCGAGGGCGTTCAGGCCTTTACGGACATTCATCAAATGCTGGCCGAACGTCCCGACGTCACAGTCGTGTCGCTAGCCCTTCCCCCTGTGCCACGCTTCGTTGCGGCACAGGCTGCCTTATCAGCCGGGCGTCATGTCATGCTGGAAAAACCACCGGGCGCGACGCTGGCCGAAGTCCAGTCTCTTCAGCAAATTGCCAAAGAAGCAGGCCTAAGCCTTTACACCACTTGGCACAGCCGCATGGCTCAGGCCGTCGCACCAGCCAAAGCCTGGCTTGCCGATAAGGTTGTCACCGCAGCCCGGATCACATGGCGGGAAGACGTCCGCAAATGGCATCCGGGCCAAGATTGGGTCTTTGAACCCGGCGGGATGGGCGTCTTTGATCCCGGCATCAACGCTCTCTCCATTCTCACTGAAATCCTTCCTGGCCCAGTCCATCTGCAGTCCGCCGAGTTGGAGTTTCCGTCCAACCGCCAAACCCCGATCGCTGCGCGTCTGACCTTTTCCGGAAATGTTCTGGCCGATTTTGACTGGCGCCAAGTCGGGCCTCAAACATGGGATATTGCGGTCGAAACCACCTCGGGCAGGCTTGACTTGCGGATGGGCGGGAATGTTCTGGAAGTTGATGGCAAGCCTGTTGCGGGTGAGAATACGATCATGGGGGAATACCCGGCCCTTTATGCTCGTATGGCCGAATTGGTGCGTGCAGGTCGATCAGAAGTTGACCTTGCCCCGATGATCCATGTAGCCGATGCTATGACACTTGGTCGGCGCCTCACGACGGATGCCTTCCAGTTCTGACGGCATCTGACAGGAGGAAAATGTGCTGACGGGCAAGCATCTGATCGCAGGCAATTGGGTGGCCGGAGCGGCCAGCTTTGATTCCAATCCGGCACATGGACCGTCACATGCGTTCTCAGTTGGCACACCTGCAGATGTGGCGCAGGCCTGCGAAGCGGCAGAAGAGGCGTTTTGGGACTATTCCACGCGTCCAGCCGCAGAACGGGCCGCCTTCCTGAACAAGATTGCCGATGAAATCGACGCGCGCGGCGCCGAGATTACAGAAATCGGCACCCAGGAAAGTGGACTGCCCGAGGCGCGATTGGTCGGTGAGCGGGGGCGGACGACCGGTCAGTTGCGGCTCTTCGCACAACACATCCTGAAACCGGAATGGCTGGACATGCGCCATGATGTGGCTATGCCAGACCGCCAACCCTTACCCCGCCCGGACATCAAACTGATCCAGCGCCCGATTGGCCCCGTTGCCGTCTTTGGCGCGTCCAACTTCCCGCTGGCCTTCTCTGTTGCGGGCGGCGATACCGCCTCGGCCCTTGCCGCCGGATGCCCAGTGGTCGTCAAAGGCCATTCGGCCCATCCGGGAACGGGCGAAATCGTCGCCCAAGCCATTGACGCCGCGATCCGCGCCTGCGGCATGCCTGCCGGAGTCTTCTCGTTGATCCAAGGCGGAAATCGCGCGGTTGGCGAGGCGCTAGTCACGCATCCGTTGATCAGCGCCGTAGGCTTTACCGGATCTTTGGCCGGGGGCCGCGCCCTGTTCGACCTCTGTGCCACCCGTCCGAACCCGATTCCCTTCTTTGGCGAACTCGGCAGTGTAAACCCAATGTTCTTGCTGCCAACTGCCCTTGCGGAACGCGGCGAAGCGATTGCCAAAGGCTGGGCCGCCTCGCTGACGCAAGGCGCAGGTCAGTTTTGCACCAATCCCGGCATTGCGGTCGTGATTGACGGCGTGGATGCTGACCGCTTCGTTCAGGCCGCCAAAGATGCAGTTGGTGCAGTCGGCGCACAGACCATGCTGACCGATGGCATCGCCGCAGCCTATCGCAATGGACGCGACCGTGTGGCCGCTGGCAAAGGCGTGCGGGCGATCTTGACCACAATGTGCGACCAACGCAACGCAACGCCCTATCTTTATGAGGTTTCTGGCGAAGACTGGCTTGCTGACCACATGCTCGCCGAAGAGGTGTTCGGCCCCCTTGGCCTGATCGTCCGGGTAAAATCGCCTTCTGACCTGCATGCCTTGGCCCGGAGCCTTCAGGGCCAGCTGACCTGCACGATGCATCTGGACAAAGCCGACACAGACCTCGCCCGCTCGCTGCTGCCCATTCTGGAAAGAAAAGCCGGGCGCGTTTTGGTGAACGGCTTCCCCACCGGCGTCGAAGTCAGCGAAGCGATGGTCCATGGCGGCCCCTACCCGGCCAGCACAAATTTCGGGGCAACCTCGGTCGGGACACTGTCAATCCGACGCTGGCTGCGCCCCGTCAGCTTTCAGAACTTCCCCGCTGAACTCGCGCCGTTCTGAACACAGCCAGAGCAATCATGCCAAGCCCCCGGCGGATAAGCGTCGATATCCGCCGGGGCTCGCTTCAGCCTAGGACCGTATCCGGCTGGCCTGCTCATACCAGTGAAGGTGGTTCAGAACACCACCGTCCCGGCGTACCTCGCGGATTGCCGCCAACGAAACATCCGCCACCGCCCATCCGGGGGCGTTCAGTTCCGTTTCGGCAAGAATACCCGTTGCCGGGAAACCCCGGTCTGGCGGCCCGTAGATCGACGCCGCACCAACATTTTCGTCCACAGCAGGGCAAAAGTCACAGAGCCCAACCGTTGGTGCATGGGCAACGACACATTGGTTTTCCAAGGCGCGTGCCATACTGCCCACTCGCACACGTGTGAACCCAGCCAAACTATCCGTGCAGGACGGGGCCAAAAGGATCTCGGCTCCGCTCTCGACCAGATGCCGCGCCAACAGTGGAAATTCGCTGTCGTAACAAATCACAACGCCGATCTTGCCCAGATCGGTGTCAAAGGCCTTCAACCCTTTTCCGGCAACCACATCCCACGTTTCGCGCTCAAACCGCGTCATGATCTGTTTGTCCTGATGTCCGATCACACCCTCTGGCCCATAAAGGGTGGCGCGATTGACTGGGCGATCACCCAGAAAATACGGCGCCGACGCGCCAAGGATCATCACGTCATGGCGCCGCGCCACTTCATGGTGCAGGGCATCAACTGCCGCAGCATGGCGCGCCACCTCGCGCAAGCCCCGCTCCAGATCAGCCGCCACTTCACGCCCGCCAAGCGAAGTCAGCTCCATCGCGCCATATTCCGGGAAAACCAAGAGTTTCGCACCCTGCCCGGCCGCCTTCGCCACCCAGTCGGAAATCTTCTCGGCATAGTCTTCAAAACGATCGAACCACGACAGCGGGTAAGCCGCACTTGCCAGTTTGAAGGCGCTCATAGTTCTCGCATCCAGAATTGCAGTGGTTTGGTCGATTCCGCAGCCTCGCCCACATCCTTCCACGAAAACTCTGCCGTGACCCCCGGCAACTGCCGGTATCCGCGCTTTTCCCAGAAGGCATGGTTGGACCGGTATTCGATAGGCCGTGCCGGATGGCTGTCCGGCCTCATGACCGAACAAAAGGCAACATGGCTGCGATCCAGCTTGCGCGCGTGGTCTTCGCGCAGGTCAAAGAACCGATGCCCAATCCCCAGACTGCGGAATTTCGGCAAAAGTACCGATTCCGCACAATAGAAGATTTTCGACAGATCAACACCCGTGGCTCGAAAGGGGGCCGCAAAATCAGCAGCGTGGTCTTCCATCGGCGTCCCCGTCGCCGCGCCCACCAGCCTTTCCCCGGCAAAGGCCCCCACCAATACCGCACCCGGGCTGTCACGATAGGTTTGCAGGTACTCGCGCTCATAGTCTCGCGAACCATCGTAAAGATAGGGCCAATCCCGAAAGACCGCGATCCGCAGCCCCGCCACATCGTCCAGCGCGGCTTCCAGATCCGCGCCCGTCAGGACGCGGACCGAAATCCCCTCCGGCAAAGGTCGGCTCATGCCGACACCTGCGCGATCCAGTCGTTCAGATTGTAGAAGGTCGTCACCCGCGAAATCTTGTCGCCTTCAAGCGTGAAGAACGATCCGGCAGGCAGAATATAGCGCTGCCCCTTGGCCTCTGGCAGTCCGGGGTCGGTTTTCAGATATTCGCCGTGAACGACAAATTCTGCCGCCCCCCGCGTGCCATCATCGGAAACAAAGATCACGATGTCTTTCAGTTCTTCGCGATAGCTGACCCCCATATGCCCGCAGAATTCGGAGAATTTCTCGCGGCCCCAGCGAATACCACCCTCATTGACGCGGTGTTCGACTGTGTCGGTGATGCAGGCCAACATTCCTGCGGCATCTCCTGCATTGAAGGCCGCGTAATAGGCGGTGATCGTTGCGCGGGCAGTGGCGGCATCAGACATTCTGGCACTCCTTGATTTGCGGGCACAGATTATCGACCTGACCGCCAAGGAAAAGACCGCTTTCGCCCCTTCAAAGAACGAAAGCGGCCTTGCCAGTCTGTTAAAGGCTTTCCAGCGCCACCTTGACGGCATCTTTCATCGGCGTCGTCGGTCGCCCGATCAGGCGGGACAAGGTCTTGCTGTTGTCTTCCAGCGCGCCCTTGGCAGATTTGGCATCACTGTCGGCCAGCACGGCGGCAAAGCCCTCGGGCAGGCCGAAACCAACCAGCGCCTTGGCATAATCTGCTTCGGGCAGATTGTTGAAGACTACCGGCTTGCCGGACTGCGTCGCAATTTCCGCGGCCAACTCGGCCTGAGTGAACCCGACATCGCCCGCCAGTTCATAGACCTTGCCTTCATGGTCCGCTTCACTTGCGACCGCCGCAATGGCCTCGGCATAATCCGCCCGCGTTGCAGCCGAGATCCGGCCTTCGCCACTTGCCCCGATCATTGCGCCATATTGCAGCGCGGCCCCCAAGGCACCAAGGTAGTTTTCCACGTACCAGCCGTTCCGCAGAATGGTGAAGGGCAGACCCGAAGCGCGCAGGGCCTTTTCGGTTGCAATGTGATCTTGCGCCAAGATCATCGGTGAGGCATCGCCCTTCAGGATCGAGGTATAGACAACCCGACCGACGCCTGCCGCCTTAGCGGCGGCGATAGCGTTCTTGTGCTGGCCCGCCCGATCATTGAAATCGTTCGACGAAATCAGCACCAGAACATCCACGCCGCTCAGCGCAGCGGGATCGGCCGAAGTGTAATCAAAGGCGCGGGTCTCAACCCCTAGATCAGCTGCCTTTTCCGGGCTGCGGGCAAGGGCAATCGGCATTTCTCCCTTTGCCTTCAGCGCCGCGATGGCCAAGCGGCCCAATTGTCCCGTGGCTCCGGTGATTGCGATTGTCGTCATTATCTTTCCTTTCCCATTTCCAATCTTGGGGTGTCATGACCGCTAAATGACCCCTTTACTTACGAAAAGGAAGTACATACATTTTTGTTAGTATAGGAAAGGAACGCACATGGCCTCCGACACAGATGCACAAAAGCTTCTTGATGGCTGGCGGCGCGGCAACGTGCTGGCTGAAACCTGCCCGTCACGGGCCATCCTGTCCCACCTGACCAGCCGTTGGGGCACCTTGGTAATGATTGTTCTGGCGACCGGAACCCACAGGTTTTCCGAACTTCGCCGCAAGGCCGCCGGGGTAAGTGAACGGATGCTGGCACAGACCCTGCAACAGCTTGAAGCGGATGGCTTGGTTGCGCGCAAGGCGCATGCCGTGGTGCCGCCTCACGTCGATTACAGCCTGACTCCATTGGGGCAGGAAGCGGCGGCACATCTGATTGCATTGACCGGGTGGATCGAAACGTCCCTTCCCCGCATTCTTGAGGCAAAGCCAAAGGCCGCGTGACCGCAGACTAGGCTGTTACACCCTCTTCGGTCGGCGGGCCAAAGCGTGCCACCATCCGCGACCGGATCTGGTCCCGCGCTTGACGGTAAGCCTGCAATTTCGCTTCCCGGGTTTCGCCTAAGCCCGTCGGGTCCAGAATAGGCCAATATTCAATGTCCAGATGATAGTGCCGGGTCAGTTCCAATGCTTGCCTCTGGCTGGCGGGGGACAAAGCAACAATAAGATCAAACTGGCTCAGGTCGTCGCCCCATTCCTGCATTTCCTCGAAACTGCGGCTGCGATGGCGCGAAAGCTCAATTCCCAGTTCCTGACAGACGGCCACGGAAAACCCATCGACCTCCATGTCGTTCTTCACGCCTGCCGATTGCACATAGGCCTTTTGCCCATACATCTTTTTCATCAGCGCCTCGGCCATGGGCGAGCGCACAGCGTTATGATCGCAGCAGAATAGAACAGACTGCGGGAAATCGCCCAAAATCTCTTACCCCCAATGCAACACGCAAATCAGGGTAAAGAGGCGGCGCGCAGTATCCAGATCGACATCGGCCTTGCCTTCCAGCCGTTCCTGCAACACCCGCGCGCCTTCGTTGTGAATACCGCGTCGTGCCATGTCGATGGCCTCGATCTGGCTTGGTGGCAGGCGTTTTACAGCGTCGAAATAGCTTTCGCAGATCTGGAAATAATCCTTCACCACTTGGCGGAACGGTCCAAGGCTCAGGTGGAACTCCCCCACCTTGGTCTCATCCTCTGTCGCGATTTCGAACACCAGACGGCCCTCGCGGATCGCCAGACCAAGACGATAGGGCCCGTCCGGAACCTCGCGCCCATCCTTGGCGGGAAGACCAAAGCTGTTCTCTTCCAAAAGATCATAGATCGCGACCCGACGTTCCTGCTCAATCTCAGGCGTCGGGCGGGCGAGACCTTTCTCGTCAATCTCGATATGGCAAATGCGGTTCGTCATGGTCGGGCCTTGCTAAGTACGCCCCCGTGATGCCCGACCGCCCCAGCCAAGGCAAGGCTTCATTGCGGATCAGGCTTGTTTGACCGCCCGTGAACCCAAATCCTGATAAAAGCGCAAAAGATACCCGTCAGGATCGGCCACCACGAATTGCCGGTTGCCAACTTCTGTGTCCCCTACCCGGTACCAGCGGTCTTCGCGGTCAATGACCAACGGCCATCCTTCTGCTTCCAACGCAGCCAGAATTGGCGCCCCTAAAGAAACCGGGATTTGCAGGTTCACACCGCGCCCCAGAGGGCCCGAAATCGCTCCAACCAAAGGGGCGAAATCCCGCCCGACCCCGATCTGGTCCAGCATGATCCGTGCACCTTCGCGTTCCAGCATGGCAAAGCCGTCTTCCGGCCTCAGATAGCAGACCGAAAACCCCAAAAGCTCGCGGTAGAAAGCCACGCTGCGCTGCCAATCCCGCACTGAAAGCTCTGGGATCAGGGCAGGTGCCAGATCAGTCATTCAACCGGTCCAGCCGCGCCCGCACACTCAGCCCGTGGGCTTCAAGACTTTCGCTGATCGCAAGGGTTTCTGCGGCCGGGCCGATGGCCTTCAGCGCCTCGGGCGTCATTCGGGCCATCGTGGTGCGCTTCATGAAATCCAGCACATTCAGGCCACTAGAAAACCGTGCCGACCGCGCTGTTGGCAAAACGTGGTTCGGCCCGCCAACATAGTCACCGATAGCCTCTGGCGTCCAAGGGCCAAGGAAAATGGCCCCGGCATGAGGGATCTTCGCGGCCAGGCCTTCGGCATCCTCGACCATAATCTCCAGATGCTCGGGCGCGATCCGGTTGGCCAAGGCCGCCGCCTGATCAAGGCTGTCGACCACAATCACCGCACCATTGTCGCGCCAGCTTGCCCCCGCAATCGCACGGCGCTCCAGCGTTTCCAGCCGCTTTTCCACCGCAGCCGCCACCGCCTCGCCCAGGGCGGCGTCTGTCGTAATCAGAATGGCCTGTGCGCTTTCGTCGTGTTCGGCTTGGCTCAGCAGGTCCAGCGCGATCCAGTCGGCGTCATTGCCAGCATCGGCAATCACCAAAACCTCGGACGGGCCTGCGATCATATCAATCCCCACCCGCCCAAAGACCCGCCGCTTCGCCGCAGCCACAAAGGCATTTCCCGGCCCGGTGATCTTGTCGACGGGCTGAACGGTTGCCGTGCCATAGGCCAAGGCCGCAATTGCCTGCGCGCCGCCCATCCGGTAAACCACATCCACCCCGGCCAATTGTGCTGCCAGCAGCACCAGCGGATTGACCACTCCACCCGGCGTCGGGCAGGCAATCACCAGACGTTCAACCCCTGCCACCTTGGCCGGAATCGCGTTCATCAAGACGCTGGACGGGTACGAAGCCAACCCCCCAGGCACATATAGCCCCGCCGCGGAAACCGGTGTCCAGCGCCAGCCCAAGGTCGCCCCCGCCGCATCGGTCCATGAGGCATCTTCCGGTTTTTGGCGTTCGTGATAGGCACGGATGCGCTCTGCCGCCAGTTCCAGCGCCGCGCGCTCTGCCGCGGGCACCTTGGCAATCTCGGAAGCCATTTCTTCGGGTGAAAATGCCAATTGGTCAGCCGACAAAGACAGGCGGTCAAATTTCGCCGTCAGCTCCAGCACCGCGGCATCGCCCCGCGCCCGCACATCCGCAATGATACCGGCCACGATCTGATCGACATCTTCGGCCTCTTCGCGCTTCATCGCCAAAAGGGCCGCAAAACGGGCGTCGAAATCGGCATCACGGCTGGACAGGAACATGGGCATCGGAAGCTTCCTTTCGGGTTGCGCGTCAGATAGCGCGCCCCTGCCTTTGCCTCAAGTCGCCATTTGCCGCGTCAGCACTTACCGGGTCACCCCCTGCCCTGCGCCCGCACCAGTCCAACCAGATCAGACACCGCTTTCTTGATCTGGAAAATGTCAAAGCCCGCGAAAAGCCGATACCCGCGCGCGGCCAGATCCGCCACCTGCTCTGGCGTCGTCGCCGCACCGCCCAGCGCCACGCCAGTCTTGCGCGCAGCCGCTTCGATCCGCGCCACCGCCGCCGTAAAATCGGGATGGTCGAACTGACCAGATATCCCCAGTGACGTCGACAAATCAAAGGAGGCAACGATCACCAGATCAACGCCATCGACCGCCAGAATGTCGTCGATGTTTTCAACCGCTTCGACCGTCTCGATCAGAATGCAGCACGCGATGCTGTCACCGAAGGTCGGAAGATATTCCATCGGCGGCACGCCCCAGCGGGAATGCGCGACAAAGGCCCCCCAACCGCGCACGCCACGCGGCGGATAGCGCGTGGCCGCAACACAGGCCCTCGTTTCCGCCGCCGTGCGAACCAGCGGGAACATGATCCCCTCTGCCCCCATGTCCAAAGCCAATTTGACCTGCGCCGGATCGTGGTCGATCACGCGCACCATCGCCCCGCAATCGGTTCCTTGAGTCGCCATGATCATCGCATGAAGCGTCTCGGTATTGGTCGCGGCATGTTCCCGGTCAATCACCATCATTTCGACCCCGGTCGAGGCGATTGCCTGCGCCAGCGTCGGCGATGGGATGATGCACATTTCCCCGGAAAGAAGGCGGCCCTTGTCTCTGAGTTTTTCCTTCAGTTTCATCCGGCCACCTCCTTTTTGTTTCCCGGTCTCTATTCCGGCTCAGCGTTGCGCGTCGCCCAGACCTTCTGAAAAGCCGGTCGTGCCTGACAGGCGGAAAGCCAGCGGGCGACACTGGGGAAATCCGCCAGCAAGGGCGCATAGGGCTGACCATAACGCAGGCATTCTTCCACGATGATATCCGCCACAGTAAACCGGTCCAGCAGCCAGTCACGCCCCTGCAAATGCGCTTCCAGCCGCGCCAATGGGCGCGACAGCTTTTGTGCGGCAATCTTCAGGATGCCTTGCCCGGTTGGTGTGTCCTGCTGCTTGTCACGGTAGGTATACAGGATCTCGATCGCCGCCCCTTCAATCGAGGTCGCGGCGAACAGCGCCCAATTCTCCATCAGGCTCGCCTCATCATCCGATGCGGGCCCCAGCTTGCCCCCATGCTTGCGGGCGATGTGCAGGCAAATCGCAAGGCTTTCGGTCAAAAGCAGCGGGCCATCGCGCAAGGCGGGGATCTGGCCAATCGGATTGACCGAAAGAAAATCTGGTGTCGCGGTGTTCAAGGGCGCGCCGGCGGCCTTTGGGTTGTCCAGCCGATAGGCTTGAATAACGGGCACATGGGTGAAAGGTACATCCGCCTCGGCCAAAAGCCAAAGCGGGCGCAAGGCGCGTGATCGGTACACACCATAAAGGGTCATCATGGTCGGGGTCTCCTGTTCTGCGCTCAGACTATCGTGCAACCGCAAGCCTGCAATCACCCATTTCTCCACTGGGGCGAAATCTTCTGCGCACCAAAGCCGTCGAGTTGCTTGACCCGGATCAAAGCCCGCCTCGCGATCTGGTGATAAGATGCGCCCCAGTTTAAGCGAAAAGGTGGTTTCCCAATGAAAGACGCAATTCCGACATCCGACACCAGTGCCGCCCCGCAATCCCGTGCGACCTTGATGCCGGATGCCGCGCCCTCGGACCAACCCCTCCCCAGTGCGGAAAGTGTTAAGGCCACACCCGGCCCAAGGACGTTTCCAAAGGCCGATCCGTCGACCGTTGCCCGCGTCTTTGAAAGCGGCCATTACCCTTATGCCCGCCCGATGGCCCGCAAGACCTATGAAGCCGAAAAGGCCAAACTTCAGGCCGAGCTGTTGAAGGTTCAGATCTGGGCGCAGGACACCGGCCAGAAATTTGTCGTGCTGATGGAAGGCCGCGATGCCGCGGGCAAGGGGGGCACGATCAAGCGTTTCATGGAGCATCTGAATCCGCGCTATGCCCGCGTTGTCGCCCTGACCAAACCGACCGAGACAGAAAAGGGACAATGGTTCTTTCAGCGCTACCTCAACCACCTCCCCACTGCCGGTGAAATGGTGTTCTACGACCGCAGCTGGTACAACCGCGCCGGGGTCGAGCGCGTGATGGGCTTCTGCTCACCTTCGGAATATCTGGAATTCATGCGCGAAGTGCCGGAACTGGAACGGATGCTCGTCCGCTCGGGCATCCGGCTTTACAAATACTGGTTTTCCGTCACCCGCGACGAACAGCTGCGCCGCTTCAAGTCGCGCGAAACGGACCCGCTGAAGATGTGGAAACTCTCTCCCATCGACAAGGCGTCGCTAGACAAATGGGATGACTATACCGAGGCCAAAGAGGCCATGTTCTTTTACACCGATACCGCCGATGCACCTTGGACCATCGTCAAATCGAATGACAAGAAGCGGGCGCGGCTGAATTGTATGCGCCACTTCCTGTCGACCATCGACTACCCCGGAAAGGACAAATCCCTGATTGGTGAGGTCGACCCTCTGATCGTCGGCCATGCCGCGCAGGTGATCAACGCGGCGGGCCACATTCTTGATACCGCGCAGCATCCGGTCTTGCGCAAAGGCTAGGCGATCCCCCGCTTGTGAACCGCGACCGCATTTTCGGGACTCGCCGCCGCTTGGCGTGTCCCTTATCTTGGGGTCACAGGTTCACCATAAAGCGTTGCAATGCCGTTTCTCCTGCCCCGTCCCCGCAAGACCATAGTGGCCACGCTTGCCGCCCTTCTTCCGGCACCCGTCTTGGCCCATCCCCATATCTTCATCGACACGGGCGTCGAACTGATCTTCAACGCCGAGGGTCTGGCGACGGGCGTTCGCGTGACATGGGCCTATGACGATCTGTATTCCCTGACTTATCTGGCGGAAAACGGCTTTGACCCCGATTTTGACGGCCAATTGACCGCCGAGGAAATCGCGCGCCTTCAAGGCTTCGACATGAACTGGGATGCAGGTTTTGCTGGCGATAGCTATGCCTTTCTGGGCGAAACCCCGTTGCTCCTGTCGCCTCCAAAAGAGCCGACCGCAGCCCTGATCGACGGCCAATTGACCAGTACCCATCTGCGCAGCTTTGAACAGCCGCTTGCCCTTGGCGGCACCGATTTCATCCTTCGGGTCTATGATCCGTCGTATTACACCGCCTACACCATCGCCTTCCCGACCATCCTGACCGGGCGCGAAGACTGCACATCGCAGGCCTATGAACCTGATCGTGAAGCTGCTGATGAAAGGCTGGAGGCCGCCTTGGCCGAACAGGCAGGCAGCGCCGATGCTGAAACCGACTTCCCGGCTATCGGAGATGCCTATGCCGAAGAAGTGGTGGTCTCATGCCCCGCAAGCTGATCTTGTCTACCAGCCTCGGCCTCGCCGCGCTTGGCCTTGTCCTTTGGGCAAGCGGCGGGCTTGACGCTCTCCTCCACTTTGCTCGCGATCAGCAACGTCAGGTCCAAGACAGTCTCGCCGGGGCCGTGCGCGCACTGAAGGCGGGCCAACCCGGCGCTTGGACTGCCCTCTTGTCCGTCTGCTTTGGATACGGGTTTTTCCATGCCGTCGGCCCCGGACATGGCAAAGCCGTCATCGGGGCCTATGGCCTGACCCGTCGGGTGCCAATGGCACGGCTGGCCGGGCTGGCCTTGGCCTCGTCCCTTGCGCAAGCCGCCGCGGCTGTGGCTTTGGTGGCCGGGGGCAGCCTGCTGCTGGGGTGGTCGCGCCCCGAAATGGAACAGGTCGCCGAAAAGACCATGCTCCCGCTCTCCTACGCTCTTGTAGCGGCACTTGGCGGCTGGCTTGTCTGGCGCGGCGCAAAGGGCCTCATGCGCGCGACACCTGCCGCAAGTCACCATCACGACCACGGGCATGACCACGGGCATGACCACGGGCCAGATTGCGGCTGCGGCCACGCCCACGGACCCAGCCTTGAACAAGTCCAACAGGTCCAGTCCTTCCGCGACGCAGCCCTTCTGATAGCGGCCATCGCAATGCGCCCCTGTTCCGGCGCGCTCCTTCTCTTGGTGCTGACCTTCGCCCTTGGCATCGCACCTGCGGGCATAGCAGGCACCTTTGCCATGGGGCTTGGCACCGCAACGGTCACCATCGCCACGGCCTTTGCCGCCGCCACCTTCCGCGAGGGTGGCTTGGCCGGGCTGATGCAGTCTCGTCTGGAACAGCAACTCGCCTTCACCCTGCCCCTCCTTGAACTGTCGGCAGGGCTGGCCATCGCGGGCCTCTCCCTCACCCTTTTGCTCCAGTCATTCTGAGCCTTGCAGTGCCACTTTCTTGGGCGTAAGCCTTCGACATGTATAATTTGTCGCACCCTCAGCATGGCCTAACCGTTACAGGCCACGCAAAGTCATTACTCGCTCTCGGCCTTCCATTGATCGGCAGCCAGCTCGCTCAATTCGGCCTGCACGTCACAGATACGGTCATGCTGGGCTGGTACGGCACCCTGCCCCTTGCGGCGGGCGTTCTGGGATCGTCCAGCTTTTTCGTCCTCTTCATCCTAGGGTCTGGTTTTGCAAAGGCCGTCATGCCCATGGTCGCCTCGGCCGAGGCGCGTGGCGATGAGGTGCAGGTGCGCCGCGTTGCCCGCATGGGGCTTTGGCTCTCGATCCTCTTTGGCATCCTGATCTATCCGCTGTTCTGGTACTCGGAACCCGTGCTTCTCGCGCTTGGTCAGGAACCCGATGTCGCGGCTCTGGCCCGCGACTACCTGCGCCTCGTCGGGCTTGGCATGATTCCGGCCCTGATGGTCATGGTGCTGAAAAACTACCTTGCCGCGCTGGAACGCACGCAGGTGCAACTTTGGGTCACCCTCGCCGCCGTGCCCATCAACGGCATCCTGAACTGGATGCTGATTTTCGGGAACTGGGGCGCACCGGAACTGGGCGTGACCGGATCGGCCATCGCCACCCTGATCGTGCAGATCGTGACGCTGCTGGTGATCTGCCTTTACGCCGGTCTCTTGCCATCCTTGCGGAAATACCAGCTTTTCATCCGCTTCTGGAAGCCTGATTGGCCGGGCTTTGCCGCCGTTTTCCGGCTGGGCTGGCCAATGGGCCTGACGGGCCTTGCCGAGTCTGGGCTGTTTCAGGCCAGCGCCCTGATGATGGGCTGGATCGGCACCGTGGAACTCGCCGCCCATGGCATTGCGCTGGAAATCACCGCGCTGACCTTCATGGTCCATGTCGGACTTGCCAATTCGGTCACGGTCCGGACGGGGCGCTTTCATGGCGCAGGCAATATCGCCGATCTGCGTCGCGGCGCTGCCGTTGCCATCGCCCTTTCCCTTGTTTTTGCTGGCCTGACGGTCCTTGTCTTCCTGACTTTCCCGCAGCCAATGATCTCGGTCTTTATCGACCCGGCAAGCACCGATCGCGCTGCCATCCTAGCCATTGGCACCGTGCTCTTGGCCTGTGCCGCGCTGTTCCAACTCGCCGATTCCATGCAGGTTCTGGCCTTGGGAATGCTCGCGGGCGTGCATGACACCAAGATACCGATGGTCTTTGCCGCCATCAGCTATTGGGTGATCGGATTTCCCGCCAGCTATGCCTTGGCCTTTGTCTTTGGCTATGGCGCGACTGGGATTTGGCTTGGCCTTGTCGTGGGCCTTGCCGCGGCGGCAGCCAGCCTGATGGCCCGGTTCTGGCTTCGCCTTCCCCGGGCCTGATCCGGCTCAGACCGCGCCGAACCCCGGCACATAGGCCCGCCAGTCGTGTTGGTCCTTGAACCCCAACACCGTGCGGGCCTTTTCGTTCGACATCAGGCTCTCCCACGGGTCCAACTTGCGCGTCACCGGCACATTCGGGAAGAACCGCTTCAGCAACTCCTCATTGGGAATATTCATCCCATTCGTCGTGTTGCAGGCGTTGAACACCTGATAGCCCAGCCCGTTCTTCTTCAGGCACAGGTCCACGATCTGCCCCAGATCCCGCGCATCGATATAGTTGAACACATTGCGCCGCCGCAGCATCGGGTCGGCGAAATAGCGCGGGAAGTCGCGGGCATATTCATGCGGCTCCACCACATTGCCGATCCGCAGCGCATAGATATCCGCCCCTGACCGCCGCGCGAAGGTCCGCGCGGTGACCTCATTCACCTTTTTCGAGGTGCCATAGGTGTCCATCGGATCAATGTCATAGTCCTCGGTCAGCGGAAGCTGATGCGGGTCCGTCACCCCGTCTGAAAAGCAAACGCCATAGGTCGTCTCGCTGGAGGCAACGATGACCTTGCGAATGCCCATCTTCACTGCCGCTTCGATGACATTATAGGTGCCGACGACATTGACCCGCCACGTCTCGGTATCGGGGCACATCATCATCCGCGGCACGGCCGCGAAATGCACCACCGCGTCAAAGGGTTGCGCCCCCAGACCCGTCTCCAGCTCATCATATCCGGCGTGGGAATTCATCGCCGAATAGACCTGCCCCGCATCGGTGATATCGCCCAACAGGTCATGCGACCCGGCGGCATTCAGCGGCACCTTGTCGAAGTTCAACACCCGATGGCCCTGCCCCACCAGATAGGGGATGACATGTTTCCCGGCCTTGCCGGACCCGCCTGTAAAGAACACACGCATAAGATATTCTCCTCTTTGCATCCGAACCTAGGCGCGCTTCCCCGGTTCGGCAATGCCCCAACATCTTGCGCCCACCCGTTCAAACCTGTCTAATGCCGCGACCCAAAGACAGATAAGACTCGAGCACCCCATGGCCAACGACCTCCTCGCCGCCTCGTCCGGCACCTATAACGCATCCTCGATCGAGGTGCTCGAAGGGCTGGAGCCAGTGCGCAAACGCCCCGGCATGTATATCGGCGGCACCGATGAACGGGCGCTGCATCACATGGTGGCCGAAATCCTCGACAACTCGATGGACGAAGCCGTGGCAGGCCACGCCAATCGGATCGAGGTCGAACTGCACGCCGACAATTCCGTCACCATCCGCGACAATGGCCGCGGCATCCCGGTCGACGACCACCCGAAATTCCCCGGCAAATCCGCGCTCGAAGTCATCCTCTGCACGCTCCACGCTGGCGGCAAATTCGGCGGCGATGCCTACGCCACCTCTGGCGGCCTGCACGGCGTCGGCGCCTCGGTCGTGAACGCGCTGTCCGACCTGATGCGGGTCGAGGTCGCCATCAACCGCGAGCTTTACGTTCAGGAATTCTCGCGCGGCATCCCCAAAGGCCCCGTGGCCAAAGTCGGCTCCGCCCCGAACCGCCGCGGCACCACCGTTACCTTCCACCCCGACCCCGAAATCTTTGGCCACCAAACCCTGAAACCCCACCGCCTTTTGAAAATGGCGCGGTCCAAGGCTTATCTCTTTTCCGGCGTCGAAATCCGCTGGAAATCCGCCATCCCAGATGGCGACACCCCGATGGAGGCCACCTTCCACTTCCCCGGCGGTCTGGCCGATTACCTGACCGACGCCTTGGAAAAAGCCACCACCTATGCCGACCGCCCCTTCGCGGGCAAAGTCAGCTTTACCGAGAAATTCAAAGTCCCCGGTTCCGTCGAATGGGCGATCAACTGGACGCCCTCTCGCGACGGCTTCATCCAATCCTACTGTAACACCGTCCCCACGCCCGAAGGCGGCACCCACGAAGCCGGCTTCTGGTCCGCCGTCCTGAAAGGCATCCGCGCCTATGGCGAGCGGGTGAAAAACCGCAAGGCCGACCAGATCACCCGCGACGACCTTCTGGCCGGGGGCTGTGCGCTGGTTTCCTGCTTCATCCGCGAGCCGCAATTCGTGGGCCAGACCAAAGACCGCCTCGCCACCGAAGAAGCCGCGAAACTGGTGGAAAACTCGGTCCGCGACCATTTCGACACATGGCTTGCGGCCGATCCGAAATCCGCAGGTGCGATCCTCGATTTCCTTGTTCTGCGGGCCGAAGAACGCCTGCGCCGCCGGATGGAGAAAGAAACCGCCCGCAAATCAGCCACCAAGAAACTGCGCCTTCCCGGCAAGCTAACCGATTGCACCGCGAAAAGCCGAGAGGGAACCGAGCTTTTCATCGTCGAAGGCGACTCGGCAGGCGGTTCGGCCAAAGGCGCGCGCAACCGTGAAACGCAGGCGCTCTTGCCGCTGAAGGGGAAAATCCTGAACGTCCTTGGCGCGGCCTCGTCGAAACTCAACGACAACTCGGAAATCCGCGATATTTGCGAGGCGCTTGGCGTCAGCATGGGCAGCAAGTTCAACCTTGATGACCTGCGCTATGACAAGATCATCATCATGACCGACGCCGATGTCGACGGCGCCCACATCGCCAGCCTTTTGATGACCTTCTTCTTCACCCAGATGCGCCCCCTGATCGACAAGGGCCACCTCTATCTGGCCTGCCCGCCCCTCTACCGCCTGACCCAAGGGCCAAAGCGGCTTTATGTGGCGTCCGACGCCGAGAAAGAGGAATGGCTGGCCAAGGGCCTTGGCGGCAAAGGCAAGATCGACGTGCAGCGCTTCAAGGGCCTTGGCGAGATGGATGCCAAAGACCTGAAAGACACCACGATGGACCCCAAATCCCGCAAACTCATCCGCGTGACGATCGACGAGGACGAACCGGGGGACACGTCAGACTTGGTCGAGCGTCTGATGGGCAAAAAACCCGAACTGCGGTTCCAGTATATTCAGGAGAATGCACGTTTTGTAGAGGAGTTGGACGTGTGACGATACCTCGCTTTGACAACATCGAAATTTATAAGAGCGGCAACAAGTATGGTCGATTTATATGGAGGAACCCCGAGGGTCAGGAAAATAGAGTACTCGAATGGAATGGCTCGCTACCATTTTCACGGCCGACCCCAGGCCCGGCCGTTCCGCGCCCCTCTACCATGGACACATCAAGGCAGAAACTCTTTGAGGATTGCGTCGAACTAATCCTGAGATCTCATGATGGAAGAACGGCTCCCTGTGTCTTTCGCGATGGAAATGGCACGTCGTGGAAAATGGACAAAACAACAGCATACTGGTTAGGCCTAAATCCGAATTGGGACCCGGTGAAAAACGAGGATGGGGAAGTCGTCGCTTTCCGGTGGGTAGGTTCCGTTACCCCATAAATCTATGTTTGTGATATAATTTTCTGACAAACGACTTGGTAAGTCCTTGCCACTTTGACGGCGCATATTCCCCACACTGGCCATACCAACCCATACATTACCTCCTGCACCAGACTACCACTGGCCCGCGACAATTTTTGCGGTACATACGGCGATAGCCGTGCGACCATGGCTGGATTGGGCACCGCAACTCCGGGAAGCAGATATCGACCTAGCGAACTCGGGGAGTATCCTACAGTGGATTCGTCATGACCATCGCGGTGTAGTGGATTTGATTGTTGACTTGTTGGCAGGTTCTCCCGCTCTCATCCTCGCGCCTGAAGAGGGAGAACCGTAGATTGGGCCTTCCCCGACTCTTCCCCCCCTTGCCGCAGCGCGGCGGGTCATTCCTGCGCGGCTGTGCTATCTTCCCTCACGGTGCGATTTTGCGCCGCAAAAGCTGGGGGGTACCATGTACGCACGCGTGACAGAGTACAAAATGAAGCCCGGAACCCGTGAGGCCGCGACAGAGCGGCTGAACACCATGAAAAGTCAGATCATGGGCATGAAGGGCATGCAGCACTTCCTGAATGTCATGAACGAAGACGGCACGGGTTATGTGATTTCCGTGGTCGACAGTGAAGAAAGTTCAAAAGCCAATGCCGAGGCGGTGAAAGCCGCTTGGGGCAAGATGGCTGAATTCCTTGAAGCGATGCCCACGCCAAAGGGCTTTGATGTCATCGCCGACTGGTCGTGACCTGAAAACCGGTGGCCCGCCCCATAGCGGGCCATCCTTGCCGTGAAACTTCCGCTTTCCAACAGTTGCCAGCCTGTGCCCACGGATATCCCACGGAAAAACCACGGATATCCCACGCTTATCACACGGGCCTTTCTTGCGGCCCCAACCTCTTGACCGCCTCTTGCGCGCCCCCTAGCCTGCCCGCATGAGCACCCTTTCCACCACCAAAGAAGCCCAAGTTCGCGCCAGTTTCGCGGCGCAATCGGCGATGACCACCATTCGCGCCGAACTTGGCCAAGTGCTTGATGGGGTTGCAGAAATTCACCTGCCCAACTGGGATGGCATCCGCCAGCAAGTGGGCTTCATCCATGGCGGCGTGGTCGGCATGATTGCGGATTCAGCCGCCGGTTACGCCGCCCTGACCAAGGCCCCCGAAGGCGCCGAAGTTCTGACAATTGAATATAAAATCAACATGTTAGCCCCCGCAACTGGTGACAAACTGATCGCCAGAGGCTCGGTCATTCGGGCCGGAAGAACCATCATCGTGACGAAATCCGAGGTTTTTGCGGTGACCAATGGCGCCGAAAAACTCTGCGCCCAGATGCAACAGACCATCATGGTCACAAACGGCTGAAATCGTTTGGTTATTTCGCCTGAAGCGTCTTCAGATGCTCGGCAATCTGCACCAACCGCAGCGGGGTCGGCGTCATGATCCCATCCCCCCCATCATAGGGCACCAGATCACTTTCAAGCAGCGGCCCAAAGTTCGGCATCACCGCATCGCCATTCTTGCCGCCTGTATAGCCCCAGATCTTTGCCATCACCTGCGTTGTCGGAAAAGTGCCTTTGTTCCGGTCACTTAACCCCGTCAGATCGGCAGGCTTTTTGGCCAAGGTCGAGGCCATTTCGCCATCCCCCTTGCCCCCCTCGCCATGACAGGCGCTGCAATAATCGGCAAAATCCTCGGCCCCAGAGGGAAGTTTTTCGCCCACTTGGGCAAAGACACAGGCCGAAACCGCCAGAACCGAGAAAAGGGGAATGAATCTGATGGGGGCCATGGTGACCTCTGATTTGCTGCTTGGTGCCAGAGTCGCACGGCCAAGCCGCAGTGGCAAGGGTGTCAGACAATAACGCCTTGTTCCAAGCGCACAATCCGATCCATCCGAGCCGCAAGTTCCAGATTGTGCGTGGCAATCAGCGCCGACAAACCGGTGTCCCGCACAAGATCCATCAACGCGGCAAAGACCTGATCCGAGGTCGCAGGGTCAAGGTTTCCGGTTGGCTCATCCGCAAGCAAAAGCCTCGGCGCATTTGCCAAGGCGCGGCAGAACGCGACACGTTGCTGTTCGCCCCCCGACAAGGCCGCAGGTCGATGGTCCGCCCGCCCCGCCACACCAACGCGCGCCAGCAGATCCATTGCGCGCGCCTTTGCCTCGGCTTCGGATTTGCCATTCGCAAGCTGCGGGATGACGATGTTTTCCAGCGCTGAAAACTCGGGCAAGAGGTGGTGGAATTGGTAGATGAACCCGACGTCCTCGCGCCGTGTTTCGGTTCGGACGCGATCAGGTTCGGATGACATGTCGCGGCCCGCGTGGCGCACCATGCCGCTGTCTGCGACATCAAGAAGCCCCGCGATATGCAGGAAGGTCGACTTTCCGGCGCCAGAAGGTGCCACAAGTGCCACGACCTCGCCAGCCTTCAGGCGCAGCGACGCCCCCCGCAAAACTTTGACTTCCGAGGGTTTTCCACGATTGTAGAACTTTTCGATGCCTTCAAGTTCGAGGGTCAGATCACTCATAGCGCAAAGCCTCGACCGGGTTCATGCGGGCCGCACGACGGGCCGGGAAAATTGTCACGATGAAGGACAGACCAAGCGACAGCGCGACGGCCGAAAGGACATCCTCCAGTTGCAGTTTGGCAGGAAGAGCATAGATCCCGCGTATCGATGGGTCCCAGACGCCTCCGCCTGCAAGGTAGTTCACCGCCGAAAAGATCGGGTCGATGTAGATTGCGAAGAGGCAACCAAGGATAACGCCGGCGACAGTGCCGACGATTCCGGTAAAGGCGCCGCACAGGAAAAAGACGCGCAAGACAGACCCCTCCGTCAAGCCAATGGTCCGCAAGATGCCAATATCTCGGCCCTTGTTCTTGACCAGCATGATCAGGCCCGAGACGATGTTCATCGTCGCGATCAGAACGAGGATCGAGAGGATGATGAACATGATGTTGTCTTCGATATCCAGCGCACGCAGGAAGGCACCCGAAGAATCTCGCCATGTCCACAACAGCGCATCATCTCCGGCAACCCCGAAGATTGGCATCAGATAGTCGTCGATCTGCTCGGGATTTGAGACCATCACCTCGAACTCATCGGCCATGCCTTCCCGATTGAAATAGCTTTGGGCCTCAGCAAAGGGCATGTAAAGGCGTGTCTTATCAATGTCATAGCGACCCGCCGTGAAGATGTAGACAACCTCATAGGCGTTGACACGAGGGCTGGTTCCGAAGGCAGTCTTGACACCATTCGGGCTGATGACACGGACCTTGTCGCCGATCGTTACCCCCAATTCACGGGCCAGAACCGAGCCGATCGCGATGCCTTCGCCATAGCGGTCAATCTCACCGACCGCATCTGCGCCCAGTCCAACACGCGGGATGGTCTTCAGATCGTCAGGCGATAGCCCGAAAACCTCGGCACCATTCGTTGCGTTCTGGCTTGAAACCATCACCTGTCCACGGATCAACGGGGCAGCACGGGTCACGCCTTCAATTGCGGCCAAACGTCCGGCGATCTCGTCGTAATTTTCAAACCCTTTGACGGTGTTGCCAGACACGTCCACGCGCCCTGCGGAATAGACAGAGACATGTGCGTTCGCGCCAAGGATCGTATCCACGAATTCGGCCCGAAACCCTGCCCTGACGGCAAGTGTGGCAATGAGGGCAAAGACGGCAAGCGTGATCCCAACAAGGCTGATCCACGTCATCACGCTCACGCCACCTTCGGCCCGCTTGGCCCGCAGGTAGCGCCAAGCGATCATACGCTCGAAATGCGAAAAAGGGGCGGTCTGGGCCATGGTGCCTCATTCTGAAATGTTCGGCGGACCTTGGCTTTTGCCGTCATGGCCGTCAAGGGCGGCAAATCTTGACCGACGTCACATCAGCGACATTTGTCAGGCGCTGACACTTAATGCGATCGCCGCGAAATGCAGACCGGCGGCAATGGCCACAAAGACATGCCAAATTGCGTTGTGAAAGCGCAAGGCGTGCCATTTATAAAAGCCTACACCCGCCACATAAGTCAAACCGCCCGCAACGATCAGCCAGAGCGCAGGAGCCGATAGCGCATCACGCGCGGGCCCGATCGCCAGAATGCCCATCCAGCCAAGCGCAATATAGGCCACGACCGACAAACGGTCATATCTGCCCGGCAGCGCGATCTTGACCACGGCCCCCAAAACGGCACAGGCCCAGACCACCGCGCCAAGCAGCCAAAGCCAGATAGATGGCTGGAACTGTGCCAAGAGCGCGGTATAGGTGCCTGCAATCATGATATAAATTGCAGAATGGTCAAAGCGTCGCAAAAGCCATTTGAGGGCCGATGGCGGCGCCATGTTATAGGCCAGAGAAAAGCCGAACATCATAAAGAAGCCGGCTGCATAGACGGCAAGCGCCGCGAACTCTGCCCAACGGGACTGCGAAAGGACGTGGTACAGAAGTGCAGAAAACGCAATCAATCCTGCCAGTATCGCCAAAGCATGAACGATTCCATCGGCCAGCAGCTCTCCTAAAGTGAAAGGCCGCTTTTTCAGTCGAGGATGATCGTCGGGTAGGCTCATGGCTGCATCCGCCTTTGGGATCTCAGTCGCTGATGATGACATGCCTGCCCCGCCCATCAAAGCAGGCCGACACTATGACGTGGCGTCAGCCGAGCGTTGTTATTTCCGTGCCGCCCACAAAAGACCGCGTCGCATAAGTTCGGCCGCAGGGCCGTGGTCGATGACATTCGCCTGATGCCCAAGCGCATTGTAATAGACCCGGCCGTTGCCCCATGCCTTTGTGAACACAACGGGCATTTCCACCGGCCCGTTGGGCGAATGCGGGCCCTCAACAACCGGAAAATCCGTGACGGCGTGCACCTTCACCGCTGGGTCGACATGCAGGTAATATTGTTCAGAAGAGACGTCAAAATCACCGATACCGTTTACCGTTTCATGGTCGCTGGTCATGCGAACCCGATAGTTGACGCCGTCATTTCCCGGATGCGCGACCCATTGTGCGCCCGTCATGAATTGCCAAGTGACATTGGTGCGAAACGCATCGCACATGCCCCCATGGCATCCGGCAAGCCCGACGCCAGAGGCAACGGCCGCGGCCGCGTTCTCGGCCTGCTCTTTGCCGATTTCTGACATGGTCCAGACTGGAACGATCAAGCTTAGATCGGCCAGATCCGCCGGATCATCAAAGCAGGAAAGGCTATCTGTCACCTGCACCTGCATACCGGCCTCTTCCAGCCAAGTCGCAAATAGGCGGGCCACAACGTCCGGCTGATGCCCCTCCCAGCCACCCCAAGTAATCAATGCCCGCGCCATCTCATCCTCCACTTTGGCCGTGTGACATTGCGGTCAGAAAGGGACGAAGGCAAGCAATCCCTCGGCGTTGAAAGTGGGCTTTTGCGTTCTTCCCACTTTTGGCGGAACGGCCACAGGTTCTTGACAGGGGTTGGGAGTTTTGTAGTTTTGCGCATTCTAACCCGCCGAGTTTTTACCCTTTGAATGCGTTTAGAAGAGTGTTTGCACCCAGTTATCAGTAGATATTTCAGAACCGGCCCGCGGGTTTCAGGCTGAGGGAATTGTCGCGTAAAGCGTTCCTTGAGGATGTGGTCGATCCAACATTTTCATCCAAGTTTTCTTGGTTCTTTCCCATTCGCCTGCGGTAAGTCCGAAGGGGTCCTTCCTTCGAAGACATCGGATTTGAAAGTTTTTTGTTGTTGAAAGGAGTTACCAGTGAAAGCTGCTTTTGTGACCGCATATGGCGGTTCCGACGTGATCAAACTGAAGGAAGTCGACCGTCCTTCCCCCGGGAAAGGTGAGGTGTTGGTCGGCATTCATTCGACTGCGGTGACAGCGGGTGACGCCAGATTGCGTGGCCTTGATGTGCCCTTTGGCTTCAAAACAATGGTGCGTCTGATGTTTGGCTGGTCACGCCCTCGTCGCCCGATCATGGGCTGGTGTTTTGCCGGAAGGGTTGAGGCCTTGGGGCCAGAAACCGAAGGACCAGAAATTGGCACTGCGGTCATGGGCATAGCCGGTCCAAAGGGCGGGGCCCATGCCGAATATATCGCATTGCCCGCGGCTCGGGTTGTACCAATGCCTACAGGGCTTAGCATGGACGAAGGGGCTGCATTCTTCTTCGGTGGCCTTACAGCCCAATATTTCCTGATGGAGCAAGCGGGGCTTCAAAAGGGAGAGCGGGTTTTGATCAATGGCGCGACCGGATCTGTTGGGTCAGCCGCGATCGAGATGGCGAAAGCCGTCGGCGCCCATGTGACGGCCGTTTGCGGGGCGGCAAATGCTGCTCTTGCTAAAGAGCTTGGGGCAGACGCGGTGCTGGATTATCGCCATGATGTGATTGATGGCAGATATGACGTTGTGATGGATGTCATCGGAACCCTTCAGCATCAAGGGGCGCTTCCCCTGCTAGAAAAGGGGGGCAGGCTCATCCTGGTTACAGCGGGTCTGATGGACATGCTGGGGGCAGCCGTTCTGAAACGGAAAGACGGTATCTTGCGGATTGGTGGGACTTCGCCAGAGGATCGGAATTCAATAGAAAACTTGGTTCGACGCTATGAAGCGGGCGAGTACCGCCCTCGGGTCGGGATGGTGCTGCCCTTTGCCGATATTCGGGCCGCGCATGAGATTGCGAGCGGTCGACACAAACCCGGAAATCTGGTTTTGCGGATGAAGGACTGAACGAAAACGGGGGCCGGTGGCCCCCGTCTTTTGCTCTCGCAGCTTTACCGCTTAGGCATGAGCTGCATAGATCTGTGCAATCCGGTCAACGGCGGCCTCGGCGCTCATTTCTTCCGACTGGCCGGTCCGACGGCTGGTCAGTTCCACCACGCCATTGGCCAGACCACGCGGGCCAACCGTAATGCGCCACGGCAGACCGATCAGATCCATCGTCGCGAATTTCGCGCCCGCCCGTTCGTCGCGGTCGTCGTAAAGGGCCTCAAGCCCCTTGGCGGCCAAAGCCTTGTAAAGCCCGTCGCAGGCAGCGTCCGTTGCGCCGTCACCCTGCTTCAAGTTCACGATCCCCACCGGGAAGGGCGTCACGCCTTCGGGCCAGATGATGCCCTTGTCATCATGGCTGGCTTCGATGATCGCGCCCAGAAGACGCGACACGCCGATACCGTGGCTGCCCATCTCGACCGCGACCCGCTCACCCTTGTCATTGACGACCATCGCGCCCATGGATTCCGAGTATTTTGTGCCGAAATAGAAGATCTGGCCGACTTCGATCCCGCGGCCCACTTTGCGATGTTCTTCCGGAATTGCATCGAACAGCGCTTGGTCATGGGTTTCGTCGGTACGGGCATAGAGTGAGGTGAACTCTTTACAAACCCCTTCCACGGCCGCGCGGTCATCGTAATCGACGTCACGATTGCCCAATTTCAACGACGTCACGCGATCATCGTAGAAGACTTCGCTTTCGCCGGTTTGCGCAAGTACCAGAAATTCATGGGTATTATCCCCACCGATCGGGCCAGAGGCGGCGCGCATCGGGATGGCGGTCAGGCCCATGCGTTCATAGGTGCGCAGATAGCTGACCATGTGGCGGTTATAGGCATGCAGGGCGGCATCGCGGTCGATGTCGAAGTTGTAGCCGTCCTTCATCAGGAACTCGCGGCCGCGCATGACGCCGAAACGCGGACGCACCTCGTCGCGGAACTTCCACTGGATATGGTAGAGCGTCATCGGCAGGTCTTTGTAGCTGCCGACATGGGCGCGGAAGATGTCGGTGATCATTTCCTCATTGGTCGGGCCGTAAAGCATATCGCGCTCATGCCGGTCCTTGATCCGCAGCATTTCTTGGCCGTAATCGTCGTAACGGCCAGATTCGCGCCACAAATCAGCAGGTTGCAGGGTGGGCATCAACAGCGGAATGTGGCCCGCGCGCACCTGTTCCTCGTGCACGATCTGTTCGATCCGCTTCAGCACACGATAGCCAAGCGGCAGCCAGGAATAGATGCCTGCGGCCTGCTGCTTGATCATGCCCGCACGCAACATATAGCGGTGCGAGACGATCTGCGCCTCGGACGGGTTTTCCTTCAGAACGGGCAGAAAATAGCGGGACAGACGCATCGGCGGCCTCTTGGATAACGGGTTTGCCCGTTCCTAACCCTTTGCCCCAAGGCAGGCAAGCGGCCTGAAAACACCAGTCACCCCGCGTACACCCCCTGTACACCCCCCGTACAGACAGCAATGCATACCCTCTTTTCAGAATCCTGACCTTGAGTCATGGTTCATACAATCTTTGCGCGTGAGATTTGATGACGAAACCCAATGACCGGACCCCGAAAGACTTTCTCGACTGGCTGAACATTCGCAATCTTCCGGATTGGACAAAGTCGCGTCGCCTTGGGGCGTTGGTGACGACGGTGCTGGCCCTGCTTTTCGTCATGGCCTTCGTGGCCTTGGTGGCGGTTCTGGTGCACACCATACGCCTGTCTATGGCCGAAGGGTCAGAAGGCCCCAACCTTGGCGCAGGTGCCCTGATTGCGGCCTTGCTGGGTGCGCCCTTTGTGATCTGGGGCACTTGGCTGAAACACCGGACCGTCACCTTTCAGAAAGAGGGGCATATAACCGACCGGATCAACACGGCGGTCGAGATGCTGGGGGCGGAGAAGACGGTCAAGCGGCGGGACGTGGCCGAGGATGGGACAGTGTCCACCGCAGAGGAAACCGTCCCCAATATCGAAGTGCGGATCGGGGCGATCTTGTCACTGGAACGCATCGCGCAGGACAGCACCGCCTATGACAAGGGCCGCGATCATGTGCGGGTGATGGAAATCCTCTGTGCCTATGTGAGGGAAAATTCCAACGCGCGAAAGCCGGTGGATTTTCCGGAACTAGAATGGGTGTCGCTCAAAGATGGGGCAAGTAAAGCAGAACGCGACAAGCATCTGGAAAATCGTCAACGGCGGTTTGGGTCACACTTCAGAGAAAGCCTTGCATGGACATGGGCACGCGCCATTGAACCACCCCGGGCGGATGTTGACCAAGCCCTGAAGGTTTTGGGGCGGCGTACCGCGGCACAACGAAGGGTTGAGGCTGCTTGGCCGAACCCACCGTCAGAGACGACGGTTTGGCCCTTTGACCAGCCCTGCCCCGAATTGCCCGCAAAGGAAAACGGGGAACCTTCCACCAAGGAAGAGATTGCCGCGTTCAAGGCGCAACTGGCGGCATGGAAGGAAACCTTGAGCGGCTATAGCGGCTATCAGCTCGACCTTACTGGAGCAAACCTGCAGAGGGCTGACCTTTCGGGCGCGGTACTGTCTGGCGCGAAGTTGAGCGGGGCGCGGATGGAGGGGGCTTACCTCCGCGGGGCGCGGATGGATGCTTCAACTTCCTTGACCGCTGCCTTGCTGCGCGGAGCAGCGGTCAAGGAAGTTGATTATACCAATGTAGGCCTTTCCCAAGACCAGATCGACCAGATGTTTGGCGATGGGTCGGTTAGATGGCCGAACGGAGTGAACCGCCTTAAGCACTGGCCGGATTGGGAGATGGGTTGGGACGACTTCCACGAAGAATGGGAGAAGTGGCAGGCCGATCCGGAGAATTACGTGCCGCCGCCGAAGCCGGAGGGCGTAGCGGAGTCGGGCTGAAGCCCGACCTACGCGGTTAGGGGGTGGGGGGGAGGGTGTCGCCCAGAAGATCCTCGACGAACCATGCGGCGAATTGGGCGCGGTTGGTGGTGCCGGATTTGGCGTAGATGCTGGACAGCTGGGCGCGGACGGTGCCTTGGGCGGCGCCGCGCAACTCGGCGATTTCAGCGACATCAAGGCCCTTCAGCGCAAAGAGCGCCACGTCGCGTTCCGAGGGCGTCAGGCCCCAATCGGTAAATTGCCTCTCAACCACCTCGGCCAAGGCGCCCCTTGCGGTATCCAGCGCACGTTCCTGTGCCCGAAGCCGTTCGAGCGTCTGCCGCAATTGCCAGCCGCCGAAGACCACGCCAAGGATCAGGGCAAGGGCCACCAGTGCCTCGAACACCGTGTGGGGGGCTGCGGGATCGGTGATCAGGTCTGTGACCGCGTCGCCCACAAAGAACACCGCGGCCACCGATTGCACCACGAAGAAGAGCGCGATGAGCGAGGAAAGCCGTCGCCCGCTTTTGAAGTGGTTTCCTTTCATCGCGTCCCGTTCACATTCCCCTTACGGCTGCCAAACAACATTGGCCGCACCAGATTGCGCCCCAAGGCCCGGCTTTCGACCGCGACGCCCGCCACATGCAAAAGCGCCAGAAGCCAGATCAGGTTGACCGCGCCTTCGTGCAGCTCTTCGGCAAGGTCTTCGCCCCGGCCCTCTGATTTGTCATCATCGGACTCGTCGCCGTTGACCACAAGGACCGACCAGTCCCCTGCGGCAACGGCAGCACGGTCTTCGGCAATCCGCATCGGGGTTTTGCCGTCGGTCATGACAAGACCGGTGGCGATGACGACCGCCAAAGAGGCCCAGAGGGCATAGACCATCAGCGCGCCCGCCGGATTGTGCGAGGCATGTTCACGCGGTTTGCCGCGCAAAAGGTCGCGCAGATGGGCCAAGGCGGCCTTTGGATTGGGGGGAAAGGAGGAAAACCGCGCCTCGCTTGGCCCGACCAGCCCCCAGACAAGGCGCAAGGCAAGCAGGGTCATGACGGTCCAGCCGATCCAGACATGGACCGAGCCGCCCGGTTTCACGATCAGCCCGTTGACGAGGATGGCGAGCACCACGGCCCAATGGATGACCCGGATGAGCGGATCCCAAGGATTGGGGGGCGACACTGCGCCCCCCTGCCCTGCCGAGAGGTTCGGCGCGGCCATCTTAGTCTTCTTCCGACTTGATTTCGGTCACGGCACCGGTTTTCGGGTCGATATAGACCTCGAACATCTTGCCGGTCTCGTCCTTGCATTTGGCTTCGATCTTGCCGCCTTCGGCTTCGAATTCATCCACCGTGCAGCCTGCGGCGGCCAGAGCAGCGGTCGCGTCGGTCGGGTTGGTGCCGACGATGTCGCCGACAGCGGGCATTGCCAAGGCTGCGACCGGGGCGGTCAGGGTGGCGAGGGCAACAATAAGGAACTTTTTCATCAGGTAAGCCTTTCGATGTCTACTGCACCAAGGCGAATGTGCCTTGGCGATGCCGATGAGTTGCGCCTTTCGGCCGTGACCGTCGATTGACCAAGCGTTGATTTCCGGACGGATAAGCAGTTGCTGACAGCGGGTTTCCGCCAGCCGTGGCTTGCAAGACCGGTGCGGCTCTGCCATCTGAATGGAAAGTCAGGGAGCCTTTGTGATGGCCTTACCAGTGCGCGAACAATTGAAGGTCTGGGGCGTGGCCGCAGTCGTCTTTCTGCTGCTCTTGTGGTTCTTGGGCGATGTCTTGCTGCCATTTCTGGTGGGCGGCGCGATTGCCTATTTCCTTGATCCGATCGCCGACCGGCTGGAACGGATGGGGCTGAGCCGGGCTGCCTCGACTTCGGTCATTACCCTGATCATGATGCTGATCATGGTGCTTTTGGTCCTGGCCGTCATCCCAACACTGGTCAACCAGACCGCGGCCTTGGTGAACGCGGCCCCTGAAATTTCGAAAAAGATACAGGCCTTTCTGACCGAGAGGTTCCCGGAACTGACGGACGAGACAAGCATCCTGCGCCAGACGCTGGCCGATATCGGCGCCTTTATCCAATCCAAGGGGGGAGAGGTCGCGAAAGGCGTGTTGTCGTCGATCAGTTCTGTCCTCTCGGCGGTGATCTTCGTGGTCGTGGTTCCGGTCGTCGCTTTTTACATGCTGCTCGACTGGGACAAGATGGTGGCGCGGGTCGATAGCCTTCTACCGCTGGATCATGCCCCGGTTGTCCGCCGTTTGGCGCGCGATATTGATACGGTTCTGGCGGGCTTTGTCCGCGGGCAGCTGAGCGTCTGCCTTGTTCTGGGCACCTATTATTCGGTGGCGCTGATGTCGGCGGGGCTCGATTTCGGGCTTGTGGTTGGGGCGATTGCCGGGGCCATCACCTTTATTCCCTATGTCGGGGCGATCGTGGGCGGTGTGCTGGCCATTGGCCTTGCGCTGTTCCAGTTCTGGGGGGAATGGGTGTCCATCGGGATTGTCGCGGCCATTTTCGCCGCCGGGCAATTCATCGAAGGCAATATCCTGACCCCGAAACTGGTGGGCCAATCAGTTGGGCTGCATCCCATCTGGTTGCTGCTGGCGCTGTCCGCCTTTGGGTCGGTGTTTGGCTTTGTCGGAATGCTGGTCGCGGTTCCGGTCGCGGCCTCCATCGGGGTGCTGACCCGTTTTGCCATTGAGCAATACCGTTCAAGCCTTCTTTACCGTGGCATTTCCGGGCGGCAGTTCGAGGATCAGGACGAAGCATGATCCGCCAACTAACCTTTGACCTGCCCGCACAAGAAGCGTGGCAGCGCGAGGATTTTTTCATTTCACCCACAAATGCCTTGGCGCTGTCGACGATTGACCACTGGCAAAACTGGCCACTGCGAAAGCTGGTTCTGATCGGGCCAGAGGGGTCGGGCAAAACCCATCTGGCGCATTTGTTCAGCACTGCTGCGGGGGGCCAGATCCTGTCTGCGGCCGATCTGGCGGATGTCCACCTGCCCGATCTTGCCGTGGCCGGGGCGGTCGTTGTGGAGGATGCCGAAGCGGTTGCCGGGGACCGGGCCCGCGAAGAGGCGCTGTTTCACCTGCACAACCTGCTTGCCACAAATGGCCATCTTTTGATCACGGCCAAACGGCCCGTGCGGGATTGGGGGATTGTGCTGCCGGATCTGAAAAGCCGGATGGAGGCCGCAGGGGTCGCCCGTCTGGAGGCACCGGACGACCAGCTTTTGTCGGCGGTTCTGGTCAAGCTGTTCAATGACCGTCAGGTGATGGTGCCGCCGACCCTGATTGGCTGGCTTGTGAGCAGAATGGAACGGTCACTGGCCGCGGCCCGCAGTCTGGTTGCGGCGCTGGATGCCCAAGCCCTTTCGGAAGGAAAGCCGATCACGCGGGCAATGGCCGCGGCGCTGCTGGACAGTGACGCGTCAGAGTGAAAGACTGCAGATCAAGCGGTTGCGAAACCGTTACAATCTCGCAGCATAAGCCGATGTCATGACCCAAGCTGATTTCCTGAAAGCCCCGTTTCCCAAGCCCGTCGCCTTGCCCGAGGAAGAAATCGCCGGCGGGCGGCGCTTCTTTAACCGCGAGATGAGTTGGCTGGCATTCAACTGGCGGGTATTGGACGAGGCCTCGAATCCCAATGTGCCGCTGTTAGAGCGGCTGCGCTTCCTGTCGATCTCGGCCACCAACCTGGACGAGTTTTTCACCGTGCGCGTGGCGGGTCTGCGGGCCTTGGTCCGGAATGGAAACGCTCTTTTGTCCGAAGACGGGCGGTCGCCTGCTGAACAACTGGCGCTGATCCATGCCGATGCGCGCAAGCTGATGCAAAAGCAACAGACCGTGCTGAACCAGTTGAAGCGCGAAATGGAGGCAGAGGGGATCAGCATCGTGACCCGGTCAAAGCTGACGGCGCGCGATCTGAAGCATCTGGAAGACCACTTCTTGCACAAGGTTTTCCCGGTTCTGTCGCCTCTGGCCATTGATCCGGCGCACCCCTTCCCGTTTATCCCGAACACCGGCTTTTCGTTGGCTTTGGAGCTGGAGCGGCTGGCCGATCACCGCAGTTTGAAGGCGCTTCTGCCTATTCCGCAGCAGATTGCGCGTTTTGTGCCTCTGCCCGCGAAAGAGGGGGAAAACCGTTTCCTTCCGCTGGAAGAACTGCTGCTGTTGCATCTGGACATGTTGTTTCCCGGCTATACCGACCGCGGCCATTGCGCGTTTCGCGTGCTGCGTGACAGCGATCTTGAAGTCGAAGACGAAGCCGAAGACTTGGTCAGGGAATTTGAGGTCGCCTTGAAGCGTCGCCGCCGGGGTCAGGTGATCCGCCTGAAAATGACGGCTGGCGCCCCGGATGAGTTGCGCGCGCTGATCATGGAAGAACTGGGCGTGACCGAGGCCGAAGTCGTTGAGGTCAAAGGGCTTTTGGGTGTGGCAGACCTGAAGGAACTGGTCCTGTCCAACCGGCCGGACCTGCTGTGGCCGAACTTTACCCCGCGCGTGCCTGAACGGGTGCAGGACAATGACGGTGATCTGTTTGCCGCCATCAAGCAGAAGGACATTCTGCTGCACCACCCTTATGAAACCTTTGATCTTGTGATCCGGTTTCTGGAACAGGCCGCGCGCGACCCCAATGTGCTGGCAATCAAGCAGACGCTTTATCGGACAAGCTCGGACAGCCCGATTGTTGGTGCGCTATGTGAGGCGGCCGAGGCCGGGAAATCGGTCACGGCCCTTGTCGAATTGAAGGCGCGTTTTGACGAGGCCGCGAACATCCGCCAAAGCCGCCGGTTGGAGCGGGCCGGAGCGCATGTGGTGTATGGCTTTATCAACTACAAGACTCACGCCAAGATCAGCACGGTGGTGCGGCGCGAGGGCGAAAACCTTGTGACCTATACCCATTACGGGACGGGCAATTACCACCCGATCACGGCGCGGATCTATACTGACCTGTCCTTCTTTACCTGCGATGCGGCTTTGGGGCGCGATGCAACCAAGGTGTTCAACTACCTGTCGG